>MSXQ01000041.1:0-2503 GCA_002083645.1 Proteobacteria bacterium ST_bin13
TCGCCCTTCTGCTGGAGGATGAGGAACCAGTCGGAGTTTTCGAGGGCGGCCCGCGAGCCTTCGGATTTGTAGTAATCGTGGATCGACTGCGTGGCAGTGATCAGCGCGCCGCCATATTTGCGGCAGGTGCGCGAATAGGTCTCGACGAAGTCGGCCATCGCCCCGCCCTTCAGCATCTGCCAGGCCTCATCGATGATCAGCGGTTTCGGGATCGCGCGGTCCATCCGGCGCATGACCTGCGAGGCAATGAACATGATCGAGGTCAGAACGACGCCGCGCAGCTCCACCCGGGTCGCAAGGTCCGAGAGCTCGAACACGGTAAGATCGGCCGACAGATCAAGGTTGGCATCGCCAAGGAAGAACTTCCCGTATGTTCCCTTGGCCGCGAACGGCAGCAGCGAGGTCGCCAGATCATAAGCGAAGGGATGCTCGTGGCCCTTGAGGGCCTGCATCACGTGATCGATGGTGCCGTCCCGCCCATGGGTGTCCCACACAAGATTGACCGCCTGGTCGATAAGCCCGCGCTCCGTGTCATTGAGCCGGGTCTCGTTGCGCGCCATCTGCGACACGATGGATTTGAGCATCGCAAGGCAATCGACCAGATAGTCGTCGTCACCTTCGGCAAGGGCCTCGTCGATCATGCGAAACGGGTTGATCGAAATGCCCGAAGACAGCTTGAACTCGGTGAAGGTCCCGCCCAGCGCCTTGGCCATATGCTCGAAACTGCGGCCGTCATCGATCACGATGGTCTTGGCCCCGACCCCTGCAAAGCTTGCCGTGAGGTCCTGCAGCAGCACCGACTTGCCCGAGCCGGACTTGCCGGAGATCGCGACATTGTGGTTGCCGGCACTGTTCTGGAAGGGGGACCAGAATTGCGGCTGCCCCCGGCGACCTACGAAGAGCAGGTGCGGGATGTTGCCACCGATGTATTCGCCCTGGATCGGCGCAATCGCGGCAAGGTTCGCCGACCGCATGGTGCGCATGCGCTTCATCCGCTTGAGGTCGCTGTCGAGCCCGTCAGCCAGCAGCAGCGGAAAGTGCGCCATGAAGGCGGGAAGCTGGATATGGGTCTCGTCAATCAGATCCCACCCGCTCGCCTTGTAGAGAGCCTTCAGCGTGCGCTCGCAGGGCTCGCCCCGGCCCTTCGGCGCGATGATCGTAACAGCATAGTAGCAGGACACGAGCTTCTCGCCCTGCTTGACCCGGTCGGCAACGAACTGCCACTCAGCCGCTTCGGTACGCAGCTTGGGCACAAGCTTCACGCCCTTGCCTTCCGCAAGCGAGCTGGTGCGCACGAACTTGTAGCCGGCCTTCGCTTCGGAAGACTCCTGATTGGGGATCACTCCACAAGCCGTCTGCAAGACAGGACAAGGCAGCGAGAGCTTGGGGTTGAAGATGTCCCCAATCACCTTCTGGCTGTCCCAGGGTGCCCAACGATCCGGAAAATTGCGCACCGCCATGGTGCGCACATCGAAGCGCTCAGGCACGAAGTCCTTTAACTCGGGCACGCCATCGACTGATGAGCCCGTTGGCCGCAACGACTGTGCCTCAAGCACAAGGCGGTCACGACCGACATGGGTGACGAGATCGCGCCTGATGCACTGCTCATTGATAGGATCGAACCGGTTGTATCCCGGCACTTCGTCGCCAGCGCCAGTGGACGGGGCGAGGATCTCATCGAAGAAGCGGATCAGGTCGGTTGGCGCGAATTCCTTGACCGGCACATCGATGGAATCGAGCGCGGATATGATCCCCTCGCGCATGGTAAGGAGGTCATCGGTCGAAAGGCCCGAACCGTCACTTATCCCGACCGCGAGCAGCACGCGAAAGCTCCGCACAAAGAACGGGCCATCGCTCGCAAGAGTGGACCATGCTCCATTGCGCAACTTGTCGACGCGGTGACGGGCGAGCGTCTGGAAAACCCCCGAAGCCTTGTAGCGCGGCAACGCCCAGGCCTGAAGTTTCTCAGCAACGCGCGGACTCGAATAGTTCGTGACCGAGAACTTGGTGCCGGGCAGAAGAATGTCGGAGAACAGCGACCCGATCACATCATTGACCCGGTCGTTTGCACCGACAAGCGGCGCGAGCTCGATGATGAAACCCTTCGAGCGGACCTGATGAAAGATACGCTTCTCCTCATCGAACGAGCGATACCCGAGGAAATGGGAGAGCATTGGCACGCTGGCAGGCCGAGCGTTCTGCTCAGGCTTGCGAGCGTCGCCGGTTACCAGATCGATGATGTTGGTGAAGGCCTGCAGCATGGCGCGTTACTCCGGCGTTGCAGGGGGCGTTGCAGGGAATGAGGCGGCCTCGCGCCTCGGCAATCGCTGCTGTGATGCGAGGCGCTCGGAGACCTTCGCCTCGATCTCAGCGATCGGGTTGGCAGGCTGAGAAGCCGCTTGCTGGGCTGGGGCCTGCTGGATCGGCGCTGGGGTCTTTGGAAGATTGGACGCCATGGCAGTCTCAGCGCCCACGGAACCTGGCTGACCGTCATCCAAGATGC
>MSXQ01000004.1:0-207943 GCA_002083645.1 Proteobacteria bacterium ST_bin13
ATAACCGATACTTCCTGTTCCACCCATTTCCACAGCGATCGGTGACAGCATCGTTGCATTGGAGATTGTGACAGCGGCAGAGAAGGCGGGCCAATTGGCGGAACGACGGCCCATTTTGATGGATTTTTCCTATGGGCTGTCGGGCTGCTGCCGACCTCATATCGGCCGGCGGCGCTCCAAAAGGCAACCCCGCCGTCCTACCCAATTTTTGCCGTTCAGCTTACGCTTCGACGGTGGTGCCCTTAGTGGTTCACGGCTCAGCTTATCCCAAGGGCAAGCTGACAACGAGGGGGTGCCCCCTAAGGCTAGGGGCACAAAAAGCCTTGCGCCAGCGGCACGCCCGTCAATCGCTCGGCCATCCTCATCGGACGATATCGGGCAACCGACACGCGACACTAAGGCCGCTTGAAACCCACGCGCTCATTCACCGGCATCGGCTTGTTGCAGCCGTCAATCACCCGCACCACGGCGAGTAACGGCCGGGCACCGGGTTCCTGGTTGAGCGGGCGGATGCCGGCGGCTTTGTCTTTGGCGGCGGCCATGATGGCGTGGTCTTCGCAGGCGGGTTTGCCTGGGGTGGCGGGGGGCGCTTGGGGGGCGGCGGCGGCCATGGCGGCGGGCATCACCAGCGCAAGAACAAGATAGGGGCGCATTCCGGTCTCCTGCTGAACTTTGTCGATGCTAGCAGGAATAGCGAGAGATACCAGTCGCTTCCTTGCCTGGCGCGGCGACCGGCGATGGCGCTGGATGAATGCCGCGCGGGGTATGAGCGGGCAGTCCTGTGTTGATCGGGCTCGGTTATCTGCCGGGGGTCGTGCCGAAGGGGACTGCCTTAAACGCGACAGTAGCGCGTGATGACGTTAGGTCGATTCAACCTCATACCCGTTCGGGCTGAGCCCTTCGACTGCCTGCCAAGGCAGGCGCTCAGGACTGGCTTCAGCCTGAAGGGCTGAAGTCGAAGCCCACGCGCTCCGCATGCCCTTCGACTTCGCTCAGGGCGAACGGCGTATGGGATGATCCAATCTGAAGTCATCACACTCTAATAACCGCCGGACGCGCGGTTAAATTTCGTCGCGCACCGCCAGCGCGCGGGCAAATACCGCGTCGAACATCTCGGGCGTCAAGCGGCCGGTATTCTGGTTGTAGCGCGAGCAATGATAGCTATCGATCAGCACCGCGCCACTGGGCAGGCGGTGCTCGGCCAGATGCCCGAAGCGCGCCTTGGGCAGCCGCCCGCCCAGTATCTTGACTGCCGATTGATGCGCGATCTGGCCAAGCGCGATGAACACGCGCGCCTTGGGCAGGGCGCGGACCTGGCGGTCGAGAAAGGGGCGGCAGGCGTGGATCTCGGCCGGGGTCGGCTTGTTCGCGGGGGGCAGGCATTTGACGGCATTGATGATGATCGCGCCACGCAGGCTGAGCCCGTCATCGGGCGCGCCGGCATAGTCACCCGCGCTCAGCCCGAATTTGGCGAGCGTCGCGAACAGCAAGTCGCCGGCGGCATCGCCGGTAAAGGGGCGGCCAGTGCGATTGGCGCCGTGCTTGCCGGGGGCCAGGCCGATAATGCCCAGCCAGGCATCGGCATCACCAAAAGCGTTGACTGGCGCGTTCCACCAATCGGGGAATTCGATCCTGAGCGCCTGGCGAAAATCGGCCAGCCGGGGGCAGGCCGGGCAATCGTGCGGCGGCTCGGTATCGGGAAGTGGGCTTGGCGCAAACATCGTGCCGCGATAGGCGGTGGCCATGGAGATGCCAAGCGATGAGCCACACTATGTAATCGCGCTGGGATCGAACCGGCCAGGCCGACATGGGCGTCCGGGTGCTGAACTGGCGGCGGCGCTGGGGGCGATTGGCGGGGTGCGCGTTGCTTCGCGCGTTATGACCTCGGCACCGGTTGGGCCGTCGATCCGCCGCTTTGCCAATCAGGTGGCGATTATCGAGAGCGAGGATCGGCCGGTTGAGCTGCTCGCCCGCTTAAAGGCGATCGAAGCCGCGTTCGGGCGTCGTCCGGGGCAGCGCTGGGGCAGTCGGGTGATCGATCTCGACATCATCTTGTGGAGCAAGGGTATATGGGCGGATCGCGGGTTGACGGTGCCGCATGTGGCGTTCCGGGATCGCCGCTTCGTGCTCGATCCGCTGCGCATGATCGCGCCCGATTGGCGTGATCCGGTGACTGGCCTGACGATCCGCCAGTTACATTATCGGGCCTGCGCGGTTGACCGGATGCCCCGGCCCTCCTAACGGCACGGCACGCGCAAGTCCGGTGACGGTCGGGGCCCGTAGCTCAGTCGGTAGAGCAACGGACTTTTAATCTGTAGGTCTCGGGTTCGAATCCCGACGGGCCCACCAGCCGGATCATGCCATGCCGCCAGCAGAAACCGCCATTGACGAGGTCCGGCACCCGCCCTGGCTCTATTACGCCGCCGGGGCGCTGGCGTTGGCGGTGCTGACGATCACGCTGTTCGGCGCGACGATTGCGCGAGGGCATCAGTTTGCCTTTGATCGTGCGATCATGCTGGCGATGCGTGAGCCCGAAAATATGCGCGTGCCCGAAGGGCCGGTCTGGCTGAAGCAAGTGATGGTCGATGTCACCGCGCTGGGCGGCAGCACGGTGTTGACGATGATCGTGATTGTTACCGCTGGTTTCCTGGCGTTGCGGCGGCATTGGCTGACCTTCTGGCTGGTGCTGGGGGGGACGATCAGCGGCTCCTGGGCGGTTGGGCTGATCAAGACGATCGTCGCGCGCCCGCGCCCGGTGCTGATCGACCATCTGGTTGAGGTCTGGTCGGCCAGTTTCCCGAGCGGCCATGCCGCCAATAGCGCGATCATCTATCTAACCGTGACGCTGTTGCTGATGCAGATCGTCGAGAGCCGGACGGCGCGCTGGTATATGATTGCCGTCGCCGCGTCGCTGGTGACGATGATCGGGGTCAGCCGCGTCTATCTGGGCGTGCATTGGCCAAGCGATGTGCTGGCCGGGTGGAGTTTTGGGACGTTATGGGCGCTGGCCTGGTGGTCGCTGGGCGGGTGGTTGCGGCTAAGAAGGCTTGAGCTGCGAAGGCTGGCAATCAGGCCCGCGTAATCAGCGCCTGGGCAGCCTTAAGGTGCGGCGCGTCGATCATCTTGCCATCAAGGCTGAGCGCACCTGCCCCGGGGTTTGCGGCGAATAAATCGATAATCGCGCGGGCATGGGCGATTTCTGCGTCGCTGGGGGAAAAGGCAGCGTTGATCACCGCGACCTGGGCAGGGTGGATCGCCATCATGCCGGTAAAGCCATCGCGCCGACCGCGCGCTGCATACGCGGCCAGCCCGTCGAGATCGCGAAAATCGGGATAGACCGTCTCGATCGCTGGCACGCCCGCGGCATGGGCACCGAATAGGGTGAGCGAGCGGGCGAGCTGATAGGGCGCGGTGTAGCTGCCATCGGCCTCTCGCGAGGTTGATGCGCCGATCGCGGCGGGCAGGTCCTCAGCGCCCCAGGTCAGCCCGCAGAGCCGCTCGCTGACACCCCCATAGCTGCCCGTGCCGAAAATCGCTGCCGGGGTTTCGGTGGCGATCGGCAGGATCAGCGTGTCGCCGGTCAGCCGTGCCGCCAACATGGCAAGCGACGCGCCACCTTCGGCCTTGGGCAGCATGATGCCATCGGGGGCGGCGGGCAGGATTGCGGCGAGATCATCGTCGATCAGCCCCGAATCGAGCGGATTGACGCGCACGAACAGCAACTGCCGGCGCGGTTCGGCCAGAAAGCCTGCGATAGCGGCGCGTGCGGCGGGCTTGGCCGACAGCGCGACTGAATCTTCGAGATCAAGGATCAGCGCATCGGCATCAAGCATCGCCGCCTTCGCCATCCGATCGGGCCGGTCGCCCGGCACAAACAGCAGGGAGCGAAGACGGGGGGCGGCGGTTGGCGGGGTCGGAACAGGCATCATCGCACTCCAGGGATTTGTGCGCGGCTAGCATAGCCAAAGCGTTGCGAGAATGCGGCGAAAGCATTTGATACTTTATACCATCACATTATACGCGGCGCCATTGAGTCCAATTCCGGGGTAGAAAATGATTCGTACAACGATGCTGGCTGGTGTTGCGCTGATGGCACTGGTCCCCGTTCACGCAGTGGCGGCCCCAGCCGCTCGCGCTGGTGCGGCACCCGCGCCTGTCGCACCGCCCTTGGCCGCCGCGCCCATCGATGCGCAGGACGCGTCGCGCGAGGATATCATCATCACTGCCCCGGTTCAGCGGCGCGAGGACGAAGTGTTGCAGGGGACATCGGTCCTGAGGGGCGACGCGTTGACGCGCAGCCTTCGTCCGACGATCGGCGAAACGCTGGCGCAGTTGCCCGGCGTGTCAGCAACATCGTTCGGCCCCAATTCGTCCCGTCCGGTGCTGCGCGGTCTGCAGGGGGAGCGCATTCGCGTGCTGACCGATGGGATTGGATCGATCGATGTGTCGAACACCTCGGTCGATCATGCGGTAGCGATAAACCCGTTGCTGGCTGACCGGATCGAAGTCTTGCGCGGGCCGAGCGCGCTGCTGTTTGGGTCGTCGGCCCTTGGCGGTGTCGTCAATGTCATCGATTCGCGCATCCCGCGCGCCATTCCCGAAAATGGCTTCCGCCTGAGCGGCATCGGCACCTATGGCAGTGCTGCCGATGAGCGGACGGGCCAGCTCGCTGGTGATGTCGCGCTCGGTCGGTTGGTATTGCATGCCGATGGGTCCTACACCGCCACCAGCGATCTGCGGATCGGCGGCTTTGCGCTGACCCCGTCTCGCCGCGCCGAGGCACTGGCATCGAGCCTTGTTCCACCCGATCCGGTCGATCCCGAACCGATCGATTTCGCCGCCAATGCCGCGATCCGCAACCGGTTGCCCAATACAGCGAGCGAAACATGGACGGCTGGCTTTGGTGCCTCATATATCGGCGATACCGGCATGATCGGCATCTCCTATGGCCATTATGACAGCCTGTACGGCGTGCCTGTCCGCTATGCGACGCTGCTTGGCGAAGGGCAGGAAGCACCCCGGATCGATATCGTCCAGAACCGCGTCGATCTGCGTGCCGAGGTCGAGACGGGTGGCGAGATTCTGGAGCGGATCAAGTTCCGCGCTGGCCACGCCACCTATCGCCATTTCGAACTGGAGCCCGATGGCGAGATTGCCACGCGCTTCTTCAATAACGGCCTCGAAGGAAGGCTTGAAATCATCCAGGCCAAGCGCGGGGTTTGGTCCGGTGCATCGGGGGTTCAATTTTTCAACCGCCAGTTCAATGTTGACGGCGAAGAGGCTTTCCTGCCGCGCAGCGAGACCAACCAGACCGGCCTGTTCACGCTTCAGCAGCTCGATTTCGGTCGCTTCAAGGCCGAAGCGGGTGCGCGTTATGAATTCACTGATCTCTCGGCACGTACCCCCGACGGCGATTTGCGTTTTTTCGACGGCAGGCGTGATTTTGGTGCGTTCTCGGGGTCCATTGGCGGGTCCTACGGCCTTACGGACAATGTCCGTGCAGGCTTGAACTTCTCTTACACCGAACGCGCGCCATCAGCCGAGGAATTGTTTGCCAATGGCGGGCACCCCGCCACCCAGGCCTATGAACTGGGCAATCCCACTTTCCGGCTCGAACGGTCAGTCGGCATCGAAGCCACGCTGCACGCGCATGGCGACGGATATAGTTTCGATCTTGCCGCCTATTACAATGATTTCAGTAACTTCATCTCCGAAAACCAGGTTGATCAGGCAGTTTGCGAAGCTGCGGCATCCCCCAGTGGGCGCGACGTGGATTTGCCATGCTTCCAGTTCCTGCAGGGCGATGCGCGCTATTACGGCGTCGAGGCCAAGGGGTCGCTCACACTCGGCCAGATCGCCGATTTCAAGATCAATGCCGATCTGCTCGGCGATTATGTGCGGGCTGATCTCGACAATCTGGGCCCTGCCCCGCGCATCCCTCCCGCGCGCGTCCTGGGCGGGTTGGAGGCGCAATCCGATCGCATCAATGGTCGGGTTGAGGTTGAGCATGTCTTTGTGCAAAATCGCCTGGCAGGCTTCGAAACGCGGACCGCCGACTACACAATGGTCAATGCTTCGATCGCATTCAGCCCGTTCGGGCGTGACAGCGGCACGACGTTGCTGGTCAGCGCGAACAACCTGTTCGATGTCGATGCCCGCCGCCATGCGAGCTTCCTCAAGGATTTCGCGCCGCTCGCCGGGCGCGACATTCGGGTAACGGCGCGGTTTGGGTTTTAGGGCGGGATGACCTTAGGTTGAACTAAACTCAATCCGTTTGCCCTGAGTAGCGGCTGAGCGAAGTCGAAGACGCGTATCGAAGGGTGCGTGCCCCGAACACCGTCCTTCGATACGCCACTTCGACAAGAGCTCAGTGGCTACTCAGGACAAACGGGGTCAGCTTAACGTCACCATCTAGCGCTCCCCCCCTAATTGATCGAGCCGCTCGCCTTCCGGGGAAGGGGTAATGCAGAACCTGATTGAGCGGTTCCCTTAATCCCGTTCCGCCAGCGTCCGTTCCCAGGCGAGCGCGTGGCCGACGATCGTGTCGAGATCGTCGAGCTGCGGCCGCCAGGGCAGGGTGGCCAGGATCGCGCTGTTATCCGCCACCAGCGCATCGGGATCGCCCGCGCGCCTGCCCTGATAACGGCGATCGATCGTCCGGTTGGTGACCCGATCGACTGCGTCGAGCACATCATTGACCGAATAGCCCCGGCCATAGCCCGCGTTCATGATGTGGCTGTCGCCTGGCCGGGCGATTAAGAGATCGAGCGCATCGACATGGGCAGCGGCAAGATCGCTGACATGGATGTAATCACGCACGCCGGTGCCGTCGGGCGTCGCGAAGTCCGTTCCGAAAATGCCGACATGGTCGCGCTTGCCGGTCGCGGCCTCGACCGCAACCTTGATCAGATGCGTCGCCCCCGCTGTCGATTGGCCCGACCGCCCGAGCGGATCGGCACCCGCCACGTTGAAGTATCGCAGCGCACAGAAATTCATCGGATGGGCGGCGGCGACGTCCTTCAGCATCGCCTCGGTCATCAGCTTGGACATGCCATAGGGGTTGATCGGCCGGGTCGGGCTGTCTTCGCTGACCGGCACCTGATCGGGAATGCCATAGGTTGCCGCCGTCGACGAGAAGATGAAATGCGGGACGCCGCACGCAACCGCGCTTTCGATCAGCGCGCGGCTGGCGACGGTGTTGTTGCGATAATATTTGAGCGGATCGCTGACCGATTCAGGCACCACCACTGATCCGGCGAAGTGCATCACCGCGCGGACATCGTGCGCGCGCATTGCTACGCGGACGGCGGCATCATCCTCGATATTGGCCTGGATTAGCGTCGCGCGCGGATCAACCGCCCAGGCGAAACCCGTGACGAGATTGTCGACCACGACGACCGGCCAGCCGGCATCGAGCAGCGCGAGCACCGCGTGGCTGCCGATATAGCCAGCCCCACCGGTGACCAGAACCGAACCCTTTTGCATCGCCACCGCTCCCGATTTGTAACCTTTGCCCTAGCAACAGCGATTGTCTGAGGCGAGCCCGTGCCTATCTAGGCGGGATGTTATTGAGGAGCGCATAATGACGACCGAAGTCGCAACCTTTGCCGGTGGATGTTTCTGGTGCACCGAAGCGGTGTTCAACGATGTGATCGGCGTGGACAAGGTGGAAAGCGGTTACATCGGCGGCTCGGTGCCCGACCCGACCTATCGTCAGGTCTGCGGTGGCGATACCGGCCATGCCGAAGCGATTCGGATCACCTTTGATGCCGATCAGCTCAACTATGGCGACTTGCTCGACATGTTTTTTGCAACGCATGATCCAACGACGCTCAATCGCCAGGGCAATGATGTCGGCACGCAATATCGCTCCGCCATCTTCCCGCATTCTGACGAACAGCGCGACGAAGCGATTGCCGCGATCAAGCGTGCGTCGGCTGATTGGCCCGCGCCAATCGTCACCACGATCGAGCCGCTCAGCACCTGGTATATCGCCGAAGATTATCACCAGGAATATTGGGGCGGCGATGGCCAGCGTAACCCCTATTGCCTGGCCGTGATCCCGCCCAAACTGAACAAGCTGCGTAAGAGCTTTGCAGCGCGGTCGAAATCAGCGCAGGCGGTTGCCTGATCGCTAGCGGGTTGCTGCCCGCGCCAACCGGTCGTTGATCGCCACGCCCAGTCCTTCATTCGGCACGGGCGCAATCGCAATGCGCGATTTGGCCGACGCATCGGCGCGGTGCAGCGCGGCGAACAATTGCGTGGCGGCTTCGATCAGGTCGCCGGCGGGGGACAGACTGTCATCGCCGCCGACCGCATCGAAGCCGATCAGCCATTCGTCCTTGGCAGCCGACACGGCATTGAGCCTGAGCGGCTTGGCGGGCGCGTAATGGCTGGCCAGCTGGCCGGGGGCGATGATGGTGTCACCCGTGCTGGCGAGCGGCTGGCCAAGCAGCGCCTCAACCGCAGCGGCCTCGATCGGTCCGGGCCGCAACAGGCGCGGCGGATCGCCGGGCAAAATAATCGTCGATTCCAGCCCCGCCGGAGTCGCGCCGTCATTGATGATCAACGCAATCCGTCCGCCCAGGCTGGCCAGCACATGCGCGGCGCGGGTCGGGCTGATCGCGCCGCTGGCGTTGGCGGATGGCGCGGCGAGTGGCTTGCCGGTCGCGGTGAGCAACGCCTGCATCGCGCGGTGGGCCGGTACGCGGATCGCGACGGTGGTGAGCCCGGCGGTGACGAGCCCGGCAATCGGGCTATCGGGGCGCAGCGGCAGTACCAAGGTCAGCGGGCCGGGCCAGAAGGCTGTGGCCAGCGCGCGGGCGTCATCGCCCAGAATCGCCAGACCCTCGGCCGCAGCAAGATCAGGCACATGGACGATTAGCGGGTTGAAACTGGGCCGTCCCTTGGCGGCATAAATACGCGCAACGGCGGCCGAGTCGGTTGCATCGGCGGCGAGCCCATAGACCGTCTCGGTCGGGACCGCGACGGGCTCCCCCGCCAGAATCAGCCGTGCCGCTTCGGCAATCGCAGCACTGCCGTAAGGTAAGGTACGGGTTTCAATTGGGGTATTTGGCGCGTCCACCCAGTGGCGCTATAGCGCCGGAGACGTGAGAACAAGAGAGGTCGCCCTGTGTTTACCCCCGCCGTTACTGAACAACGTTTCGTGCTCGATCATATCGTCAAGTTCGACGAGCTTGCCGCCAGCGACCGCTTCGCTTCCGCATCGAGCGATGTGGTCGATGCCGTGCTGGAGGGCGTCGGGGCGCTGGCCGAGGGGGAATGGGCGCCGCTGAGCCGGGTCGGCGACACCAATGGCCCGAAATGGACGCCCGATGGCGTGAAGATGCCCGCGGGGTTTGCTGACGCCTATCAGGCCTATGTTGAGGGCGGCTGGGGCACGATTGGCGTCGCCGAAGCCTTTGGTGGGCAGGGCATGCCCTTTGTTATTCAGACGGCGGTGCTGGATACATTGGGCGGTGCCAATCTGGGCTTTGCGTTGGCGCCGACGCTGACGGTTGGCGCGATCGAGGCGCTGTCGCATCATGGCAGTCCTGAACAGCAGGCGCTGTATCTTCCCCACCTCGCGACGGGTGCCTGGACGGGCACGATGAATCTGACTGAGCCACAGGCGGGTTCCGATGTCGGCGCGGTCCGCGCCAAGGCGGAGCCGCTGGGCGGCGGCAAATGGTCGATTAGCGGCACCAAAATCTATATTTCGTTCGGTGATCACGACATGGCCGAAAACATTGTCCATCTCGTTCTGGCGCGCACCCCTGATGCGCCGCCGGGGACCAAGGGGCTGTCGCTGTTCCTGGTACCCAAATATCGACTCGATGCCGATGGCAAGCCGGGTGATTTCAACGATGTCCGCGTCGTGTCGATCGAGCACAAGCTGGGCCTGCATGCCTCGCCAACCTGTGTGCTCAGCTTTGGCGACAATGGCGATTGCGTCGGCGAGCTGATTGGCGCGGAACTGGGCGGGATGCGCGGGATGTTCACGATGATGAACAATGCGCGATTGAATGTAGGGTTGCAGGGCGTGCAGGTGTCTGAACGCGCGACCCAGACGGCGGTCGCCTATGCCCGGGATCGCGTGCAATCGGCGCGCGCCGGGGCGGGCCGTGAGCCAGTGGCGATCATCGAGCATCCTGATGTTCGCCGCATGTTGATGCGGATGAAGGCACAGACCCAGGCGGCGCGCGCGTTGGTTTATCTCGCCGCAAGTCAGGTCGATCGCGCGACGCTGGGGGAGGCGGGCGCGCAGGCGCGGCTTGATCTGCTCACCCCGCTGGCCAAGGCGCACGGCACCGATATTGGCTGCGAGGTGAGCTCGCTGGCCATCCAGGTGCATGGCGGGATGGGCTATATTGAGGAAACCGGCGTAGCGCAGGGGTTTCGCGATGCCCGCATCACGCCGATTTATGAAGGCACCAACGGGATTCAGGCGGCCGATCTGGTCGGGCGCAAGCTCAGTATGGACAATGGCGGTGTGCTGAATGCGCTGATCGCAGACATGCGCGCCGAGGCCGAAGATGCCGGGTTGCGCGGGTTGATCGACGCGTGCGAGGAAGTCGCGCGGCGCTTGCTGGGCGTCGATGTCGATGATCGGCTGGCGGCGAGCTACCCGTTTTTGACGATGCTTTCCACAGCTGTGTGCGGCTGGCTGATGGAGCGGCAGGGGCGCATTGCGCTGACCGCTGAAGGCGATCCAGCGTTCTTGAAGATGAAACGCGCCGTCGCCGATTTCTATGTGGCGCAGATCGTGCCCGAGGCGATGGGCCTGAAGGCGGCGGCGATGGCGCCGGCCGCGATCCTGTATGCGCTTGAACCGGCCGCCTTTGCGGCCTGACCATTGGCGCTGAAATGAAGAAAAACCCCGGTGACTTTCGCCACCGGGGTCATCTGCGCTCCTTTGGAAGCAAGGAGGCGGAGCGGCTCCGACACCCTTGAAGGGGGGCGGTGCCGAAGCCGTATCCTTATTAGCGCAGCAGCTGAAGCACGCCCTGCTGCGACTGGTTCGCCTGGCTGATCAGCGCAGTCGATGCCTGGCTGAGGATCTGCGCACGGGCCAGTTCGGTCGTTTCGGTCGAGAAATCGACGTCTTCGATGCGGCTGCGTGCATCCGTCAGGTTGGCGACGCTGTTGGTCAGGTTGTTGACCACCGAGCTCAGACGGCTCTGGCCGGCACCCAGCGTTGCACGCGTGGTGTTGACGGCGATCAGTGCGGCGTCGATGTCGTCGAGCGCGGTGTTGGCGCCACCAGCGGTCGAAATGTCCGATGCGATTGCGTCGGTCAAATCAAGGCCACCGACATCAAGCGTCACCGTGTCACCGTTTAGCGAACCGGTCTGAATATCGACCGTTGCTGCCGTTGTGCCGACCAAGGAAACACCGTTGAAGTTGGTGTTTGCCTGAATGTCGGTCAGCTGTGCGGTCAGCTGCGTGACTTCCGCTTGCAGGTTGGTGCGATCGTCATCCGAATAGGTGCCCGATGCCGACTGAACGGCAACTTCGCGCAGTCGCTGCAGGATGTTGGTGACTTCGCCGAGCGCGCCGTCAGCGGTCTGCGACAGCGCGATGCCGTCGTTTGCGTTGCGGATTGCCTGGTTGGTGCCGCGAATCTGCGACGTGAACGAGGATGCAATGGCGAGGCCGGCGGCGTCATCCTTTGCGGAATTGATGCGCTTGCCGGTCGACAGGCGCTCGATGCTCTGAGTCAGCGCGGTGCTGGCGCGGTTGTTTGCGTTGCTGGCTTTCAGCGCGGCGACATTGGTTCCGATAACAGTCATGGTCGTATCTCCATTTGCCTGACGCTCTTTGTCGCCCCCCATCGGAAGAGCCGAGCCGTCAGCAAGGTAAACGACCGCTCGGCGTGGACATTAAGGGATTTCGAAAACCAATTCTGCACCCGCGCTAATTTATAGGCGCGCCCTTGCCGCTCTGCTGCCGATTCCGGCGGTCTTACGCCCCACCAAGGCGGAAAATAATTGCCGGGCGGCGGCCATGGTTAACTGTTGATTTACCAGAATTGCCGCATGTCATGTGCATCCAAGGGGGAATTTAATGCGTTCCATCTATCCATCGGCAGCAGTGCTTCGGCAGAAATATGCGCTGATCTCCTCGCTCCGCAGCCAGGGCCTTGCGATCGGCACTGACGATAGCAAGCCGCAGCCGGGCGATTTGTTCGTGATCGCCGAAGGTGAAGCGCCGCCAGCGCCCGCGCGGACGGTGATCATCGGCGATGCCGGCCGTTATGTGGTGCCGTCGCGCGATGGCCATCCGGCCCGCATTGCCTATCCGCCTGAAGATGCCGCTGTTGGTGACGGATTTGCCCGCGCGCTTGTCGCCGGCACTGACATGCCAACGGCTGCCGATCCTGAAAGCCTGGCACTCTATGCGCTGGCAGAACGCGTTGCGGCGGCGGACATTACGGTCTTGATCAATGGCCCGACCGGCACTGGCAAGGAAGTGCTCGCTCGCGCGATCCACAATGGATCGCAGCGCAAAGACGGCCCGTTCGTCGCCATCAATTGCGCGGCATTGCCCGAAACGATGTTGGAGGCATTGTTGTTCGGCCATCAGAAGGGCTCGTTTACCGGCGCGTCATCGGGTGGCGAGGGATTTTTCCGCGCGGCCAATGGCGGTACCTTGCTGCTTGACGAAATTGCCGAGATGCCGGTCCAGCTGCAGGCGAAGTTGCTCCGTGCCTTGCAGGAGCGCGAGGTGGTGCCGCTCGGCGCGTCAGTGCCAGAACCGATTGACGTGCGCGTCATTGCCTGTGCCAACCGCGATTTGCAGATCGAGGTCGCCGAAGGGCGGTTCCGCGCCGATCTTTATTACCGGCTGAGCGTCTTTCCGCTTTCCACCAAGCCGTTGGCCGAGCGCCGCCTTGATATTGCGGCGCTCACCGCGACGATGGTGCTGCGCCATGCGGTTGGCCGCGCGACGATCCCCTGGCCTGACGCCTCGGCAATCGATGTGCTCGTCCAGCATGACTGGCCGGGCAATGTCCGCGAGCTTGAAAATGTGATCCAGCGCGCTCTGCTCTTTGCGGCCGGTGACACGATCAGCGCTGCCCATATCCTGTTCGATCGCCCGGCTCAGGCAGCAATGCCTGCACCCGTGCGGGATGCGACGCCAGCGACCTTGGGCAATATCGTCCAGATGTCAGAATTTCAGGCCATTCGCGAAACATTGATGGCGTGTGGCGGCAGCCGGATCGAAACCGCGCGGCGGCTGGGCATTTCGGAGCGTACCTTGCGCTACCGGTTGGCCAAGGCCCGCGAGCAAGGTGAAGACATCGCCCCAGCCTATGGCAACGGGTATAGCAAGGTGGCATCGGCATGAGCAGTATCGGTGGTGTCGGCGGCCCAATGGGGGTCGATCGGGTACTCGCGTTGCGGGCGCAGATCCTTGAGAAAAATCAGGCGCTGCAACGCGCCACTGCTGGCGCGGCGACTCCGGTCGGCCAGCCTGCAAGCGAAACGACCAGCTTTGGCGCGACGCTCCAGGGCGTCCTGGATGGCGTCAACGGCGCGCAGAGCAAAGCGAGCACGCTCAGCAGCGCTTATGAGCGCGGCGAAAATGTCGACATCGCCAAGGTGATGCTGGCGCGCCAGGAGGCCTCGATCGGCTTTGAGGCGACGCTGCAGGTCAGGAACAAGCTTCTGTCCGCTTACAAGGACATCATGAGCATGCCGGTTTAATCGATGAGCAACCAACTCACCCCCGCCACGCCCGTTATGCCGGAGCGTTTCGCCAACCCGATCCGCCAGATCGGATCGATTTTGCAGCAGCCTGCCGTGCGGCGCAGCTTGCCAATGATCATGCTGGTCAGCCTGGTCGCGGCCGCAGCGCTTGCCTGGATGACGCTGGCGACCCCGCAGCAGAAAACCTTGTTTTCTGGGCTGCCTGACAGCGACAAGGCGGCGGTGACAGCGGCGCTGCAACAGGCCAATATCACGGCCCGCATCGATGAAGGCAGTGGCGCGCTCACCGTCAACGAGGATGATTATTCGCGGGCCCGTATCTTGCTCGCCGGCCAGGGCCTGCCCAAAGCGGCGCCGGGCGGCTACCAGATTTTGGACAGTCTGCCGATGGGCGTGTCGCGCGCGGTCGAAGGCGAGCGGCTGCGCCAGGCGCGCGAGACCGAACTTGCCCGATCGATCCAGGAAATTGATTCGGTGGCGGAAGCACGCGTGCATCTGGCCATGCCGGAGACAAGCGTGTTCGTGCGCGATAATGCCGCACCGTCCGCCTCGGTCATCCTGAAGCTCCAGCCCGGTCGCAGCCTTTCAGAGGCGCAGGTCAGCTCGATCATCAATCTGGTTGCCTCGTCCGTGCCCGGCATGAAGACCGATGCGGTTACCGTCGTTGATCAGATGGGCGCGCTGCTCACGCATGTGAAGGGTCAGGATTCAACCACCTTGGCCGGTGATGCGCGGATCGATTTTCAACGCCGGATTGAGGACAAATATCGCGCCCAGTTGCTGCAATTGCTGACGCCGCTTTTTGGTCCGGGCAATTTCTCGGCCGAAATCCAGGCTGAAGTCGATCTCGACGAAACCCAGGCGACGCGCGAAAGCTATGACAAGCAGGGTGCGCTGCGCGCTGAACAGGGCAATTGGACTGGCGTCGGCGCTGCTGGCGCAGACCAAGCCCCAGGCGGCATTCCCGGTGCGCTCTCCAATTCCGCGACCCCGGCATCGACCGTCACCAACGCCAGCAAAACGCCTGCTGCGGGGACTCCCGCCGCTGGCGCGACGCCAACGCCACCACCGGCAACCGATAGCCCGGCCAAACAGGCGGAAAATTACGCCCGCGCTTATGATCTGGGCAAGGAAATCTCGGTCACCCGCGCCATGCCTGGCACGGTCAAGCGGCTGTCGGTCGCGGTTTTGCTGCGCGATCCCGAAGGGAGCAAGCCGCGCAGCCCGGTGGAGATTCAACAGATTACGTCGCTGGTTCGGGCGGCGGTTGGTTATGATGCCGCGCGCAATGATCAGGTCACCGTGATCGCCCGCAAATTTGCGCCATCAGTGACGCTTGATGAAAAACCCGCCTGGTATGATGCCGCCTGGCTGCCCATCGTTGCCCGCAATGTAACGGCAATCCTGATCGCGGTAATGGTGCTGCTGCTGGGTATCCGCCCGCTTGCCAAGGCCGTGTTGAAAAAGCGCGATGAGGCACCGGCACCGTCCCGCAACGCGGTTGGCATGGCGCTGTCGGGGGGGCAAATGGCAGGCACGGCGGCACCGCAAATGCAGGATGGCGTTCCCATCCCGGTGAGCATCGAGATGATCGATAACGCGCGGAATTTTGACGATCGCATCGGCATTGTCCGCGGCTTTACCCGGGACAATCCCTCCCGCGCGGCGCTTGCCGTGCGCGACATGATCAAGGCGGATGCAAGCTGATGGAACAGCCGATCAAGAGCTATACCGGCGTCGAACGGGCAGCCGTGCTGATGATGCTGGTCGGCGACGACGAAGCCGCGGCGATCCTGCAAAAGCTGGATCCCGAAGAGGTTCGCCAGCTTGGCAAGGCGATGTTTGCGGTCGCCGATGTCAGCGAGATTGAGGTTGAAACCGTGCTCGACGATTTTGTCGGCAAGGCGCGTGCCCGCACCGGGGTTGGCTTTGATCCACGCCCACGCATCGAATCGATGATGAACCGCGCGCTTGGCCAGGAAAAGGCAGACAGCGTGCTGGCCCGGATCACCCCGCCCGCCGATGCGTGCCAGATTGACCTGCTCGACTGGCTCGATGCGAGCGAGATCGCCGGGTTGATCGAAAAGGAACATCCGCAAATTGCAGCGGTGTTGATCGCCAATCTCGATCCCGCGATTGGCGCGCAAGTGCTCGAATTGCTGCCCGATGGGGTGCAGCCCGATGTGCTTCACCGCATTGCCCGGCTGGGCCCGATCACGCCGGAGGCAGTCGAGACGCTGAAAACCATGCTGACGGGCAGGATCACCGCGAGCCAGCAATCAAATGGTGTGTTGCTTGGCGGCACCCGCGAGGCGGCGAAGATCATGTCGAGCGCGCGCAAGACGACCGAAGCGCGCGTGATGCCGAAATTGTTCAAGATCGATCGCGAAACCGCCAAGGCGATCGAAGAGGCAATGTTCGTCTTCGACAATCTGCTCGAACTGGACGACAAGAATCTGGGCACCCTCATCCGCAATATCGATGGCGACATCCTGGTGCGCGCGCTCAAGGGGGTCGACGAATCGATGCGCGGCCGTTTCCTGGCCTGCATGTCGAGCCGTGCCGCAGACGGTATTCGCGACGAGCTGGAATCGCGCGGGCCGATGCGTCTGTCCGAAGTGCTCGAAGCGCAGAAATCGATGATTCAGATCGCGCGGACCCTGGCCAAGGAAGGCACGATCATGATGGGCGGAGGCGACGACGACTATGTCTAATTTTGCCGCCGGATTTTCGGCGCGTCACGATGCCGCTGCCCAGGCCTTGCACCGTGCCATTGATGACGAACCACAGGGATTTGCCCCTGCGGATCTGAAGGCGCGGGCGGTTGGCCGGGGGCGCCCCAAATCCTTTGCACCGCAGGAATCGAGCCCCAAGAGCTTCAGTCCCGCTGACCCCGCGAATGACCCAACCCAGGGCTGGGATCCGCTTAATCCGCAGACCGAGCCGACCGGCTTTGTCGATCCGATTGAGACGGCCCGCGCGAACGGCTTTGCCGAGGGCGTGGCGCATGGTCGCGATCTGGAACGCCAAACCTATGAACGCGATTTGGCCTTGCTGCAGGCGCTGGCGCATGCGCTGAAGACCAGCGATCGGTTCGATCGCGATCAGCTTGCCCGGCAGTTGCGTGAATCGGTCTTGGTGCTGCTGACCAAATTGGTGGGCGAAGTGGGCATTTCCGCCGATCTGCTTGCCAGCCGCGTGGCCGCTGCCGCCGACATGCTCGCCGATAGTGCTGAATCGGCGACGCTGCGGGTTCATCCTGACGATACGGCGTTGCTCGCTGACAAATTGCCTGCGACGATCACGCTGGTGGGCGATGCCACCATTGATCGCGGCAGCTTCCTGCTCGAATCGGCATCGACCATTGTTGAGGATGGGCCTGAATTATGGCTCGAACAGCTTGCCCAAGCGATTGATCGCGTCGCTGTGCCTTCATGCTGAACCGTTTTACCGCTGACTATCTCGATGGTGTTGCTGCCGCTGATTTCGCGCCGCGACCGCGCGTTTCCGGGCGGCTTGCTTCGTTTGACGGGTTGCTGATGGAGGCGACGGGCTTGTCGCTGCCGGTCGGCACGATTTGTTCGATCGGCACGGGCAAGGGCCGGGTGGAAGGCGAAGTGATCGGCTTTCGCGGTGGCCGCACCTTGCTGATGAATCTCGGCGGGCCAGCGCCCCTCTTGCCGCAAGCCCCGGTTCGCCCGCTTGGTGCGCCAGGCGAAGCGGAGGTGGGGGCCGCCTTGCTTGGCCGCGTGGTCGATGGCGCGGGCAAGCCAATCGATGGGCTGGGCCCGATCCGGGGGGCGGGCCATTGGCCGATTGCCGGCAAGCTGCAAAATCCGCTTGATCGCGGGCGAGTGCTGACGCCGATGGATGTCGGCGTCCGCGCGATAAATGGCTTGCTCACGATTGGGCAGGGCCAGCGGATCGGCATCATGGCGGGTTCGGGCGTCGGCAAATCAGTGCTGCTCGGCATGATCGTGCGCGCCGCTGCCGCCGATGTGATCGTGATCGGCCTGATCGGTGAACGCAGCCGTGAGGTCGCGGATTTTCTGGAGACCAAGGTGGCGGGCGAGGCGCGGCAGCGCGCGGTGATTGTCGCGGTGCCAGCCAATCATTCGCCGGTGTTACGCATTCGCGGTGCGCTGCGGGCGACAGCGATTGCCGAGGCGTTTCGCGCTGAGGGCAAGAATGTGCTGCTGATCATGGATTCGCTGACGCGTGTCGCGCATGCCGGACGCGAGATTGGCCTGGCGCTTGGCGAACCCGCCAGCGCCCGCGGCTATCCGCCCTCTGCCATCGCGATGCTGCCCAATTTGATCGAGCGGGCCGGTACCTGCGTTTCGTCGGGCGGGTCGATCACGGCAATTTATACCGTGCTCGCTGATGGCGATGACGGCAATGATCCGGTCGTCGACAGTGCGCGGTCGATCCTGGACGGGCATATCGTGCTGTCGCGTCAGCTCGCCGAACGCGGCATCTATCCCGCGATCGATATCGGTCCCTCGGTCAGCCGGGTGATGACCGATATTACCACCAAGCCACACCAGCGTGCCGCCCGCGTGCTGCGCGGGCATCTGGCCACCTATGAGGAAAACCGCGACCTTGTGCTGATGGGCGCCTATCGCGCCGGCGCCGATCCCGCGATTGATCAGGCGATCGCCAGCCATGGCGCGATCACGGAATATATCCGCCAGGGTTCAGATGACGTCGTCTCGCTGGATGATGCCGTGGCCGAGCTGACCGGCGTATTCGGTGATGGCTAAGCGCGGGGTGTCGCTCGATCGGATCCTGCGGGTGCGGACGCTGCAATTGGGGCTGGTCCGTGCGGCGGAGGAGCAGGCGCGGGAAAAGGTCGCCAGCGAGGATGCGTTGCGCCACCGCATCGCTCAGCTCGCCCAGAATGTTGCCCCCGAACCAAGCGCGGTCGAAGCCTTTTCGTTCATCGCCGCCGCCCATTTTCGGGACCGCCTGCATCAGTCCGCTGTTGCCGCCGAATCGCGACTCCACGCCGCAACGCGCAGCCTGGAACGCGCCAATGAGGCGACCCGTGAAGCCCGACGCGATCAATCGGCGATCGAAAAGCTGATCGCACGTGATGATCAGGCCGCGGTGATCAAGGCGATGCGCGCGCTCGAAGAAGCGCCGGCGACCCGCAAAAATCGGCACGATCCTTGCTGATCACCTGATGGGCGATTGCGCCCATTGGGTTTTTGCATGTTCGAACTGTCACCATCGCCGGCCATTGCCAGCCCGTTCTTGCCGATAGCGGCCCCGTCTTCGGGGGCGTCGGGTGATTTCGCGCAGGCGCTGGCGGCATTGGTCTCTCCGCACGATACAGATTCGCCTGTCATCCCGGTGGCTGGATCGACGCCGGTTGCGCCCCCGTTTCAGATTGGGTTGCCAACGGTGTTGCCGATTGGGCGGCAAACGCTTGCCGACATCGGCAAGACGCTGCCTGCGTCGCCGCTGGTTGCCGGTCCGCCATCGCCGGGCGTCCTTACGCCGCTGGTCGCGACTGCCGACCCGGCATTGACCCTGGTCGGTGATGATGCGGTGCCGCTGGCGGATGGCGATCTTCCGGCGCCATCAGCGCGCACCGCCTCCCAGCCCAAAGCGGCCCGCTTCACCGCCCGTTCGGAGACGCTGCCGATCGATCAGCAGATCGTAAAACCGGCATCTGCATTGGGCGAAACTTCCCGCGCCAAGCGCAGCGCTGGCGATCCGACGACCGATGCTCAAGACAATCGGGGCGAGCCCGCGCCCTCGCCGGTGCTTTCATCGATCACGCCTGATCGCGAAGCGACGATCGCGACTGCCGCGCTTAGTGGCTCGCCCGGCCGGTCGCCAGTCCTCGGCGGAATTCCGAGTGCTAAGCGCGATGAAGCCGATCAGGCTAACGATGCGCCGGTCGATGAGCGCGCGGCCGCGTCGTTATTGGTGTTTTCCCTGCCGTCGCCAAACCCGCTGCCCGCGACTGCTGCTTCGGCGATCACGCCTGAACGCGAATCGACGATCCTGCCTGCAGCGCCCAGCGCCACGCCTGCCCGGTCGTCAGTCCCCGGCGGCATTCCAGCCGCTCGGCACAATGCAGCCGATCCGGTGACCGATGCACAAGCCGACCAGAGCGTAGCCACCTCCTTACCGCTTTTCGCCGCGCCTTCGCCAACGCCACTGCCGGTGCCCGTTACGTCGGCGACCACGCCTGATCCCGAATCAGCGATCCTGGCAACTACGCCTGGTGCTTCGCTCGCCCGGCCGCCTGTGACGGTTGCGCTGCTGAACCCTGTGGCTGCACCCGAGCCATTCGTGTCGCAAGGGGTAGGGAGCAGCCAAGCGCCATCGTTTGAGCTCCTCACCGCCCCGGCGCTGCCTTCCAGCGTGACCTCCAATGGTCAGCGCGCGTCGGCTTTGGCCCCGGCCAGTAAGCCGATTTCATTCCAGCCCGATATACAGCCGGAGCCAACAGCGCGGCTGATCCCGCCTTCGCCCTCACCGCTGCCGACACCCTTGATTGGATTGGTTGTGCCAGCGGCGCGCGCATTTGCAGCGGGAATCGCGGCAAGCTCAGTCCGCCCTTTGCGGGCAAGGAGCGATGATGGTGCCCCGGCCCCCTTGGGTGCGCCTGCTCCTGCTGCCGTGTTTCCGTCAGCCCCGGCAGCGCAGACCGATACGCAAAGCGCGCCGATCGATATGCGCCGCGAGGATTGGGCGCAGGCGCTGATCGACCGTATTGATGCCAGCCAGGATGTCGCCAATGCCCGCGATACGCGGATCCGGCTGGTGCCCGATGCGCTCGGCAAGATTGATGTCGCGCTGCACCGGCAGGGCGATACGCTGCATGTCCATTTCACCGCCGATGTCCCGGCAACCCGTGCTTTGCTGGTTGAAGCGCAGCCTAGCCTGGCCGCGCTTGCCGATGCGCGCGGGCTGCGGCTGGGCGATGCCAGCGTCGATGGCAGCGCGCTGGCATCCAGCCAGGGCCAGAATCAGGGCCAGTCATTGGGCCAGGGCGCGGATCAGCGCCGCGCTCAGCCCGCGCCCGCCGCTCCGCCAAGCGCCACCCGAAACAATAGCGCCGATGAGTTGGCGGCTTCCGATCACCGTATTGCTTAGACCGAAGGGGAAACATCATGGCCAAATCTGAAGACAAGGACGTCGACGCTGCACCCAAGAAAAAGGGTGGCGCAAAAAAGTGGATCATCATTCTGGTGGTGCTGCTGGTTGTCATTGGTGGTGGGGTCGGCGGCGGCCTTTATGCGATGCAAGCCGGGCTGATCGGCGGTGGCGGCGAATCGCATGCGGCAGAACACGTCAACTTGCCGCGCCTCGTCCCCAAAAGTGAACAGGTCCGCGGTGGCGCCAGCGAAGATGCCCATGGCGGCGGCGGCGACAGCGGCGGCCATGAGCCGATGGGCAAGGGCGGCGATAAATATGCCTCAACCTATTATGCGATGGAAAAGGAGTTCACCTCGAACCTGCGCGAAAGCGTCCATTTCATGCAGGTCGGCATCGCGGTTTCGACGCCTTATGACGAGCGGATCATCGAAAATCTGAAGACGCACGAGATCGCTGTCCGCTCGGCCATCCTGCTCGCGTTGGGCGATGCGACCGAGGAACAGGTGTTCGCCGTTGAAGGCAAACGTCAGCTCCAAATCCATCTCGTCCACGCGATTAACAAAGTTTTGAAGCAAAAAGAGGGATTCGGCGGCGTTGGTAACGTCTACTTTACCAATTTCGTTGTTCAGTGAGGCATGGTTAACGAGCCTTCAGAAACGGTGGCAGGCGAGCGGCGCGAGCAGGGGCGGTCGCGCCCCGCTGCGTCGCATGCTGCCGTGCTGGGGGTGGCCAACCTCAATCCCTTTGGCGATCTGCACACGCTGCAGCATTTGTCTGCGCTGTTTGCCCGGTCGCTGCGGGGGGTGTTTGAGCCCTTATTGCGCCGTGAAGCGCGCATCTGGGCAGAGCCGCTGGTCGTCCAGCGCTTTGCCGATTACCGCGCCGAGCGTCCTGATGGCCTGACCGCCTGGTTGCCGATGGCGATGAGCCCATCGCCGGGCACTGCGTTGATCCTGTTTGATGGCAAGTTCGTGCTTGAATTGCTCGATCAGTTTTTCGGCGGTTCGGGCGAAGCGCCGCATTCTCTGCCAGCGGAATTTTCGCCCGCTGCCGAAGCGATGGTCGGTCGGCTCGGCACAATCCTGGCCGGGCCGCTCAAAAATGCCTGGGAACCCCTGGCGCGGATTGAATTTCGCCCAGGCCATATGGAAACCAGCCCGGCGCTGCTTGCCGATTTCGATTCTGACGATGCCGTGGTCATCACGCGTTTCGGCATCGCTGCGGGCACCGCTAAACCAACCTTTATCGACATTGTTTACCCGGTCACCGCGCTGAAGCCCCATGCGCCGTCGTTGACCGGCAAGGTGCATGCCCGGGCCGCCGCGCCCGATCCGGCCTGGCGCAACGGCCTGACGCGTGCGGTCATGGGGGTAAAATTCCCCGTCCGCTCCGTGTTGGCCGAACCGATGATTTCGCTCGTCAAGTTGATGGAGCTGAAAGCCGGTGACGTCATTCCAATCAGCTTTGGCAACGATGTGCCGGTGATGGTCGGCGGCGACCGGCTCGGCACGGGCACGGTTGGCACGTCTAACGGCAAGGCGGCGATCCGCCTGACGATGATCGAACGCATAGATGAAGAGGATTATCGATGAACGACATGACTGGGGGATTCCCCGTCGATGGGGCAGTGGCGGCCAATTTCAGGCTGCTTCAGGACGTCGATGTCAAGCTGACCGTCGAGATTGGATCAACCTCGCTCACCTTGCGCGAATTGCTGGCGCTGGGGGAGGCGAGCGTGATCGAACTGGATCGCGCGGCCAATGAACTGCTCGATGTGTTCGTCAACGGCACGCTCATCGGGCGCGGCGAAGTCGTTACCGTCGGTGATCGCTTCGGCGTGCGGATGACCGAACTGGTTTCCCCCGAAAAGCGGGCCAGCCGGTAATGATGTGGGAATATATCCTCAAAATCGCCGTGCTGCTGCCCCTGGTCTGCGGCCTGATGATCGGCTGCCTCTATCTGTGGCGCAGGCTTGAACAACGGCTGCCCGGCCAACAGGCCGATCGGATGCTGAGCGTCAAGGAAACGATGATGATCTCGCCCGGGCTGAAGCTCGCCGTGCTGGAGTTTGAGGGCCGCAAATTGCTCGTCTCGGTTGGCCGGGGTGGCGTCAACCTGATTGATCGGGGCGGACAAGATCGGTTTGGGCAATGAGCGTGCCCGTCGTGCGCCGCCTCGGCGCTGGTCGCCAGAGTTTGTTCAAGACTGCGCCGGCGCCCGCCACACGCGGCTGGGCAGGCCGGATTGCGCTGATCGTGCTGGCGCTGGTGTTTTGCCTGATCATCGCGGTGCCCGCCTTTGCGCAAGCGGCGCCGGCTGCACCTGTCGCGCCATCGGTGCCCGGTGCAGGCGACGCGATCGATCGCGCGCTGGGCGACCTTGGCGGTGGCAATGCGCCATTGTCGCTGTCGCTCCAGGTCCTTATCATCATGGGCCTGTTGTCGGTTTTGCCCGGCATATTGCTGATGATGACCAGCTTCACGCGGATCATCATCGTCCTGTCGATCCTGCGCCAGTCGCTTGGTCTGCAACAGACACCACCCAATCAGGTGCTCGTCGGCCTGTCGCTGTTCCTGAGCTTTTTCATCATGGCGCCGGTGCTGAACGACATGAATGCCAACGCGATCCAGCCCTATGCTGCGGGCAAGATCGGCGCGACGGAGATGATCTCCACCGCTGGCAAGCCGCTCCACGCCTTCATGCTGAAGCAAACGCGGATGAAGGACATCACGATGTTCGCGCAGATCGCCAAGAGCGGTCCTTATGCCAAGCCGGCCGATGTGCCCTATTCGGTGCTGCTGCCGTCCTATGTCACCAGTGAGCTGAAAACCGCCTTCCAAATCGGGTTTCTGATCTTCCTGCCCTTCATTGTGATCGATCTGATCGTTGCCTCGGTGCTGATGTCGCTGGGGATGATGATGGTTTCGCCGACAATTATCTCTTTACCCTTCAAGCTGTTGTTGTTCGTGCTGGTCGATGGCTGGGCGCTGACAATGGGGTCGCTTGCCAATAGTTTTGTGAGGTAGTGCGGCTGTGGACACGCAATATTTCCTGACCGTCGCCAATCAGGCGCTGTGGGTGCTGGCGCTCGCTTCCGCCCCGATCCTGATCCCGGCGTTGCTGTCGGGCCTGATCCTTGGCATGGTCCAGGCAGCGACATCGATCAACGAACAGACGTTGACCTTCGTGCCAAAGCTGGTCGTGGTCGCAGTGTCGCTGGTGATTTTCGGCAGCCTGATCCTGGGCTTGCTCAGCGATTTCACGATTTCGATTTTCGAGCGCATTCCCGATCTGGTGAAATAACCATGGGCACGCGCAAGCAGGCCGTCACGGCAAAGCCGCGACGTCGGTCTGGGCTACGGCCCCGCCGGCCGGGCTTGCCCATGTGGCGCGCGGCACGCGCGCTCTCATCGGCTGCGCCATGCTAGGCTTTGGCCTCTCGATCGAGCCCCAGCTCTGGACGCTGCTGTTCGTGATGATCCGCGTCAGCGCTACCTTTATCGCAGCCCCGGTGTTCGGGGCGGTTGGCGTGCCGTTGCAGGTGCGGATCGCCCTGGCCGGGGCAATCGGGGTACTTGTGCTCGCCGCACATCCGATTGCCGCACCGGCGCAAGTCTTTGCCGCTGCCACATTTCTAGCGGTGGCAGCAGAGGCGCTTGTCGGGTTGGCAATCGGCTTTGTCCTGCAGATCGCCTTTGCCGCGCCGCTGGTGGCGGGCGAATTGATCGGCACGTCAATGGGGATCGGCTTTGCGTCGGCGATCGATCCGCAAAATGGCCGGTCGAGCACCGCGCTTGGCCAGTTCATGATGACGTTGCTCACTTTGCTGTTCCTGTCGGTCAACGGCCATCTGATGCTGGTTGAGATGGTGGTGCGCAGTTATGCCGTGTTGCCGCCCGGTGCGCCGTGGATTGCGGTCGAACGGCTGCGCGATATCGCGATTTTCGGTGGCTATGCCTTTTCGGCCGGCTTTTTGCTGGCGCTGCCGGTCGGCTTTTTGCTGCTCTGCCTCAACCTCGTGGTCGGCATGCTCTCGCGCTCGGCCCCGGCGCTCAACTTGTTCGCCGTTGGCCTGCCGATGAGCCTTGCAGTCGGCGTTGTCGCGCTCGCCATCGCCTTCCCGGCGATGGGCGATTACATGATCGTCATCATCCAGGAAGGCCTTGCCGCCGCTGAGCATCTGGTGCTTGGCTGATGGCAGACGAATTTGGCGAAAAGACAGAAGGCCCAACACCCAAGCGCAAGCAAAAGGCGTTTGATGACGGCCAAGTCCTGCGATCGCGCGAATTTGCAACCGCGCTGGTGGTGTTGGCCGGTTGTGGCTGGCTGGCACTGTTCGGCCCGGCGCTGATGGCGGCGTGCAAGGGGCTGATGGTCACCAGCTTCTCGTTCGGGTCGGGCGACATTGATGATTTTCAGCCGATGCGGTCGCTGGCGATTGCGGGCTGGCAGATCGCGCCGCCGATGATCGCGATGTTTGCGATTGCCGTTCTCGCGGCGATCTTCAGCCAGGTCGGGCTCGGCGCGCTGACCTTTAACGGCAAGCTGATGGCGCCCAAGGCCAGCCGGATCAATCCTGCCTCTGGCCTGAAGCGAATTTTCGGGCCGCAGGGCTGGGTGGAGCTTGGCAAGTCGTTGCTCAAGGTGATCCTGCTCGGGTCGATCGGCTATTACATGCTGATTCATGTCGCCACCCAGTCGATCGGGCTGGCGACCTCAGACCTGCAGACCAGCGTTGCGTCGCTGGGATCGATGCTGATCGGCACCTTGTTTGCGATGGCCGCCGGGCTGGTCGTGATCGCGGGCATCGATGTGCCGATCCAGATTATCCAGCTGTTGCGCAAATTGCGGATGAGCAAGCAGGAGATCAAGGACGAGCACAAGGAAAGCGAAGGCAATCCTGAAAACAAACAGGCGCAGCGCCAGCGCCGCCATGATCTCGCCAAGCGCAATATGCGCAAAGCAGTCAGCGAAGCGCATGTTATCCTCACCAACCCGACCCATTTCGCGGTGGCGCTGCGCTATGATCGCGGACGGGATCAGGTGCCGGTGGTGGTTGCCAAGGGGCGCGGCGTTACCGCGCAGGCGATCCGCGAACTGGCGCAGGAATCGCGGATCACCACGCTTGAATATCCGATGCTTGCCCGCGCCATTTATTACACAAGCCGCGAAGGGCAGGAGGTTCGCGACGATCTTTATCTGGCCATCGCAACGGTGCTCGCCTTTGTCTTTGGCATCAACGCGAAAGCCGGTGGCACCCCGCCGCCAATCACCGTGCCGGAAACCGCGCGGTTCGACGAAAACGGCGTGAAAATCACGGGCAGCCCCTAAAGATTCGCGCTGACCGGTCGCTTTATGGGGTGGGGCAATAGGAACGCATCATGGTCGATTCGGTCGTCAATACGCTGGGCGCAGGCTCCGGAATCGACATCACCTCGCTGGTCAATCAGCTGGTCGATGCGCAATTCTCAGCCAAAACCAGAGCGATCAATACCCAGAACCAGAAAGTTTCGGCCCAGATTTCAGGTGTGTCGCAGCTCAAAAGCAGCATTACCGATTTCGCTGCCGGCCTGAAATCGCTCGCGACAGGCGGCTTGCTGACCACAGCGCCGACCACCTCAAACCCCGCAATCGTCAAGGCGACGGCGTTACCCGCCGCCAAGCTGACGGGCCTTGCCACAACGATTGAGGTCCAGCAGCTGGCTCAGGCGCAATCCGTCGCCAGCGCCGCGGCAAGCAGCCGCAGCGCTGCTAATGGCACGGGCACCTTGACGTTGACCTTTGGCAGCGGATCAGTTGGCGGTGGCAGCTTCGTCGCCGGCAGTGCGACGCCGATCGATATCGCCATCACCGCCGGCAATGACAGCCTTGATCAGATTGCCACCACGATCAACGCCGCCAATGCCGGGGTTACCGCCAGCGTTATCACCGATTCATCGGGGGCACGGCTTGCGCTCAAGAGTAAAACCGGCGCTGATCAGGCCTTTACGCTGACGGCGACCGAGGATGTCGGTAATCCCGGCCTCGCCGCGCTGGAAATTGTTCAGGGCAAGGCGGGCGCCGTATTCGGGACAGTGGCGCAGGATGCGATCGTGGCGGTCGATGGGATTCCCGTTACCCGCAGCAGCAATTCAATCAGCGATCTGGTCGATGGCGTGAAGCTCGATCTGGTCGCCGCTGCCCCCGGCACCCGCGTTGCGCTGGGGAGCACGGCACCGACCGATCAACTGCGGACATCGGTCAATGATCTGGTGGCCGCGTTCAACAGCTTGCAGAATGTCGTCAAGGCGCAGACCAATGCCACTACCGGCCCACTCGCCAATGATCCGACCGCGCGCGCTTTGCAGCAATCGCTGCGTCGCTTCACGCTCACCGAGCTTGCCACGCCGACAGCGGTGGGTGCCCCCAGTTCGCTTGCCGAAATCGGCGTGTCGACCAATCGGGACGGCACGCTCAGCGTCAATGCCGATCAGCTCACCGCCGCACTCACCAATTTTCCCGACGCGGTCGAGGCGTTGTTTTTCAACGGCTCGGGCGCGACCGGTGGCGGGATCGCCGCGGCGTTCCAGACCATCGCCGATGCAGCGACCAACACCAGCTTTGGGCTGGGCGCGAACGAAAGCCGCTATAGCAAGCAGCAAACAACGTTGAGCGACGCGCTCGACAAGGCCAATAGCGATAAGGAAGTGGTGCGCGCCCGGCTGACCAAGCAGTTTTCAGGATCTGATGCGCGGGTGTCGGCCTATAAATCGACGCAATCCTTGCTCACCAGCTTCTTCGCACCGAAAACGAGCAATTAATGGCGCATTATGCCACCACGCTCGGGCGCAATCCCGATGCGACCTATCGCCAGATCGATATTGTCGGCCGCACCGGCGAAGCCAGCCCGCATCAATTGGTAGCATTGCTCTATGAGGAACTTGGTCGCGCGCTGAGGGGCGTGGTCGCCGCCATCGCCAGCGGCAACCGGGCGGTGAAGAGCGAAAAGGCGACCCGCGCGGTGTCGATCCTGTTTGCGCTGGAAGCCGGGCTGGATTTTGAACGCGGGGGCAGCTTGTCGAAGACGCTGGCCGGGCTGTATCGGGGCGCTCGCGCCAAGCTGATCGACGCCAGCCTGGGCGATGATCCGGCACCCTTTATCGAGGTTGCGACCAGCATGGCGCAGATCGCTGACGCTTGGGCGAGCGTCGGCAAGCGCTGATTTTTACGCCGCCGTGCAATGATGTCGCGCGCGTTAACCATTTGCTGACCAGCCCGGCCCTAGGGTGAAACTCGGAATTGGGGGCTGACATCATGGAATTATTCTCGCGTGACGATCTTCCGGCTGGTGCCGCCCGGCGCGGGTCGACCCGCACGATCCTTGCCGTGGACGACAGCCGCACCAATTTGAACGTGCTCGGTCGGCGGCTGGCCCATCTCGGCTATCTCGTCGTGCTGAGCGACAATGGCCATGAAGCGCTGGATCTGATCGCAGCGCGCGGCTTTGATATGGTGCTGCTCGATATGGTGATGCCGGGCATGTCGGGCCTGCATGTGCTGAACGAAATTCGCGGCAATCGAGAGACCGCAGATCTGCCGGTGATCATGGTCACTGGCCGGAGTGACGCCGGCGCGGCGATTGAGGCGCTGGCCGCTGGTGCTGATGATCATGTCGCCAAGCCGTTTGATTTTCAGGTGCTCGCCGCGCGGATTGATCGCGTGATTGATCGCGCCCGCCGCTTTGCTGAGCTGAAACGATCCAATGCAACGCTTGATGCCCGCATCGCGTCGCGTGCGATGGAACTGGGCGAAACCCGGGTCGAACTTGCCGAAACCCGCGCCGATCGGCTGCGGTTGATCGCGTCGTTGCAGATGCTCAACGATCGCTTCGAACGGCTTAGCGGAACCAGCGACGCCGGATGAAATAGAGCGAGATCGCAAAGCCGATCACCACGCAGACCCAGACCACGCCATCAAATGCCCAGGGCTGTTCGGCATAAGGGATACCCTTCACATTCATGCCGAGCAGGCCAGTCAGGAAGGTCAGCGGCAGGAAGATCATCGCCACCACGGAAATGATCAGCGATCGTTGATCAATCTGTTCGGCGCGCAGATCGGTAAGCGCTTCGTGCATCAGCGCTGATCGCTCACGGATCGATTCAAGTTCTTCAGCCATGCGGGCAGCGCGGTCAGCGGCGGCGTTCAGATGGACGCGGTCATCCTCCTGCAGCCACCCAATCGGCAATGCCGCCAGCTTTTCGATCGCCGCGCGCTGCGGAAATAGGAAACGGCGATAGCCAATCGCCTTGACGCGCACCTTGGTGACTTCGCGACGGAGCTGGAAAATGCGATCGGCATCAAGATCAGCCTCGCAATCGTCCAGCGCATCGCCGAGATCGGCGACTTCGGGATCAAGATCGGCGGTGATGGCGGCGGCGAATTCAGCGATCAGATCGCCAGGATCGCGGATTAAGCCAGTTTCCACGCTGGCGACCACGATATCCAGCGCGGTGAGCGGTCGCCGCGTCACCGAAAAGACCCGCCCGGCCACCGCCCAGATTCGCACCGAAGCGAGCGGATCGGACATCGACATTTCCTCGCTCGATCGGCCGCGCAGGTTGAGGAAAGCGCCGTCGGCAATCTGGTCGCAGCGCGGGCGGGTTTCAGTCGCGGTCAGCGATTCGACGATATAGTCGGGGAGTTTGGCCGCTTCGGTGAGCCATTGCTTGGCCTCATCGTCATTGCTGTGCAGGTGCACCCAGACGAGCTGATCGCTGCCGGTCAACGCGTCTTCTGGGGTGGTGCGGGTGGTCATGTCCCCGGTCAGGCGATAGGCAAAGCCGCTCATCGGGGTATCTCCAGCTGGACGGACAGACCCGGCGGGAGACCCTCCGGGGCGGTGCCGATGATCCGGTTCGCATCGGCACGGGCGCGATCCAGGATCGCGGGCGGCGCATCAGCGGGGTGATAGAGACGGTCGGCCTGCGCCAGCGCGCGCGCGTCGCGCAACGTTAGATCGTCTGGGTCGGCCGAGTGCAGGCTGATGATTCGGAGTGCCGCTGCGTCGGTTTCGACCGAGTTATTCAGCCAGCGCTCGATATTGGGGTAATCGCCAAGCGGGTCGATCGGCCCGCCCGCTGACAATCCTGCCGCCAGCGCCCGCCGCCGTTCAGCGCCATCGGGCCAGCGTGCGCGCATCGCGCCGCGCGCCGCAAACAGCGCGGTCGCGAGTTGACCAAGCTGAGAGGGGAACATCGCCTCCAGCCGTTGTCGCAGCGCCGCCGCCAGCCCCGCTGATGCACCGCCAGTACCGATCGCGACCAGCACCGGATCGCGATCAATGATCGCGGGGAGGGTAAAATCGCACAAGGCCGGGCGATCGACTGCGTTGACCAGCAGCCCGCGCGCCTTCAACCTGGTCACCGCTGCCAGGGCGTCTGTCTCGTCTTCGATGGCGACGATGGCGAGCGATGCCGTCGCCTCCTCGCCGACGATCATCGCCCCGGCCCGTTCCAGCAAGCGCCGCTTTGCGTCCGCCGCTTCGCCTGTGCCCAGCAGGATCACCGCGCGCCCCGCCAGCCGAACGAAGATCGGCAGGCTGTGCAGGGTCATGGGGTCAGCCAATCGGGCAGACGTTCTGCCGCCAGTATCGTTTCGGCGGCGATCCGGTCGGCCACCACGGCATATTTGTCGCCATGCACCAGCACTTCAGGCACCAGCGCGCGGCTGTTATAGGTGCTCGCCATCGTCGCGCCATACGCCCCCGCCGTGCGGAAGATCGCCAGATCGCCCGAGACGACCCGGTCGATGTCGCGACCCATCGCAAAGGTATCGCCGCTTTCACAGACCGGGCCAGCGATATTGGCGATCATCCGTTCACCCGTTGGCCGTACCGCAACAAAATCATGATAGGCGTCATAGAGCGCGGGCCGGGCAAGGTCGTTCATTGCCGCATCGACGATGACATAGGGGTGGGTCACCCCCGGCTTCACCCAGATCACCCTGGCGAGCAACACACCGGCATTGCCGGCAATGACGCGGCCGGGTTCAAACATCAGTTCGACATCCCAGCCCCTGGTGACGCGGGCGACCATGGCGCCGAATTCGGCCGGGCTCGGCGTTATCTCGCCCGGGCGATAGGGCACGCCAAGTCCACCGCCGAGATCGACCCGGTCGATCGGGTGGCCAGCGGCGCGCAGATCAGCGACGAGCAGGCCGATCCGCGTAAACGCTGCCTCTAGCGGGGCGAGCGTGCTGAGTTGGCTGCCGATATGGATCGCCACGCCGCGCAAATTGATGCCGGGCTGGGCGGCCAGCCGGGCGAAGATCGCCGGGGCCTGATCAATCGGCACGCCGAACTTGTTCTCCGCCTTGCCCGTGGAGATTTTGGCATGGGTGCCGGCGTCGACATCGGGGTTTACCCGCAGGGTCGCTTGCGCGGTCAGGCCCTGGGCATGGGCAATGGCGGCGAGCACTTCGCCCTCTTCCTCAAGCTCCAGGTTGAACTGGCCAATGCCAACCGACAGCGCCTGCGTCAGCTCGCCGCGCGTCTTGCCGACCCCCGAAAACACGATATCGGCCGGTGCCATCCCCGCCGACAGCGCGCGCGACAGTTCGCCGCCCGAAACCACATCGGCACCATAGCCCTGATTAGCAAGCAGGCGCAGCACCGCGCGGTTGGGATTGGCCTTGATCGCATAGGCCAGATGAATGCGGCCGCAGTCCTTCAGCCCGTCGCGAAACACCTGGGCATGGCGTTCAAACGTCGCACTCGAATAGACATAGACCGGGGAGCCAACCTCAGCGGCGATTGTTTCGAGCGACACGCCTTCGCAAAAAAGCGCGCCGTCCCTCAGGGCGAAATGATCCATGGCTTAGTCCGTTGGCGGCAGGTCGAACTGGTCGCCGCGGCGCTGATCGGACGATCGCAGTAATTCATCGCTGCGCTCGGGCCGCGCCTGGCTGTTCGGGGTGATCAGCTGGACAGGTGTCGGCGTTTCAGTTGCGCCATAGGCTTTGGGCGGCAGTGTCGCTGTGCCGATGGGTTTCAATCCATTGGCCGATCCACAGCTTGCCAGCGCCAGTGCCGCCATGATGATCAACCTTTTCACGCGCCTTCTCCTTCACGCCGCCGTCTCGCTTCGGCAATGGCCGCGCGCACCTGCAACGGAGCGGTGCCGCCCAGGCTGGTGCGGCTCGCCACCGATGCGTCGACGCTGAGCACCTTATACACGCTGTCGTCGATCCGCGAGTCGATCGCGCGCAGCGCGTCGATCGGTACTTGATCAAGCGCTGTGCCGCGTTCTTCGGCCAGCTTCACGACTCGCCCAGTGACATGATGTGCCTCGCGAAACGGCAACCCGGCTTCGCGGACCAGCCAATCGGCAAGGTCGGTGGCGGTGGAAAAGCCTGCCTCGGCGGCGGCGCGCATCCGTTCGGTGCGGAAGGTTGCGCTGGCGACCATCCCGGTCATCGCCGCGATGGACAGGGCGAGCAGATCGTGCGCCTCGAACACTGGCGGCTTGTCGTCCTGCATGTCCTTTGAATAGGCCAGCGGCAGGCCTTTCATCGTCATGACCAGCGCCGTCATGCACCCGGCGATCCGGCCCGAATGGCCACGTACCAGTTCTGCGGCATCGGGGTTGCGCTTTTGCGGCATGATCGAACTGCCGGTTGACCATTGATCGCTCAGGGAGACAAAACCAAAGGGTTGCGAGGCCCAAAGGATGAATTCTTCGGCCAGCCGCGACAGATGCAGCGCACACTGGGTTGCCGCCATCAGATAATCGAGGGCGAAGTCGCGGTCCGACACGGCATCGAGCGAATTGCGCGTCGGCGCGTCAAAGCCAAGCGCGGCGGCGGTCATTGCCCGGTCGATCGGGAAACCCGTACCGGCCAGGGCGGCGCTGCCCAGCGGGCACTGATTGCCGCGCGCACGGGCGCTCGCAAAACGGTCACGATCGCGCGCGATCATTTCGTGATAGGCCATCAGATGGTGGCCGAGCGTGACGGGTTGCGCGCTTTGCAAATGAGTGAAGCCGGGCATCACACTGTCGGCATGGTCTTCGGCGCGCGCGATCAGCGCGTCCTGAAACCCGCCCAGGGCGGCATCGACCTGATCGATCGCATCGCGCACCCACAGCCGGAAATCAGTCGCGACCTGATCATTGCGGGATCGCGCGGTGTGGAGCCGACCGGCGACCGGGCCGACCTTCTCAGCCAGCCGCGCCTCGGTCTGCATATGAATGTCTTCCAGCGCCATATCCTCAGCGACGCCGTTCGCTTCATAATCGGTAGCGACGGCTGCCAGCCCGGTGCTGATCGCTGCGGCATCCTCAGTGGAGACGATGCCCTGCTGGCCCAGCATCGCGACATGCGCGAGCGATGCGGCCACATCCTGCCGCCACAGCCGCTTGTCGAACGGTATCGACGCGTTTATCTCGCGCATCACCGCCGCAGGCCCTTCAGCGAAGCGCCCGCCCCACATGGCATTGGAGCTTTCCCCCGTTATGGTGCTGCGCCCGCTGATCTTATGTCTCCTGATGGTCCTGCTCTTCGCCGACGGTTGCGATAGGCAATCGAGCGCCCCGGAGCAAGCAAACGCCCCTAAGCAAGTAAACACCAGCGCAGCGATGCCCGATGAGGTCAGCGCGCCAAGCGGTGCAGCGACGGGCGGGCCAAAGGCAATGGGCGTGCTTGATCGCCAGCATCAGGGGGAGGCGGCATCGACGCTGCAATTCATTGATCCGGCAGGGAAGCCCGTTAGGCTTGCTGACTTTGCTGGCAAGCCGGTGTTGCTCAACCTTTGGGCGACCTGGTGCGCGCCGTGTGTCGCAGAAATGCCGACGCTTGATGCGCTTGCCATGCGGCTGGATGGCAAAGTCACCGTGCTCGCGGTCAGCCAGGATTTGGAGGGCGCGGCCAAGGTCGATCCCTTCTTCAAAAACGCGCAGTTCCGGGCGCTCAAGCCTTACCGCGATCCGCAAGCGGCGCTCAGCATCGCTTATCAGGCCAATCTGCCGACCACGATCCTCTATGATGCATCGGGGCATGAAGTGTGGCGGATGCTGGGCGGCATGGATTGGGCCGGGCCGCAGGCGGCGGTTTTGGTTGCCGAGGCGAAATAGGCACGCCGCTTGCCAAAAGCTTGGCATTGCCGTTAGCGTAAAGCCGTTGGTGCCGGTTTTGGCACCGTGCGGAGATTTTCATGCCCAAGCTGTCCGTCAATGGTGTCGATCTGCATTATGAGGAAAGCGGTGATCGTACCGCGCCTGCCATCTTGCTGATCATGGGCCTGGGCACCCAGCATATCGCCTGGCCCGAACCCTTTGTCGCCGGGCTGGTCGATGCTGGATACCGCGTTATCCAATATGATAATCGCGACATCGGCGAATCGACCTATCTTCACGGCGCATCGGCCATCAGCCCGGTGATGGCCGTCATCGCCGCGCGGCTGGGGCTGCGTTTTCCGCTTGCCTATTCGATCGCCGATATGGCGGCGGACGCGGTTGGGCTGCTCGATGCGCTTGATATTCAGGCGGCGCATATCGTTGGCGTATCGATGGGCGGCATGATCGCGCAGCGGGTCGCGATTGCCGCGCCTGACCGTGTCCTCAGTTTGACATCGATCATGTCGTCAAGCGGCGCGCACGGCTTGCCCGGCCCCTCGGCGGAGATACGCAAGCGACTAATGGCTAAGCGGCCCGCCAATCCTGACCGCAATTGGGCGATTGAGGCAGGCGCCGAGTTGCTCGCGTTGATCGGTCATCCCGATCCCACCCGCCCGGCGGATGCCTATCGCGGGCTTGCTGCGGCGGCGTTTGATCGCGGGTATAACCCGCTTGGCGTGCGGCGGCAGATGCTGGCGATTATCGCTGATCGAACCCGGGCAGTGGCCTTGCCGCGCGTCACCGCGCCGACATTGGTGATCCACGGTGCCGCCGATCCGCTCGTGCCGATGGCGTGTAGCGAGGATATTGCGCGCCGCATTCCCAATGCCCGGCTCGTGATCATCCCGGAAATGGCGCATGATCTGCCGCCGTCAAAGGTCGGTCAGATGGTCGCGCTGATTGCCGATCATGCCGGGGGTGCCACCGAACAGCCCGCTGAAACGATCGCCGCCTGATCCGTCACCTGGCCGGTTGCGCTGCAGCAATCCCCGGCTATTCTGGCGGATGCGGCGATCGATCGGTACCGCGCTGCCACAGGGGATAGATGAAAATCGACAGTAGCCGCACGCCGGAACCGTCGCCTGCCCGCGCTTGGTGGCAGCATCTTTATGTCCAGGTGCTGGCGGCCATCGTCCTGGGCGCGCTGATTGGGCATGTGTGGCCGACGACCGGCGAAGCGCTCAAGCCGCTTGGCGATGCGTTCATCAAGCTCGTCAAAATGATGATTGCCCCGGTGATCTTCCTGTCAGTGGTCAGCGGGATTGCCGGCATGCGCGATATTGCCGGTGTCGGCCAGGTCGCGACCAAGGCGCTTGGCTATTTTCTGGTCGTGTCCAGCGGCGCGTTATTCTTCGGCATGGCCGTGGCCAATCTGGTCCAGCCGGGCCGGGGACTGAACATCGATCCGGCAACGCTCGATCCCGGCGCGGTCGCTGATTATGTCCATAAGGCGCATGACACCTCCGTGATCGGTTTCCTGACCGACATCATCCCGACAACGCTCGCCTCTGCGCTCACGGATGGATCGATTCTGCAGACGCTGTTTGTCGCGATATTGTTCGGGATCGCGCTGTCGCTGGTCGGCAAACCCGCCGCTCCGGTGCTGGATCTGGTCGATCGGCTGGGGCTGGTTGTCTTTCGGCTGGTGGCGATGCTGATGCGGCTCGCCCCGATCGGCGCGTTCGGTGCGATTGCCTTGACGATCGGCAAGTTCGGGATTGGGACGCTTGCCAATCTGGGCGGGCTGGTCGCGACCTTCTATCTCACCTCGCTCTTCTTCGTGCTGGTGGTGCTGGGCGGCATCGCCTGGGCGCATGGCTTTTCGGTGATCCGACTGATCGTCTATCTGCGCGCCGAGCTGCTGCTGGTGCTCGGTACGTCGTCGTCCGAAGCCGCCTTGCCAAGCCTGATCGGCAAGCTGGAGGCAGCGGGCTGCGACCGCAGCATTGTCGGGCTGGTCGTGCCGACCGGCTATTCGTTCAATCTTGATGGCACCAATATCTATATGACACTGGCGGCATTGTTCATTGCCCAGGCGACCAATGTCTCGCTCAGCTTTGATCAGCAGCTCGCGCTGCTCGGCGTCGCGATGCTCAGTTCAAAAGGGGCGGCGGGGGTGACGGGGGCGGGGTTCATCACGCTGGCGGCCACGCTGTCGATTGTGCCGACGGTGCCGGTCGCGGGTATGGCGCTGATCCTGGGTATTGATCGTTTCATGTCCGAATGCCGCAGCCTGACGAACTTCATGGGCAATGCCGTGGCAACGATCGTCGTCGCGCGCTGGGAAGGCGGGCTTGATCGTGATCGGCTGGCGGCGGTGCTGGCGTCGGGACAGGTGATGCCGCTGGAGTCGATCGGCAACGCGATAGGGGAGGTGAAGCAATGACGGCACGGGTCCTGATGATCGCGTTGGCGCTTGCGCTTGTGGCGACACCGGCAGCGGCGCAGAAGACCGCCGCCAGTCCGCCCGCCGCCCCGCCCGTCGCCCCCTTAACAGCTGGGCCAGCAACCGGGCCCGGCGCGGCGCGATCGATCCTGTTCGTCGGCAACAGCTTTACTTTTGGGGCCTTGTCGCCAGTTCGTCGGTATCGCGCCGATACGGTCACCGATCTCAACAAAAGCGGCATTGGGGGCGTCCCCGCGCTGTTCAAGCGCTTCACCGATCAAGCGGGGCTTTCCTATGCCGTCAGCCTGGAAGCGGTCAGCGGCATGGGGCTGGATTATCATTTTACCCAGAAACGGTCGTTGATCGACAAAGCCTGGGATGTCGTGATCCTCCAGGATTTCAGTACGCTTGACCGCGCCAAACCCGGCGATCCTGGCCTCCACCGTCGCTATACGGCGCAGCTGGCAAAGATGTTCGCCGCGCGTAACTCAGGTGCCGATATCGAGCTGAGCGCGACCTGGTCGCGCGCCGATCTAACCTACAAACCCGGCAGTCCTTGGTCGGGCCAGACGATCGATCGGATGGCGATCGACCTGCGCCGGGCGGCCGATCAGGCGCGCGCCGGAGCGCCACAAATACGCGGCGTTATCCCGATCGGTGAGGCCTGGAACCGCGCCATTGCCGCCGGTTTGGCCGATCCCAATCCCTATGACGGCACCAGCTTTGGCCAGATCGACCTGTGGACCTATGATCAATATCACGCCAGCGCCTATGGCTATTATCTAGAGGCGCTGTTGATCTTTGGCCGCGTGACCGGGCTCGATCCGCGCAGCCTGGGCGTGGGGGAACTTGCGGCCGACGATCTTGGGCTGGCGCCGGGGGTGACGCTCGCCCTGCAGCGGCTTGCCTATGAACAGCTCGCCAGCGAAGCCGCCCGTCCGCGCCGATGAACGGAGGAAGCGCGGCTCCCTAAATCAGGCGAGCCAGCGCCTTTTTCAGCCGATCATGCGCGGATTTCTTGATCTGGCAAATTCGGGCTGGGCCTACTCCTAGCACCTGGCCAATTTCTTCGAGATTGAGTTCCTCGACATAATAAAGCTGGATCACCTGCGCTTCGCGTTCCGGCAAGGCGGCAATGGCAGCGACCAATGTGTCGCGCGTGCCCGCTTCGGCGAGCTGATCAAAGGCATTGGGTTCGTCGCTGGCGAACCAAGGCAAGTCGTCGGCATAGACATCGTCGATTGTCTCGAACCGCACCGGTTCGGCGGCGGCGTAGTCGATCCGCAGCTTGTCGGGGCTCACGCCCAGCCGATCGGCGACGGCTGCTTCGTCGGGGCGTTTGCCGGTTTCGTTGGTCAATGCGGTAACCGCATCCTGATAGGCACGCCGGCGCCGCATCGCGCCGCGGGTCAGCGTTGCCTGGCGGCGCAGCTCGTCGATCATCGCGCCGCGCACCCGCGTCATCAGATATTGTTCAAAGCTCACCTGGCCGCGATCTTCAAAGGCATTGGCAGCCTCAAGCAAGGCGACCAGCCCGATCTGGATCAGATCCTCGACATCGACCGCGCTGCTCATGCTGCCATGAATGTGCCAGGCGACCCGGCGGACCAGCGGCAGATGTTTGCGCGCAAGCGTGGCGGTATCCGGGGCGGCACGGCCATAGACCAGCGGCGGCGCGGCAATGGCGGCCGCAAAGGCGGCGGGGTTGGGCTGCGCGCTCATGCTGGCAGCGCGCCCGCTGCGCCGATCACGGCGACTACCTCGACCGATTTGTCTTCGGGTACTTCGAAGAAGCTCATCACAGGCGTATCGGGCATACAGGTCTTCACCAATTTGCGGATCGCAAGGCGGATCGCGGGTTGAACGACGAGCGCAAAGGGCTTGGCCTCGGCGACGAGCGGTTGGGCGGCGCGCTGCAGCGCCTCGACAATGCGGCGGCCAAGATCGGGTTCGATCGTATGGCGCCGCGACGGATCGGAACGGACGGCCTGGCCAAGCAGCCCTTCGAGCTGACCCTCCAGCGTCATCACGCGCAGCGGTTCACGCACGCCGCACAGCTTCTGGATGATCAGCGGCCCAAGATCGGGGCGGATCAGTTCGATGATTTCTTCGGCATCGAGCGTCTTTTGCGCGGCAACCGCGATGGCGGCGGCGATGCGGCGGAATTCCTTCAGGGCAATCCCTTCGGCCAGCAGTCCGCGCAGCACCTGAGTCAGCGTGGTGAGCGGCACTGGTGTCGGGCTGAGCGCAGCGACCAGATTGGCGGCGCGTTCCTTGAGCTGGTCGAGCAGGCTCTGTACTTCGTCCGGTCCCAGCAATTCGGCGGCATTGGTGCCGAGCAGGTGGTTGAGATGCGTCGCCACCACGGTACCCGGATCGACCACCAGATAGCCGGCACCCGTTGCCGAATCGGCATCGCCAGGCGCGATCCAGGTGGCGTCGAGACCAAAAGTGGGATCCTTGACCGGCTTGCCGTGCAACCCGCCAACCGCCTGGCCGGTGTCGAGCGCCAGCATCTCGTCAGGGGAAACCGTGTCTTCGCCGATCACGACGCCGCCCACGACGATGCGGTAGGTATAAGGCGACAAGTTGATATCGTCGCGCACCCGCACCTGCGGCACGACAAAGCCCAATTCCTTGGACAATTGCCGCCGCACGCCGGTGATCCGCCCCATTAGCGGGCTGCCGCGCCGTTCATCGACCAGCGGCACCAGGCCATAACCGATATCCAGATTGATCTGGATCGCATCGGCAACCTCTTCCCAGCTGATCCGGGACAGGTCGACAGGTTCGGCAGCAATGGGCTCGGCAACCACCGGACGAAGCGCTGCCTGGCGCATTTTCCAAGCGGCAAAACCAGCGGCCGCAGCGGCCGGCAGGATGATGAGATGCGGCATGCCGGGCATCACGCCCAGCAACGCCAAAATGGCCGCAACCGGCGTCCAGGTCTTGGACGAGCCAAATTGGCTGCCAATCTGGCCGGCAAGATCCATGCTGGAGGTAACCCGCGTCACGATCGTCGCTGCGGCGATTGACAGCATCAGCGACGGGATTTGCGCAACCAGCGCATCGCCGATCGCCAGCAGCACATAGGTGTGCGCGGCATCGCCGATCGTCATGCCATGGCTCACCGGCCCCAGAATCAAGCCGCCGATGATGTTGGCGGCAAGAATTAGCAGGCCGGCAACCGCGTCGCCCTTCACGAACTTGGACGAACCGTCCATCGAGCCATAAAAATCGGCCTCGGTGGCCACTTCCACGCGCCGGGCCTTGGCTTCTTCGGGGGTCAGCAGACCGGCATTGAGATCGGCATCGATTGCCATTTGCTTGCCGGGCAGGGCGTCCAACGTGAAGCGCGCTGACACTTCGGACACGCGGCCGGCGCCCTTGGTGACCACGATCATGTTGATGATCACCAGAATCGCAAAGACGAACAGGCCGACGACATAATCGCCGCCGATCAGGAAGGTGCCGAACGCCTCAATCACTTTGCCGGCCGCAGCTTCGCCCTCATGCCCATGGACGAGCACCACGCGGGTCGACGCGACGTTCAGGCTCAGGCGAAACAGCGTGGCGAACAGCAGCACGCTTGGGAAAGCGGAGAAATCGAGCGGCTTTTGCGCATTGAGCGCCACCATCAGCACGGCAAGGCTGATCGTGATGTTCATGATGAAAAAGATGTCGAGCAACGATGACGGGATCGGCACGACCATCAGCAGCACGAGCAGCAGAATGGCAACCGGCAGCGCGGCACCGCGAACAAGACCGCCGATATCGCGGCGGGACGAGGTCAATGCGGCCATCGGTTAACCGCCCAGCCGCGCGAGCAACAGATAGGCCAAGCGGGCGGTGTCAGGCGTTGGCCGCAGCAGCGATTCCGCGCGGTTGACGCCCCCCTGAAGCTGATCGAGCGTTGCCTGGGCCCAGCGGGTGGCGCCGCTCTTGCTTTCGCCATTGCCGGGAATGATTTCTGCGCCGCCGCTGTCACTGGGGCTCAGACCGCCAGAGGCAAGCCCGGTCGCCCCGACGGCAGCGGCACCGCGATCAAGCTTGGCGGAGAAGCGGTCGTAAATGTCGCTGAGTGAGCGTGGCTGGCCACCCTCGCTGTAGAAAATGTTGCGATTGGCCCGTGCGGCGGCGGGAAACAACGCCGCCCCGGCCTGATCGGGATTGGCCTGCAGGTTCTTCAGGAAGCTGCGCGCGCCGCCCAGGCCCAGGAAGTGCGCCATGTAAAGATCTGTGCCCGTTGCGGTTCGGCCAAGGCTGTCTTCGATCGAAACCTTATTGTCCGCGGCATGTTCGGCGGCCATCAATGACGCGGCATTGGGGTCGTTGCGCAACGCCAGGATCGCGCGGCGGGTGCCGGGATCGCTCACGGTCAGCCGGCCATTGGCCCCCTGGGTGATGTTTTCTGCGGCCCAACCCAGGCCATGTTCGGCGCCATGTTTCTTGACGACCGACAGCCAGCTTTGTTCGATGAATTGATAGAGTCCGGAGGCGCTTGAGGTGCCGGCCTTGGCATCGGGCCGCAGGCCGCTTTCAACCTGCGCCTGGCCGAGCAGATAATTGAAATCCACGCCCGTTCTGGCCGATGCCAGCGCGATCGCTGACTGAATCGTGCCGCGTACCGCGCCGTTCGCCTTGTCGATTGGAATAACGCTCATCGACTGTCCATGTCCCCTGTTGCGAGGGACTACACAGCAAGGAGCGTGCCAGTTCTCTGGGTGTTACGGGCAAAAAAGCCCGAAGTCAGGCAAAGCTGCCGGCAAGCGCCGCGCCGCGATAGCCTGTCGCGCTGTCGCCCGTCAGCTGCTGAAGCCGACGGCGGACATTGGCGCTCATCAAATTCACATAGATGCGGCAGGTTTCGTTCAGTCGGTGCGCTTCTTCGGCAAGGGCCCGGATATCCGGGGTTGGCGCGCCGTCGCTGGCAGCAGCGATTGTGTCGATCGCCACCAATTTGGTGCGGGTGGCGCGTTCCAGCCCGGCGACGTCATTTGCTTTCAGGGCGGCGATCTCGGCATGGAGCGCGTCGATCACACGGACCAGGGCATCGCGGCGGGTCATTCCGGTTTCCAGTTCAGTCGGATCGCGATCAGCCGATCGGCGACGGTTTCGGGCAGGATGGGATAGCTGTTATTGGCGATTGCATGCCGGATACGCGCGACCCGTTCGGCATCGACGGGCGGTTTTGCTGCAAATTCGGCGACCAAACCAGCAAGCCTACCGCTTGGTGCCGCCTCTGCCTCATTCTGCACGACCGACCGCGAACGGTCGATCGGCGCCGTTTTCGCCACTGCGGCGAGTGACCTATCTTGTGCTACCGGCTTTGCACCGATCGGATCCACCATGATTCCAGCCCCGTGTTTTTGCCAACTGCGTTCTTGCCTATATGCAGAAAAACGACCGGGGGCGGCAAAGCTTTAGAGAAAATTACAGATTGAAGCCGGGCACGGCGGCATGGCCTGGTTCGAGAGCAATTGCCTGGATTGGTTTCTTGACCCCGTCGACATCGACCAGCAGCCGACCGCCTGCTACAGCATCGGTCATCGCAACGCCGTCGCGCGTGATCGAAAAGCCTGGCGCGCCGGCTTCGACCATGACTGGGTCACCCCGTTTGATCACGACCTGCGGCTTTGCCGGGGCTGGCGCCGCTGCCGTCACGGGGGCGGAAATCGGTGTTGGGGCAAGGATTACAGGTACATAGATGCGCCATTCAGGGTCGGTGCAGGTAACCACCACTGAATCGTGATTGGCTGCCCGCCATGACATCGACACCATCGCGCAGGACGCCAGTTTCAACCGCGCATCAACCGGCGCACGTGCGCCGCCTTCGCTGCCAATCGGCTTGCCGGTGAAATTTGCCACCCCGCGATCGATCACGCTGGTATCCTGGAACCCCGTCTGCGCGGCGGCTGGGCTGGCGATCAGGGCGGTGCAAAGCAGTAAGCGGTACATGATTTTCTCCTTGGAAAATTGCCGCAGGCGGCAAAGCGGCATTGCCGGGCGGCAGATCATGGCCGCTTCCCGTCAAAGCCAATCGTTAGCGTGACGGCACGGCGACCGGGCGCTGGATCGGTGGTGATTGTCAGGCGATCGGCCGAAACCGCGCCGGCAGCGACAAGCGCGACAGCAACAGCGCGGGCACGATCCGCGGCGAGGATGGTCCCGCTGCCCGTTTCGGGATCGACATCGGCGGCCGTGCCATCGACCGCGCCCGACAGGCGCAAGCGCACGCGCGGATCGCTGACCGCACTGCGCGCCCATTGGCTGATTGCCGCCGCTGGTTGGGGCAAGATGCTTGATCCAGGGGCAAAGTCGCCCATCGCGGCCACCGCCACCGGCATTGGATCAGCAACCCGTTCCGTAATCCCGAACCCTTCGCGCAAGCCAGTGGCCAGTGCCTCTTTGTCGAGCCGCTGATTAGCCTGGAGCAGCACGAAAAAGCCGACCAGCAACAGGGCCAGATCGGCAAGCGTCACGAGCCAGATCGGTCGTCCGGGCGGAACTACGGGGAAGAAATCGTCGCTCATGCTGCACTCCGCTCGCGTAGCGGCGGCTGGTCGCGGTGGCGGGGCAACTCGCGCAGGGCGATCGCCGCTAATGGTGTCTCGATCCTTAGCCGCTCAAAGGCTTCGATCCGCGCCTGGCGGCGGAGCCGGGCGGCAATCGGCATGGCGATCAGGCTGGCGATCAACGCGCCATAGAGCGTCGCGAGCAGCGCCACCGCCATCGCCGCGCCAATCGCGCTGGGGTCATTCATCGATACGAACATCTTGACCAGACCGATCAGCGTACCGACCATCCCCATTGCGGGGGCAACTTCGGCGGCCGACGCCCATACTTCGGCGGCGGCAAGATGGCGTTCGATCCGTGCCTGGCGTGCCTGACGAACGATGGCGTGTACCGCCTCAGCATCGGCGCCATCGACAATCGCGGCAATCGCCACCGACACATCGGCATCGGCAATCACGGATCGATCAAGCGTCATCACGCCGTGGCGCGCGGCGATCCGCCCCAGGGCGGCAATTTGGTCAAGCAGGGGATCGGCGCGAAACGGGCGGCGAAGCAGCACCGGTAACGCGGTCACCGCGCGGCCCAGATCACCCAGCTGCGTGCGCAGCACGGTGGCGATCAGCGTACCGCCACCGACAATGCCAATCGCGGCAGGATCAAGATAGGGCGCTAGTGCGTGGGCAAAGGTCATGCTCATCATCTCCCCCGCGTAGCAAGGGCCGCGCCAGTTTGGCCTGTATGCGGGCCGTGCCGGTGCTGACGGCAAGTGGCGGCAGACCGGCGACAGTCGCTTGCCGCCGACCGGCAACATCTTGCCGCCGTGCCCCGTCCATCGTGCGCCGCTGCGTTTTTTCCGGCCACTCCCCAAAACTGGCACGGTGATTGCTTGTTGGCTCACGCAAGATTTTATGCGGAGTCCATGAACGTGGCAGACGACCTTCTTTTCGGTGTGCATGCAGCAGCGCTAGAGCTGCGCTCGCGGCGCATGGGGATGATTGCGTCGAATATCGCCAACGCGTCGACGCCCGGCTTCAAAGCCAAGGACATTGATTTCAAGGCGGCGCTTGCCCAGGCCAATGGGCCGCAGGGGCTCACCGACGCATCGGTTGCCAGCGCCACGAAATTTCGCGTGCCGCTCCAGGCCTCGCTCGACGGCAATACGGTTGAGTTGGCGAGTGAGCAGACCGCCTTTGCTGAAAATGCCGTCGCCTATCAGACGACCTTGTCTTTCCTGAATGGCCGGATTGGCCAGATCACCCGCGCATTGAGAGGCGAATAATCATGGCCGATCAGCCGCTCACTATTTTCCAGGTCGCCGGACGCGCCATGTCGGCGCAGCTCGTGCGGCTGAACACCACGGCATCGAACCTTGCCAATGCTGGTGTCGTCTCAAGCTCAGCCGACGCTGCGTACAAGACGATGAAGCCGGTGTTTCGCACCCAGTTCGACAAGGCGTCGGGGCTGTCCACCGTCAATGTCGAACGCATCGTCGAGGCCGGTAACGCCCCAACGCGTCGCTATGACCCAAGCAATCCGCTGGCCGACAAGGACGGCAATGTCTTTGAAGCAGCGGTCGATGAAACCCGCGAGCTCGTCGACATGATGGAGACCGCGCGAAATTATCAAAACAATGTCGAAGTGATGCAGACTGCCAAGTCGCTGATCATCGATACCCTCAAATTGGGACGCTGATTATGGCCACGTCGTTCGATAGCACGCTTTCAAGCCTTGGCATTGGCCGCACCACCACAAGTGCGCAGGTCAAGACGGCGGCACAGGCCGATCAGCTGACGCAGAATGACTTTCTGAAATTGCTGACCGCCCAGCTCAAGAATCAGGATCCGACCGATCCCGTCGATGCCACCCAGCAGCTTTCGCAGCTGGCGCAATTCTCAAGCGTCGCCGGGATCAGCGAGATCAACACCACGTTGAAAGCCATTCAGGACAAATTGAGCGGCGGCAGTACCAGCGATGCGCTCAGTTATGTCGGGCACAATGTCTTGACGCCCGGCACCACCGCTTATCCGCGCACCGATGGCGGCTTGTCCGGCGCGGTCGAGCTTGCCGGGGATGCCAGCGACGTCAAGGTTTCGATCACCGGCCCGAACGGCGCGGTGCTCAAAACGCTGTCGCTCGGCGCGCAAGCCAAGGGCAGCGTGACCTTTGATTGGGACGGCAGCACCAACAATGGCGAACCCGCCGGTGCCGGTCCGTTCAAAGTCAGCGCCGTCGCCAACAATAATGGCGCTAGCGTCGGCACCACCCCGCTCGTCTGGGCACCCGTTAGCTCGGTGTCGATCCCGGCGAAGGGCGCACCGATCCTTACCCTGCCCGGTATCGGCCAAGTTCCCACTACTCAGGTCCGCCAGATCGGCTGATCCGCTTCAATTATATGGTTTTGCTAAGGAGATAAACTCATGTCCTTCTACACTTCGCTCAGCGGCCTCAAGGCAGCGCAGACCGATCTCGCGACGATTTCACACAACCTTGCCAATGTCGGCACCAACGGATTCAAGAAGAGCCGTTCGGAATTCGCCGACGTGATCGCATCGAGCGTTGGCGTGAACCCGACCCAGGTCATTGGATCGGGTACCGTCGTGAAGGCCAACCGCCAGCAGTTCAGCCAGGGCAATCTGGTGCAAACATCGTCGGCGCTCGATATCGCGATTTCGGGCGACGGTTTTTTCGCGGTCAAGCCGCAGCTTGATGGCGGCCCGGTTAACTTCACCCGGAACGGATCGTTTCTGGTGAATGCCGATCGCTATGTTGTCGATGGCCAGGGCGCGCATCTGCAGGCCTATCCGGTTGATGGCAGCGGCGCCGTCGTTGCATCGGGCCTGGCGTCGGCGGTCAATGTTCGCCTGCCTGCGACCAGCGGCACGCCGGTGCCAACCGCCAATGTCGCCTTATCCGTTAATCTGCCTGCTGGCGGTGCCATTCCGGCGACGGCCACCTTCGATCGGTTTGACCCAACCAGCTATAATGAATCGACCCAGGCCACGATCTTCGATGCCGAGGGCAATGCCCAGGTGTTGACGACCTATTTCAAGCGTGAAACCGTGCCGACCGGCGGTACGCCGACAAGCACTTGGTCTGCCTTCAGCTTTGTTGGTGATCAGGCGTTGACGGTGGCCGGCACTGCCCCAATCACGCTGACCTTCGATGCGGCCGGCACGCTCACCTCGCCGACCACAGCGAACACCTTTGACGCGTTCACCCCGGCGAGCAGCCCGAACCCGCAAGTGCTGGCGCTTAACTTCGGCACCGCGACGACGCAACTCGGCTCGCCCTTTGATGTGGCATCCAGCAGCCAGGACGGTGTTGCCGTTGGCCAACTGCAGGGCGTCACGGTCGATTCCGAAGGCATGATCAAGGCAAGCTTTTCGAACGGCGAAGCGCGGACGCTCGGCAAGGTATTGCTGGCGAATTTCGCCAATCCATCGGGTCTTCGCCAGCTTGGCAGCAGCAGCTGGGCACCAACGGGTCTGTCGGGCACGCCGATCGTCGGTGAACCGGGCAGCAATGGTTTTGGTGGTCTTTTGTCGGGCACGATCGAACGGTCCAACGTCGATCAGACCGAGGAACTTGTCGGCCTGATCGCCGCGCAGCGGAACTTCCAGGCCAATGCCAAAGCGCTCGAGACCGATAACCAGATCTCGCAGACGATCTTCAACATCCAATAACATGCGTGATCGGGGTCAAGTGAATGGATAAGCTGATCTACACTGCCGCGTCGGGCCTGAAGGGGCATCTGGCGGCGCAGGCGGCGATCGCCAATAACATGGCGAACGCCTCCACGATCGGCTTTCGAGCTGATCGAGTGGTGTTCGATCAGCTGAACGTCAGCGGCCCCGGCCTGCTCGCGCGCCAGCCGGCATCGGAGGAAGTTACCGATGCTGATCGGCGCCCGGGCGCCATCATGTCAACCGGCAAGCCGCTCGATGTGGCGGTGGGTGGCGATGCCTGGATTGCAGTCCAGGCCAGCGATGGCAGCGAAGCCTATACCCGGCGTGGCGATCTTTCGGTCGCTGCATCGGGTGTGCTGGAAACCGGTGACGGTTTCCCGGTGATCGGATCGGGGGGTCCGATCACCGTGCCGCCCGCGCAAAAGGTAACCATCGGACCCGATGGCAGTGTCAACATCATCCCCTTTGGCGCCGAACCCGGCGCCGCGCCGGTGGTGGTCGATCGCATCAAGCTGGCGAGCCTGAAGGGATCGGACACGGTCAAGGGCCTCGACAATCTGCTGCACGTCCGCGGTGGCGGTGCGCTGCCCGGTGATCCGACCGCGACGCTGGTGTCGGGATCGCTTGAGGGATCCAATGTCAATCTAACCGAGGCGCTGGTCGACATGATCGAAAACCAGCGCAGCTACGAAGTACAGGCCAATTTGATCAAATCGGCCAAGGAACTCGATGAAAGCAGCGCATCCCTGATGCGGCTGCCGACTTAAGGGGAATAGGGTATGGGCAGCGCAGCAATGCATATCGCGCGGACTGGGCTTGATGCTCAGGACATGCGCATGCGGGTCATTTCGAACAACCTCGCAAACGTTAATACGACGGGTTACAAGCGCGACCGCGCGGCCTTTGAGACGCTTGCCTATCAGACGGTGACGGCACCAGGTGCGCCGAGCACGTCGGAAACCAAATATGCGACCGGGCTCAATCTCGGCACCGGCGTGCGCATTCAGGGCACTTCCCGGATCGATACGCAGGGAACGCTGGCGACGACGGGCAATTCGCTTGATCTCGCGCTTGATGGCGATGGCTATTTTCAGGTGACGCTGCCTGGCGGTACGCTTGGCTATACCCGCGCTGGCAATTTCTCGCGATCGGCCGAGGGCCAGCTGGTCACGGCGGAGGGCTATGCGGTGCAGCCCGGCATCACCGTGCCCGCAGGCGCGACATCAATCACGATTGGCACCGATGGCACCGTATCGGCGACGATCGCCGGCCAGACCGAGCCGAGCGAGATCGGCCAGGTCCAGATCGCGACCTTCCCTAACGCTGCGGGCTTGCAGGCCAAGGGCGACAATTATCTGACTGAATCCGCCGCCAGCGGTGCCGCCAACCTGGGCGTCGCTGGCCAGGAGGGTCGCGGCAATATCCGCCAGGGCATGCTGGAGGGGTCCAACGTCAATGTCGTCGAAGAACTGGTTAACATGATCGAAACCCAGCGGGCTTACGAAGTGAATTCGAAGATGATCACCGCCAGTGACGAGATGCTGAAATATGTCAATCAGAACATCTGATTCCAGCGCGACCCGCCATGACGCGCTGGTGAAATTTGCCGCCGGTCTCGTCTGTGGGGCGATGCTGGTGGCGGCGTTTGCCCCAGCGCCAGCCTCAGCCAGCTTGTTCGGCAAGAAGCAGCCCAAGACCGATTTTTCGATGACCCTACCACCGCCGCCGCCGCCGCCACCGCCAGCCGATGGCGCGATCTTCAAGGCGTCCGCCGGTTATGCGCCGCTGTACGAAGGGTGGCGCGCGCGTCGCGTTGGCGATCCGCTGACGATCGTGCTGGTCGAACGCACCCTGGCGAGCAAATCGGCGAGCTCAAAGCTCGACAGCAAGGGCAATGTCGGGATCAATCCGCCGGCCGTAGGGCCGTTGTCGTTTGTGCCGCCCAATGCGCTGCAGGCCGATGGCGGGCGCGGTTTTAACGGCGCCGGTTCGGCTGATCAGTCCAATTCGCTGTCGGGCGAAGTCAGCGTGACGGTGTCTGAGGTTTTCCCCAATGGCACGATGATGGTGCAGGGCGGCAAACGCGTGACGCTCAACCGCGGCGATGAATATGTCCAGATCAAGGGTCTGGTGCGCTGGGCCGATGTCGATGCCGATAACCGCGTGCTCAGCACGCGCGTTGCCGATGCGCAGATCGCTTATACCGGCAAGGGTGATGTCGCCCGCGCCAGCCGCCAGGGGTGGTTCAACCGCTTCTTCGCCGCCATCAGCCCGTTTTGATCGGATGACGACCATGATCCGCTTTTTCCTCGCCTGTCTGATGGCCCTGCTGGCGGCAACGCCGGCCTGGGCTGATCGCGTCAAGGATCTTGGCACGTTTCAGGGCATCCGCAGCAACCAGCTGACGGGTTATGGGATTGTTGTCGGCCTACCCGGTACCGGCGACGATAATCTGGAATATACCGTGCAGTCGCTGAAGAGCGTTGCCTCGCGCTTTGGCCTGCAATTGCCGGCGGGGGTCAATCCTGGCCTTAAGAATTCCGCGGCCGTGCTGATCACTGCGGAACTTCCCGCTTTTGCCAAGCCCGGCCAGCGTATCGACATCACTGTCGCTGCACTTGGTAAGGCCAAATCGCTGCGCGGCGGCAGCCTGATCCTCACCCCGCTGATCGGTGCCGATGGCCAGGTCTATGCGATGGCGCAGGGCAATCTTGCGGTCGGCGGGCTCGGCGCGGAAGGTGCGGATGGGTCCAAGATCGTCGTCAATGTGCCGTCCACCGGGCGCATCCCCGATGGGGCCACGGTTGAACGCGCGGTCGACACTGGTTTTGCCAGCTCACCGCTGGTCACGTTCAATCTGTCGCGGGCCGATTTCACGACGGCGCAGAGCATCGCTGCTGCCATTAACGCCCGGCTGGGGCCGGGTCGCGCCAATGCAATCGACAGCGTGTCGATCGCGATCGCGGCGCCTGAGGGCGCGGATTCACGCGCGACGCTGATGAGCCAGGTCGAAAATCTGGTGGTGACGGTGGCAGAGCCAGCCGCGCGCGTGATCGTCAATGCGCGCACGGGCACGGTTGTGATCAATTCCGCCGTTCGGGTGAGTGCGGCGGCCGTTACCCAGGGCAAGTTGACGGTGCGGGTCGATGAATCGCAGCGCGTCGTCCAGCCCGCGCCGTTCAGCAATGGCGAAACAACGGTCGAACAGAAAAGCGGCGTCGGTATTGCCGAAGAGGTCAAGCCGATCTTCCTGCTCGAACCCGGCCCCCGGCTGGCCGATATCGTCAAGGCGATGAACGCGATCGGCGCATCGCCGGCCGATCTTGTCGCGATCCTGGAAGCCCTGAAAGAAGCCGGCGCGCTGAAGGCCGACTTGATCATCCTATGAGCGAAATCACCGGCCTGCCCGCCCTGCCGACCACCGGCATCGATGCCCCCAACGTCTCGAGCGATACGAGCCGGCTGGCGTCGCGTGCCAATCTGGAAAAGGCGGGCAAGCAGTTCGAAGCGGTGTTCACGCAGATGATGTTGAAATCGATGCGGGCGACGCACCTGGCCCAGGACATTTTCGGCAGCAAGGCGCAGGACACTTTCCGCGACATGCAGGATCAAAAACTGTCCGTGGTGATGGCTGATGCCAAGCCGCTCGGCATTGGCAAGGCGATGGTCGATTTTCTGGCCAAGAACCAGGCCGCGCTTCAGGCCGAAGCCGCCCCGGCAACAGCTGATGGGAGCGCGACGCCATGAGCGATCTGCTCTCGGTCGGTGCCAGCGGGGTGCGCGCCTATCAATCGGCGTTGACGACCACATCCGACAATATCGCCAATGCCGCAACGCCGGGCTATGCGCGCCGCACCACGACGCTGCGCGAGGTATCGGCGGCGAGCGGCCGTGTAAGTCAGAGCGTATCGGCGACGGGCAATGGCGTTACGGTGTTTGGCATCAACCGCGCCGCCGATGCGCAGCGTGACGGTGCCGTGCGCAGCGCGGGTGCCGATCTGTCGCGCACCGAAACCAGCATCACCTGGCTGCAAGGCATCGAAACCGCGCTGACCGGCGCGCAGTTGGGCGATCGCCTGACGAGCTTTTTCAACGCCGCCAAATCGGTAGCGGCTGATCCCACCGCAAGCACGCCCCGCGCCGCCCTGCTCGAATCGAGCGCCAGTGTAGCCAGCGCGTTCGGCAGCACGGCGCGCTCGCTTGACCAGATTGCAGCAGATCTTGATACCACGGCCGAAAGTGCTGCCACCTCGCTTGAAACGCTGGGCGCCTCGCTTGCCCGGATCAACAAGGGGCTCGGCAGCGCCCAGCCCAATTCAAGCGCCCAGGCCCAGTTGCTTGATCAGCGCGACCAGATCCTCGACCAGTTGAGCGCGCTCAGCGATATTGCCGTCACTACCGATGCATCGGGCCGTACCAGCGTCAATCTTGGCGGGGCAGCCGGGCCTGCTTTTGTCACCGCTGGCGGTGACGTCGGCTATGTCACCTATGTCCGCGCGCCAACCGGCACCGTGTCGTTCGCCGTCCATCTCAATGGCAACGCCTCCAGCCTAAATCCAGGCGGCGGGGCGCTGGCCGGCATCGTCGATGGCGCGCAGCGAATTGGCGCCGCGCGCACCGAACTGAACCGCATCGCCACTGACTTTGTCGACGGCGTCAATGCCGTGCAGGCAACGGGCCGCGATCTGGATGGCAATCCCGGCGCGCCGTTATTTGCCGTCGGTGCTGCGGCGACGGATATCTCGGTCGCGCTCGCCAGCGGACGCGGCATTGCGGCGGCGGTTGTCGGTGGCGGCGCGCGCAACAATGGTAATCTTGCTAATCTGGAAGCGCTGCGGACGAGCGGTGGCTTTGAAGCGGATACCAGCACTCTGGTGGCGACCAATGCCACCGCGCTCGATCAGCGCAAGACCGTCGCCGACGCGCAAAACGCAATCCATGACGGCGCGATTAGCGCGCGCGATCAGCTGGTGGGGGTCAATCTCGATAGCGAAGCTGTTGATCTGCTGCGCTTTCAACAGGCCTATCAGGCATCGAGCCGAGTGATCCAGGTCGCCCGCGAAACATTCCAGACCATCCTCGATATCCGCTGAGACACATCATGACGATCACCAGCACCAGCTTGTTCTTCGATCGCGCGGCCAGCCGGCTGAATACGCTGTCGGGCCGGACGCAGACGATTCAGGATCAGATCTCATCGGGCAAGAAGCTGACTGCGCCATCGGACGATGCGGTTGGCTATCAGCGACTGCAAAGCATTGCGCGCGGCACCGCCGATGATGTCGCCTGGGGCAAGAACATCACGCTCGCGCGCACGGTGCTCGATCAGGCCGATACCACGCTCGATTCGGTCGCGAACCAGCTGCAAAAAGCCCAGGAACTCGTGATTCAGGCGAGCAGCGGCACGCTTTCCGACGGCAACCGGGCAGTTATCGCCACGCAGTTGCGCGGGATCGTCGATGATCTGGTGTCGCTTGCCAACAGCAAGGATTCACGCGGCGGCCCGCTATTCGGCGCGGCCAGTGGCGATACGGCGGTCACGCGCGATGCGCTGGGTGTCGTCAGCTTTACCGGCACCGGCGATCCGGTCACCATCCCGGTGGGCGAGGGCATTGCCATCCAGCCCAGCGAATCGGCAGAACGGCTTTTTGGCGGTTTGGCGAGCGGCGGCGGCACCACGGATGTTTTTGCTCTGCTGAGTACGCTCGCCACCGCGCTGGCGGCTGGCGGCAGCCCAGGAGCGGCGGCTGGCGACGCGTTGAACGGCGTGAAGGCGTCGCTTGATCAGGTCAGCAATGCGCGGGGGTCGATTGGTGCGCGCGGCGCACGGCTCGATCTGGAATCGGCGCGGCTCGATGCAACCGCGCTGACTCGTGAAAGCGAGCGCTCGTCGATTGAGGATACCAATTTGGCGACGGCCATCGTCGAGCTGCAGAAAACCTCGACTATCTTGCAAGCCACCCAATCGAGCCTCGCCAAGCTCAGTTCGCTCTCGCTGTTCGATTATCTTCGCTGAAAGTCGCTTTGGTTAACCGATTGGCGACGAAATTAGGTGAATAAGGGGTTTCATGGCCGCGAACCCGATACCGGGGCGGCCCAAGCGTCGGGAGGCGGCTGAGTAGATGTTTCCGATTATCGGCTTTGTCATCCTGATCGTCATGGTGTTTGGCGGCTTCGCCATCACCGGCGGCGCGCTTGAACCCGTGATGGAAGCTATTCCGCACGAAATGCTCATCATCGGCGGCGCCGCGGTTGGCGCGCTTGTCATCGGCAATTCGATGAAGGAGCTGAAGGCGGTTGGCGGTGGCTTGATGAAGGTGTTCAAGGGCCCGCGCTACAAGAAGCAGGATTATCTCGACACGATCTTTCTGGTGTCCAAGCTAATGAAAATGCTGCGCACCGAAGGGCCAATCGCGCTTGAGCCGCATGTCGAGGACCCAACGTCCAGCGCCATTTTCAGCGAATATCCCCGGCTGCTCGCTGATCATACATTGATCGCGCTGATCGCCGATACGCTCCGCCTGGTCGTCGTTTCATCGGGTACGCTTGATGTTCACGCCGTCGAAGAGGTGATGGATAACACGATCAAGACCCACCATCACGAGGTGCAGGGCCCGCAGACCACGCTGCAGACGCTGGCCGATGCGTTGCCGGCGCTGGGCATTGTCGCGGCTGTGCTCGGCGTGGTCAAAACCATGGGATCGATCGACAAACCACCCGCCATCCTGGGCGCGATGATCGGCTCGGCGCTGGTCGGCACCTTCATGGGCGTGTTGCTGGCGTACGGGCTGGTTGCGCCGCTGGCGGGCCGGTTGCAGCAGATCATCGATGCCGACTCCGCGATCTACCATACGGTCAAGCAGATCATCATCGCCTCGCTCCACGGCCATCCGCAGCCGCTGGTCATCGAGGCGGCACGCTCGGGCATTGCCCATAGCAACCAGCCCGGCTTTGCTGAGGTATTTGACGGCTTGCGCGGGCGCTAAACTATGGCCGCCCGCGCGCCCCACGGCACCAACCAGCCCCCCAAGGTCATCGTCAAGAAGATCTATATTGAAGGGCATGGCGGCCACCATGGTGGCGCCTGGAAGGTGGCCTATGCCGATTTCGTGACCGCCATGATGGCCTTCTTCCTGCTGATGTGGCTGCTCGGTGCGACGACGGAAAAGCAGCGCAAGGGCATTGCCGATTATTTCGCGCCGACGATCATCGATTCGCGATCGGAAGGCATTGGCGGCAGCGGCCTGTTTGGCGGCGATGTCATCAGCAGTTCATCACGCGTCGGCAAGGACGCCGGCACGTCCAGCACGCTCAGCCTCGTTCAGCCGCAAATGTCCGACGCAGGGGGGCCAAGGATCGGCACCGGCGACCGCGGATCGCTGCGCAACCGCGAATTCGAAATTCAGGATCGCAAGAACTTCGATCGCATCAAAGCGAGCGTATCGAAGCAGATGACCGCCAGCCCCAAATTGCAAAAGCTGGCCACGCATGTGAAGTTTGTACGGACAATTGAGGGCATGCGAATCGATTTGGTCGACAATGCCGATTATTCGATGTTCGGCCTGGGGACGACGCTGCTCGAACCTGAAGCCGACAAACTGATCGGGCTGATCGCGGAATCGGTCAAGACACTCGATAACGCGATCATGATTCGCGGCCATACCGATAGTCTTGGCTTCAAGAATGCGGCCGGGATCAACAATTGGCTGCTTTCCAGCAGCCGTGCGGAGGCGACCCGGCGTCGCCTTGCCCAGGATGGCTTGCCCGATAGCCGGTTCGAACGGATCGAAGGCGTTGCCGACCGCGAGCCGATGATCAAGTCTAACCCAGCCGATCCGCGCAATCGCCGGGTGTCGATCACGATGCTGTACCGCAAGAGCATATTCGGCCGATAAGCCAGTGGCGCGCCGGGCGTTCGAGCGCTACCGCTGGCGGGTGACCCCCTGCAGCCCGAGCATGCCCGATGACCCCCCGAACAATGCGCCAGCTTCGCCAGTTTCATTTGTGGTTCGGGATGATCTTTGCGCCGGCCATTTTGTTTTTTGCGTTTAGCGGGGCCCTGCAAACCTTTGATTTTCAGGAAACGGTGGACGGCGTCGCCCCGCCGAAATGGATTGCTGTCATCGCCGCGATCCACAAGAAGCAGGATTTTCCGAAACCGCGTAAACCCAGGCCCGAAGGGGCAGCGCCCGCTGCCGCCGCCACCCCGGCTGAAAAATCCGCGCCCCCCCGCCCGGCACCGGCGCACTCACCCTGGCCGCTCAAGGTGTTTGTCGGCTTGATGTCGATCGGGCTGATGGCGTCAACGCTGCTGGGCATCACCATCGCCTTGAGCAATCGCACCAGCCGTCGGCGCTCCTTGCTCCTGCTGACTTTGGGGACCGTGCTGCCCATCTCGATGCTGTTCGTCTGACAGTTCATCCGGACAGACGCGCGTGACGGGTTATTTTGACAGCCCCTGGCCAGGCGAAGACGGCACGCCCGATCGTCGCCAGGCCCCGCGCCGTCCCGGCGAAGGTCTTGGCCTGCCGCTGCGCCACACATCGCGCGCCACATTGATGTCGACGATGACGGTGCTTGGTGGTCCGGGTGAGGTCTATCTGCTGACTCATTCGGTGCTGCGTGCCAATCTTGGCCTGCCAACGACTGCCCAGGTCGAACGGATTGACCCGCTGACACTGGCGACGATCGATCGCTCGCCGCGCCTGCCGGGTGGGCCAATGTGGCCGGGCGGGATGGCGGTGCATGCCAATGGCGATCTCTATACCGTTTATGGTCGCTGGGCGCACCGGCTCGACCGCGCGTGTCGGGTCAAGGCGGCGCTGCAGCTGCCGATCAACCAGCCCTATAACTCCTTCGTAATCCTCGATTGCGGGCTGATCGTCACCAAGAACCTGTCGGACACGGTTCCGGCCCAGTTGACGGTGATTGATCCGGAAAAGATGGACATCATCGCCACGCTCGACTGTCCCGAAGCCTCGATTGCCCGGCTGAGTGCGGTGGGTAATACCGTCTATATTGTTGGGGTGCGGTCGATCTTTCGCTGTGATTGGCATGGGGACGCCCTGCGCCGCGATCCCGATTGGCGGCATGATTATGTCGGCGCGACCCGCCAAAGCTATGGTTGGGATGTGGTGCTGGCGCTCGGCCAGGCGTGGTTCATGGATAATGGTCGCCACCGCTATCGCACCAGCATGATCGGGCGCGGCGTCTCCCCAACGGCAAATCGCCTGATCCGCGTCGCGCTGGACGATGCCCGCGATCATGCCGCGATCGAGATCAGCGGTCTGGCGGGGGGCAGCATCACCAATCCGCCGTTGGTTGATTCAGCGCGCAGGATCGTCATCGGCTTTGATTCGGCCAATCGCTTCATGCGGGCATGGCGGTTCGATGCCGACACTCGTGCGCTTTCGCCCTTGTGGCACCGTGCCGATTTCGGCTGCGCCAGCCATATGGTGCTGCTGCCGGCCAGCGGGCAGATCGTCACCAATGATTATCGCCGCGGCGGGGAAGAGGTGGTGCTGCTCGATATCGAAACGGGTGCCGAGCAAGGCCGCACGCGGATTGGCGGGATGACGCAGGGCGTGGTGTTTCCCAGCATCGGCTGGTCGAACGATGTCTATTGGTGCTCGATGCGGCGCGTCGCGCGGGTGTTTAGCTAGAGAGCGTGATGACGTTAGGTCGCTTCAACCGCACACCCGTTCGGCCCCGGATAAGGTCCGGGGGAAGTCGAAGCCCACACGCTCCGCATGCCCTTCGACTTCGCTCAGGGCGAACGGGCTATGGGTTGGTCCAATCCAAAGTCATCGCATTCTAGATAGGATTGCTCGCCAGCACCGATTCAAGCAACCGATGGATCACCGCCCGGGCATCGTCGATCACAAGCCCCTGATCATGGCGCAGGCGCCGCCAGCACTGGAAGCTGATCGTCACCTCAATCGCACTGGCCAGGGAGGGGTCATCGATCACCGCCTGTGGCAGGATCGCGTGCAACGATGTGCGTTCCAGCTGCAATTGCTTGTGATAGCCCTGCATCAGGAATTCGGACTGGAAGCGCTTGATGCTGGACGAGATGCGATACGGCATGATCGTTTCGTAAATGCCAATCCGGCGATCAGCCATTTCGCGCACCCGGTCTTGCCAGCCGGTCGCCTCAAACGGCTTGAGCATGATTGGCATGACCTGCGCTTCGATCACTTCGGCCATTTCGCGGTATAGCGATTCCATCTCGTCGAAATGGCGGAACACCGTGCGCAGGCCAACGCCGGCTACCTCCGCCACTTGGGCCGCGCCGGGGGCGACGTCGCCGTCGCGCACCAGCGTCAACAGCGCGTCAACAATTTTGGCGCGGGTCGCGCGACTCCGCAAATGGCGACCGTCCAGTCCTTGATCCGGTTGGGATTGGCGGCGAACGCGTTCGGGAGGGGATGGTTGCGATTTCATGATGGTCGAACCCATGGCATAAGCAATCGGGGGCGCAGCGTCCAGCGATCCACGCTTTTGATGATATTGGCATATATAACGCCAATTAGCTGCGATGAAATTTCCGTCTGTGTTCAGCCTAAAAGCTAAAGTGTGAAACTTCTTTTGTCGTTGCCTATGCTATAATATAGGAACCCTTCATGAGTGCCATTCGCCGCCTGGTGACCACCACCCTGACCAGCGCGGGGCTTCGGGACCTTCGTCGCGCGCGGCATCGGATCGCGCGGCGCATTGGGGGCAAGGCGATGACGGCGGACTTCTTCTTTCAGGTCGACGATCCCTATGGGCCGGTCGCGTTGCCTTATGTGGCGGCGCTGACGGCGCGTTATGGCCTGGCCTTGCGGCTGCATCTGGTCCCCGCGCCAGAGGCAGCGGCGGCCCCCGAATTGGCGCGGCTGGAGGATTATGGTCGCCGCGATGCACAGATGCTGGCCGCCGCGCTCAAGCTCGAACCAATCGGGGATGGTCGGCCCGGTGCGGCACAGATCGCCCGGGCGCAAGCGATTGCGGCGGCGGCACTGGATACCGACCGGCCAATTGAGGCGATGATCGCAATTGCCCGTGCCTGCCTGTCGAGCGCGCCCGATGCCGCGCTCGATCGGATGGCTGAACTTTATGGTCGTCTTGATGATGCATCGACCGCCGCGCTGCTGGCGCAAGGGCAGACGATGCGGAAGAAGCTCGGCCACTATCTCAGTTCAACAACCCATTTTGAGGGCGAATTTTACTGGGGCGTCGATCGGCTGCACTATCTTGAGGCGCGGCTGCGGGGGGATGATGCGCGCGCACTGATCTGTCCGGTGCTCGATTTCGGGGCCTTGCCGCCTTCTCTGTCAGCGCCAGTCGCGCGGCCCCGCATCGATTTCTATCTCTCTTTTCGATCGCCCTACACACTTGTGGCTGCTGAACGGATCGGGGCACTGGCGACGGCCTATGGAGCCGATCTGCGGCTGAAATTCGTGCTGCCGATGGTGATGCGCGGCCTGCCGGTGCCCGGCGCGAAACGGATGTACATCACGCTTGATACCAAGCGCGAAGCCACGCGCCACGGCATTCCGTTTGGGACGATCCACGATCCGGTCGGGCTTGGTGTGGAGCGCGGGCTGGCGGTGCTGCACCATGCGATTCCGCAAGGCCTTGGCCTCGATTTCGCTCGTTCCTTTCTGCGCGCCGCTTTTGCTGAGGGGATCGACATGACGAGCGATCCAGGGCTGCTAAAGGCCGCTGCGCGCGCCGGGATCAGCGTCGAGACGGTCGCTGCCGCGCTTGCGGACCCATCCTGGCAAGACGTCGCGGAGGCCAATCGCACCGATTTGTTCGCGCTTGGGCTGTGGGGCGTTCCCTCCTTCCAGGTCGATGATCGGCGCGCCTGGTGGGGGCAGGATCGGTTGTGGCGGATTGAGGATGATCTGCGCGATGCATTGGGCTTAACGGCGATAGACAGGACACAAACATGAAGCGTTTCATCGGGATCGCGGCGGTGTTGCTCGGGCTGATCGCTGCCGGGCTGTGGCTGATGCGGGATCGGCTTGCGGTGGCGTTGTTTGAACGCGGCATCGAGCAGGCGATCACTGGTGATCCCTTTGCCGGGCGGCCCGATGGGCTTGGCGTAGCGTTATGCGGCGCCGGATCGCCGATGCCGTCACCCGATCGGGCTGGGCCATGCACCGTGATTACCGCGGGCCGCCACGTCTATCTGGTCGATATCGGTGAGGGCGGGGTGCGCAATCTCGGGCGGATGGGCTATGGCGCGGGCCGCGTTGAGGCGGTGTTCCTGACGCATTTTCATTCCGACCATATCGATTCACTCGGCGCGCTGATGCTGCAGCATTGGGGGACGAGCGGTTCGCCAGCGCCCTTGCCGGTCTATGGGCCGCTCGGCGTCGATACCGTGGTAGCCGGTTTCAACACCGCCTATGGCCTCGATCGCGGCTATCGGATCGCGCATCACGGGCCCCAGGTGATGCAGCCCGCCGCGTTCGGCATGGTGGCGCTGCCGCAGGATGTGCCGGCCAATGGCGACCAGAAACTGATCCTGTCAAAGGATGGGTTGCAGGTCTTCGCCTTCCGTGTCGATCATCGGCCGGTCGATCCGGCTTATGGCTATGTCTTTGCCTATAAGGGCCGACGGATCGTGGTCAGTGGCGATACCAAACCCGCCAAGTCAGTCGAGCGCGCTGCGATAAGGGCGGATATTCTGGTGCACGAAGCACTGGCGACCAACATGGTCGGCATGATGCAGGCGGCCGCCAAGAAGACCGGTCGCACCAACCTGGAACATATCTTCCACGATATCCCGACCTATCATACCACCCCGCAACAGGCCGCCGATATTGCCGAGCGCGCGGGTGCGCGGATGCTGCTGCTGACGCATATCGTGCCGCCCTTGCCCTATTCGATCCTCGAGGGGCCGTTTCTGGGCGATGCCCGGTCGCGCTTCCACGGTCGGCTGGAAATCGGCCATGATGGCGAGGAAGTGCTGCTTCCCGCTCAAAGCGATGCCATCGAAGTCCGCCGTCGGTTTTAGAGTGTGAGGCCTTTGGATTGGACCAAACCATAGCCCGTTCGCCCTGAGCGAAGTCGAAGGGCATGCCAAGCGCGTGGGCTTCGACTTCGCTCAGCCCGAACGGGTAGATCGTTGAAGCGACCTAAACTCATCACGCTCTATAGCGGTGTCAGGCGGCTCACACCTTGATCTGCATCGCCTTGATGAAGCTGCGGATTTCCTGCAGCGTGGGTGGGCGGCTATCGACCTTGATCGTGACGCGCTCGATCGTGCCCGCAAAGGGGTTGGCGCCGCTATAGGCGGTGGAGACAGGCGCGCCGAAATCGCGACCGATCGACATGCCGTCATAGCTGGGCGAGGCGATGATCTTGTCGAACTTGTGCGTCGCGCGCTGCTCGCCATTGACGAATAATGTGCCGCCGCCGTCGAACGGGCGGACCGTCATCTTCTGGACATAGCGGATGACGGATTTGCCGACCGGCACTGGCCCACCGGCGATCCGTTCGGTCCAGGGGATCAGGCTGCTGTCATAGAAAAGCTGGCCGCCCTTCAGATAGATCACATAGCCCGCCGGGGCCGATCCATGCGCGACCAGCACCCCGTCCATGACATCGGCCGGCCGATCAATCGCAATCTCGATGCTGTGATCAAGCCCGCAGACCAAGGGTGACGCATCGACCGGCAGGTAAGGCACGGGCGGGCGAAATTCCCATAACGGCCTGATCTCGGCCGTGCGCTGCTGGCTCATCTTGACGATCAGGTTGCGATCATCGAGCGGATAGACGTTGTTGGCGCGCGCCGCCTTGTCCCATTTCGCCTTGAGCGAAGCGGCAATGTCCGGGTGGCGCTCGGCCAGATTGGTTAGCTCGGTCGGATCAGTCGACAGATCATACAGCGCCCAGGCATCGGCATCGAAACTATTGCCGCGTTCGTGCAGCGTCACCAGCCGCCATTTGCCCTCTTCATAGGCGCGGTAGCCGCCCAGCTCATAATATTGCTCGCGCCGCGTGGCGGCGGCAGGCGAGGCGAAGGTCGCGGCAAAACTAGCCCCGTCGACAGGCTTTTGGCGGCGGCCCTGATAAAGCTCGGGGCGCTTGACCTTGGCGGCGTCGAGCAGGGTCGGGAACAGATCGATGACATGGACGAACTGCTTGCGGATCTCGCCTTTGGCGGCGATTCCCTTGGGCCAGCTGACGATCAGCGGATCAGCCACCCCGCCCAGATTGGTGAATTGCTTATAGAGGCGAAAGGGGGTGTTCGATGCATTGGCCCAGCCCATTGGATAATGCGGGAAGGTGTCCTTCTCGCCCATCTCCGGCAGCAGCTTTTCGGCATCGTCGAGCGGTATCGCCCGGCCGAGCGCGGACGCGAAAATATTGGGGGTGCCGGCCGGCGTCCCCTCCGGCGAGCCGCCATTGTCCGAAAAAAGAACGATCAGCGTGTCGTCACGCACGCCAAGCGCCTCCAGCTCTGCTGTCAGCCGCCCAATATTTTCGTCAAGCGAGGCGATGACGCCAGCATAGACCTCCATATAGCGCGCATAGACCTTGCGCTGCTGGGGCGTCAGGCCATCCCAGGAATCAGCACCCTTGGAGAGCGGCGGGAGCTGCGTGGTTGGCTCGACAATGCCGAGCTTGCGCTGGCGATCGATCCGATCGCGGCGAACCGCATCCCACCCCTTGTCAAAGCGGCCCTTGAAGCGATCGCGCAGCGCGGGCTTGGCGTGGAGCGGGGAATGCGCACCCGAATAAGCGAGCTGGAGAAAGAACGGCCGATCGGGCGTGATGGCCCGGTGGGTGCGCAGATAGCCGATCGCCTGATCAGTGAGATCATCGGTCGCGTAATAACTGTCGGCATCGGGCCGCGCGGTGATATCGACCAGGGTGGTACCGTCAAAGATCGCGCCGGGCCGGAAATAATCGGTCGAATGGCCCTGAAACCAATAGGCATGGTCGAAACCGCGATTGGTCGGCCAGTTGTGGAAGGGGCCAGCCGGGCCATTGCTCGCTGACAGGTTTACATGCCATTTGCCGCACAGATAGGTGCCGTAGCCGACGTCCTTCAGCACCTCCGGCAGCGTAGCGGCATCGCGGGTCAAATCGCCGCGATAACCGGGATAACCACTATCGATATCGGCGAGCCAGCCCATCCCGGCATTGTGATGGTTCAGCCCGGTCAGGAAGCTCGCGCGCGTCGGGGAGCACATCGCGGTGGTGCGGAAATTGGCGTAGCGCAGCCCGTTGGCGGCGAGCGCGTCGATCGCGGCGGTTTCGATGTCGCTGCCGTAGCAGCCGAGATCGGCAAAGCCGACATCGTCGAGGATGATGACGACAATATTGGGTGCGCCTGCAGGTGGTTTGGGCTTTTCACCGCGCGCCGGGTGCGAATCGGCATAGGATTGTGCGATTTTGGGCGGGTCACCGGCAGCAACGGCGGTTGGCGCGATATAGGGGGTGAGCTGGCCTTTGACGTAAAGCCCGCCAGCCGCGATGGCCGCCGCCCCGCCTGCGCCGACCGCACCACCGATCAGCAGAGAGCGGCGATCTATGCCCTTTTTGCCCGCGCCATCATCCGCTGAATCCGCCATTTTTCGCCCCCTTCAGAGCTTGATCTTCGCCGTCACGGCCTGCAGCTGCATGGCCAGGCCCATATCGCCCTCCAGTTTGATCTTGCCGGTCATGAACGCCATGGTCGGGTTGAGCTTGCCCTTGGCGAGCAGCTTGAAATTATCGAGCGACATTTTCAGCGTGGTTTCAGCGGCGGTATCTTCATTGGTCACCGCAGCGGCGACCCCGTCCAGCAGGATCACCCCGGCATCGCCAAAATCAAACTTGATCCGTCGACCGGGCACAAAGGCTTCGTTTGCCGCCATGATCGCGGTAATGTCCCCCAGCTCGGCCATGATTGATCCTTTTATCTATCGGCATTATCAGTGCCAATAACACCGGCGACCGGGCACAAGCAAGCCGGGACAATAGGAAGCGCGCGATGACTGACCCCCTTCTGATCGCTGGCTCGCCGGGCTCCCCCTATACGCGCAAGATGCTGGCGGTGCTGCGCTATCGTCGATTGCCCTATCGTTTTGTTCAAATGCGCAAGGCGCTTGAAACGCTGCCCGCGCCCAAAGTGCCGTTGCTGCCGACCTTTTACTTCCCCGACGATGAGTCGGCGCTGGTGCCGATGACCGATTCGACGCCGATCATCCGCCGTCTCGAACGCGAGCATGAGGGGCGTCATGTCATTCCCGGTGATCCTGCGCTGGCGCTGATTGACGCGCTGATCGAGGATTATGGTGATGAATGGCTGACCAAGGCGATGTTCCATTATCGCTGGTCGTTCGATGCAGACATCGTCAAATCGGCGACGGTTTTGCCCAATTGGTTCGGCAAGCCGCTCACCGATGCTGAGCTCAAGACGATGGGGGACAGCTTTGCTGATCGCCAGATTGGCCGACTTGGCTATGTTGGCTCCAATGCTGTTACCGGTGCCACGATTGAGGCGAGCTATCAGCGGTTGCTCGCCATTCTCGATCGGCATTTCGCTGTCCATCCCTTCCTGCTTGGCAATCGGCCGGGCGCGTCCGATTTTGCGCTTTATGGTCAGCTCACCCAGCTCGCGATGTTCGATCCCACGCCGATGGGCCAGGCGACCGGCAAGGCACCGCGCGTCGTCGCCTGGGCGCATGTGATGGAGGATCTGTCCGGCGAAGAAGGGGCTGACTGGGTTGATGTCTGCCATTTGCCGACGACGATCAACGCCTTGCTGGGGGAGATTGGGCGCACCTATGTGCCGCTGTTGCTGGCCAATGCCGATGCCGTGCAGCACCGCATCGGCACCGTCAGCACGCTGATCGATGGCCGGGTATGGGAACAGGCGCCCTTTCCCTATCAGGCAAAATGTCTGGCCGCGCTCCGCAGCCAGTATCAGGCGCTGGATCAGTCTGCACAGGCGCGAGTCAATCACGCGCTGTCGGGCACGGGGTGCGTGGCGCTGTTTGCGGATGGCTGACCGCTTCGTGGCGATTCCAGCGGGCCGGTATCAGCGCGGCTCCGATCGCCATTATCCTGAAGAGCGGCCCGCGCTGTTGCATGATCTGGCGGGCTTTGCGATCGCCGATGCCCCCGTGAGCAACGCCGATTTTGCGGGCTTTGTCGCGGCAACCGGCCATGTCACCAGCGCTGAATCGTTGGCGCGTCCAGGTTCGGCCGTGTTCAGGCCGACCGAGGGGCCGGTCGATCTGTCGAATCCGGCCGCCTGGTGGCATTTTGTCGATGGTGCCTGCTGGTCCGCGCCTCAAGGCCCCGGCTCCACAATCGCTAACCGGCAGGATCATCCGGTAGTGCATGTGTCGCAGGCCGATGCCCTTGCCTTTGCCGCCTGGGCGGGCGGGCGCTTGCCAAGCGAGGCGGAGTGGGAGGCGGCGGCGCGCGGTGGGCTCAGCGATGCCGATTATGCCTGGGGCGATAGGCTGATGCCCGACGACCGGCTGATGGCCAATATCTGGACGGGCAGTTTCCCGTGGTATTTCGCGCGCGGGGGTCGGGCCGGGACCAGTGCGATCGGCAGCTATCCGGCCAATGGTTATGGCCTGTTCGACATGATCGGCAATGTCTGGGAATGGACGACGACACCGGCCGGGTCGATCGACGCCACGGCGCGCGGTTGCTGTGCACCCGATGCGGCGTCGGACGCGCTGATCATCACCAAAGGCGGCTCGTTTCTGTGTGCTGCGGACTATTGCCAGCGCTATCGCCCCGCCGCGCGCATCGCGGTCACTGCGGGTATGACCAGCGCGCATATCGGCTTCCGCCTCGCCCGCGATGACTGACTCGACTATTGGCACTTAACATGCCAATGTTTTTCGTCCTATGCCTGGGGGTGTGGGATGGGCTGCTGGTTGGGGGATGACGATGGTCGACGGGTGGCTGATCTGGGGCATTGCTGGGCTCGTCTACCTGCTGTTTCGCGCCTGGTATGACAATTGGCGCGGCAAGCTGACCGGTGACGAAATCGCGCATTATTTGCGCTTGCTTGACGGGCGCAGCGACACGACGCCCGAAGCGGTTGAACGGCTCCGCCAGTTCATCGAAGCTGATGACGGCCGGGATTTCCTGATGTTCAACATCGTGAAGGCCAATCTCACCCCCGTTGCCGATCCGGTCAGCGGGGCGATGGTGTCCGGCGTTTCTCTGCTGCAGCGTTATGCCCGGCAATTCACGCCAGTGCTGATCGCCAATGGCGGGCACCCGGCGATCATTCGGCGCAAGATCGGCGGTTATATGGACAGCTGGGGCACCGAAGAAGACCCCGGTTGGACGATCATCGGCCTGATGCGCTATCGCAGTCGGCGCGACATGATGAATCTGGTGGTTGATCCGCGTTTTGAGGCTGCGCATCCGGACAAGCTCGCCGGTACGCTCGCCACCTTCTCCTTCCCGACCATGCCGATGGCGGGATTTTATGTCGGTCCGCGGCTGTGGCTGGGGTTGGTCATCGCGCTGGTGGCAGCGATCACGCACCTTCTCTCCCTAACGCTATGAACGGGTTGCTGCCCGCCAGCACCAATCGCGATTATCGCGGTAGTCCGCTCGCGGCCCATTTTCTGCTGCTGCTCGGGATCGGCTGGGTGATCCCAGGCATGATTCACGTCTTTCTGCCCGATGGCGGGGCCGGGGTGATTGCCGGGATTGATCTCGGCAGCAATCCGGCCGCCCTGATCGGTGCTTTCGCCTGGGCGGGATCAACGCAGATCGCGCATGGGCTGGTGATGATCGCGATCGCCTTATGGTATCGGCCGCTGGTGCCGATGTTGCTTGCAGTGAGCTTGGTCGAGCGCGGCTTGTTGACGCTGACGGCCTGGGTGACCAAGCCATCGCCGACTGGCCACCATCCGCCTGAACATTATGCCAGCGCGCTGCTGGTGCCGCTAATCCTGCTGTTCCTCTGGCTCTCCTTGCGGCAAAGACGCGGCTGAGGAGACCCTGCCATGACCACCAAGCTGCTCGTCAACCGCGCCCGGATTAGCGAAGCGAAACTTGCCGAGCGCGCGCCGGCACCGCTGGCTGAGGGCGAGGTGCGCGTCACCGTTGGCGACTTTGCGCTGACCGCCAACAATATCAGCTATGCGCTGTCGGGCGAGCAGATCGGCTATTGGCGCTTTTTCCCCGATGCCGAAACTGGCTGGGGCAGCGTGCCGATCTGGGGCTTCGCCACGGTAACCGAGTCGCGCTGTGAAGCCGTGGCGCTCGGCACCACAATCTGGGGGTTCCTGCCGATGGCATCCGATCTGGTGATGCGGCCAGAGCGGCTTTCGGCAAGCGGCTTTACGGATGGGGCGGCTCACCGCCAGGAACTGCCCTATGTCTATAATCTCTACGCCCGCACCAATGACGATGCGCCCGTGCTGACGGCGATGGCCGATTTGCGCAGCCTGCTCTTCCCGCTGTTCACCACCTCCTATGTGCTTGATGATTATATCGCCGATAATGCAGGGTTCGGGGCGGCGCAGGTGATTTTGGGTAGCGCGTCTTCGAAGACGGCCTTTGGCCTGGCCCATTATCTAAAAGATCGCGGCAATCAGCGCGTTGTCGGCCTGACATCGCCGGGCAATATCGCCTTTGTTGAAGGGCTTGGCTATTATGATCACGTGATTGATTATGCGGGCGTCGCCAGCCTTGATCCGGCAATGCCAACGGTATTTGTCGATATGTCGGGCAATGGCGATGTTGTCGCGACGGTGCATCATCATTTCGGCGATCAGCTCAAAGCAAGCATCGGTGTCGGCGCAACGCATTGGGAAGCGCCGCGCGCGGGCCAGGCCTTGCCCGGCGCGCGCCCGGCCTTTTTCTTTGCGCCCGGCCAGATCGCCAAGCGCGATACCGAATGGGGCCGGGGTGAGATGATGCGCCGCGCTCAGGCCGCCAACATCGCCTTTTGCGCCACCTTGGGTGACCGCGTCACCATCGTCCATGATCAGGGCGGTGAGGCGATTGCGGCGGCCTATCGAAGCATGGCATCGGGCCAGACTCCGCCCGATCGCGGATTGATCCTGCGTTTCTAGGCGGGATTGCCCAGCGCGCGCCTGGCCAGCAGCATCGCGACGAACAACACTGCTTCGATCGCCATTGGCGAGATGATGGCGACGTCACCGGTCAGCGCGAAACTATAGAGGCGGCCCAGAAAGGCGAGGCCGAGCAGCAGCATCGGCATCAGCACATAGCGGCCCTCCGCCCGCCATGCCGCGAGCAGCGCGCCGATCGCCCAGGCAGCAAAGAAACCGCCGATATCGGCGCGCAGCGTGGCGGCCGCGAGTGGCGTGGTCGCACTGGGCCCGAGTTGGGCGGCGAAGCGCGGCTGATCAAACCAGATCAGCGCCCAGAGCCCGATCGCCAATACCCCGGCCAGCGCCAGAAATCCCCGAGCCACTATTTTCTGCACTGTCCTGCCCTCGCTTGATGCCCTGACATTAAACTATTGGCGTTTTGAGTGTCATTTGGCAATATGGGTCAGACTGTCGCGCGACGGCAGCGGCTGGAGAGATGGCATGAAGCGAATCGTTATCGGATTGATCGTCCTGGCGGTGGCCGCTGGCGCAGCATATGCGACGTTTCAGGAGTATAAATATTATATCCCCGGCATCATTGCGCGCTGGCGGGATCCAATTGCGCCAAATCATGCGGTTGCATGGGCCAAAGGGCCGGTAACGGCGCCCGCTGGCAAGCGTCCGCCCAACATCATCGTCATCCTGGCCGATGATCTTGGCCATAATGACATCAGCTTTTTCGGCGGCGGGATTGCCGGCGGGTTGGTCAAGACACCGAATATCGATTCGATTGGCCTACAGGGCGCCAGCTACGACATCGCCTACGCCGCTAACGCCACCTGCAGCCCGTCGCGCGCAGCGATCATGACCGGGCGGTATCCGACGCGGTTCGGCTTTGAATTCACCGCTGTGCCCGTCGTGTTCGCGCGTGCGGTCGTGGCCGGCGCACATGAAGGCCCGTTGCCGCTGATCTTTCATGAAGAATATACCAAGGACCTGATCGACTATCCCGATATGGGCGTGCCGCACGATCAGATCACCATCGCTGATCTGTTGAAGGGCGGTGGCTATCACACGATGCAGATCGGCAAATGGCATCTGGGCGAAGCCAAGCCGTTACAGCCAACCGGCCAGGGCTTTGACGAGGCGCTTGGTTTCCTGGCGGGCGGGGGCATGTTCATGCCGCCGGAATCGCCCGATGTCGTCAATGCCAAGCTGGCCTGGGATCCGATCGATCGCTTTTTGTGGCCCAATCTGCCCTATGCGGTGCAGTGGAATGGCGGCCAGCGTTTTGCCCCCAAGGGACATCTGACCGATTATTACACCGATAATGCGATTGCCGCGATCAAGGCCAACAAGAACCGGCCTTTTTTCCTCTATCTGGCCTATAACGCGCCGCACACGCCGCTACAGTCGACCAAGGCCGATTATGATGCGCTGCCGCAGATCAAAGACCATACCAGCCGCGTCTATGGCGGCATGGTCCGCCAGCTGGATCGCGATATCGGCCGGGTGCTGCAAACGCTGAAGGACGAAGGGATTGACGATAATACGCTCGTCATCTTCACCAGCGACAATGGCGGCGCGTGGTATACCGGCATCAAGGACAGCAACGCCCCGTTCCGCGGCTATAAGGCGACGTTCTTCGAAGGCGGGCTTCGGGTGCCGTTCTTCCTGCGCTGGCCCGGCAAAATCGCCCCGGGCACCAAATTGCCTGGCCCCGCGCATCATCTCGACATTTTTGCGACCGCCGCTGCCGCTGCTGGCATAGCGATCCCCAGCGATCGTCCCATGGACACGGTGAGTTTGCTGGCGACCGCCGAGGCGAAGACGCCAGCCGTGCCGCATAACCTGCTGTTCTGGCGCTCAGGCGAGACCAAGGCGGTTCGCGCCGGCAAGTGGAAGCTGCAAATCGCCAAGCGGCCCAACAAGGCCTGGCTCTATGATCTCGCCGCTGATCCGACCGAGCATCATAATCTGGCGCTTGCCGATCCTGCCCGGGTTGCCGCGATGCGCGCGTTAATCGCTGGGCATGACAAGGGTATGCCCAAACCGCTCTGGCCAGCGCTGATCGACGCGCCCGTCCGCATCGACGTGCCACTCAACACGCCGTGGAAGAAGGGCCAGGAATATGTTTATTGGTCGAATTGACCGGTGCGCTGGCTGATCAAAGGCACGGGGCAACGTCCAGGCTGAAGGCACGGCCTAAGGATGAGCGGTCAGATCGGCTGACGGGGTAGCGTCGACCGCCGTCGATGGATTGGCCATTCCGGGGTCGGCGGTTGGGGTCGCTGATCGTGCCGCTGGCGGGATGGCGGTCGCTGGGCCGCCGGGCGCTGTGCTGCTGGCCGGGCGGGGCAGGCCATCCGAGCGTGCACCCTCGCCCCCTGCTCTGGCTTCCGCCCACAGAATGCGTGCCCGCAGCCGTTCCAACCGGGGCGGAAGCGATCCGGGCGGGGCGGCGATCAGCGCTGCGCGATATTGTGCTCGCCGCGCCCATCGCGGGCCGACAGGCAAGTCGGATTGTCCGGTGCGCGCGATCACCTGCGCGCGGATTGCGGCGTGGGGCACGTCAACGCCTCGCCAGGCCAGCCGCCGCTTGATCCGCGTCACCAGGCGTTCGGTCGCGATTGCCCGAACCGGCATTGGCAGTGCCTGGAAGCGTTCGAGCCGTTCGGCACGGGCGACTGCCAATGGCGTTGCGGTCGCCATGGCGGTCGGCATGGCGGTCGGTGTGCTGGTAGCGCGTGCAGGCGGCAATCTGGTCGCGCGCGGCTTGGCTTTGGTCGCGACCTGAACCGGGGCAGGTGCTGGCGTTGCGACGAACAATTGGGCGATCACTGGGAGGTCGAAATCGAAGCGATCAAGCGCGCCGGCGGCGGCAGCAGTCGCGCTGGCCAGCCCCAAGGAAATAAGGCCGATCCCGCTCCGCCGCATCCACGGTCCACGGCTGGCCGAACGGAAGCGCAGGCGGGCCGGCAGCAAAGGCAGGGGCAGGGGCCTGTCCGGAATCATCGCCAGGCGATCGAGGAAACCGGCGCTCGGTGCCGGTACTTCAAAGCGATCAAGCACGCGCGCCACGGCAGGATCGAAGCCGCTGGATTCGGGCAGGGCGGGGGGATTGCTGGTCATGCGGCGCGCATCGCTGATGGGTCAACCAGCCCGGCGCGCTGAAGGGAATCCTGCAACGTGCGCCTGGCCCTGTGCAGCAGCGATTCGAACGCCTTGATGTTCATGTCGAGCGCGTCGGCGGCCATGATGTTTGACAATCCTTCATAATAGGTCAGCACAATTGCCGCGCGCTGCCGGTCCGTCAGCGCGGCAACGCAGGCGGCAACTGCTGCCCGCTGTTGTTCGGCATCGATCTGCACATCGGCGATCGGTGCCTCATCGGCGCGATCCGGCAGCGTGCCGTCACCCGCAAAACGGCGTTTGCGAATCCGGTCCAGACAAGCGTTGACCGCAACGCGGTGCAGCCAGGCGCCAATGCCGGGCCCGCCTGGACGCCAGCGCGCGGCATGTTCCCACAGCCGCGCCAACGCCTCCTGCGCGATATCTTCGGCCTCGGCGGCATCCCCCAGCATGCGATAGCCGATCCGCCTGATCTTCAGCGCATGACCATCAACCACCAGCGCGAAAGCCTGAGCATCCCGAGCAGCAAGCCGCGCCATCAGCGCGTCATCGCCAAGGGCGTCATTGCCGATCATCGCCGTTTGGCGGTTCAACCCCGTGCTATCCCGTTGTTCGTTTCATGGCTGCACAACGTGGCATAGCAACAAACCCTTCGCCATGTGTCGGTGAAACAGACCTTGGCTGTTGATCGAACGCAGATCGCCAAATGTAAGGATGATGAAGGGAGGGGCTTGTCGTCCTAACTTTTCGCGGCAGGCGGATAAGGGGGCAGCGCCGTGGGCCGGTCGAGCAGGCCATAGCGCACCAGTGCCTCGTTCCAGAAGATGGCGCGGCCAAGCGGGCTCAGCAGGGCGTCCCGCGTATGACGCCAGCGCCGGATCATCGAATCCGATTCATTCGGGTTGCCAAAATCGGCATAGACTTTGGGTTTGTCGAGATCGCCCAGCTTTGCCCAATGCATCGAATAGGGGATGTGTGCGCTGTCGAGCGTGCGGCGGACCAGGGCGGCGCCCTTTGGCAGCGTTTGGGCGAGCAGCCCCAGAACCAGGAGGATTTGATCGATCTGCGGCGTCTGGGGCGGCAGTTGGGTGGCCTGAAGATTGCAGATGAACGGCGAGAGCCCGTCGATCTCAATCACCGCATTTTCTTCAAAACGCGTGAAGGCAAGCGATCCGCTGGGGTTGGAGACGAAGCGGACGGTGAACACGAATGACCCCGGCAAACCCTTCACCGCGGCGCAGATTAACGGGATCGCCTTGTGCAAATCGCTGCGCGGAACCGAGAAAGAAGCGTTGTACAGCGCACCGGGAATGCCGCCGGTAATATCGTCGCCGTGCAACTGGCTCCATATATAGCTGGTCGCGCCCCCGGGGCCCGGCTTGAAGGGCATTAATCCGGGATCAAATTGGCCCTTGTTCCGATAATAATCATAGGCCGAATTGTTATTGTCCAGCAGCTGACGCAGCACCGGGGCAGTGGGATCGGGCGGCGCAGCAGCCGCTGTCTTGCCGCTTTTCTTTGGCTTCGCCACGGTTTCTATATTGGTACTGCACCGCTCGGCCATTGCCGATCCCATGGCGCAAACGGCGTCGCCTGGGCGCATCAGCCCAGCATGGGTGGACGACACCGTGGTTTTACCGGTGGCAGCAAAATACATGGTGTGCAGTGCGCTGGTGCCGAACGGGGCGTGCGGATCGATCGTTAACTCATAAAAGGCCGGGGTGCCCGAATAGCCAAGCCGCTTGGCAATTTTGCCAAACTGCCCACAGGACATCTCCGCCAGCCAATCGGCAGTGATCGGCGCGTTGCGCTTGAGCAGGCCATAAGCGCGGTTATCCGTGAGTTCGATGGCGACGCCATTGACGATGCCCATGCCGCCAAGATGCACCAACGCATCCTCGAACATGGCATCATCACGCACTACCCGCACTGGATTACCACTGCCGATATCGAGCTGCTTGACGCCAGAATCGCTCAGCACGGGATGCGAATGGCGTTCGATCCAGACATGCTCGCTGGCGCCGCAGACCAAGTGCATGCCAAGCACCATGTTCTGCAGCCCGCCATAACCAAGCGAGGACCCATGGCTGGCCGTGCCAAAGCCGCCGGCCAATGTCGGCCCCAAATGCGTGCCGCTGGTGGTCACCGTCAGGCCGAATCCCTCGGCCCAACGCACCAGTTCGCGCAAGCGGGTGCCGCCGCTGGCAAAGGCGATGTGATCGGCGCGGGTTGGGCACCGCGCGTGAATGTCACGGGCATTCGCCATCGAAAAGCCGGCCAGGCCATCACACATCAACTGCGACACCGGTGCGCCGATCAGCGGGGCAAAGCTCCAGCCGCGCCCGACCAGCCCGGCGGCAAAGGGGCCCTCCAGCGGTGCTCCCTTGGCCTGTTTGTCGGCCAGCATCGCCGCAACGCGCGTGATATGTTCATGCAGTCGCACCGCCGTTGCCACAAAGCGCTTCAGGCCTGACATCCCCGCCGTATCTGCCGCATAGATTCGCCCCAAATCCTCTACGCGCAGCGCTGGAAAAACGGTGTTGGGGGCGATCGGTGGAATGGTCAGATGATAGTTCGTCCATGGCACAAAGGCGTCATAACTGATGCTTGGCATGAAAATTCGTTCCCCGCAGATAGGATGAAAAAGCGCGGTCGCTTGCGCGCATCAATGATGACGATTTATAGACGGCGGCAGGCAGGGTTTTGCGCAGACGAGAGCCATTGAAGGCTGAACCGGCCATGCTGTGCCGCGAGACCAGCATCGTCTTTTACTGCCAACATATCCGCACCGCCCTCCACCCATTGGCTTGCGATGATGCCAGCGATTCGCCTTTATATCGCAACGCAAGGCTACAAATCGCTGCGTCCGAAAAACGTGAATTTGTTTGTAATGCCCGACCGGTAGACTAATTCGTGATGCCGGGAGCGTAACGGATGATGGAGAAATACAGGCTCGATCTGATCGGCCCGTTCGGCTTGTTCACGCCGGACGGGCGGCGCATTGATATTACCAGCAAGAAGTCGATCGCGCTGATTGCGCTGATCATCGTTTCGCCTAGCGGCGTGCGTTCGCGTCGTTGGCTGCAGAATATGTTGTGGGGCACCCGGGAAGATATTCAGGCGCAAACCAGCCTTCGTCGCGAGTTATCTAATCTAACCAAGCAGTTGGCTGTCATGGATGCTGATCATCTGCTGGTGCGTGGCACCCAGCGGATTGGCCTGGCGATCGAGCAGCTTGAGGTCGATATCTTTTCGCTCGGCCTGCAAATGGCCAAGCCCAAGTCGTCGCTTTCCAGTGATTTTCTGGAAGGGATTGATCTGCGCGATTGTGAGGAATTTGAAGATTGGTTGCGCGCCGAACGGGATCGGGTGCGCGATATGATCGCGATCGACCTGCCCGAATCGGCGGACGTCCTGCCGTCGGGGCCCGAGATTCTGGGCATGGATCTGCCGAGTTCTGAAGAAATCCTCAGCAATCGGTCGCCGCGACTGCCCCCGAAACCCTCGCTGGCCGTGCTGCCCTTTGCGTCATTGCCCGATGACGATGGCTGGCTTGGCGCGGGGATCGCGGATGAGCTAGGCGTGATCTTGTCGCAGTACCCGCAATTATTCATCGTCGCGAGCAGCTCGGCGCGGGCGTTGGCAGCCCAGCAATTGCCCCGCCCGGAAATTGCTGACCGGCTTGGCGTGCGTTACTTGCTTGATGGCACCGTGATGCGCGCGGGCGATCGGCTCCGATTGTCGGTGGTGTTGATCAACGGGGAAACCGGCGAACAAGTATGGGCCCAGGCGTTCGAAGGCTGCACGGACGATGTGTTCGTGTTGCAACGCGAGATCGCTGACCGGATTGCACCGCAAATCTGGAGCAAGGTCGACATAGCCGAGCGCCAGCGCGGGCTGCGGATGATCGGCTCGCCAGCGGGCGGGTATGAGCTTTACTGGCGCGCCAACGCGCTGTTTCGCAGTGGCGACAGGGAGCATCTGTTCGAAGCCACGGCGCTTGCCGAACAGCTGGTGGAGCAGGATCCCACCTGTCCCTGGGCGGCATCGCTCGCCAGCTATTGCCACAGCATCATCTATTTGCGGCGGCTGGTCCCGGATTATGAGGCCAGCCTGCGCCGGGCGATCATCCATTATCAGTCGGCGATGCGGTTCGGATCGGACAATGTCGAGGCGCTTGGCTATGCGGCGGGGACATTGGTCAATATTGGCGGCGATATGGGGGTTGCTGATCGGATCATTTCACATGCGCTGCACCTGCTGCCGGCGCACCAGCCGACATTATTCTGGGGAGGCTGGGTGGATATCGCCAGTGGCAGGCCGGATCGCGCTCGCGATCGACTGGAACTGGCGCTTCGAATCAATCCGGCGACCGGCGCCCGCGCGCAGACATTATGCGGCATCGGCCTGGCCTGTTTGCAACAGGGCAAGGCGCAAGAGGCGTTCCTTTTCCTCCAGCAGGCGGCGCAAGATGGCAACGGCGCCTTTATCAGGCATTTGGGGCTCTACGTTGCCGCCAGTCTGATCGGGGAAACGGAGATTGCCCGCGAGGCTGCCCTTGCCTTGGGCGATGGCGATTATGCCGGGGTTATCAAGATGTTCAATGATCCGCAGCACCAGGCGCTGTTCGCACAGGCGCTGCACAGCAGAGCGATTGGCCCGATGTCAGCCTGAACTCCCCGGCGCATTGGCAGCACCGTTGGTCTTTCGAGCGATCAACATCAGCGATTAACGCATCATGTCGCGGCGGGTGCCGGCGGCAATTTTTCACGCTTTTAGGACGCCGCATTCACAACGCCCGAACGCGCATTGCGTAGATATTGCCGTCCGACACCCGAAGGTTTCGGGTCGTGTGTGGGGGGCAAGAGCCTATGATTATCGACACGCATTTGGTGCGGAGTGGCGCGGCCGCGCGCCGGATTGATTTGCTGCGTATGGTACCGCTCCAGTCGATCAGTGTTCTCGGCGATGCTGCGCCGCTGGAGGGCAGCGCCCGATCGGAAGCCACGCTTTTTGCAACCCGGCTGACGCTGTTGCGGTCTCAGGCTGCGCAACGGCCACGGGCCGGGGCGCGGTCGCGTATCGCCGTCAGACCCCGGGCCGTGCTGCGTGCGCGGGCATTGCCCCGACCGCGGATCGCCGCTCGGCTGCGCGGGCAAATGCTGCAACGGGCTCCAAAGTAAGCGGGGATTGGCGTTTGCCGATGTCCCTTGCGCGCTTTGGTTGGGCAAACCCGCCAGTTCCCGCTGCGCGACCGACCCGGCTGATGGCAGCCCATGGAGCTTGTCCTTTTGGTCACTCTCCCTCCCCCTCCACGACGAACCGTGAGATAATGTGATGCAGATCGAGTGCTTTTATGACGACGCCATCCGGTTGCTCGAGGATGGCAATGTTGATGTCGCGGTCCATGGCCTGGCCACCCGACTTGGCAGGGAACATGGGTCGGGCGCCTTGTGGAAGGACATGCGCGCGTCGCTCCAGCAGCATGAGCTCTATCGCATCCTGATGGAGGATCCAGCGACGGCGCGCTGTGTCACCAAGCCGCGCGGCTATGCGGGCGATGCCGCTTTGATCGATCTTTATTATGATCGTCAGCCACCGGCGGAGACCAGCCGGTTGGGAGCGGATATTTTCGCGGTCACCTCTGCCTTTCAAGCTGCCGAGGCGGTGCGCCAGCGGCGGCAAGATGGCGAGATGATCATTGAGCAGGCCTGGGCCGATGGCAATCAGATCTGCGTGCTGGGTTGTGGCCATTTTCGCGAAGCGGATGGCCTGATCGGCAAGGACGTCAGCAATATCGTCGCGGTTGATCATGATCCGATGGCGCTGAGTGTCGTCGACTCAAAGCATGGCGGCAGCATTGATTGCGCTGAAAGCACCGGCTTTCGCTTTCTGCGCCGGGCGATCAAAAGCGGCCGGAAATTCGATTTGATCTATGCGCCGAGCTTGACCGATTATGTCGACAACCCGGCGTTGCAGCTGTTGTATCGGCTGGCCTATCCCTGTCTTGCGCCCCATGGCCGGTTCATTCTGGCCAATTTCGTCCCCAATCATCGCAGCGTCGGCTGGATGGAAGGCGTGATGGATTGGGACCTTTGCTATCGTACTGAATCGGGCCTCGCCCGGATCGCAAATGAACGTGGCTTGCGCGCCAAAACCTGGCGTGACGCGACCAGCACGATTGCCTGGTGCGAGGTGCAGCGCGGCTGAACGAGCGATTGGGGGACGGTATAAGGGTGCTTCCCAGCGGACTATAGCATCGTGCTGATGATATAATCCGTTTGTCCTGAGTAGCCATTGAGCTTGTCGAAATGGCGTATCGAAGGACGGCGCATGGGGCGGATCCTTCGATACAGGTCCTCGACAAGCTCAGCCCCCACTCAGGACAAACGGGGGGTGATTCAAACTTCAAGCACGTTGCTCTAGTCGCCAGTCCGCTTCGTCGTTGCTGCTATGGGCGGTCGCTAAGCGCCCCTTATCTATCGACATCCCGCCAGTGCCGTTTGACGGCCTCTCCAATTGCCAAAGCGCGGCGAAGTTGCGACAACCCGGACAAAATGGGGAGCGCACGCTGATGGTCTATATCCTGGGGGGCTGGCAGAGCGATTTCGCCGCGAATTGGCACCGGCAGGGAATGGATATCGCCGATGCCTTTACGCAGTGCGTGCAGGCGGGGCTCGAGGCGACACGGCTCGACGCCAGCGATGTCGATACCGGCCATGTCGGCAATTTCACCGCTGAATTATTTGCAGGCCAAGGATTGCTCGGCGGCTTTTTTGGCTTGGTCGATCCGGCCTTTGATGGTTTGCCCAGCGCCCGCCACGAAGCGGCCTGCGCCTCTGGCAGTGTCGCCATTCTGGCGGCGACTGCCGAGATTGAGGCAGGCCGTTATGACCTCGCCTGTGTTGTCGGGATTGAGCAGATGCGCAACGTGCCCGGCAAGACAGCCGCGCAGCATCTGGGGAGCGCGGCCTGGACGGGCCATGAATTTGGCGATGCAGAATTTGTGTGGCCGCGCGCCTTTTCCGATCTTGCGGCGGAATATGATCGTCGCCACGGGCTGAACCCTGCCCATTTGCGCCGGATCGCCGAGATCAACTTCGCCAATGCCAAGCGCAACCCCAACGCCCAAACGCGCGGCTATAGCTTCTCGCCTGAAAGCTTCACCGATGATGACGCCGCCAATCCAGTCGTCGAGGGCCGCGTCCGCAAGATGGATTGCGGGCAGGTGACGGATGGCAGCGCGGTGGTCTTCCTTGCCTCGTCCGCGCGGGCCGCCGCTTATGCCGCCAAGCGCGGTATCCCCATTGAAAGTCTGGCCCGGATTGCGGGCTGGGGGCATCGCTCCGCGCCGATCAGCTATGCACGCAAGATCGCGGATAGCGAGGGCCAGCCTTATGTCTTTCCGCAGGTCCGCCGCACGGTGGTTGATGCCCGCGCGCGCGCCGGCATTGCCGACATCGCCCAGATTGACGCGATTGAAACGCATGATTGCTTCACCTCAAGCGAATATATGGAAATCGACCATCTTGGCATCACGGCGCCGGGAGAAAGCTGGCGCGCGATCGAGGATGGCAGAATTGAGATGAGCGGGGCGCTGCCGGTTAATCCGTCGGGCGGGCTGATTGGGCTTGGCCACCCGGTTGGGGCGACTGGGGTGCGGATGCTGCTTGATGGGTATAAGCAAGTGACTGAAACCGCCGGCGACTATCAGGTCGACGGTGCCAGGCGCGTCCAGACGCTCAATATTGGCGGTTCGACGACCACCTCGGCGAGCTTCATCGTCCAGCGTGCCGATCTTGGCATGGCGGCATGAGCGTCGTTTCGCTGCTGGCGACCAATGCGCTGGTAATGGCTGTGCTGTTCTTGATTCTTTGGCTGGTCACGCTGAAAACGCGCGATGTCACCCCGATCGACAGCGTCTGGGCGCTGGGCATGGTCGCGCTTGGCGCGGCGAGCTGGCTCCAGACCGATGGCGACCCGACGCGCAAGGCGTTGCTGATGGCGTTATGCAGCCTTTGGGGGGGGCGATTGGGCGGCTATTTGTTGTGGCGCTGGCGCAGCCATGGCCCTGATCGCCGCTATGTCACGATGTTCAGCAAGGCCAAGGACGCGAAAGGCTGGAGTTTTGGCGAGGCATCGGCGCGGATGGTCTATCTGACGCAAGCGCCGCTGTTGTTTATCGTCTGCCTGCCGGTTCAGCTCGGTCAGCTTGATGCGGCGCCCGCTATCGGCACCGTCGCCGCAATCGGCGCAGTGGTGGCGTTGATCGGCATTGCCTTTGAGACGATTGGCGACTGGCAGCTTGTCCGTTTCCGCGCCGATCCCGGCAATCAGGGCAAGGTGCTGACCACTGGCCTGTGGCGCTATACCCGCCACCCCAATTATTTTGGCGATGCCTGTACGTGGTGGGGGCTGTATCTGATCGCCGCCGAAAGCATGACCGGGCTGTGGGCGTTGCCGGGGCCGATATTGCTGACCTGGACGCTGATGAAATGGTCCGGCGTGCCGACGATCGAGGGACGGCTAAAGCGGAAAAAGCCCGGATATGAGGACTATGTCCGGCGCACCAGCGGCTTCGTCCCCTGGTGGCCCAGGGCAGCGTAGCGGGTCTGACGCTGGCATTATGGCCAGGTGATCAAAGTCGGTAGTGTCCAGCGATTTAGGTTGTTATACGAAACCCATCACCATGCGATCATCGGGGGGGCAGGATGCCAATCGAAGCAACGGTCAACGGCAAGCCGGTAACGTTCAATGCCGAACCCGATACCCCCTTGCTGTGGGCGATCCGCGAAGAACTAGGCATGACCGGGACCAAATTTGGCTGCGGTATCGCCGCCTGTGGGGCGTGCAGCGTGCACATCGACGGTGAAGTGATGCGGTCATGCAGCGTGCCGGTCAGCGATATTGCCGGCAAATCGATCACGACGATTGAAGGGCTCGGCAATGCCGACGGGACCCTGCACGCGTTGCAGGCCGCCTGGATCGAGCATCAGGTGCCACAATGCGGCTATTGCCAATCGGGCCAGTTGATGGCGGCCGCCGCCTTGCTGGCCGCGAGCCCCAAGCCCAGCGACGAACAGATTGATGCGGCGATGACCAATATTTGCCGCTGCGGCACCTATCCCCGTATCCGCGCGGCGATCCACGCCGTTGCCGGCCAGGCTTGAGGAGCACCACGATGGGCATGATCCGCAGGACCTTCCTGATTGGCGGCGCGGCCGTTGTCGGCGGCGGCATTTTCGCGATTAAATATGCCGATAGCGCGGCGAGATCGACCGCCGCGACGCTGACCAACGGCAAGGACGGGCATAACTTCGCCACCTGGCTCCGGATCGGCGACGACGGCAAGATCACGCTCTATTCGCCGCATACCGATATCGGCCAGGGATCGAATACCGGGCTTGCCCAGATGCTCGCCGAAGAGCTCGATGCTGATTGGGCCAAGGTTGAGGTCGTCTCGGCGCCGGCGGAATCAGCTTTCGCCAATGTCCCGCTTGGCCGCGGATTCCTGGCTGAGATGACCGGGGCACCGGGCATTGTTGGCGCGTTGCCAACGTCGGTGGCGTCGATGATCACGCGGTCGCTGGATCTGCAGATTACCGGTGGCTCCTCGGCTCTGCGCTTCACTGGACAACACGGGATGCGGGTGATTGGTGCCGCGACGCGGCTTGCGCTGATCGATACCGCCGCCAAGCGACTTGGTGTGCCGGCAGCCGAACTGACCACTGCCGACAGCAAGGTGACCCATGCCAAATCGGGCCGCGCGCTCGGCTATGGCGCGTTGGCCGCTGAAGCGGCGACGCATTCGCTGAGCAGCGCCCCGGTCCTGAAGCAGGCCAAGGATTTCCGGTTCATCGGCAAATCGGTGCCCCGCTTTGATATCCCGGCCAAGGTCAACGGCACCGCGCAATATGGCATGGATGTCATCAAGCCCGACATGCGCGTCGCGACCGTGATCGCTGCCCCGGTTCGCGGCGGCAAGCTCGTCTCGGTTGATCCCGCCCCGGCAATGGCGGTGGCGGGCGTTGAGCAGGTGATCAAACTGGACGGCGCGGTGGTTGTGGTCGCCAAGGGCTATTGGCAGGCGCTGAAGGGGGCGCGTGCGCTTTCGCCCAAATTCAGTGATGGCGGCAATGGCGGCATTTCGACGGCGTCGATCTTCGCCGATCAGGACAAGCTGCGCGCGGCCAACAAGCCTGACGCAACGGCGGGCAGTGGTGATGTCGATGCCGGGTTCAAGGCAAGCGGTGCCAAGCTGGTCGAGGCCGATTACCGGCTGCCCTTCCTGCATCATGCGATGATGGAGCCGTTTGCGCTCACCGCGCATCACAAGGACGGCACGCTAGAGATTTGGGGCGGCATGCAGGACCCGCTGGCGTCCAAGATGGGCGCTGCCAAGGCCGCTGGCCTTGCGCCCGACAAGGTCACTTTTCATCCGATGCTGATCGGCGGCAGCTTTGGACGGCGATTGCCAATGTATATGGAAATCGTCGATCAGGTGGCGCGGGTGGCGATGCAAGTGCCCCATCCGGTCAAGCTGATCTGGGCGCGCGAGGAAGAAGTTTCACAAGGCGCCTATCGCCCGCAAAGTTCGGCCCACATCAAAGGCGCCGTCGGCGGGGACGGCAAGATTACCGCCCTGCAATATGATTTTGCCCAGCCTGAGGACGGGTTGAGGGAAGTGCCCTTCTTTTATGATCTGCCTGCGGCCACCCGGCGGCATTTCAAGCAGGTATCCAACCAGACTGTGGGCGCCTGGCGATCAGTGAATGCGACCCAGCACGGCTTTTTCACCGAAAGCTTTATCGACGAACTGGCCCATGCCGCTGGTGTCGATCCGTTCGAATTCCGCAAACGTCACCTGAAACCGGGTTCACGCCATCGCGCGGTGCTGGAGGAAGTGGCAAAGCGCAGTGGATGGGGTACGCCGCTGCCCGCCGGCACAGGGCGCGGCATCGCCATTGTCGAATCATTCAATACCATCGCTGCGCATGTCACCGAGGCAACACTCAATGACGATGGCAGTCCCAAGGTGATCAAGGTGACGGCGGTTGTCGATTGCGGCACCGTCGTGAACCCCCGCAATGCCGAGGCGCAGGTAATGGGCGGAATCGTCATGGGCCTGTCCACCGCGATCGGCGAAGCGATCACGCTGGATAAGGGCGCGGTGCAACAGAGCAATTTCAACGATTATCCAGTGCTGAAGCTCGCCGATGCGCCGATTATCGACGTGCATTTCATCAATAGCGGGCACGAGATGGGCGGCCTGGGTGAGCCCGGCCTGCCGCCGGCCGCGCCCGCGCTTGCCAATGCGCTGTTCGCGGCAACGGGCAAGCGCGTTCGCCAGCTACCGATCCTGGCGCAGGCCAAGGCCTGAGCGAGCAGGCGGCAAGCCACAGGGAAATGCGGCGCGGCTTTTATGCAGCGGCCGCAACCTGCGGCCCGCGCAGGGTGATGACCCCTGCCTGGAGGGCTGCGCAGTATAACAGGTCATTTTCGGCCGCGACCCGTTCAGCGAGCCGTTCGATCATCAGTTTTGTCACGGTGCGGAAGCTGTTCCAATTCGCGCTGATCTGGTCGGGCCCCCACGCCTGAAGATAGCTGTCCCAGTCGCGGCGCAGGACATTAAACTGCTGGTTGAAATGGTCGACGGCGCTGCCGAATGCGGGTTTACGGGCAGTAATCAGTTCATCGTACAGCATCACATCTTCATGCGCCAAATGGGTGCGCAGTTCGTCTGCCAGATGGTCAAGCGCGGCCGCCGCCGCTGAGACATCAGGGTCGGGCCGTCCCAAGATATTGGTGAGCCCGATTAGCGCCGCATCGATCCGGTCATGTTCTTCGATTAGTTTTTGATAGCTCATGGTCACATACTCCCTGCGACCAGATGCCAGGGAAGATATTGCCAACTGGTGTTCAAATTTCGATCAAGGGGGCAGGGGGCGGTACAATATCGCGGGCGGGTTACCCAATATGGGCGGTGCTCTCCCGCGATTCCGGCTAATCGCGCAGCACGGTCCGGTCGGCCCACCAACTATGCGTGCCGCTGGAGATTTTGTGCGGCAAGGCAATGCGGCACACCGGCCCCGCTTCGATATTGCGGGCGTCGATCAGCACGCATTCGCTGGTGCCGCGATTTTCGTCGGTAATGAAGCTTACCAGATAGCCGTCATCCTCGGCCGTATTGCCAATACGCGGCGCGAAGGGGGCTTCGCTGGCATAGCGGCCTTCCTCCAGCATCAGCGACCAGCTTTCACCGGTATCGAGGTCATGTTTGACAAAGCCGTTGAACAGGAACCAGCCGGGCTTGGTCGTGGTCGAATAAACATAGCGATGCTTGCGGCCCGCGACCTGCTGATTGATCATCCCGAATTCCAGGATGCGATCATCAAGCCGTTCTTCCTTGGTCGTGCCGTCGGCGAGATTGAAGCGCCAGCGGTGCAGCTTGGGCTGAAAGCTATGCTCGTCGACATAGGCCATCATATGGCCATAGCCATCCGCATTGGGCAGCGGCGCTGGTTGCGGATTGTCCTGGAAATAGGCGTCCATCACCACCTCATCGCCCTCTTCATAGGCATTGAGGAAATGGAGGATGTAAGTCGGTTCGGCATCGAACCAGCGGATATCCTGCGGGTCCCCGCGGCGCGGGATCAGCGCAAAGCGGCTCGGCAATCCATCGTGCAGCCGGGCGGCATGAATATCGCGCTTCAGCAATTCCTGGTCCCAGAACATCGGCAGATCGTTGAGGATCGACCAGTTCTCGCTGAAGATCATGTCGTGCGGCAGACGTGGCCCGGGCAACGGCACCGGGATGTAATGGACGAGCCGCTCGTCGCGATCGACCACGCCATAATGCATGAACGGCGCGTGCTTCGAATAGTTGAAGAACATCAGTTCGCCGGTGCGCTCATCAACCTTGGGGTGCGCCGAAATCCCGTCCAGCGGCACCCAGGGCGCGACGCCGAGCGGTTCGAGCGTTTCGGGATCGAGCAGATAGCCTTCACCACATTGGTAAAAGGTCGACAGGGCCTTGCCGGCATGGACGATGATGTCGGTGCTCGACGAATCCTTGATGCCGCCATGCGCGCCAAAGCCTGGGCGTTTTGAGGTGCCGGCGCGGTCCATCAGCCCGCCCCAAAGCGATCCTTCCGCTTCTTGTTCGGCCGCAAAGCACCGCGTACGCACCCAGCGATTGCGATAGCTGGCGGTGCCATTGGCAAAGCTGATCTGGTGGATCATCCCGTCGCCGTCGAACGGGTGATATTTGCCGAGCGGCTGATGGAGCTGGTTTTCGGTATTGCGCAGATAGACGCCGTCGATGTCGGTCGGGATCGTCCCCTCGATCACCTCAAGCGTGATAGCCGTCACCTCTTCATGCTGCGGGGTCCAGGCACCGTTGAGATAGGGGTGGTTGCTGGGCCTGAGCGTGGACAGGACAGGGGCAAGGCGATCGATCTGCACAGCGCGGCTCCAGGCGTTGGTTGGCGAAGGGCCTCAGTCTACCCGGTCTCACGACTTTGCGCCATGCGTGGCGCGTAGGCGCGGCGCCAATGGCCAACCACCGCATCGATTGGACGGGAGGACAAATGCGCGACCGCCATTATTTTGATTTTTAGACTGATTTTGAAATGCTCCCCCCTTGCAATGATCCCGTCGCGCCCGCACTTGTTTGGTAAGTGAGCAGACGCAGCATAATTTGGCGCGTCGTTGGTGGTGCAATCACGGCATGACACCAAGACAATTGGGGGCAAACATGGTTGGACGGCGCGGGCAGGGACAGATGATCGCGCTGGGCGTATTCGCCGCCTTGCTCGCCGGTTGTTCGGGCAATGCCCCGCCACCCGCGCCGCCGCCAACCCATGTCACGGTCGCGACCCCGCTTCAGCGCAACATCGTCGATTGGGATGAATATATCGGCCGGTTTGAGGCCATTCAGGACGTCGAAATCCGCCCGCGCGTGTCGGGGGCGATCGACCAGGTGCTGTTCCGCGATGGCCAAATAGTGCGCAGGGGCCAGGCCCTGTTCACGATCGACCCGCGCCCTTATCGCGCCACGCTGATGCAGGCACAGGCATCGGTTGCCAAGGCGCGCGCGTCGGTGGCCAATGCCCAGACCGAACTGAATCGCGCGCAGACATTGCTTGAAGCGCAGGCGATTTCGAAGGAGGAGTTCGAAACCAAGCAGGCCGCGCAGCGCACCGCCAGCGCCGATCAGGAAGCAGCACGTGCGCAGGCGAGCGCGGCGATGCTCAACTTGGGCTTCACCACGGTCCGATCGCCGATTACGGGCCGGGTATCGGACCGCAAGGTCAGCCGGGGCAATCTGGTCGCAGAGGGGCAGACGGTGCTGACTCGGGTTGTCTCGACCGATCCGATCTGGTTCTCGTGCGATGGCGCGGAGAGCTTTTACCTCAAATATCTGCGTCAGGACCGGGCGGGTGAGCGCGGATCGTCACGCAGCACGCCCAATCCGGTTGAGATCCAGCTGGCCGATGAAAGCGGCTATCGCTGGCATGGGCGGATGGAGTTTGTCGACAATGCAATCGACCCCAATTCGGGCACGATCCGCGCGCATGCTGTTGTCTCCAACCCTGATGGCTTTTTGACGCCGGGGCTGTTCGGGCGGGCGCGGTTGCTGGGCTCGGGCACCTACCGCGCGATGCTGGTCCCTGATGAGGCGATCATCACCGATCAGACGCGCAAGCTTGTTTATGTCGTTGGCAAGGATGGCAAGGTTGCCCCCCGCCCGGTCGTCACCGGGCCACCGGTCGAGGGGTTGCGGGTGGTGCGCGAAGGGCTTGCGCCGAATGACCATGTCGTCATCAATGGCCTGACCCGATTGCAGCCGGGCATGCCGGTCAAGGCGACGATGACGGTGCTGAAGCCACGCGCGGCCAATACGTCGCCCATTTCCTCGCCCAATACCGCCCCGCCCGCTGCCGAAGCCGGGGTCCGCTAGGGCCATGCGCTTTCCGCATTTCTTCATCGACAGGCCGATCTTTGCAGCGGTGCTGTCGATCCTGATTATGGTGTTCGGGCTGGTCGCTTATCCCGGCCTGCCGGTGGCGCAATATCCCGAGATTGCGCCGCCGACCGTGGTCGTCAGCGCCAATTATCCCGGTGCCACCGCCGAAACTTTGGCCGAGACGGTCGCCGCCCCGCTGGAGGAATCGATCAACGGGGTGGAGGACATGATCTACATGTCATCCTCGTCAACCGGTGACGGCGCGATCGCGATTACCGTGACGTTCAAGCAGGGCACCAATGTCGACCAGGCACAGGTGCTGGTGCAGAACCGCGTCTCCTCCGCTGAGCCGCGCTTGCCCGAAGATGTCCGTCGGATCGGCGTGACGGTGCGCAAGAATTCGCCTGACATCCTGTTGGTGGCGACGCTCTATTCGCCCGACAAGTCGCTCAGCCAGCAATATATCTCCAATTATGCGACGACGCAGATCATCGACCGGATCGCGCGTATTCAGGGCGTTGGCGGGACGCGCAGTTTTGGTAGCCGTGACTATAGCATGCGGGTGTGGATCGACCCCGATCTTGCCGCTGCGCGTAATCTGACCGTCGATGAAATCACCAGCGCGATCCGCGCGCAAAATGCACAGGTCGCGGTCGGATCGGTCGGCCAGCCGCCGTTCAATCAGGGCGGGACGGCGTTCCAGCTTGGTATCCAGACAGAGGGGCGGCTGACGACACCGGAACAGTTCGGCGAAATCATCATCAAGCGCGATGCCGAAGGGCGGTTGACGCGGTTGCGCGACCTTGCCCGGATCGAGCTGGGCGCACAGGATTATGGCATCAACGCCATGCTCAGCGGCCAGCCGACCACGGCGATTGCAGTGACGCAGCTGCCGGGATCGAACGCGCTCACCACAGCCCAGGCGGTAAAGGACGAACTCGCCCGCGCGGCCGAGAGCTTCCCGCCGGGCATGGCCTATCGCATCCCGTACAACCCGACCGAATATATCTCCGCGTCGATCGACGAAGTGTATCGGACCTTGTTCGAGGCGCTGGTGCTGGTCGCGCTGGTCGTGCTGCTGTTCCTGCAGAGCTGGCGCGCGGCACTGATCCCGATCATCGCGATTCCGGTGTCGCTGGTCGGCAGTCTTGCCGCGCTCGCGCTGTTCGGCTTTTCGATCAACAATCTGTCGCTGTTCGGGATGGTGCTGGCGATCGGCATCGTCGTCGATGACGCGATCGTCGTCGTTGAAAATATCGAACGGCTGATGGAGGAAAAGGGGCTGACCCCGCGCCAGGCCGCGCATGAGACGATGGACGAAGTGTCGGGCGCGCTGATCGCGATTGCGCTGGTGCTGTGCGGGGTGTTCATCCCGACCAGCTTCATTCCGGGCATTTCGGGGCAGTTTTATCAACAATTCGCGCTGACGATCGTGTCGGCGACGGCGATTTCGGCATTTGTGTCGTTGACCTTGTCGCCTGCCATTGCGGCGTTGCTGCTCAAGCCCAAGCATGCCAGCGAACCAGCGTCAGGGTGGCGTGGTGCGCCTGCCCGCTTCGCGCGCGGCTTCAATAGCGGGTTCGACAGGCTCTCCAACCGGTTCGGGAAATTCACGGCCCGGGCGGTGCGGTCTTTGGGCATCATCGTCGTTTGTTATGCCGTGCTGATCGGGCTGGCGGGCTGGCGTTTCAACGCGACGCCGACGGGGTTCATTCCCGCGCAGGACCAGGGCTATCTGATCGTCGCGGCGCAATTGCCGCCGGGGTCGTCGCTCCAGCGCACGACTGAGGTGTTGCAGCGCGCTTCTGCCATCACGCTCAAGAACCCGGCGGCCGAAGCAACGGTCGCCTTTGCGGGTCTTGACGGCGCGACCTTCTCGACCGCGCCCAATGCGGCGGCGATGTTTGTGCCGTTGAAGCCCGCTGCCGACCGCAAGCATGCCGATGCGGTAGCGAATGAGCTGCGCCAGGCGCTGGCGCCGATCACTGACGGTGTCCTGCTCGTCATCCCGCCGCCGCCGGTGCGCGGGATTGGCACGGGTGGCGGCTGGAAGATGTTGATCGAGGACCGCAGCAACAACGGCTATGCCGCGCTGGAAGGGGCGGCCTTTGCGATGATGATGAAGGCGAACCAGACGCCGGGTATCACCAGCAGCTTCACCACCTTCAACGTCCGCACGCCGCGCCTTTATGCCGATATCGATCGTCCACGCGCGGAGCAGCTGGGCGTGCCGGTGCAGAATATCTTTTCGACGCTCGGCACCTATCTCGGGTCGACCTATATCAACGACTTCAACTTCCTGGGCCGCACTTACCGCGTAACGGCGCAGGCCGATGCGCCGTATCGCGACGACATCGCCGATGTCGGCAAGCTGAAGACCCGTTCGGCATCGGGCGCGATGGTGCCGCTCGACGCGGTGATGACGCTGAAGAATGACAGCGGGCCGTACCGGGTGGTGCGCTATAATCTCTATCCATCGGCCGAATTGCAGGGCGATACCGCGCATGGCTATTCATCGGGCCAGTCGCTGACGACGATGGCAAAGCTCGCCAGCGAGACGCTGCCCGCGGGCATGAGCTTCGAATGGACCGAGCTTGCCTTTGCTCAGCAACAGGCGGGGAGCACGGGGACAGTGGTGTTCGGGCTGGCGGTGCTGTTCGTGTTCCTGCTGCTGGCGGCCAATTATGAAAGCCTGGTGCTGCCCTTTGCGGTGATCCTGATCGTGCCGATGTGCCTGCTCGCGGCGATTGTCGGGGTGAACGTCATGGGGCTCGACAATAACATCCTGACGCAAATCGGCCTGGTCGTGCTGATCGGGCTGGCGGCGAAGAATGCGATCCTGATCGTCGAATTCGCCAAGCAGAATGAGGATGCCGGGATGGAGCTGCGCGCCGCCGCCGAGCACGCCGCCGAACAGCGACTTCGCCCGATCCTGATGACGTCGATCGCCTTCATCCTGGGCACTTTGCCGCTGGTGATTGGATCGGGGCCGGGTGCCGAACTGCGCCAGGCACTGGGCGTGGCGGTGTTCTTTGGGATGATTGGGGTCACGACCTTTGGCCTGTTGTTCACGCCGAGCTTCTACGTGATCAGTCGCAAGCTGGGCGACCGGGCGAGCGGGTGGATCAACCGCCATCGCTCGGCCGCGCCACCCGAAGCGCCGACGGTGGAGGTGTTGCCATGAAGCGGCTGATCCTATCGATTGGCACGGCGCTGGCCCTCTCGGGCTGCGTTGTTGGCCCCACCTACAAGCGCCCTTTGACCCCCGAGGCCGCGACCGGTGCGCTGATTGAGGCGGCGCGGGCGCAAAGCATCGCCAATGCGCAGACCCTGCCCGACCATTGGTGGCAACTGTACCGCGACCCGGTGCTCGACCGGCTGATCGCCGATGCGCTGGCCCACAACACCGATATCCGCGAGGCGGCGGCCAATCTGGTCCGCGCCCGCGCCGTCCTGTCCGAGCAAAGGGGCGCAGGGCTGCCCTCGACCGATCTGACCGGATCCTATCAGCGGCAACAGGGCAACAGCGCCAATGCGGCGGCCTTTGGTGGCGGCACCGGGCCGGTGCAGGCGTTCCAGTTCGATCTGTTCCGGCTGGGGTTCGACGTGTCCTATGAACTCGACCTGTTCGGCGGCGTGAAGCGCGCGATCGAGGCCGGGCGCGGCGATCTTGAAGCCTCGGCGGCGCAGCTCGACGCGGCGCGGGTGGCGGTGGTGGCGGAGACGGTGAGCGCCTATGTCACCGCCTGTTCGAATGCGGCCCAGCTGGCGGTCGCGCGTGAGACGGTCGATCTGCAGCAGAAGACGCTGGGCCTGACGACGACGTTGTTCGATGCCGGGCGCGGGACCAAGCGCGATGTTGAACGCGCCGATGTGCTGCTCGCGCAGACGCAGGCGCAACTGCCAGGGTTCGAGGCGGAACAGCGCGCGGCGCTCTATGCGCTGGCGACGCTGACCGGGCGTCCGCCAGCCGAGGTCGATGCCGATGCCGCAAGGTGCTCGACGCCGCCCCGGCTTGACCAGGTGATCCCGGCGGGCGACGGCGCGGCGCTGCTGGGACGCCGCCCCGATGTTCGCGCGGCCGAACGCTCTCTGGCTGCAGATACTGCGCGGATCGGTATTGCGGTCGCCGATCTTTACCCGTCAATCACGCTGGCCGGCAATATTGGCCTCAACTCGACGCGCGGCAGCCAGTTGTTCAGGCCGACGTCGGTCAATTATGCGATCGGCCCGCTGATCTCGTGGAACCTGCCCAACCAGACGGTCGCGCGGGCACGGATTCGTCAGGCAAAGGCGGGGGCGGAAGCCTCGCTCGCCCGCTTCGACGGCACCGTGCTGACCGCGCTGCGCGAAACCGAGCAGGCGCTGGCGCGATATGCAGGCGCGCTCGATCGCGATGCCGTGCTGGTCCGCGCCGAACAATCGAGCACGGAAGCCGCGCGGCTGTCGCGGCTGCGCTTCGACAATGGCGCTGACAGTTTCCTGCAGCTGATCGATGCCGAGCGCGATCGCGCCACCGCGCGCGCTGCCCGCGCCCAGGCGGATGCGGCGGTGGCAGCGGCGCAGATCAGCCTGTTCAAGGCGCTGGGCGGGGGGTGGCAGGATGCGCCCTTTCCCGAACGCCGCATTGATCCCGCGTCAAAGCCCTGAGTGAGAGACTCCCCCATGACTGATTCTATCGCCGATTCCGTTCCCGCCTCACGCGAGCAATTATGGGGCGTGTTATTCGAGGCAGCGGAGATCGAGCACAATCTGATGTGCTGTTATCTTTATGCGATGTTCAGCCTGAAGGACTCGGTTGACGAGGGCGTGTCCGAGGAAGAGCTAGCGGCGATCAAGCGCTGGCGCGGCGAGATACTCGATGTTGCGATTGAGGAGATGGCGCATCTGGCGATTGTCTCCAACATCCTGTCTGCACTCGGCGCGCCGGCGCATTTCGGGCGGCAGAATTTCCCGATTGCGCCTGGTTACCACCCGGCCGGCGTGGTGGTGAAGCTTGCCCCGTTCAATGTGCAGACACTTGATCATTTCATCTATCTGGAACGCCCCGATACGGTCGAGATGGCCGATGGCGAGGGCTTTGCGCCCGAACGCGATTATGTCCGCACGCTGGCGAGCGACCGGCTGATGTCGGCGACGATGGACTATGCGACCGTTGGCAAGCTGTATCAGGCGATCGAGGACGGGATTAGCGGGCTCGCCGCGTCGATTGGCGAGGACGCGCTCTTCGTTGGCGACGAGGCGCACCAGATCGGCCCGGACGTGGTGGCGCTGCCCAATCTGACGATCGTGCGCTGCGTGAAGAGCGCGATTGCCGCGATCGACGCGATCGTGCGCCAGGGCGAAGGATCGGAAGCGGGGGTCGAGGATTCGCACTTCCAGCGTTTCCTGAAGATTCGCGCCGAATATCAGGCGTTGCTGGCGGCGCGGCCCGATTTCAAGCCGGGCCGCGCGGCGGCGCACAACCCTGTCATGCGCAAGCCACCGTTGCCGGAGGGCAAAATGTGGATCAACGCTGCGCCTGCCAGCGAATTGCTCGACATCGGCAATGCCATTTACAACCACAGCCTGCGGTGTCTGGCGCTCAGCTATACCGGCGTCGACAAGGCGGCGCAGCGATCCCTCGTCAATGCCGCGATCGAGTTGATGCGAATCCTGACCCCGGTGGCGGAGCGGCTGACCGCTTTGCCCGCCAATGAGGAACATCCGGGCTGCACGGCGGGGTTGAGTTTTGCGACGCTGCGTTCCGCCGCTGCCTTGCCGCCTGCCGAGGGGGCGATTCCGGTGCTGACCGAGCGGCTGCACCAGATCGGCGCGCGCGCGACCTGGCTTGCCGCCCATCAGGAAGATGAGGTTGAGCTTGCCGAGGTGACCGCGACCCAGCTCGAACGGCTGGCCAATCGGCTGGCCACGACGACGCTCGCCCCGCCAAGCTTGCTGCAGCCCGCCACAGCAGCGATTGAGGAGACGCCCGTGATTGATACCCCACCCGCGCCGCCCGAACCGATCCAGGCGGATGATGGCCGCGAGTTGATCCCAGGCCAGTCGATCGACCTGATCTTCGATGCGCAGCGCTGCATCCATGCGCGCCACTGCGTGCTTGGCCAGCCCAAGGTGTTCAAGGCCAATGTCGAGGGGCCGTGGATCGACCCTGATGCGACCACGACCGAAGGGCTGGTGACGGTCGCGCATCTGTGCCCGTCCGGCGCGATCCAGTATCGGCGGCATGATGGCGGCCATGAAGAAGCACCGCCGCCGGTCAATCTGGTCCAGCTCCGCGAAAATGGCCCGATCGGCGTCCGCGCCGACATGCTGCTTGACGGCAAGCCGATCGGCTATCGCGCCACCTTGTGCCGCTGTGGCGCGTCGAAGAACAAGCCGTTTTGCGACAGCAGTCATATCGCGATCGGCTTCGCCGCGACCGGCGAGCCTGAGACCCGCGAATCGCAACCGCTTGCCGCGCGCGGCGGGACATTGGTGATCGAGCCACAACAGGACGGCCCGCTCGAAGTCCTCGGCAATCTGGAGCTGTGCGCCGGGACCGGGCGGACCTTTGACCGGGTCACGTCGACATGGCTGTGCCGCTGTGGGGGATCGGCCAACAAGCCTTATTGCGACGGCACGCATCGCAAGATCGGCTTTAAAAGCTGAGTTCACACCCCCGGCGCTTCCAGATGACAGGGTCGCTTGACATCGTCGCGACTCAACTTCATATGTCAGCCGACCATGACATTAGGTCATGGGAGAATGACATGATGGAGGCAGCGACATGTCTGCAGGAATGATAGCGACGCTAATGGGCATGGCCGCAGGGTTTGTGACCCTGATCGGTCTCTACATCTGGCTGATCGGCAATGATGCGACGACCGGGATCGTCCTGTTTGCGATCGCTGGCTCGCAGATGGCGTTGATCCCGACCGCGACCAAAGGCAGGGGCGACGCCAAGGGCTGCTCCAAAGGCTGACCGATCGTTTCAAGAAGGGCGGACATGACCAAGCGAAAACTGATCACCGGCGCGCTCATCGTCGCGCTCGGCTATGCGACCGGGGCGGCGATTGCGCAGGTTGCCGACGCACCAAAGGCGGCGACCGAATGGCAGACGCTGCCGACCGAGGCCTATCCCGGCAAGCGCGACGACATCAGCTTCGCTGATGCGCAGCATGGCTGGTACGGCACTGGCAAGGGTGATTTGTTCGCGACCAGCGACGGCGGCGACAGCTGGACCAAGGTAGCGAGCAAACCCGGCACTTTCATTCGTGCGCTCGGCTTCGTCGATGCAAAGACTGGCTATATCGGCAATGTCGGCACCGACTATTATCCCGGCGTCACCGACACAACGCCGCTCTATCGCACCAATGACGGTGGCGTGACCTGGACGCCGATCGACATTGGCGGGGTGAAGGTCGCGGGCATTTGCGCGATCGATATTTTGCGCACCAAGCGCATTTATCAGGGCAAGCTCGAGCCCCGCCTGATCATCACCGCCGCCGGACGGGTGGGCGGGCCGACGGGCATGATCCGTTCGGTCGATGGCGGCGCGACCTGGACGGCGACCGACCTGAGCGACACGGCGGGGATGATCCTCGACATCAAGTTCCTGGACGAGCAGACCGGCTTGATTTTCGCCGCCACCAGCCGCGATGCGGCGAGCGGCAATGCGCTGATCCTGCGCACCACAGATGGCGGCAAAAGCTGGACCAAGGTCTATCAGAGCAGCCGCCCTGCCGAACTGATCTGGAAGGCATCGTTCGTCGACACAACCACCGGCTTTGCCACCGTGATGAGCTATGATCAGTCGGCGACGCAGAAGCACATCGTCAAGACGAGCGATGGCGGCAAGACATGGGCCGAATTACCGCTGGTCAACAATGGCGCGGCGGTCGAGCTTGGGATCGGCTTTGTCGATGCCATGCATGGCTGGGTCGGCACCACTGTCGGCGGTTTTGAAACCAAAGACGGCGGCAAGAGCTTTGCGCCGGCACCCGTCGCCAAAGCGGCCAACAAGTTCCGCTTCGTCAAAACGGCCAAGGGCATGCGCGCTTATGCGATTGGCACCGCCGTTCAGCGGCTGGAGTTGAATCGTTAACATTCCGCTTTACTGTAATAATACAGTATGGCTATGATATGATGATAATCCTCGAGGGGGAAAAGATGCTCGAACTCAGCCACGTGACCCATGTCTACCCGAACGGCACGCGTGCCCTTGATGACGTGAGCCTGTCGATCCCGACCGGCATGTACGGGCTGCTGGGGCCCAATGGCGCGGGAAAATCGACGTTGATGCGCACCGTCGCGACGTTGCAGACGCCGACATCGGGCAGCATCCGCTTCGGTGACATCGACGTGATTGCCGAACCCGAAAAACTGCGGGCGCAGCTTGGCTATCTGCCCCAGGATTTCGGCGTCTATCCGCGCGTGTCGGCCTATGACATGCTTGATCATATGGCGGTGCTGAAGGGTGTCGCCTCGGCGCGCGAGCGCAAGCAGACGGTTGAGACATTGCTCAACCAGACCAATTTGTGGAACGTCCGCAAGAAAGCCATTGCTGGCTTTTCGGGCGGCATGCGCCAGCGCTTCGGCATTGCCCAGGCGCTGATCGGCAACCCCAAGCTGATCATCGTCGACGAGCCGACCGCGGGCCTCGACCCAGAGGAGCGTAATCGCTTCCTCAATCTGCTGGCGGAAATCGGCGACAATGTCGCGATCATCCTGTCGACGCACATCGTTGATGACGTCGCCGATCTGTGCCCCCGCATGGCGGTGCTGGCAGGCGGCAAGATCCAGCTGGAAGGCGCCCCGCTCGAACTGATCGAGCGGTCACGCGGGACGGTATGGGCCAAGACAATCGAGCGCGAGCAAATGGTCAATTTTGCCGCCGCGCATGAGGTGATCTCGACCCGGTTGTTCGCTGGCCGGACCATCATCCACATCCTGTCGGACAATGACCCCGGCAACGGTTTCACCGCCGTCGATGGTGGGCTGGAGGACGTCTATTTCTCCACCCTGGCGCGCTCGCGTCGCGCCCCCACCGCGCAAGCCGCATAAGGGGCCGCACCGATGTTCGCCAAGATCGCCGCATTCGAGCTGCGCTATCAGTTCCGCAATCCTGTCTTCTGGGTTGTCTCGATCCTGTTCTTCCTGCTCGTCTTCGGCGCGGCAACGGTCGAGCAGATCCAGATCGGCAGTGGCGGCAATGTCCATAAGAACAGCCCGTTTGCGATTGTGCAGACGCATCTGATCATGTCGATCTTCTTCATGTTCGTGACCACAGCGTTCGTCGCCAACGTGATCGTCCGCGATGACGAAAGTGGATTTGGCCCGATGGTCAAATCGACGCGCGTGACGAAATTCGATTATCTGCTCGCCCGCTTTGTGGGCGCCACCTTGGCGGCGTGCATCGCCTTTCTGGCGGTGCCGCTGGCGATGTGGGTGGGGTCGTTCATGCCCTGGGTCGATTCGGAAACGCTCGGGCCAAATCGGCTGGCAGATTATGCCTTTGCCTATGTCGTCATGGCGCTGCCCAATGTTATCCTGACATCGTCGATCTTCTTTGCGGTCGCCACGATGACGCGGTCGATGATGTATTCCTATGTCGGCGTCGTCGTCTTCCTCGTCATCTACATCGTCTTCAACAGTGTGATCCGGACCCAGCCGAATTTTCGCGAATGGGCCGGTTATGTCGAGCCGTTCGGCATCGGTGCGTTTGCGACGGTCACGCGCTATTGGACCGCCGCCGAATCGAACACATTAACCCCACCGCTGACCGGGATGCTGATCGTCAATCGGCTGATCTGGCTTGCGGTTTCGGTGGCGGCCTTGGCCCTTGCTTATGGCCGGTTCAGTTTTGCCGAGCGCGGCGTATCGAAGCGCAAGCTGAAGAAGATGGCCAAGCGCGAGGCCAAACTCGCCGCGACCGCGCCTTTGCTGGTCGATACACTGCCCCCGACACGGCCGGAAGCCGCCGCCGCTGCCCGGATGATGGCGCGAATCCGCTTCGAAATGGCGCAGGTGTTCAAGAGCCCGGCCTTTTTCGTGCTGATGCTGGTCGGCCTGTTCAATGCTGGTGGCGGCCTGTTTTTCGCCAATGAGATTTACGGCACGCCTGCCCGTCCGCTGACTTTTGCGGTGTTGCAGGTGTTGTTCGGTGCGTTTGCCATCATCCCGATCATCATCGCCATTTATTATTCAGGCGAGCTCGTCTGGCGCGACCGTGATCGCAAGATGCACGAAATCATCGATGCGACGTCGCTGCCCAACTGGGCTTATCTGGTGCCCAAGACGCTGGCGCTGTCCGCCGTCCTGTTCGCCACGCTGATCATTTCGATGGTCGCCGCGATCCTGATCCAGCTGGGTCGTGGCCAGACCGAGCTTGGTCTGGGCGCGTATGTCGCCTGGTATATCGTACCGACCACGGTCGACATGATCCTGCTGGCGGTGCTGGCGATCTTCGTTCAGGCGCTTAGCCCTAACAAGTTCGTCGGTTGGGCGATCATGGTCGTCTATTTCGTCGCCACGATTACGCTCGGCAATATCGGCTTCGAACATCCGCTCTACACCTATGGCAGCACGGGCAATGTCCAGCTTTCGGATATGAACGGCGACAATGTCGGCGGGGCAACGGGCTGGTGGCTCAGGCTCTATTGGAGCGCGATTGCGCTGATCCTCGCGGTGCTCGCGCATCTGCTGTGGCGGCGCGGGACGGCGGTGTCGCTGTCAGCCCGGCTGCGGCGGATGCCCAGCCGGTTGGCGGGCATGCCGGGATTGCTTGCTGGTATCGGTGTGGTGACGGCGGCGGCGTCGGGCGCCTTCATCTTTTACAACATGAATGTCCTGAACGACTATCGGACGCGCGACGACAATGACCTGCAACAGGCGAATTATGAGAAGAAATATCTCAAATATGAATCGCTGAAGCAGCCATCGACGACCGACATCAAGCTGAATGTCGACCTGTATCCCGCGCAAAAGCGGATGGAAGCGACTGGCCGTTATGCCCTTGTCAACGACACTGGCGCGCCGGTGAGCGATCTGCATGTCCGCTTCTCCGGGCGGACGGTGAACGTGCTGGATGTGCAGGTGCCAGGCGCGACACTGGCGATGGATGACAAGGATAATCGCTACCGAATCTATCACTTCCCGAAGCCGCTGGCACCGGGAGCGACGGCCAGCTTGAGCTTCAAGACCCAGCGCTGGCAGCATGGTTTCCGCGCGCAGGGCGATGATACCAGCATCGTGGCCAATGGCACGTTTCTGAACGCGTTCGAATTCGCGCCGATCATCGGTATGTCGCGGGACCAGTTGCTGCAGGACCGCGTCAAGCGCCGTAAATACGGCCTGCCTGCCGAACTGCGGCCAGCCAAGCTGGAAGATGTGTCGGCACAGGACCGCAATTATATCGCCAATGCCGATTGGGTGACCAGCGACATCACGGTCACGACCGATGCCGGGCAGACGCCAATTGCGCCGGGCAAGAAGGTATCGGATGTGACCGCAGGCGGGCGCCGGACGGCGCATTTTGTTGCCACCGCGCCGATCATGGCGTTCTTTTCAGTCCAGTCGGCTGCCTATGCCGAGAAATCAGCTGACGCGAGTGGCGTGAAGACGACGGTCTTCTACGACCCCAAACACGCCTATAATGTCGATGCGATGCTGAAGGCGATGAAGCAGAGCCTTGATTATTACCGGACGAATTTTGGGCCCTATCAGTTCGACTATGCCCGCATCATCGAATTTCCAGGCTATGCCAGCTTTGCGCAGGCCTTTGCTGGGACGGTACCCTATTCCGAGCGGATCGGCTTCATCGCCGACAACCGGGATAAGGACGCGATCGATTATGTGAGCTACGTGACGGCCCACGAGCTTGGCCATCAATATTGGGGGCACCAGCTGCTTTCCGCCAACATGCAGGGCGGCACCGTGCTGGTCGAGACAATGGCGCAATATTCAGCGATGATGGTGATGAAGAAGCTGTACGGCGAGGACAAGATGCGCCGGTTCCTGAAATATGAACTCGACAGTTATCTTCGCGCACGCGGCGGCGAGGCGATCGAGGAATTGCCGCTCGAACGCGTCGAGAATCAGGGCTATATCCACTATCGCAAGGGTGCGGTGGCGATGTACCTCCTGCAGGATCGGCTCGGCGAGGACCGGATGAATGCCATGCTGGCGGGCATCCTCAATCAGTACCGTTTCAAGAGCCAGCCCTATGCGCGGTCGCTGGTGCTGGTCGACGGCCTGAAATCGCTTGCCCGTAATGATGGCGAACGTGAGCTGATCAGCGATTTGTTCGAAAAAATCACGATCTGGGACCTGAAAACCAAGGAAGCGAAGGTCACCAAACTGCCCGATGGCCGATATCAGACGGTGCTGACCGTGACCGGCGACAAATTCTACGCCGATGGCAAGGGCAAAGAAACCAAGGCGCGGTTGGACGATGTGATCGATGTCGGTCTGTTCGATGCGCGGCCCGGCATTGGCAAATTCAGCGCCAAGGACGTCGACCTGATCGAACGCCGCCCAGTGGCGTCGGGCGAGCAGAAGATCACGATCGTGTCGAAGAAGAAGCCAGCCTTTGCGGGGGTTGACCCGTATAACAAATATATCGATCGCAATTCGGACGATAATGTTGTGGCGGTGACGGAATAGGTCGGAAAAAGCCGAGAAGTCTTGTTTGATTTGTCGATCAATTAAAAAGCAATAATTGCCCTGTTATCCAGAGTGCCGGAAACGGCATGGTGGCAATGACAGGGCTTCAACTTTCCGAAATATCGACCAGCATCAAGATCGCGACGATATCGATCCTGATTGCCTGCGCCGCGATCCTTCTCCATTGGTGGACATTGACCGATGCAAGCCGGGAGGAAAGCCGGTATCGGCTGGCCCATTCAGTCGCGCCGGATGTCATCCCTTCGGCCCCCATCGCCCTGTATGGCGATATCAAGGTGATCGGTATCACTGGCGACAGCGAGCCGGTGGACCCGACCGACCGTGACGAAACGGGCAGCGTTCGCGCGTATCGCGTAGGGTGCGATGCGCTTTGCGCGGCGTTGCTGGCGATGCCTGGGGTGCGCAGCGTCACCGTCGTGTCGGTCGGGGTATTCAAGGAGGCGCCGCTCCCCGATGCCGGCACGCTGTTCCGCCTGGTGCCGCGCGCAGAATGCACCGGCCCAACGGTTGTGCCACAGAACCCCGATGCCTTTCCCGATCCCGCCGATGCGGCCGCTGCGGCGCGGCTGGAGGAGCGGGCATGGGGTCACCGGCCTGATTCGGCGCGGCTGCAGAAGGCGGCGCTGCTGCGGCGTGAATCCCTGGCAACCGAATGGCGGCTTCGTCTGTCGACGCGGGATTGTATCGTTACCGAACTTCCCATTCGATACCCCGATTTTACGATCGCAAAATATAGTTACCGACGTTTTAATCCGGTGAAATTTTCCAATAAGTGGCATTGGAAGATTGACCCCATTGAAGTCACCGTTGCCCGCCTTGAGGTGGCCGATGCAGCCGGACGCCTCAGGTTACGAAAAACCCATGCATCCAACTTGATGATCGCCCGCCCCCTTCATCCCTTTATCGTCGATGTGAATGTCATTCTGCCGATCTTCGGTTGGGCGCGGGAGCGACTCACCTTTGGCGCGCCGCTTGGCGACTTCGATGGGCGTGCGCTTCTGCTCAAATACACGACGCTCAAACCCACATAGATCACCGGCCAGTCCATACCACTGGTGAAGGCACGGCTGATTGAGCTGGTCGGGAATCGATCTGCGCCCGCCAGTGATCCGGCGTTCGGCTTGGTTGACGGCTGGATGCAGTCGCTGGGCCTTGCCACGGTGCAGGACGACGACAGGAAATTGCTTGTCGATTTGATCAAAGACAAGCGTGTCACCCAGTTTCAGTCGATTGATGACGCCATCGTGCATTTCGGGGGCGACCTGACGGTACTTCACGCGCCAATCCTGCGACGGATCGCCGCAGACGGGGCCAATCGTGAGGTTGTACAACCCCTTGCCGCGCAGCTGTCTCGGTTGCCAGACCGTTCACCCGCGATCATCGCCCTGGAAGACGCTATTCTGAAAGACCCCAAGAAACGGCGTTATGCCGATGGGCTGATCGTGCAACAGGCGGATCGCGGCGCGGCCGCTGTCCCGCTGCTTGTTCGCATCATCCGCGAGCACGCCGAACGATCGCAGATCGCGCGCGAACAGGCGATCAACAACCATCCAGATCAAGAAATCGAACCGATCGCTGCGGCCCGGATCGCGTTGTGTCGAATTGGCCCCGCCGCAATCGGCGCTGTCGATGCATTGCGCGAGATGATGGCGAACGACCTTTTGCCGGAACGCACGCTGGATGACCTAAACTGGAAGGTGATGCTCGCGCGCATCGGCACGCCGTTGCATGAAATCACCAAGCCCTCATCGCGGAGGCAGATAACCGAGGCGAAGTTTCAGGAGCGCCTCGGGAAGAATATGGTGGATTTTGACGTCAGGCGTGGGTGCGATGTGAGCTCAGTTTGAGGGGGCAGTCGCCGGAGAGAAGGGGCATTTCTATCGGCCGATCCGCGCTTCCAGCCAGGTCGCCGCCTCTTCGGGGCTCTTCTTGTCGGTGTCGCGGTCGACCATGTAATTGGCCTCGCGCATCAGCTCGACCGGGACATGGTCGACCAGCGGCTTGATGGCATTGAGGAAGCGATCGTCGCTGGCATGCGCGCGATTGACCAGCAGGATGGCATCATAGCCGGGGATCGCGCCCTTGGGATCGGAGAGGACGGCAAGATGCTGCGCGGCGATGCGGCCGTCCGAGGAAAAGGCCGAGATGACATCGGCCCGCTTGCTCTCGATCGCGCGGTACATGAAAGTGGGATTATAGGCTTGGGCTGATTTGAACTGCAGCGGATAGGCGCGTTTGACCGCTGCCCATTCGGGCCGTTCGAGAAATTCCAGGTCCGAGCCGAAGTTGAGCGCAGGCGCCTGGGCGACAAGATCGCTGAGCGAGCGGATGCCGAGCGATTTTGCCTGATCACCGCGCATCGCAAAGGCATAAGCGTTTTCGAAGCCGAGGCTGCCCAATAGGCGGATGCCATGGGTCTTGTCGGCCCAGCTGCCGATGCCCTGCACGATCGCGGCACGCGGCGGGACATCGCTGCGCTTCATCTCGTTGGTCCAGATCGTGCCCGAATAATCGACATAGACATCAACGTCACCGCCGCTGAGTGCGGCAAACGCCACCGCTGAGCCCAGGCCTTCGCGATAGGTGACGCGGTAGCCCGCACGTTCGAGCCGGTGACCGATCAGGCGGGCAAGAATATATTGCTCCGAGAAGCCCTTTGCCCCGACAACAACGCTCTTTTGCCCCGTCGGCAACATCGGCGTCAGCGCCAGCAGAATTCCCGCCGCAAGGATGCCGAGCGCCACAAAGGCACGCACCCGCTTGCGGTGCGCAATGCCATATTCGACCACGCCGAGCAGCGCATCGACGACCAACGCCAGCGTTGCGGCGGTGAGGCAGCCCGCGAGCACCAGCGCCCAGTTCTGCGTCTGCAGGCCGGCAAAGATCATGTCGCCCAGGCTCGGCTGGCCGACAGTGGTGGAAAGCGTCGCCGCGCCAATCGTCCAGACGGCGGCCGTGCGGATGCCCGCCATCAGCACTGGGGAGACGAGCGGGGCCTCGATCAGCAGCAGTTTCTGCCAACCCGTCATGCCGACGCCGTCGGCCGCCTCGATCACGGCGGGATCGATGCTGTTGAGCCCGGTGACGCCGTTCCTGAGAATCGGCAGCAACGCGTAGAGTGTCAGCGCCAGCAGCGACGGCAGGAAGCCAAGCGCGGGAATGCCGCCGCCGACCATCGCCGACAGCGACAGCAGCAGCGGGTAAAACAGCGCGAGCAGCGCAAGGCTGGGGATCGTTTGGACGAGGCTGGCAAAGCCCAGCGCGGCGCGTGCCACCAGCGGGCGGCGCGCTGACCAGATGGCGAGCGGCAAGCTGATGACCAACCCGAGCACTAGCGCAGAGGCAGCGAGCAGGACATGCGCCGCGAGCAGATCGGGCACGCGGGCGAGCGCGTTGAAAAAGGGGCTGTTCATGCCGCCCCCCCCGAATCTGGTGCGCCCGCATCGCCTTCAAGCGCGCGCAGGCGGCGCGCCTGTTCGCGCGGGACGGCAACAAGCGCATCGGCCTGCGCGCCGCCTTCGCCCGCGATCAGCGCACGCGGCGTGCAATCGGCAACGACCGTGCCTGCATCCATCACCAGCACGCGGTCCGCCAGCAACAGCGCTTCGGCCATGTCGTGGGTGACCATGATCGTGGTGAGCGCGAGCCGATCGTGCAGCCGCCGGATTGCCTCACCCAGTTGATCGCGCGTCACGGGATCGAGCGCGCCAAAGGGCTCGTCCATGATGAGCAGGCCGGGTTCGGTGGCAAGCGCGCGCGCGACGCCGACGCGCTGACGCTGCCCGCCTGAAAGGGCATCGGGCGTCCGCGCGCCGAAATCGAGGGGTAGATCGACGAGGTCGAGCAGTTCAGCGACCCGTGCCGCATTGTCCTTTTTGCCGGCCAGCCGCAGCCCGATCGCGATATTTTCCGCAACGGTCATGTGCGGGAACAGGCCGATATTCTGGAAAATATAGCCGATCCGCCGACGCAGCAGATGGGCGTCTTCCTCGCCCACGGCGGTGCCGCCAACAGTCACTCGACCGGTGCTGGGGTCGACCAAGCGGTTGATCATCTTGAGCAATGTCGACTTGCCCGATCCCGAGCTGCCGACCAGCGCGACAAAGCTGCCCGCGGCAATCTCGATCGACACGTTGCTGACAGCCGTCGCGCCGCCCGGATACTGTTTCGAAACGCGCTCGAAAGCGACCGAAGGTCCAAGGCTGCGCGATTCTTGTGGCATCGTCTGCGGTGATGCGGGATGAAGCGCGCGGCGTCAAACGCCGATGGGGGCGGACAGCGACGCCGCAGATTAGGGATGGCACGGATGACCAAGGCAATTTTCATCACCGGCGGTGGATCAGGGATTGGCCGGGCAGTGGCCGTCTATTTTGCCGCGCGTGGCTGGCGCGTGGGGCTGGCCGATGTCAACGAAGCGGGGATGGCGGAGACTGCCGCGCAGCTGCCGACTGGGATGGCGCATGTCTACAAGATGGACGTGCGCGACCGTGACGCGTGGATCGCCTGCCTGGATGATTTTACCGAGGAAGCGGGCGGCAGGCTCGATGTGCTGTTCAACAATGCCGGCATCGGCACCGGCGGGCCGTTCGCGCAGGCGACCTTCGACGATATTGACCGGACGATTGCGATCAACTTCACGGGCGTGGTCAATGGTGCGCGGATCGGCCATGCCTATCTGGCACGCACCCCGGGATCTTGCCTGCTCAACACGGCGTCTGCCTCTGCCATTTACGGGTCGGCGGGGCTGACGGTCTATTCCGCGACCAAGTTTGCAGTGCGCGCGCTGAGCGAGGCGCTGGACGGCGAATGGGCAGCAGACGGCATCAAGGTGCGCGATCTGGTGCCGAGCTTCATCGAAACGCCGCTGCTCGATGGCGTGGCGGGCGGCACCAACCGATCGATCCGCGAGACGGTAACGGGCGCGGGGCTGGAACTGACGCCGGCGAGCGACGTGGCCGCGGCGGCCTGGACGGCGGTGCATGGCGACAAGGTCCACACCTATGTCGGCAAGACCGCCCACCGCATGGCCTTTGCCGCGCGCTGGCTGCCGGGGAGCTTGCGCAAGCAGATGCGGCGCGGCGTGGCGACCTGAAGGGCGATAACGTTACCCTGACCGTTCGTGCTGAGCGAAGTCGAAGCACCCTGCGCAGCGCTTGTAGCGTGTCCTTCGACTTCGCTCAGGACGAACGGGCTCTTTTCAAAGGTCCTGGCGTCATCCGGCCTCAGTCGACCAGCCCGTCGATTGCCTGGGCCAGATCGATATCGCGGTGGCTGAGGCCGCCTGCGTCATGGGTGGTCAGCAATATCTCGACGCGGTTCCACACATTGGACCATTCGGGGTGATGATCGGCCTTTTCGGCAAGCAACGCGACCCGGCTCATGAATCCGAACGCCTCGACGAAATCGGCAAAGGCAAAACTTCGCGTGATGGCGTCGCGGCCTTCGTCAAAATCCCAATCTGGCAGGCCGTCCAGTGCCTCGCCGCGTTCTGCCTCACTCAGCTGCTCGATCATGGTCATCCCCTTGCCGTGGCTTTGCGGTCCGGCCTATGGCGGTCGGCATGACGGGGCAAGCACCGAGTGCGGAGGAGATTGAGCGGTTGGCGCGCCATGTGCTCGCGCGGCTGCCGGATCCGTTCGCGGCGCATCTTGCCGATATCGTCCTGATCGTTGAGGAGTTCGCCGATGCTGAAACGCTCGCCGAACTGGAGATTGATGATCCCTTCGGCCTGACCGGGCTGTATCACGGCCAGCCCGTGGGCGAGAAAAGCAGCATGCAATCAGGCGCGCTGCCCGATCGCATTCATCTCTATCGCCGCCCGATCCTGGATGAGTGGTGCGATACCGGTGTCGATCTCAAGGCGCTTGTTACCCATGTTTTGGTGCATGAGGTTGGCCATCATTTTGGGCTGTCGGATGCCGATATGCATGCGCTTGAACATGATGGGGACCATCAGGCTTGAGCGGTCTGGCATTTGATCGGGTCGCCTGCACGCGCGGTGGGCGATTGCTCTTCGAGAATGTCTCGTTTGCGCTTGCTGGCGGCGATGCACTGGTGGTCAGCGGGCCAAATGGGGTCGGTAAATCGAGCCTGATCCGCATTGCCGCCGGGTTACTCACGCCATCAGCGGGGACGGTGACCGGCGGCGTGGCGCGCGCTTATCTGGCTGAGGCGCATGCGCTCGATCCGGAGCGGACGCTGGCCGATGCACTGCTATTCTGGGCGCGGATCGATGGCGCGGGGCGGGCGGAGGTTGCCGCCGCACTCGCGGAAATCGGGCTTGGCCATATTGCCAACGTGCCGGTGCGGTTGCTGTCGACCGGGCAGCGGCGCCGCGCGGCGCTGGCCCCGCTGATCGCCGGGGGTGCGCCCGTCTGGCTGCTCGACGAGCCAGCGAGTGGGCTGGATGTGGCATCCGTGGCCCGGCTGGGCGACATTATCGCCGCGCACCGCGCGCGCGGCGGCGCCGTGGTGGTTGCGACCCATCAGCCGATCCTGTTGCCCGGTGCGCGGGAGATCATGTTGGCGGGCGTAACGCTATGATGCTGTCGCTGATCTTGCGCGATAGTCGCCGCGCCTGGAGCGGCGGGGGCGCTGTGTTTCCGGTCGCTTTCTTCCTGCTGGCCTGCATCCTGTTCCCGTTCGGAATTGGGCCGGACCGGGTGCTGCTGGCACGGATCGGCGGGGGCGTGATCTGGGCGGCGGCATTGCTGGCGGCGTTGTTGCCGGTCGAACGGCTGGTTTCGCCCGATGCCGATGCCGGCGTGCTCGATCAGATTGCGGTGCGCGGGTGTTCGATGGTCGAGGTGGCGGGGGCCAAGATCGTCGCGCACTGGCTGAGCTTTGGGCCTCCATTGATGCTGGCGGCGGTGATCGCGGCGGGCTTGCTCGGCATCGATGCGGCAACGCTGGGCGCGATCGAACTGGGATTGCTGATTGGTACGCCCGGCCTTGCTGCACTCGCGGTGGCGACATCGGCGCTGGTCGCCGGTTTGCGGGGGGCGAGTTCGGTCGCCGGGCTGGTGATGCTGCCGCTCGCGGTGCCGCTGCTGATCTTCGGCGCGGGATCGATTGAGGGCGGGGCAGGGGCGCTCAAATTGCTGGGCGCGGTGACCTTACTGCTGGTGGCGGGCGCGCCGTTTCTGGCGGCGGCGGCGATTCGGGTGGGGCGAGAGTGAAGCAACTTCACGCGAAGGGCGCGAGCGGGCACCGCCACCAGCCTCGTCCGTTAACGCTGATGGTTCATTCAGCGCTTGATTGCGTCTCACGGCCCGTTAGATTGCGCGGTAACGTCACTCTCAGGAACGAAACCAACATGATCAGGTGCCTGCTTCCCGTTGCTCTCGCTGCCACAGTCGTGGCTATCCCAGCCGCTGCCCAGACGGCGCCACCCATGCCAGTGGGCAATGCTGCTGCTGGCGCTAAGGTTTTTGTCCAATGCAAGACGTGCCATGTGACCGATAAGGGTGTGAACCGTATCGGGCCGTCACTGGCGGGAGTCGTTGGCCGCAAGTCTGGGACTGTGCCGGGCTACAAATACTCTGCCGCAAACCTGAAGAGCGGCGTGGTTTGGACCGCGCCAACGCTTTACAAATATCTCGAAGCGCCGATGAAGTTCATGCCCGGCACCAAGATGACCTTTGGCGGCCTGAAGAAGCCGCAGGACCGTGCGGACGTGATCGCCTTTCTGAAGACCAAGCCCTGATCGCAGCGTCGACGCGGTAAAGATCGGGCCTAAGCCCTACTTTACCGCGTCCACCGCGCAAAGATCGCGGTGGGGAGCAACAACCCGCGCGCTTCTTCGCGCACGGCCATTTCGCCGACCTCCACCGTACCGCCCAGATCGGTCATCGCCTGGCGGAGGAGCTCACCGATCGCTAGCGCCGACATGCGCACCGCGTACACCGTCAGCACCAGGAATTTGCTGTCGGCATCCATCAGCGCCCGGCAATCAGCGATGAGCGCGGGCAGATTTTCTTCCAGCCGCCAGATTTCACCCGTGGGCCCGCGCCCGAATTTGGGGGGATCGAGGAAGATACCGTCATAACGCTTGCCACGCCGCACTTCGCGCGCCGTGAATTTGGCGGCGTCGTCGACCATCCAGCGGATCGGCCGATCGGCCATGTCGGAGAGAAAGGCGTTGGCCTTGCCCGCTTCAACTGATTTTTTCGATGCGTCGACATGCGTCATCCGCGCGCCCTTTGCTGCCAAAGCAAGCGTGCCGACACCAGTATAGCCGAACAGGTTCAGCACCTCGTCGCCCTCGGCAGCCTGATCCCGCATCCAAGCCCATTGCGGAGCCATATCCGGGAAGAAGGCGAGGTGGCGGAAGGGGGTGTTCTGGGCAAGGAAAAGCAGCTCCTCCCAGCGGATATGCCAGCCGCCGCGCGGGACGTCTTTGGACAGATGCCAGCGCCCGCCACCCTCTTCATCAGACGCACCGATAAAGTCGCCATCGGCCTCCCAATGGTCCGATGCGGGTGCCCACATTGCTTGCGGTTCAGGGCGAATGAAGCGGAAGCGGCCATAGCGCTCCAGCTTGCGACCATCGCCGCTATCAACCAGGCCATAATCGGCCCAGGGTTCGCCGATCAGCGTGATCAGCGTCACCGCGGTGTTGCCCGGGCTGCGATATATTCGGTTACGTCGGCGAAATTGTTTGGCAGGCTGGCAAATCGCTCCTCGCGATCATACAGATTGCCGATCCGGGCTGGCAAAGCGGGCCGCATGCCGGTGGCCCGCTCAACAGCATCGCCAAATTTGGCCGGGTGCGCGGTGGCAAGCGTGACCACTGGCACATCGCCCAGATCGGCGCGGCGTGCAGCGGCCAGACCGATCGCGCTGTGCGGATCAATTGTCTGCCCGGCTTCGCCATGCGCCCAGCGCATGGCCAGCGCCATATCATCCAGACCGATTCGATCGCTGGTGAACAGCGCAGCCGCGCCTTGGAGCTGAGCATTGGTGAGCCGCATGGCCTTGCTGCTCTCAAAACCGTGCAACTGGGTGGCGAGCGCTGGGCCGTCGCGCCCGCCCAGATCGAACAATAGGCGTTCGAAATTGCTGCTGACCTGAATGTCCATTGACGGGCTCGGCGTCGGCACCACCGTCCCCTGGCTATAATCCCCCGTGCTGAGCGCGCGGTGGAGGATGTCATTGACGTTGGTGGCGACGATCAGCTTGGCGATCGGCAGGCCCATCTTGGCAGCGGCATAGCCGGCAAAGACATCCCCGAAATTGCCCGTCGGCACTGAAAAAGCGATTGGACGCTCGGGCGCGCCCAATCGGACAGCGGCATAGAAATAATAGACGATCTGCGCCATCAGCCGCGCCCAGTTGATCGAGTTCACCGCTGACAGGGCGAAGCGCCCGGAAAAATCAGCATCGTTGAACATCGCCTTCACCAACGCCTGGGCATCATCGAAGCTCGCGCCCTCCAGCGCGATATTGTGGATATTGGGGGCGAGCACCGTCGTCATCTGGCGGCGCTGAACATCGGAAACGCGGCCTTTGGGATGGAGCATGAAGACCTCGACCCCCATCCGCCCGGCCAGCGCATCAATCGCGGCCGATCCGGTATCGCCGCTGGTCGCGCCAATCACCGTCAACTGCTTGTCCGTGCCGGCCAGAAACCGTTCGAACAACAGCCCGACCAGTTGGAGCGCAACATCCTTGAAAGCAAGCGTCGGCCCGTGGAAGAGTTCGAGCAGCCAGTGGCGTTGATCAAGCTGGACCAGCGGCGTGACGGCGGCATGGGCGAAGCGGCCATAGGCCTGAGTGCACATGGCCTTCAGTTCTTCCTGCGTCATTGTGTCGCCAATGAACGGCGCCATCACCGCGACGGCGGTATCGACATAGGAAAGTCCGCGCAGCCCAGCGATTTCGTCGGCGGTTAACCGCGGCCATGCCTCAGGCAGGTAAAGACCGCCATCGCTGGCAAGACCTGCCAGCGTGACCTGTTCGAAATCGAGGATGGGGGCCGTCCCCCTGGTGCTGATATAGCGCATGGCCAAGCGCGTTAACCGGGCGTGCCCTGCGGCACAAGCATCGCTCAGGCGGCTGGGCCGTCGTCGCGCCAGCGTCGGCGCAGCGCGAGGGCGTAAATTGCCAGTGCGATGGCGGCGAACAGGAACCACTGGACGCCGTAAGCGAGATGGTTGTTAGGGATCGAGTCGATGGTCGGGCGCGGCGCGCGGGTGAAGCCCGGCGGCGGTGTATCGGCGACGATCATCAGCGTGTCGGGCGTCTTGTCGAACAAATTGCCGATCAGGCTGCGATGCACGGGCGCGAGCGCGATGATGCCGCTGACCTCGCCGCCGCGCCACGCAGGTTTGGCATTGGGGTCGCGCGAAATGCCGATTTCGACGGCAAAGCCGGGCCCTTCGGCACCGGTGCGGCATCGGGCGATGAACCGCCAGCCAAAGCGGCCCGCGCCCTCCGTCTGCCAACGGGTCGGTTCCAGGCAAAAGGCATTGGTGCGGCGATAGAGCAGCGATTTGTCGGTTGGGATGGCGGGAAAGGCGACGGGCGGGCGCGCTGGATTGGCGGCGAGCTGGGCGAGAAATGCCTCTTTCTTGGGTAGCCGATCGACGATTTGCCAGCAGCCGAGCGCAATCATTGCCGCCACCGCCAGCACGACGATCAAGGTCGCGACAATCGGCACGCGCTTCATGCGTCTGGCTTCTTGATTCGGCCTTCGCTGGCCCTGTTGCGATATTCCAGGCTGATCAACGCGCCCTTTGAGATGCGGAGCGCTCCGACTACGCCAATCGCGGTGAGCGGGGTCCAGATCAGCAGATGCACCCAGATCGGCGGTGCCAGGGTGAGCGTGAGCGTCACCGCGCCGATCATCACGATTGCGCCGATAATCAGCGTGAGAAAGGCAGCCGGCCCGTCGCCCACATTGAATGCAGTCAGATCGAGCCCGCAATTTGTGCAGCGATCGGCAAATTTGATCCAGCCGACATAGAGCGTCCTTGCCCCGCAGCGAGGGCAGAGGCCGTGCAGCGCGGCCTGGAGCGGCGCTGGGCTGGATGGTGATTGATCAGGCGCGGCCGATGCACCAGGGATCGGGCTTATAATCAACTGGCATACCCGCAATGCCTGGGATCGGGAAGCGTGCCTTGAAGGTAAAGGCATGCTGGGACGGCCCAAACCGATCGAGCATCCAGAGCCGCGACAACGCATCGTTGATCGTCGGCAATGTGCCGGCTTCAATCCACCAGAGCGCCTGATAGGCGCCATCGAACCGATCGAAATATTCGCGCCGACGCGCCATTTCCGGCGTGTGGGCGCTTCGATAGACGAAGTCGAAAAGCGACTCAGAATCCCGCCAGACCGACATGTTCACTGCCAGCAATGGATCGGGCGCATAGCTGATCCCCATCGCATTGCCTGCTTCGTCCTGGAGCCGCCAAACAAAGCCCGGTGATTGCTCAGCCAGGGCATTGATCCGATCCAGTGCCTCAAAAAACGGGAGGACGCGCGGATCGGGCCATGGCGCGATCAAGCGACCAATATTCACTTGCGCGATATACCAGTCGCTCATCGCATCAGCCGCCGTGGACGGGTGCGCCCGCACCGCCCCAGACATAGACCGAGACGAACAGGAACAACCAGACCACATCGACGAAATGCCAATACCAAGCCGCTGCTTCAAAGCCGAAATGCTGGCGTGGCGTGAAGTGGCCCTGATAGACGCGGATCTGGCACACGATCAGGAAGATCGTGCCGATCAGCACGTGGAAGCCGTGGAACCCGGTCGCCATGAAGAAGGACGCGCCAAAGTTCAGCCCCGCAAAGTGAAACGGCGCTTCGGAATATTCATAGCCCTGAATGAAGCTGAACAAGGCGCCGAGCGCGATCGTGACCCACAGGCCCTTTTTCAGCCCGTCGCGGTCACCATGGATCAGCGCGTGATGCGCCCAGGTGACGGTCGTGCCCGACAGCAGCAGGATGACGGTGTTGACGAGCGGCAGGCCCCAGGGGCTGATGACTTCCAGGCCCTTGGGCGGCCATTGGCCAGCGACGTTCTTTACCGTCTCAGCGATCCGCGTCACTTCGCCGCCAATCACTTCGACGGGGGCGGGGAACAGCGAGAAATCGAAAAATGCCCAGAACCAGCCAACGAAGAACATGACTTCGGAAGCAATGAACAGGATCATGCCGTAGCGCAGATGCAGCTGCACCACTGGGGTGTGATCGCCCGAATGCGCTTCCTTGATCACGTCCCTCCACCACAGGAACATCGTCGCCAGCACGCCGGCCAGGCCAAGATAAAAGACCAGACCACCGCTAGGCGCCTTGTGCATCCACATGATGCCGCCAACAGCCAGCGCAAGCGCGGCCATCGCGCCCATGAAGGGCCAGATGCTGGGCGGTAGGATGTGGTAATCGTGATTTTTGGCGCCGGCCATGGTCGTCGTTTCCCGTTATAAGCTGATGGAATGCCCTCTAGCCTGCGGCTTTCGCGGAATCCACCGGGTAAAATGTATAGCTGAGCGTGATCGTGTCGATAGCGGTTGCGTCGGGATCCTTGAGCATCTTTGGATCGACGAAGAAGATGACCGGCATCCGCACCGTTTCATTGGGTTTCAGCGTTTGCTGGGTGAAGCAGAAACACTGAATCTTACTGAAATATTTTCCCGCCTGTGCCGGCGCGACATTGAAGGTCGCGGTGCCGGTGATGTCATGATCGGATGTGTTGGTGGCGGTGAAAAACGCCATCTGACGCGCGCCGACCGTCACCGTGACGGCGGGTTGTTCGGGTTTGAACACCCAAGCCAGTTTGGGGCTGACATTGGTGTCGAAATCGACGCGCACGGTTTTGTTCACTGCACCCGGCGCTTCAAGCCCGCGCTGCGTCGTCCCGTTCAGCCCGGTTGCCTCGCAGAAAATGCGATACAGCGGCACGCTGGCAAAGCCGAGGCCCGTCATGCAGCACACGCCAAAGGCGGCGAGGATACCGGTGCGCAGGTTACGGTTCACGAATGGCCCGCCTGGATCTTCGCGATCGTCACCACGAAAAACAGCACGACGAGGCCGCCGAGCACCAGTGCCATCACCAGCGACCGTGATTTCTGCCGCGCGCGGACCAGCTTTTCTTCGTCCGGGGTCATGCCATCCACCGATCAACAACAAGGGCGGCGAACATCGCCAGGATATAGCCGATCGAATAGACGAACAGCATGCGTTCGGGCTTCATCGTCGCGGGCGTTGGGGCAGCGACCGCCACCACCCATCCCGTCAGGCCGACGAAAATAGCAGAGGCGATGATCGCGACCACCCCGTAAAGGCCCCCCGCCAGGCCAAGCGGCCAGGGAGCGACGGCAACGATCGCCATGGCGACAGCATAGCCGAGCATCTGCCAGCGGGTGGTACGCGCACCAGCAACGACAGGCATCATCGGCACGCCGCCCTTGGCATAATCGTCCCGAATCAACAGCGCGAGTGCCCAGCTATGCGGCGGGGTCCAGAGGAAGATCAGCGCGAACATCAGGATTGGCAGCAGCGAAAGGCTGCCCGTTGCTGCAACCCAGCCGATGAGCGGCGGAAACGCGCCAGCCGCCCCACCGATGACGATGTTCTGCGGCGTATAGCGCTTCAGCCCGATCGTGTAGATGACCACATAAAACAGGATCGACACCGCCAGAAAGGCCGCGGCGATCAAATTGACGACCAGCCCCATCAGCAGCACGCTGAACACGCCAACGCCGATGCCGAAGTGAAGCGCGCTTTCCCGGTCCATCCGGCCAGCAGCGAGCGGGCGCTTGGCGGTGCGCTTCATCAGCGCATCAATGTCCGCCTCATACCATTGGTTGAGCGTGCCGGCGGCCCCAGCGGCGAGCGCGATGGCCAGAATGGCGGTGAAGCCGATTGCGGGGGGCAGCGCGACGGGCGCGACCAACATGCCGCACAGCCCGGTAAAGACGACCGAACGCATCACCCGCGGCTTGGTAAGCGCGAGGAAATCCCGCCAATCGGCTGGGATGGAAGGGGAGAGCGTTGTCGTCGTCATGTCTTTTTCCTCCCCTCCTGCCAGCAGGAGGGGTCGGGGGAGGGCGTTTACGTGAAGGAGGGCACCGGCCCTGTTCGGGCCCTCCCTTGCCCCCTCCCGCAAACGGGAGGGGAGTGCAGCATCAATGACCGTGGCTGTCGTCAATCACAGGCAGGGTTTCGAACTGGTGGAACGGCGGCGGGCTGGACAAGGTCCATTCCAGCGTCGTTGCGCCCTCGCCCCACGGGTTGTTGCCAGCCTTTTTGCCCGACGCCAGTGACCAGAACAGGTTGACGAAGAAGATGATCATGCTCGTTGCCATGACCATATACCCGACAGTCGCCCAGTAATTATAGGTGGCGTAGGCTGGCGAATAATCAGGAATGCGGCGCGGCATGCCCTGCAGGCCCAGGAAGTGCATCGGGAAGAACAGCAGGTTCACGCCCACGAAGAACATCCAGAAGTGCAGCTGGCCGAGCGCTTCGTTCATCATCCGGCCCGACATTTTCGGGAACCAGTACGTGAAGCCAGCGAACAGGCTGAACACGGCGCCCAGCGACAGCACATAATGGAAATGCGCCACGACGTAATAGGTGTCCTGCATGTAATCGTCGATGCCGCCATTGGCGAGCACGACCCCGGTCACGCCGCCCACGGTGAACATGAAGATGAAGCCGATCGACCACATCATCGGCGTCTTGAAGCTGAGCGAACCGCCCCACATCGTCGCGATCCAGCTGAAGATCTTGATGCCGGTCGGCACCGCGATCACCATCGTGGCGGCGGTGAAGTACATCTTCACATTGACCGAAAGGCCGGTCGTGAACATGTGGTGCGCCCAAACGACAAAGCCGACGACGCCGATCGCGACCATGGCATAGGCCATGCCGAGATAGCCGAACACGGGCTTTTTCGAGAAGGTCGAGATGATCTGGCTGACAATGCCGAAGCCCGGCAAAATCATGATGTACACTTCGGGATGGCCGAAGAACCAGAAGAGATGCTGGTAGAGCACCGGATCGCCGCCACCGGCAGGATCGAAGAAGGTAGTCCCGAAGTTACGGTCGGTCAGCAACATCGTGATGGCAGCAGCCAGCACCGGCAACGCCAGCAGCAGCAGGAAGGCGGTAACCAGCACCGACCACACGAACAGCGGCATCTTGTGCAGGGTCATCCCCGGCGCGCGCATGTTGAAGATGGTGGTGATGAAGTTGATCGCCCCCAGGATCGAGCTCGCGCCCGCCAGATGGAGCGACAGGATCGCCATATCGACCGCTGGCCCTGGCTCACCATAAGTGGAAAGCGGCGCATAGACCGTCCAGCCGGTACCTGCACCGCCGAAGAAGGGCGAAGCGAGCAACAGCGTGAAGGACGGGATCAGCAGCCAGAACGAAATGTTGTTCATGCGCGGGAACGCCATATCCGGCGCGCCAATCATGATCGGCACGAACCAGTTACCGAAGCCGCCGATCATCGCCGGCATCACCATGAAGAACACCATGATCAGCCCGTGTGCGGTGATGAGCACGTTCCACAGATGGAGCGAATGATCGAGGCCCGCTTCGCCGCCGGGCAGGAAGGTCGCCCAATAGCCGAGATACTGGATGCCCGGATGCGCGAGTTCGGCGCGCATCAGGCCCGAAATCGCGCCGCCGATGATGCCCGCGACGATCGCGAAAATCAGATAGAGGGTTCCGATATCCTTGTGGTTGGTCGACATGAACCAACGCGCGAAGAAACCGGGCTTGTGATCGGCATCATGGTGATGCGCATGATCGTCATGGGCCTGGAAGGCGGACGGGTTGAGGGCGGTATCGGTCATGAGTTTACTGGTCCGCTTGCGGGGCTGCGGCGGGCGCGGCCGCTGCATCGGTGGTTGGAGCGGCGGTCGCGGCAGGGGCGGCGGCTGGCGCAGCGGCCCCCTTTACCGAACCGCCCTTGGCGACGACCCACTTGTCAAAGGTTGCCTTGTCAACGGCGGCAACCGTGATCGGCATGAAGCCATGGCGCGCGCCGCACAATTCGGAGCACTGGCCGAAATAGACGCCGGGCTTCTCGATGATGAAGCTGGTCTCGTTGATCTTGCCTGGGACGGCATCAAGCTTGATCCAGAAGGCGGGCATTGCCCAGGCGTGGATCACGTCGTTCGACGTCGTCAGCAGGCGGATCGGGACGCCAACGGGCAGGACGATGCGGTTGTCGGTGGCGAGCAGCGGCGGGCCATCGGCGTCGGTACGGGCGCGTTCCTCACCCGTCGTCATGCCCTTTTCCTTCAGCATATTCGACGTGATTTCAAAGCCGCCATTGTCGGGATATTGATAAGACCAATACCATTGGTTGCCGATCGCCTTAAGGGTGATCGCATTGGCCGGGGCGGGCTTATACTGCGCTTGCAGCAGGCCGATCGATGGCACCGCGATCAGCACCAGAATGACGACCGGGGCCAAGGTCCAGATCACTTCGATGAGCGTGTTGTGCGATGTCTTCGACGCCACCGGATTTGCGGCGCGCCGATACCGGAACATTACCCAGAGCAGCAGCAACAGCACAAAAACCGAAATGACGGTGATCACGGGCACCAAAATGTCATCATGCATCCAGGCAGCGCGCCGACCGGTCGGCGTCACCTGTGCTTGGACGCCGATGAACTTGTCGGTTGGCTGGCCGACTCCGGCGACGGGCTGGATATCCGGGCCGCCATCTAGCGCCAGCAGCGGATCGGGTGCTGTCGTGGCAGGCACTGCGGCTTCGGCAGGCGCAGCGGTTGGTGCTGCCACCGTCACGCCGGTTACGGGCGTTGCGGCTGATTCCTGCTGAGCAGTCGTCTGTGGTGCCGCCGCCTGAGCGCCGACCAGGCCGACGCTGCCGAGCACAAGCCCGACCGCCAGCATGAGTGATCTTACCCCCGTTTTACGCCCGGTATTTCGCATTTCGAATCGTCACCTTAATGTTTGTTCGGTGCAGTTTAATGGGGCTTATCAGTCCCTCGCCTAAGCCGGGATACGCCCTTTAGACGGGGCCTATACGCAGGAGGTCCTCTAGCCTCAAGCTTTTCGCAGCCTTTTTTGGCGCACGCGTCCTTAACGAGCGTTGCGCCGCTGCCATCTCAATCCTATCACGCCGCGCGACAGTCCCCAAGGTCAAAAGCCTGCAAGGCCCGCCAGCAAGGATTTATGGCATGATGACGCAAGACGAGGTGCTGGCCGAATTTCGGGAAGCGGGCGCCCTGCTGGAGGGACATTTCATCCTGTCATCGGGTTTGCGTTCGCCGGTTTTCCTGCAAAAAATGCTGGTGTTTCAGGATCCGGTGCGCACCGCGCGGCTGTGCGCTGCGCTTGCTAAAAAGGTCACCGCCCAATTTGGGCAGGTCGATCTGATCGTGTCGCCGGCAATGGGTGGAATCATCCCCGGTTATGAAACCGCACGCGCGCTTGGGTGCAATGCCGTGTTCGTCGAACGCGACAATGGCGTGTTCCAGCTGCGTCGCAATTTTGAGATTCCGGCTGGTGCCCGAGTCGTCATGGTCGAGGATCTGGTCACCACCGGCCTGTCTTCGCGCGAATGCATCGCAGCGATCCGCGATTATCCGGGCCAGTTGCTTGGTGCCGCCTGTCTGATCGATCGATCGAACGGCACCGCCGATATCGGCGTGCCGCTGGTCGCGTTGTGTACGCTGGATATTCCCAGCTATCCCGCCGATGCGCTGCCGCCCCATCTGGCGGCGATCCCACCGATCAAGCCCGGCAGCCGTGGTCTCGCCAAGTGAGGCTGGCATTTGCTGCTGCGCTGGCGCTGGCGGCTCCCTCTGCCGGTACGGCACGAGAGTCGTTTGGCCCGGTGGCGGTTTCTTCCCCCATCCAGCAGGCGCTAGCCGCCAGCGCGATTGCCGAGGTTGGCGATGTCCTGGTGAGCAAGGGCGATGCGATTCTGGTGCATACCAGCCATATCGCCGGCATCCGGGCGACACCGCATCTCTGGCGCTGGGCATCGGTGACCAAGCAGGTGATCGCCACGCTGGTGATGCAGGAAGTCGCCACCGGCCATGTCGGTCTTGATCAGCCGGTCAGTCGCTATCTGCCGGGGTTCAGAAGCGCCAATGCCGGGCTGGTGACCGTGCGCCAGCTGTTGCGTCACCAATCGGGCCTGCCCAATCCCGATGATACTGCCGCGACACCGGAGTCAGTGCCTGCATATGATGCGCCAGGCTATACCGGCAGCCGCGATCCGCTGACCGGTTATTGTGCCGGGCCGGTCAAGCGCGCGCCGGGGGGCAATTGGGAATATAATAATTGCGATTACATCGTTGCCGGTGCGTTGCTGGAGGCGGTTACGGGCAAGCGGTGGCAGCGGCTGGTGCAGCAGCGCATCGCCAAGCCGCTTGGTCTCACATCGCTTGGTGCTTTCCCGACCGGCAAGTTGACCGTGCCGGGAACGATCAATGGCAGACCTGAAGCCGGGATAGACCTGGACGCCTTTGGCGCATCGGCAGGCCTTTACGGGACGCTTGCGGATCTGTGGAAATTCGATCGTGCATTAATGACAGGCAAATTGCTGCCCGATTTTGCGCGTGCCGAAATGTGGGACGGAAAGCCGGAGCTGGGGTCGATCGCGCTTGGGCAATGGGCATTTTCCGCGCCGCTCAAGGGCTGCGCGGCGCCTGTTCGGATCATTGAGCGGCGCGGGGCGATCGGTGGGGTAGAAGTGCGCAACTTCATTCTGCCCGACGCCGATATTGTTGCCATAATTTTCGTCGATCGTGCAGACTTTGCGTTTGGCGAGGTGTGGCAGGGCCAAGGGTTCAGCCATGATCTGCTCGCAGCGGCGGCCTGTTCAGGGGTGAAGTAATGCACGAGTATCTGCGTTTAGGAGTCAATATCGATCACGTGGCGACGGTGCGCAACGCGCGCGGGGTCGGCTATCCTGATCCGGTGCGCGCCGCGCTGGTTGCGGCTGCGGCGGGTGCCGATGGCATTACCGCGCATCTGCGCGAGGACCGGCGGCACATTACCGACGACGATATTGCTCGGCTGATGGCCGAGCTGACGATCCCGCTCAATTTGGAAATGGCCGCGACCGACGAAATGCTCGGCATTGCATTGGCGCACCGGCCGCATGCGGCCTGTATCGTGCCCGAAAAGCGCGAGGAGCGAACGACGGAGGGCGGCCTTGATGCGGCCGGCATGCACAATCATCTCGCACCGATGGTGCGCGAGTTGAAGGGGGCAAACATTCGCGTTTCGCTATTCGTCGAGCCCGATCCGCGCCAGATTGAGGCTGCGCTCCGGCTGGGCGTGCCAGTCATAGAGCTGCACACCGGTGCCTATGCCGAGCTAACGGACGAAGCACGCGCGGCGGAATTGCGGCGGCTTCAGGATGCGGCGGCGCTTGCCGTCAAGAACGGCATTGAAGTCCATGCCGGGCACGGCCTGACGCTCGACAATGTCGCACCGATCGCCGCTATCCCCCAGGTCAAGGAACTGAATATCGGTCATGCGTTGATCGCCGATGCGATCTTCATGGGACTGGGCGGGGCGGTGACGGCGATGCGCGCCGCGATGGACGCCGCCCGGTGACAGCCAGCCGGTCCGAAGCGTTGCGATCAATGCCGCCAACAATGGCCCTGCCGGTTCGCGTGCTGGTTTTTTTGCAGATCCTGCTGTGCACGGCCATCGCTACCAGCCCGCTGATCGTTGCGCTGGCGTTGAAGCCAGATCTGTCGACGCGTGCTGTCATCGATGTGCTGGCTGAGCGCGTCTTTACGGGGCTCGTGGTCAGCATTGGGATGATCGGTTTTGGCTTGCTTGGCTGGGCGCGGTTCGGCGCGACGACATTTATTTGCGTGATGCTTTTTTTCTGCCCAACGCTCGCGGCACTGTATTTTGCTGCGCTGGGGTTTCGATGATCATCGGGCTGGGATCTGATCTGTGCAATATCGAACGGATCCAGGCGTCGCTCGATCGCTTTGGGGATCGTTTCGAACAGCGCGTCTTTACCGCTGTTGAACGTGCCAAGGCCGGTCAGCGTCCGTTCACCCGCGCTGGCACATATGCCAAACGCTTCGCCGCCAAAGAGGCATTTTCCAAGGCGGTGGGCACGGGATTTAAACGCGGCGTGTTCATGAAGGATATCGGCGTGGTCAATGCCCGCAGCGGCGCGCCGACGCTGGCATTGACTGGCGGGGCCAAGGCAAGGCTTGACGCGATGATACCTGAAGGCCACCTCGCACGCATACATTTGACGCTGACCGATGATCACCCCTGGGCGCAGGCCTTTGTGATCATCGAAGCGGTCAAGATTGAAATTGGTTCAAGGGACGATGATGATGCCGGGAGATGAGTTGACGATGGACGGCGCAGGCCCAACCGACGCCGTCGCGACGACCGCTGCCAACCCGGGCACTGACTGGTTGGGTGAGGCGCGCGGCATTTTGTGGCTCGTCCTGGCGGTGCTCGGCTTTCACAGCTTTGTGGCAAAGCCTTTTTACATTCCGTCTGAATCGATGCTGCCTGGCCTGCTGATTGGCGACCGGCTGGTAGTGACGAAATATCCCTATGGCTATTCCTTCGTCTCGCCGACCTTTCACTTGTTGCCGTTCGTCCCCGGCCGGCTATTTGGCCGGCTGCCCGAACGTGGCGACGTGGTGATCGTCACCCCGCCCGGATCGACCGAAGATTATATCAAGCGCGTCATCGGCCTGCCCGGTGATACGCTTGAAGTGCGCGATGGGGTCGTGTCGCTGAATGGCGTCGCGGTGAAGCGGGGAAAGCTGCATGAAAAGCTGATTCCGGTCGATGCCAATGCGACCTGCACGGATTATTCAGGGGCGTTACGCGCCGGCGATGATGGCGTGTTTACCTGCCATTTGCCGATCGTGACCGAAACCCTGCCCAATGGCCGGAGCTATGATACGGTCGAGCTCGGCTATAGCCCCGGCGACAATTATCCGGCCGTGAAGATTCCGGCGAACCATGTTTTTCTGATGGGCGATAATCGCGACCGCAGCGCCGATAGCCGTTTTGCGCTTGGCGAGCCCGACAAGGGGCTGGGTGGCCCTGTGCCTTGGGAATATCTTGGCGGCCGCGCCGAGTTCATTACCTTTTCGGTCGATGGCAGCAGCAGCTGGAACCCGATTAGTTGGTTCACTGCCTTTCGATCGGGCCGTGCGGGCAATTCGCTCCACGCCCATCAAGCTGGCGACCCTTCCAATGCCGCACCGCTAGCGCCAGCACCGGCTGCAGCCCGGACGCCAGCCGCGACCAAGGCGCTATGAGCAAACCGCCAGTCGATATCGTCGCTGGCCCCGCGCCGAACGAATTCAGCGACCCCTTTGTCCGCAAGGAATTGAAGCGTGCCGCCGTCTGGTTGGGGCTGGCGGCAGCGATTGCGCTGATGGTGCTGTTGATTCAGCCCTTGCTGATCATCTTTGGCGGGCTGGTTTTTGCCTCGATGCTTGACGGCGGAGTCCGGCTGCTCGGGCGCGCTTTGCCGATTGGCCGGGGTTGGCGGCTGGCAATCGTGATGCTGTTCAGCATCGCCTTTCTGGTCGGTACCATCTATCTGACTGGGGTGCAGGTTGCGGACCAATTTGCTCAGCTGCGCACCACGCTGGATGTGCAGGCGCAGCGCGCGATCGCCTGGGCGGTGGAGCATGGCATGGTGCCGGGGCGGGCCGATGTGAACGGTCTGATCCAACAAGCGCTGGGCTCTTTCGGGCGGCTGACCTCCTGGATCGGCACGGCGGTTGGCGCGGTAACAAGCATGGTGATGGTGGCGGTGATCGGCTTGTTCGTGGCGATCGAGCCCAGGCTTTATGAGCGCGGGCTGCAATGGATGGTCCCACAGGATCTGCGCAGCGAATTTGCCATCACGATTGGCCGGATGGCGTACACAATGCGCCGCCTGCTCGCCGGGCGGCTGCTCGGCATGGCGTTTGAAGGCGTGCTGATCTGGTTCGCGTTGATGCTCGGCGGGGTGCCGATGGCGCTGGTTTTGGGCATTATCGCCGGCATTCTGGCCTTCATTCCCAATGTCGGGGCGATCTTGACGGGCATATTGATGGTTGCGGTCGGCTTTAGCGCCGGGACGCATGAAGGCGTCTGGGCGATTGCCACCTATCTGATCGTGCAGAATTTCGATGGCTATGTCGTGATCCCGCTCGTTGCCAAGCACACCGTGGATATGCCGCCGGCGCTGACGCTTTCTTCCCAGATACTGGCGAGCACGTTGTTTGGCGTGATTGGTCTGGCGCTGGCCGATCCGATCGTCGCAATGATCAAGGTCGCGCTCGAACGCGGCTCTGAACTGCCAGCCCTTGGTGACGGGCTAACAGGGGTGGCCGTGTCCAGCGGCGCTGGCCCAGGCGTTCCCGGCCTGGCATGACCCCTCCGGTAATCGCAACACTATTTGATTATCATCGCTCCTCAGCCAGTTACCGGGTGCGGATTGCGCTGAACCTGAAGGGCATTGCCTGGTCGCGGGTGGCAGTAAACCTGCTCGAAAATGAACAAGGCAGCGCCGCCAATCTCGCGCGAAATCCGCAAGGGCAGGTGCCGACGCTCGAAATCGACGGACTATCGCTGATCCAGAGCCTGGCGATCATCGACTATCTCGACTCAACTCGCCCAACGCCGCCCTTGCTCCCGCGCGAACCGGCAGCGCGCGCGCGAGTGATGGCGCAGGCACTGGTGATCGCCGCTGACACCCACCCAATTGGTAATATGCGTTTTATCCGCCAATTGGGTGACCAATTCGGCGCGGATGAGGCGGCGAAGACTGTCTGGCGGCGGCACAGCATGGCATTGGGACTGCAAGCGCTGGAGGCAATGGCAGACTCGGACATGCCGCACAGCGCCGGGCCCTTTCTCGGCGGCGATTCGCCCAACCTTGCCGATATCTGCCTGGTGCCGCAGCTCTATAATGCCCGCCGATTTGATCTGCCGCTTGATCGCTATCCCCGGCTCGTCCGCGCCGATACCGCCGCCAGCGCCCTCCCGGCCTTTGCCGATGCGCACCCCGATCGGTTCCTGCCCTAGCTGGCCCGCTGTCCCTCAGGTGCTGGGATCGAGACATTTTTGGCCGCTAGAGCGATTCTTCTAGAGCGTGATGACGTTAGGTCGCTTCAACGTCATACCCGTTCGGCCCCGGATCAGGTCCGGGGGAAGTCGAAGCCCAAGCGCTTCGCATGCCCTTCGACTTCGCTCAGGGCGAATGGGTTTGGGTTGGTCCAATCCAAAGTCATCAGACTCCAGGTCCAATTGGTGACATATTGCGTCGTTCCCCCGCGATTTCGGCAGCTCTGCGCGATGCCCATGGATCGCTGCCACGCTTTGCTGCGTTAAGGGGCGATGCCCAGGAACGAGCAATTCATGACCCCGCCGCTCGTGCCGAACAATGACCTTTTTTTGGTCAATTTTACGATCACCTTGATGGGCTATGGAGCGGGGCTGTCGGCACTGATGGCGGTGACAGCGGCGCTCATGCTGCTCGTTCATGCTGTATTGATCATTGGGTTCAGCCTGTATTTGCTGGTTAGGAATCGCGTATGAAGTATCGTTTTGTGGGGTTCGCGCTGGCTAGCCTTGGCTTGGCTATGTCAGTCGGTGTGGGTGCGCGGGTCGGTGGTCAGGATGCGCCTGCGTGCGACAGTGGCGGCCCCGCGATTGAGGCAAAGATTGTCGGCTTGAAGGATCGCTCGGGCCGGATGAAGCTGGAGCTTTATCCAGCGACAGAAGCCGATTTCCTGGCGGATGACTCGCTGCTGATCGCTGCTGGCAAGGTTTTTCACCGCGTCTGGGCACCTGTGCCGCAGGCTGGCCCGGTTACCCTGTGCATCAAGGTGCCCAAGCCGGGCCATTATGCGCTGTTTTTCACGCATGACCGGGATGGGAAGAACAAGTTTAACTTCTGGCGTGATGGCGGCGGCGTACCCAGCAATATTCGGATTGGTGCCGCCAAGCCCAAACTGGCCACCGCGACGATTGAGGTGGGTGATGGCGTCACCGTCACCACCATCAAAGCGCAATATCTGCGCGGGCTGAGCGGATTGGGGCCGCTGAACAAGGCGGAATAGCGGCCGGGCTTGTTTCTTCCTGTCACATATCGTCCATATGGGCAGTGCAAGGGCGACAAATCGCTCAAAGGGGAGAGACAGCATGGCCATCCGTATCGATCGTCGTTCGTTCATCGTCACCGGCTCGATCGGCCTTGGCGCCTTTGCGATTCCCGGCTTTGCCCAATTGCCCAGTGTCCAGGCGGCGCGGGGTTTTACGCATTCGGTCGCCAGCGGCGAGCCCAGCGCCGATTCGGTGCTGCTCTGGACGCGCTATGTCCCCGTCGATGAAGCGGCGGTGCATCTGCGTGCCGAAATCGCTGAAACCGCCGATTTTGCACGGGTCGTCTCGGGTGGCGTGCAGATCAGCGGGCCCTGGCGCGATTATACCGCCAAGATCACCGTGGCAGGCCTGAAGCCGGGCACGCGCTATTATTTCCGCTTCGTCGCACCCGATGGCAGCTTTTCCCCCGTTGGTCGCACCAAGACGCTGCCGGCCGGCCTTACGCCGAGCTTCAAAGCCGCGATTTTTTCCTGCTCGAACCTGCCATTTGGCTATTTCAACGCCTATGCGCATGCGGCGCTGCGCGACGACATCGATCTCGCCATCCACCTTGGCGATTATTATTACGAGTACCAGACCGGCAGCTACCCCGCCGCCAAAGATGCCGTCGCCGGTCGCCAGCCGCTGCCCGCGACGGAGATTATCCACCTGGCCGACTACCGGCTGCGCTATGCCAGCTACCGCAGCGACCCCGACCTGCAGAAGCTCCACAGCCTGGTGCCGATGATCGTCCAGTGGGACGATCATGAATCTACCAATGATAGCTGGGAAGGCGGTGCGCAGAACCATCAGCCCGCAGCCGAAGGCGAGTGGAGCATCCGCCGCGCTGCTGCGATCCAGGCTTACCGCGAATGGATGCCCGTGTCCGACGAGCCTTGGAAGGCCTATGAGATCGGCACGCTCGCCACGCTGTTCCGTACCGAAACGCGTCTGCTTGGCCGCACCAAGCCCAGCGAGCTGGCGCCGCTCTTGTTCAAGCCCGATCCCGCCAAGGCGCTCGCCGAGTTTCGCAACGGCAGCTGGCAGGACCCGGCGGCGACGATGATGGGATCGCAGCAGGAGGATTGGCTGGGGCACGCGATGCGCGCTTCGGTGAAGGGCGGCACCAAATGGCAGGTGGTCGGCTTCGGGACGATCATGGGCAATACGGAGACCCCGCTCGGCGCGCCAAGCTGGCTCGCGCCCGATGCCGATCCGCGCGCCAAAGCCTATATGAATGCGGGCATTGCCGCGACCAAGGCTGGCCTGCCGTTCAATTTCGACAGCTGGGGCGGCTATCCCGCCGCGCGCAAACGCTTCCTGACATCGGCCCAAAAGATGGGCGCGAACCTGATCGTCATCTCGGGCGACAGCCATAATGCCTGGGCTTATGATCTGGGGCAGGACGGCAAGCCAGCGGGCGTTGAATTCGCTGGCCAGGGCGTCACCTCACCCGGTTTCGAAAGCGCGCTTGGCGTTGATCCCAAGATCGTCGCCAAGGCGCTGGTCGAGGCGAACCCTGAGCTGAAATGGTGCGACACCAGCCGCCGCGGCTATATGGCGATGACAATCACACCCACCAAGGTGCGCAACGACTGGATCTTTGTCGACACGATCAAGGCACCGACACCGGCGGCGAGCATTGGCCACAGTGCGACGGTGATCCGCGGACGCAACGTCATGGCATAAACGCCTCCCCGGTAGGGAGTGTCGGGTCGGATCGTCTCCCGGACGATCCTTGAGCATGCGGGGCATGCTCAACCCGAAACTGGGGACCATTCGCTTCGTCAGCGAATGGTGGAGGGGGCGTGCGGGACGCAGTGCCCCTTTTCGCCCGCCCCACACGGCTGCTCTTGCTGCCAGCGCGTTTCGGTTCGCGCAGAGGCGCGGAGGACGCAGAGGGGAATGAGGCAGGCGGAGCGCGCAAAGGCCCATCGCTTGAATGGCGAAGCCAATAATTCTTGGCGATAAGCAGACGTCCGACGGCCAAGAGCGCAGCGCCTCCGCGTCCTCCGCGCCTCTGCGCGAACCAATCTTCACTTCAGGCGCGGACCGCCGTCATCAGATAATTGAGCTTCATATCGTCACCGATCACGAAACCCTTGGCTGGCGAAAAGCTCAGACCCCGCACATCCGTTACCTTCAGCCCCGCGCCTTCGACAATTGCCGTCAGCTCTTCAGGCGTCAGGAACTTGTCCCAATCATGCGTGCCGCGCGGAATTTGACCCAACCCCTCGGCAATCGAAATGAGGGCAATGCGTGACATGGCGGTGCGGTTCGGCGTGGACAGGATCAGCAACCCGTCATCGGCCAGCGCGCCCGCCAGCCCAGCGACGAACGCGGCGGGATCGGTGACATGTTCAATCACTTCCATCGAAGTGACGAGATCGAAACGCTCGCTGCCCAGATTCTCGACACTGCCGCTGCGGTAATCAATCGTCAGGCCCGATTGCGCGGCATGCGCGCGCGCGGCCGCGATGTTTTCAGGCGCAGCATCCAGCCCGACCAGCTTGGCCCCCAGCCGGGCGAGCGGTTCGCAGAGCAACCCTGCACCGCAGCCGACATCAAGCGCGGTCTTGCCGCTGAGCGGCGAAAAGCTGCGATCATCGAGGCGCCAATGCGTATTTGCGGCCGAGCGGATATAGCCGAGCCGCGCCGGATTGAGCCGGTGCAGCATGGCCGACGATCCCTTGGGGTCCCACCAGTCAGCCGCCATCGCGCCGAAATGCGCGGCTTCTTGGGGATTGATCGTCGTTGCGGGTGCGCTTGCTATCGTCATGCGCCCCACTTATCAGGCAGCCCCTCTCAACCCAAGGGATTAGCGCACCACCCATGGCCCGTATTGTGATGAAGTTCGGCGGCACGTCGATGGCCGGGATCGAGCGGATCCGCAGCGTTGCCGCGCGCGTCAAGCGTGAGGTGGCAGCGGGCAATGAGGTTGCGGTCGTCGTGTCGGCGATGGCGGGGGAGACGGACCGGCTGGTGAATTTCTGCCGAGAAGCCTCCTCGCTTTATGATCCCCGCGAATATGATGTGGTGGTGGCGTCGGGTGAGCAAATCACCAGCGGCCTGCTCGCGATTGCCTTGCAGGCGATCGGCGTGCCCGCGCGCAGCTGGCTCGGTTGGCAATTGCCGATCCAAACCACCAGTGCGCATGCGTCGGCCCGGATCGACGAGATTAATGCCGATGCCCTGATCACGGCGATGGCATCGGGCGAGGTGGCGGTGATCCCCGGTTTTCAGGGCGTCGCCGAGGACAATCGCATCTCGACGCTGGGGCGTGGCGGGTCGGATACATCGGCGGTCGCGGTCGCAGCAGCGGTCAAGGCGGATCGGTGCGACATCTATACCGATGTCGATGGCGTCTATACGACTGATCCGCGCATCGTGCCGCGCGCGCGCAAGCTCAGCCGCGTGACCTATGAAGAAATGCTCGAGCTGGCGAGCGTGGGCGCGAAAGTGCTGCAGACGCGCTCGGTGGGTCTGGCGATGAAGGAGGGCGTGCGCATTCAGGTGCTCTCCAGCTTTGATGATCCCAATAATTCAGCCACGGCAGATACATTGCCCGGCACAATGATCGTCGGTGACGACGAAATCGGAGACGATATGGAACGCCAGCTCATCACCGGCATCGCGCATGACAAGAATGAAGCCAAGATCACGTTGATCGAGGTGCCCGACAAGCCTGGTGCGGTCGCCCGGATTTTCGGCCCGCTGGCCGATATCAACATCAATGTCGACATGATCATCCAGAATATCGCGCATAACAGCGGATCAACCGATGTGACCTTTACGGTGCCGCAGGCCGAACTCGCCCGTGCGCTTGATGCGCTTGAGAAGGCCAAGAGCGATATCGGCTATGCCAGCCTGGTTCATGACAGCAAGGTTGCCAAGATATCCGTGGTTGGCGTCGGGATGCGCAGCCATGCCGGTGTCGCCTCGGCAATGTTCAAGGCGCTCGCCGATCGCGGCATCAACATCCAGGCGATCTCCACCAGCGAGATCAAGGTCAGCGTGCTGATCGAAGAGGATTATACCGAATTGGCGGTGCGCGTGCTGCACACAGCCTATGGGCTGGATGCGGAGGAAGTCGCTTGAGCGCCGGGGCAGAGCGCCTTGCTCGCCGCATGGCGCGGGGCGCGGCGTTCCTTGGCAGCGACACTGCAATCATCTGCGGCGCGATGTCGTGGGTCAGCGAACGGCATCTCGTCTCCGCCATCTCGAACGCGGGTGGTTTCGGACTGATCGCGTGTGGGGCGATGTCGCCTGAGCTGCTCGATGCCGAGATCGCCGCGACCAAGAAGCTGACGGCCAAGCCCTTTGGCGTGAACCTGATCACGATGCATCCGCAATTGTTCGATCTGATAGCCGTCTGCGCCAAGCACGGCGTGACGCATGTCGTGCTCGCTGGTGGTCTCCCGCCAGCGGGCGCGCTTGATGCGATCAAGGCGAGCGGGGCAAAGGTGATCTGCTTCGCGCCCGCGCTCAGCCTGGCCAAAAAGCTGATCCGGTCGGGCGTTGATGCGCTGGTGGTCGAGGGCATGGAGGCCGGTGGCCATATCGGCCCGGTTTCGACCAGCGTGCTCGCGCAGGAGATTTTGCCGGAGGTGGCGGAGCAGGTGCCGGTGTTCGTCACAGGCGGCATCGGCCGTGGCCAGGCGATCGCGGCGTATCTCGATATGGGTGCAGCAGGTGTCCAGCTCGGCACGCGCTTTGCGTGTGCGACCGAGAGCATTGCGCATGCCAATTTCAAAAAGGCGTTCTTCCGCGCCTCCGCCCGCGATGCGATTGCCAGCGTCCAGATCGATCCGCGCTTGCCCGTTATCCCGGTGCGCGCGCTTAAAAATGCCGGGGCGGACCTGTTTACCGCCAAGCAGCGCGAAGTGGCGGCGCTGCTCGATGCCGGTTCGGTCGAAATGGGCGAGGCACAGCTGCAAATCGAACATTATTGGGCAGGTGCGCTGCGCCGCGCGGTGATTGATGGCGATGTCGAACATGGCAGCCTGATGGCCGGGCAATCGGTCGGCATGGTGACCAAGGAAGAACCGGTTGTGGAGATTATCGCACAATTGATGGACGACGCCGCGCACGCGCTGGAAAAACGGGCAGCCTGACAGCAAACGCCCTATTTTTTTCGTTTTTGACCAATGCTATAATCTAGCAGATGGAGACAGCGCTTTTCGCCCGCACTGTATATCGGCCGACGACCAATCGGCAGCGTGTGCTGACGATTGCGATGATCATCCTGTTGTACGTCATCGCGGCGTATCTGTTCCTTACCCTGCGCGATCGACCGCCCATCCGAATTGATCGTGAACCGCCCACCGTTGTTGAATTGCTGCCGCTGGTTGAACCGCCGCAGCCAGTACCGCCGCCGGCAGTGCCGCCGCCGACAAATGTTAAGGCGGCTCCCAAGCCGGCACCATCGACCCCGCGATCATCGCCCGTTCGCGTTGATACGCCCCCGCCCGCACCAGTCCTGGCGCCACCGGCAATGCCACGCATCGATTATACGCCGGCGCCTGCAGCACTTCCCGCGCCACCGCCGACGGTGGCGGGCGGTGCGGTGGTTGGCGATAGCGGCACGGGCGCGCAGGGCACCAATGGTGGGGGCTTCGGCAATGGCGGGTCGGGGACGGGCGGTGATGGAGGCGGTGGCCGCGACACGGCGACCAAGGCCGAATGGGCCAGGCAAGCGACCTGGGAGGAAATCTACGCTTTTCACCCGGCGGGCGCTCGGCAGGCCAAGATATCCGGATTTGCCGAGCTGCGCTGCCTTGCAACGCTGAAACGCCGGCTGAAAGCGTGCCAGGTGACCGCCGAATCGCCGAAGGGCTGGCAATTTGGTCGCGCTGCACGGTCGCTTGCCCCGCAACTGCGTGTTTTGCCGCGCAGGGAAAATGGCGTCGAAGTTGATAATGCTATGGTCTATTTCAAAATCAGATTTGATTTGCCGAAGGAATAGCAGGCTTCGATAGGGTCGCCTGGCCATTTCAGGCATGTTCCGCATCGGCCATTTTGTCGCCCGCCGTGCAGTGTTAGGCAGTGTCCATGGAGGTGATTCTGCGAGAACCGGGCGGCTATGCGGCGATTACGCCGCGCCAGCGGCTGTTCACAATCCTGCTGGTCCTGGCGCTGCATCTTGCGGTGATTGCGCTGCTGATGCTGGTGCCCGCCGCGCGGCGGGTGGTGATCGAAAACAGCCCGTTCATCGTCAAATTATTACCGCTTGATGCAGCGGATGCCCCGGCGCCGTCTGCGCCACCGCCGCCCAGCGCTAGTTCACTAGCAGCCCCGACCAAGCCTGCCCCTGTTACGCCCGTCCGGCCTGACGCGCCCCCGGTCAAACCCAGCCCGGCGCCGCTGCCGGTGCCGCGCCCAGTCGATCTGCTGCCCGCTGCGCCGCCCGCGCCGACACTTGGCAGTGGCGATATTGTCATGCGCGGTGGGCGCTCCGTGCAGCCCGGTCTTCAGCCGGCGCGCTGGGTGCGCAAAATCACCGACGATGAATTTTTCCCGCTGATGGACGAGGATCTGTGGCGGGTGCCGATGGATGTAACGTTTCGGCTGCGCTGTCTGGTCGCCGCCGACAACCAGATCGATTGCCGCATTCTGAGCGAATCGCCAACCATTCCGGGGGTCCGCAAAGCCGTGCTGCGGGGCCTGCCGCTGCTCAGGATGCGGCCGCCAATGCGCGACGGGGTGCCGTTGACCGATCAGCCGGTGGAGTTTGAATGGCGGGTCGGCGTCCATAGCCGATTTTCTGCGCTTGGCGGTTGATTGCTGGCTGATGGCTGGCGGGCAAGAATGTTCTTGCTGGCTTGCGAGGATGTTGGCGCGGCTTCGTGCAATCTGATAGCCGGGTGGCATGACCCTGTCTTCCGCCGCTACCTCCGCCCGCGAGATGCTCGTCCGTCTGCACGATGTGATGGCGGCGCGCACGACGGCGCAGGCGAAGCTCAACAGCGTGGTCAGGATCATCGGTGCGGCGACCAATAGCGAGGTTTGCTCGATCTATCTGCTGCGCGACGGTGTGCTTGAGCTGTTCGCGACTGAAGGACTTGATCAGGCCGCCGTCCACGTCACCAAGATGGCGCTGGGCGAAGGATTGGTCGGGACGATCGCGCAGGAGGTCGAGATGCTCAATCTGGATGAGGCGGCAAGCCATCCCGATTTCGCTTATCGGCCCGAGACTGGCGAGGAAAAATTCCATAGTTTTGCAGGCGTGCCGATCATCCGGCGTGAGCGCGCGGTGGGGGTGCTGTGCGTTCAGCATATCGAACCGCATCGCTACGCCGATGTCGAAGTAGAAGCGCTGCAGACCGTTGCCATGGTGCTGTCTGAACTGATCGCCAATGCCGATCTGATTGACGCGACGGGGGCCGCGACCACGCGCCCGCAATCGACGGCGGCAATGCGTATTCCCGGGCTCAAGCTGGTTGAAGGCATGGCGCGCGGGGTGGCGGTCTTTCATCAACCGCGCATTACCATTGAACATACCGTCGCTGAAGATGTCGAGGCCGAGCGTCACCGCGTTTACGGCGCGTTTGACAAGATGCGCGAGCAGATTGATCGGATGGCGGCGCAGGCCGAATTCGGCATGGGCGGCGAGCATGACGAAGTGCTCGAGACCTATAAGATGTTCGCCTATGATGAAGGCTGGAGCCGCCGCATCAACGAGGCGATCGACAGTGGGCTGACCGCAGAGGCAGCGATCGAGCGGGTACAGCAGCGCACCCGGATGCGGATGCGCCAGATTGACGATCCTTTGCTTGCCGAGCGGATGCATGATCTTGAGGATCTGTCGAACCGCTTGCTGCGGATCGTTTCCGGCCAGATGGGCACGGCGGCGCAAATGGGGCTGCGCGCCGATACGATTCTCGTCGCGCGCAATCTGGGGCCGGCCGAGCTGCTCGAATATGATCGGCGGCGGTTGAAGGGCGTGATTCTGGAGGAAGGATCGCTCACCGCGCATGTCACCATCGTCGCGCGGGCGATGGGCGTGCCGGTGCTGGGGCGCGTCAAGGATGTTCGCCGGCTGATCGGTGAAGGCGACGTGCTGTTGCTTGATGTGACCGACGGTACGGTCTTTGCGCGGCCGTCGCCGCTGATCGAGGAATCGTTTGAAGGCAAGCTGCTGCTCAGCCAGAAGCGCCGCGCCTCTTTTGCAGCGCTGCGCGATGTGCCGCCGACGACGCTTGATGGCAGCCGGATGACATTGATGGTCAATGCCGGGCTGCGCGACGATGTCGCCGCGCTCGACCTGACAGGGGCTGACGGGATTGGGCTGTTCCGCACGGAATTTCAGTTTCTCGTTTCAGCGACGCTGCCGCAGCGCGAACGCCAGCAACGGCTTTACCGCGATGTACTGGAGGCGGCAGGCGAACGGCCGGTGATTTTCCGCACCGTCGATATCGGCGGCGACAAGGCGCTGCCCTATCTGAAGGACGATGCTGGCGATGAGGAAAATCCGGCCATGGGCTGGCGCGCGATCCGACTGGCGCTTGAACGCGACGGGCTGATGAAGGCGCAGGCGCGCGCGCTGATTGAGGCGGCGGCAGGACGGACGCTGAACGTGATGTTCCCGATGGTTTCCGAACCCTGGGAATTTGATGAGGCGCAAGCCCTGTTCGAAGCACAGCGGGCCTGGATCGCCTCACGCCAGCGCAAACTGCCGACGCTGATCCGCTATGGCGCGATGCTTGAGGTGCCGGCGCTCGCCGAGATGCTCGATGTGCTGCTGCCCAGGCTCGATTTCCTGTCGATCGGGACCAATGACCTGACCCAATTTCTGTTCGCTGCTGATCGCGCCAACCCCAAGCTGGCCGAACGCTATGATTGGCTGAGCCCGGCGATCCTGCGCTTCCTCGCCCGGGTGGTGGCACCGACGCGTGCGGCGGGCGTTGATCTGGCGGTGTGCGGCGAAATGGGCGGGCGGACACTGGAGGCGATGGCGCTGATCGGACTGGGGATCGAACGACTGTCGATCACCCCGGCGGCGGTTGGCCCGGTTAAGGCGATGATTCGCTCGCTCGATCGCGCGCGGTTGATGGCAGATATGACGCAAATGCTCGCCCGACCGCCGCGCGATATGCGCGCGGCGCTTGCCAGTTGGGCCAGCGACAATAATGTCGAGTTGAGCTGATGCAGGGCCGAGTCGCTCGATCGTGCGTTGACAGCGTTTGGGGGCTTTGGAACATGGCGATTACCAACCATCCCAGGCGGAGAAGAGCATGACCGGATCCGATCTTGGCGAGGAGGCAACGCTTTTCCCCAAAACGCCAGGAGAGCGCCTGCGGGAATATCGCGAATCGCAGGGGCTGACCCTGGCCGAGGTGGCGGCGCGGACACGTGTGCCGCTGCGCCATCTGGAAGCGATCGAACAATCGAATTTTTCGGGTCTGCCGTCGCACACCTATTCGGTGGGCTTTGCCAAGGCCTATGCCCGTGCGATTGGCATGGATGAGGTGCCGATTGCCCGCGACGTCCGCAACCAGGTCGATCAGGTCCATCGTCCGCCCGAATATCAGCCTTATGAAATGCAGGACCCGCGTCGCCAGCCGCCCAAGGGCGTGGCGATGGCCGGTGCAGCCGTTGCGGTACTGGTGCTGATCGCGGTCGGCCTTTGGTATGGAACCACGCTGTTTCGCGGCGATGGCCAGCCGGTCGTGAGCGCCCCCGCGCCAGCAATCACGCCCGAACCAGTCGTCGCTGCGCCAACGCCTGCCGAGGCTCCGGCGGCAGGCCATGTGACGTTGACGGCCATCGATGTCGTCTGGCTGCGCGTCTATGACGCTGATGGCAAATCGCTGTTCCAAAAAGAATTGCAGCCCGGCGAGCGGTATGATGTGCCGGTTGATGCCAATCGGCCAATGATCAATGTCGGCCGGCCCGACAAGCTGCAGGTCACGGTCAATGGGTCGGCGGTGCCGCCGCTGGGCGATGGCGCGCGGGCGATCAAGGATGTCGAGATCAGTGCCGAAGCCTTGCTGGCGCGCGCCGCAGATGGCGCTGCCGCTGTCCCGTTGACAACGCCGGAAAGTGCCGCGACCACGGCTCCTACAAGGCGCCGCCCCCCGGCCCGATCGTCCAATCGGAACCGTACGGCTGAGCCCGCCGTAGAGACGCCAGCGACGATCCAGGCACCGCCTGCCGCCGCACCGGTGAACCTGTCGCCCCCAACCGGGACGGCACCTGCCCCGTAAGCGGTATCTACAAGGCTGGCGACAAGGCCGTTCTGTCCGCTATACCCCCCGTATCAAGTGGTGCGTGGGGAGTGAAATGCGGACAAAGTTGATCAGAATTGCCTTGCTGGCCGGGATCTCGCTCAGCTCGACCGCGGCCTTGGCGCAAAGCTCGATTGATGGCCGGGTCGATCGGCTGGAGCGAGAGATGCGCGCGGTGCAGCGCAAGGTGTTTCCAGGCGGCAATGGCCAGTATTTTCCGCCCGATATCAGTCCGCAGCAAGCCAATCCCACGCCAGCGCCAGGCTCGCCTTCGTCTACCCCGGTGGCCGATCTCAACGGCCGGGTCAGCGCGCTCGAAGGGCAATTGGCGACGATGACGGGCCAGATTGAACAAACGCAGTATAAGCTGATGCAGTTTGAAGAGGCGTTTTCCGCCTATCGCCGATCGACTGATGCGCGGTTGAAGGCGCTGGAGGATGGCGCGGCATCGACTGGCGGATCGGCGGGCATCGGCCCGTCCGCTCCGATCAGTTCGGGCGCGAGCGGCACCACCAGCGCTGGCGCGGCGACCGCCAAGCCTGCGCCCGTTGCCAAGCCGACGGCGTCTGCCACCATGACGATCAACGACCCCGCGCGGGCGCGATTGGTCGCGGCGGTGGAAAAGCCGATGACCGACGATCCCGCTGATGACGGCTATGTCTATGGCTATCGGTTGTGGCAGGCAAAGCTCTACCCAGAGGCGCAGGCAGCGCTGAAGCAGGTCGTCGCCAAATATCCCACGCATCGCCGCGCCAGCTGGTCGCAAAATTTGCTTGGGCGTTCCTATCTTGATGAAGGCAAGCCCTCGCTTGCGTCGCTCGCCTTTTATGAAAACTACAAGAAATTCCATGATGGCGAACGCGCGCCCGACAGCCTTTATTTTCTGACGATCGCGCTAAAGAAGCTCGGCAAGCCATCCGCCGATATCTGCCAGGTCTATGACGAGTTGCTCGAGGTATATCCCACCAAGATCACCGCGCAGATGAAGGCTGATGTCGCGCGCGGGCGCACCGAGGAAAAGTGCAAGGCCAACTGATCCGGTGACGGCCAGCCCCGATCCGGCAAGCGTCGCGCGCTTCCGGGCGGATCTGGTCGCAGCGCTTGGCCGGGCGGTGGGCTCGGTCGAGCCAATCGCGCTTGCCGTGTCGGGCGGGCCGGACAGTATGGCGATGCTGGTGCTGGCAGCGGCAGCCTATCCGGGCCAGGTGATCGCCGCGACGGTTGATCACGGCTTGCGGCTCGAAGCGGCGGCGGAGGCGGCAATGGTGGCCGCGTTTTGCGCGACGATTGGCATTGGACATGCGACACTGCAGGTGACCGATCCACGCGATCCACGCGACAACCTGCATGATTGGGCCCGCGGGCAACGCTACTTTTTGCTCAAGCGCTGGGCCGTTGAGGTTGGCGCGCGCGTGCTGGCGACGGCGCACCACGCCGATGACCAGGCAGAGACATTCCTGATGCGCGCCGCGCGCGGATCAGGCGTGGCAGGGCTAGCGGGGATTCGGGCGCATCAGCTACAGGAAGTGTCCTATCCGGTTGGGGATTCGGGTTGCGTTTTTGACGTTTTCCCGATTGACCTGATCCGCCCATTGCTGGGCTGGCGCGTAGCCGAATTGCGCGCGATTGCGCTGGCGAGCGCGACCCCGTTCGTCGATGATCCCAGCAATGCCGATAATCGGTTTGACCGGACCGCGATTCGCACCCTGCTACGCGACACGCACCTGTTTGATCCACGCCAGATTGCGCGTTCGGCGGCGCACGCTGCCGAAGCCGATGCCGCACTGCGGGCGATGGAGCGGTGGTTGTGGGACACAAGAAAAGTCGCGCCAACCGGGGTCGACGACCCTGATGATCAATCCTGGATAGATATGGCGGGCTTGCCGCGTGAATTGAAACGCCGACTTTCGCGGTCGGCCATTGCGGGCGTTCGGGACGTTAACGGCATTACGCGCCCCGATTTTGGTGATGCGACCAACATTGAATCCCTGCTTGATGCACTGGAATCGGGTAAATCAGCCACGCAGGCGGGTATTTTGGTGTCTCCAAAGGGCACAATTTGGCGCTTTTCCGAGGCTCCGCCGCGCCGAACACTCTGATCGCCGATACCGGCTAACTGTTCCATTGCCATTCACCTTTTGCAGCCTATCTTGGTGACTCGGAAAGGTAGCACACGACGATGAACGATAATGACCGGCAGCAGGGCCCCGACAATGGCGGGAACGGCAATCCCTGGATGAAGAATCTGATGATTTGGCTGGGCATCTTGGTTGCCCTCGCCTTGTTCGTCACGATGTTCGAAAGTGGCTCTCGGTCGGTCGCTGCCAACGACGCGCTGTCTTATTCGGCGTTCCTGTCCAAGGTGACGGAAGGTTCGGTTCGCGAGGTCAATATCGCTGGCGATGTTGTTACCGGCACGACAACGAGCGGCGACAAGTTCCGTACCTATGCCCCGTCAGACCCGGCGCTAACCAACCGGTTGCTCGAAAAGGGCGTGGTGATCAACGCCCGGCCTGAAGAAGGCCCGTCGATCTGGCAGTATATTCTGGTCAATTCGCTGCCTTTCATCTTGTTCCTGGGCATCGCCTTTTTCGTGCTGCGCCAAATGCAGAAAAATTCCGGCTCAGGCGCGATGGGCTTTGGCAAGTCGCGCGCACGGATGCTGACGCAAAAAGAAGGTCGCGTGACCTTTGATGACGTCGCTGGCATCGATGAAGCACGCGAAGAGCTGCAGGAAATCGTCGAATTCCTGAAGGACCCAACCAAATTTGCGCGGCTCGGTGGCAAGATCCCCAAGGGCGCGTTGCTGATGGGCTCACCCGGCACCGGCAAGACCTTGCTCGCCCGCGCGATCGCAGGCGAAGCGGGCGTGCCGTTCTTCACCATTTCGGGTTCCGACTTTGTCGAGATGTTCGTTGGCGTCGGCGCCAGCCGCGTGCGTGATATGTTCGAACAGGCCAAGAAGTCTGCCCCGTGCATCGTCTTCATCGACGAAATCGACGCGGTCGGCCGGCATCGCGGTGCTGGGCTTGGCAATGGCAATGACGAGCGCGAACAGACGCTCAACCAGTTGCTGGTCGAGATGGACGGTTTTGAGGCCAATGAAGGCATCATCATCATCGCCGCGACCAACCGCCCCGATGTGCTTGATCCTGCGCTGCTGCGGCCGGGCCGCTTCGATCGCCAGGTCGTGGTGCCCCGCCCCGATATCGAAGGCCGGATCAAGATCCTGCAGGTCCATATGAAGAAGGTGCCGCTGGCGCCTGATGTTGAGGCGCGGACGATTGCGCGCGGCACGCCGGGCTTTTCGGGTGCTGATCTGGCCAATCTCGTCAACGAAGCCGCGCTGACTGCTGCCCGCAAGGGCAAGCGCCTGGTCGCGATGGCCGAGTTTGAAGAGGCCAAGGACAAGGTGATGATGGGGGCCGAGCGCCGCTCGATGGTGATGACCGATGATGAGAAGCGGATGACCGCCTATCATGAAGCGGGTCATGCGATTGTTGCGCTGCATGAGCCTGCGTCCGACCCGATCCACAAGGCCACGATCATCCCGCGCGGTCGCGCGCTGGGCATGGTGATGCGCCTGCCCGAACGCGACAGCTATAGCTATCATCGCGACAAGATGTACGCGAACCTTGCCGTGTCGATGGGCGGGCGCGTCGCCGAAGAACTGATCTTTGGCTATGACAAGGTGTCGTCGGGCGCATCGAGCGACATCAGCTATGCATCGGGCCTGGCCCGTGACATGGTGACGCGCTGGGGCATGTCCGATTTGCTCGGCCCGCTTGAATATGCCGAACCAGAGGGCGAGACCTATCTGGGCTATTCCTCGGCGCGGCCGATGCGGATGTCGAACCAGACGGCGGAGCTGATCGACACCGAGATCAAGCGGATCGTCAATGGCGGGCATGAAAAAGCGACAACAGTGCTGAATGATCATATCGATCAGCTCCATCTGCTCGCCGGCGCGCTGCTCGAATATGAAACGCTGTCGGGTGACGAGATCAAGAAACTGATCGCGGGCGAAGGCATTGGTCGGATGGACGATGGCCCGAAATCGCCGGTCCTGCCGGTTGGCGGCACGTCGATCCCCAAGACGCGGCGGCCCAACGGTCCGTTTGGCAACCCGGCACCGCAAGGCGCCTGACCGAGACGAGAGAAAAAGGCCAGTCCGACGCGATCGGGCTGGCCTTTTTCGTGGGCGGACCGTCTGGCAATTGGTCTTTCATCCCCCGTTCAAGATTGTTATGGCACGCGCCATGTCAAAGGAGACGAACTCATGCGTAAGATTATGATCACGATGGCCGCGCTGGCGATGATCGTTCCCACGCTGGCTCAGGCAATGTCAGTCGCCGAGTTCCTCACCAAGACTGATGCGCTGAAGGCTAAGGGCGTATTGGCCTTGGGGTCCTCCGACATCGGCTTGCTGCGCGACGATATCGCCAAAGCGTCAGACGCCTATCGCGCCGGGCTCGCGGCAGAGGTCGTGGCCGGGCGCAAGCCAAGCAGCTGCCCGCCGCCCAAGGGTACGGCCAAGGTGACCAGCGATGATATCATTGCCGCCTTTCGCGCGATTCCGGCGGCCAAGCGCGCCCGGACAAGCACCAAGGCCGCCTTTGCTGCGTTCATGACGAAGCGTTATCCCTGCACGGCTTGAGCCCTTAGGCAATGATGCCGAAAACGGTGATGAAGAACAGCAGGCCCGAAACCATCGCGAAGAACAGCAGCGCGATGGTGCGCCAGAGCGCGCCGAAGCGGGAGATGCCATAGGCGCCGCGCAACTGCTTATACATGTGCAGCGGCGGCCCGAAGGTGAAGATTGTCGCGAGCATGCCGCCGGGCAGGCCGATTGCATTGCCAATGCTCAGCAGCACCGTCCCCATCGTCATCGCCGATAGCGAGTAAATCGCAAAGATCGCATGATCATAGGGGCCGACATCGCGGCGAAAGGCAAAGAGCAGCCAGATGAACGGCAGCGAGATCGGGATAAGCGCCCAGCTATATTTATAGGCGCTTGATTGCAGCTTGTAGAGGTAGAGCTTGGGCTCCTTCAGCATGTGCTGAAGCCGCTCATCCAGCCAGGGCCAGCCGGTATCGATTTCGTCCTTCTTCACATTGACCACGGTGCCGGTCGTCAAATCATAGGCGGTCTGGAGACCGCCAATATCGCCTTCAACGTCGTCGATTTTGTCGTCGATTTTCTCGGTATCGGCCTTTCGGGCCCTGAGGGCATCCCGGGTCGCGACCAGCTTGGCCCGTATCGCTTTTTGCTCATTCAGCTCCTTGACGAGCTCTGGCGGGGTCAGCTTCGATCCGTTGCGGTTCACATTCACATTGTCGCCCCCAATCGGGCCGCCAATCGATTCAAAGGTTGCGAACATCAGGAAGACCGAGAACAGAAACAGCGCCAGCGGCGACACAAAGCGGGCGCGTTCGCCCGCGATATAGCGCCGTGTTAGCTCGCCCGGCCGGGTGAACAGCATCGGCAGCGTCGACCAGATCTTGCCTTCAAAATGCCAAACGCCGTGCAGCAGATCATGGCCGATTGAGGCAAGCGTGCGGTGGATATGCTCGGTCTGCCCGCATTGGTGGCAGAAATCGCCTTTCAGGGTGGTGCCGCAATTCAGGCACAGGCCCGATCCATGCGCGCCATGCGCCGTTTCCCCGGCGTGCGGCTCAAACGCACGGCCGATCAAGCCCCCGGTGGCGAGATCACCCGCCGCTTCGAATCCCCCTTGCATAGGGCAAGGCTATCAAATGCATCCGCGTCGTGCCACTCAATCTTGTGCAGCGCGACATTGGCGCGGGCCCAAGCCGCTGCTAGGCTGCCGGTATGACGGACATGAGTGCAGATCCCATCGACATCATTGCTGCGCTTGGGGTTCGGGCTCGGGCAGCATCGACGCTGCTCGCTCGACTGCCGACGGCGACCAAGGCCAATGGCCTGCGTCAAGCCGCCGCCGCGATCCGGGCGGCAGCCCCAGCAATCGAAGCTGCCAATGCTATCGATATGGTCAATGCCGCTGCGGCGGGCTTGTCGCCGGCGATGCTCGATCGGCTCCGGCTCGATCCGACGCGGATCGACGCGATGGCGGCGGGCGTGGATGCCGTGGCCGGACTGCCCGATCCGGTCGGGCAAGTGATCGACGAGCGCGAGGCCCCAAGCGGCATCAGGCTGGAGCGGCTGCGCGTGCCGATTGGCGTGATTGGCATCGTCTATGAAAGCCGCCCCAATGTCACCGCGGATGCCGCTGCACTCTGCGTCATGTCAGGCAACGCGGTAATCCTGCGCGGCGGCAGCGAAGCGGTGGAAAGCAACCGTGCGATCCATGCGGCTTTTGTGGCCGGGCTGTCGGCGGCTGGCTTGCCGGGGGATGCGGCGCTGCGGGTTGAATCGACCGACAGGGCGTTGGTCGGCGCGATGCTGACGGCGGCCGGGTTGATCGACGTGATCGTGCCACGCGGCGGCAAGACGCTGGTCGCGCGGGTCCAGGCCGAAGCGCGCGTGCCGGTGCTCGCGCATCTCGACGGGATCAACCATGTCTATGTCGATGCATCAGCCGATCCGGCGATGGCTGAGGCGATCGTCGTCAACGCCAAGATGCGACGCACCGGGGTTTGTGGCGCGATGGAAACAGTGCTGATCGATCGCGACTATGCCGGCACCGCATCGTTGATGGCGGCGTTGGGCGCCAGCGGCTGCGAAGTCAGGGGCGATCCGGCAATCCGGGCGATCGCGCCGCAGGTCGTCGCCGCAAACAGTGATGATTGGGACACTGAATATCTTGACGCGATTGCCTCGGCCGCGCTGGTGGACGGCGTTGAAGGGGCGATGGCGCATATCGCTGCCCATGGATCACACCACACCGACGCGATCGTCGCCGGTGATTCAGGTGTCGCAGAGCGCTTCCTGAGCGGCGTCGATAGCGCGATCGTGCTGTGGAACGCATCGACCCAATTTGCTGACGGCAGCGAATTCGGCCTGGGTGCCGAAATCGGCATCGCCACCGGGCGGCTACACGCGCGCGGACCGGTCGCGCTGGAAGGGCTGACGACGTATAAATGGGTGGGCCGAGGGACGGGGCAGGTGCGGGGTTGATGCGCTCTTCGCGCAGGCATAGATTGGAATAATGAAAAACGAAGCCGCCATTACCGCTTCTGTCGACGCCGAAACACTGGCGTTGGTTGATCGTCTGGCTTTGGCGAAGGGGATGACCGGGGCGCAATATGCAGCAGAAGCCATTCGCCGAGTGGCCGAAAGCGACGGTGATCTGCATGCTTTCATTCAGGTAGGCATTGATGCAGCTGACCGAGGCGAATTTGTTTCGCACGAAGAGGTGATAGCAGAACTCGATGCAATGATTGCAAAACATGAAGCGCGATGCCGCGAATAATCTGGACGGTGCCGGCGCGTGACGACCTTCGGAACATAAGCGACTGGTTGGAACGCGAGACAAATCCGGCCTACGCCACCCGAATTTTGGCAACGATTCGAGCCCGATCGAAGTTTCTTGCAGATTTCCCAAGGGGTGGTCGGCCTTACCGCGATCAGACGCGAATTCTCCGTGTGTTAGGCACGCCGTATCTCATTCGTTACCGAATTCAGGAAGGCGTTGTTCAAGTGTTGCGCGTTCACCATGAGCGAGAAGACTGGTTCGTCGAACCTTGACCCGCATCGGCATTCTCGGCGGGTCGTTCAATCCTGCGCATCGCGGGCATCGTGCCATCAGCATGGCGGCGCTGGTTGCGCTTGATCTGGACGAGGTGTGGTGGCTCGTGTCACCCGGCAATCCCTTGAAGGATCACGTCAGCGATATGGCGCCCTTTGCGGCGCGCTATGCATCGGCGGTAAAGATGGCACGCCATGCCCCCATCAGGGTCAGCGCGATCGAGCAGCGACTTGGCACGCGCTACACCGTCGATACGCTCCACAAGCTGACCGCGCTTTATCCCAAGAAAAAGTTCATCTGGCTGATGGGCGGCGACAATCTTGCCCAGTTTCACCAGTGGCGAAGCTGGCGGGAAATCGCCAAGCAGGTTCCGATTGCGGTAATCGCCCGACCCGGCTATGAACAGGCTGCCCGCGCGGCTCCCGCGATGGGTTGGTTGCGGCGGTTCGTCCACCCCGCATATCAGGCATCTAGCTGGACGAGGTGGAGATTGCCGGCACTCGTGCTGTTGCGCTTTCGCCCTGATGAGACGTCGGCGACCCGGCTCAGAAAGGCCGATCCCGCCTGGCAGCGTCATTTTCTGCCAACCCATCCTGTTGTCCCTGAAACGTCAATTACCCCACCCCCATCCGGTGACGCGTCTGACGCGCCGCCATCTTAGGAGCTCCCTTGGCCTCATCCCCGCAAAGCTATCGTTCGTCCGACACGGACCGTGTCGAGGCGCTGCATCAACTTGTCCTCGCGTCACTCGACGATGATCAGGCGGTCGAAACCGTCTCGATCCCGCTCGCCGGTAAGAGCAGCATCGCCGATCACATGGTGATCGCCAGCGGTCGTTCGACCCGGCAGGTCGCGTCGATGGCGCATAAGTTGACCGAGAAGATCAAGGCCGAGTTTGGCCGCAGCGCGCGGATCGAAGGCTTGCCCACCGCCGATTGGGTGCTGATCGATGCCGGCGACGTCATCATCCACTTGTTTCGCCCCGAAGTGCGCAGCTTTTATAATCTGGAACGGATGTGGGCCTTTGGCGATGCGCCCGTTGCGGTGCCCGATCCCGAACCGACGCCTGACGCCTGATTCGTCTTGCTGCTCCACATCGTCGCGCGCGGGCGGATCGGGCGCAGCCCTGAAGCCGATCTGGTGGCGCGGTATGTGAAGCGGCTGGCCTGGCCGGTACGGATCACTGAACTGCCCGATCAAGGCGGGCGCATGCCACCGTTGGAACCGCAAACGCGGCTCGTGCTGCTCGATGAAACCGGGGAGGCGATGGGATCGATGGCCTTTGCCACCACGCTTGGCCGCTGGCGCGATGATGGCGTGCGCGAAGTGCGTTTCATGATCGGCGCGGCGGATGGTTTTGACGATGCTGCGCGCGCCCAGGCCGATCTGCTGTTTTCCTTTGGGCGCGCGACCTGGCCGCACCTGCTGGCGCGGGCGATGCTCGCTGAACAATTGTGGCGCGCGACCAGCATCCTTGCCAATCACCCCTATCACCGCGAAGGATAGCGGCGATGCGGCGCAACCATCTCTTTTTTTCCGCTCTTCTGGCGGTGAGCGCTTTTGCTGGTACGCTGGCAGCGCAATCGCCCGGTGGCGGTATTGCCGCTGATCGCGACCGGCTGATCGAGGCGAAGGCGCAATCAGCCGCCGCCCAAGCCCGCGCGGCCCAGCTCGAACGCGCCGCCGCTGCCGAACGCGACGAGGCGCGCAAGGCGCGCGCGCAGGAAGCAGCCGTCGCCGCCCGGATCCAGCGCGCTGAAGCCGATATTGCCGCTGCGCAGGCGCGGATCACGATTATTCGCCGTTTGATCGGCGGCCAGCGGGCGCGGCTGGCGGAAAAGCAGGGGCCGGTGGCGCGGCTGCTGGCCGCCCTTCAGTCGCTGGCGCGGCGACCGGTGGTGATCAGCCTTGTGCAGCCCGGATCCGTCAATGATCTTGTCCATGTCCGCGCGGTGCTGGGTAGCGTGATGCCGCTGGTTAAAGCGCGCACGGCTGATGTCCGGGCGGATCTGGCGCAAACCCGGCGGCTCCAGGCCGATGCCGCGCTGGCGGTCACGACGCTGGACGAAAGCCGCCGCCGCTTGGAAGCGGAACGGCTTTCATTAACCCGGCTAGAGGCCGAACATCGGCTGAAGTCGCGCGCGCTTGGCCGCGATGCTCTGTTTGAATCGGATCGCGCGATTGCGCTGGGCGAACGCGCGCGCGACATTGTCGATCTGATGGATCAGCTGGGGAACCAGGCCGAAACACGGGCGGCGCTTGAATCGCTGCCCGGGCCATTGCCCCGCCCGCCGCGCCCCGGTGAGGTTGCGTCGCCGATCGATACCATATCCTGGTCGCGTGATGCGCCGCCTTATCGATTTCCGGTCGATGGCAAGGTGGTGACCGGGCTTGGCGAGATTTCGGATGCCGGCGTGCGATCACGCGGATTGACGATTGAGACGGCGTCGGCGGCGCAAGTGATTGCGCCAGCCGCTGGGCGGATCGTGTTTGCGCGGCGCTTTCGCGATTATGGGATGGTGGTGATCATCGATCATGGCGGTAGCTGGACCTCGCTGATCGCTAATTTGGGGAGCGTTTCAGTCGCGGTCGGTGACCGGGTGGGGCAGGGGACGCCGATCGGCCGCGCGGTGAGCGGCGATGCGCCACGCGTGACGATTGAGCTGCGCCGCAAGGATCGCGCGATCGACATGACCGGCTTGCTCGGATGATAGCCGTCAAGCCCCGGTTCAGCTGCGAACGGCTTTGATCCGCCGTCAATTCCCGCTACATTAGCCTCTCTTCACTGTCACAGATCCGAAAGTTCAGCGTTCATGGCCCGTCCCCTGCTCCAGGCTACCGCGATTGTCGCTGCTCTTGCCATGGTGCCCGTCGCCACCGGGGCGATGGCGCAGGTCGATACCGATACCTATCGCGAACTCGATCAGTTCATGGACGTCTATAATCTGATCCGCGCCAATTATGTCGACAAGGTCGACAACAAGGTGCTGGTGAAGGGCGCGATCGAGGGGATGCTGGCCGCGCTTGATCCGCACAGTTCCTTTGCCGACGGGGTCGATTTCGAAAATCTGCGGATCCAGACCGAGGGCAATTATGGCGGGCTTGGCCTGTCGGTCACGCAGGAGGACGGTGCCGTCAAGGTGATCGCTCCACAGGAAGATACTCCAGCCTTCCGCGCCGGCATCAAATCCGGCGATTACATCACCCGGTTGAATGGCAAATTGCTCTATGGGCTGACGCTCGACGAAGCGATCAGCGAGATGCGCGGCAAGCCCGGCACGCGATTGTCGATCACGATCGTCCGGCGCGGTCGTGACAAACCGATCGAATTGTCGCTGGTGCGCGAGATCATCGTCCAGAAGCCCGTAAAATGGGAGGTGAAGGGCGATATCGGCATCATCAATATCAACACCTTCTCAGACCGGACCGGCGATTATACCCGCGACGCGATCATCCAAATCCGCAAGCAACTCGGCCATGATCCGCTGGGCTATATTGTCGATCTGCGCGACAATGGCGGCGGGTTGTTGAACGAGGCGATCAGCGTTTCGGATACCTTCCTTGATCATGGTGAGATCGTCTCGCAGCGCGGTCGGGAGAAGGAAGATATCCAGCGTTATTATGCGCGGCCCGGCGACGCGACCAACGGCTTGCCCGTTGTCGTGCTGGTCAATTCAGGCACTGCGTCGGCGTCCGAAATCGTTGCAGGTGCGCTGCAGGACCAGCATCGCGGGCTGATTCTGGGCGAGCGCAGTTTTGGCAAGGGTTCGGTCCAGTCCTTGCTGAAGCTTGGGCCCAGAACTGAGGTTCGGCTGACGACGGCACGCTATTTCACGCCGTCGGGCAGATCGGTGCAGGAAGGCGGCATCGACCCAGATGTGCTCGTGCCGCAGATCAGCGATGCCGATTACAAGACGCGCCCCGTGTTCCGCGAAGATGATCTGCGCCGCCACCTGATCAACGAAGCCAAGGTCGACAACAAGGTGATGGAGGAAGATACCAAGCTCGATCCCCGATTCTCGGCCACGCCTGAAGAGTTGAAAAAGCGCAAGATTGACGATTTCCAGCTTTATTACGCGCTGCAGACGATCGCGCGACTGGGCGGCGCACAGCAGGTGGCGGCGATCAACCGGGTGGGTACGCCCAATCCGCAACCGATCGACCCGGAAACGCCACCGGCCCCCAAGCCGAACTGATCGCGATGCTGGCTGGCTCTTTTCGCGCAGCCCGTTGGGCGGCGTTGTTGCTGCCGCTGGCGCTGATGGCGGGCGCCTGGGGATCGCAATTATTCGGCGGGCTGATCCCTTGCGAAATGTGCCATTGGCAGCGCTGGCCACATTATGCCGCGATTCTGCTGGCGACGCTCGGCTTTGTCCTGCCCAGCGACGGGATCAAGAAGGTGGCGATCGCGCTTGCTGCGCTGGCGATCATCACCAGCGGGGCGATTGGGGTGTTTCATGCCGGGGTTGAATATCATTGGTGGGCGGGCATCACCGCCTGTGCGCTGCCGCCAGCCAGCGGCGGCACGGCTGATGAGATGCTTGCCCGGATCATGAATACACCGGTGGTTGCCTGCGATGTGCCGCAATGGAGCCTGTTCGGCATTTCGCTGGCTGGGTTCAATGCGCTCTTTTCGATCGGTGGCGGCGTTGCCATATTGTTGTTGTTGCTCAGGAGGCAAAGCGCGTGACCCAGTGGAAGCCAGGCGATCCCCGGCGCCGGACCCAATCGATGATCCGCGTCAACCAGGCCGGCGAATATGGCGCGAGCCGGATCTATGCCGGGCAGCTGGCGGTGATGGGCGATCGCGGACCCGTGGCGCGGGCCATTGCCGGCATGGCAGTGCAGGAAGAGCGCCACCGGGCATTTTTCGATCAGATGATGGCACAGCGCGGCGTGCGCCCGACGGTGCTCCAGCCATTCTGGGATGTCGCTGGCTTTGCGCTTGGGGCGGTTACCGCGGCGCTTGGACCGGCAGCGGCGATGGCCTGTACAGTCGCGGTCGAAACCGAAATCGACAAACATTATGCCGAACAGCTTGAAGCGCTGGGCGAAGACGATCCTGAATTGTCGACCGCCATCGCCGATTTTCAGGCCGATGAAGTCGAACACCGCGAAACCGCGCTTGCCAGCGGCGCAGAAAGCGCGCCCGCCTATCCTGTGCTGACGGGGTTGATTCGAATGGGTTGCCGCGTGGCCATTGCGACTGCAAAGCGAATTTAAGAGAGACCCGTTCCGACTTGGTCGGCGGGCAGGGTGAAGGAGATTTTTCCAATGGTGAAGCATCCGCAACGGGCGTTGCTGGCGACCATAACGCTGCTGCTCGCCCCATCGATGCTGTCGGCGCAGACGACGGTCGTCTTGCCGCAGCGCCCGGGGCCGATCAAGAACGCACCGGCCAATGATGTGCCCGATGCGCCCGTCAACGGCATCACCTATCTTTATACGGCGACGCAAAAATGCCCGACCGATTCGGATGGCAATGAAATTACCGTGTGCATCCGGGCCAACCCGGGCGATCAGTTCCGCATCCCCAAGGATTTGCGCCCCAACAGCCTGAAACCCGAATATCGTGCCTGGGCCCTGCGCGGCGCGGAGACCGTCGCCGAGGTGGGCGCGGCTGGGTTTAACGATTGCAGCGCCAGCGGGGCCAGCGGGGCTTCAGGCTGTATCGGGCAAGCGTTCGACCAGGCGCGGCGCGAGAACAGGGAGCGCAAAGCAGCCGCCAAGGCGAACGGTCCACGCTAAGCGCGTCACCGACACCTAGTTTAAAGCCGGGGGGCATCATGGCAACGATCGCGACGACCAGGGCTAAACCGCCAAAACCGCTCAGCGCCGATCGCTTTGAACAACTGCTTGCAGCGGGTGCCATGATATTACTGGCCTTTGTGGTCGTGGCGCTCGCTAAGGGCATGCCCTATTGGGGCAAGATTCCGGCCACTGTCTGGGCGCATCTCGGCACGATGATCGTGGCGCTGGCGCTGACGCCAGTGATGATGCTGCGGCGGCGCGGTGATCGTCCACACCGCGTATTGGGGACGATCTGGGTCGCCGCGATGCTGCTGTCGGCGCTGATCAGCTTTTCAGTGCGTAATGCCAATCATGGCAATTTCAGCTTCATCCATATCCTGTCGGCTTGGGTGGTGATCCAGGTGCCGTTTTTGTGGTGGTCGGCGCGCACGCACCGCGTCGCCCAGCATCGCGGCTCGGTGCGCGGCATGGTGCTGGGCGCATTGCTGATCGCGGGCTTTTTCACCTTTCCGTTCAATCGGATGCTCGGCCAATTTCTGTTCAGCTGACGCGGCTGCTGATACGCTGGCAGCGGCGGTGCGGGCGTCCCGGCATTTGACTAAGTCCGCATAGCGCGCGGCAGAAATCGCTTTCAATCTGCGGGCCGTTCGCGCAATCGCGGGACCATGGTCGAACATATTCTTGGGCTGCTTGCCGGCTTTACCATCTGGGTGATTTCAAGCGGGGGCTATCTCGGCATCGTCTTGCTGATGGCGATCGAATCCGCGTGCATTCCGCTGCCGTCGGAAATCATCATGCCCTTTGCTGGCTATCTGGTGTCGACGGGTCAGTTTAATCTGTATTTGGCGGCGACCGCAGGTGCGATTGGCTGCAATCTCGGGTCGATTCCGGCCTATGAAATCGGCAAGCGCGGCGGTCGCCCGGCATTTTTGCGCTGGGGCAAATATGTCCTGATCGGGCCGGGCGAGATCGACAAAGCGGACCGCTTCTTTGAACGCTATGGCAACAGCGCGGTGCTGATCGGGCGACTGCTGCCCGTGATCCGGTCGTTCATTGCCTTTCCAGCAGGCGTCGCGCGGATGCCGCTGGCGCGCTTCCATATCTATACCTTTGTCGGGTCATGGCCGTGGTGCTTCGGGCTGGCCTATGTCGGGATGGTGCTGGGCGATCAGTGGAATAACAGCCCCTGGATGAAGGCTGCATTCCACAGCGCCGATCTGCTGATCGGCGCTGTGATTGTCGTGACGGCCATCTGGTATATCCGCCACAAGCTGCGCGATCTAAAGCATCACAACTGATCAAGCCGCGCAGCGGCGGCGGCCATGCGCTGATCGCTATCGGTGCGGCGGTCCTTGGTTATTGCCTGATAGCGGGCCAGAATCTCAGGGCCTGCGCCGGTGGGGGAGCCCGCCGCAAAGGGCGGCGCGGGATCATATTCAAGCGAAAGCTGGACGAGCCGCGCATGATCTTCGCCGCGGATCGCCGCCGTCAGCGCCAGCGCGAAATCAATCCCCGCCGTCACCCCGCCGCCCGACACGCGGTTGCGATCGAACACGATCCGTTCCTGCACGGGGATGGCCCCAAACCGCGCCAGCATATGGTGGGATGCCCAGTGGGTGGTCGCGCGGTATCCCTGCAGCAATCCCGCTGCGCCCAGGATCAACGATCCGGTACATACGCTGGTGATCCATGCAGCGCCCGATGCTGCCTGACGGACCCAGTCCAGGGTTGCTGCATCCTCCACAGCATCGGCGGTCCCGAAGCCGCCGGGAACGCACAGGATGTCGCAGGAGCGCGCATCAGCGAAACTGGCGGTCGGCAGCAGCGCAAAGCCGGCATCGGTCATCACTGGATCGCGATTGCTCGCGACCAGATCGATCGTGACATTGCCCAGCCGTGACAGCACCTGCGCCGGGCCCGTCAGATCGAGTTGCGTGACATCAGGGAAAAGCAGAAAAGCGATATGGATTGGGGCAAGGTCGGGCATGCAAACCTCCATTGGGTTGAGGGATGCCCAGGCGATGCGGCGTTGATTGGCCTGCGCTCCCCGGTGGTGCTCCACCTGATCGCCAGTTACGCAAGCCGAACGAGTTTACTGACTATTGGGCTGCTGCTCAATCAGTGATTTCGCCCGCCGTCATCGTCAGCACCCGGTCGCACAGCATCAGGCTTTCGGCGCGGTGAGTGACAAACAGGATGGCCGGGCGCGGATCGAGCGCACGAAACGCCCCAATAATCGCGGCTTCCGATGGGGCATCAAGCGAGCTGCTCGCCTCGTCCAGAATGAGCAACGCTGGTTTGCGCAGCATTGCCCGCGCTAGGATCAGCCGTTGCCGTTCGCCGCCCGAGAGCGCGGCACCGCGTTCGCCGACCAGCGTATCCAGCCCGTCGCTTAGCCCCTTGACCAGGTCGCCAGCGCCGACCCGATCCAGGGCCACCCATAACGCATCCTCCGTGGCCGCACCGCCCCAGAGGAGATTGTCGCGCACACTGCCGAAGAACAGGAAAGGCTCTTGCGTCGCATAGGCGATCCGCGCCTGCCAGGCGGCCAGGTGGTGCGCGTCGAGGGACGTGTTGCCAATCTGGATGGTCCCTGATTGCGGCACCAGCAACCCGGCGGCGAGATCGAGCAAGCTGGTCTTGCCGCTGCCGGATGCCCCGCAAATGCCGATCATCTCGCCGGCCGCGATCGTGAAGGACCCGCGCTTCACGCCGCCGCCCTGCCGGTGGAGATAGCAGACATCGCGAAAAATTAAGGGGCCCGGCGCCAGCGGGAGCGGCGTTGCCGGTTCAACGCGCGCTGCCGCCAATGCAGCGCGCATTTCGACAATCGCTTCATAGGCCGACAACGTGAAGAACAGCTGCGGCAGCGCTTGTTGCAATGATCGGATCGGGCCGGCAACGCGGGTGAAGATGACAATCATTGTGATCAAGATCGCTGGCGACAGGTTGAACAGACCAATCCCAATCCCGACCAGCAACGTCACCGCGACGGCCGAGGCAACCCCGAATAGCAATTGATCGCGCGCCCGCCCGAGCGAAAACTCACGTTGAAATCCCAGCTGCCGCCGTTGCAGCCGATCGAAAGCGCCCGAGAATTGCGGGCCCATTCCCTGCGCCAGCGCAACCTTCAGGCCGTTAAGCAACTGGTTGATCGCGCCCAGCAGCTCAGCATTGCCGCTACTGCTAAACTGGCCGAGCGTGCCGATCCGATCGAGCCGGGCAAGCGCCGGCAGCGCGATCCCGGCCAGCAACAGCAGAATTAGGGCGCCAAAGCCCGGTGCCAGCAGCAAGGCCAGGGCGCATTGGACAATCAGCAAGGCAAGCGCGACGATGATCTGGAAGCTTTGCGTGGTTGCCGTCGATACCCGGCCAATCTCCCCGCTCAGCTGGCTGGTCACCCCGGCATGGTCGAGCGTCACCAGATCGGACCAGCGCGCCGCGGCCAGTTGATTGACCAGCCGGGTGCGCTGTTCAGCGACGAAGCGGCTCTGCACTTGCCACAACACCCGGTCACGCGCGAACAGCACCAGACTGCGCAGGATCATCACCAGCAGGAACACGCCAAGCGCGGTGGCCAGCAGCGTCTGGCGATTGCCGCCAACCAGCGAGCTGACCCAACCCAGCATGGCTTGACCGGCAGGATTGCCACCCTGCCCAAGCACGATGCCGATGATCGGCACCAGTAAGGCAAGCCCCAACCCCTCAAACCCCGCAGCCAGCAGCACGATGCCCAGGGCCAACACGCCGCGCCGCCCGCCGCTGATCAGCAGCGAGCCAAGGAAGCGTCGCAAGGATCGTCCGCGCGCCAGCATCATGAGGAGGCCGCGCCTGATCCCGTAACCGCACGGCCTGGCTTGGCTTTTTCGCTGCCCGTGGCTAGCGTCGCGCGATAAGGCAGCAGATCGACATGGCAATCGCAAACACGGTGGCGCGCAAGATCGGGACGTTGGCGGCGGTTGGCCCCCGACGCCAGTTGCTGGTTGTCGAGGCGATCGGCCAGCTCATGCGCGCGCGCTTGCTGATCAAGACACAGGGCTGGACCCGCATCGCCGATACGCTCGGCACGATGATCCCGGCTGATGCCGTGCCAGCGATGCAAACCCCAACCAGCCCCGCCGAAATCACCACCGCGCGGCTGGCGCGGCAGATTGGCTGGGCAGTGGGCGCAGTCGCCCCGTTCATGCCGTTTCGGGCCAAATGCCTTGAACAAGCGATTGCCGTTCACGCCATGCTGAGGGCGCGGGACGTTGGCGCGTTCATTTATTTCGCTGCGTTCCCCAGCGATGGGCGGATTAGCGGACATGCCTGGCTTGATGCCGCCGGGGTGCGGGTGATCGGCTACCCTGTTCCGCGCGAATTTGTGCCGCTTGGGTGTTTCGTCCCGGGCCCCGTATCGCCGCTGTAAATGCCGGTCGGCGGCGCTAGGATGGGCGGCCATCATCGCCGGAGGCCCAGCCGATGCCGACCCATCTGAAGATCGACTTTGTTTCTGATATCTCGTGCCCATGGTGCATTATCGGCCTGCGCGCGCTGGAGGAGGCGTTGGTGCGCACAAGCGATGGTATCGACGCCGCGATCACATTCCAACCCTTTGAACTTAATCCCGATATGCCGGCTGAGGGCCAGAATATCGTCGAGCATGTCGCCCAGAAATATGGATCGACGCCTGAACAATCTGCCGCCAATCGGGCGATGATCCAGGCGCGCGCCGCCGACCTTGGTTTTACCATGACGGGGAATGAGCAGAGCCGGATTTATAATAGCTTTGATGCGCATCGGCTGTTGCATTGGGCCGAAGCGAGCGGCCACCAGGCCGCGCTCAAACGTGCGTTGTTCGATGCCTATTTCACCCAGGGCCAGAATATTGGCGATCACGACGTGCTGGTTGCCGCTGCCGTCGTGGCGGGGCTTGATCCGGTGGCGGTGCGAGCGGTGCTGACATCGGGCCAATTTGCGCAAGAGGTGCGCGCCGCCCAGCAGTTTTGGCGCCAGCAGGGAATTACGGCGGTGCCGGCGGTGGTGATCAACGACCAATATCTGATCCTTGGCGGCCAGCCTATCGAGGCGTTTGAAAAGGCATTGCGGGCAATTGCCGCGGAAGCCTGAAGAAGCAAAAGCCAGCGTCGATTCAGGGGCTTGATCGGCGCGGCCGGATCGGCCAGCGTAGCACCGGACACGCAGTGAAACGGTCAGGGGAGCGCGCGACGTCATGCAGGATTTGATCTTATTGCATAGCCATTTTGAGCCGCATGTCGGCAGCGACTTCACGGTGGTGGGCGACAATGGTGCCACGCTGCCACTGACGCTGACAGCAGTTGAGCGCGGCCGGGCCTCCGGATATTCGGGCCAGGCACGTGATCCCTTCACGCTCATTTTCCAATCCGCTGTGCCGGAGGCGATTCCACAGGGCGGCTATGTTTTTCGGCACGCGGCGATGGGCGAGGTGGAGATTTTCTTTGGGCCCTTCAATCGCAACGATGAAGGCGTGCAATATGCGGCAAGTTTCAATTGAGGCGATCTCAATTGGATTGAGCCTGTCGTTGATCGGTGTCGATGGCGTTCTCTGCCATGCGCTCCATTTCCAGATAGACGCCGGTGTCGCTGACATCGACAAAGCCTAGCCGCTGATACAGGCGTAACGCCGGATTGAATTTTTCCACAAAAATGCCGACGCCAAGGCCGGATTGCGCCGCCGTATCGATCAGCGCGGTGAGAATGGCGGTGCCGATCCCATTGCCGCGCTGTCCTGGCATCAGCGCGATATCAATGATGTGCAGCCGCGTACCACGGCGTTCCAGATAGAGCCGACCGATCGGCTCGCCGTGATGTTCGATCACATCAAAGGCGCTATCAGGAAAATGCTGCCGATAATGCCGATATTGCGCATCGAATTGCTGGGCCAGAAAGGCATGCTTCTGTTCATCTGACCAGCTTTGCGCCTGCGCGATTTCCTCGGCCCGGGTCGATGCATAGAGCGCGAAGAGAAAAGGGAGATCTGCATCGCCCTCTGGCCGCAAACCATAGCCCCGAACGCGCAGCGCCGCCGGCAGGGCAAATGCCGGCGGCGCGCGATGATCGCCATTCCCCATATTGTCTAGTTGCGCACCGGGAAAACGCCCTCAAGGGAAAGGCAGAAGTTCAACGCCAGCGACGGTTGCTGGTTGTCATGCGCGCCCGATCCGCCGGTTGGGCCAATCGCTTGCGGTGCCAGCATCGTCGTGGCGGGCGGTGCAGCGTATAATCTGGCACCGGCTGAAAAGCCGATATTGGCGGTACTGGTTGGGGTATTCACGACCTGCGTCGCGGCGTTTGTCGGGGCTTGGCCGCTGACCAAGTGATTATGCGCCGGCATTTCAAACGACGATAAGGTAACGGATTGAGTGCCGGATTGCTCGCCGATCACGCGTGGCGTCAGGCCTGGCCCATTCCCCCATCCCATTGGCGCAATGGACTGGAAATTGGGAACGCCAAAATTGGTTGTCCCGTTACCCCCATAGCTGGTGCCCAGCACCGCGAATACGGCGGAATATTGGCTGATCGGCAGCGTTTGACCCTTACAGAAAACCCAACCCCGGGGGGCAAAGTTGAAGCCAAAGATGCGGATCTCACCGATGAATGGCGATGACATAATCTTGCTCCTGCGTGCTAGTTGCGGCTGGGGAAAACGCCCTGCAGGGCAATGATGAAGCTGACGCACAAGGCTGGCATGAGATTATTGTGCGGCTGGGTCGACCCGGCAGGCTGAACGGCTGCTGGCGCGAGCTGGACCGGTGTCGTCGTCGCACCCGCTGGAACGACGTACATTCTGCCGCCCCCCGTTCCAACGCCAAGCAACACCGTTGGCCCAGGCGTCGACGTGGTCGCTGGGACATTGAAGACGTTGAACGAATGCGAATGCGCCGGAAGATTGTTCGGCAGCAACGTCACCGTCTCCGATCCGGCTCTCTCGCCCATCGTGCGCGGCGACAATGATGGCCCTTGACCCTGTGAGATTGGCAGGCGGCCGCGCATATCAGGCAACCCAAATGTTACCTGCCCGTCGCCACCATAGACTGTGCCAATAAGCGAAAAAAGCGCGGAGTTCTGTGCAATCGAGATGAGTTGGCCATTGCACATGGCCCAATCTCTTGGCGCGAAATTCCCGCCAAACATGCGAACTTCGCCTAAAAATGGATCAGACATCACGCCCCTCCCTTATCTTGTTGCAGCGGCGACTAATTAATTTCGTGACGGGTAAATGCCTATTAAGGCTATGCAGTAATTCATCACCAGATAGGGCTGCATATTGTTATGCGCTACGCCACCTGCATTTGGTACGATAGTCGCTGCATTAATCGGAAATGGCGTAGCGGGCCCAGCGGCCAGAAAATCGATTGTACCTTGAGCGTCGGTGCCAACGATATTGCCCGATGCCGGATTGCTTGAAGCAGGGGCCGATGTCGCCGTGAAACCATGATTATGGCCAGGCATCGTCGTTACAGTCAGCGAAACGACTTCAGTGCCGATAGCCGCTCCTAATGTCGGCGTGGGGCTTGCTACTGGCGTTCTCCCACGCATATCTGGTAAGTTGAATGTCTGGACGCCGTTACCACCAAATTGCGTACCGAGCAGCGAGAACAATGCTTGATACTGCGCAATCTGCATTTGTTGACCAAAGCACAGTGCCCAACCTTTTGGTGCCCAATCCCAGGGAAGCAATTTTATTTCGCCCATGAACGGATCCATTTGCATTCCCCTCAAAATATCGTTGTACACAAATAATCACGACTCGGCGTATCACGCTCCTTTCAATCAACATAAAAGAATCGGGATATGTTGCAATATCCTTATCGCTGCGATCGGGTCACATGTTTCCATGTTAATTATCGACGGGCATTGGCATGAGTCATGTAAAATATCACATATTTGTAACGAACCTTTATCGATCACGCCGATCGCGAAACTCGGTCATTGGTCAAAGATCGCAATGGATCACGGTGCTATCGTGTTGCTAGGTAACGCGTAATGCGGTCGATAGGCGATTATCAGCGGGTAGCAGGTTGTAAATTGACCATGATTTGCTGTATGATCGGCGTACAGATGACCAACCCTGTTTATGGGAGATCGCATTATGATTGCTAAAACTGAGGGGGCGTCGAAGCGAGAGTGGCAAACACCGCTCGTGATCGTCTCTGAAATAGAAACGGGTACTCTCGCGGGCTCGTCGCCTAGCAATACAGAGAATTTTTTAGATCCGGGCACTGGACTCGATGGTGGAAGCTGAAGCCTTGATGACTTGGTCGTCTAATGGTTTCGTTGTTCAAACCAACCAATGTATTTAGCTATCTGTAATGCGTAGATCATACGGCTGGGGCGCTCTAGTCGGTCGCCCTGCAATCCTCCCGGCGATAAATCCTTCTTAAGGTCTTCCAGCTCGACAAAATCACGAACCGTGGACTGACCGCTCAGTCCGGTCATTATATCCGCGATTTCAGCAATCAAGCCGTTCACGGTATCGTCGAAGCTGGGATCAAAATATTCCTGGCCCGGGGGGGCCGCGCACAGCGTCTCGGGCAGCACATCGCTCAACGCCAGCCGCGCAAGATGTCGCGCCCGTCCATCGCTGAAATGAAGATGCTCGGGGATCGCCAGGCCGAATTCAACAATTCGCTTGTCCAGCATCGGCCGAGTCAGCACCAGCCCAGCTGCCGCCATTTCGATCGCGAGATTGGGGCGAGCCCAGCGTTGGATGATGTCGAGCAGCATCTTGTCCTTGGCTGGCTCATTCTGGCGTTCATCGGCCTTTAGCGGGCTGGGCGGTGTCAGCTTCCCCGTTCTGATCATCCTTTCTGTGAGTGCCGGCGCCGCATAGGCAAAGCGCCGCCATGGCGCGGGTTGATATCGCAAATGCCGCCATAGCGCGCGCATCGGGCGCGGGATGATCTGCTGCCGAACGCGGGCGAATTGTGTCCACACCGATTGCTGTCGATGCCGAGCAGCGCCAAAAACCCCCTTGAAAAAAGGCACCAGGCGGCCCCGCGCCAGCACTGCAGCCAATGCGCGATTGCGTCTTGGGTTGATTGTCTGGTCGCCGCCAAATCCGTCCATCGCCACTCGGCAGCCCTGCGCCGCTAGGCGTCGGCTCAACCCCTGAAGGACATGGCAGGAAGCAATTGGCGGACGATCATTGGCCAAGCACTGGCTTTCAAAATCGTCAAATGGCGTCTCGGTCGTCCGCACGAACCAGTGATGGTCAAGATGCGGCATGGCATCCTGGCAAGCCTGTGCCTTTGGCCGTGCGTCAAAGCGATGGTCGCTACCCGGCGCGAGGGCGGAGCTGACGGTAACGAGTTTCATGCCTGCTGGCAGTGCGTCTCGGCTCAACCCAGCAATGGCGCTGCTGTCAAACCCGCCGCTTAGCATCAGCCCCGGTGGCGCAATCGCGCGGCGGACGCGGCACGCCACAGCCTCGGCGAGCAGCCGCCGATAGGTTTGCACATAATAGTCAGGCGTCCGACCGACATGCACCGGGTCGGGCGCAATTGACCAATATCGCCGGGGAGTCGCGCTGCCATCGGCAGCGATGGTCAATGTCGTCCCGCCGGCAATGCCGCGGATACCGTCAAAAAATGTCTCCCCATTGCCGGGCGCCAGATCCATCCACAGCATCCGTGCAATCGTGCTGTCATCTAGCTTGCGGGGGATATCGGCCAGGCTCAGCAGCGCCTTGGGTTCGGTGGCAAAGGCAAAAAAACCGTCGCCCTGGTGATAATGGACATAACGCTGGCCCATATGATCGCGACCAAGCACCAGTTTGCGTGCGCGGACGTCCCAGAGTGCAAAGGCGAAATCACCAAGCAGCTGCGCGGCGCACGCCTCGCCCCATTGCCGGTACGCTCGCAGGATCAGCGCGCTATCGGGCAGGGTGGCCAGCGTAACTGGATCGATCGTCAGCAGATCGGCTAGCGAGTCGCGATTATCGATTCGCGCATCGGCGACCAGCACCAGAGCGGCGTCCCGGTCATAAAGGGGCTGCGCATCCGCTGCGTCCTCGCGTGTTTCGCGCAGCAGCCCATGGCCAAGGCCAATCGACCCATCGATAAAGCAATCCCGGCCATCGCTAGCGCGGTGCGCCATGGTCGCGCCCATATGGTCTATGTCATGTGGATCAACCGGCGCGCCGTCGAACCGCCAAATGCCATAGATTGCGCTCATTGTGGATCGATGGTGATGGCTTCTTGTTCTGCAAGTTTTTCGATGAATGCAGTAACTTCAACGTCACAAATTGCTGCGGACACATTGAATTGCTCTAACAGCCGCTCTTTGATTTCTTCCATTGTCATTGGCGTTTCAAGCATCTCCCAAATACAGGCGCCAACGCTATTTAGTCCAAGATAGCGGCCATTTGATACACTCATCATCACGATCTCATCGCCGACCTTGGCCGAAATCCAGTCTTGCTTTCGGTGAATCATTGGCCGTTCAATCCCCGGGAATCTGCCACTGTTGTTGGTCCGTTTAGCATATACGTGAATCTTTGCATCATCGGCCAATGATCTTGTTCGATTTTGGCGATTTGTGCAGCACTCAGCTCGTCACGCCAGCCGCCGGCAATGCCTTTTCTGAAAAAGCGTCGGGCGCGCTGGCTGCTTTCGGCAAAGCCATGTTCGGCCTCTTGGTGCTGCAGCTTGTCGATGGCGGCGGCATCAATCGCCCGATCAATCGCGGCCAAGCTCAACTGCCATCCGACAAAGCCAAGCGCGGCGGCGACCGTCTCATGCGGGGCTGCCGTCAGGTCTTCGTAGCGGATCACATGAACCGGAATATCCTGTTGATCGATCCAGCTCCCGGCAAAACCGCTCCAGCCAAAGGTTCGGTGCCGCAGTTGTGGCCATTGCGTCGATGGCGTCCCGAAAAAGCAATGATCGGCCTGACCCATCGTGGCGATCGCGTGATCCAGTGACACATGGAAATGATGGGCAAATGAACAGGCAACATCGCGGGGATCGCGGACGAACAGCAGCGCGCCGGCGGCCGCGCGCGCGCCACCCATGATTGCCTCCCCGCGACTATTGCGCGCATAGCCATCATGCGTTTTCACGAAACGCACGGGCATGTGTTGCTGATCATCGCGCTCTGTCGCCCGTTCGGCGAGGTGGGCATAAAGCGCGGGGCGAAGCAGATCGACGGCGTCATGCCCCAGCAGCGCGCTGCTGATCAGCAGATGGTCATCGAACGATCGCCGGGCGCTGGCGATGCCATCCGTGCTGTCAATCGCGTTGATGTCGATCGGCGCTTCGCCGCCATGCGCCAGATTGGCGAGGAGGATCCGAAACCAGGTGTTTCCGGATTTGGGATAGGACGCCAGCCAGAAGGTGCGTTTCATGGCGGCCCCGCCAGGGCGATGTCGCGCCAATGCGCTTCAAGCCAATCGATAACCATCGGCAGGGCATCGAACCGGCGCGGACGCGTAAGCGTATAAACATGGCGGCCAGCCTGAGCGATCGCGGCACTGGCACGAAAATAGGCGACCTGCTGATCAAGCGCGATCGCCAATTCCGGGCGATAGGCCTCAGCAAACAGATATTTTGCGGTATCGGGCAGGCTAAGCTGCGCAATCCCGGCACGATGCGGCGGTCGGTCCTCCGCCAGAATATATAATGCCCCAAAGGGCAGCGGCGGCCGGGGGGCAAGCGGCGCTTTCAGGTGAAATTTTTCGATTGATGGGCGCAGCGCTGCACCTTGTTGTGCGCCCAGCGCGAGCATCCTGATCGTGTCGGCCCATAGCCTGGGTGCCGCACCATCGCTGGCGATCCAGGGACAGCCAGCCGGATCGACGGACAGCGTGCAGTGGTCATCGGCAAACTGGCAATAGCCGCGCTCGCCCAGTGCTGCCGCGAGTGTTGATTTGCCCGCCCCTGACGCGCCGGTAAACAAGATCGCGCGACCGCCCAACGCGATCGCGCTGGCGTGGAGCACCACCATGCCGCGTTGGTGCAACAGGATGCCCAGGACGCCGCCCCCGGCAAAGGCGGCGATGTCGGTCGGTGTGGCGGTGGGATCTGGGGCATAATGAATCGTCGTGCCAGTGCTGATCAGGAACCGGGCGACGGTGGGGATTTCCAGCACAATTTGCTGGTCATTATACTGCCAGGTCGGGCCGCCCCCATGGGCGCCGTCGATCCGATCGGGCACCGGGCCCTGCGCAATCACCAGGTCTGGCACCGCACCGGGCGGCGCAGGCGTGTGCCCCGGCAACAGCAGGTCGCTGGCCACGACCAGCCCGGCGCTAAAATAGAAATGCTGCGCCAAGCCGTTCGATAGGGTGGGCTTAGCGGGCATCGCCGTCCCGCATGGCGGCGTGTCGCTGTTCTTCAAGCGCGCGATAGGCCTCAGCGATCAGTGCAGCGGCGGCGATGATTGATGGGGTCGCACTGTGGCGCTTCTCGGCGGTATCGGCGCTGAAACGCTCATGGGGCGCCTTCGCATTGCGCGTCGATGCCGCGGTGATGGCCGCCTGGCTGGCAGGATCGGGGATGATGCCGAAATGCGGCAGGATGCGGCGCTCCACCGCATCGGGCAGTTCGCTGTAATTGACCAGCATCCCCCCGGCCATGGTCGGCTGATCAAGCACCGCCTGGCAGATGGCGGCAAGCACCCGCGCGGCATAATCATCCGGCGACAGCGTGTCTGAATCGGGGATGTCGAATATGGTATCGGGCAGCATCCCCGGCACCGCCTGCATCCCGCGCATCCGGTGATGCGAGACAAGAATGTCGATCGGCTCGCGGTAGAGGAAAATCCACGGGGTATCAGGAAAGGCAAGGCGTAGCAGCGGCAGCGCCCGGCTGTGCCAGCTATCCAGCTTGATCACGAATGGGCCGGTTGCGCCGTCGTGATCGGGCCGACCAAGCGCGCCGGCCATGGCCCGCACCAGCGCGATCGCGGTGTTCATCGGAAAATCAGGATTGGCCTGAATCAGCTGGATAACGCCATCGAGCGGTGGCGGCTCTGATAGGATGGTCGCCCCTGGAATCGCCGCCAGCATCTGGGCCACTAAAGTCGACCCGCAGCGCGACAGATGGAAGATCAGCCCATTCGGCACGGCCATCTGCGCCGGGGCGGTTTCGATCAGCGTCGTCAGGGAGGTGCGGACGCGCATCAGCCGGTTAAAGGGTCGCTGTCGGGCCTTCCGCAGGGTATCTTCATAAAAGGGCTGGGTCAGCGCTAGTCCGGCGAAATGTGCCCAGTCGACTGCCCAGTCGCCCTGCACAGGGACGAGCCCAATCGGTCGCCAGCCGGGGCCGGGCCAAGCCGATAAAGTGGGTAAGTGCTGATCGAACCGGTCGAGCCCAAGCGGATCGGGCTGGAGGCTATTGGCGACCATCGTCGCGGGCAGGGCAAGATCAAGATGCAGCGCTTCGGTCTGGTTGGCAGCGATGAATTGATCGATATCCTCAATCATCACCAATCGATGCTGCAACGCTGGATCGGCGAGGATGGCTTGCCGCCACTGTTGGAGGCGGGCGCTGAAATCATCCTGATTGGTACTATCAATCGTGCGTGATAATGGCATATCAAACATTATTGACCTTAATTGATCGGCGTAAATCACGCCTTGCGCGCTTTTACTTCAGGGGTGTTATCGTGATCCCGCTATCGCAACAATCGTCATTCTTGCTGCCGGATCGATTGTTGCTGCCCATGGTGTTTGATCACGCACAACTCCAGGCCGATCTCACCGTGACTGATGATTTCGGCTGGATCGATCACCTAGTCACGCAGAATTATCAGGGCAGCTGGACGGTGCTGCCGCTCAGACATCGCGCCGGGGCGACGCATCCGGTGATGCAGATCTTTGCTGATCCGACGGCAACTATTTTTGAAGATACGCCGCTCCTGGCGCGAATGCCTTATATCCGGTCCGTGCTGGCCGCGTTCGATTGCCCGCTGCAATGCGTAAGGCTGATGCGGCTGGCGCCGGGATCGATCATCAAGGAACACTGCGATCATGATCTTGCGGCGGAATGGGGATCGGCGCGGATCCATGTGCCGATCACCACCAACGATCAGGTCGAATTCCTGGTTAATCGAGTGCCGGTGGTGATGGCACCGGGCAGTGCCTGGTATCTCCGCCTGGCCGATCCGCACAGCGTGGCCAATCGCGGCATCAGCGATCGCATCCATCTCGTGATCGATTGCAGCGTCAATGCCTGGCTGATGGCGCTGCTCGAACAGGCGGCAGGGCAGGGCGGATAGGTTCGGCCAGTCGCCAATCTCTTCAATCAGAGGTCGGTTGACCGGCAGCGTTTGGCTTGGCTTGCAAGGCGAAACGCGCCTGTCGAACAGCCAATACGAACAGCGGATATCGGTTAATCTGCCGCTTTTCTTACAGAAGCGGCGTTTTACCGAAAGGGTCGCTCGATCAGCCAGCGCAGCCCAGTGACGTTGCGCGTCTGGGTTTCGGCCAGGCCGATTGCGAAGGGGCCAGGAAAGGCTGGTTCGGGGCAATAGCTGCCCAGCAGCCGATCCCAGATGCTCAGCATATTGCCGTAATTGGCATCATGCTCGCCGCGCACGATGCTGTGATGGCGGACATGCATGGTCGGGGTGACAAGGACCGGCAGGATGAGCCGCTCCGCGCGCGGCGGCAGCGCGATATTGGCGTGGTTGAAGATCGCCATCGTCGACAACAACGTCTCGTGGATCACGACCGCGACCAGCGGCGCACCCAGCAGCGCGGCGGCGCCTGCCTTGTAGAATGTCGACAGCAGGATTTCGCCGGGGTGGAAACGCAGCGCCGTCGTGACGTCCAGATCATGGTCATGATGGTGGACCGCGTGGAAGCGCCAGAGCAGCGGCCAGCGATGCATCGCGCGGTGCTGGCCATAAATGGCAAGATCAAGCAGCAGAATCGCCAATGGAATCGCGATCAGGGACGGCAGGCTGAACCAGTGGAGCAGCCCGAACTGCGCGCCTTCTGCCCAGCGCGCTGCGCCGGCCGCCGCGAGGATCGGCACCAGCCGCAAGATGATCGTCGGGATGATCAGGCTGAGTCCGCCCAGCGTTGCGTGGCTCAACCAGCGCGACGGCATCGCCGTGCGCCAGCGCCGTGCCGGGTAGCGGCGTTCGAGCAGCGCGAAACCCGCAAAGACCAGCACGAAAATGGCGAAACGAATCAGGCCGATCTGGCTCATTCCGCATCGCTCAGCATGCGGGCGGCAATCGCCACCCGGCCCACCACCGTCGCCGCGCAGACCAGCGCATAGCCATACGCCAGAACCGGAAACCAGGCAGGGACCAGCGCTGACAGCGCCAGCACGGCAATCGTCTCCGCACCCTCCGCCAGCCCGCCGAGATAAAAGAAGCTTTTCTTGCCCTGCGCGCTCGTCTCCAGCCCACGTTTGGCGGCGAGCGTCGCGAACCCCAGGAAACTCGTCGCCGCCATCAGGAAACCGCCGAGCAGGCAGGCGGCGGGCAGCGCCCAATCGGCCTGCGCAAAGCCAAAGCCAAGTGGCACGGCGGTGTAAAAGGCATAGTCGCACACGACGTCGAGATACCCGCCCAGATCGGTGCTGCGCGTCTGGCGCGCAACCGGGCCATCGAGTCCGTCGCTGATCCGGCTGACCACAATCAGCGCGAAGCCCAGCCCGAACTGGCCAAAGGCGATCGCAACCCCCGCCGCAATCCCGGCGACCGCGCCCATGATGCTCAACGCATTGGGCGTCACCCCGGCTCGCGCCAACAGCGCGGCCACGCGGTTGAGCGGCGGATCGATCAGCGGGCGGAGGCGGGCGTCGAACATTGTGTCGCTATAGCGCGTTCAGCCGCCAAGCGTGAGCACGCCGATCACGGCCCCCACCATCATCGTGGCCAAATTGCCCGCGAACCAGCTTTTGAAGCCCAGTGCCGCGAATTCGCCCCGTCGCGCCGGGCAAAGCGTCGACAGCGTCGATACCCCCAGCCCAATGCTCGCCAGATTGGCAAAACCGCACAAGGCATAGACGGTGATCAGCTTGCCACGCGGGCTGAACGCGTCCGCGCCCAGCCCTGCCATTTGCTGATAGGCGACATATTCGTTGAGGATCGCCTTGGTGCCCATCAGCGACCCCGCCGTCTGTGCATCGGCCCAGGGCACACCGAGCAGCCACATCAGCGGCGCAAAAATCCATCCAAACAGGCGCTGCAGCGTCAACGGCGCGCCCCAGAGATCGGGCGCGAGGCCAAGGACATTGTCGGTCAGCGCAACCAGCGCGAAAACAACGATCAGCACTGCAATGATGGACAGGAACAGCTGCAACCCATCGAGCGTGCCCCGCACCAGCGCATCGACGCTGTTGTCGTATTTCAAATCCTCGTCCGATCGGTCGGCAGGGGTGGCTTCGTCGCCGGGGATCAGCAGGCGCGCGACCAGCAGCGTCGCCGGCAGCGAAATCAGCGAAGCGGTGATGATATGGCCGAACGCATTGTCGACAACGAGCTTCAGCGTCTGGGCATAAAGGACCAGCACCACCCCCGATACGGTCGACATCCCCATCGCCATCACGGCGAAGATTTCCGCACGGCTCATATGAATAAGGTACGCCCGCACGATCAGCGGTGCTTCGACCACGCCAAGGAAGACATTGCCGCCCGCGTTGAGCGCAACCGCGCCGCCAATCCCCAGCGTTCGCTCAAGCATCCAGCCCAGCCCTTGGGCGACCCGCTTCAAGATATCCCAATGCCAAAAAAGTGCCGCCAGCGCCGATGTGACGATCACCAGTGGCAAAATCTGGAACGCGATGATCAGCGGTGGTGGCGCGCCCGGCTTGACCGCAAAGGGCAAGTCACCCCCGGCGAGATAGCCGAACATATAGCGTGATCCCTTGTCGGTCGCGGTCTGCAACACTGACAAGCCCTCATTCGCCGCCGCCAGCGCCGCCCAGACCGGCGGTGCCTTGACCAGCACCAGCCCCAGCGCAAACTGCAACGCCACCGCGCCCGCGATCCAGCGCCAGCCGGGCAACGCCCCGCGCCGCTCGCTGACCGCCGCGCATAAGGCGATGATGGCGATCAGACCGATCAGGCTGCGCAGATTGGGCAGTAATCCCCAATCCATCAACAGGGCTCCATCATCGAACGGCCATCAAAATGACCAGCTCGCGCCGAACTGGAATTGGCGCGGCGGCCCGGCATTGCGCTGGACAAAGGGCACGCCGCCGCCGAACTGGACCTGATTGGAGGTGGTCGCCGCATTGGCGAAGCCCGACAGATTATTGGCGTTGAAGACGTTGAAGATATCTGCCGACAGCGTCAGCCCCTTGTTCAGCAGCGGCACCTGATAGCGAAGCCCCAGATCGACCGTGCGCGACCAGCCGAGCCGGCCGGAATTGCGGCCTTCGCCAGGCTGACGATTGGCGTTGCCGACATATTGCTGGCCGAAGGAGAAACCGCTGCCATTCAAATCCTGCGTCCCGAAAATGCTCGCGTCAGGGACCAGATTGACGGGCTGGCCCGATTGAAACAAGCCCGTCGCGGTAAAGGTGAGGCCTTTAAGCGGATAGAGATAGGCAGTCGCCGAGATTACATGGCTGCGATCATTGACCGAGGGACCATATTCAGCGGCGAAATCATTGCCGTTGGAGGCACGAAAGTTGATGTCGTCGGTGTCGTTCCTAAGCCGTGACAGCGTGTAGCTGACCCGCCCCGCGAACCAGTCGCTGCCCTTTTCCTTGATAAGCTGGACATTCAGCGCCTGATATTCGGACGTGCCGCCGGTTTCGGACACGGTGATCTGCCGCGCCCCACCCGCAACCGGCAAGACCGGGCGGGTCGCATCGGCGGCGGCCTGCGATCGCACCAGTCCCAGACTTTGGGCAAGTGCGATCCGGGCGGCATTGGTCGGCGCCGCCCTGAGCGCAGCGAGATTGGCGGGCGTTAGCGCGGCGGCATTGGGGGTGAAGGGCGCAGGGGCATTCAGGTCGCGCAACCGGACGAGATTATACGACCGGTTATAGATCAGATCGATCTTGGCGGTGAGGTTTGTTGCCACTTCGCGCTGATAGCCGACCGACAATTGCAGGCTGTAGGGATTGTCATAGCCATTGGGGTTGCGGATGCGGATTTCATCGCTGGATGTCGTTGCGCGCAAGCCCGCGACGCTCGCGGCGGGCGGGCAGGCAGCCACGGTGGTGCAGGCCGGGTTGACGGTCAGGTTGCCGTCAAAAGTCGCCGCGGCGATATTGGTATTGGCAGGCAGGATCCCGCGGGCAACCAACTGGTTGAGCTGGCCCACGAACGCTGGGCTCGTTGTCGAACGCTGCAGCGCGTCGGAGATGATCGCATAGGGGATCTTATCGTAATAGAGCCCCACGCCGAAGCGGATCGCCGATTTGGCATCGGGCTGGTAATTCACCGCAAAGCGCGGCGCAATATTGTTGAAATCACCGCCGTTGCCGCCCTGTGCCGACAGCGAATCATAATCCCAGCGCAGGCCAAGCGTCGCGGTCAGATTGGGCCGAAGTTGCCATTCATCCTCGACATAAGCGTTCACCTGGCTCTGCCCGGTGCCGAATGTTGCGGGGCGGATTTCGACGCCATAATTGGCGACAACCGGGTTGAGCGACAGGATATCCTGCGCGCCTAGCGCCAGCCCGCGCGGGCGCAGCGCATTGAGCTGCGCCTGGGTCAGCTGCACGGTGTAATTGCCATCCGGATTGCCGCCGCCTGCTAGCGCGAAATCGCTGTGCAGGAATTCGCCGCCGATCTTGAGCCGGTGATCGCCGAGGTCCAGCGTGAATTTATGCTGGGTCTGGTATGTATTCTCGGTCTCTACAAACACAAAGCCCGGGTCGCCGACGACCGCGACCGTTAGGCCGGTCGGCCCGAGCGCGGCGACCTGCGGCCCGCCCGCGCGGGCGCGCGCGAAATCCCAATTGAAGCGGCTAAACTGGAAGCTGCCCTGATAGGTCAGCCGGTCTCCATTATAAACGGCAGTGAGCGCTGCGAGCGTCGATTTGCGTTCCTCGACTGATCCCGCCGAGGGGAAGCTGACGCTACCGCCGCCCAGGCTGCCGCCGGGCCGCTCGACCGCGACATCGCCGTAATTGAAGCGCGCGCTGAGCGACCAGTCATCGGTCAGCTGGTGGTCGATCCGGATCGACCCGAGATAGAATTGGTTGGTGCCGCGCACCGCGCCGATAATTCCCAGCGCCGGGGAATCGACAACATTGTCGTTGACGTCACGGGTATATTCCAGCGACGCCGCAAAAAAGGTGCGGTCCGTGGCGATGGGGCCGCTGATCGAACCGCCGCCCTGAATGCGGCTGAAACTGTCGCCAACCGGATTGCCTGACAGGTCGCGGCGCGGAAAGGGGGAGGCGCTGTCAACCGGGCGACCGGGGCGATAAAGCACATAGCCCTCGCCCTTTAATTCATTGCCGCCGCCTCTGGAGGTGATGTTGACAATGCCATTGGCGGTACGCCCGAATTCGGCCGAGAAATTGTTGCTGAGCACCGTGACATCGGCCGCTGCGCTGAGCGGTGTGGGGAATTTTTGTCCGCCCAGGAAATTCTCATTGTTGTCGAGGCCGTCGATGAGATAGTTGGTAAACAGGCCATTGGCGCCGTTAATCGAGACCGTTGGCGCTTCGTTGAAGAAGCCAGTTGATGGTACGACATTGGGCAGCCGGATCAGCGCGGAGACGACATCGCGCCCCTCAATCGGCAAGTCGCGCAGTTCGCGGGCCGACAATGTGCCAGAGACTTCGGCATTGACGGTGTTGACCCCGGATGTCGCGCGCGCGCCGGTGACGACGATGGCGTCCTGCGTGTCGGCGCGGCGCAAGGTTACTGATTGGGTAAAGTTCGACCGCAGCGACAGGGGCACTGACCCCGTCGCCGGATCGGCATCCGTCAGCCTGACGCTATAGCTGCCGACCGTCGACAAGCCGTCCAGCAGCAACTGGCCCTGCGCATCGGTTTTCAGCGTCCGTTCGAAGCCGATTGCCGGGTTCGTGACGACCACTTCGGCATCGGCGGCAGGCGCACCGGTTGCCTCGTCCACCACGGTGACTTTCAGCCCGGCCAGCTGCGCCATTGCCGGGCTTGCCACCACGACAGCCGCGACCATTGCCGCGCCTGCCAAAAATCCCCGATATCGCTTCATCACTTACCCCCATGACGTCAACTATCGTCGTTGTTACCCTAACCGAACCAGCGCAAAAAGCGCACCAGCGTCCGCGTTCGGTCGCTGAACAGGCTGGCGGTATAGGCCGAACTCGCCAGCCTTTTGTTGATTTCGGCATAGCTTGGGTAGGGCGCGATGATGCCGGTCAACTGGCGCAGCCCCAGCTTGGCGGTAATCATCAGCGTCCAGGTCTGGATCAGCTCGCCCGCATTTGGCCCGACGATCGACGCGCCAGCCACCTTGCCCTTGACCAGCACAACCTTGGCCATGCCTTCGGTGCGCTTTTCAGCCTGTGCCCGGTCATTCTCATCGAAGCGCCAGTGCAGAACGCGGACATCGTCGCCATGCGCCGCCCGCGCCGCTGCCTCAGTCAGCCCGACCTGTGCGAGTTCGGGATCGGTGAAGGTCACCCAGGGGAGGGCCGCATAATCCACCTTGGCGGGGATGCGGAAAAGCGCGTTCTGGATGACGATTCCGGCTTCATAGCCAGCGGTGTGGGTGAATTGCGGGCCTTCGCGGCAATCACCGATCGCGAAGATGCGCTTGTTGCTCGTCCGCCGACGCGGATCGACGACGATGCCCTTTTTGGAATAAGCGATGCCCGCTGCCTCCAGCCCCAGCCCCTCAACCGTCGGCGTACGCCCGGCAGCGACCAGCAGATGCGATCCTTCGATCACCTGCCCGTCGCCCAGCATGAGCCGGACTTTGCCATTTTCGTGCGCGACAGTGTTGATCGTCGCGCGCTCAATGATGGCGATGCCCTCGTCAATCAGCGTTTGCCGGACGATGGCGACCAATTCGGCATCGTCGCGCGGCAGGATCGGCCCCAAATCGACGATCGTCACTGCCGAGCCAAGCCGGCGATGCGCCTGCGCCATTTCACAGCCAATCGCGCCGCCGCCGATGATGATCAGATGTTCTGGCTGATCGCGTAAGGGAAAGATCGTTTCGTTGGTCAGATATGGCCCGTCCGCCAGGCCCGGAATCGGCGGCACGCCCGCCCGGCTGCCCGTCGCAATCACGAAGCGGCGCGCGCGGATGCGGCGGCCGCCCGCCTCAACCGTCTTGCGATCGATGAACTTGCCCGCCGCGCGAATGACGGTGCAGCCGAGCCCCTCAAACCGTTCCTGGCTATCGACCGGGGCGATCGTGGCGATGACGCCGGCGACATGATCCTTCACCGCGCCGAAATCGACGCGGGGCGGATCATAGGCAACGCCGAATTTCGCCGCCGCCGCGCCCGCATGCGCGGCCTTGCCCGCCGCCAGCAGCGCCTTTGACGGCACACAGCCGCTGTTGAGGCAATCGCCGCCCATTTCGTGCGGTTCGAGCAGCGCGACCGTCATGCCCAATTGCGCCGCGCCCGCCGCGACCGAGAGACCACCAGAGCCCGCGCCCAAAATGCACAGGTCGAATTTCTCGATCATGCGACCGGCTCCTTACGGAATTTTTTGTAGAGGATGGGGATCAGTGACAGCGCGGCGAGCCCCAGGATCGGCCCGATCACTTCGGGTTTGAGCAATGCGCCCTTCAGGTTCAGCTCCTGCCCCGCCGCCAGCACCGCGCCCGCGCCCGCACCGATTGAGGCATAGACAAAGGTGCCGGGAATGATGCCAATCGCGGTCGCCAGCACATAATCGCGCAGTTTTACGCCGAACAAGGCGGGCACGATATTGACCAGCCAGAACGGCGCAACGGGCAACAGCCGCAACAGCATCAGATAGCTGAACGCGTTTTTCTCAAACCCGTCGGCGAGCTTCTCGCCCCAATTGCCGATCCGCTTGCGCAGCGCATCGCCCGATGCATTGCGCGCGATCAGGAAGACGATCGTCGCCCCCAATGTCGCGCCGATCACCACCAGGCTGCCGCCCACGACTGTGCCGAAAAACAGCCCCGCCGCAATCGTCAGCAAGCTTGCACCGGGAAAGGAGATCGCGACCAAAGCGGCATAGATGCCGACCAGCGCCAGCGCCGACCCAATCGGATTGCGCGCCACGAAATCGACCAGGAATTGCCGGTTATCGCGCAGCGCGTCGAGCGTGACATAATGCTGCCCGCCCGCTGCAAAAAACGCGATGGCAATCACCACCAGGATGATCAACGGCCCAAATCGCTTCAGCATATCAACATGTCCCTTGTGCAGTGCCGCCCTTATCGAGCTTCGTTGATCGCCCAGTCATAGTCATAGCCGTCGATCGTCGAGCGGCCAGCCAGCAACTTGCCGGTTTGCGGATCAGCGAAGCGGCGCGCAAAGGCAAGCACGCCCTTGGGTCCGCCAAAATCCACGCCATACCAATCAAAGATCTGCGACGCGATCAGCCGCGTTCCGGTCAGCCGAAAGCCGCGTGGATCATTGACATAGCTGCGCGCCGCTGCATCCAGTTCGGCGTCAAGACTGGCAGCTTCATAAGGGTGGAGCACCAGATTGGGGCAGCCGACCGAGGCGCAGTTGATCGCGAAATGGGTGCGCGGGTCCTTGAAGATCGGCCGCAAAATGCCGTGTTCGATCTCGTTCAGGCTCAGCTTCATGCCCTTCACCGTCACGACCTTGCGGTCCCAGGGGCCAGTCGGGAACAGGCCATCCTTGATGTTCAGGATTGATTTGGTCGGATAGGAACCCAGCACCACCTCAACCGTCGCGGCATTGTACAGGTTGATCCAATAGGCATGTTGCTGCACCCGCGACAGCCGATCGACATCGACCGCCTCAAACGCGTTGACCGTTGCCGACAGCGACGCCTTGTCCGCTGCGGAGACGCGGCCATAGGCAACCACCGTCCGCCCGCTCGCCAGCCGCCCGCCATAGGTTTTCAAAAAAGCACCCCAGCCGCGATAATCCACCGCTTGCCCCGCGCCGCTTTTCTGCCAGCGCGCGATCAGCTGCGGCTTGGGGGCCGCATTGGCCGCGGGTGCCGCCGCCAGCATCATCGCAGCAAAGCCGGTAAGCGCCAGTTTGATCGTCTTCATGCGGGTTCATCCTTTGCAATGGTGTGGGCCAGAGACTGGCGGCCAGAAACTGGGGGCAGGAACGGGGATCGATGCACTTTGGATTTACCGGCGCTTGGGTATTTGGAGCGTCGCTGGAGCATAAAGCCCTGACTCACGATCTCCAGATACCCCAGCGTCAGCCGCTTGTGGGCGCTTTGCTGTGCCCGATGCGCTCATAGTCGTGACCCCTATTCGCGCCGGGGGCGTGATGCGTTACGGCCAAACCCGATCTAGACGAAAGACGTCCTGCCGGGTGAGTGATCCAGATGCCAGCGAATAAGCCGATCATGCCGCCATCACTGCGCCGCTACCCCGCCGCGCTGCTCGCCAGCCTGTTGCTCGCTGCCTGCACGGCCAGCCCCGATCAGCCGCCCGCCCGCGCCTGCCCACCGCTGAGCGGCCCGGCGATGGTCACGCTGCCCGGCGGTGATTTCATCATGGGCGCTGATCCCCAATATCCCGAAGAAGGCCCGCCGCGCCGCGTGCATGTCGATGCTTTTCGCATCGATACGCATGAGCTGACCAATGCCGATTTCGCGCGCTTCGTGGCGGCAACCGGCTATCGCACCATCGCAGAGCGCCCGCCGCCGCCGCTGCCCGGTGCCCCGCCGGAGATGGCCCAGCCCGGATCAGCGGTGTTCAGCGTGCCCGATGCGGATGATCCGCGCTGGTGGCGCTGGGTGCCCGGCGCGCAGTGGCGGCACCCCGCTGGCCCAGCGGACTCGATCGCGGGGCGGGACCGCGATCCCGTCGTGCAGATCGCCTATGAGGACGCGCAGGCCTTTGCGCGCTGGGCGGGCAAGGCGCTGCCCAGCGAAGCGCAATGGGAATATGCCGCCCGCGCCGGCCAGCCCGCACAATCTGCCCTGGCCGAACCGATCGACAGCGGCGGCACCCCCCAAGCCAATTATTATCAGGGCGTGTTCCCGCGCCGCGACCTGGGGCTGGACGGCTTCACTGCCCGCGCGCCCGTCGGGTGCTTCAAGCCCAATAGGTTCGGGCTGTACGACATGATCGGCAATGTCTGGGAATGGACCAGCGAGCCCGCCGGTGCCGGGGCCGATGGCAGCGGGGGAAGCCATGTCATCAAGGGCGGTTCCTATCTCTGCGCCGGCAATTACTGCGCGCGCTATCGCCCTTCGGCCCGGCAATTCCAGGAAGGCGGGCTGGGCGCAAACCATGTCGGGGTGCGGCTGGTGAGCAAGGTTGGGGTAGGGGGATAGGGATTTTTCTTGCTTGCCGCCAAAGCCTTGCGCAACGTGGCAACGACGGGGAGCAGAAACATCAGCAAGGCACTCATCAACGAATATCGCGCCGAGCTTGATCGGTTGCGGGCGACCGCCGTCTGCATGATCGAGCGATCATGCCAAGCCGGAGCGCCTGCATGAGTTTGGCTGTCGCCCTTGCTCGGACCAAGACCGAAGAGGACGTCAAGGACGCCTATATCAAGGCGCTTGGCCTGGAATCCTATTTCAAAGGGCTGGTCGACATCCGAACCGACAAGGTCTGGTTCGAAGCGAAGTATGTGCCCACCTCTCCACTGGTTATGTTCGGCCAATTGCTCGTTTATGTCCGTGCGGCGCGCGGACGTGGCGAGCCGATACCGCCATTCTTGGTGGCCATCGACCGGCGGCTCGGCGCAATCCTACCGATAGCCGAAGTGTTGTCGGTGTTCGACGATGAAAGCATTGTTTGGCCCTCTGCAGGATCAAAAGCAGACGAGGCGTTGGCACTTCAGATCGCACCGTATTTAGATGGGCACTTCACCACCTATCCCATTGGGACGATGGAATCTGAATTCATTGCGAGCATCAAGGCGGCGATCCGTGACGGCAAAGTTATCAAAACGCCGATCACGCCCGACAACCTCAGGCAAGCCTTCGACAAATGGGTTGAGATGATCGGTAACGAGTTAGACGTAGCCAACCAGTCCGATCTTGCCACATTGTTTTTCGCAGACGTCATGCACGATGGCGTCCAGTCGGCTTATGCTTCGGTCGGTGCCCGGCTGGGCATGTTTGACGGGCAGCCCGCCTTCATTCTGCAAGGTGCCTCAGGATACGTCCCGGTCATGAACGTGCGCGCCTATGATAATTTCTGGTCCATCTACCTTCGACCACCAGAGCAGAGGCACCGGCAATGGATTATCGAACGTCGTGACAGCCTGCTGCCTCTCAACGATCAGAAGTTTAAGGGCGCGTTTTACACCCCGTTTCATGTCGTCGATAAAGCGTACGACCAGCTGCTAGCCACTTTGGGAGAAGGCTGGCAGGAGCGCTATATCGTTTGGGACATGTGCGCAGGGGTCGGCAATCTCGAGGCAAAACACAATCATTTGCGCAATGTGTACATGAGCACGCTCGATGAGCCTGACGTCTTGTTCATGAAGTCGAAACCGACATTCGCTGGCGCAACAATTTTTCAGTACGATTTCCTCAATGATGACGTCACCGACTTCGGCGAGATCGACTACACCCGATCGAATAAAGTGCCGATGGCGCTGCGTCAGGCAATCGCCGATGCGAAGGCCGGGGTCGAAGGCGCGAAGCCGATTTTGGTACTGATCAATCCTCCTTATGCGGAAAGCGGGTCGGGGATTGCAAAAGGGGACGAGAACAAGATCGGCGTTGAAAAGACGCGCATCAACGGCTGGATGCGCGAAATGAACGTTGGCTATGCGAGCAAAGAGTTGTTTGCGCAGTTTCTCGTCCGCATTCGTCAGGAGCTACCGAACGCAAAGCTCGCGATGTTTAGCACGCTCAAATATATCAATGCGCCGAATTTCGAGCCGTTTCGTCGGGTCTGGCAAGCAAGGTATCTAGACGGATTCGTGGTCCATAGTCGCGCGTTTGATGGGCTTAAAGGTGCGTTTCCCATAGGTTTTTTGATTTGGGATCAAAGCCTGCCTGAGCCTGTCCGCGACATCGAAGTTATTGCGCTGGCCCGCAGCGGAGAGGCTATCAGCCAGAAACAATTCGTCGTCCGGCCGACCGATACGTTCTTAAACGCTTGGATCGAGGCGCCTCCCGCTCGCGGGGAGTTTACAATCCCTCTCGCCAATGCCCTTACCCCATCCGGCAACCCTCGAATGAAGCGCTCGTGCGCCGGCAGTGTGGGCTATCTTTTTGCCGGGAACAACGACCTCCAGAACGCCTCTACGGGCACTTGTCTCACTTCATCAATCTACACCGGTCGTAACGGTGGCGGCACTTGGCTGAATGATCGGAACCTATCGCAAGCCGCCATCCTCTTCAGCGTTCGTCGCCTCATCAAGCCGACATGGCTCAACGATCGCGACCAATTCCTGCAACCCTCGGAGCGGTTGACTGATGATTTCAAATCCGACTGCCTCGTCTGGATGCTGTTCAACGGCAGCAACCTGACCGCTGGTGCCGATGGGCTGCGATGGAACGATCGCGACTGGAGCCTCGTCAACCATTTCGTCCCCTTCACAGAGGCCGAAGTCGGTGCGAAGGGGCGGTTCGAGAGCGACTTCATGGTTCGCTACATGGCGGGCATGGCTTTCTCGCCCGAGGCGCAGGCGGTGCTCGATGAAGGGCGCAAGCTGTGGACGCGCTTCCACGCCACACAATTCCCGCGCAAGATCAGAGACGAATACAAGCTCGGTCGTCCCGATGCTGGCTGGTATCAGATTCGACGCGCGCTCGAAGCCTATGGCGACACTGAACTGACCGACTTCGATCCGTTCAAAGCGGCCTATACTGCGCTTTCGGCAAAGCTGCGGCCGATGGTTTATGGGCTTGGCTTCTTGCCGGCGTGATCGATCGCAATTTTCGTGAGGATGCACCATGAAGCTGCATTATTATCCCGAAACCGACAGTCTTTATATCGAGTTGAAATCGTCGCCCGGCGTCGAAACCCGGGAGATCGCCGATGGGCTGAATGCTGATTTCGATGCGGCGGGTACGGTGGTGGGGATCGATATCGATCAGGCATCAGGCAAGCTCGATCTGTCGACGCTCGAAACCCTGTCGTTGCCGCTCAAGGCCGCCTGATCCCGCCCCGATTCGCGCGGCCTTGCCCCCCGCTTCCCTTTTCACCCACCTTCGGCTATGCGCCGCGCTTCACGAAATCCGTATCCGTTTCCTCAGAGGTTTGTTTGGCAAAAGAAGAACTGCTCGAAATGCGTGGCCAGGTGGTGGAGCTTTTGCCCAACGCCATGTTCCGCGTGAAGCTTGAAAATGATCACGAAATCCTTGGCCACACCGCCGGCAAGATGCGCAAGAACCGCATCCGCGTGCTGGTGGGGGATGAGGTGCTGGTCGAGCTGACCCCCTATGACCTGACCAAGGGGCGGATCACTTACCGCTTTAAGTGACGTGACGGGTATTGCCGCTTCCGGGCCAGCTTCCCGGCCAGCACTCGTTCTGGCCTCGTCGAGCCCGCGCCGCCTGTCGCTGCTCGCGCAGATCGGCATTGTGCCGCACCGCATCGCCGTGCCCGATATCGATGAGGGCGAGCGCCCCGCTGAGCTGCCGCGCCCCTATGTGCTCCGCATCGCCACTGAAAAGGCGCTGGCGGTGCCGCGCGCAGCGGGGGAGGTGGTGCTCGCCGGGGACACCACCGTTGCGGTCGGCCGGCGGATCCTCGCCAAGCCCGTTGACGAGGCTGATCTGCGGCGGATGCTTGGGCTGTTGTCCGGGCGGCGGCATCATTGTTTTTCCGCCGTGTGCGTCGTCGGCGATGACGGCAAACCGCGCACCCGCGTGTCCGATACGATCGTCACCTTCAAACGGCTGAGCGCGGCCGAGATCGACTGGTATGTCGCCAGTGGCGAGGGGATGGGCAAGGCCGGCGGCTATGCGATTCAGGGCGGCGCGGAGGGGTTTGTGCGCTTCCTGTCGGGCAGCTATTCGGGCGTGGTTGGCTTGCCCTTGTTCGAAACCCGCGCGCTGCTCGAAGGCGCCGGGATCGTCGCTAGCCCGTGCAGTGGCTGAATGGCTCTACGAAGCCGGGATTGGCGAAGCGCGCGCCGCGCTGGTCGATGGCGGGCGGATCATCAAGGCACGGATTGCGCTCGACGGGGCCCTGCGGGTCGGCACGGTGGCCGAGGCCCGGCTGGTGGACCAATTGCCCGGGCGGCAGGGGCGCGTGGCGCTGATCGACGGCAGCGGGGAGGCATTGCTGGGCGCGGTACCGCCGGGGTTGAGCGTTGGGCGGCCCTTGCTGGTGACGCTGGTGCGCGACGTCATTCCAGAACCCGGCCGCGCCAAACTAGCGCGCGCAGTGGTGGCGGCTGAGGGCGCGGTGGCGGCGATCGGTCCTGATCTGCTCGAACGGATCAGCGGAACCGGCATCGCGGTGCGCCATTGCCGCGCGCACGCAGCTGATTCGCTGGAGGAAGCGGGCTGGTCCGAAGTGCTGGAGGAAGCCGTGCAGGGCGAAATCGCCTTTCCCGGCGGCGTGCTGCGGATGAGCCCGACACCCGCGATGACCTTGTTCGATGTCGATGGCAGCGGGCCGCTGGACAGCCTCGCCGTCGCCGCTGCCACCGCCTTGGGCCAGGCGGTGATTCGCCACGGCATTGGCGGGTCGATTGGTGTCGATTTCCCCAGCGTCCAGGGCAAGGCCGCGCGCCAGGCGGTGGCCGCCGCGATCGATGCCGCGCTGCCGCCTGCATTGGCGGGGCCGTTTGAACGCACCGCGCTTAACGGCTTTGGTTTTCTGCAGATCGTTCGCCCGCGGCCGCGCGCGTCGTTACCGGAGCTGCTCCGCGCCGATCCGATTGGTGCTGCCGCTCGCGCCGCGCTACGCCAGATCGAACGCAGCCCGCCGGGTGGGGTCCGCGCGCACCGATTGCCGCCTGCTGTGCGCGCACGGATCGAGTCGCGGCCCGATTGGGGTGCCGAGCTTAGCCGCCGCGTCGGTGGCACCGTTATGTTGGAGGATTAAATGGCCAAGGCCGGCACCTGCCCGATCTGCGGCAAGCCAACGATGCTTGCGCACAAGCCCTTTTGCAGCCGTGGCTGCGTCGATCGCGATCTGCTGCAATGGCTGGGGGAGGGCTATCGCCTCCCCGCCGGACCGGCCAGCGACGAGGAGGCATCAAAGGATCAGCCGCGCGGTGGCGATGGGCTGGACAGCGCCGATAACGATGACTAAGAGGCCGCCTTCCCGGTGTTGATCGGGTTCCCGGCCCGGGTAGCTCAGTTGGTAGAGCATGCGACTGAAAATCGCAGTGTCGGCGGTTCGATCCCGTCCCCGGGCACCATTTCCCCCCGCCTCGTCCCCCCACCGCCTCCCGGGCCCGGCGCGCGCTTAGTCCCCGCCGGTGATGCTGTCGACTGACGGCAACGATACCCCCGCAGCGCCGCCGCCCTTGGCCTCCCACCAGAATGGCGCGCGGGTGCGGTTGCCGGTGACCTGCTCGTTGAGCGTCGCCGAATCATAAAGCCGCCCGCCCAGCATCACCTTGGCTATCTTTTCGCTGTTGCGGATATCGATAGTGGGGTCGGCATCCAGCACCACCAGATCGGCGAGCTTGCCCACCTCCAGCGATCCAATGTCCTTTTGCATGCCAAGCGAGGTTGCCGGCATGATCGTGCCAGCGCGCAATGCCTCCACCGGGCTCCAGCCGCCGCGCACAAATGACCATAGCTCCCAATGCGATCCAAGCCCCGATTGCTGGCCATGCGCGCCGATCGAGACCTGCACACCCTTGTCAGCAAGCTTCTTGGCCTCGCGTGCCGACGCCCCATCGACATAATCCTCATCGGGCGCGATCGAGCGGCGGACATTTTGCGCGGCGAGCAGTGCGGGCGGGGCGTATTTGGTCAGCAAGGGGTGCTTCCACACATCGGTATGCGCGCGCCAATAGGGATCGCCCGCCGGCCCGCCATAAGTGACGACCAAGGTCGGCGTGTAGTTGGTCTTGGTCTGCGACCACAGGCTGACGACATCGTCATAAAAGCGATCGAGCGGGACATTATGTTCGACCGTGGCGTTGCCATCCTGGATCAACGACATGTCCATTGTGAACAGCGATCCGCCCTCTGGCACCACCTCCATTTGCTCGGCTTGCCCCGCCGCAACGACCATCTGGCGCTGCTCGCGACGCGGTTGATTATAGTTCTTCACCGAATGCGCGCCCTGCGCCTTCAGCCGCCGGACATGGGCGAGTGCGTCCTCATAACTGTTGATCTCGGCATAAACATCGGCCTGTTTGGCACCGTAGATGATCTCGCCGGTCGAAAAGGTGCGCGGGGCGATAATCAGCCCGGTCCGCTGCATTTCCGCTGCGACAAAGATCTGCTGTGGCCGCGCCGAGGGATCATGAATCGTCGTGGTGCCAAAGGCCAGGTTGGCCATCGCCGACCAGTTTTGCTGCGGGATCAGGCTGTCTTCGCTTTGCGGCCCATGCGCATGGGCATCGACCAGCCCGGGGATGATCGTCTTGCCAGTCAAGTCGACCGTCTTTGCCGCTGCCGGTATCGACACCGACGCGCGCGGGCCGACCGCGACGATCCGGTCGCCAGTGATGAGAATCACGCCGTCATCAATGATCCCCCCCTTGGCATCGGCCATCGTCACGATCCGCGCGCCGGTGAGCGCCACCGTGCCGGTCGGCTTGTCGGCAGGCACCGTCATGGACAGCGACAGGCCGGTCTTGGGCGCGGCAAATTTGGGCGCATCCTTGTCAGCGGGCGCGGTGGCGAACAGCGCGTCTGTCTGTGCCGTAAACAGCGTCGGCCCCAGGCTCCAGTGCAGCGCTGCACCGTCCTTTGACCAGGTGATGAAATCAGCGCCGCCGCCACTGACGCGGGTCACCGGCAGCGGACCACCCTTTTGATCGATCGACACATCCTGCGTCCCCGGCAGCAGCGGCATCACAAACGCTTCGAAATTCTGTCGGAAGGCGACAAAGCGGCCATCGGGTGAGACCTGATAATCATTGACCAGATCGCCGGTGCCATGGACTCGCTTTGCCTGGCCGTTCAGGTCGGTGCTGATCAGCTGGCGCTTGCCCTTTTCGGAGGCGATCATGAAGACACGGTCATTGTCGCTGCCGAATTGCGGTTCGGACCCGTCGGTGGCGATGCGGGTCTGCTTTCCACCGCTGCTGGCAATGCGGTACACGCCCGGATTTTCGGACCAGCGCGACGAGGTCAGTTCGCCGCCCTGGCCGCGTTCAAAGACGATCATCTTGCCGTCAGGTGAAAAGCGCGGGTTGAGGTAATGGCCCGGATCGGCCGTCACAGTCTTCGCCGCTCCGCCACTCGCCGCGACGGTACGGACATGGCCGAGCCCGGCATCAGTCCAGCCAACAAAGACAATCGATCGGCCATCGCGCGACCAGCTTGGCCACAGCTCCATCCCGGCTTCATCGCTCTTGACCAGCCGACGCGCGGTGCCGCCCGATGCTGGTTTGATCCACAGCTTACCGAGCGTTTCGAACACGACCTGATTGCCATCGGGCGACACGCTCGCCCAGCGGGGCATCGTCGTCGTGACGGTGGCAGGGGCGACTTCAATCTGCGGATGGACCGCGTCGATCACGACGCGGGTGTCGTCGATTTTGAAGGGGATGTCTGCCGCCGCGCCGCCCGCTGCATCAACGCGCTTGATCTTGCCGCCCGCCCAGAACACGACGCTGGCGCCGTCCGGGGTCCATGCCATGTTGGGATAGACGCCGGTGACCGCCCAGGTTTCCTGCACATCCTGGTCAAGCGCGTCATAGATTTTGCGCTCCTCGCCCGAGGCCAGGTCCTTCACATAGAGCTTCGACTTGGTCCGCTCGCGGCGGACAAAGGCGATCTTCTTGCCGTCGGGCGATGGCGTTGGCCGCACCGATCCGCCGACGCCCGAGACGACCGTCGTCACTTCGCCGGTATCAAAATCATAGCGTTCGATGTCGAAAAGGTCGGTGTTCGAATCCTGCGCATAGATGAAGATCGGGCCAGGCGTGACGTTGCGGGTGTAGTAAAGGCTCTTGCCGTCGGGAGCGTAGATCGGCTCGCCCAGTTCCTTTTGCAGCTGTTCGCTGGCGCGCTTGACGAGCTGGACACCGCCGCCGCCCGAGACGTGGTAGATCCAGACTTCGCCGGTGCCGAGCGAACGCTGGGTGGTGAAGTGCTTTTTCGCGATGATGAAGCGACCGTCAGGGCTCCAGCTCGGCTGGTTGAGCAAGCGGAAATCTTCCTTGGTCAACTGGCGCTTGTCGCTGCCATCGACATTCATGATCCAGATATTGTCGCCGCCGCCCCGATCCGAGGTGAAAGCGATCCGCTTGCCATCGGGGGAGAAACGCGGCTGGTGTTCGAATGTCAGCCCCTCGGCAATCCGCGTCGGCGTGCCGCCGCTGATCGGCATGGTGTAGATGTCACCGAGCAGGTCGAAGGCGATTATCTTGCCGTCGCGTGACACGTCGACATTCATCCAGCTGCCATTGTCGACCGCGATGGGCACTTGGTGGGTTTTCAATCCGGTGGGGGCGTTGACATCCCATTTGGCGGGCTTGGCATCGGCTTTCTTGTCACCAGCAGCTGGGGTTGCCGCTGCGGGGGTTTGCGCCTGCGCCTGGGCCAGCATGGGCACCAATAGCGTGGCGACAATTGCGCCAGAAACCGCCCCGAACCGATATGTCATTCGTCTCTCCACCGTATCTTCTCCCGGTGGTCTAAGCAGGAATAGGCCGCAGGTCACCGGAGAATCTAGCAGGCGGTAGCGCGATTGCCGTGCTCAGGTAGAATCACTGCCCATATTGCTGATGAGCATGCGGATGATGGGATTGGGGAAGCGCCGGTCGGTGGTGATCGCAAAGAATGTCTCGGTTATGCCGGGCAGCGTATCGGCCTCCACGAGCATGCCTGAGGCCAATTCATCGCGCACCGCAATGGGGGGTAGGACGGCCAGGGCAAAGCCTTCGCGGGCCAGCAGGCGCATCATCGCTATATCATCGACCTCAGCCGCAATCTGTGGCCGGATATCAAGACGATCAACCAAGGCGTTGAAGCTGGTCCGCAGGGTGCTGCCCAATGTCGGCAGGATCACCGGGTGCCGGTCAAGCAAGGCAGCTACCGATCGCGTCGTTCCTACCAATTGCGGCGTGCCGATCAGGCTGACCGGTTGTTCGGAAAGCCTGTGAGCAATGTACTGCGTTAAAGCGTCGGTGGGGGGTGGCTGATTGGTCAGCACGACATCCAGCGCGAGCGATTGCAGACCGAGCAGCAATTCGGCGGGGCTGCCGGACCGCAGGATGACTTCGATGTCATTGCGGCCCAGCAAGGGCTTTAGAAAGCCGATCTGGAAGTTGCGCGACAGCGTGGCCAGTGCGCCAATGCGCACGGCCTGGCGCGCGGCACCGGTTTCGCGCAGCGTGCCGATCAACTCGTCCCCTGTCGCGAAGATCGCGTCGGCATGATCAAGCGCGATGCGCCCTGCCTCAGTCAAATGCAGCTGACGGCCTCGCCGTTCGAACAATGGATGGCCGAGCCGATCCTCCAATTTGCGAATCTGTACCGATAGCGCGGATTGCGAGACGTTCAGCCGTTCAGCGGTGCGCGTGAGGTTGCCGTCCTGCGCAACGGCCCAAAAATAGCGCAGATGGTTGTAATTGAAATCAGCCATATCGTTCCTTTAAAGCGAACGATATCGTGCAAACAATGAATTTTTCGCAGGCTTCCCCTTTCGCTAGCGACGTTGTGACGCCTTAGGGCGAATCAACGGGGAAAGACTGTGTCACTCAACTTGCTCGTTTTTGCAGCGCCATGTGCGGTGCTGGTTGCTGCTCTTGTCGGCTTTGTGGGGGCCAAGCGGCCCGCTTCCGGCCAACTCATGCTCATCGAAGCGCTGACGATCCTGGCGGTTGTCATCGCGCTGCTCTCGGCGGGTCTGCTGGTGATGAGCGGTCCGGCGACGGCGTTGCTCGTCGGCACGCCGGATATCGGCCTGTCGGCGCGGATCGACATTGTCAGCATGGTGATGCTGCTGCTCGTTTCCTTCATTGGCTGGATCGTGGTGCGCTATGCCGCCGTCTATCTGGACGGCGAGGCGCGGCATGGGGCCTTCATGGCCTGGCTCAGCGCCACGCTAGCAATGGTAATGCTGCTGGTGACGGCCGGTAACCTTGCCCAGCTTATTTTTGCCTGGGTTGTCACCAGCCTGTGCCTGCACCGCTTGCTGCTTTTCTATCCTGAACGCGTGGCGGCACAGCGCGCCGCGCGTAAGAAATTCGTGACGGCGCGGCTGGGCGATGTCGCGCTGGTGGGGGCAGCGACACTGCTCGCGATCAGCTTTGGCACCACCGATATTGATGCCATCCTGAATGCTGCGCGCGCTGGCGATGGCGGCACCGGGGCGGTTGTGGCGGCGGGGCTGCTCGCGGTCGCGGCCTTGCTCAAATCGGCGCAATTCCCGCTGCACGGCTGGCTCACGGAAGTGATGGAGGCCCCAACCCCCGTCTCTGCGCTGCTGCATGCCGGCGTCATCAATGCCGGTGGTTTCGTGCTGATCCGCTTTGCCGATGTGATGCTGCTGGCACCGGGCGTGCTCGCCGTGCTGGTGATGATCGGCGGGTTTACCGCGTTGTTCGGTGGGCTGGTGATGCTGACGCAACCGGCGGTGAAGACGTCGCTGGCGTGGTCGACTGTTGCGCAAATGGGCTTCATGATCATGCAATGCGGGCTTGCGCTGTTCCCGCTGGCCTTGCTCCACATCGTCGCGCACTCGCTGTACAAGGCGCATTCGTTTCTGGCGTCGGGCGGCGCGGTTGACCGGATTGCGGCATTTCGCCGACCCGGGCCGGTGGCGATTCCCAGTGCCAAGGCGGTTGGCCGCGCTTTTCTTGCCGCGCTGGCGACCTATGCCGTGATCGGGTTGGCGTTTGATGACGGGGTCCGCTCGCCGCAAGCGACCGCGCTGGGGGCAATCCTGATTTTCGGCGTTGCCTATTTGCTCGCTCAGGGCCTGGCCGATGCCGCGCCGCGCGCCTTGACTCAGCGCATGGCGGTCTATGCGCTGGCAGCTTCGTTTGGCTATTTCACGCTTCACGCCCTGGCGACCTGGCTGACTGCAGGCACGCTGCCGGCCACGCCTCCGCCGGGCCCGCTGGAATGGGCGCTGATCATCCTGGCGGTGCTGAGCTTCGGGATCGTCGCCATTGCCCAGGCGATGTTTCCGCTCTGGGCCTATCACCCGGCAGCAGCGGGGCTGCGCGTCCACCTCGCCAATGGCCTTTATGCCAACGCCCTGTTTGATCGCTTGCTTGGCGGCTGGGCGCTGCGGCGGCAGCGCTGATCAAACCGGCAACGTCCTTTTCGGAGAGCATCATCATGTCTGTAAAGCCTGACGACGCCGTGCTTGCGGCGCAATCGCTGATCGCGGCGGCTAACGCTGCAGCGCAGGCGATCCCGCCGGTCTGGCCATTGGCCTCAAGCGTCGCGGTGAACCCCTATCTCGGCCAGGCCGAGCTTGGCCTTGCCGATACCGCCGCGCTGCTGGCGCGGGTATCGGGGGCACCCGTGACGATGCCGCGCGATTGGTATCGGGAGCGCATCGCCAATGGTACCGTGACGGATGCCGATCTGGACGCTGCCTGGAAGGCGGCAAGCCCATCGCGCCGACCAGCTTCAGCCGCGATTCTGAAGTCCGCTGCGCTTCAGCCGGCGGACGAGCCCGTCGCGTTGCCGACCGTCGCCGATTTGGCTGCCGAGGCTTCAGGAATCGATTGGGCGGGGGTTATTGCTGAGCGCTTCGGCGCATGGTGCGGCGGCTTTTTTGACGGAGGTCAGGCGTTATGGGCGGCACCCCATGGCAAGAGTGCCTATGCCGCTTGGCAGGCGGTTGCGACGCATGATCTGACGCCAGAGATTGTCGGTCTGCGCGGCTTTGCGGCGTTTGTCGGTGATACGCCTGACAGTGCGGCTGTCGCGATTGAGCGGTCAGCGACGCGGCTGGGCCTGACCCCAGCAGCGCTGCAAACCTATTTCCACCGCTTGCTGATCAGCCTGGGAGGCTGGGCGCACTATGCGCGGTTCCAGCTCTGGCAGGCCGGGCTTGCCGGGCGCGGCGACGACACGATCACGGATATGCTGGCGATCCGCCTGCTTTGGGAGGAGGCGCTGTTTGGGCAGTATGAGGTGCAGATCGGCGCCGCTTGGGCAGAGACGATCGCGGCGCATGCGCGGCCCATCGACCCAAGTGAGGCGCAGATCATCGATGCGATCCTGCAGGAAGCCTGTGAGCGGGCGGCGCAGCGCGATCTCGCGCAGACGCTCGCCAGGGTGCAGGCCAGCGCCGCGACCCGAGCGCCAGTGCTGCAGGCCGCTTTTTGCATTGATGTCCGTTCGGAAGTCTATCGCCGCGCGCTCGAAACGATCGATCCGAGGATTCAAACGCTTGGCTTTGCGGGCTTCTTTGGCTTGACGGCGTCGCACCGGCGCTTTGGTTCGGATGTTGCAGAACACCGGCTCCCGGTGCTCCTCAATCCCGGGCTAAGCTCGCGCTCGGGCGGTTTTGCTGATGAGTCGGCTGATCTCACGCTGCGCTACCGCCAGCGCGCGACGCGGGCTTGGGGCCGGTTCAAGCTGGCCGCGGTATCGTCCTTCGCGTTTGTTGAAGCGACCGGGCCTGTCTATGTCGCCAAGCTCGTCCGCGATGCGCTGGGCTGGCATGCCAATGACGCGCCCAATGATCCGGCCCCCTATCCAGATCCCGCCATCGATCTGCCAACGCGGATCGGGATGGCCAAGTCGATTTTGCGGGCGATGTCGCTGACCGACAATTTTGCGCCGCTGGTGCTGCTGGTCGGCCACGGGGCCAATGTCGTCAATAATCCGCACGCCAGCGGGCTGCATTGTGGCGCCTGTGGGGGGTATTCGGGCGAGGTCAATGCCCGGTTGCTTGCAGCCTTGCTCAACGCGCCAGAAGTTCGTGACGGCTTGGCGCAAGCGGGGATTGCCATCCCGACGGAGACGATGTTCGTCGGTGCGCTGCACGACACGACCACCGATACTGTGTTCCTGTATAGCCAGGATCATCCATCACTGAAGCATAACGTCGATCTGACGCGCGCGGAAGTTTGGCTGTCAGCTGCCGGGGTGATTGCCCGCACCGAACGGGCGCTGCGGCTGCCGCGGGCAAGAGGTGAAGCGAGTATCGCGCAGCGCAGCCGCGATTGGGCCGAAACCCGCCCTGAATGGGCGCTGGCCGGGTGCAAGACGTTCATCGCCGCGCCGCGCCAACGCACTTTGGGCAAAAGCCTTGGGGGCCGCGCTTTCCTGCATGATTATGACTGGCGGCAGGACAAGGGCTTTGGCGTGCTCGAACTGATCATGACCGCACCGGTCGTTGTCGCGAGCTGGATCAGCCTGCAATATTATGGATCGGCGGTTGCGCCTGATCTGTTCGGCGGCGGTAACAAACTGCTGCATAATGTCATTGGCGGCATTGGCGTTGTTGAAGGCAATGGCGGGGCGTTGCGGGCCGGCCTGCCGTGGCAATCGGTGCATGACGGCGAAAAGCTGATGCATGAACCGCTGCGGCTAAGCGTGTGCATTGAAGCGCCGCGCGAGGCGATGGCCGATATCCTCGACCGTCACCATGGCGTGCGTGCGCTGTTTGACAATCGCTGGCTGCACCTTTTTGCGCTTGATGATGAAGGGCGGATGGCCTGGCGTTATAGCGGGGATCTTGGCTGGGAATCGGTCAGCCCCGTCAGCAGGACAGATATGGCCGTCGAACTCGCCGCCTGACCGATGGGAGCCGATTCAGCCGTCGCTGCCGACCTGGCCTGTTGCGATTGGTGCAACACTTGACTGAGCGGGAAGTGGTCGCGCGCCAGGAACCCGAGGTCGCGCTGGCAGTGGCCGAAGCGCGCATCGCCTGGATTCTGGATCACCCGCATATGAGCGACTGGCTGAAGATGGTCCTGCGATCAACCGAGGGGTGCGATCCGATCGCGCTGCAGAATGATCTGGATATGTTGCGGCATCTGATCATGCCGCGCGTCGCCGCGCAGATCGAGATTCAGGTTTCGGCGGCGTCGATAGGCTAAACCCCGCCGTAGCGGCCGTTTGCCCGCTACGCGCGCGGGCCCTGCGTCTTGATGTTCAACTGACCCGCAAGGCCGGCCTCGCGGTGTACAGAGATCGCCTGATATTCCGGATTAGCCACCATTTGCTGAAAAGCGGCAAGCGAGGGATATTCGGCGAGCGCGACCATATCCCATAGCTCTTCGACGTCGCCCAGCATCAGCCCGGTAACCCGCCCAGCATAACCCGGCACGCCACCAACCGCTTCGATATGGGCACGCACGGCCATGCCATAGCGCATATAGGCCTCAAAACCGCTCAGATGCGCGTCGCGGCCATCAGCATAATCGGCCTTTGGTTTGAACTTCAGCAGGTTGATCATCGTGAACGGGCCATTTTCCGCCGCACCGAAGAACGCAGCGGCCTGCTCGGGTGAGGGTATGACGGCGTTGATGACCTGCATGGGTTGATCCTTGGCTGCTTCTATTGGCAGTCAACGTGCCGTTATATGCCTAAATCGTCAATCCGATCCTTCAGCCAACGGGATCGGCGCCATCACCGCGATATTTGATCTCCAGAAATCGCCCGCGCGTGGCGAGTTGATCAAGGTCACCTTCCGCCAATTGCGTTGTCATTTCGCCGATTTCATTTTCAATCAGCCGAAGCCCGTCGAGCAGCTGGGCATCGGGCGTCTTGCCGTTGCGTTCGACGCGGCGCAGCTCTGGTGGGACTCGCGTATAGCCCTTGATGAACTCCGGTAGCTGCTCGCCGACCAGTTTGCGCACCTCAGCGGCGGCGGGTTCGTCCTCGCCAAGCATGGCGAGTTGCGGGCCCAGCGTGTCTAGCCGAAGCCCGATCTGATCGATCAGCGTGATCGCGGGGGCCGGCAATGCAGGCCGCTGGGTATCCAGCCACCGTTCGGTTTGTTGGGGCAGTGCTTTAAGCGACACCTCGCGCAGTTTTTCAGGCGTTGGCAGCGGGGTGGCAGGGAAAACCGCAAGCGCAACCGTCGTGGCCATCATCAGGCCCATCACCGCCACCGCGCCAAGCAGCCCGATCGGGCCGATCGCCAGCGCAAAGATGATCGTCGCCAGCAAGATCGCCCCGTCAGCGATCGCGATTCGAGCGACGCGCGTGCCGATATCGTTGGGACGATGCCGCCGTTCGCTTCGCCGTGAACGCGCATCGACGCGGTTGATCAATTCCGCCGATCGCGCAATCTGGCGGTCGATATCGGTCATCTCACACCGACTCCAGCTTGAACGCGTCGGTCGCCGGGCCGCTCAGCGATGCCTGTGCCTGGCCCTCGGCGCGAGCGATATAGCCCTTTGATTTTTCGACCTCGACACCAAGCGACGTCACCGTCGTTTTCATGCTGTCGAGCGCCTTCAGCTTGAAGGCATCGATCGCATCCATCGTGTCATAGATATTCTGGAAGGCGCGTTGCAGCGTTTCCAGCGGGATCGTCGAGGCCGCCGCTTGTTCATGGATCGTCGCGGTCTGGCTCTTCAGGAGCTTGCCGGTGGAATCGATGATGTTGGCGGTGGTGCTATTAAGCGAGGTGATCTGTTCGAGCACCAGCCGCTGGTTGGTCAGCGCTTGCGCCACCGTTACTGCGGTGCGGAGGGCGGCAACCGTGGTGGTGCTGGCGCGATCGACGCCCTTGACCAGCTCGACATTGTTTTTCTTGACCAGATCAAGCGCAAGATAGCCCTGCACCGTCACCGCCATTTGCGTCAGCAAATCCTGGGTGCGCTGGCGGACATAGAACAACGCGGTCTCGCGGATTGCCTTCGCCTTGGCGGGATCGGTGTGGTCGAGTTCGTTGGCCTTGTCTTCAAGCCGGGTGTCCATCGTCTGGGCAAGCACGATCATTTGTTCGAGCCGACCCATCGACGTCCACAGATTGGCGCGTTCGACGTCGATCGCGGCATTGTCCATCAGCAGCTCGTCCTTGCCCGAGCCGAGCGACTTCAGGATCGACGAAATATGGCCCTGCGAAGACTTATAGCCGTCGAAATAATCGCGCATCTTGTTGCCGAACGGAATGATGCCGAAAATCTTCTTGGGCGCCAAAAGGCTGCCCTTTTTGCCGGGATCGAGATCCTCGATCGTGCGGCGCAGTTCGGCCAGATCGGCACCGACACCCGATTCCTGGTCCATTGCCTTGACGGGCCGGTCGAGGAAGCGGTTTGATTGCCCGGCAGCGTCGCGGATTTCCTTCTGCCCCATTGCGCTGATCGCATCGACGCGTTTGCCGAATTCGGGCGAATTTACATCCTGCGCGACCAGATCGTCGACAAAACTGTCGACCTTGGCCTGAAGCTGGGTGCGCTTTTCATCATCCACGGGCACCAGCCCGACGGCGCGTTCGGGTGCCACCACGGGCACGGGATCGGGCGGGGTCAGCACCAGGGTATTGGTCGCGGTTTCGGTCGTGGTCGCCATTCATTCCTCCAGCGCGCGGGGCTCAGCATAAATGCCGCTGATCGCCGCCGCGTTCAAGTGTAGCATTCATGTAATACGCTCATTATCATCCGCAAGTCGAGCGGCGATCACCGCGCTCAGCATGAGCTGCAATTGATGATAGAGCATTAAGGGCAGGATGACTGCCCCCGCGCTGGCGGGCGGGAAAAGAATCCGCGCCATCGGCGCGCCGGTCGCCAGACTCTTGTGCGCGCCCGAAAACAGCATCGTCGCGCGGTCGGCAGGGTCCAGCCGCATCGCTGCGCCCAGCCACCAGGCCGCCGCAAAGGCAAGCAGTAGCAACGCCAGGACAACCAGCGCGAGCGCGCCAAGTTCCGTTGCGCTTACCCGCTGCCACAGCCCCTGGGTGGCGGCATCGGAAAAGGCGACATAAACGGCGAGCACGATCGTCAGCTTGTCCATCATGCCAGCGATTTTAGCGTGGCGCTGCACCGTTGGCAGCACGCGGGTGCGCAGCAACTGGCCAAGCGCGAAAGGCAGCAGCAGCAGCAGCGCGATTCTGCCGACACCCGATAGCGATACCGCGCCAAAGGCCGTGCTGGCGATTGCTGCGAACAGCAACGGCGTCAGCACTACGCCGATCAGATTTGATGCCGCTGCTGCAATCACGGCGGCGGCAACATTGCCCCGTGCGATGGATGCATAGGCGATCGATGATTGCACCGTTGTTGGTAATACCCCCAGAAAGATGAGCCCCATCAGCAATTCAGGCGACATCCAGCCGGCAAGCGCGTGGCTGATCGCCAGCGTGGCGGCGGGCAGGGCGAGATAGCCAAAGGCCAGGATCGCTGCCTGCAGCTGCCAGCGTTTCGCCCCGTCGATCACCGCCTGGGGGCTCAGCCGTGCACCGTGCAGGAAGAACAACAGAAAGATGGCGGCATTGGATATCCAGCCAACCACCGTCAGCGCGGTGCCGCTGGCGGGCAGCAGCGTGGCAATGGTCAATGTCGCCATCAGGATCATAATGAAGCGATCAGGAATTAGGCGGCGCAGCACGGTCATGCCTTGGCCCTAGTCGATCACGGTTCGGCCCGCAAAAAAACTTGTCCTATGGTCAACTATACCCGAAATGGGGGGGTGATGTCGTGTCGCGGGTAACCATTTACGTTGCTTTCATTATTTCTCTGCCATGTCGTTACGGGGTGGTGGAGGCGACAATGAAGGGTGTGATTTTCAATCTTCTCGAAGAGGCTGTGGTCGATCAGTTCGGCGATGCCACCTGGGATGATCTGCTCGATGCTGCCGAGCTCGAAGGGGCCTACACCTCGCTGGGCAGCTACCCCGATAGCGAAATCATGGCGCTGGTGGCTGCCGCTTCGGAAAAGCTGGCGCTGTCACCGGCAGCGATCCTGCGCTGGTTCGGCAAAAGCGCAATACCGTCGCTGGCAATTCATTATCCTGACTTTTTTACGTCGCCCGGCAACGTCCGTAATTTCTTGTTGAGCGTGAATACGATCATCCACCCCGAAGTGCGCAAGCTCTATTCGGGGGCGGGGTGCCCGCATTTCCAGTTTCAGGAAATGGGGACGGGTGAATTGATCTTAGGCTATTCCTCACCACGGAAGATGTGCGCCCTGGCCGAAGGCTTTATCGACGGGGCAGCTGATCATTTCGGGGAAAAGGTGACGGTTGCGCATCGTGGCTGCATGCATGATGGCAGCGCCGAATGCTCCCTGGTGGTCGAATGGGCGTCCTGAACCCCAGCGACTTTGTCAATTCAACGGGTGTCGACGAAGAGATCGTTCGGCTCCGCCGTCGCCTCGCCCGTGAACGCACCGCGCGGACGACGGCAGAGGGCATTGCCGAACGCGGTCTGCGTGCGCTGTATCTGTCGCAACAACGTATTGAGCTGCTCCACCGGATTGCGGCAAAGGCCAATGCGGCTGCCGATACACGGGAAGCCTTATCCTATGCGATTGCAGAGATTTGCACGCATACCGGCTGGGCCTTTGGCCATGTTTATTTAGCCGATAACGCAAATCGTGACATGCTTGTCGCCCCGCAAATCTGGTTTGCCGAACGTCCCGACCCGCTGATGCCCTTCATCACCGAGACGCTCGAACGCACCTTCGCGCGCGGTGTCGGGCTGCCAGGGCGCGTGCTTGATACGCGGATGCCGGAATGGTTGGTCGATCTTGGTAATGCCGACAATTTTTTGCGCCGTGACGTTGCCCGGAGCTGCGGCCTGCATTCCGCCTTTGCCTTTCCGGTCTGCGTGCAGGACGAAGTCGTCGCCGTGATGGAATTTTTCGCGCGCGAGAATTTGGCAGAAGATGCCGAGTTTCTCGAGCTGATGGCGCAGATCGGCGTCCAGCTGGGCCGCGTGATCGAACGCGAGCGATTGACTGCCAAGCTCTATTTCGATGCGCTGCACGATTCCTTGACCGGTCTTCCCAATCGCGCGTTGTTTGCTGAACGTGTCTCTATCGCGCTTGAGCGGCGCCAACGACGTCCCGATTACGGCGTCGCTGTGCTGTTCCTCGATCTTGATGGTTTCAAGTTCATCAACGACAGCCTTGGTCACCAGATAGGGGACGAGGTGCTGGTGGCCACCGGGCGTCGTCTGTCCGATGTGTTAGAGGCGCAAGCGGCGGCAAAAAAAGGGGAACGGGCCGATTGGCCGATGGTCACGCTCGCGCGGCTTGGCGGTGATGAATTCACGGTCGTGGTCGAGGATTTCGCCGATGAGGCGATCCCGCATGCGATTGCTAATGCGATGCTCGCCGCGCTGGCGGAGCCTCATCTGGTGGGTGGCAATGAAATTCACAGCGGGGGCAGCATCGGTCTGGCCTATGCACACCGGCTCAACGCGACCGCGCAGGATCTCCTGCGCAAAGCCGATACTGCAATGTACGAGGCCAAGGCGCGGGGGCGCGGCCAGGTTGCGGTGTTCGACAAGGTGTTGCGGCAGCGCGCGCTGGTCAGGTTGCAGACCGAGAATGATCTGCGCGGTGCGCTGCGGCGCGATGAGTTCCAGCTTTATTACCAGCCCATCGTCGAGCTAAAAACCGGTGCGATATCGGGCTTCGAGGCCTTGCTGCGCTGGCAGCGCCGACCCGATGAGTTGGTGGCCCCCGGCCATTTCATCGATATTGCCGAAGAAACAGGTCTGATCGTCACCATCGGTAGCTGGGTGCTGCGCGAAGCCTGTGAAGCGACTGCCCGTTGGCACCGCCGGTTCGCGCACCGTAAACCCGTAACGATGAGCATCAACGTGTCCCCGCGCCAGTTCCTTCAGCCCGGCTTCACGGCATTTGTTGCAGCGACGATTCGGGAGACGGGGATTAATCCCGCTACGATTTCGCTTGAGATCACCGAGGGGATCGCCATCGCCAACCCCGACCGCGCCGTTCGTATCATGACTGAATTGCGCGAGCTGGGCGTGAAAATGAGCCTTGATGATTTCGGTACGGGCTATTCCTCGCTAGGCCACCTTCATCGTTATCCTTTCAACACATTGAAGCTTGATCGCAGTTTCGTCTTGGGGCTGGGCGACGGCAGCGATCGCATCGGCACCGGGATCGTTCAGGCGGTGCTCGATCTGGCGTCGACGATGAACCTGTCGGTGATCGCCGAAGGGCTGGAAACCAACCGCCAGCGCCGCCATCTGCGCGGCATGGGGTGCGAATTTGGCCAGGGCTATTTCTATTCAAAGCCGGTCAACGCCGAATCCGCCGAATTGCTCCTCGTCAACACGCGGTAGCGCGTTTGCGGGTGCGCTCTTCCCGCGCCGCAACATTTACGCTATGCGCCCGGCGATCCTTTACCCCATAGATATATCAGGACACCTTATGAGCCTCCGCAACGTGGCGATCATCGCCCACGTCGATCACGGCAAGACAACGCTGGTCGATCAACTTTTCCGCCAGTCGGGCACCTTTCGTGACAACCAGCGCGTCGAAGAGCGTGCGATGGATTCCAACGACCTGGAAAAGGAACGCGGGATCACGATTCTCGCCAAGTGCACCTCGATCGAGTGGGACGATCACCACGGTCACAAGACCCGTATCAACATCGTCGACACCCCTGGCCACGCCGATTTCGGCGGCGAAGTCGAGCGCATCCTGTCGATGGTCGATGGCGTGATCCTGCTGGTCGACGCGGCTGAAGGCGCGATGCCGCAGACCAAGTTCGTGACGGGCAAGGCACTGGCTTTGGGTCTCCGCCCGATCGTCGTTGTCAACAAGATCGATCGCAGCGATGCGCGCGCGCAGGAAGTGCTGGACGAAGTATTCGACCTGTTCGTCAGCCTTGAGGCGAACGACGATCAGCTCGATTTCCCTGTGCTGTTCGCAAGCGGCCGCAACGGTTATGCGGGCGACAATCCTGATGTGCGCGAAGGCACGCTCGATCCGCTGTTCAACAAGATCGTCGAGCATGTCCCCGCCCCGTCGGCTGACCCGGACGGCCCGTTCAAGTTCCTCGTCACCCTGCTCGACCGCGACAATTTCCTTGGCCGCATCCTGACCGGCCTGGTGTTTTCGGGCTCGGTCAAGACCAACATGCCGATCCACGCGCTCGATCCCGAGGGCAAGATCGTCGAGACTGGCCGCGCGTCGAAGATCATGGCGTTCCGCGGGCTCGAGCGGTTGCCGGTCGATGAGGCCAATGCAGGCGACATCATCAGCCTTGCCGGCCTGACCATCGCGACCGTCGCCAACACGATCTGCGACCCTTCGGTTTCCGAGCCACTGCACGCGCAAGCGATCGATCCGCCGACGCTGTCGATGCGCTTTGCCGTTAACGATTCGCCGATGGCGGGTCGCGAAGGCACCAAGGTGACGAGCCGCATGATCCGTGACCGCCTGTTCCGCGAAGCCGAATCGAACGTCGCGATCAAGGTCACCGAGAGCGACGACCGCGATAGCTACGAAGTGGCAGGCCGCGGCGAATTGCAACTCGGCGTGCTCATCGAAACGATGCGCCGTGAGGGTTTCGAACTCGGCATCAGCCGCCCGCGCGTGCTGTTCCAGGAAGACGAGAACGGCCAGAAGACCGAGCCTTATGAAACCGTCATCATCGACGTGGACGAAGAATATTCGGGCACGGTTGTTGAGAAGATGAACATCCGCAAAGCCGAACTGACCGACATGCGCCCCTCGGGCGGTGGCAAGACGCGCATCACCTTCAGCGCACCGTCGCGCGGGATGATCGGCTATCATGGCGAATTCCTGTCCGACACGCGCGGCACCGGCATCATGAACCGGCTGTTTGAGAAATACGGCCCCCACAAGGGCAAGATCGAAGGCCGCAAGAACGGCGTGCTGATCTCCAACGGTTCGGGCGAGGCCAATGCCTATGCGCTCGGCCCCTTGGAAGAACGCGGCGTCATGATGGTCGCGCCCGGCGAGGCGCTGTATGAAGGCATGATTATCGGCGAGAATGCCAAGACGGACGACCTTGAGGTCAATCCGATGAAGGCCAAGGCGCTCACCAACTTCCGCGCTTCGGGCGGCAAGGACGACGCCATCCGCCTGACGCCGCCCTGGCGGCTGACGCTCGAACAGGCGATCGCCTATATTGATGACGACGAACTCGTTGAAGTCACGCCAAAATCGATCCGTCTGCGCAAGCGCTATCTCGACCCCAATGAGCGCAAGCGCGCGAGCCGGGCGAAGGCCGCTTAACGATTTGCAATCCTGGCCATGCCCCTCTCCCTAAGGGGGAGGGGCTTTGCATTGGTGCGTGATTTCTTAAGAGCAGCGCCGTTGGCCCTGAGCGGCCCGCATTGTTGATGTGAGCGCCAGCCGATCGGTGGCTTGGCACAATGATGCCGCGCCACGCGACCTAAGGACGGGTGACGCGCGCCCTGGACCGGGCTATCGCATCAGGCGATGATCAACAAAGATGCCCTTGCCTTTGCTGTCGCCTCGGGCGGAATCTTCACCTATTCGGTGATGGATGCGTTGATAAAGGGCCTTAGCATCACCAGCGGGGCCTATAGCGCGGTCTTGTGGCGATCACTGGTGGGGGTGATGTTGCTGGGGGTGGTATTCGTCGCGCGGCGGCGGCCCTGGCCTGGACTGGCAGCCTTTAAACTCCACGCGATGCGCGGCGGCACGGCGGGTATTTCGGTGTTGCTGTTTTTTTGGGGGTTGGTGCGCGTGCCGATGGCGCAAGGCGTCGCGCTGACATTCCTCGCGCCGCTGATCGCGCTGTATTTTGCAGCGGCACTGCTCGGCGAGACGATCCGGCGCACCGCGATTTTGGGATCAATCGTCGCCAGCTTTGGCGTGCTCGCGATTGCCGCTGGGGAAGTGCAGGCCCAGGCATCGACTGAGCATGTTTTGGGCTCTGTCGCGATCTTCGCCGCCTCGATCTTTTATGCCTATAGCCTGATTCTCTTGCGTCAGCAGGCGCAGGTTGCCGACCCGCTCGAAGTCGCGCTGTTCACCAGCGTTGTGCTGAGCGGCTTATTGCTGATCGGTGCCCCCTGGTTCGCAACGATGCCAGCGATAAGGCAACTGCCGGCAATTGGTACGGCGGCGGTTTTGGGTTCTGTTTCGGCAATGGCGCTCGCCTGGGCCTATGGCCGAGCGGAGGCGCAGGTGCTTGCGCCTGTCGAATATACCGCCTTTATCTGGGCGGCGATCCTTGGTTTTGTGTGTTTTGGCGAACATGTTTCGCTGTTTACGATTGCCGGGACAGTGTTGATCATTGCCGGTTGTCTGGTCGCTATCCGTGGACCAGCTGCAGCCGCCCCCCAAACGGAAGCTGCCGCATGACGCTGATGATCCGCCCTGCTGAACCCAAGGATGTGCCAACCGTTCTCCATTTCGTCCGGGAACTGGCCGATTATGAAAAGGCGATCGAAAAGGTCGTGGCGACGGAGACCTTGCTTCACGCAGCGATGTTTTCCGCGACCCCAGCCGCGGAGGCGCTGATTGCCGAAAGTGACGGCAGTCCTGTGGGATTGGCGCTGTTTTTCCACAATTTTTCGACCTGGACGGGGTGGCGCGGCCTTTATCTGGAGGATTTGTACGTCACACCCGCCGCACGCGGCCACGGGGTCGGCAAGGCGTTGCTCAAGCACCTGGCTGCACTTGCTGTAGAGCGAGGCTGCACGCGGTTTGAATGGCAGGTGCTGACCTGGAACACCCCGGCGATTGATTTCTACCAGGCAATGGGTGCTGAATTGATGGAGGAATGGCGCACCTGCCGTGTATCGGGTGAGGCGCTGACTCGGTTAGCCGCGAAGGATTGATCAAGATGCTCGTGATCCGCCGCGCGACGCGAGATGATGTACCCGAAATTCGTCGCCTCCTCTTGGCCTTTGGGCGGCATTGGCAGCGTGAGGAGTGGGTTTCTGGATCGCAGGCGGCGCTCGACACGGCGTTGTTCGGTCCGGATCATCGGGGCTTCGCTCATATCGCTGAGCTGGACGGCGAGGTTGTCGGGATGGCGCTTTGGTTTTTGACCTTCAATTTCTGGCTGACCGAGCCAGTGCTGTTCCTGGAGGATCTTTATGTCGACGAACCGGCGCGCGGAAGCGGCGCTGGCGAAGCATTGCTGCGCGCGCTTGCCGCTGAGGCGCTTGATCGCGGCTGCGCATGGATGGATTGGATCGTGCAAACCGACAACGAAGCCACCAAGCGCTTTTATGCGCGAAATGGCGGCACCCACAATGCCGACTTTGATTTGTGGCGGATGGAAGGTGATCAATTGCGGGCATTGGCCGAGCGCGGCTGATGGCGGTTGATGCTGGCCTGATTGAGTGGATCGACGAGGCGCTTGCCCCCATTGGCCAGCTCAGCAAGCGCGCGATGATGGGCGGCGCGACGCTCTACCTCGATGGAACGATATTTGCGATCGTTGCCGACGATCAGCTCTGGTTCAAGGCCGATGTGGAAAGCGATGCGGTTTGGGATGCCGCCGGTTGCCCGCGCTTCACCTTCAGCATGGGGGAGGGGCGCGAAGGGTCGATGAATTATCGCCGTGCGCCCGACGATGTCTATGACGATGCCGATTCGATGCGGGAATGGGCCGCGCTCGGCATTGCTGCGGGGCAGCGGGCACCGGCCCGCAAACCCCGCCGCAAAGGTTAGGTCGAAGCCTTTTCGGCTGCGGCGCGCTCAATCGCTTCAACCACGATCTGCCGCGCTTCGTCGGCACCGCCCCATTTGCCGACCCGAACCCATTTCTTTGGCTCCAAGTCTTTGTAATGAGTGAAAAAATGTTCAATTTGCTGCATCACAATCTCGGGCAGATCATGATGTTCATCGACATTGGCATAATAGGGAAAGGTCGCGTCAACAGGCACCGTCAGCAGCTTTTCGTCGCCGCCAGCTTCGTCTTCAAGGAACAGCACCGCGATTGGCCGCACGCGGACCACGCAGCCCGGAATGAAGGGCGAGCGCGCCACGACCAGCGCGTCGAGCGGATCGCCATCGGGGGACAGCGTGTGCGGAATGAATCCATAATTGGCCGGATAGCGCATCGGCGTGTGCAAGATGCGATCGACAAAGAGTGCGCCTGATTTCTTGTCGAATTCATATTTCACCGGTTCGCCGCCGACCGGCACCTCAATAATAACGTTGAGGCTGTTGGGCGGATCATCGCCGACCGGGATCATGTCGATTCGCATAACGTCTAACTCTTCCTACTTGGCTGCCAAAAGCCGATCGAGGCCACCCTCTCCGGTGCCGATTTTTTCGAGCCGCGGGTATCGCAAACCGCCATGATAGTCGATTGGCGTTTCACTGATGCGATCGCCATTTTTGGTCAGCAGGATAATCGGCGCGTCACTCGTTTTGGCGGCGGTGATCGCTTCCTTCAGTTTTTCAGGCGAATAGGTCAGGCCGTTCACGGCGGTGATCGAATCGCCAACGCTTAGCCCCGCCTTGAACGCCATGCTGTCCCAGATAACGCTGGTGATCTGCCCATCCTTGCCAATCACCAGGCCAAGCGAATAGCTGAGATCGGTGTTCTTGCGATCCTTTTCATTGGCCTTGAAATAGCCGGTCGGGGTTTCGGTATAGATCAGCTTATAGCCATTGGCCGCAAATCCGGCGGTCGGTGCGGGTGCGCCGGTTTCGGTGGTACGGCGGGTGAGGAACGCCTTCCAGTCATAGGGGGAAATGGCGTGCAGCGTGGCGACGACATCGTCGAGCGTGTAGGTTACTTCGCCCCAATCGCCGTCATTAATGCCGAAAAAGGCGCGCGCGAAATCGTCGATCGATTTTTTGCCCCGCGTCTGCTGGCGGAGCATGGAATCGACTTCCATCCAGATCAGCAGCCCTTCATTGTAATAATCTTCGGCGCGTTGCCAGCTGGTCCAGCCCTTGGGGCGTCGCGCTGCGATGGTCGGATCGTTGGTGGTATCGACCAGGGGCCGCCATTGCCGCGCAGGCGCGGTATCGAGCCCGGCCAGGATCAGCGCATAGCTATCAAGCTTATCCTGCTTGCTGACCAGACCGGCCCGCGCTTGCAGCACATGGCCCCAGAATTGCGTCTGCCCTTCATACACCCATAACAGGCTTCCGCGCATCGGCATGCGAAAATCAGGCGTCCACAAATCCGCGCCGCGACGGAATTTGCCGTTCCAGCTATGGGCAAATTCATGCGGGAGCAGATCGCGGGAGGGCGTGCTGTTTTCCCAGTCGGTAAAATAGCCGGGCTTCACGCCATCTTCCGAAGACCGATGATGTTCTAGGCCGATCCCACCCAGCTCATCCGAGATCGTGAACAGGAAATGATAGGTATCATAATGTTGCGCACCAAAAACCTTCACTGCCTGATCGACCATATTGCGGTGCGCCTGAACCTGCGCTTCACTGGCGACGAGTTGCGCCGGCGCGTCGGCAAAGGCATCGATCACGACGCGCGGCGAGAGATCGAATTTCTTGTAATAGCGCCCAGCAACAACGGGTGAATCGACCAGCACTTCATAATTGGTCTTTTCATAGCGATAGACCGACCCCGCGACGGTCGCTTTCAGCGCTGAGGCGGCCGTCCAGCCCGTCGGATAGGTGACATTTGCCTCAATCGGGATCTGGCGGGTGAAATAGCCCGCTGGATAAAGCGACATCGAATTCCATTGCAGGCTGATCAGGTTGGGCGTCATCACCACACGGCCCTGATTGCCAGCGGTCGCCGACAGAAATTGCAGATCAATGTCGAGCGCGTCCGCTCCGACCGGCACATCGACATGAAAGGCAAACATGTCGACCGGGTCGCGGGTCCAGGCAACGGGCTGGCCGCCTGCGCTGATCTTCAGCCCGGCAAGCTTTTCAAGCTGGCCCGATGGCCGGTGGTTGCCGGGCAGCCACTGGGGAAACAGCAGCACCATCGGACCGGCCTTATCGACCGGAATGCGTTGCTTGACGCGAAAAACCCCTTGCTTGGTATCGGTCGCATCGATCGTCAGCGTAATCGTCCCCGGATAGGGAATGTCGCGCGCCGCCGGGATCGTATCGACGATCGGCACCGGCTGCGGCTTGGAATTTTCGGCAAGCGCCGCGGTGGAGGCAAGCAACATCGCGGTCAGGGAAAGCATGCGGATCATCAGTGAAACCTTGGTGCGGATGGAAATCACAGGCGGGCCGACGTTAAAGCAGTGCTCGCCGCCAGCGTCCACCCCTTCAACCGCCGCCCAGTACGTTGATCGAAAAGGCGAGCACGCCGATGTTGAAGATAAAGGCGGCCAGGCAATGCGCCGTGACATGGCCGCGCATCGACGTTCGCGTGATTTCCACGTCCGATGTTTGGAAGGTCATGCCAAGCGTGAAGCTGAAATAGGCGAAGTCCCAGTAATTGGGCTCCGCACAGCCGGGAAAGCGCAGCCCGCCCTTGTCCTTGCCCTTGTCGTCGCCGGCGTAGAAAAGATTGGCATAATGCAGCGCCCAAATGGTGTTGGAGAACAGCCAGGACAGCACCAGCGTAGCCACCACCAAAGCGACCGTGGTCGTGCTCTTCATCGAAGGCATTTCGCTGGCAACCGATGCCAGGATGACGAGCATCACGACCAGGCTGATCGCCAACAATACGGCGCGATTGGCATCATTGTTCCGGGCGTGGATGCGCATCCCGCTCGCCTTGCTGTCGAGCAGCGGCACGACCACGACCAGGAACAACCCGGCAGCGATATCAAACGCCGTCATCATGCCCAGCGCTGGCCCCAGTATTGGGACAAGCGCCGCCAACCCGATCGCCAGCGCCGCGCAGAACAGCAGAAACCGGGGCGGCACAAAGCGCTGGCGGTGGATGGTTTCGGGCTGATTGGTCATCGCTTGGTGCTAGCCCAAGCGCGACACGGGATACATCCCCCAGATTGATGCCCGAATTGATGCCCGGATTAATGACAGTCTGGTGCTTACCTACAGTATTTGGCCCAGGGTTGATCATATGTTGCGCTGGGTGCCGCGCGCAGTTGGGTTGAATTACCAATTTCGTCGCGCAGCCGCTGGCATTTGGCGTTCTGCTCGCTTAGACACCGCCGATTAATGGCCAAGACAGCAACGCCCAACCGCATTCGCGGCACTCAGGACATCTTCGGCGACGACCAACGGCGCTTTGCGCATGTGGTCGAAGCGTTTGAGCGCGTTCGAAAACTTTATTGTTTTCAGCGGGTCGAACTGCCGGTGTTTGAGGCCACCGCCGTGTTTGCGCGCTCGCTGGGTGAGACGACCGATGTCGTCTCAAAAGAGATGTACACATTTGAGGATCGCGGCGGCGATTCGATCACCCTGCGCCCCGAATTCACCGCCGGCATCGCGCGCGCCTTCCTGACCGAGGGCTGGCAGCAATATACGCCGCTCAAGATCGTGACGCACGGCCCGGTGTTCCGGTACGAGCGGCCGCAAAAGGGGCGGTATCGGCAATTCCACCAGATTGATGCCGAGATCATCGGCGCGGCTGAGCCTGCGGCGGATGTCGAATTGCTGGTGTTCGCCGATCAGCTGATCCGTGAGCTGGGGATATCGGACGGGGTGACGCTGCAGCTCAACACGCTGGGCGATGCAGAGACGCGCGAGGCGTGGCGCTCGGCGCTGGTTGCGCATTTCGAGGCGCATCGGGGGGAGCTTTCCGAGGACAGTCTCGCAAGGCTGGACAAGAACCCGATGCGGATTCTGGATTCGAAGGACCCGCGCGACCGGCCGATTGCCGATAGCGCGCCGGGAATTGATGCGTATCTGACGAGCGAGGCAGGCGCTTTTTTCGAGAGCGTCACGAAGGGGCTGGATGCAGCCGGGGTGGCGTGGACGCGCAACGACACCTTGGTGCGCGGGCTGGATTATTACCGGCATACGGCGTTTGAGTTCGTGACCGACCGGCTGGGCGCGCAGGGGACTGTGCTCGCGGGTGGCCGCTATGACGGGCTGATCGAGAGTTTGGGGGGGAATCCGACGGCTGGTGTGGGCTGGGCGGCGGGGATTGAGCGGTTGGCGATGTTGGTTGACGAGGTGGCCCCCGACGACTGCTATGCGATGGTCGTGGTGGACGATGACTGCTATTTAGAAGATGGGATTAAGGTTCTTGCTGCCATCCGTCGTGCCGGATTGAGCAGTGATTTGGTGGCTTCGGGATCGCCAAAAAAGCGCTTTGATCGCGCTGCGAAGCGAAATCCACATGAAGTAATCTCGCTCGGTGATTCGGGTATCAGAATCAACAAACGGCTTAAACCGGTGGATTTCGTGTGGCGAGCTGAGGAAATCTTGCACAATCTTGGTTGGCTTGAAAATTGGCCACGATGACAACCATCCCTCTACGATATTCCCGTCACCCCGGCCTTGAGCCGGGGTCCCGCTTCTTCGGCGCGGGGCAAGGCAGCGGGACCCCGGGTCAAGCCCGGGGTGACGGAATGAGGGGGGGCGATGATACCTTCCCTTCGAAGCGCATCGCCCGGATCGTCGCACGCCAATGCCAAATCCTCCCCGGGACGGGGAGGTGGCAGCGCGAAGCGCTGACGGAGGGGGGCTGCCTTGGAAGCTGCGCTTTGTGGCCCGCCCCCTCCACCGTCCTTTGGACGGTCCCCCTCCCCGTGCCGGGGAGGATTTGAGATGACCATCATCTCCCCCGAACGCATCGCGCAGATTGCCGCGCGCCGGGATGAGCTCCAGGCGTTGATGGCGACGGGTGATTTGCCGTCCGACCGCTTCGTTGCGGTGTCGAAGGAATATGCCGAGCTGGAGCCCGTGGTGAAGGCGGCGTGCGAGGTGCGGCGGTTGCGGGCTGAGCTGGAGGTGCTGGCCGGGCTTGCCGAAGCGCCCGACAGCGACAGCGATATTCGCGAAATGGCACGCGACGAAATCGCCGACATCAAAGCACGCCTGCCCGAAGCCGAACGGCATCTGGCGCTGGCGCTGTTACCGCGCGATGCCGCCGATGAGCGCGCGGCGATGCTTGAAATTCGTGCGGGCACCGGCGGCGATGAGGCAGCGTTGTTCGCGGGCGATCTGTTCCGCATGTATCAGCGCTATGCCGACACGCATGGCTGGCGCGTGGAGCTGATCTCAGCCAGCCCGGCTGAGCTTGGCGGCTATAAGGAAGTGATCGCCAGCGTGAACGGGCAGGGCGTGTTTGCGCGGATGAAGTTCGAAAGCGGCGTCCACCGGGTCCAGCGTGTGCCCGCGACCGAGGCGGGCGGGCGCATCCATACCTCCGCTGCAACGGTTGCGGTGTTGCCCGAGGCGGAGGAGGTCGACGTCAAGATCGACGACAAGGATCTGCGGATCGACATTTATCGATCGTCGGGCCCTGGCGGGCAATCGGTCAACACCACCGATTCAGCGGTGCGCATCGTCCATATCCCGACCGGGCTGACGGTGATCCAGCAGGACGAAAAATCGCAGCACAAGAATAAGGCCAAGGCGATGAAGGTGCTGCGCACGCGCCTGTATGAGGCCGAGCGTGAGCGGCTGCATGCTGAGCGCGCGGGCGCACGCAAATCCATGGTCGGTTCGGGCGATCGATCGGAGCGCATCCGCACTTATAATTACCCGCAAGGGCGGGTGACCGATCACCGGATCAACCTGACGCTGCACCGCCTGCCGGAAATCTTACAGGGCGATATGGACGATTTGATCGGCGCGCTGGTCGCCGAGGATGAGGCGGAGCGGCTGGCAACGCTGGATGCGTAGGGCGGTCAAGGCAAAGGCGATGCTCACGCGAAGGCGCGAGGCGACGAAGAAAAAAGATTTGTTCGCGCGGAGACGCGGAGACGCGGATAAGATAAGAACAAGCGCGGCAGCGCTTCATCGCACCTCGGCTATGTCTGCCGAACGCTACCGCATTCGCAGCATCTTCGTGCCTCTGCGCCTCCGCGCGAACCAACCTGCTTCCCTTTCTTTGCGCCGATGCGCCTTTGCGTGAATCAATGATGATATCCACGCGCCAAGCCCTTGCGTCGGCTACCGCCGACTTTGCCACCGTCAGTGAAACGCCGGGCCTCGACGCAGAACTGTTAATGGCGCACGCGATGGGTACCACCCGCGAAGACCTGCTGCTGCGCCATCTCGACCAGCCCCCGCCGCCGGCATTCGAAGCCCTGGTTGCCCGGCGCCTGACGCATGAACCCATCGCCTATATCACCGGCACCCGCGCTTTCTGGACGATCGATCTGGCAGTCGGCCCAGGCGCGCTGGTGCCGCGTGCGGACAGCGAAACGTTGATAGAGGCGGCGCTTGAGCATTTCGGGGCCACCGGCCCGGCGGCGATCCTTGATCTTGGCACTGGGCCGGGTACGCTTTTGCTGGCAGCGCTCGATCAATGGCCCGGCGCGAACGGACTAGGCATGGATCGCTCGGCCGAGGCGCTGGCAATGGCAGCCGACAATGCGCGCCGACTAGGCCTGGCGGACCGCGCGGTTTTGCAGCCGGGCGACTGGTTCCAGCCTGGTGACTGGGTGGCGGCGATTAACCGGCGGTTCGATCTGGTGCTGGCCAACCCGCCCTATATCGGCACCGACGAACTGCTGCCGCCTGAGGTGCAGGCGCATGAACCGGCGGGGGCATTGTTCGCCGGGGCCGATGGACTGGACGCTTACCGGGTGATCATCCCCGCCTTGCCGCGGTTGCTGACGCCAGGCGGAATCGCCATTATCGAGATTGGCCACACCCAAGCCGATGCCGTGACGGCGCTGGCGGAGGTGGCAGGGCTGGCCGCGCGGGTGGTGCATGACCTTGGCGGGCGGCCGCGCGCCATCATTCTTTCCTGATCAGCAAAGGAAACGTCACATAATTCTGCTTGGAGAAAGCAACTTCTCCCGCTATTGACAGAGCAGGGGCACGCGTTTTCAACCTAACTTGTTGAAAACGGGCAGTTGCCCGGTTCCTTCGTCATGAAGCCGCTGTCGTCCGGTGGCCGTGGCAGACGCTTTCGCCCCCAGAGTTTGGGGCGGGGGCGCCGAAGGGCATGCATCCGCATCTACGGAGCGACGCCGGTTTTGAATTTAAGGCACGAGGACAACAGGACTTGATCAACAATCGTCAAGCCGGCCGCCGTCGCGGTCGCGGTGGGCAACGCTCACAAGGTGGTGGCAATCCGGGGCGCGGGCCCGAAAGTGGCAATCGCATCGACAATCGCGCGCGCGGTAATGCGGCGCAGTTGCTTGAAAAATACAAGACGCTGGCGCGCGATGCCCAAATGCAGGGCGACCGCGTCAACACCGAATATTATCTGCAATTTGCCGATCATTATTTCCGCGTGCTCGCCGAAACCCGCTCCCGCTTTGAAGAAAGCCAGCCACGCCGCAACGCGAACGACCAGTTCGACGATGGCGATGATGAGGATTTCGACGGCAATAGCGACAGCATGGCCGATGACCGGGTCGATCCTTATCAGGCCGATCGCGGTAATGATCGCGGCGATCGCGGCGATCGCAACGGCAACCGTGATGGCGATCGTAACGGCAATCGGGAAGCGGGCAATCGCGACGCCGTTGGTCGTGAGGGCGGTAATCGTGAAGGCGGTAATCGCGAGAACGGCAACCGTGATGCGGGCAACCGCGCCAATGGCCGGGACCAGAATCGCGATCAAAACCGCGATGCTGGTCCGCGGGAGGGCTATGCCCGGCGCGACAATAGCCCCCGCGATCCCAATCCCCGCGATAGCAATCCCCGCGATGCTGGTGCCGATCGTCAGCCGCGCCGCTACCAGGCCGATGTAATCGCCGAACCTGCACCGCAGATCGATCAGGCGGTCGCCGCACCGGTCGAGGCCGAAGCCGATCGTCCGCGTCGGGGTCGGCCGCGCCGCACGCCGATTGCCGCTGATACAGCGCCACGCGGTGGCGATGAAGGCGGCTTCGATGCTGATCGTCTGCCGCCGTCGCTGAGTGTATCGGCGGTGATCGCTGATGATGATGCGCCTGCCGCCGAGGAAAAGCCGCGTCGTCGTCGCCGCGTTGCGACCAGCGAGACCAGCGAGACCAGCGCCGCCGAATAATCGCCGATATCCCCGGCGGCGCGAAACCGCGCCGCCGGGGCGATATAGGTGGTTGACCGCAGGACTCACGCGCCTAGCATGTCTTTTGTCTGAATAGGACGGGAGACGGATGATGCGGTGGTTGGTCTTGACGACGCTAACGCTGCTTCCGGTTGCGAGTAGCGCCCAGACCGCGCCCGAGAAATCGGCGCAGGGCGATGTCGCGGTCACCATTTACAGCAATGACGTGGCACTGGTGCAGGATACGCGCCAGCTGAACTTGCCCGCGGGCGTATCGCGGCAGGACTTTCCCGATGTGTCGACGCAGATCCGCCCCGCGACGGTGCGGCTGAGTGCGGCGGGCACGACGATCGTCGAACAGAATTATGATTATGATCTGCTGAGCCCATCGGCCTTGATGGAAAAGGCGGTGGGGCAGGTGATCACGATCGTCCGCACCAATCCGGCGACGGGCGCGGAAACGCGCGAGCAGGCCAGGGTGCTCGCGTCCAATGATGGCGTGGTGCTGCAGATCGGCAACCGGATCGAGATTTTGCGCGACGATGGCCTGCCGGTGCGGGTGGTGTTCGATTCGCTGCCGCCCAATCTGCGCGCGCGGCCAACGCTGTCGGTGACGCTCGATACGCAGGCGGCGGGGACGCGCCCGGTGACGATCAGCTATTTGACCGGCGGCTTTAACTGGAGCGCGGATTATGTTGCGCTGTTCGATGAGGCGAAGAGCGTCATCGATGTGCAGGGCTGGGTCACGCTGCAGAATAATGGCGGCACGCGGTTCAACAATGCCGATACCGTGCTGGTTGCAGGCAATCCTGGCAGCGGCAATCGCGGGCGGAGCAGCTATGCGCCGGGCACGCGGGCGGGCACCGAAACGGCGGACCGCGCGCGGCTGGGGGATTTCTATCTCTATCCGCTCGGCGCGCGGACGACGCTTGCCGCCAATCAGCAAAAGCAGGTCAGCTTCCTTAGCGTGAACGCCGTCCCCGCGCGTAAAATCTATGCTTACCGCAATGATTGGCAGCAGGGGCAGAGCGACCCGCAGAGCGTCGATACCGTGCTCAGCTTCTCCAGTGCGAAATCGGGCGGGCTGGGCGATGCGCTGCCGGCGGGCACGGTCCGCGTCTATGTCCGCGATGCCAAGGGGCAGCCGCAGTTCATCGGTGAGAATGTTATTGGCCACACGCCGATGGGATCGACGCTGGCGATCAAGACCGGCGAGGCGTTTGACGTGAAGGTCAAGCCGACGGTCGAAAAGCGCGAAAAGATCCTGAGCGACGAATGGGAGCGCACCGGCAAATACCGCATCACCCGCGATGGCGGCACGCCGCGCGTGATCGAGATCGAGCGCAGCGTGACCTATTACCGCACGACGATGAGCTACCGCATTACCAACGCCCGGCCTGAGGCGGTGACGGTGGATGTGACGCAAGCCGGGCTCGACAGCTATTGGCATGATACGCGCGTGCCGGTGGAGAGCCTGCCCGGCGAGCAGCGCTCGCTTGATGAGCGGGTGTGGCATGTGCCGGTGCCCGCCAATGGCGAGACGGTGCTGACCGTTTCCATCGACACCCGGTATTGATTGGCATGCGCGGGCTGTTGGCCCTCGCTGCCGTGATCGTGTCGGCGGGGACGGTGCCCGCCGCCGCGCAACAGCTCGTGACCTCCGCCGGGCCCGAGAAAGTGTCGGTGACCGTGTATCGCGCGCCTTATCGCGATGCGGATGAGGCGATCGATCGCAGCAGTCCCGATGGCTATGCGCTGATCACTGAAACCCGCACGGTGACGCTGCCCGCCGGGCGGACGACGATTCGGTTCGAGGGCGTGGCAGGCAATATCTTTCCCGAAAGCGCGATCATCGCCGGGCTGGCACAGGGTGTGCGTGAGAAAAACCTCGATGCCGATCTGCTGTCGGCGCGCAGTCTGTACGATCGCGCGCTAGGTCGCCGCGTCATCATTCGCCGCACCAACAAGGTGAGCGGTAAGGTTAGCGAAGAACAGGCGACGATTAGATCGGGTGTGGACGGCGCCGCGGTGATTCAGACGGGCGGCGGGGTGGAAGCACTGCAGTGTACCGGCATGCCGGAGACGATCCTTTACGAGGGCGTGCCAGCGGGGCTGTCGGCCAAGCCGACGCTATCGATCGAAGTCGACAGCGTTGCGGCGAGCACATCGACGATCACATTGTCCTATCTCGCTGGCGGATTTGACTGGCAGGCCGATTATGTGATTCGCTTGGCACCCGGCGGCGCGCGCGCCGATATCTTCGCCTGGGTGACGCTGGCATCAAGCGACGTGACGAGCTTTGCACAGGCCGGCACGCAAGTGATCGCGGGCAAACCGAACCGCGAATCGACGCCGAGCTTTGGTGATTTCGGGTCGGGGTCGCTCAGCCTGGAATGCTGGCCGTCGGCGGGCGAGCGCCAAGTGCGCTATGCATCCGCGCCACCGCCACCGCCGCCACCTGCGCCAATGATGATGATGGAAGCGCGCGCGGCGATGGACGTTGTTGTCACCGGCGCGCGCAAAGTGGCGCAGGAGGAGCTGGGCGACTTCAAGCTTTATCGCATTGCCGATCCCGTGACGGTCGCGTCCAAGGCGCAGAAGCAGGTCGGATTGCTGTCAAAGGAATCGGTGCCCGTCGCGATCGTTTATGCAAGCGACGTTGATGAGGACGACGTTGACGGCCCCATCATGACGATCCGCGCGAAGAATCGGCGCGAGGCTGGGCTCGGTCTCCCGCTCCCCGCCGGCCGCGCCGCGGTATTCGAGGCGGTGGGCGGGCGCCCAATCCTGGTCGGCGAAAGCAGTACCGATGACAAGGCGATTGGCGAGGATATCGAGTTCAAGCTCGGTGAAAGTCCGAGCGTAACCGCCGGTTCCGACGTACTCTCACGCAAGGGACGGTCGCCCCGCTACCGGCTGACCGTAACCAACGCCAATCCCTGGCCAATCGCCTATGAGGCCAAGTTCGCGCCCACCGACGGGCGGATGACCGCTTCGGCTACACTCGGCAAGCGGGATGGCAAGGCGCTCTGGGCGGTCAGCGTGCCGGCCAATGGCACTGCGACACTCGATTACACCATCCGCCAGAGCCGATAGAGCGCGGTTCGGGAAGCTGGTCTCAGATCAAGCCGAAAAGACTTAGTCGATATCCTTGACGCGTTCGTCATGGCCGCTGCCCGAGCTGAGGAACACCAGCCCCATCAGCGCCGCCGCCAGCATCACCGTGCCGCCAAAGCCGCCAATCGCGGCGGCAATCGCCACCCAGGACAAGGGCCCATAGACGAAATCGAGCAGCAAAACCGCGCCGCCAACGATGATGATGGTGGCGAGCGCCATCCAGCGCATGATCATGCGGTAGCGCGCCCAGGCAAAGGCGGCATAATCGGGATCGTCGAGTCCGGGGGGTAAATGTTGCATCGCTTTCAATTGGCCTGAAAACGTGGGAGTCTCAACCCCAGACAGACTCGCCCAAGCGAGCGCTCGGTAGAGAGGACACAGACATGACGATTGCAGCGATTCTGGGAAGCAAGGGCCGTGAAGTCATTTCGGTCACCGCGCATCAAAGCGTGATGGAGGCAGCAAGCCTGCTGGCGAAACGCCGAGTCGGTGCCGTGCCGGTGATGGACGGCCCCAGCGTTGCCGGCATCTTTTCTGAGCGCGACGTGATCCACGCGCTCGAAAGCCACGGCGCTGACGCACTGACGCGCAAGGTCGGCGATGTGATGACCGCACCCGCCATCACTGTCAGCCCCGGCGATTCGGTGATGGGGGCGTTGTCGTTGATGACGCGGCGGCGCATCCGGCATTTGCCGGTGATCGAGGCCGGGCGAATCATTGGCGTCGTTTCAATCGGTGATCTCGTCAAATACCGAATCGATCGAATCGAGGCTGATGCCGCCGCCATGCGCGATTACATCCAGACCGCCTGAGCAACTAGCGATCAGGCCGTGGCGGGGAGGGGCTGTCGACGGACGATCGTCACGATCTCCTCGATCAGCCCTTTGGCAAACACGCCGAGCCAGCCGACATAGACGATCGATCCGGTTGCCACCAAAATGATCAGCTCCAAGGCAACCGGTAGCGGTGGCAGGGCAGCGGCGATCATCGCGACAACCAGCCCCATGCCAAGCGCGGCCATCATCGGCGGCATGATCGACCCCAGCAGCGCGCGGGCCGACACGCCGATGACGGGCAGCGACCGCCACAGGCTGATGCTGAGATAGACGGGATAGGCGACCAGCCATGACGTGGCGAGACCAATCACGCCCCAGTTGATGCCGACCAGATAGGCGATGGTGAGCAACACCGCGCCGGTTGCGCCATTTTGCACGCTGATCCCCGGTCTTCCTTTGGCATCGCAGGCGGGGGGGAGCAGCACTTGCAATGTCAGCAGCGGCATGGCGCAGGCAAGCAGCCGTACGATCGGTACTGCTTCTGCCCATTTGGCACCAAGCATCGTCAGCACCAGCGGTTCTGCCGTCACGGCGAGCCCTACATAAAAGGGCAGCGCCGCTGTCATGATAACGCGGATACTGCGCGCAAACGCATTAGCGACGGCTTCGCTGTCATGCTGGAGCCGGGCATAGGCTGAAAAGGCGACCTCATTCAGCGGGGGCACCACTTTCGAGACGAAGATCTGGGTGAGGAACAGGCTGGTGGTGTAGATGCCCAGCCAATGCGGATCGAGGCTGCGGCCAGCGATGAACACATCCGCCTGGCTTTCGACGAACCAGAAGAGCTGGCCGATGGCCATCAGCCCGCCATAGCGCGCAAGATGCCCTGCGCCGCGAAAATCGAACACTGGCCAGATAAACGATCGTGCCACCACCGTCATCCCGATGGCGCGCACCGTGAACATCACCAGCGGGGCGACCACCAAGGTCCACACCCCCATGCCCGCCAACGCGCCACCCAGCGCCGCACTCGCACTGGCGATCGACGCATAGATGTTGACCTTGGCCTGCGCCCGGAAATCCATGGAGCGCGAGAGCAGCGCATAAGCGAGCGCCATGAACGGCGTGGTCAGATAGAGCAGCGCCTGCACCTGCAACATCTGTCCGACGATCGGTTGACGATAATAGGCCGCCGCTACGGGGGCGAGCAGCAGCTGCACCGTGGCGAGCACGGCGTTGACGATCAGCATCATGCCGAACAGCTGGCGAATCTGGCGTTCGGTCACGTCGCTCTGCTGGATCAGTCCGCTCGCCAACCCATAGCCGTTGAGCATGTTGAGAAAGAGAATCACCACCTGCGTCATGGCGAACAGGCCGTAATCAGCGGGGGCGAGGATGCGAATCACCAGGAAGGTCGCGCCCCATTGCACCAGCTGCGCGATGATCTGGCTACCCGAACGCCAGATAATGGCGTTTCGCACCTGATCGGCGAGCGAGTCCGACTCGCGATTCTCGGTCAAATGCAGCGATTCCATGGGTGCAGGCTATGCACCCAAGGACCTTTCGGACCGGTAAACTCCAGCATTTCTGCGGGCTACAGCCCTGTTTGTAAGAAAATTGCAAAAACCCGTTGACGGCTGTTGGAGCCCCCCATATAAGCCACTCCACCGCAGCGACGAACCACACGGTTCGCTTCTGCAGTCACCAAATCTTCGGCGCTAGCCCGCCCCCACTCAAAAAGGGGAACGGGAAAGCGTCGGTCTTTTGCGCTCTTTGACATTGTTGGTACAGATGAAGGGACATGTGGGCGGCGGCTCCGGGTCCGACGGTTTTAAGGCGTCGGCACTCGGTTAAATCAAGCCGTTCCTTATGGACGCCTATCGGGGCTTGCTCCGATGGTCGGCTCATATGTCTCAATACATATCCACAGTAATATGTAATGTGCAGGAATGGCTCCTTGAA
>MSXQ01000025.1:0-245831 GCA_002083645.1 Proteobacteria bacterium ST_bin13
CCTGGGGCCTGAATGAATATATCGACGAGATCATCAATGCCATCGATGTGATCTGTGCCGTCACCGGCAGCGAAACGATCAATCTGTCGGGCGGCTGTTCTGGCGGCATCACCATGTCGACCCTGCTTTCAAAGATGAAAGCGAGCGGCGACGAGCGCGCCAATTCGGCCACTCTGATGGTGTGCGTGCTGCACCCGAAGCGTGACGACAGCGAGGTGGGAGCGCTGGTTTCAGACAACGGCATCAAGCTGGCGCGCGAACGCTCGGCCAAGAAGGGCATATTGGAGGGCAAGTCGCTCTCCCGCATGTTTGCCTGGTTGCGCCCGAATGATCTGGTCTGGAACTATGTCGTCAACAATTATCTGCACGGCGAGGACCCGCCGGCGTTCGACATCCTGTTCTGGAACAACGACACCACCAACCTCACCGCCGCGCTGCACAGCGACTATCTGCGCAACTATGAAGAACAGCCGTTCGTGAACCGCGGCAAATCCACCATTGCTGGTCACCAGCTGGATATCAGCAAGGTGGATTGCGACCTGTTCATCCTGGGCGGCGTGACCGATCATATCACGCCATGGAAGGCCTGTTATCGCTCTACCCAGTTGTTCGGTTCGCAGAATATCGAATTTGTCCTCTCCCACTCCGGCCATGTGCAGGCGATCATCAATCCGCCCGGCAACCCCAAGGCCAAATATTATCGCGCGCCCAAGGTGAAGCCGCCGGAAGCGCCGGAGAAATGGCTGAAGCTGGCGCAGGAGTTTCCCGGCAGCTGGTGGCCGCTGTGGGCCGAATGGCTGAAGGATCGCTCTGGCAACCTCAAGCCCGCGCCGGCCGAACTGGGCAATGCCGACCACCCGCCGGGCGACAAGGCCCCCGGCCGCTACGCCTTCGATTGAAAGGACAGTTCATGACCGTCAGCCACATCCCCGAATTCCACATCAAGGAGGTTTCTGGCCGGACATTGCGGGTGGCGCGCTGGCAGCCCCGCCGCGGCAACGGCACCAACCGGCCGCTGCTGTTCTTCAATGGCATTGGCGCTAATATCGAACTGATGGCGCCGCTGCCCGAACATCTGGATGATCGCGAGGTCATCACGTTCGACATGCCCGGTGTGGGCGAATCGCCCGATCCGGTGGTGCCCTATCGCCCGTGGATGATCGCCCGCATTGCCGAACAGATCATCAGCGATTTCGGCCACGACAAGGTCGACGTGATGGGCGTGAGTTGGGGCGGCGGCATGGCCCAGCAATTCGCCTGGCAATATGGCCGCCGCACCGGGCAGCTGGTGCTGGCCGCCACGTCGGCCGGCATGCTGATGGTGCCGGGCAAATTGGCAGCGCTGTCGAAAATGGCCGATCCGCGCCGCTATACCGATCCCGATTTCATGCTGAAGCATTTCCGCACGCTCTATGGCGGCAACACCAATGGCGCCGGCGGCCACGCCAGCCGCATCAGCCCGCCCAGCACGCGCGGATATCTGGGCCAGTTGATCGCCATGCTAGGCTGGACCAGCGTCCCTTTCCTGCCCTTTGTCTCGGCCCCTACCCTCATCCTGATGGGTGATGATGACCAGATCGTTCCGGTGGCCAACGGCAAGATCCTGAAAACCCTGATTCCCGATGCGCGGCTGGAAATCATCAAGGGCGGAGGGCATCTATTTTTGGTCAATCAGGCTGATGAGACAATGGGGCTGATCCGGGACTTTCTGGGCGCTGACCCGCCGCTGCGCGCCGTCGCCTGAAGCGGCGGCACCCGGCCCGAACGGGGGGTCATCAGCTACCGAAACGCCCTGACACCAGCCATGAACAGGCATGTGCGGGGCATTCGCCGACGCTGTCAAACCAATGTGGCAGTGAGCGAAGGCTGCTGCTAGCGGGCGCGAATGAGCCGCAGATCCAGTGAAAAAACTCCCTATCCTTTCCGCTGTTTCAACTCGTCGCCCGAGGTAGTCCGCCGCAACGAACAAAACTGCCCGTCGGGTTTCGGGAAAGAGGCCGCGACGACTGAACGGCAGTATCTGGGTCGACAACCGCCGTGACGGCGCAGCGCCTTCATGGGGCAGCTATGCGATGCTTTCAGCCAATAGCTGCCAGTCGCCTAACCACCCACTAGTCGTCATCCCGGCCTCGTCGATCGACTCGACGCGCCTGAAAGCCGACCGGCAGCTATCGGCAACGCGCCTCCCAAACGCAGTCTGACCGGAATGCCCCAGGGGTCGCCATTCGGCATTGCGTGACGAGAGTAAAATGGGCGGCGGCCTTCGAGATTGGTTGAAGGCACCTTCTAGGCGTAGGTTAGCCGCTGTAGGCCGTACATGTGAAAACTCGCTTCTCGGTTTGCTGACAAACTGATCCCACTCGCCCTAAAAATGTGGGGGTGAATGTGGGGGTAAATTGCGTTGCCAATTAATTATAATATAAAACCAAAAGAGTATTGCTGTAGTTCGATACAAGCCCTGCCACCAACACCCAATCCTTCCGCATCCGGCGATGATCAAGCATCACCGGGTTTTGCAGCTTGGCCATGGGCAGGTTTTTGCTGACCCCGTTACCTTAATCGACGATCGTCTTGTCGCTGGCGGGGTCGCTATGGAATTCGTGCCACATGCCGTTCAGCACCGCGACACCGATGGCCAGGCCAAGGCCCAAAATCCAGGTGAAATACCACATCAGATCAATCCTTTCGCGGCAATCAATAATAATCGGGGTTGAACCGGACCTGTTCGGTCGTGATGCGGCCAAACATCACGCGATAGGCCCAGGCCGTATAGGCCAGCACCAAAGGCAAGAAGATGATCGTGACGATCAGCATCAAGAACAGCGTCGGCTGGCTTGATGAGGCATTCCAGGCGGTCAGGCTTGATGCCGGGTCGATCGAGCTGGGCAGGATGAAGGGAAACATCGACAGGCCAACGGTGGCGATGATGCCGATATTGGCCAATGATGAGCCAGTAAATACCAGCAGATCGCGCCGTACGGTAATTCCCAGCATGGCGATCAGTGGCCCGATCAGCCCCAGCACTGGCGCCGCCATCATCCAGGGATGCGCGGTGAAATTGTCGAGCCAGGCCCCGGGCGCGGCAACGGCCTTGATCAGATGCGGGTTGGACGGGCCGGCCGGATCGATCAGCCCTTCAAGGCGGAAGCCAAGGCTGCCCCAGGCGACAAAGGCACCGCCGCCCAGGAACAATAGGATCGCGATCGGTGCAGCGATCCGGCCATAAAGCCGGGCGCGGTTCAGCACTGGGCCGGGTTCAAGTTTCAAGCTCAGCCAGCCTGCCCCGTGCAGCACCAGCATCGCCACTGACAGCAGCCCGGTCAGCAGGCTGAAGGGGGTGAACAAGCCGAGCAGGCCGCCTTCATAAAAGGAGCGCAAATCGCTATCGAGCCGAAACGGTGCCCCGAGCAGCACATTGCCGACAGCAACGCCGAACACCAGCGCGGGCACAAAGCCGCCGACGAATAATGCCCAATCCCAACGGCTTCGCCATTTTGGATCATGATGTTTTGAGCGATATTTGAAGCCCACCGGTCGCAGGATCAGCGCGGCTAGCACCAGGAACATGGCAAGGTAAAAGCCTGAAAAGCTGACGGCATAGACCAGCGGCCAGGCGGCAAAAATCGCGCCGCCGCCCAGAATGAACCACACCTGGTTGCCCTCCCAGGTCGCGCCGATGGTGTTGATCACCAGTCGACGCTCTTCATCGCTGCGCGCGACAAAGGGGAGCAAGGCGGCAGCGCCAAGATCGAAACCGTCAGTAAGCGCAAAGCCGATCAGCAACACGCCCATCAACGCCCACCAGATGATCCGCAGCGTTTCATAATCCAGCGGCACAGCCATTATTGGTCTCCCGGTCGATTATTCAGCAGGAACGGCAAAAGCCGGGCTTGGTTCTGGGGCAGGCGGCACGGCATCATGGCGTGGTTGCCACGGCGTATAGGTTTCCGGGCCTTTCTTGATCATCGCCAGCATTAGCCGCACTTCAATGACGGCTAGCGTCCCATAGAGCAGGGTGAAGCCGATAATCGTCGTCCAGATCGCCGAAACGCTCAGGCTCGATGCGCCCAGGAAAGTCGGCAGCACGCCGTCGACTGCCCAGGGCTGTCGCCCAATTTCCGCGACCAGCCAGCCGATTTCTGCCGCCAGCCAGGGCAGCGGGATGATCAGCACGGCCGCGCGCAAAAACCATTTGCGATCGAAGCGGCGGGTGTTCGCGAAATAGAGCGCCACCCCGAAAAAGGCGATGAAGAAGAAGCCCAGACCGGCCATGGCCCGGAACAGCCAGAATAAGGCGGGCACGTTGGGGACGGTCGACCACGCCGCCTTGTCGATCGTGGCGGCATCTGCCGTGCGCGGATCGGCGACATAGCGTTTCAGCAGCAATGCATAGCCAAGATCGTGCTTGCTGCGTTCAAACGCCGCGCGCGCGCTGATGTCGTTGGGATTGGCCTTTAGCCGTTCCAGCGCATCATAAGCGGGCAAGCCGTTGACGATGTGATTGCGCGCATCGGCGACGAGCGGATAAATGCCCTCGACAACGCCGGTCAGGCTGCGCGTGCCGATCAGCCCCAGCACATAGGGGATCTTGACCTGATAGAGCGTCTCGCGACCCTGGTTGGAGGGCATGCCGAACACCGTAATCCCGGCGGGTGCCGGTTCGGTGTGCCATTCGGCCTCGATCGATGCGAGCTTCATCTTCTGGTTGTCGGTCAGCGCATAACCGCTTTCATCGCCCAGCACGACGACCGACAAGGCGGACGCTAGACCGAAAGCGGCGGCGACCGCAAAGCTGCGCTTGGCAAGCTCAAGATGGCGGCCTTTGAGCAGATAATAGGCCGAAACGCCGAGCACGAACACTGATGCCGTCACATAGCCAGCGCTCACCGTATGGACAAACTTGGCCTGGGCAACAGGATTGAACAACATCGCGCTGAAATCGGTGACTTCCATGCGCATCGTCATCGGGTTGAAGACCGAACCGACCGGATTTTGCATCCAGCCATTGGCGATCAATATCCACAACGCCGACAAATTGGAGCCCAGCGCGACCATGAAGGTGGTGGCGAGATGCTGGCGTTTGCTCAGCCGGTCCCACCCAAAAAACATCAACCCGACAAAGGTCGCTTCGAGGAAAAACGCCATCAGCCCCTCGATCGCGAGCGGCGCGCCGAAAATGTCGCCGACATAATGCGAAAAATAAGACCAATTGGTGCCGAATTCGAATTCCATCGTCAGCCCGGTGGCGACGCCGAGCACGAAATTAATGCCGAACAATTTCGCCCAGAACCGCGTCACATCGCGCCAGATCGGGCGATCGGTCATCACATAAACGGTTTCCATGATGACCAGAATGAACGACAGGCCCAGCGTCAACGGCACGAACAGGAAATGATACATGGCGGTCAGCGCAAACTGGAGCCTCGACAGTTCGACGACAGCCATGTCCATTGGATATTCCTCGATGCGATTCGCCAATGTGCGCCTGTTAGCGCGAAACAGGCTTTAGCGCGACAAAGGCAATTGCCCTCTCATGGCTCTTAATTCCTCACCGCCGCCTGATGCGTAAACAGAAACTTGCTGGCTGGGCTTGGCTGATCGATGTCGCCGGGGCAGCGCTGTTTGCCTGGGGCATCGCAGCGGCAATCAGCGCGCTAGCGGGCGGCGGTGCGCTGCAGATAGCGGCGCCAGTCGCCATGATTATGGGCGGGCTGATCCGCGCGGCATCGGTGATGCTGGTCCACAGATTGGCGATCGCGGGCGCGCAACGCACAGCGGCGGGCGTGCGGCAGGCGATGGTTGCCCGGCTGCTTTCCGTCCCTTTGCCGGTCGCGCCGCTGATTGGCCAGGCGGCCGTGCTGGCGATCGATCATCCCCAAACAATCGAAGATTATGAAGCCCGCTTTGTGCCTGCCCGGCTGGCGGCCAGCGCCGCGCCGATGCTTGTCCTGGTCATCATTGGCTTTGCCAGCCTGGTCGCTGCCGGGATCCTGTTTGCCACGCTGATTCCCTTTGCCCTTGGCATGATCCTGACCGGATCGCTGGCACGCGGCGCGTCTGAGCGGCAGCTGGCGGCGCTTGGCCAGTTGTCTGGACTGTTCGTCGATCGCGTCCGCACCCTGCCGATTATTCGCCATTTCGGCGCCGAGGAACGGATCGCCCGCCAGGTTGAGGCGGCGACGCGCGATGTCGCCGATCGCACGATCACCGTGCTGCGCGCAGCCTTTCTCTCCAGCGCGACGATGGAGTTTTTCGCCGCGCTGTCGGTGGCGTTGGTCGCGGTTTATTGTGGTTTCAGCCTGCTTGGGCTGCTGCCCTTTCCCGCCCCCGAGGCGCTAACGCTGCGCGAAGCCTTTTTCGCGCTCGCCATGGCCCCGGAATTCTATCTGCCGATGCGCCGGATGGCGGCGGCCTATCATGAAAAGCAGCTTGGCGAGGCAGCGATGGGTGAACTCCGCCCGATCCTCGACACTGCGATCGCCCTGCCGCCGCAGGCGCGTTACGCTGGCGTCGCGGCGCAAGGCTTGACGATTGACTGGCCAGGGCGACGGATCGGCCCCGTCGATCTGTCGATCGGCGCGACCGGCATGATCGCCATCACTGGGCCCACGGGCAGCGGCAAGACCAGCATGCTCGCCGCCATTGCCGGGCAGATTGCCCCTAGCAGCGGATCCGTCACCGCCATCGCGCCCGGCGACATCGCCTGGGCGGCGCAGCGCCCGCTAATCCTGCCGGGCAGCTTGCGTGACACGCTGGCGCTGGCCCGGCCCGGCGTGGATGACGCGGCGATTATCGCGGTCGCGGCACGTGTCGGGCTGATGCCGTTGATCATTGGCCGGGCGGAGGGGCTTGATCTCGCACTTGATTATCGCGGGTCGGGTCTGTCGGGTGGTGAGCGCCGCCGGATCGGCCTTGCCCGCGCCTTGCTCTCCGGCCGGCCGCTGCTGCTCTGCGATGAACCGACTGCCGATCTTGATGCCGAAAGTGCAGAGGCCATTATCGGACTGCTCCACGATATTGCCCGCCACCAGGCCGTCATCGTCGCCACCCATGACGCGCGGGTGATCGACCGCGCCGATGCGGCGGTGCAGCTGTGAGCCCGCCAAAGCCACCTGCCGATTTGGGGCTGGGCGAGGGCGGCGCGCTGTGCTGGGCGTTGATCTGCGCGGTGCTGGCCGGGGTCTCGTCGATCCTGTTGCTGGCGCTGTCGGGCTGGTTCCTGACCGCCGCCGCCTTGGCCGGGGCAGCGGGGGGCGGGGCGGTGCTGGCGTTTAACTATCTGCTGCCCAGCGCGGCGATCCGGGCGCTGGCGATCATCCGGACCGGCAGCCGTTATGGTGAGCGCCTGCTGGCGCACCGAGCGGCGTTGCTTGGCATGGCAAAGCTGCGCGCTGATTTGTTCGGCAAGCTGGTCGCGCAGGACAGTCGCCTGGCCGATGACCTTTCCGGCGGCGATGCCAGCGCGCGGTTGATAGGCGACATCGCCGCGCTTGAAGATCTGGTCGTCCGACGCCCAACCCGGCCAGCGAGCCTGATCGCGGCAATCTTTGCGGTTGGGCTGACGCTGTTCGCCGGTTGGGCAGCGGCGCTGGCGCTCGCGGCGATGCTGGCGGCACTGCCGCTGCTGCTTGCGCTTGCTGCCAAGCGATTGACCGCGTCCCCGGCACATGACGCTACCGATGCGGTTGGCGAGTTGCGGACCCGCTTCGTTGATCTCGCCGCCGCCCGGCCGGAGATTATTGCTTATGGCCTTGGTGATCGAGTGACCGCCGATCTCGCTTTCCCCGCCGCGCGGCTCGATTCTGCCCGGGCAAAGCTGTTTCGCGGGGAGGGGGCAATTGCGGCGCTGATGCTGGCCTATGGCGCGCTGAGCGCCGCGCTGGTGCTTGTGCTTGCCCGCGGCCCGGCTGCCGAGATCGCGCTGGCCTTGCTCGCCGCGACGGCATCGGTCGAGGCGATGGCTGCCTTTGCCCGCACTGCGCTGCGCCAGGCGAGCGTTGATGAATCGCTGGCCCGGCTGGCGATATTGACTGGCCTGCCGAGCCAGCTGGCCCCATTGCCGACGCTTACGCCAACCCCTGCGACAATCACGCTCGGTGCCTATGATCTGGCACCGGGATCGCGCGTTGCCATCACCGGCATTTCAGGATCGGGGAAGACGCGACTGGTTGAGGCGCTGGCCGGGCTGCGGCCGGCGATCCACGCGCTCGCCCTGGACGGAGTACCGATCGCTGACTGCCCGGCCGATCGGCTGCGCGGGCAGATGTCCTTGTCGCCCCAGGACGCAACACTGATCGCGGGCACGATTGCCGACAATCTCCGCCTCGCCCGCCCGCGCGTGATCGCTGACGACATGCACGCCGCGCTCATCACCGTCTGCCTCGCCGATCGTATCGCGGCGATGCCCGAGGGGTTGGAGACGCGGATTGGTGAGGATGGCGGCACGCTGTCGGGGGGCGAGCGCAAGCGGTTGTCGCTTGCCCGCGCGCTGCTCGCCGGGCGGCCCTGGCTGATCCTCGACGAGCCAAGCGAGGGGCTGGATGCGGCGACTGAGGCCGATCTGATCGTCCGGCTCGATCACTGGCTCACCACCACCGGCACCGGGTTGATCCTGGTCTCCCATCGTCCTGCGCCACTCGCGCTGGCGGATCGCCGCATCGATATTACCAAGATCGTCGCCTGATACCGCACCCTGTGGACATGACTACCAAAAGGGTGAAAGCGACAGGCCAGCAGACCCCGGCCCACATTCAAGGAGCGCCCGCATGACCGCCCCCGAAAACCCCAGCATCAACGATTGGGCCGGCGCGCGCGGCGAGAAATGGCTCGCGCAGCTTGGCCAGATGGAGGCGATGCTGGCGCCGGTCGACCAGCCGCTGATCGATCACCTTGCGCTGACGGGCGCGCGGCGGATTGCTGATCTTGCCTGTGGCGGCGGCGGGACGACGCTGGCGGTCGCTAAGGCTGCTGATCCGGATGCGGCGATTTTCGGCTATGATATTTCGCCGGCCTTGGTCTCCTTTGCCCAGCAACGCGCGGCAGTGGAGGGGGCAGGCCCGCCGGGCACGATTCCGGCTTTTGCGGTGGGGGACAGTGCAACCCTGCAGGTCGACGATGGCTTTGATCGCATCATCTCGCGCTTCGGCACGATGTTCTTTCCCGAACCCGCGCGCGCCTTTGCCAATATCGCGCAGCTGCTCGCGCCCGGCGGCCGCTTCGCCTTTGCGGTATGGGGGCCGCTCGCTGACAATTACTGGATGGGGATCATCCGCGAGACGGTGGGCGAACTGGTCGATCTGCCGGTGACGCCTGCCGATGCGCCGGGGCCGATGCGCTATGGCGAGGTGAGCGTGCTGCTGCGCCTGCTCGCCGATGCTGGCTTTGGCGATGTGACGGTGCAGGATTGGCGCGGCGATCTGGCGATTGGCGGTGGGCTTGCGCCGCGCGCGGCGGCACAATTCGCGATAGACGGTATGTCAGTCGCCCAAGTGCTGGCCGACAAGGGCCCGGCGCTGGTGGCGCGCGCGGTGGACCTGCTGGCTGACCGGTTCGCGGCGCATTGGGAAAATGATGCCGTGCGGCTGCCCGCGCGGGTGCATCTGGTCAGTGGCGGGCGTTGAGCTTTTGGGATCACGAAAGGAAAGCGCATGAGCACCGATATTCTCGTCTGCCCGCATTGCCAGGGGGGCAACCGCGTGGCTGCGGCCCGGCTGGGCGACCAACCTAAGTGCGGCAAATGCCACCGCCCCCTCACCACCGCCGCCCCGATCGACGCCGATCAGGCGTTGTTCGACAAGATGGTGGCGAACAGCAGCGGGCCGGTGCTGGTCGATTTCTGGGCGAGCTGGTGCGGCCCCTGCCGCATGATGGCCCCCGCCTTCGCGGCCGCTGCGGCCGATCTTGATCCGGGTGTGCGGCTGCTAAAGGTCGATACCGAGGCCGAGCAGAGCCTCGCGGCGCGTTACGCGATCCAATCAATCCCGACGCTGATCCTGTTCAAAGGCGGCCGCGAAGTCGCTCGGCAAGCGGGCGCAATGGACAAGACGGGGATATTGCGGTGGGTGGCGGCCACCCAAAGTTGATGAACTGCCGCCGCCGCCGTTCGGCATGCGCCTCGACATCAGGCCCCGGTCATCGTGCCGGGCAAGCCTGCGCTCTCCCGATCGACCGGGATGATGAAGCGCTGGCCCTGCGGTGTCAGGCCGACATAGGTGGTAACGCCATAGGTCTCAGCGATCAGCGCCGGGGTCAGGACTTGATCGGGGGTGCCCTGGGCGATTACCCGCCCGGCGCGCATCAGGATGATCTGATCGGCGATCCGTGCGGCATGGTTGAGATCGTGGAGCACCACCACCACCCCGGCGCCAGCACGCGCGACACGGCGCAGGCAATCGAGCCCGTCAAGCTGGTGCGCCGGATCAAGATTGGCGAGCGGTTCGTCGGCGAGCAGCCATTCGGGCGTGCCCGCCAGCACCCGCGCCAGCAGCACGCGTGCGCGTTCACCGCCCGACAGGGTGTTGACGACGCGCGCGGCAAATTGAGTGACATCGGTGGCCGCCATTGCGGCCGTAATCGCCGCGCGATCTTCGGAGCTTTCCCCCCAGCGCCCGCGATAGGCAAAGCGCCCCAGCCCGATCAGCGTGGCGACATCGATATCCCAATGGACGTCGCCGGTTTGCGGCAAAAAGCCGATCCGCCGGGCGAGGTCGCGCCGGTCAATCATGGCTCGCGCCACCCCGCCCAGCCGGACGACGCCCGAATCCGCCGCGCGCAATCCAGCGAGGCAAGCGAGCAGCGTCGATTTGCCCGCGCCGTTGGGCCCGAGCACGACGGTCACCGTGCCGGGGGTGAAGCTGGCGCTCACCGCATCAAGGATCGTCGCGCCTTCCAGCGTCAGTGACAGGTTTTCGGCGGCAAGCATCGTCATGCCAGCCCCCGCCGCATCCGCAGCAACAGCATTAGAAAAAACGGCCCGCCCAGCATCGACATGGCAATCCCCAGCCGCAATTCGCTCACCGTCGGCAAGGCGCGCACCGCGCTGTCCGCCACCAGCAGCAGCAGCGCGCCGCCCAGTGCCGAGGGCAGCAGCACCGCCGATGGCCGGTGTCCAGCAAAGGGGCGGACAAGATGCGGGACGATCAACCCGACAAAGCCGATCACCCCGGCTGCCGCCACCGATGCGCCGACGCACAGGCCGACCCCAAGCACGATCAATATCTGCAGCCGAAGCGGATCGACCCCCATCGTCCGCGCTGTCGTCTCACCCAGCGTTAGCGCATCGAGCGCTCGCCCCGTCATCGCCAGCAATCCCATGCCCAGCGCGGTGATCGGCAGCGCCAGCGCCACGTCATTCCAGCTGCGATCGGTCAGCGCGCCCATCAGCCAGGTGACGATCTGGGAGGTGACAAAGGGGGTGGGGGCCAGGCTGATCGCCAATGCCGTCATCGATCCGGCGACGCTGGACAGGATCACCCCGGCCAGCGTGAAGACGATCAGGCTTGCGGATCGCCCGACGATCAGCGCCAGCAACGCCATGGCGACGCCAGCGCCCGTCAGCGCAAAGATCGGCAGCAGCCATGCCGACGCGCTATAGCCAAAGAAGAGCGAAATCACCGCGCCCAATGCCGCGCTGGCCGAAACGCCGAACAAGCCGGGATCGGCCAATGGATTGCGCAGATAGCCCTGCATCGCCGCCCCCGACAGCCCCAGCCCGGCACCAACGACGGCGGCGAGCAAGGTACGCGGCAGCCGCAATTCCATGACGATTAGCCAGCGTGGATCGGCGCTGCCCCAGGCGCTGAGCGGTACCCATATCTTGCCCGCCACCAGCGACACCAGCATTGCCGCGACGATCGCGCTGGCGAGCAGCGCATTGAACCGGCCTGTGCGGCTCATAGCGATCGCCGCACATCGGCCAGGCGCGTGACCGCATCGATGATCGTCGGCCCGCCGCAATGCAGCAGCCGTTCGCCAAAATCACGCACCGCAACGCTCGGCTTCAAGCGATTGAGGACGGGATGGCCGAGCATCCGATCGGCCTGTTTCGCGTCGCGATCGCCCACCGCCAGCAATACGCGTGGCGGCCGCGCGACAAGATATTCTAGCGGCAACACGTCCCATTGCTGCAGGCCATAGCTGGCGCTGAGGTTGCGAAAGCCAGCGACGCGCAGCAGTTCATCGGCAAGCGTGCCACTGCCCGGCACCAACCCGCCGCCCTGCCAGATCAGCGCAGGGATAGGGGCGTGGCCGGGATTACCCGCCGCCCGAACCGCGGCGTTCACCTGGGCGACCAGCCGTTCGCCGCGATCGGCATGGCCGGTAACGCGGGCGATGGCGCGGATCTGGTCGTTGCTCTCAGCGATGCTGGCGGGCACTGGCAGTTGAACCAGCCGGATGTGCAGGCGCGCCAGCGCAGCGATCGTCGGGGGCGCGACATGGCCACCGGCGATGACGATATCGGGGGACAGCGCCACCACCTCTTCGGCAGTGCCCGATGTTGCCTTGAAACGCGCCGCGATCGACAACGGGATCGATGTCGATCGCCGATCTTGCGAATAATGGCTGATGGCGGCGATCTGCGCGGGATCGGCGACCCGCACCAGCACCGCATCGACACACGGGTTAATCGAGACGATGCGCGCCAGTTGGGGCCGGGGCAGACGCGGCAGCCGCCCGGCGCTGGCGGTTGCCGCCAGCGCCGTCCCCAACACCGCCAGGATCACTCCTGCCCGCATCAATAGCGCAGCCGAACACCGGCATAGGCTGCGCGACCGATCGATCCGAACCCGAACGCGGTCTCGTATCCCTCATCGAACAGATTTTCGATCCGTCCGTAGAGATCGACCCGCGACGTGACCGGAAAAGAAGCGCGCAGATCAGCCAGCACATATCCTTCCAGCCGGGTGCTGTTGCTGGCATTCTCGAAGCTCCGGCCGACATGAGTCAGTGTCGCGCCCGTCTCGAGCCCGAACGACCAGCGGTAATCGACCAACGTTGTCACGCTGTGCTGGGGACGCCGGGCGAGCTGTCTGCCGAAATTGGCGTTGCTTGGGGATCGGTTGGTCGCATTGGTGTAGGTATAGTTCGCCTGCACCTGCAGCGCCTGCACGGGCTGGATCGTCAAGCCGAATTCAACGCCTTCGGCACGCGCCCGGGCAACATTGTCAAAGGTACCGAAAGGCCGGTTCGTACAAATGCCGGTCCTTGGCAGGGGGCAGGAGACGAAGGCGATCAGATCGGTCGAATCGCGCCGAAAATAGGTCGCGCTGGCGGTCAGGGTGCTGCCGATCAGTTTTTGGGTCACCCCCGCATCCCAGCCATGCGATCGCTCGGGCTGCAACAGTTGGTTGCCGAAGTTGCTCTGCAGCTGGAAAAGCGACGGTGCCTTGAACCCCTCGGCATAGCTCGCGCGGATTGCCGTACCCGTCGCGTCCGATGTCCATACCCCGCTCGCGGCGAAAGTTGTCGCGCCGCCGAAGCGGTTGTGATCATCATGCCGCACCCCGCCCGTTACCGACAACCCGGCAAGTGGCGTCAGCAAAAGCTGGCCATAAATGCTGTCGATCCGCGCGCGCGACCGGGCGACCGGGCCGCCCGAACTGCTCGTGGTGGACCGTGACGTCTCGCGCTCGAGCCCGGCCGTCGCCTGCCAGCCATCGGTAATGTCGAAAACACCCTGATATTCGAACCGCTCGTTACGCCCCGTTCCGGCAAAGGTTTCGACTGGCGCGCCGGTGAGGTTGACGCTCCGGCGGCGCGTATCGGTGTAAGCAAAGCCCGCGCGGTTGCGGAACCGGCCGTCGAAAAGCACGACGTTGAGGCCGGTATAGGCGACAATCTCCCGCGTGCGGGATTCCTCGTTGACATCGCCCAGCGTAAAAGTCGGCGGTGGGAAGCCGTCGATATTGACGCGCCCGTTGGAAAACCAGCCACGCGCATCGATCGACAGCCAGTCGGCCAAAGCCAGGTTGAGATTGGCGTTGGCGCCGAAATTTTCATAGCCGTCGCGTTCCCGTGCACCGCGCGCTTCGCTGAAAGACGAGATCCCGGCGGAACGGAGCCAGCCACCGCCAGCGCTGACCGACAAGGGCCCTACCTTACCGGCAACATTGCCAATGATCTGCCCGGTTTCGCGATAACCATATTCGCCGCGAAGGTTGACGGTCAGTTGCTCGGTCGGCGCACGCGTGATCATGTTGACGACACCGCCGATCGCCTGGCTGCCCCAGAGCACCGAAGAGGGCCCCCGCAGCACTTCGATCCGCTCGATATTGCCGATCAGCAAATTGCCGAAGAAGAACCCGCCGCCGGGCGATGACGGATCGTTGAGTTTCACGCCGTCGATCAGTGCTACGGTTTGCTCGCTCTCCGCGCCACGAATGAACACCGATGTCACGCTGCCGACACCGCCGTTGCGGGCAACCGTCACCCCAGGCACGGTTCGTAACACATCGCTGACCGTCACTGTCTGGCGACGCTCAAGTTCGGCCGAATCGACCACTGTCACAGACTGGCCGATACGATCGATCGGCTGCGGCGATCGATTGGCGGTAACGACGATGACGGGTTCGCTGGCTGCATTCCCGGCAGCCTGTTGCGCATGGGCCTGGCCACCCAGCCCGAATGTGGCGGTGGCAAAAAATAACGTGGATTTCGCGAATGATAGATGCATGGTATCCCCTTCTCTCAACAAAAAAGGGGTCGCACGCGCCAATGGCACGACAGCATCGTCGCCGGTTGTCACCTGCGCGCGCCACCCCGACTTGATGTCGTCACGCGAGGAAAGACCCTCGATCACGCTGAACACCCCGTCCGCGCAAAGGACCGACTGCGACAGGCAGGTCTCCTGGCTCCCGGGTCATCGCAATCGCCCCGCCTTCCCGGATATGTGCATATCCAGTGGCATTTCAGGGCGACCGCTCACCGGTCACAGTTGCGGGGACAGCCGCGGCATACAGGGCGATTCCCTGCTTCCGCGTTCCCTATTATTCCCCTCTCGGGGAACCTGACGCACGTCTTTGATAATCAGATGAAGCGTTTGAGACAAGTCGCTTAGCGCATCGGCCGGCGCGCCCAGCATTCCTTTCGATCAAAACTGACCCCGCATCGTCATGCATCTGCCCTCATATTGCAGCGCAGCATTCACAGTCCTCCTCCAGGGGTTTGGCTCCACCACGGGGACATTTCATGACATCCTATCGTTCGCTTACCGCAGCTCTGCTCCTGTCCACTTCCTTCGCCGCCACTGCCGCCCATGCGCAATCAACCGAGTCGCAGGAACTGACGACGAACGAAGCCGGAGCAAGCGATCCCGACATCCTCGTCACTGCCCAGAAGATCGAACAGCGCGCGGTTGACGTGCCGATCACCATCTCGGTCAATAGCGGTGCGCGGCTGCGCGAACTTGGCGTTTCTGATCTGGACGAGCTTTCTAATTTCGTGCCCGGCCTGAACATCCAGGAGCAGAGCGCGAACAATCCCGGCATCGTCATTCGCGGCATCACGTCAGACAGCGGCTCAGCCCAGCAGGCCCCCCGCGTGACGCTCTATTATAACGGCGTCGATATCTCGCGCTCGCGCGGGTCCTATCAGGCGATTTATGACGTCGACCGGATCGAAGTGATCAAGGGTCCGCAGGCAACATTGTTCGGCACCGCCTCTGCGGTTGGTGCGATCAGCATCGTTTCAGCGCGACCGAAGCCTGGTTTTTCGGGTCAGTTGACTGGCGGCTATGGCAATTTTGACGCGTATCTCGTTTCGGGTTTCGTCAATGCTGGCAACGACACGATCGCGCTCCGCCTGGCGGGCGAATATAAGAATCGCGACGGCTATGTGACCAATCTGTCGGCTCGGCAGCCGAACCGGCTCTATTCGCAGGATCAGCTCGGGCTGCGCGCCTCGCTGCGCTACACGCCTGTCGATGCGCTGACCGTCGATTTGATCGGCACCTATGATCGCCAGCGTAATGGCGGCACGCCCTTCATCTCGGGTACTTTCCCGACCGAGGCTGGCCGGGCCAATCCCTTTGGGGCGGCCAATCTTTCCGGGTCGCCGGTTTCCGCCGCCGTGCTCGGCGCGCCGAATCTGGGCCTGACGCGTGACGTCTATGACGCGAACCTGACCGTCGCCTATGATTTCGCGCCTGGCTGGACCTTCACGACCGTCAATGGCTATCGCCGCTTCGACAGTCTGGAGATTTTCGACGCAGACGGTTCGCGTGCCTTCTTCCTGGAATTCGCCGAAAATGCGTTCGGCTATCAGTTCAATCACGAATCGCGCTTTGCCTATAAGGACGATCATTTCCGCGCAGCATTTGGCGGGAATTTCTTCCGTGAAGACAGCCAGCAGGTGGTGCCGTTCTCCAGCAACGAGGCGACTTATTTCACTTGTGCGGTAGCGGCCACGCGGCCCAATTGCGTTCTGCCCAATGGCACCGTTCCCGCTGAAGCCGGACCGCTGACGCTGTACCAATCGGTGTTCGGCAATATCGGCAAGAACGACACCTATTCGCTTTTCGGCGATGTTACCTGGCTGGCAACACCGCGATTGGAACTGACGGCGGGTGCCCGGGTATTGATCGAACAGCGCAGATCAGGTTTTTTCGCCACGGTGCCGCGTTCGCGATTGAACCCGGCGCTCGCCTCGCTGATCCCTGGTCAGGTCGATACTGCTGGCCAGACCTTTTTCGTGCAGGACAGCTTTTCGGCTGTGCTGCCCCGCTTCAATGCGCTGTACCGGGTCAGCGATAACATCAATGTGTTCGCCACGATCTCCAAAGGCCGCCGCTCGCCGACGGTCCAGCTTGGCGCGCGGGCAACCGCAACCGGGCCAGTGGCCGCGTTCACGCCCGTGGCTGAAGAAAATGTCTGGAATTATGAAGGCGGCATCAAGGGCAAGATTGGCCCCGTCTCCGGATCGCTCGGCGTCTATTATCAAAACTACACCGATTTCCAGGTGAGTGTGGTCCAGCCCAACGGCACCACGCTGACGCAGAGCGCAGGCAATGCGAATAACTTTGGCGTGGAGGCAGAAGCCAATTGGCGGGTTGCGCCCTGGCTGAACATCTTCGGCAATATCGGCTATATCAATGGCGGGATCAGCCGCGACAGCGCCTTTTCGCCGGCCTTTGCCGGTGCGCGTTTCCGCCTGCAGCCGGAAATCCAGACGGCCGCTGGCTTCACCATTGATGCACCGTTGGGGGGCGGCATTCGGGTCTTTGCTACCCCGACCATGACCTATCGCAGCCAGATCTTCTTCGAATTGCCCAACAACCCGCTGATTTCGCAGGCGGGCGTCACGCTCTATAATGCTCGCGCCGGCGTCAGCTTTGACAATAATCGTTTCGAGATTGCGGGCTTCGTCCGCAATGCCAGCAATGAGCGCTATCTGCTCGATGCGGGCAACACGGGCGGCGCCTTTGGCATTCCGACTTTCATTCCGGGCGAGCCGCGTTTCTATGGCTTCCAGGTTTCGGCCAAGTTCTAATCCACGGGCCAGCGGGCGGGGATGTTTCCTCGCCCGCTTGCGTCCCTGAAATTCCGGGCGCGGCGGGCTCTGCGCCGATTGACCGGGCAAGCCAAGCTGGTAGCGTTGCGCGCATTCCCGCGCCCCTGCACGCGCCCCTGCCTGCAACTTGCCACCGGAGCAGCCCGATGCACGATCAGATGCCATCCGCCGCAGGCCTTGTCGCCAGCGATCCCGATGCCGATTGGGGCTTGCCCGGCTGGACCTATCACGACCCCGATTTCTTCGACGCGGAAATGGCCGCCGTCATTCGCCCGTCCTGGCAGATCGTCTGCCATGAAAGCGATCTCGCCCGCCCTGGAGACTGGCGATCGATCGATTATGTTGGCGAGAGCATTATCGTCGTGCGCGGTGAGGACGGCGTTGTGCGCGGCTTTACCAATGTCTGCCGCCACCGTGCGATGCGGCTGCTGGATGGGGCTGGCGGCTGCGCCAAGAAGATCATCTGCCGCTATCACGCCTGGGCCTATGAGCTTGACGGGCGGCTGACTGGCGTCCCTGAAAGCCGCGATTATCCGATGCTCGACAAGGCGAACCAGGGATTGAGCCCGGTCGGCCTGGAAATCTGGCGCGGGTTTGTTTTTGTCCGGCTGGAGGATGATGGCGGACCGTCCGTGGCGGCGATGATGGCGCCCTATGAGCATGAGATCGAACCGTATCGCTTCGCCGATCTGCGCACGATCACGCCCGCCCATACGCGGCCGCGCGCAGTTAACTGGAAGAATATTGGCGACAATTATTCGGACAATCTCCACATCCCGGTTGCGCATCCCGGGCTGACCCGGCTGTTTGGTAAAAGCTATGCGATTGCCGCCGAACCCTATGTCGACAAGATGTCGGGCTATCTGGTCGACAAGCCGTCGGTCGATCCGTGGGAACGTTTTTACCAGACCCATCTGCCGCACGCTGATCATCTGCCCGAGGCCAATCAGCGGCTATGGCTCTATTACAAGCTATGGCCCAATATCGCCTTTGATATCTATCCCGATCAGGTCGATTTCATGCAGTGGCTGCCGATCAGCCCGACGCAATCGGTGCTGCGGATGATGGCCTTTGCATTGCCCGATGACCGCCGCGAAATGAAGCTCGTCCGCTATACCAATGATCGGATCAATCGGCATGTGAACGCCGAAGACACCTGGCTGATCACCCGCGTGCAGGCCGGCATGGCGTCGAAAAGCTTCACCGTTGGCCCGATCGGGCGGAGTGAAGTGTGCCTGCGCAGTTTCGCAGCGAAGATCCGTGCAGCGATCCCCGAAGCCCGATTGCATCACGCGCCACCGCCCGGCTGGAGCAAACGCCCCCGGACCGTGCGCGGGTGAGGGGCGGGGCACCGGCGCGCTGATTGGGACAACTGCCGGGGCCTGCCAATCGTGCCGACCATGTTTCGCGTCGCGGAAGTCGCGGGAGGTTGTCGCTATTGCTCAGGCGCGGTTGGCGACTGGTGATCCGGGGCGGCGAATGATCAGGTAAAGCGCTATCCCTTCCGGAATCATGGCCGGTGCCAATATCGTCGCGAGCTGGGCCTGGAAATGTGACAAATCCAGCGCGCCACTGGCATAGCCGAGCGATGCCGCCACGATGTCCGACGCTTCGACGCCGAGACAGGCGATCAACAATGGCACCAGATAGTTGGGCCTGGAGGTCAGCACCAGCAACGATAGGATGATGTCACGGCCTGCCCAGACGCGGATAAAATACCAGACGGGATCGGATGGCAGGAAGTTGAAGCCATAGATGTCCATTGCCAGCACGGGCGCGAAGTAGCTGAGCGCAGCCACCATCCCGCGCCCCGCAACCATGATGAGCAATAGGGCAATGACGGCCGGGGATTGTTTGAGCATTTTTCGGTCTCCACAAGCGTGCATCTGTGAAGTCAGCACGCTCTAATCGATAAATATCGATTAATTCCCTGGCCTGCAAGCGCGGGTGGATGGAGACTGCGGACTTCCCAAGCGTGCGTCGATATAGGCCGTCGTCGCTTTCAGGGCTTCGCGAGCGTAATGATCGGAAACCCCCCCCTCCAGCGCGACCGATAGGGCCCAGATGCCGTCTGCGATGGCCATGGCTATCCGAAACGTATCGGCCAGATCGACCTGGGAGGCTGGCGCGAAATGCAGAGAAAGGCTTTCGCAAAGCAGCTTCACGAGAATTTCCGCATTGGAGAAATCGGCCTGCCGAATCTGCCAGTTTGTATCGGATCCGAGCAGCAGCCGAGCCGCCGACGGTTGCTGATTGTAATAGCTTACCACCTGGCTCATCAAATCGGCGACGGTATCTTGCCATGGGCGGTCTGCTGCAAAGGCAGTCGAGCGTTCCACCGCCGCAGTGAATTCATCGAGATAGGTTTGCGCAACGGCGACAAGCGCTGCCGTCGGGCTTGGAAAAAAGTGATAAACAGAGGCCATCGGCACAGCTGCTTGTTTGGCGATTCTCTGGATGGTTAGTGATGCTGCGCCTTCTTCCATGACAATCGCAGCCGCCGTCTCGCAAAGTAACGCATAGCGTTCCTTGCCATTCGCACGCTCCGGCTTTCTCGGTCGTGAGATGTTGGCTTCCGACTCGCTCTGTTTCATTGCATCATTGTCTGTCAAAGAACCCGCCTTCAGCGCGCTTACTCGCCAGAATCGCGCGTATCCTTGTCTCGCGAACGTGCTTCATATCAACGGTTACCGGTTCACAATTAGGGCGGTCGAAGCGTATCACCGTTTCGTCATCGTCGATCCGCCGACCGGCGCAGCGATTCAGTTCAACGCCACGCCTGAAATCGTGATCCGGTGCATCAGCCTTTTGTGGCCATGATAGTCATTCACCGCGAAATGCCAGGTCGAGCGGTTATCCCACACCGCGACTGATCCCGGCTGCCAGTGCAGGCGGCACTGGAATTCCTCCCGCATCGCGACCGAGTAGAGATATTGCAGCAGCGGCTGGCTTTCCTCACGGGTCCAGCCTTCGAAATGCAGTGTGAAGGCCGGATTGACGTACAGGATTTTGCGACCGCTCACCGGGTGGCGGATCACCGCGGGGTGGACAGCGTTGGCGCGGATGTCGTGCCCCTTCAGGTCGGCGGCCTGGTCGGTCTTGGCGTAGATGCCGTCATGGCCATAGATGTGATCGGCACTGTGCACAGCGCGCAGGCCAGCCAGCGTCGCCTTCAGCCCGTCCGACAGCGCGTCATAGGCAGCACCCAGACTTGCAAACAGCGTATCGCCCCCCGTCGGCGGCAGTTCGCGGGCGACAAGGATTGATCCCATCGCAGGGACGGGATCATAGCTATGGTCAGTGTGCCAGCCGCCGCCGATATTGACGAATTGCGTCTCGGCTTTGCGCACTTCGGCGATCTCGGGATAGCCGCCGTTCGCGGGGAAATAATTGTTGACGTCGATCTCACCCCAGCGGCGCGCAAAGGCGATGTGATCTTCAGGGGTTAGCTGCTGGTCGCGCAGCATGACGACGCCGGTGTCGGCGAGTGCCTGGCGGATTGCCGCGAGGTCGTCGTCGCTGATCGCCCGCACATCGACGCCAGTGACTTCCGCGCCGCAATGCGCGGCCAGCGGCTTGATTTGCATTTCGCCCATGCTGCCTCTCCAATTCTTATGGGGCGCAGCATGGGCGAATGCGGTCGTCTTTACCAGATGTGGACGCGCTTTTCGGGCGGCAGGTACAGCTTGTTGTCAGGCTTGATGTCGAACGCAGCATACCAGGCATCGACATTGCGGACGATGCCGTTGACGCGGAAGTAAGGCGGGCTGTGCGGATCGGTCAGCAGTCGCGCCCGTGCCGCGCCTTCGCGCAGCTTGGACTGCCACGCCTGCGCATAGGCCAGGAAGAAGCGCTGATCGCCGGTCAGCCCGTCGATCACCGGGGCCTTGCCGTTCTTCGCCTGATAGCGCTGGTACGCGCCATAGGCGGCCTCAACCCCACCGAGATCGCCGATATTTTCGCCCAGGGTCAGCTTGCCGTTCACCTTGGTGCCGGGCAGGCCTTCATAGGCGTCATACTGCGCAGCCAGCGTTGCGGTCCGTTCGGCAAACGCTTTTTTGGCTTCGGGCGTCCACCAATTTTCGAACTTGCCGGTCGGGCCGAACTGGCTGCCCTGATCGTCGAAACCATGGCCCATTTCATGGCCGATGATCGCGCCGATCGCGCCATAGTTCACCGCCGGATCGGCATTGGGATCGAAATAGGGCGGCTGCAGGATCGCGGCAGGGAAGGTGATCTGGTTGGCCAGTGGATTATAATAAGCGTTCACCGTCTGCGGCGTCATGCCCCAAAGGGTGCGATCGACGGGCTTCTTGAAGCGTTCAAGCTCAAGCGCATGCTCGAATTCACCCGATCGCATGACGTTGCCCAGCATGTCGCCGCGAACAACCTTGAAGCTCGAATAATCGACATACTTGTCGGGGTGGCCGATGCGGGGTTCGAACGCGGCAAGCTTGACGAGCGCCGCCTTGCGGGTTGGCTCGTCCATCCATCCAGACTTGCTGATGCGATCCTGATAGGAACCGCGCAGATTCTCGATCAGCTCGGTCATCTTGGCCTTGGCCGTTTGCGGGAAATACCGGTCGACATAAAGCTGGCCAACGGCTTCACCCAGGGCGCCATTGGCAAGCTGGACGCCACGCTTCCACCGGTCACGCTGGGTTTGCACGCCCGACAGCGTCTTCGAATAGAAATCGAACCGGGCAGTATCGAACGTCTTTGACAGATAGCCCGCGTTGCTGCTCACAAAGTGGAAGGCCATGTAATCCTTCCAGGTCTGCAGCGGGGTCGCGACCAGAATCTTGCCCATCGCCGTGATCGCGGTGTTGTTCGCGAACAGGATCTTCGGTGCGCTGTCGAGCCCCGAAACCTTCAGCATCAAGGCCCAATCCCATTCGGGGGCCTTTTTCTCGAGCCCGGCCAGATCCTGCGGATCGTTCAATGCCATGATGTTGCGGCTCTGCTCGGGCGTCCAATGCTCCTTGGCGAGCGCGGTTTCGAGCGCCATGATCGCATCGGCCTTGGCGCTGGCATTGGCGATGCCGGCCAGTTCCTGCATCTTCTGGATATAAGCACGATAGGCCTTGCGATAGCCGTCATACTTCTCGCCTTCGAGCAGGTAATAATCGCGGGGCATTCCCAGCCCACCCTGGCCGGTGGCGGCGGTGTAGCGCGTCGGATCGGCGAGGTCGGGGATGATGCCGATGCCGACCGGGGATTGATAGCCAACGGTCGCGAACAGCGTCTGCAGATCGGTCAGGTCCTTCACCGCCGCAATCTTGGCGAGATAGGGCTTCAACGGCTCGCCGCCCTTGGCCTCGATCGCTGCCTCGTCCATCCAGGTGCCGTAGAAATCGCCGACCTGCTTGCCGGTCGCGCCATATTTTGCGGGGTTGGCAGCCATATCGTCCAGGATCTTCCGCACATTGGCTTCGGCTTCGTCGGTCAGGATGTTGCCATAGCCGACCGCGCCCTTATCGGCCGGAATTTCGGTGCGCTTGTCCCAGCCACCATTGGCGAAGGTCCAGAAATCGTCACCGGCCTTAACGGCGGCGTCCTTGGCCGACAGATCGACGCCGAAGCTGCCATAGCGCGGTGCAGTCGGAGCATCTTTCGACAAAGCCGGCACGGTCAGGGCGATGATGGCAGTGGCCGCCGCTAGGCGGGCATAACGATGAAGCTGCATGAGGACCTCTCTTATAGTGTATTGCTCGGATATAGCGGTGAGATTCGGCACCCGCAAGCGAAAAATGTAAGACGTCCCTTACATCACCCGGTTCGCCACCAAATCATCCACCACCGCCGGATCGGCCAGTGTGCTGGTATCGCCCAGCGCCGTTATGTCCCCCTCGGCAATCTTGCGCAGAATGCGCCGCATGATCTTGCCCGAACGGGTTTTGGGCAGGCCCGGCGCGAATTGTAGCGCGTCGGGCGTCGCGATCGGGCCGATTTCGGTGCGCACCCAGTTGCGCAGCTCGGTGCGCAGCGAGTCATCCCCGCTCTCCCCGGCGTTGAGCGTGACATAGGCGTAAATGCCCTGGCCCTTGATGTCGTGCGGCATGCCGACGACGGCGGCTTCGGCGACTTTGGGGTGAAGCACGAGCGCCGATTCGACCTCTGCCGTACCCATCCGGTGGCCGCTGACATTGATCACGTCATCGACGCGCCCGGTGATCCAGTAATAGCCATCGGCATCGCGGCGGCAGCCATCGCCGGTGAAATATTTGCCGGGATAGGTGGTGAAATAGGTCTGGAAGAAGCGCGCATGATCATTCCACACCGTGCGCATCTGCCCCGGCCAGCTACGCGCGATGACGAGGTTGCCCTCGCTCGTACCGGTCAACACTTGCCCCTCGGTATCGACCAATTGCGGATCGACGCCGGGCAGGGGCTGGGTCGCGCTGCCGGGTTTCAGCGCGGTGGCGCCGGGCAGGGGAGCGATCATGGCGCCGCCGGTTTCGGTCTGCCACCAGGTATCGATAATCGGGCAGCGGCTGTCGCCCACCACCTCATGATACCAGCGCCACGCCTCAGGATTGATCGGTTCGCCGACGGTGCCGAGCAGTTTCAATGACGCGCGGCTGGTAGCGGTGACGAATCCGTCGCCGTCCTTCATCAGCGCGCGCAATGCCGTCGGTGCGGTAAAGATGGTGTGGACCTTGTGCCGATCGACCACCTGCCAGATGCGGCTGGCATCGGGCCAGTTGGGCAGGCCTTCATACATCAACGTTGTCGCGCCATTGGCGAGCGGGCCATAGAGGATGTAGCTGTGCCCCGTCACCCAACCGATATCGGCGGCGCACCACCAGACATTGCCCGGTCGGTAATCAAAGCACAGCTCATGCGTCAGGCTCGCCCAGAGCAGATAGCCGCCGGATGTATGTAGCACACCCTTGGGCTGGCCAGTCGATCCGCTGGTGTAGAGGATGAACAGCGGATCTTCCGCGCTCATCACTTCCGCCGGGCAATCGGTCGACACGGTGGCGGCGGCGTCGTGATACCAGATGTCGCGGCCGGGGTGCATCGTCACGTCGCCGCCCGTGGCGCGCACAACGATCACCTTTTGCAGCGCCGGCGCGCGCGCTGCGGCGGCGTCGACATTGGCTTTGAGCGGGATTTTCTTGCCGCCGCGCCGGCCTTCATCGGCCGTGATTACAAAGGCGCTGTCGCAATCGGTGATCCGCCCGGCCAATGCTTCGGGTGAAAAGCCGCCAAACACCACCGAATGGATCGCGCCGATCCGCGCGCAGGCCAGGATCGCGAAGGCGGCTTCGGGGATCATCGGCATATAAATGGTGACGCGATCGCCCTTGGTCGCGCCCTGGCCTTTCAGGACATTGGCGAAGCGGCAGACCTCGGCATGAAGCTGGCGGTAGGTGAAGCGGCGCGGCTCTTCTTCGGGCGCGTCTGGTTCCCAGATCAGCGCGATCTGATCCCCGCGCTTGGCCAGATGTCGGTCGATGCAATTAGCGGCAACGTTGAGCTTGCCGTCGGCAAACCATTGGATGTGGAAATCCTTCTCGTCGAACGACCAATCACCCGCAATCTCGGGCCGCTTGATCCAATCGAGCCGCCTTGCCTGTTCGAGCCAGAAGCTGCCGGGATCGGCGATCGAGCGGCCATAGAGCCGGTCATAGCCCGCCGCATCGAGTCGCGCGGACTTCGCCCAGGCGTCGGGCACGGGATAGAGCGTTTCGGTCATCCTGATCTCCTGCAACCGCAATAGTGGCGCAGCGCGTGGCTTAGGCCAAGCCAAACCGCTTGGCTTCATTTCAGTTTCGATATAAAACTGTTCTGTGGACGATCGGGAGAATGGCAATGAGCGGACAGGTTCTGGTAACCGGCGGCAGCGGCTATATTGGCGGCTTCGTGATCCGGCAGCTGGTGGCGGAAGGCTGGACCGTCAACACTACGATCCGCTCGCTCGCGCGGGAGGCCGAAGTGCGCAAGGTGCTGGCGGTGCCTGCCGACAAGCTCAATTTCTTCGCAGCCGATCTGCTGAGCGATGCGGGCTGGGCAGAGGCGGTGGCCGGGTGCAGCCATGTCGTCCACGTCGCGTCGCCGCTGCCGAATGGGGCGGTAAAACATGAAGACGATCTGATCGTACCAGCGCGTGAAGGCGCGCTGCGGGCGCTGCGCTTTGCCAAGGCGGCAGGGGTGAAGCGCGTGGTGATGACCTCGTCAGTCGCTGCCATCGCTTATGGCCATGGCAAGAAGATCGGCACCTATACCGAGGCGATGTGGACCGATGTCAACGGCCCGCAAGTCCACGCCTATGCCAAGTCGAAAACGATCGCCGAGCGCGCCGCGCGCGATTGGATCGCGGCAGAGGGCGGTGCGATGGAGTATGTCTCGGTCAATCCCGCCGCGGTCCTCGGCCCCGTGCTCAGCGCCGATTTTTCGAGCTCGGTGCAGATCATCACGCGGCTGCTCTCCGGGTCGCTGCCAGGCCTGCCAAATTTCGGCTTTGGCGTCGTCGATGTGCGCGACGTCGCCGATCTCCACGTCCGCGCGCTTACCGCCGAGGGCATCGATGGCGAACGCTTCATCGCCTCTGGCCCGTTCATGATGATGAAGGACGTCGCCGCCGTTCTCCGCGACCGGCTGGGGAATGAGGCGCGCAAGGTGCCGACGCGGGGCCTGCCAGATTTCCTGCTGCAGTTGAGCGCCCTGTTCGACCCCACGATCCGGATGGTGACGGGCGAACTCGGCAAACAACGGATCACTCCATCCGATCACGCCCGCGATGTGCTCGGCTGGGTGCCGCGCCCTGCTGCCGACACGATCGCAGACAGCGCACGCAGCCTGATCGACATGGGTGTGGTGAAGGTCTGAACCGCATCACAGTTGCGTTTCGCGCGAATCCTTGGAATGGGGGCTAACCGTCGTCTGGGGAGCCCTATGGAAACGATCGTCGATCGCCTGGAAGCAAAGCGTGCAGCAGCACGATTGGGCGGGGGCGAAGGGCGAATTGCCGCGCAGCACGCCAAGGGCAAGCTGACCGCGCGTGAGCGGCTGAACGTGCTGCTCGACCAGGGATCGTTCGAGGAACTCGACATGTATGTCGAGCATAACTGCGTCGATTTCGGCATGCACGAACAGATCATCCCCGGTGATGGCGTCGTCACTGGTTCCGGCACAATCAATGGCCGGTTGGTGTTCGTCTTCAGCCAGGATTTCACCGTGTTCGGCGGATCGCTGTCCGAACGCCACGCGCAGAAAATTTGCAAGATCATGGATATGGCGATGAAGGTCGGCGCCCCCGTGATCGGCATCAACGATTCGGGCGGCGCGCGCATTCAGGAAGGCGTTGCCTCGCTGGGTGGCTATGCCGAGGTTTTCCAGCGCAACGTGCTCGCCAGCGGCGTCGTGCCGCAGCTCAGCCTGATCATGGGGCCATGCGCGGGGGGCGCCGTGTACAGCCCCGCCATGACCGACTTCATCTTCATGGTGAAGGATAGCAGCTATATGTTCGTCACCGGCCCCGATGTCGTGAAGACCGTCACCAATGAAACGGTCTCGCAGGAGGAACTCGGGGGAGCTGTGACGCATACCACGAAGTCGGGGGTCGCCGATGTTGCGTTCGATGATGATATCGAAGCGCTGCTGGCGGCCCGCGACTTCGTGGACTTCTTGCCCGCATCGAACCGCGACGCAGCGCCCGAACGGCCAACGGCAGACCCTTGGGACCGGCTTGAGGAAAGCCTGGACCTGCTGATCCCGGCGAACGCCAATCAGCCCTACGACATGCACGAAGTGATCCGCAAAACGGTGGACGAGGGCGATTTTTTCGAAGTGCAGCCAGCGCATGCGGGCAACATCATCGTCGGTTTCGGGCGGATTGAGGGGCGCACCGTGGGCGTCGTCGCCAATCAGCCAATGGTGCTGGCTGGCTGCCTCGATATCAATTCATCGAAAAAGGCCGCGCGTTTCGTGCGCTTCTGCGATGCGTTCGAGATTCCGATCCTCACCTTTGTCGACGTGCCGGGTTTCCTGCCGGGGACCGCGCAGGAGCTGAACGGCATCATCAAGCACGGCGCGAAACTGCTCTTCGCTTATGCCGAGGCGACCGTGCCGAAGATCACGGTGATCACGCGCAAGGCCTATGGCGGGGCCTATGACGTGATGGCATCCAAGCATCTGCGCGGTGACCTGAATTATGCCTGGCCGACGGCGGAAATCGCGGTGATGGGCGCGAAAGGCGCGGTCGAGATCATCTTCCGAAATCGGACGACCGCGGAAATCGCAGAGCGAACCGCGGAATATGAGGCGCGGTTTGCCAATCCGTTCGTGGCGGCGAGTAAGGGCTTTATCGATGAGGTCATCCAGCCGCATTCCACCCGGCGGCGCGTGGCGCTGGGCCTGCGCAAGCTGCGGAACAAGAGCCTCGAAAATCCTTGGAAGAAGCACGACAATATTCCCTTGTAGGAGCCGGTAATGATTTCCATCCTGTTTGCGCTGCTTCAGTCCACCGCTCTAACAGCGCCGCCCCCACCCCCGGCGCCACCTTGGACCGCGGTGACGCGCACCGATGCGACGACCGGTGCGACATCGACATCGGCGCTGGCCTATAGTGCTGATCGCAATGCCCGGCTGGTTGTCCGGTGCGACCGGGTCGGCGAGCCTGTTGTTTCGATCCAGATGCGCACCCGGGCCGGTCTCGCGGCGAGCGGCGATCATGTCGTGTCGGTCAGTGTCGACGGTGCTGCGCCAATTGACCTGCCCTGGGAGTTTCCCGGATCAGCGACGATGAACCGCGGCACGGTTGCCGTCACCAAGCTGACCGAGGCGATGAGCAAGGCCAAGTCGATCACGGTTTCCACAAAGGATGGCGAGCAAAGCGTGTCGGCAACCTTTGTCGGGCCAGGGACGGGCACCGGAATCAAGGAGGTGCTGGCGGCATGTGGTTATGAACTTGGCGTCGTCCCGCAACCCGTAAAACCGGCCGCTAAGTGAAACTCGGTCGCTTCAACCATATCGGCGTCGCGACGCCCAGCTATTGCACACCATGCCGGCAAACATTACAATGACATTGTAATGCCAAGGAGCATGCCATGCAGACCGAACGTGTGACCTTCCTCACCACCCCCGATCACAAAGCTGCGCTAGATGCCTTTGCGGCGAGCAATGGACAATCGGTTGGCCATGTCGTGCGGGAGGCGACCAGCCAGTATATTGGACAGCCGACGCCGGACGAGGAAACCGAACTTGCCGCGCTGGTTCAGCAGGTCAACGAAGCTATTCCAAAAATGAACGCATCCATTGACAGGATGATCGAGCGGCTCGATGCGACTCACAGTCGCGTCGACGCGTTTCTGCGCGATATAGGCGTCCGAAAATGAGTGCCTTCGGCGATGCCTTTACCGCGCTGAAATCGGTGATCTTGATGCAATCCCGTCTTGATCAGCTCGATAAGCGGATGGCCACGATGGCGAGCGATATGGACGGTTTGACCGAAGCGATGGGCATGCTGCGTGACCGCGTTTCTCGTATGGAAGGCATTATTGAAGGCGCGGCAATGGCAAGCCGCCAGCGGAGGATCGAAGAATGAACCTCGGTCGCCTCAACCATATCGGCGTTGCGACGCCCTCGATCGAGGCGAGCATCGCGCTGTACCGCGACATCCTCGGCGCGACTAAAATCCACGACCCCTTCGATCTGCCCGCACAGGGCGTGAAGGTGTGCTTCGTCGATACGCCTAACACGCAGATTGAGCTAATCGAGCCGCTGGGGGAGGCGTCCCCCATCCACGGGTTCCTCGCCAAGAACCCGGCGGGCGGGCAGCATCATGTTTGCTACGAAGTGCCTGATATCCTTGAGGCCAAGGCGTGGTTTGAGGGGAAGGGCGCCAAGGTGCTCGGCGAGCCGCGAATCGGCGCCCACGGGACGCTGATCTTTTTCGTCCACCCCAAGGATATGGGTGGCGTGCTGACCGAGATTATGGAAACGCCCAAGGCCGCCCACTGAACGTTGCGGCGCCGTAGCGGCAGCGCCAAGGGGAGCATACCCTTTATTCGAAATCAATCCGGGTGATTGCAATTTCGGGGGGATCATTGCATTCTCGTAATCAGAATATGCTGCCGAGGGGATGTCAGATGCGCTATGAAATGATCCGTACAGAGCGAGAGGGCGACGTCCTTGTCCTCACCCTCAACCGGCCCGAGCGGTTGAATGCAGCGCCGCCCGCGATGTTCGAGGAAATCGCCCATGCGCTTGACCATCTGGATGGCGCGCGCGCGGTGTTGATCACGGGCGAAGGGCGCGCTTTTTGTTCGGGTGCTGATCTCGCTGGGCGCGATACGGCGCAGGCGTCGCCTGCTGATCGCGCCAAGCAATCGCTGACCAACAGCTATAATCCGACGATGCTCAAGATCGCGCACGCACCGGTGCCGATCGTCAGCGCGGTGAATGGCCCGGCGGCGGGCATTGGCTGCAGCCTCGCGCTCGCGGCCGATTTCTGCATCGCGGGTGAGAGCGGCTATTTCCTGCAGGCGTTCGTCAATATCGGGCTGGTGCCTGATGGCGGCGCGTCATGGATGCTCGCGCGGCTGGTAGGTAAGGCGCGCGCGACCGAGATGATGCTGCTGGGCGAGCGAATCCACGGGCCGAAGGCGGCGGCATGGGGCCTAATCTATAAATGCGTGCCTGATGCCGTGTTGCGCGAAGAGGCGATGACGCTGGCGACGCGGCTTGCCGCCGGGCCAACGCTGGCGTTGGGGCTGATGCGGCAGGGCCTCGCGGCTGCGCTGGAGAGCGACTATGCGACCGCGATGGCGGGCGAGGCTGATCGCCAGTCGATCGCCGGGCAGTCAGCAGATGCGGTTGAAGGCGCGATCAGCTTCCTGCAAAAGCGCAAAGCAGTGTTCAAGGGGCAGTAGCGCCGACCCCGTTCGGCCTGAGCGAAGTCGAAGGCCATGCGGTGCGCAGGGTGCTTCGACGGCGCTCAGCACAAACGGCTTGTTGTATGATTCCCCTTGGCATAATTTCGTTCTAGGGATTGGGACATGACCGACACGCCAGCCCCCGGGCGCACCACCGAACCAACCCTTTCCGACTGGCAGGCGCTTGCTTCCAAGGAAGTGAAGGGTGCCGATCTCACCTGGCACACGCCGGAGGGGATCGAGGTCAAGCCGCTCTATACGGCGGAAGATGTCGTGGGCATCGACCCCGGCCTGCCCGGGTTCGCGCCGTTCACGCGCGGGGTGCGCGCCTCGATGTATGCCGGGCGCGCCTGGACGATCCGGCAATATGCGGGGTTCAGCACCGCCGAGGAATCGAACGCTTTTTACCGGCGCAATCTCGCCGCCGGGCAAAAAGGCCTGTCGGTCGCCTTCGATTTGGCCACGCACCGCGGTTATGATTCGGACCACCCCCGCGTCACCGGCGATGTCGGCAAGGCAGGCGTCGCGATCGATACGATCGACGACATGAAGATCCTGTTCGACGGCATCCCGCTCGATAAGATGAGCGTCAGCATGACGATGAACGGCGCGGTGATCCCGATCCTCGCCTTCTTCATTGTCGCGGGGGAAGAGCAGGGCGTCGCTCAGGCGCAGCTCGACGGCACGATCCAGAACGACATCCTCAAGGAGTTCATGGTCCGCAACACCTATATCTATCCGCCCGAGCCATCGATGCGGATCATTGCGGATATCATCGCCTACACATCGGCCAACATGCCGAAGTTCAACAGCATTTCGATCAGCGGCTACCACATGCAGGAAGCCGGCGCGACGCAGGTGCAGGAGCTCGCCTTCACGATCGCCGATGGCCGCGAATATGCGAAGGCGGCGATGGCGGCGGGGCTTGATATCGATACGTTCGCCGGGCGGCTGAGCTTCTTTTTCGCGATCGGCATGAACTTCTTCATGGAGGTCGCCAAGCTGCGCGCGGCGCGCACGTTGTGGCACCGGGTGATGACGGATCTTGGCGCGAAGGACGAGCGGAGCAAGATGCTGCGCACGCATTGCCAGACATCAGGCGTCTCGCTGACCGAGCAGGACCCGTACAACAACGTCATCCGCACGACGGTGGAGGCGATGGCGGCGGCGCTTGGCGGCACGCAATCGCTCCATACCAATGCGCTTGATGAGGCGATTGCGCTGCCCACCGATTTTTCCGCGCGCATCGCCCGCAACACGCAGATCGTGCTGCAGGAGGAAACCGGCATCACCAAGGTGGTCGATCCTTTGGGCGGCAGCTATTATGTCGAGGCGCTGACGGCCGAGCTGGTCGACAAGGCCTGGGCGATCATCGAGCGCGTCGATGGCGAGGGCGGCATGGCCAAGGCGGTGGCGGCGGGTTGGCCCAAGGCGATGATCGAGGAAGCCGCCGCTGCGCGCCAGGCGCGGGTCGATCGCGGCGAGGATGTGATCGTCGGCGTCAACAAATATGCACTGGCCGAACAGGACGCGATCGACATCCTCGATGTTGATAATGTCGCGGTGCGCGCTGGCCAGATCGCGCGGATCGAACGGGTGAAGGCGGGGCGGGATGAGGCGGCGTGTCGTGCGGCGCTCGATGCGTTGAGGGCGGGGGCGCAAAATCCTCCCCAGAATGGGGAGGGGGACCATGCGCAGCATGGTGGAGGGGGCGTGCCCCAGACGCCTACCTCGCTTGAGGATACCCCCCTCCGTCAGCCTTTGGCTGCCACAGTTTCGGGTCGGTCAGGCCCCCAGCCTGACCTTGGATTGCCGGGGGCAATCCAACCCGAAACTCCGTCCCGGGGAGGATTGGAAAACAACCTCCTCGCGCTGGCCATTGACTGCGCTCGCGCCCGCGGCACGCTGGGCGAGATTTCTTCGGCGATGGAGGACGCGTTCGGCCGCTATGCGACCAGCCCGACGCCGGTCAGCGGCATCTATGGCGGCGCTTACGGCGACGATGCGCGCTGGGCCAATCTGGTCGAGGGCGTCGATGCGACGGAACGCAGGCTGGGCCGTAAACCCCGCATGCTCGTCGCCAAAATGGGGCAGGACGGGCATGATCGCGGCGCCAATCTGGTGAGCAGCATGTTCGGCGATCTCGGGTTCGATATCGTCCCCGGCCCGCTGTTCCAGACCCCGCGCGAGGCCGCCGCACTGGCGATCGAGCATGACGTCGATGTGGTTGGCGCGTCCTCGCTGGCGGCGGGGCACAAAACGCTGATCCCCGAGCTGATCGGTTTGCTCAAGGATGCGGGCCGGAGCGACATCAAGGTGATCGTCGGCGGCGTCATCCCCGCGCAGGATTATGAATTTCTACGTGAAGCCGGCGTCCAGGCGATCTTTGGACCGGGCACCAATTTGATCAACGCGGCGGGCGAAGTGCTGAAATTGCTGGGGCATAATATGCCACCCGAAGGCGAGACCACGCTAGAGGTGGCCGAATGAGCGACGACGACGAACCTGTGGGCCTTAACAGCCGCGCGATCATGTATGATTATCTGAAGCACCTGAGACGCTTTGCCTCTTTTCGCTCGGCGGCGTGGCAGCGCTTGCCGACAAGGTCCCTAGCCGATCGGCGTGGTTGGTGATCGGTGCAATGGGCGTGATCGGGCTGGCAGCTTCCTGCTCGTTCATTGCCTCTGGAATGATCGTCGAGGCGCAATTCTCCGGCAGGCCTGTTAAAGGCAACCTAAACGCCTACCGGCATGCATCGCCCTTACTCCTGTCGGTTGGGCTGGGCATGTTCATCTTTCTGTTTTTCAAATCTTTGAGGCCGTGATGATGAAACCTCCTCTCCGCACCGACTGGACCCGCGCCGAGATCGCCTCGCTGTTCGATCTGCCGTTCGACGAACTGATGTGGCGCGCACAATCGATGCACCGCGCGCACCACGCAGCGGGCGAGGTGCAGCTGTGCACATTGCTATCGATCAAGACCGGCGGCTGCCCTGAGGATTGCGGCTATTGCTCGCAGAGCGTCTCTGCCGATAGCGGGCTGAAGGCCGACAAGCTGATGGAAGTGGAGGCCGTGCTCGCTGCCGCTGCCGAGGCCAAGGCGAGCGGATCGCAGCGTTTCTGCATGGGTGCCGCCTGGCGCAACCCCAAGGACCGCGACATGGATGCGGTCGTCCAGATGGTCGCGGGCGTGAAGGCGATGGGGCTGGAAACGTGCATGACACTTGGCATGCTCGAGCCACATCAGGCCCAGCAATTGGCCGTGGCGGGGCTCGATTACTACAACCACAATATCGATACTTCGCCGGAGAATTACGGCAATGTCATCACCACGCGCACTTTTGAGGACCGGCTCGACACGCTCGAGCATGTCCGCGCGGCGGGGATCAATGTGTGCTGCGGCGGGATCGTCGGCATGGGGGAGACGCGCGCCGACCGCGTCGGCTTCGTCCACGCGCTCGCCACGCTGCCGCGCCACCCGGAAAGCGTACCGGTGAATGCGCTGGTGCCGGTCAAGGGCACGGTGCTGGGCGACATGCTCGCCGACACGCCGCTGGCGAAGATCGACGATATTGAATTCGTCCGCACGGTGGCGGTCGCGCGGATCACCATGCCGCTGAGCATGGTGCGGTTGTCCGCAGGCCGCGAGAGCATGAGCGAGGCGACGCAGGCTTTGTGCTTCATGGCGGGCGCCAACTCGATCTTCACCGGCGACAAGCTGCTGACGACGGGGAATCGCGGCGACAGCGCCGACGGCGCGATGTTCGAAAAGCTTGGGTTGCGGCCGATGGCGGGGGAGGAACCGATGCGGGTGGCGGCGGCGTGATCGTTGATGATTTTTGCCTGTTCCGCTATGGTAGAAGCCTGAGGTAGAAAGGTACCGCAATGGGCGCGCAGATGAACATCAAGAGCGATGAAGCCTATGCGCTGGCCACCGAAATCGCGGGCCGCACGGGCGAGACGTTGACGCAGGTGGTGCTTGAGGCATTGCGGGCGCGGCAGCGCGAGTTGACAAAGGCGGAAAGGCTTGAGGCAGTCATGGCGATCTGCCGCGACGCGCGCTCGCGCATGAGTCCCGAGCTGTTGGCGCTCGATATGGACGAGTTTCTCTACGACGAGCGGGGATTGCCCAAATGATCGTCGATAGCTCGGCGGTTGTTGCCATGCTCCGGGTCGAGCCTGAAGGCGAGGCTTTCGCTGAGATGATCCTCGCTCAGGGCGGCGCATCGATTTCGGCGGGCAATTATCTGGAGACGGGCATTGTCATCGATAGTGACCGCGATCCGGTACTTAGCGCCGAGCTCGATATGATCCTCCAGCGACTTGGCGTCGACATTGCTCCCGTCACTGAGGCACAAGCCAAAATCGCCCGGCAGGCATACCGCGATTTCGGTAAGGGTAGCGGGCATCCGGCCCGGCTCAACTATGGTGACTGCTTCGCCTATGCACTGGCGATGGAGCGCGGCGAGCCATTGCTGTTCAAGGGCGATGATTTTGTGCATGCAGGCGTGAGGAGGGCGGGGTGAACGCCTTAAACTGGAACCGTCACCCCGGACTTGTTCCGGGGTCCCGCTTCTTCTGCGCCGTTGGCAAAGGCAGCGGGATGCCGGATCAAGTCCGGCATGACGGGGTGGGAGTAGGGGCATGAATATTTCGGCTAAGGTCACCGACGAGCGGGTGCTCGACGTGCGCTTTGACGACGCGAGCCTGATCGTCGATCTGATGGACGGGCGCACGATCTCCGTGCCGCTCGCCTGGTATCCGCGTTTGCTGCACGCAACGGCTGAGCAACGGGCTCACTGGGAGAAGGCAGGCGCGGGCTATGGCATCCATTGGTCCGAGATTGACGAAGATTTGAGCACCGAAGGACTGCTGCGTGGTGCGCCGGCAGTAAAGGCGGCGTGATAATGAAAATTCAAGATACTGCTCCTCTGCGCAGTTGCAAAATTATAGTTAAAAGATATTTGAAAATGTCACGAAACGTCTTTTCGATGTTAATGATTTTGGTTGGGCTTTCGATTTTCAGCCCAGCGAACGGTAACCCTAAAAATACCATTCAGGATGCGGTTACAACGCTACCCGCTATATTTGATATTGTAATCGATCAGCGGCCGACCGAAGAGGATAAAGAGAAAACTCTCTCTCTGGCGATTTGGAGCTGCGACTATTTTGTTACTCGGGTGTCAGATAAAGGAATGCCCTTTAAAAGGATCGATTTACTCAAAAATGACATTGAAATATTTCAGAAACAAAAAACTCTAGATGGCTCGATTTTTGTGAAGCATTACACTCTACATGTAAACTCCGGTCTTTTGGAAGTCGACGGCGCGTTTGCTGCTGCAGGATTTATTACAACGCGCAAATCTCGAAGAGGGCCAAAGTGTAGTCGAGAAAAGATGAAAGCGGGCTGGTTTGATGTCGATGAGCTGACATCAGATTATCCTCCATTCATTGGAGAACTAGAAGTAGAGTATGCTGGCAAAAAGTACAACGTCAGGAAAGTGCTATCGCCATCAAATGGTCGTGGTTACTCGCCGAAGGAAGAAAGAGAAAATCATACATTCTCAAATTTCTTGCGTGCAATCAACAGCGCTCTAATTGAACAATTGAAATGATAAAGCGCAGTGGGTTAGACATTATATGTTGACGAATGACGGCGTTCTCAGAGCTAAGGTATTTTGATGCTCAAAAAAATCCTGGTCGCCAATCGTGGTGAAATCGCCTGTCGCGTGTTCCGCACCGCCAAGCGGATGGGTCTGGAGACCGTCGCGGTCTATTCCGATGCCGATGCGCGCAGCCCCCATGTCCTGATGGCCGACGAGGCCGTCCGCCTCGGGCCTGCGCCCGCCGCCGAAAGCTATCTCAAGGCCGAACTCATCCTCGCCGCTGCCAAGGCGACCGGCGCTGACTGCATCCATCCCGGCTATGGCTTCCTCTCCGAGCGCGAGAGTTTCGCGCGCGCTTGTGCCGAAGCGGGGATCGCCTTTGTCGGGCCGCCGCCGGGGGCCATTGCGGCGATGGGCGACAAGATCGAATCGAAGAAGCTCGCCAAGGCGGCGGGGGTCAATGTCGTGCCGGGGTATCTGGGCGAGATTGCCGATACCGACGAAGCGGTGAGGATCGCCAAGGATATCGGCTTCCCTGTCATGATGAAGGCGTCCGCAGGCGGCGGCGGCAAGGGGATGCGGCTGGCGTACTCTGAGCAGGACGTGCGCGAAGGCTTCGAAGCGACCAAGCGCGAGGGGCTGGCGTCGTTCGGCGACGACCGCGTGTTCATCGAAAAATTCATCGAAAGCCCGCGCCACATCGAAATCCAGCTGCTCGGCGATCTGCACGGCAACATCCTCTATCTCAACGAGCGCGAGTGCAGCATCCAGCGGCGGCACCAGAAGGTGGTCGAGGAAGCGCCGTCGCCGTTCGTCACGCCAAAAATGCGCAAAGCGATGGGCGAACAGGCCGTCGCGCTGGCGCGCGCGGTGGGCTATTATTCGGCGGGTACGGTCGAGCTGATCGTGTCTGGCGCGGACACGACGGGCGAGGGGTTCTATTTCCTCGAAATGAACACGCGGCTTCAAGTCGAGCATCCGGTAACCGAGGCGATTACCGGCATCGATCTGGTCGAACAGATGATCCGCGTGGCGGCCGGCGAGCCGCTGCCCTTCACCCAAGGCGATATCGGCATCAATGGCTGGTCGATCGAAAACCGGGTCTATGCCGAGGATCCCTATCGCGGGTTTTTGCCCAGCACCGGGCGGCTGGTGCGGTATAGTCCGCCTGAGAGCGAAGGCACGCCTTACAATCCTCCCCGATTCGGAGTTTCGGGTTGGATTGCCCCCGGCAATCCAAGGTCAGGCTGGGAGCCTGACCGACCCGAAACTGTGGCAGCACGAAGTGCTGACGGAGGGGGCGGGCCGCAGGGCGAAACGCTCGTGGATAGCCCCCTCCACCCCCCGGCTGCGCCGGGCGGTCCCCCTCCCCGTGCCGGGGAGGATCAAACGCCCTACACCCGCGTCGATGACGGCGTGCAGGAGGGCGGCGAAGTCAGCATCTTCTATGATCCGATGATCGCCAAGCTGATCACCTGGGCGCCCACGCGCTTGGGCGCGATCGATGCGCAGATCGCCGCGCTCGATGCGTTCGAGATCGACGGGCCGGGCAATAATATCGATTTCCTGTCGGCGCTGATGCAGCACCCGCGCTTCCGTTCAGGCAACATCACGACGGGGTTCATTGCCGAGGAATATGCGCAAGGTTTCCACGGCGCCCCTGCCTCGCCCGAGCTGATCCGCTCACTCTCGGCAATTGCTGCCTTTGCCGCCACGGCGGAGGCAGACCGCGCGCGCCGCAGCGACGGGCAGCTTGGTGATCGGCTCCAGCCACCCGCCGACTGGACCGTCCGAATCGACGGCGTCGATCATAATATCGAACTCGACGAGGACGAGATCACCGTCGATGGCACCCCGCTTGATCTGGCAATGGAATACACGCCGGGCGACCGGGTGGTCGAGGCGGAGGTTGATGGCGCGCCGCTGATCGTGAAAATCGCCCGCACCCGCACAGGCTTCAAGCTCACCACGCGCGGGGCAAGCCATGTCGTGCGCACCCTGCCCGCGCATGTCGCGCCTTATGCGCGTCACTTGATCGAAAAGGTCCCGCCCGATCTGTCGCGCTTCCTGCTCTGCCCGATGCCGGGGCTGCTAATGCGGCTTGATGTCGCGGCGGGCGACAAGGTCGAACTCGGCCAGCCATTGGCCGTCGTCGAGGCCATGAAAATGGAGAACATCCTGCGCGCTGAAAAGGCCGGTACGGTCAAATCAGTCAGCGCCGCGCCGGGCGATAGTCTGGCGGTGGATGCGGTGATTCTGGAGATTGATTAAAGTTCCCCGCATTGTGACATTTTGCGACAATAATCCGTTGGACGCCCTTGCTATAGCCCGATAGGTCACCGGCATGCTGCGCTTGCGTCTTGCTTTGTCCGCCCTTGTCATCGTGCCGCTCGGTGCTTGTGCGGTCGGCCCGAATTATGCCCCGCCATCGCTTGGCAAGCTGGCGGTTCCCGATGCTTATAGCACCGCTGCTGTGCCGGGCGCGGTGGGGGATGGACGGCGCTGGTGGACGAGTTTCAACGACCCACAGCTGACGCGCATTATCGACCAGGCGTTGGAACGAAATCTCGATATCGCCCAGGCCGTTGCGCGCTTGCGCCAGGCGCGGGAAGGGTTGATTCAGTCGCGCGCCAGCTTGCTGCCAAATGTCAGCGCCTCGCTTGGCTATTCGCGCAACATCAACATACGCGGACGCAGCTTTGGCAACATCACCAATGCCGGCATCGTCAACGAAAATTACTCGATCAGCGCCGATGCCAATTATCAGTTGGATATTTTTGGTGGGGTCCGTCGCGGGGTAGAGGCACAGCGCGGCGCGTTGCAGGCCAGCCAGTTTACGCTTGCTGATGTCCAGAACTCGATCGCTGCCGAAGTCGCGCGCAACTATATTCTGGCGCGATCGGCCCAGGCCAGCGCGGCGATCGCGCGCGGCAGTCTGGCCATTCAGGACGATAATCTCGACATTGCGGGCTTCCGGGTCCAGGCCGGTTTAGTGTCGTCGCTCGATGCCGAACAGTCCCGCGCCCAGCGCGCGCAGACGGCAACGCAGATCCCCAGCTTTGAACAAAATTTCCAGCAGGCTGCCAATCGCCTTGGCGTGTTGACCGGGCAAGCTCCCGGCGCGCTGAAGGCCGAATTGACCGCAAACAAGCCCATCCCGGAAGGGCCTGGCGCGATCCCGGTTGGCGTGCCGGCCGACATCATCCGGCTGCGGCCTGATGTCCGTGCAGCAGAGCGTAATCTGGCGGCGGCGACGGCGCGGATCGGCGTTGCCCAGGCCGATCTCTATCCAGCGCTGAATATCGGCGCGAGCATCAGCACCAATGCCGGCACGATCAGCACGCTGGCTGATATTGTCACCGGTCGGATCATCGGCAGCCTTGCCCAGACGATCTTTGATGCCGGGCGTAACCGGTCGATCGTTCGATCACGCCGCGCCGCTGCTGAAGAATCGCTGGCGGCCTATCAAAGCGCGGTGCTGACCGCGCTGGAGGATGTCGAAAACGCCCTCACCGCATTGGCGACCGCGCAGGCCCGCCAGCGCGATTTCGCGATTGCAGTCGATGCATCGAATAATGCCGCAATCCTGGCACGCAGCCAATATCGTGCTGGCCTCACTGATATCACCACGCTCAATAACAGCGAATCCAGCCTGCTCTCGGCACAAAGTGGTTTGAACACCGCGCGCGCTGATCAGGCCCAGGCGCTCGTTCAATTATATCTCGCCCTTGGCGGCGGATGGGACAGTGCTGTCCCGCCCGAACTCCCCGCCCAATAGCCCCAGGACTCGCCCAGGAATCGCAATGGCCAAAGCAAGCGCACCCGATCTGAACGATTTTCTCGGCAAGCGGGAAGTGCCCGCCTGGCGCCGGATCGGTAAATGGGTGTTGGTCGGGATCGGCGTCATTCTGCTGATTTTGTTGGCGATGCGGTTGTTCGCCCCGGCGGCCAAACCCAGTTACGCCACCGAAACCGCGCAAAAGGGCGTGTTGGTCGTCTCGGTTGCGGCGACGGGCAAGCTCGCGCCGACCAATCAGGTTGATGTCGGCTCGGAAGTGTCGGGGTTGGTTTCGAAAGTGCTGGTCGACGTCAATGATCGGGTGACCAAGGGCCAACCGATCGCGATCATCGATCCGCAGCGTTTTCAGGATTCGGTCAACCAGAGCAGCGCCCAGCTCAATTCAAGCATCGCTTCGGTGGCACAGGCGCAGGCGACGCTTGCCCAGTCGAGCGCGCAGCTGGCGCGGTTGCAGGAAGTCAGCCGCTTGTCGCAGGGCAGGGTGCCGGCCAAGACCGAAATGGAACAGGCTATTGCCGATCGCGACCGGGCTGTCGCCAATGTCCGCGCGGCTCAGGCCAATGTCAGCGCCGCGCGCGCTACGCTGTCATCCAATCAGTATAATCTCGTCCGCGCGGTGATCCGATCGCCGGTCAACGGCGTCATCCTCGCGCGTCAGGTTGAACCTGGGCAAACGGTGGCGGCCTCGTTCAATACGCCGACTTTGTTTGTGATCGCCGAAGATCTCACCCGGATGAAGCTGGAGGTAGCGATTGACGAAGCCGATGTCGGTGAAGTCATGGCGGGGCAGCAAGCCGACTTTACCGTCGATGCCTTTCCCGGTGCGACCTTCCCCGCCACGATCACGCGCGTTGATCTTGGGTCCAATCTGTCTGCACAATCAGCGACGACGACCACCACGACGACCAACCAGGTCGTCAGCTACAGCGCCACGCTGGCGGTCTCCAATCCCGATATCAAGCTCCGGCCAGGTATGACGGCGACGGCCGATATCACCACCACCCGAAAAGAAAATGTCCTGCTGATCCCCAATGCGGCACTGCGTTTTCGGCCGGGTGACGGCGCTGCGGGGGCACAGGGCGGCGGCATCGCCAGTGCCTTTGGCCCGCCGCGTCTGCGGCGCAGTGGCGAACGCACCGCAACGATCGGTCGTGGGTCGACCCAGACCATTTATATCCAACAGGCCGATGGCAGCCTGAAGGAAACCAGCATCGTCACCGGGAACACCAATGGATCGATGACTGAGGTCACGAGCGGCCCGCTAAAGCCGGGGATGAAGGTGGTGACCGGTCAGTTGGCGGCGGGTGCGGCGGCCAGCGGTGGCGCTGGTGCGCGGCAACGTAGCGGGGCGGGCGGTGGCCAGTAACGCCCCTGCGCCAATGTCTTCGGCCGGTCGCCCGCCGCTGATCTCGCTGCGCGGGGTCACCAAGGAATATGGCACGGGCCCGACGGCGTTTCAGGCGCTGAAGGGCGTCGACCTGGATATTGTCGAGGGCGATTTTGTCGCGGTGATGGGCCCGTCAGGATCGGGCAAATCGACGACGATGAACATTCTGGGCTGTCTCGACGTGCCCACCGCGGGCACTTTCCTGTTCAAGGGCCACCATGTCGAAACCCTAGACCGCGATGATCGCGCGCTGCTGCGCCGCAAATATCTGGGTTTCGTTTTTCAGGGGTTCAATCTGCTGGCGCGGACCACGGCGCTCGAAAATGTCGAGCTGCCGCTGCTTTATCGCGGCGACGCGCGCAAGGAACGCCATGATGCGGCGATGGCGGCCCTCGACAAGGTTGGGCTCGCGCCGTGGTGGGACCATACGCCTGCGGAACTGTCCGGCGGTCAACAGCAGCGCGTGGCGATTGCCCGTGCGCTTGTTACCAATCCCGATGTGCTGCTCGCCGATGAGCCGACCGGTAATCTCGATTCCGAACGATCGCTGGAAATCATGGACCTGCTCACCACGCTCAATCGCACGCTTGGCATTACCGTGCTGATGGTCACGCATGAGGGCGAGATGGCCGCCTATGCCAACACGATCATCCATTTCAAAGACGGGCTGGTCGAACGGATCGAAACCGGCAAGCGCACGGCGGTAACGGCCTGATGTTCTTCACCACCATCCTGCTCGCCCTGCGCTCGATCGCACGCCACAAATTGCGCTCGTTCCTGACGACGCTTGGCATCATCATCGGGGTCGCGGCGGTGGTGACGATGGTCACGCTTGGCCGGGCGACGACGGCGGCCGTACAGGCCTCGATCGCCTCGCTCGGCACCAATATCCTGCAGATTCGCCCCGGCCAGGGCTTTGGGCGCGGCGGCGGCGGCCCGCGCCCACCTGATTTCAAGGCAGGCGACGTCATCGCGATCCGCCAGCAGATCGCCGGCGTAACAGCAGTCGCGGCCCAGGCCCAATCGAGCGGCACCGCCATCTATGAAGGCGCCAATTGGTCGACCACGATCAATGGCACCGACAATAGTTATTTCCGGGTCCAGCCCTGGCCGCTGGTCGCCGGTCGCACCTTTACGACCCAGGAGGAACAGGCTGGCAAATCGGTCTGCTTGCTGGGGAATACGGTCAAGAAAAACCTGTACCGCGACGCTGATCCGCTTGGCACGCGGATGCGGATAGCGGGCGTCAGCTGCGACGTGATCGGCGTGTTGTCAGCGCGTGGCCAGGCGGGCTTTGGCGGCGATCAGGACGATATCGTGCTGATGCCGCTGAAAATGGTGCAACGTCGATTGACCGGGAACCGCGACGTCCGGCTGATGTTGGTCGGCGTCGATCAGGCTTATTCGACCACGCGTGTGCAATCGGCGGTAACTGAATTGCTCAAGGAACGACGCGGAATCACGCCCGGCAAAGACGATGATTTCTTCGTGTTCGACACCAAACAGATCAACGATACCGTGGCGACGACCACCGGGCTGTTGACGGGTATCGTCACGGCGGTGGCCTCTATCAGCCTGATCGTCGGCGGGATCGGCATCATGAACATCATGCTGGTGTCAGTGACCGAACGGACTCGCGAGATTGGCATCCGCCTCGCCATCGGCGCCGTTGCGCGCGAAGTGCTGATGCAGTTTCTGATCGAAGCGATTGCGCTATCGTGCCTGGGTGGGCTGATTGGCCTGGTCGTCGCACAAGGGGTGATATTGCTGCTGGTGCCGGTGCTGAAGGTCAGCTGGCTGTTTGATCCGCAGATCAACATCATCGCCTTTGCAATTTCGGCGATGATCGGGGTGATTTTCGGCTATTTTCCCGCGCGCCGCGCCGCCGGCCTCAACCCGATCGACGCGCTGCGCCACGAATAGAGAAGCGCTGACTGGGCGCTATCCCCGGTCTTTATCGCGCGCGCTGGCATAAGCCTGCGTCCCGCGCGTGATCACCACATCGTCCGGCAGGATATCGGCAATGGCGATATCGGGCAGCGGCTTGATCGCCTCATAAAGCGGGGCGAAATCGGTTTCCACCGTGACGCGCAGGAGTTCTTCATAGCTGGGGATGACGAAGTAATTCTGCTGGAAATCGTCGATCCGGTAATCGGTGCGCATCACCCGCTGCAGATCGAAGCCGATCCGGTTGGGGCTGGGGTCATCAAGCGCAAAGCGACTTTCCGACGCGCTGGAAACAATGCCCGCCCCATAGATTCGCAAGCCTTCGGGATCGGCGATCAGCCCAAATTCCACCGTGTACCAGTAGAGCCGGCTGAGATAGCCAAGCCCGCCCAGCCCCAACGCGCGCTGGCCCCCTTTGCCGTATGCCACGCAATAATCGGCAAAGACCGGATCAGCGAGCATCGGCACATGGCCGAACACATCGTGGAAAACATCGGGTTCCTGCAGATAATCGAGCTGATCGGCGCCGCGGATGAAATTGCCCGCGACGAAGCGGCGATTGGCCATGTGATCGAAAAACACATCATCGGGCACCAGGCCGTGCACCGCCACCACCTGCCACCCGGTCAGCTTCATCAGCCGTTCGGAAAGCTCCTCAAAATTGGGAATGCCCGATTTCGATAGCTGCAGCGCGTCCAGTCCGCGCAAAAACGCGGTTGAGGCCCGACCGGGCAGGAGTTTCACCTGCCGTGCGTAGAGCGTGTCCCACACCGCATGTTCTTCGGGGGTAAATCGGTCCCAATGCTGCGGAACAGTCCAGTCGGCAGCGGCGCCTTCGGGTGGGCGATCAAGGACATGGGTGTCATTTGCCATTTACCCCCCATATCACAGCCATCACGCGACAAGGAATAGGGTACCAAAGGCAATGACGTACGGACCGCCCTCACCGATTGTGTTCGCTGCCGAGTGGCCGCGTGCCGCATGGGCGGTGGGATCGCTGCTGCTGTCGAGCACAAAGCTGCGGGGTGCGCCGCGCGGCGATGGGCGGCCGGTGCTCGTGTTGCCGGGGCTGGTGAACAGCGATCGATCGAATATCGTGCTGCGGCGTTTCCTGACCCGGCTCGGCTACCGCGCCTATCCCTGGGGGCTCGGGCGAAACCTGGGTCGACGGGCGATCGGCGAGGACGGCGCGCGGCTGATTGCCCGGATCGAACGGATCCATGCCGAGACGGGCGAGAAAGTGACCTTGGTCGGTGTCAGCCTGGGCGGGATGATGGCGCGGTTCGCGGCCAATCAGCGCCCCGATCTGATCCGCGAAGTGATTACCGTCAGCTCGCCCTTTGCCGGCGATCCGCGCGACACCAATGTTTGGCGCGCGTTCGAATGGCTGACGGGTGACAGCATCGACAGTGATGTCGCCCGTGCCTGGGGCCGTGCCTGCGCCGCGCCGCTCGACGTGCCCTCGACGGCGATCTGGAGCCGGAGCGACGGGCTTGTGAACGGATTTGCCTGCCGCGCACCTGATCAGCCGCTCGCGCGCGATATCGAAGTGCGGAGCAATCATGTCGGTGTGCAATTGCGCCCGGCGGTGTTGTTGGCGATTGCCGACATTCTTTCAGGCGTGCCTGAAAATGCTGGTCCCCCATAGCTGCAACGCGCTAGCCTGATCTGCGGGGGGCAGATAATGGCCAATCTGGGCAGGGTGATTGCGGCGACGGTCGGCGGCATTGTGTTGGCGGTGCTTGGCTATGGCGCGGCAGGGTTGATCGGCGGCGCAATCCCGACGAACGCCAGCTGGCATGCCCCGTCAAAGGGCATTGAGATTTTCGTCGAGACCAACGGCATTCATACCGGGCTGATCGTGCCAAAAGTCGCGGCAGGCATCGACTGGCGCGGCATCGCCCGCTCGGGTGACATTGCTGATCCCCGCTATGCCGCACGCTCGCATCTGGCGATCGGCTGGGGGGAGCGGGCATTTTACCTGGGCACACCCACATGGGCGGACATCAAATTGTCGACCACGATCCACGCGGCAATCGGCAGTGACGATACGCTCGTCCATATCGAACATGTTGTGAGGCCGACCCCCAACGCCGATCAGCGCGTTATCATCCTGCGCCCGGCCGAATATCGCCGCCTCGCCACCGTCATCCGCGCGAGCCTAGACGGTGCACGCCCTTCCCATCGCCATGGCTATGATCGCCATGATGCCTTTTATCAGGGCCGGGGGCGCTATGACGCGATTCGGACGTGCAATGCCTGGACGGGCGACGCACTGCGCCATGCCGGGGTGCGGATTGGGGCGTGGACGCCCTTTTCGGTGACCGTGATGGGCTGGTTCTGAGCGTTGAGCGCACCAAAATCTGGATTCCGCCGCACCATTATGGGCTAAATACCGACAATGGATAAAAAAGCACGACGCACGCCCGAAATCGTCATCATCGGGGCCGGGTTCGGCGGGCTGGCGGTGGCGCGCGGGCTGCGCGGGGCCAAGGCCAATGTCACGCTGATTGATCGTCAAAACCACCATCTCTTCCAGCCCTTGCTGTATCAAGTCGCGACGGCGGCGCTGTCGCCTGCCGATATTGCCGCGCCGATCGGCGCCATCGTTCGCCGCTATCGCAACACGCGCGTGCTGCTCGACAGCGTCGTTTCGGTCGATCGTGAAGCGCACCTTGTGCAGCTCGAGAGCGGCACAACGCTGCCCTATGACGCGCTGGTGATCGCAACGGGCGCGCGCCACAGCTATTTCGGGCGGGAAGATTGGGCGGGCGACGCGCCGGGCATCAAGACGATCGACGATGCGATCAAGGTGCGCTCCAAGATTCTCGTCGCAATGGAGCGTGCCGAGACCGATCGGCAGGAAAATCCAGTGACCCGGTCGCAGCATTTGACCTTCATCGTGATCGGCGGCGGCCCGACCGGGGTCGAGATGGCGGGCGCGATTGCTGAGCTGACGCGCCATGCCGCTGGGCTGGATTTCCGCCATTTGTCGCCCAGCTGCGTGCGCGTGATGCTGGTCCAATCGGACACCCGGCTGTTGGCCGCGTTTCCGCTTGATCTCGCGGAAAAGGCGAAGGCATCGCTGGAGCATCTCGGCGTTGAGGTCAGACTTGGCAACCGGGTCACCAACATCACGGCTGACTCGGTAATGATTGGCGATGAACGGCTGAGCGCGGCGGTGATTGTCTGGGCGGCGGGGGTAAAGGCCTCACCGGCAGCCGCCTGGCTGGGCGCGGAGGCAGACCGGGCCGGGCGGGTCATCGTCAAGCCCAATATGAGCGTGCCGGGCCATCCCGATATCTTCGTGATCGGCGATACATCCTCGGTCGAAGGGGCAGGGGGGCGACCAGTCCCGGGCGTTGCCCCCGCAGCCAAGCAGCAGGGCCAGTTTGTCGCTCGCGTTATTCGCGCCACCGTTCGGCGCCGCCGACCGCCCCGGCGCTTCAAGTACAAGGATTACGGTAATCTGGCGACGATTGGCCGCAAGCGCGCAGTCGCTGATTTCGGGCGCACCAAGCTCAGCGGCTTTTCGGCCTGGTTCGTCTGGTCAACCGCGCATCTTTTCTACCTGTCCGATTTCCGCAGCCGGATTACCGTCGGCACGCAGTGGTTGTGGAGCTACATCACCTTTGATCGCGGCGCGCGGCTGATCACCGGGCTGGGCGATGGGATGATGCCGACAACGGTGTGGACGGACGACGCGCCCAAGGAGTGATCGGGGGCGGCGGGCGGTAACCTCGCCCCTTTGGCTGACCGCAGTTGCTCGACATGGCTCATGCCGGTAATCCTGCAGCCCTGCATACAGCTTAGCGCAGGGGCATCCGCTGATCGTCCCTTCGCTCTTCGAAACGGGAGAGACGGATTTGTCGTGGAAAGGCGCTATTGCCCCTTCGTTTCTCGTTGCGATCGGCCTCGCTGCATCGGCCTGTGGTCAGGCAATCAGGGCCGACAGCGCAGCTGCCAAAGTTGAGATTCCGAAGGTGGAACGGGCGGGCATATGGCAGCCGACTGCTGGCGGAACACAGATACCGCTCTGGCCGGGAAACGTCGTGCTCGCCAAACCTGACTCAGGCGATCATCCTGAGGCGACCGGGAACGGCTCACCGCTTGTCGGGGGGCGCAAATGGCATTGGGCGAGCTATATCACGCGCCCGACCATGACCATCTACCGGCCAAAAGGGCGGAACACGGGAGCGACGATGCTGGTCTTGCCCGGCGGTGGATTTTACGCCGTAGCGACCGATCTCGAAGGGACCGAAATCTGCGATTGGGTAGTCCTGCAGGGCATGACCTGCGTGATGCTGAAATACCGGACGCCGCAAGTGTGGCCGCAGGAGAATGGGCGGCAGCAGCGGCCAAAGGTGCTGCTGGGATTGGAAGATGCCCAGCGCGCGATGGGATTGTTGCGCCAAAGCGCTGCCACCTATGGCATCGATCCCCACAAGATTGGCGTGATCGGCTTTTCAGCGGGTGCCTATCTTGTGGCGAATATGAGCAATACCGAAGAACGCACCTATCCGCTTGCCGACGCGGCTGACCGACAATCGCCCCGTCCCGACTTCGCGATCGTCGCTTACACCGCCCGCATACTGGATGACAGCAAGGGCAGGAACAGTCTCGAACTCAAGCCATGGGTAACGATAAGTCCCAAGGCCCCGCCAACGCTGATCATTCATGCCATGAACGACCCTGTCGACGATGTCCGAGAGCCAATGGCCTATGCACTGGCGCTAAATGATGCTGGCGTGCCCGTCGATATGCGGCTCTATGCAAAGGGCGGCCATGCCTTTGGGATGCGGCCGACCGCTGATCCGGTCACCACGGCATGGCCGGAACACGTCAAGCAATGGCTGCATGACATCGGCATGTTGTAACGCGAAAGACGGTGCTTTCAGCCCGCCAGAATCGGCTCAATAATCTCCGTCGCGATAGCCATCTTCACACGCATCGCGGTGATGCCGACAGCGGCGCTCGGCGGCCCGGCGTTCGCGATCTTCGTGCGCTTCGGCTTTGCGCGCCTTGCGCCCCGCCTTGCGATCGGCCTCGTCCTGGCTGGTGGTTGCCCAGTCGGCGGTCTGGCTGGCGATTTTGACCGGTGCGGTGACGATCCCCACCGCCGTTGTCGCCAGGCAGCCGCCGAGCGCAATCGGCGCAATCGCCAAGGTGAAGACAGCAATCATCCGCATGCGTCAGGCTCCCGCCCTTATTTGAAGGCAGCGACCGTTGTAGCACCGATTTGCGGATAATCGGTAAACACCCCGTCAACGCCAAGCTTCAAATAGGCAGTGATTTCAGCGCTTAGCTGGCCATGCGTCGCCGGATCGGTGCCGTCGCGAAACAGCGCGGGCAGAAAGGCATTCTCGGCGCGGAAGGTCCAGGGATGCAGCCGGAGGCCGACGGCGTGCGCATCCGCAACCAGGCTGGTCGGGGCAGCGACGCCGTTCCAGATCATATTCTTGTTGGGGCCAATGCCATAAGCATAGCGGGCGATCGCCTTCAGCCCTTCGGGCATGGCCATCGCGGCATAGCTTGGAGCCGCTTTGTCTGCAGGGCCGCCGCTTGCGTCCATCAGCTGGATCAGCCGAATCTTGGTCAGCTTGTGCAGCGCCTTCAGATTATTCACTTCGAACGACTGGATGAACACGGGCGCGTCGGCGCTGTCCCACCCCACCGCCTTCAGTTGCGCGACCAACCGCGCTTCCATTGGCTTGCCGATTGAGGCGAAATAGCTGGGGTGCTTGGTTTCGGGATAAATGCCGATCGTGCGCCCCGTCTTCTTCGTCTGCACCTTGGCCAGCGCGATGATCTCGGCAAGCGTCGGCACTTCGAATTGGCCGTCATATTTAGCGCCGTCGGGGCGCAGCTGCGGCAGGCGCTCTTTTGCACGCAATGTCTTCAGCTCAGCGAGCGTGAAATCCTCGGTGAACCAGCCAGTGTGCGATTCACCGTCGATCACTTTGGTTGCTTTGCGATCCGCGAATTCGGGATGCGTGGCGACATCGGTGGTGCCAGTGATGTCATTTTCGTGTCGCGCGACGAAGATATCGTCCTTGGTGAAGACCAGATCGGGTTCAATGAAATCGGCACCCTGCTCGATCGCCAGTGTATAGGAGGCAAGCGTATGTTCGGGGCGCAGCCCGCTCGCGCCGCGATGAGCGATGACGATCGGGGACGAAAGCGATTTGACAGGAGCCATCGCGACAGTCTGCCCGCTTGCTGGCACGGATACCAGCATCGTGATCGTCAGGCCGATGCGATTCCACTTGCCTAAGCTGACCCAAATCCGTTTCATATGGCAATCCTTCTCGCCGAACCCCAGATAGCAACCGCGCGTTACAGCATCCCTTCAGGAGGGGCACCCATGCACTTCACCATCAACGGCAAGCGACACGAGGCTGAGCCGGATATTCGCACCTCGCTGCTCGATGTGCTGCGCGATCATGCCGGACTGCCCGGCACCAAAAAGGGCTGTGATCATGGTCAATGCGGTGCCTGTACGGTGCTGGTCAACGGCAGGCGGATCAATAGCTGCCTGACGCTGGCTGTAATGCATCAGGATGATGAGATTGTGACGATCGAAGGGCTCGCCTCGGGCGATGCGCTTCATCCGATGCAGGCTGCCTTTATCACGCATGACGGCTTTCAATGCGGTTTCTGCACGCCGGGCCAGATCTGCTCGGCTGTCGCGATGCTCGATGAGGTCAAGGCCGGCTGGGCGAGCCATGCCAGCGACTCGCTCGACGATATCACGCTTGATGACGATGAGATTTCGGAACGGATGAGCGGCAATCTCTGCCGCTGCTCGGCCTATCCCAACATCGTCGACGCGATTCGTGAAGTTGCCGGGCTGGCGCCCGCTGGTCGGGAAGTGGCAGGCGCATGAAGCATTTTGACTATGTGAAGGCGGACAGCCCGGAAGCCGCCGTCGCCGCTGGGGGTGCGGGCACGCATTTCATCGCAGGCGGCACCAACCTGCTCGATCTGATGAAATTGCAGATCGAAACCCCAGGCAAGCTCGTCGATATCTCTCGCCTCGATCTCGCGACGATCACCGAAACGGCGGAAGGCGGCCTGTCGATCGGGGCGCTCGTCACCAATAGTGATCTCGCGCAGGACGCGCGGATTCGGGAGCACTACCCGGTGCTCGCCCGCGCGCTGCTCGCCGGTGCCTCGCCGCAATTGCGCAACAAGGCGACGACGGGCGGCAATCTGCTCCAGCGCACCCGCTGCTATTATTTCTATGACACGGCCCGCGCCTGCAACAAGCGTGATCCCGGCATCGGCTGCGCGGCGCAAGGGGGCTTTAACCGGATCATGGCGGTGCTCGGCACCAGCGAGGACTGTATCGCCACGCACCCAAGCGACATGGCAGTCGCGATGCGCGCGCTGGATGCGGTGGTGGTGACGCTGCAACCGGGTGGCGACCGGCGACGCATCGCGCTCGGCGATTTCTACCAGCTGCCCGGCGACACGCCGCAAATCGAAAACGCGCTCCAGCCCGGCGAACTGATCACCCATGTCGAGCTGCCCCCCGCGCCGCTGGGCAAGCAAGTCTATCGCAAGGTTCGCGACCGGGCGTCCTACGCCTTTGCGCTGCTGTCGGTCGCTGCGATCGTCGCGGTTGAGGACGGGAAGATCACCAGCGCTGCGCTGGCGTTCGGCGGAATCGGCACGGTGCCCTGGCGTGACCCGGCGGTTGAGGCCGCGTTGATCGGGCAGGTGCCCTCGACCGCTGTGTTCGAAGCTGCTGCGGATGCCTTGCTGGCCGACGCCTGCGGGCAGGGGACCAATGACTTTAAGATACCGCTCGCAAGGCGGGTGCTGATCGCCACCCTGAGAGAACTGACCGGAGAGGCGGCATGACCGAACATAAGATGGATGCCGATTATGGCGCATCGGCGCTCGATCGCGGCGTGCAGGGGCTGCTCGGCAAGGGAGTCGACCGCACCGACGGGTTCGCCAAGGTAACTGGCGCGGCGCTTTATGCCGCTGACCAGCGCCCCAAGGGCAAGCTGGCCTACGGCTATGCCGTCACCGCGACAATCGCGGTCGGCACGGTCAAATCGGTCGACACGATCGAGGCAGCGCTGATGCCCGGTGTCATCACCATCATCACCGACGACCCACGCCTGCCCGGCGAATCCCCCAATATCGGCGCAGACATGGCCCCGCGCTTCGATGGCGTTGTGGAAAGCTATGGCCAGATCGTCGCGCTGGTCGTCGCCGAAAGCTTCGAGCAAGCGCGCGCCGCCGCGATGGCGGTGACGGTCGATTACGCCCCGCAAAAGGGCAAGTTCGATACGATGGCGAATGTCGACAGCGCCAAGCCGCCGCATGAAGGATCAATGCTGCCCGATGCGATCAAGGGCGATGTCGACGCGGCGATGGCGGCAGCTGACGTTACCGTCGATGTCACCTATTCAACGCCCTATCAGGTCCATGCTGCGATGGAGCCACACGCCGCCGTCGCTGAATGGAATGGCGATGATCTGACGCTCTATGGCTCGATCCAGATTTTCCGCGCCGCGCGGCCCTTGCTCGCCAAGTCACTGGGCATCGATATCGCCCGCATCCGGATGCTCTCGCCCTATATCGGCGGCGGGTTCGGCGGGAAGATTGGCGGGCCGGAGATGGTGCTCGCCTCGATCGCCGCGCAAGCCGTTGGTCGCCCCGTGCGGGTGGCGATGACCCGCCAACAACTATTCCATTCGATCTTTGGCCGGTCGGACACGCACCAGCGCATCCGCCTTGCCGCTACGGCAGACGGCAAGTTGACCGGCATGGCGCAGGACAGCGTCGTCAGCCAGAAAGTCGGGGTCAGCTTTTTCGAGCCCGTCGCGCTGGGTGCATTGTCGCTTTATGCGTCGCCCGCGCGGCAGTTCACGACCAGGATCGTCAAATTGAACGTCACCCGTGCTGGCGCCGTGCGCGCGCCCGGCGAGGCGGTCGGCATGATGGCGCTCGAAACCGCGATGGATGAGATGGCCGAGCAATTGGGGCTCGACCCGATCGCGTTTCGCAAATTGAACGAGCCCGATGTCGATCCGATGCGCGGCGTGCCTTTCTCCACGCGCCGCCTCAATGATTGCCTTGATGAAGGCGCAAAGCGCTTCGGCTGGGACAAGCGCGTCGCGACTCCGGGGTCGGTGCGTGAGGGCGAATGGCTAATTGGCATGGGCATGGCGACTGCCGCCCGCGTCAATTTCCTCGCCAACAGCGACGCGCGGGTTCGCCTGACGCCAGATGGCGTGGCCGAGATCGAAACCGACATGACCGACATCGGCACCGGCACCTATACGATCCTGGCGCAGATTGCGGGCGAGATGCTTGGGCTGCCGATCGACAAGGTGACGGTGAAGCTGGGCGATTCGGATTACCCCGTTGCCGCTGGATCGGGTGGCTCTTTTGGCGCGGCATCCAGCGGATCGTCGGTCCAGTTGGCCTGCGACGATATCGTCGCCGAACTCGCGCGGCGGATGGATGCGAAGCCGGAAGACATGACGCTGAAGGACGGCCATGCCATCGCCGGCAACAAGCGCGTGCCGATCAGCGAGCTGATCGGTGATGCGCCGATCGAGGCGATGGGCAGCCTGCGCCCCGGCACCAACAGCCGCACCTTCAGTCAGGCGACGCACGGCGCGCAATTTGCTGAGGTCGCGGTCAATGCGGTGACCGGTGAAGTCCGCGTTCGGCGGATGCTCGGCGTGTTCGATTGCGGGCGTATCCTGAATGCCAAGACCGCGCGCAGCCAGGCGTTGGGCGGGATGATCTGGGGGATTGGCTATGCGCTGCATGAAGATGCGGTGCTCGATCAGCGCAGCGGATCGTACGTCAACCGCGATCTCGGTGAATATCACATCCCGGTGAACGCCGATGTCCCGCAGATTGAGGCTTATTTCGTCGAGGAGATCGACAACCATGCCAGCCCGGTCGGGGCGAAGGGGATCGGCGAGCTGGGCATTTCGGGCGCGGGGGCAGCGGTCACCAACGCGATCTACAACGCGACGGGGGTGCGGGTGCGCGACTGGCCGATGACGCTCGATCAGATTTTGCCTGGGTTGCCGGCGGTTTGATGGGTGGGGGCAACGGCACCCCGAGGCAATTCGTCGCCCCCGCGAAGGCGGGGGTCCAGCTGCCTTGGCAACGTCGGTAGAAAAGCTGGATTCCCGCCTTCGCGGGAATGACGGGGTTTAGTGTATCGAGGATCACCATGGCCGATAACGATTCAGTCCTCACCGCCGCCGCCGCCTGGAAAGGCGCACCAATGGCGATCGCGACTGTTGTCTCTACCTGGGGATCGGCACCGCGTCCGCGCGGCAGCCATATGCTTGTGCATCAGGATGGCCGGTTCGAAGGATCGGTGTCGGGCGGGTGCGTTGAAAGTGATATCATGGCCGCCGCCGCCGAAGTCATCGCTGGGTCGCCATTTCAGCTCAAGCGCTATGGCGTGGCGGACGCTGCCGCCTGGGAGGTTGGCCTGCCCTGCGGCGGCGAGATCGAGGTACTGGTCCAGCCGGTGTCAGCGGAAGGGTTCGACCCCGAATTGTTCGATCGGATCACCGAAGCACGCGAGGCAGGCAGTGCGCTGAGCGTCACAACCGATCTGTCGTCGGGCCAAAGTTCGCTGCGCACGATCGAGGGTGCCGCCTTCATTAACCGATACGAGCCCCCCCGTCGGCTGCTGATCATCGGCGCGGTCCAGATCGCCCAGGCGCTGGCGGGACTCGCCCGTGAACTTGGCATCCAAACGATCGTTATCGATCCCCGCGCCCGCTTCCTTACCGAAGCGCGTTTTCCTGGCGTGACGCTTGATGATCGCTGGCCGGATGAAGCGGTTGCCGCCTATGCGCCCGGTCCCGTGACGGCGGTGGTGACCCTCAGCCACGATACCAAGATCGACGATCCCGCGCTGATCGCGGCGCTCGCGGCCCCCACAGGCTATGTCGGCGCGCTTGGTTCGCGTCGCAGCCATGCCGCGCGGCGCGAACGACTGGCAGCAGCTGGCGTTAGCGAGGCTGATCTCGACCGGATCGATGCACCGGTTGGCCTGGATATTGGCGCCATCGGTCCGGCTGAGATCGCGCTGTCGGTCGCCGCCGCGATGGTCGCTGCCTTCCACGCCACCGCGCGATGATCGCCGCCGAGCGGACCTTGCTGGTGCTGCTCGCCGCCGGGCAATCGCGGCGCTTTGGAAATGCTGACAAGCTGGCAGTTGATTTTCTGGGCCAGCCGCTCGCCTTTCATGTCGTTACCGCGCTGGCCGGGGTGCCGTTTCTGCAACGGGTGGCGATCGTTTCGGGCACTCAGCTTGATTTTGCGAGCCATGGCTATGGCGAAATCGTCAATCCGGCGCCGGAGACGGGATTGTCGGGCTCGGTAAGGCTCGGCATTGCCGCGGCGCAGGCGCTTGGGGCATCGGCAGTGCTGATCGCGCTCGCGGATATGCCGCGCGTGACGGCGGCGCATTTCCGCCGCCTGCTCGATGCCGCCGACAGCGTCGATGCCGTCATCGCGTCAAGCGATGGCCGCCACCCAAGCCCGCCCGCGCTGTTCGCTGCGGGCTGTTTTGATGCCTTGTTGCGCGCCGAGGGCGACGAAGGCGGTCGCGCGCTGATCCGCGCTGGCCAGCATGTCGTCGCCAGCCCGGAAGAGCTGATCGACATCGATACGCCCGAAGATCTGGAGCACCTGCGCGCGCTGGTTTGACCGTCACCAGCTGCCGAAATTGGGGGTATCGGGCATCGGCGGGCCGTGGCGCGATACGCGATCCTGACCATAGCGCCGCCGTTTGCGCAACATCAGTGTCGGCCAGTCGCCCATCGTTATCCGACCGACCGGCACCAGCCCCTGCCGCCGATACGCCGCCACAACATTGGCGGCCTGACTGGTCAGCAGCCCGGCCAGCACCAAAATGCCGCCCGGGGCGACCGCCATGCCAATGCTGGGGGCCAGGGCGATCAATGGACCGGCCAGGATATTGGCAATCACCAGATCATAGGGCGCGCGCGCGATCAGCAGCGGGTGCTGCAACCCCGGCGCGGTGGCGAGCGCCATTTGCCCACGATATTTGCCGATGGCGACGCCGTTAATCGCTGCATTTTCCGCCGTCACCGCGATCGATGCCGGATCAATGTCGGACGCCGTTGCATAGGCATTGGGCCAAAGATGCATCGCGGCAAAGCCAAGCAAGCCGGTGCCAGTGCCGATATCGATCAGGTTGCGCACCTGCACGCCGCTGCGCCTCAATTCGTCCAGAATCGTAAGGCAACCGCTGGTCGTGTCGTGATGGCCGGTGCCAAAGGCGCGGCTTGCTTCGATCTGGAAGGCGCGCATGCCGGGCGGCGTCTTCGTCGCATTGGAGGCCGTGTGGACGAAAAAGCGGCCCGCCGTCACCGGCGCCAGCCCGGCCTGGCTCAGTGTCACCCAATCGGCGTCGACAATCCGCTCCGGTCGCGCCTTGTGCTGCGCCGCGCTGGGCACAAGCGCGCGGATCGTCTTCAGCGTGGCGGCGCTCGGCTTGCCCTCAAAATAGGCTTCAAGCTGCCAATCATTGGTATCGTCCGGCGTCAGCTCGCAGGTCATCAGCACCGGGGGCGGATATAGGCCCAGATCATCGCTTGCGTCGATCGCCTCAGCCTCGGCACGGGTGCAGGGCAGGGTGACTTTCCAGCTATCGGACATAGCTGGCGCCGTTGACGTCGATCACGCTGCCGGTCATCGACGGCGGCGCATCAATCGCCAGAAAACGCGCTGCGGTGGCCACTTCATCGGGCATGGCGACTCGGCCAAGCGGAATGTCGGCGAGCAATTTGTCGCCCCCTCTGCTTGCCAGATAGTCCTCGGCCATGCCGGTCATCGTAAAGCCGGGGCAGATGGCGAACGCCAAAATGCCGTCGCGTGCATAACCCCTGGCGATCGTCTTGGTCATTGCCACCATCCCGGCTTTGGAGGCGGCATAATGCCAGTGCGCCGGGCTGTCGCCGCGATAGGCGGCGCGGCTGGCGACATTGACGATCCGCCCGCCTGATCCGCGCTGCTGCCAGTGGCGCACGGCCAGGCGGCAGAGTTCGGCCGAGGCGGTCAGGTTGACGCGCATCGTCCGTTCCCAATTGGCGACCCAGGCGCCATCATCCTGATTGATCGGATTATCTTCGAAAATCCCGGCATTGTTGATCAGCACGTCGATCGTGCCGCCCAACTGATCAAGCGTTGCGTGCCACAGCGCCGCCGGGGCACCGGGACTGCTGAAATCGGCAGCGATTCCGCTCGTCGTGCCGTGGCCGATCAGCGTGACTTCAGGCAAATCGAGCGCGCTTGCAATCGCCGCGCCGATGCCGCGTGACGAGCCCGTCAGGAGAATATTTTTCATTCAACCAGTTTAGCGATTCGCCGCCGGTTCGTCACCCCAGCGTGCGTTTCGAGCGTGCCGGCGCAACCAAATTGGCGGTGCCCTTAGGCGGCAACGCTGGCCGAAAACGTATCGGCGGCGCCCTTCAACCCGCCCAGCCGATCATCGACTTCGCCAAAGGCGCGTTCGAGCGAATCGAAATCGCTGGCGACGGCTTCGGTGTCTGCGCGGATCGTGGCGATGGTATGCGACATTGAATCGGCGGTCAGCGCGGTTTCGTCGACGCTGGCGGTGATTGCCGTCACCGTCTGCGCCTGGGTTTCCATCGCGCGGCGAATCTTGTCGGCAGAGGCTTGCACCTCGGCGACGGTCGATCGGATCGAACTGGTCGTCTCGACGCTTGATCGCGTGGCGGCCTGAATCGCAGCGATTTTGCTGGCGATATCATCGGTCGCGCGCGCGGTCTGGTTGGCCAGGCTTTTCACTTCCTGCGCCACCACTGCAAAGCCGCGCCCGGCATCGCCAGCGCGTGCGGCTTCAATTGTGGCGTTGAGCGCTAGCAAATTGGTCTGCCCGGCAATGTCGCGGATTAACCCCAGAATCGATTCGATCGATTTGGCATGGTCGCTCAGCGCCTCCGACATGCCGACCGCGGCCCCCGCCTGGCCGCTCGCACGGGTGGCGATATCGGCCGCCGCTTCGACTTCTTGGCGGACATCTTCAATCGCGTGAATCAACCCGGCCGCCGTTTGCGCTGCCTCGCGCATCGCGAGCGCCGATTCCTCCGCAGCATTGGCGACTTCAGAGGTTTTGCCCAGGATGCCGCGCGCCGAACGCGATGCATTTTGCGCTTGCACGCGAATCCGGTTGCCCAGCGCCGCCGTGCCTTCGATCGATGTGGCGATGTTCTCGCGAAACTGCGCTGATCGGCTGCCGCGTTCGTCGCGCGCCAATTGCGCGTCGCGCATGCCCAGATGGGTTGTCATCACATCGGCCTCGACCAGCGCAAGCCGCTGGACGATATCGGCGAGGTGCTGGGTGCGCTGGGTGTCGCCATTCAGCTTGCCGGCAATGATCGCCAGCGTCTTGCTGTGCGCAAAGCTTAGCGACGAAAGCAGCGCGGGCAGCGGAATCTTGCCCTCGTGCGATACACTGGCGTGGTTGAAAGCCTTGCGCATCCATTTGTCGCCGAACGGGTCGGCATATTTCAAATAGGTGTACTGTGCGCTTTTCTGGACCTGGGTGACCAGCAGATCGCTGGCCAGCATGCTGCGGATGTGCTGCGTTACCGGTAATGAGAGATAATGATCCCAAAAGGCCTGAGCGATCTCTGCTTCCGATCCAGCGATCAGGCGCGTAATATCGGCAGCGCCCGCGCCAATCGCCCCATCCCAGTCATAATCGCCAACGCATTGCGCGGCCGATCGTGCAGTACCGCTCCACCCCCCTAACGCCGTCCGGTGCAGGTCTGCCATGCCGAAATAATCCTCTTCTTTACGCCGCCACTTTCGAAATGAAGTCGCTAGCAGTCGTCTTCAGGGTGCCGAGCTGGACGTCGAAGGCATCAAAGCCCAGACCGACCCGGTCGATATCGCTGGCAACGGTTTCGGTATCCGCACGGATCGCTGCGATCGTGTGCGACATTGAATCGGCGGCCAGGGCGGTTTCATCGACGCTGGCAGTGATCGCCGTTACGGTCTGCGCTTGCATTTCCATGGCGCGGCGAATTTTCTCGGCCGACGCCTGTACTTCGGCAACGGTCGATCGAATTGAGGCGTTGGTTTCCACCGTGGAGCGTGTCGCCGACTGAATTGCGGCGATTTTGCCGGCAATGTCATCGGTTGCGCGCGCGGTCTGGTTCGCAAGGCTCTTCACCTCTTGCGCGACGACGGCAAAGCCGCGCCCGGCATCGCCCGCCCGTGCTGCCTCGATTGTAGCATTCAGCGCCAGCAAATTGGTCTGCCCGGCAATGTCGCGGATCAGCCCCAGGATCGATTCGATTGATTTGGCGTGATCACTCAGCGTTTCGGACATGCCCACAGCTGCCCCCGCCTGGCCGCTGGCGCGGGTGGCGATATCGGCGGCGGCCTCAACCTCGCTTCGCGCATCTTCGATGGCGCGGATCAGCCCGGCGGCGGTTTGCGCGGCTTCGCGCATCGCGACCGCCGATTGTTCGGCAGCGGCGGCGACTTCGGACGTTTTACCCAGCATACCGCGGGTCGAACTGGAGGTGCGGCTCGCCTGGGCGCGCAGCGCGCCGCCTTCATGGCTGACGCTTTCGACCATTTTGGCAATGCCATCGCGGAATTCGCCGGCCAGCCGATCGCGGGCGACGCCAGCGCTATGGTCGCGATAGGCGTTGTAAATCGCCACGGTGATCTCGCCTTCCAGCGCGGACAGCCGCATCAGCGTATCGATCAAGGCCGGCAATTTGGGGTCGGCGCGGTCGATCCGGCGCATCACAATGTCGAGCGCGGCACGGTCGCTGGCATTGATCATCGACAACAAGGCCATCGGCGTCACCCCGCCGACATAGGCGGAGGCAACCGATCGCTCGATCGATTCGACCCAGTCTCGTCCGCTGGTATTCAGAAAACGATTGCGCAAAAACGTGACGCCAAGATCGATCATCTTGGCGGTTTCATGGGGGGCCCAGGTGCGTTCATCGGCAAAGCAGCGCAGCCATTGCTGCCAATACGCTTCTGAAACGACGGTGATCTCTGCTTCCAGCGATGCCCAGACGTCCCTGCTGGCGGCGGCCAGCGATCCGTCGAAATCAAACACCCGCAATCGCGCAGACAAATCGATTGCAGCGGCAACGGTGCCAATCGCGGGCAATGCATGGCTATTCAAGGAAATACCTCCATGTTGACGCGCCAGGGAACGCGGCGAGTCACAAACTCAAAGCCGGGACTATCCGGATTTGGTTAAGGGCTGGTTAGGAAGCGGGCTTGGCTCGCCGTTTTTCGGCAATCGCAGCATTGATAATGCAGATGATTTCAAACCAGACCTTGTGCCGGGTTGCATCGCCACGGCTCACGGCTAATACGGCGGCACAGCAAGCAAGGATTCCGTCTTGGCCACCCAACCATCCGTCGCTCCCCCTTCTGCGACACGCCCGCGCTCGCCGCACCTCACCATCTGGAAATGGGGGCCGCATATGCTGGTCTCCATCCTGCACCGGGCGACCGGGGATGGGATGGCAACGGTAGGTACCGTGCTGTTCGTCTGGTGGCTGGCCGCCCTTGCCGGTGGCGAGGCGGCTTATGCGCAGTTTCTGGACATTTTCACGGTGCAATCGGGCGCGCTCAACGGGATCGGCTATGTGTTCGGCATTGGCCTCACCTTTGCTTTTTTCCAGCATATGGCCAGCGGCATTCGCCACTTGCTGCTTGATACCGGTGCCGGGTTTGAATTGAAGACCAATAAGCTCTGGGCACAATCGACGATGGTCGTATCGGTGGTGCTAACGGTCGCCTATTGGGCCTATTTGCTGGCGGGGAAATAATCATGGGTAGCGGAACCGAACTCGGCCGCGTGCGCGGCCTTGGCTCGTCGAACGAAGGCGCGCATCATTGGTGGCACCAGCGGCTGACCGCCGGTGGCAATCTGGTGTTGATGCTGTGGTTCTTCGCCTCAATGGCGCTGCTCCCCCAGCATGATTATGCAACGCTGAAATTCTGGCTATCCAGCCCGCTCGCTGCCATTCCGATGATCCTGCTGGTCGCCAGCACTTTCTATCATTTCCGCATGGGGTTGCAGGTGCTGATTGAGGATTATCAGCACGGCGCGATGCGCGTTGCGCTGATGGTGCTGCTGACCTTTTTCACGCTTGGTGCTGCAACCATCGCCATCTTCTCGATCCTGAAAATCGCTTTCGTCGCCGGAGCACCGCTCGCATGACCGCTGCCTACAAGATCATCGATCACACTTATGACGCGGTTGTCGTTGGCGCGGGCGGCTCGGGCCTGCGCGCGACGATGGGCATCGCCGAAAGCGGCCTGAAAACGGCGTGCATCACCAAGGTGTTCCCGACGCGCAGCCACACCGTCGCCGCACAGGGTGGGATCGCTGCGTCGCTCGGCAATATGGGGCCGGACCACTGGACCTGGCACATGTATGATACCGTCAAGGGCTCCGACTGGCTCGGCGACCAGGACGCGATCGAGTATCTTTGCCGTGAGGCTCCCGCGGCCGTTTATGAGCTGGAACATGCCGGCGTGCCGTTCAGCCGCACCGAAGAGGGCAAGATTTATCAGCGCCCGTTCGGCGGCATGATGCAGAATATGGGTGAGGGGCCGCCCGCGCAGCGCACCTGCGCCGCCGCCGACCGCACCGGCCATGCCATGCTCCACGCGCTCTACCAGCAGAGCCTGAAGTATGACGCGGACTTCTTCATCGAATATTTCGCGCTCGATCTGATCATGGAAAATGGCGTCTGCCGCGGCGTGATCGCGCTCTGCATGGATGACGGATCGATCCACCGTTTCCGCAGCCACCAGACGGTGCTCGCGACGGGCGGCTATGGCCGCTGCTATTTCTCGGCGACCTCCGCGCATACCTGCACTGGCGACGGCGGCGGGATGGTGCTGCGCGCTGGTCTGCCGCTGCAGGACATGGAATTCGTCCAGTTCCACCCGACCGGCATTTATGGCGCCGGCGTGCTGATCACCGAAGGTGCGCGCGGCGAGGGTGGTTACCTGACCAACAGCGAAGGCGAGCGCTTCATGGAGCGCTATGCGCCGAGCGCCAAGGATCTGGCGTCGCGTGACGTGGTCTCGCGCTCGATGGCGATGGAAATCCGCGAGGGGCGCGGCGTGGGCAAGGAGAAGGACCATATCTACCTTCACCTCGACCATATCGATCCCAAGGTGTTGGCAGAGCGGCTGCCGGGCATCACCGAGACGGGCAAGATCTTCGCCGGCGTCGACCTGACGCGCCAGCCTTTGCCGGTGGCACCAACGGTGCATTACAACATGGGCGGCATCCCCTGTAACTTCCACGGCGAGGTCGTGAACCTCAAGGACGGCAACCCCGACAGCGTCGTCCCCGGCCTGTTCGCGGTGGGTGAGGCGGCCTGCGTCTCGGTCCACGGCGCCAACCGGCTCGGTTCCAACTCGCTGATCGATCTCGTGGTGTTCGGCCGCGCGACCGGCAAGCGCATCGCTGAGATCACCAAGCCGCAAGGGTCCCACAATCCGCTGCCAAAGGGCTCGGAAGAATTGTCGCTGGGCCGGCTCGATCATTTCCGCAACGCCAAGGGCAGCAAGCCAACCGCCCAAATCCGCGGCGAAATGCAACGCACGATGCAGAAAAACTGCGCCGTTTTCCGCGACAACGCGCTGCTGGCCGAAGGCAAGCAAAAGATGGGCGAGATCTACGCATCGATGGCCGATGTTGGCATCGTCGATCGCTCGCTGATCTGGAACACCGATCTGGTCGAAACGCTGGAACTCGATAACCTGCTCGCCCAGGCGGTGGTAACGGTGAACTCCGCCGCCAACCGCCAGGAATCGCGCGGCGCGCACGTCAACGAAGACTTCCCCAACCGCGACGATGCGAACTGGATGAAGCACACCATCGCCACGTTTGACGGCTGGGGCGGCAAGGGCGGCGCGGTCGCGATCGATTATCGCCCGGTGCATGATTACACGCTCACCGACGACATCGAATATATCAAGCCGAAGAAGCGGGTGTATTGATGGATGGGTCGGCGTGACGGTCGACAGCCAACGATCTGCCCGATCACACGCTTTCGCTGCGGCGTGCAAAGCGTTATGATAATCTAAAGGAGCAACAAATGACCCTTTGGACCTTGCACGCCGGTTATGATCCCGAAGCGCGTGTCTGGTATACGCTTGATTGCGATGTGCCCGGCTTGGTCACCGAGGGCGACACGCTCGAACATTTGCGCGACCGCGCTGCGGCCGTTCTGCCCGAGCTGATTGCCGACAACATCCATCTGATCGCCGAAGATCGCCGCCATGGCCCGCATTCACTACGCCTGGTGGCATTCCATGAAAGCACCATTCCGGTCGCTGCCTGATGGGCAGCAACTATGGCCGGGATCTGAAGCGCGCGCTGGCGGCGAACGGCTGTTATTTTGTGCGACAGGGCAAGGGCGATCACGAAATCTGGTTCAGTCCAATCACTGGCCTGACCTTCACCGTCGATGCCAGCACCCGTAAGCTCTATACCGCCAATGCAATTCTCAAGCAGGCAGGCGTAAAAAAGAAGCTCTAACCCACTCCCTCCAGCCGATCCGCCAGCCACATCTTGATCAGCGCTTGTCGCGTCACGCCGCGCTTCTTCGCTTCCCGATCGAGCCGCACAACCATGGGCGTCGGAAAATCGACATTCACCCGCTTCGTGGGATGAACCAGCCGCGCACTCGACCAGTCGATCAAATGATCGATGTCCTCGCCGTTATCGAACATCTCGTCGAATTGCTGCGCGGTCGTAGGCCATTTCTTCGCTGGATCGCGCACGACGGACGGAGATGATCCGGAATCGGTCACCGCGCTGGGTAACGACTGCTGTCCAGCGCTTTCCTGCTGCCTCGCCGACGAAAAGCCGTCTCTCTTCTCCACCATAATCATCGACTCCAATTTCCGTCAGCTGCTCATCATCCCAAAGGCTCTGCGCTTCCACGAAATCGATCCCGTGCTTGGCCTTGTTGGCCGCGCTCTTGGCGGGGTCGAAGTCGAACATTGTCCATTGCATAGCGTAAAAAAGGTATAATTTCTACTCAACCCAATCCCCGTTGACACTTTTACCGCGAAGCGCCGTAATGCTGCGCGGTAACAAGGGGGCTTGGTTTTGCAGGGAATGGCGGCGTTTCGAACCATTATCGTGGTAGTGTTGGCCGCGCTTGCGGGCGCCTCCACCGCGCAGCGCCCCACCTATCGCGCGCCGCAGCATACGCGCGCGCCATTGCCGGTTGGCGCGACGCCGGAAGACTTTGTCGCCTTTGCCAATGGCGGCATGCAGATTGAGCGGGACCGTGCGCCTGATGACGAGCTGGCTGAGCATCGTCGCCTGGTCAGCGCGCTCGATGGCTTGTTGCCCCAGCGCAAGGGCGTGGTTGATGCCTATGTGGTGTCGATCGCGCTTGATAGCGATCCCGTGTTCGGGCGCGAAGCGCGCGAGGCGGCGAAGGTGCTCGCCCGGCGCTATGACGCGGCTGGCCGGACGATCGTGCTGGCGGGCAGCGACGGCACCGGACCCAGCGATTTGCCGCGCGGTTCGCCCGGCCATCTTGCGCTGGCCCTCGCCCGCATCGCCGAACTGATCGACAAGAGCGAGGATGGCTTGGTGCTCTACACCACCAGCCACGGCGCGCCGATTGGGATCATCTATAGCGATGCCGATCAGGGCTATGGCGCCATCTCGCCCAATCGGCTGGCGGCGGTGCTGGGCGCGCTTGGGGTTGATCGGCGGCTCGTCATTGTCAGCGCCTGTTACTCAGGCAGCTTTGTCCCCGCGCTCGCCAATGCCGATACCGCGATCCTCACTGCCTCCGCCGGCGATCGAACCTCGTTCGGCTGCCAGTCCGATAATGACTGGACCTTCTATGGCGACGCGCTGATCAACCACGCGCTGCGCAAAGCCCAGCCGCTTGCCGCCGCCAGTGCGGAGGCTGTGGCGCTGGTCGGCCAGTGGGAGCAGCAGGGGCGGCTCAAACCATCGCTGCCGCAAGTGCTTATTGGCGACCGGGCAACCGCGTGGCTGGCACAGCTAGACCGGCGGACCCCTGCGGCAACGACGGCATCGGTCGGGCGTCCGGCGACGGCGCTGCTCGGCCAGCGCTAGAGTGTGATGACTTTGGATTGGACCACCCCAAACCCCGTTCGCCCTGAGCGAAGTCGAAGGGCATGCGAAGCGCGTGGGCTTCGACTTCCCCCGGACCTGATCCGGGGCCGAACGGGTATGAGGTTGACGCGACCTAACGTCTTCACGCGCTAACGCCAGCGCAGATTGGCCCGGCTCAGATCGGCCACTGATTTAGCGCCCATCAGCTTCATATCGCGGACAATCTCTGCCTGAAGATTGCCGAGCGTGCGCTCCACCCCGGCCTGGCCCGCCGCCGCCAGCGCATAAAGATAGAGCCGCCCGCCCGAACACGCTTTGGCCCCCACGCTCAGCGCCTTCAGCACATGGCTGCCGCGCGTGATGCCGCCGTCGCAAATCACATCGATCTTGTCGCCCACCGCATCGACGATCTCCGCGAGCTGATCGAAGGGCGCGCGCGATCCGTCCAATTGCCGCCCGCCATGATTGGAAACCATGATCGCCGTCGCGCCAATATCGACCGCGCGCTGCGCATCGCCCACCGACATGATCCCCTTCAGGCAGAATTCCCCACCCCAATCGGCGCGGATCGCCTCGGCGGTTTTCCAGTCAAGCGACTGATCGAGCATTTTGGTGAAATACTCGCCGACCGACATCGATTTGCGCGACCCCTCGTCGAGATAATCCTTCAGATTCGACAGCTCGAACGGCTCACGCAGCAGATAGTCGAGCGTCCAGCGCGGATGCATCGCAAAGCTGAGCGCGGACGACGGCGTGATGCGCGGCGGCGAGGTGAAGCCGGTCCGCAGGCACCGCTCGCGGTTGCCGCCGACGATCGTGTCGACCGTCAGTGCGATCGCATCGAACTTCGCCGCCTTGCACGAAGCGATTATCGCCGCGTTCAGCCCTTTGTCCTTATGGACATAGAGCTGGAACAATTTGGGTGAGGCAATCGTCCGCCCAATCTCTTCAATGCTCACCGTCGCCAGCGAGGAAATCCCGAACCAGGTATCGAATTTCTCCGCCGCCGCCGCCACCGCCCGCTCGCCGCGCCAGTGGAACAGCCGTTGCAGCGCGGTGGGGGAGAGGAACAGCGGCATCGCGATGCGCTTGCCCATCACCGTCACGCTCGTATCGATCTCCTCGACACCAGCCAACACATTGGGCACCAAATCGCAGTCGTCGAAAGCAGCGGTATTGCGCCGCCGCGTTACCTCGTCGTCAGCAGCACCGTCGATGTAATGAAACACCGGCCCGGGCAGCCGCGCTTTCGCGAGCCGCCTGAAATCATCCACATTATGGCACTGGTCGAGCCGCATTGCCGTTCGTTAGGCGGTGAAGGCAGGTCGGGGCAAGGGTGGTCGAACCGGTGCCTTGCGCGATTGGAGACACCTCAAAACGCGATCGGCTCGACCACGGCTCGTTAACCACGGCTTGTTATTTGTATTTGCCGACCGTCGTGCCAAAGTTGTTCATTGCGTCAAGCCGTTCATTGCTCAGCGGATCGTCGTCCTGGGGTGGGGGATCGACATTGGGCGTCCCGCTGGCGGTATCGGTGTTTGCCGTATCACTCGCAATATCGTCTGGTTTCTTGTCATTTTCGATCGTCGTCATTGCCAAACTCCTCTCATCTTAACCATCTTTGAAACGTCGATCCTGCAATTGTGTTCCGTTGCCACCGGCGATGACCGCGGCGGAGTCGACCGGCGGCTGGCAAGGAAAAGCGCCGACCGATAAACAATCCCGATTGTTGCCCACAAATGTTTGCGACCCCGCGCGCCCTCATGTATCGGCTATCAGCGGGGGCCGGTGATGCCCCTCGCCAGCAATGGGACGCGTTACACAATGGCCGAATTTTTTCTTCCCGCGAACAGCAAGGTCAAGCCGCAGGGCAAGGTCCACAAGGCAGCGTCAGGCGCCACGCGGATCAAGAAATTCAAGATCTATCGCTATGATCCCGATAGCGGCCAGAACCCGCATTTCGATACGTTCGAGGTTGATCTCGACTCCTGCGGCCCGATGGTGCTCGATGCGCTGATCAAGATGAAGGCAGAGCAGGACAGCTCGCTCACCTTCCGCCGCTCGTGCCGTGAGGGGATTTGCGGATCGTGTTCGATGAATATCGATGGCAGCAACACGCTCGCCTGCACCAAGGCGATTGAGGATGTGAAGGGCGATGTGCAGATCACGCCACTCCCTGCGATGAGCGTGATCAAGGATCTCGTCCCCGATTTTACGCATTTCTACGCGCAATATGCCTCGATCAAGCCGTGGTTGCAGACCGTCACGCCGCCGCCTTCGGGCAAGGAACGGCTCCAGTCGCCGGCCGACCGCGCCAAGCTTGACGGGCTCTATGAGTGCATCCTGTGCGCCTGCTGCTCGACCAGCTGCCCGAGCTATTGGTGGAATGCCGACAAGTTCTTGGGCCCGGCGATCCTGCTCCAGGCCTATCGCTGGCTCGCCGACAGCCGCGACGAGATGACCGGTGAGCGGCTCGACGAGCTGGAGGATCCGTTCCGGCTCTATCGCTGCCACACCATCATGAACTGCGCCAATGTCTGCCCCAAGGGCCTGAACCCGGCCAAGGCGATTGCCGAGATCAAGAAGATGGAAGTCGAACGCGTGGTGTGACGCAGGGCGACTGGTGATCTGGGACCCCGTTTGTGGGCGGGGCCTGTTCGCGCCGAACGCTTGCCCTTTTTTCGCCTTTAGTCGTGATTAGCCGATGAGCATCGTTGCCGCGGCGGATTGAAGGACTGGTTGTTGAGCGCTTCACCCCATTTCATCTATCATGAATCGCCCGATCACCCCGGCTGGATGACGTGGGAACTCAACGACCCGACGCGCTTCAACAGCCTGTTCGGGCCGTTCCTGCTCAAGGTGGAAGGGCAGATGGCGCGCGTCCGGATGCAGCCAGCGCATGTCCACACCAATTTGTCGGGCCGGATCCATGGCGGCGCGCTGCTCGGCTTTATCGATATCGCGCTGTTCGCCGCCTCGCGCGGGTTCGGACTGATCGAGGCGGGGACAGCAGTAACGCTCGATCTGTCGACTCAGTTTATCGGCGCAGGCTCTGCCGATTCGCCGCTTGAGGCGCAGGTCGAATTGCTCAAGGAAACCGGGCGATTGCTGTTTCTGCGCGGGCTGATCGTCCAGGCGGATAGCGACGAACGGATCGCCGCCTTTGCGGGCACGATCCGCAAGCCCGGCCCGAAGCCCAGCCCGAAGCCCAGCCCGATACCAAGTGCCATCCCATGACCTTCGTGCTTGATCGCTATAATCAGCTGCTGCGGGCAGGCGAATTGCGGCCCGATCGCGAACAGCAGGCCGCTGTGCTGGCGCTGGCGGCACTCGCGACCGATCTGGAGGCGACCCCCAAGCGCGGTTCGGTGCTGTGGCGCGCGCTTGGCCGCCCGCCAGAGCCGCCCAAGGGTGTCTATCTGTGGGGCGGGGTCGGGCGCGGCAAATCGATGCTGATGGATTTGTTCTTCAGCTGCGTCGATATCCGCCGCAAGCGCCGCGTGCACTTCCATGAATTCATGCTTGAGGTGCATCAGCGGCTCGCCGAGGAGCGCAAGAAAGAGGCTGGTGATCCGATCGCCCCGGTTGCCGCCGCCATGGTCGGCGAAGCGCGGCTGATCGCGTTTGATGAGATGGTCGTCAATAATACCGCCGATGCCGCGATCCTTTCGCGACTCTTCACTGCCATGTGGGCGCGCGGGCTGACGGTGGTCGCCACCTCCAATCGGCCCCCGCATGATCTCTACAAGGATGGGCTTAATCGCGGGCTGTTCCTGCCCTTTATCGATCTGATCGGTGAAAAGATGACGGTTGTGCCGCTCAACGGGCCGGTCGATTATCGCCGCGATCGGCTCGGTCAGATGGATATGTGGCTGGTCCCCAACGGGCCGGCTGCAACCAAGGCGCTGTCCTCCGCCTTTTTCCGGCTCACCGATTATCCGCCCGAGGATCGCGCGCATGTCCCGACGGAGGATATCCCGGTGCAGGGCGCCCGCACGCTGCACGTGCCCAAAAGCCTCAAAGGCGTATCGGTATTTTCGTTCAAGCGACTCTGTGGCGAACCGCGCGGTGCGGCCGACTATCTGGCGATTGCGCGGCGTTTCCACACTGTCATCATCGTCGGCATTCCCCGGCTCGGGCCGGAAAACCGCAATGAAGCGGCACGGTTCGTCACCCTGGTCGATGCGCTTTACGAGAATAGCGTCAAATTGATCGCCGCTGCCGATGCGTCACCTGATCAGCTTTATACAAAGGGCGATGGCGCATTTGAATTTGAACGCACCGCCTCGCGGCTCGAAGAGATGCAATCTGATCGCTATCTTGCAAAGGGGCATGGCGCGGTTTGAGATGATGTAGCACCGCAGTTGCGAAGCAATAGCAATAGCGACAGTTTAGCGCAATTTCCTGTGTTGCGACGGGGCCCCAAACCGCCTAAGCCGCGATCGCTTTGCGGGGCCATCCTGTTCCCGCCCCATCGCCGGAGGATGAAGATGGCTCGCAAGAAAATCGCGTTGATCGGTGCAGGCAATATCGGTGGCACGCTCGCCCATCTCGCCGCTTTGAAGGGGCTGGGCGATGTCGTCCTGTTCGACGTTGTTGACGGCGTACCACAGGGCAAGGCGCTCGATCTGTCGCAGTGCGGCCCAGTTGAGGGTTTCGACGCAACGATCACTGGCAGCAACGATTACAAGGATATCGCGGGCGCGGATGTCATCATCGTCACCGCTGGTGTCGCGCGCAAGCCTGGCATGAGCCGCGACGATCTGCTCGGCATCAACCTGAAGGTGATGAAGGCGGTCGGCGAAGGCATCGCCGCCAACGCGCCTGACGCGTTCGTGATCTGCATCACCAACCCGCTTGATGCGATGGTGTGGGCGCTGCGTGAATTCTCCGGCCTGCCACATAACAAGGTGGTCGGCATGGCGGGTGTGCTCGATTCGGCGCGCTTCAGCCATTTCCTGGCCGATGAGTTCAAGGTTTCGGTCAAGGACGTCACCAGCTTCGTGCTCGGCGGCCATGGCGACACGATGGTGCCGGTGATTCAGTACTCGACCGTATCGGGCATTCCGATCCCCGATCTGATCGCGATGGGGCGCTCCACCAAGGAGCGTATCGATGCGATCGTCGCGCGCACCCGCTCGGGCGGCGGCGAGATCGTCGCGCTCTTGAAGACCGGCTCGGCCTATTACGCGCCCGCCACCAGCGGCATCGCGATGGCCGAGGCCTATCTCTACGACCAGAAGCGGGTGCTGCCGGCAGCGGCGCACCTGACCGGGCAATATGGCGTCGATAACCTCTATGTCGGCGTGCCGGTGGTGATTGGTGCTGGCGGCGTGGAGCAGATCGTCGAGATCGCGCTTGATGACGAGGCGAAGGCGAACCTCACCGTCTCGGTTGATGCGGTCAAGGAACTGCTGGTGGCGTGCAAGGCGATTGATGGCAGCCTGAACTGATCGGTTGTCACTCCGGCGAATGCCGGAGTCTCATGCGGTACGAGATGCCAGCGGCTGATGGCATGACGGAAGAGGGACGATAATCAATCATGAGCATCCTCGTCGACAAGAACACCAAGGTCATCACCCAGGGGATGACCGGCGAAACCGGCAGCTTCCGGCCTTTGTGATTACAGGCCTGTCAGGAACATGATAACTAGATTGAATGGCTGAGCACGATCCCCCTTCTCCCGCACGCCGCAATTACCCGGCGTATGACGAGGATTTTGCTGCCTGGGTTCAGTCACAGGCGGCCTTGCTGCGCGCGCATCGTTTCGACGAACTGGACATCGCAAATTTGGTGGAAGAGGTTGAAAGCGTGGGCAGGAGTGAATTTCGCGCATTCGTTAGTGCTGTCGAACTCATTATCCTGCACATGATGAAATGGGATTATCAGCCCGAGCGGCAAGGCCGAAGCTGGCGCGTGACAATTGTAACGCAGCGGCGGATGGTAAACCGGCTTCTCAAGGAAAATCCAAGCTTCAAGGCGCGCATCGCAGAGGCGATAGACGACGCATATTCCGTCGTTCCCGCGCTTGTGGAGCAGGCCACGACGATCCCCGCGCACCGTTTGCCCGAATCCTGCCCCTATAGCTGGGACGACATCATGACCCGGCTCCACGACCTCGATCCCGACCGGCCCTGGCCGAATTGACCCTTCCAATACGGAGCGCACCCGCCCCATGAGCATTCTCGTCGACAAACACACCAAGGTCATCACGCAAGGGATGACCGGCGAAACCGGCAGCTTCCACACCCAGGCGGCGCTGGCTTACGGCACGCAGATGGTCGGCGGTGTTACGCCGGGCAAGGGCGGGACCGAGCATATCGGGCTGCCCGTTTTCAACACGGTGCATGAGGCCGTTGCGAAGACCGGGGCGACGGCATCAGTCGTCTATGTGCCGCCTCCCTTTGCGGCGGATTCGATCCTTGAGGCGATCGACGCCCAGGTGCCGCTGATCGTGTGCATCACCGAAGGCATTCCGGTCCTCGACATGGTCAAGGTTAAGCGCTCGCTGTCGGGCTCCAAATCGCGGCTTATCGGCCCGAACTGCCCCGGCGTGCTGACGCCAGGCGAATGCAAGATCGGCATCATGCCCGGCAGCATCTTCAAAAAAGGCTCGGTCGGCGTCGTCTCGCGTTCGGGCACGCTCACCTATGAAGCCGTGTTCCAGACCTCGAACGCCGGGCTCGGTCAGACGACCGCGGTCGGCATTGGCGGCGATCCCGTCAACGGCACCAATTTCATCGATATGCTGGAATTGTTCCTGGCCGACGATGAAACGCATTCGATCATCATGATCGGCGAAATCGGCGGTTCGGCCGAAGAAGAAGCTGCCCAGTTTTTGAAAGACGAAGCGCGCAAGGGCCGCAAAAAGCCAATGGCCGGCTTCATCGCCGGTCGCACTGCCCCGCCGGGGCGTCGCATGGGTCACGCCGGTGCGATCGTGTCGGGTGGTCAGGGCGGTGCCGAAGACAAGATCGCTGCAATGGAAGCCGCCGGCATCCGGATGGCGGACAGCCCGAGCGAACTCGGCACCACTTTGCTCGCGGTGTTGAACGGGTGAGCTAAACCTTCTCCCCGGTGGGGAGAAGGATACGGAGCCTTGGCAGCTTGCTGCTTAGGCGAAGTTGGATGAGGGGCGGCGGCGCGCGGATTTCGGGCGCCTGTCACCCTCACCCAGCTACGACTAGGCCCCGCCGAGGGAGCGGAGCCAAGTCTGCGCAACCAGTTCGGGGTAAACAATCCCCCGGATTGTTTAGGCCATGCCGGGGGCATGGCCGACCCCGAACTCCCTCAAGGGAGAGGGAAGAGAAGGACGATCATAATGGGCTATGAAGGCCAGGATTTCGAAACGCTCGCAGGCTCGGTGAGCCCGGCCTTTATCGACACGCTGTATGCGCGCTACAAAGCGTCGCCCGACAGTGTCGAGCCCGGCTGGCGCGGCTTTTTCGAAGGGCTGGAGGGCAGTCATCCTGGCCCCAGTTGGCAGCAGGCGAATTGGCCCGCGACCACCACTGATGATCTCACCGCCGCGCTTGATCCCAGCCAGATGGAGCCAGCGCCAAAGCCAGTGCGTGGGGCGCCCAAACCTGCGGCAGCACCCGCCGCACCGACGACTGATGTGACATCGGCCGCGGCTGATTCAATCCGCGCGATGATGCTGATCCGCACCTATCGGGTGCGCGGTCATCTCGCTGCTAAACTTGATCCGCTCGGCATCGCCAAGCAGGAATTGCCCGCTGATCTGACCCCGGAATATCATGGGTTCTCCGGGGGCGATCTCGACAAGCCGGTTTATCTGGGCGGCGCGCTTGGTCGACAATGGGCCACAGTGCGCGAAATCGTTGCGACCCTGCAGAAGAATTACTGCGGGTCGGTCGGCCTAGAATATATGCACATCGCCGATGTCGAGGAACGCCGTTTCCTGCAGGATCGGATGGAAGGCCAGGACAAGGCGATCGAATTCTCGCCGATGGGCAAGAAGGCGATCCTCAACAAGGTGATCGAGGCCGAACAGTGGGAGAAATTCCTCGGCCGTAAATATGTCGGCACCAAGCGCTTCGGGCTCGATGGCGGCGAAAGCATGATCCCCGCGCTGGAAAGCGTGATCAAATATGGCGGGCAATTCGGCATCCGCGAAATCGTCTATGGCATGGCGCATCGCGGCCGGTTGAACGTGCTCGCCAATGTGATGGCCAAGGCCTACCGCGTGATCTTTCACGAATTTGGCGGCGGGTCGGACAATCCCGATGACGTGGCGGGGTCGGGCGATGTGAAATACCATCTCGGCACCAGCACCGACCGCGAATTTGACGGCGTCAATGTGCATATGTCGTTGGTCGCCAACCCATCGCATCTGGAAGCCGCCGATCCGGTCGTGCTCGGCAAGATTCGCGCGATCCAGACGATCGCGAGTGATTTAGAGAATCACAGCGGCTCGCTGCCCGTGCTGATCCATGGCGACGCTGCCTTTGCGGGCCAAGGGATCGTCTGGGAATGCCTCGGCTTTTCGGGGATTCGCGGGTACAATACCGGTGGCTGCCTGCACTTCATCATCAACAACCAGATTGGTTTCACCACCAGCCCGCAATATGCGCGCTCCTCGCCCTATCCGTCGGACGTGGCCAAGGGCGTTCAGGCGCCCATTTTCCACGTCAATGGCGATGATCCCGAAGCCGTCACCTTCGCCTGCAAGATGGCGATCGAATTCCGCCAGACCTTCAAGCGCGACATTGTCATCGACATGTGGTGCTATCGCCGGTTCGGCCATAACGAAGGCGACGAGCCGAGCTTCACCCAGCCGCTAATGTATGATCGCATTCGCCAGCACCCGCCGGTCAGCGAGATTTACGGCAAGAAGCTGCTGGCGGAGGGCGTGATTGACCAGGCCTGGGTCGATGACACGATCAGCCAGTTCACGACATTGCTCGAAGGCGAGTTTGAGGCGGGCGCCAATTACAAGCCCAACAAAGCGGACTGGTTCGCTGGCCGCTGGTCGGGCCTGCATGCGCCGGCTGATCCAGAGACCGCACGCCGCAATATCCCGACGGGGATTGAGGGCAAATTGTTCGACAGCATCGGCCGAACGCTGACGACGGTGCCGGCCAGCATCAAGATCCACAAGACGCTCGCCCGCGTGATTGATGCCAAGCGCGAGATGTTCAAAACCGGTGGGAATTTCGATTGGGCAACCGGCGAAGCGCTCGCCTTTGGCTCGCTGTTGTCGGAAGGATACGGCGTTCGCTTGTCGGGCCAGGATTCGGGACGCGGTACCTTCAGCCAGCGCCACGCCGTGTGGGTCGATCAGACCGACGAGCATAAATATGTGCCGCTCTGGACAATCGAACATGGCAGCTTTGAAGTGCTCGATTCGCCGCTCTCCGAATATGGCGTGCTCGGTTTCGAATATGGCTATGCGCTCGCCGACCCGAAAACGCTGGTGCTGTGGGAAGCGCAGTTCGGTGATTTCATGAACGGCGCGCAGATCATGATCGATCAGTTCATTGCCTCGGGCGAATCCAAATGGCTGCGCGCCAATGGCCTCGTCATGCTGCTGCCGCATGGCTATGAAGGGCAGGGGCCAGAGCATAGCTCGGCGCGGCCGGAACGCTTCCTGCAGCTCTGCGCGGGCGACAATATGCAGGTCGCCAACTGCACCACGCCTGCCAATTATTTCCACCTGTTGCGGCGGCAGATGCACCGGCCATTCCGTAAGCCGTTGATCGTCTTCACGCCCAAATCGCTGCTGCGCCACAAGCTCGCCGTGTCAGCGGCAGCTGATTTCCAGGGCGAAAGCCATTTCATGCGGATCCTCTCGGACCCATGGGCGCCAAAGGACGAAGACGTGAAGCGGCTGGTGCTGTGCACCGGCAAGGTCGCCTATGATCTGATGGAGGCACGCAACACAGCGGGCGACAAGAACACCGCGATCATCCGTATCGAACAGCTTTATCCCTTCCCCAGCGACGCGTTGACGATCCGACTGGCACGGATGACCAATCTGGAAACCGTGGTCTGGGCGCAGGAAGAGCCGAAAAACAACGGCGCTTGGTTCTTCGTCGAACCGTTCATCGAGGAATGCCTCGCCGGTGCTGGCCGTAACGTCGCGCGCGCGCGTTATGCCGGTCGCGCGGCGGCGGCGTCACCCGCAACCGGGCTGATGAAGCGTCACCAGATGGAACAAGCCGCGCTGATCGCTGATGCGCTTGGCCATAATGTCCGCGAGGAAATCAGGCGCAACCGCAAGAATTAACCCACCCCGCCGCCACGTTACTCCGGCGAAAGCTGGGGTCTCGAGCGGCCATGGGATGGCCTCCCCATACAGACCCCCGCTTCCGCTGGGGTGACGAACAAAAGAAGCAAGGACTGCTCAGATGGCAACCGAAGTCAAAGTCCCCGTACTCGGCGAATCGATCACCGAAGCCACGCTTGGCGAATGGCTGAAGCAGCCCGGCGATCCGGTCGCGCTCGACGAGCCCGTCGCCAGCTTGGAAACCGATAAGGTTTCGGTGGAGGTCGGCGCGCCGGTCGCTGGCGTGATGGGCCAGCATGCGGTGCAGGTCGGCGATGTCGTGCTTGTCGGTGCGATGATCGCGACGATCGATGCTGGCGTTGCGGCTGCAGCGGCTCCGGTTGCTGCTGCGCCCGCCGCGGTGGAGCCCGCCAGCGAAGCCGCGCCGGCCGCGCTGTCGCCCTCGGTCCGCCGGGCGGTGCTTGAAACCGGCGTTGATCCCTCGACCGTCACGGGCACCGGCAAGGACGGCCGCCTGACCAAGGACGATGTCCTTGCTGCCGCCAGCACGCCCGCTGCACCCGCGCCTGCCGCTGCCGTGGCAGCAACCCCCGCTGCGCCCGCGCTGCCCGTCGCCACGACGACCGGCACGCGCAAGGAAGAGCGCGTCCGCATGACGCGCCTGCGCCAGACGATCGCCAAGCGGCTGAAGGAAGCGCAGAATAGTGCCGCGATGCTCACCACCTTCAACGACGTCGACATGACGGCGGTGATTGAGGCGCGCAACAAGTACAAGGATCTGTTCGAAAAGAAGCACGGCGTACGGCTCGGCTTCATGGGTTTCTTCGCCAAGGCCGCGTGCCTCGCGCTGAAGGACGTGCCGAGCGTCAATGCCTCGATCGAGGGTGACGAAATCGTCTATCACGATTACGCCGATATCTCGGTCGCGGTGTCCTCGCCCGGCGGGCTCGTCGTGCCGGTGGTGCGTAATGCCGACACCATGTCGGTCGCGCAGATCGAGCGCACGATCGGCGATTTCGGCAAGCGCGCCAAGGACGGCACGCTCAAGATCGACGAGATGCAGGGCGGCACCTTCACGATTAGCAATGGCGGTGTGTTCGGCTCGCTGATGTCCACCCCGATCATCAACCCGCCGCAAAGCGCCGTGCTGGGCTTGCACCGCATCGAGGACCGCGCCGTCGTGGTGAACGGCCAGATCGTGATCCGCCCGATGATGTACTTGGCGCTCAGCTACGACCACCGCCTGATCGACGGCCGCGAGGCGGTGACGTTCCTGGTGGCGCTGAAAAATGCTATTGAGGACCCGACGCGGATTTTGATCGATTTGTGAGGGACGGCGCACGTAACCCAACGCTCCGGCCTACGCCGGAGCACAGCGCGACATCCTGTGCTCCGGCGTAGGCCGGAGCGTTGGGGTGATGGTAATGAAGTCGGGCTGCGTTTACCTGATGGCCAATCATCGCCGAGGCCAGACGTATTTGGGCGTAACCAGTAACTTGCCGCAGCGCGCGTACCAGCATCGCAACAAGGTAATCGACGGACACTCTAAGGACAAAGATTGTACGCTGCTGGTTTGGTTCGAATTTTTCGAGGATTTGCAGGATGCGCGTGCATGCGAACATCGGATGAAAAAATGGAAGAGAGCCTGGAAAACTCGGCTGATCGAAGAGCGCAATCCTGACTGGGCTGATTTGTATGATACGCTAATTTAGGCCGTGCTCCGGCGAAGGCCGGAGCGTTGGCGAAATGAACTGCTCCTCGTTACCCAACGCTCCGGCCTGCGCCGGGGCACGAGACGGCAAGGTGTGCTCCGGCGGAGGCCGGAGCGTTGGCGGCAAGCGGTCCGCTTGATACCCAGGGCTCCTGCCTCCGCCGGAGTACGAGACGGTAAGTTGTGCTCCTGCGCAGGCAGGAGCGTTGGCGGCAAGCGGCCCGCTTGATACCCAGAGCTCCGGCCCCCGCCGGAGTAAGAGACGGCAAGTTGTGCTCCGGCGAAGGCCGGAGCGTTGGCGGCAAGCGGTCCGCCCGGTTATGTAGCGCTCCGGCCTTCGCCGGCGCATCCAATGAGGTTTACGATGGCTGACTATGATTTCGACGTCCTCATCATCGGCTCCGGCCCCGGCGGCTATGTCGCCGCCATCCGCGCCGCGCAGCTCGGCCTAAAGACCGCCTGCGTCGAAGCGCGCGAGACGCTGGGCGGGACGTGTCTCAACGTCGGCTGCATTCCGTCCAAGGCGATGCTCCACGCGTCCGAATTCTTCAACGACGCGGCGAACGGCATGATGGCCAAGCTCGGCATCAAGCTCGGTTCGGTCGAGCTCGATATGGACGCGCTCCACGCGCAGCGGCTCGATGCGGTCAAGCAGCTCACCGGCGGCATCGCCTTCCTGTTCAAGAAGAACAAGGTCGAGTGGCTCAAGGGCCATGCCAAGTTCACCGGTACCGATACCGTCGATGTCGCGGGCACCAGTTATCGCGCCAAGAACATCGTCATCGCGACCGGCTCCAGCGTCACCCCGCTGCCCGGCGTCGAGGTGGATAACGCCGCCCAGATTATCGTCGATTCAACCGGCGCGCTCGAACTTGCCAAGGTACCCGAACATCTCGTCGTCATCGGCGGCGGGGTGATCGGGCTTGAGCTCGGTTCGGTGTGGAAGCGACTCGGCGCGAAAGTCACCTGCGTCGAATTTCTCGACCAGATCCTGCCCGGCTTCGACGGCGAAGTCCGCAAGGAATCGAACAAGATTTTCAAGAAGCAGGGCATCGAGTTCAAGCTCTCGACAAAGGTCACTGGCGTTGCCGTCGTTGGTGACAAAGCGACGATCACCGTCGAGCCAGCCGCTGGTGGCGCGGCCGAAACAATCGAGGCGGATTGCGTGCTCGTCTCAATCGGCCGCCGCCCGAATACCGAGGGGCTCAACCTGGAAGCAGCCGGTATCACCCCCAACCAGCGCGGCCAGATCGAGATCGACCACAGCTTCAAAACCGGCGTGCCCGGCATCTGGGCGATTGGCGACGTCGTGCCGGGCCCAATGCTCGCGCACAAGGCCGAGGATGAGGGGATCGCGGTGGCGGAGAATATCGCGGGTCTCACCGGCATCGTGAACCATGATGTGATCCCGCTGGTCGTCTATACCTGGCCCGAAATCGCTGGCGTCGGCCTCACCGAGGAACAGGCCAAGGAGCGCGGCCCAGATGGTGCAAATGGGGTGAAGGTCGGCAAATTCCCGATGCTCGCCAACAGCCGCGCCAAGACCAACCACGAGCCAGACGGCTTTGTGAAAGTCATCGCCGACGCCAAGACCGATCGAGTCCTCGGCGTGTGGATGATCGCGTCAGTCGCCGGGTCGATGATCGCCCAGGCCGCGCAGGCGATGGAATTCGGCGCGACATCCGAAGACATCGCCTACACCTGCCACGCCCACCCCACGCACGCGGAAGCGTTCAAGGAAGCGGCGATGGGGGTCACGGGGAAGGCGATTCATATTTGATTGCTACGAGCCCGGGGGGCAAGAAGAATGCTGACGATCGGCTTAGCTGGCTCCCGCGCTTGCTGGCGGCAGCCATCCGCCATGCGGGTCTTTCGTACCTATGACGATGTACCAATCCGCAGGATCGCCGCTGTCCCAGACGATTTTTGGCGCCGCTTCTCCTGTGATTTCGATAAAATCACTGGGACCAATTGATGTCACCGAAAGGCCAGCGCCGCGCCAAAAATCGGCCTTCTTGCTGGCGATTGTCTCGTCTTTCGACGCAAAGATAAGTGTCCTGCCCATCGTCTTCTCCTGGTTCACTTCCAGTCTATCAGCGCCTTTTCCATCTCGATCGCGCGGTTTTGATAATCGTTCAAATAGGCATCGCTCTTTACCAATTTTCTGCACGATTTCACGTCCGCACAATTCGATCCGAGACCGGTGGTCAAACCGGCCGCTTTCTCGAACGCTATTATACTTGGCCCGATACTTTGATCGGTTGCCTCGTCAAACTTGGCAAGCAGGGCATTGGCAAATGCGGGATAAGCACGACCTCGGTTTACCTGTACCATATCCGCGGCTGTTGGTTCCTCGCCGAACAGGGCGCGAACGCTTCCGCCGTCTACTGCCTCGTTCGCGGAAGTTTTGGCGGCCTCACCCGTTGCCACCAGCGCTGCGCCGCCTTTGAGGGCAAGTAATTGAGCCGCAATTCCGGTTGAAAAATACTGCGCAATGGAAGCCTTTGCCGCTGGCTTTCCCTGTTCGTGGGTGGTTGTGAAATCTCCGCCAAAGCTGGCCAGTACTGAATAGCTATCCATTGCCTTGCCATTCGATGCCACAAGCGAGCATGGATGGACCAGAAAATCGCGGGCATCACCGCTCGCCTTCGTGACGTCGATTGCTGCGCTGAGGTCGCACGGGTCCAAACGGCCAGAGTCCACTGGTGTAACAATCACCCCGTCAGTATTTTTGGTTTTGTCATTATAGAAATGCTTAGTCGACCTTCCGACATTCGCCACAAGCGGCAGCACCACCGCCTCTTGCCGAGTGAAACCAATCTGAACTTCGGGAATACTCTGCGCGTTGACTCCAGCCTTGATGCCGACGACCGTGTTGGTGCCGAAAATCATCATGTTGCTGTGGCGCGTCATCTGAGCGCAACCGCCTAGCACGGGGAGCAGGATCAGGGCTGCAAGCTGTGTGTATAATCGATAATGCATGGTTGCTGTCCCCCCAAAGATTTAATCACCTTTTGTGCATTCTCAGCCTGAGCAGCTGATTTGATAATGATAATCAACTGGCAGTCATTGGGGTTCGCAGTAACCCAGTTCCCCGACTGCCAACCAATAAATGGTCCAGACTCCCATCCAGCACCAAGCATTTTAACATCCACGGCAGAAATTTTACCACGCTTCGCTGGAAACTCTACGCGCACAATCCCCGCATACCATCTCGATTTACCATGATTCTCTATAGAAACTGTGGTACACCCACCAAGTAAAATTATGAATACAGGAAGAATTTTCAAAAAATCTCTCCCTTCGATGTTGATGCTATGCGCCAATTGTCGAAAAAGCGAATCTATATTCAATCCGAAATGAATTTATCAAACGCTTCGCATTGTCACCAGACTGCCACCGTAATGACATCGGATCAAGCTGAGAGCAGGATTGTGGACGCCACGGCCTGAACACGGCAGAGGGAAACGCCGCGCGCTGCTTTCACCGAATGGGCTGGACCCGGTGAAGCGCGCAACAGCCGTGGCGCCCGCAGCCCGGTTAGGCTGAACGATAATTTTCCGCGATACGGCCAATGGACCATGCTGGCCCAATGCCTGGAGGCCAGGGAGTGCCGACCCGGCGGCGGCTTAAAGCCCGGCTTCCACCGCGACGCGGATCATGTCGGCGGTGGTGGCGGTGCCCAGTCGGTCCATCAAGATTGCCCGGTGCATCTTCACGGTCTTTTCGGACAGGCCCAATTCCGCGGCGATCTGTTTGTTGAGCAGGCCATTGGAGGCGAGCTTCAGCACCTGCCATTGCCGCTGCGACAGCGCCTTCACCATTTCAGCGGCGCGGATCCGGCGCAGGCTGGTGGGCGCCGGCGCGTCGTCGTCAATTTCCACTTGCGAGCCGAGAAAATAGGCCAGGTTCTGATCACCATCGTCATAGATCGGCGCGACCAGTACGGCGTTGCGAAACGGCGTGCCGTCGCGCTTATAGTTCAATATCTCGACCAGCACCGGCTTATGCTCGCGCACGCCTTTGCGGATTTGTTCCGAAAGCCAGGGTTCGGTGCCGGGCCCGGACAGAAACCGGCAATTGCGGCCGACGACTTCGTCGCGCGGATAGCCGGTCAGCGTGCAAAAGGCATCGTTGCACGCGATAATCGGGTTGTCAGGATGGCGCGGGTCGCTGATCACCGAGGCGATCGGGCTGCGATCGATCAGCGCCAGGATCTGCGGGTCTGGATCGTGAAGATCGTCCGTGGTTGCCATGCCTGTCCTTGCCGCCGCGCGCGCCGGGGGATACCATAACGTTGCGCGTAGCGTGCATTTAGGATGCATCGCTGCAAATTGCCACTATCGGCAGGGCCAGCGCCCGCCAGTCGGGCCCTCAGGTCCGCCCGGCATGGCGCCTGGGTGGCCGAAGGGCTTAGTGCGTTGTCTTGTCTTCGCTCGGTGGGCGGGTGGCTGCGCGCGTGATCGTACCAATGGCATCGATGATCTGACGCGCTGCCTGCGCGCCAGCCGCGTGGGGATCGTCACCAAAGGCGGTAATGATCGGTTCAGGCTGGGGGGAATGGGGCGCAGCGGGCGTCGCCATCGTGCTGCGCATCCGCGTGGCGGCAGCGCCGATCATCGCCGCAACCCCGGTCATGATCAGTTCGCGCCCAACCGGCGAATTGGCGGTGGCGATCAGCGCCTCACCGCTCTTGCGCAGATCCTTGGGGATTTTTACCCCGGCAATTGTCTTGGGGATCTTGCCCGGCTTGTTCTTTTTGCCGGATTTGTTCTTCTTCTCGCCCATTGCTGCCTCCCGCATTGGCATGACTCTACCGCTGCTCAAGTGTATGAAATAGGTAATACACTGGCGATCCGCAAGATGCAGCCCAATAGCCATCTGCCGCTTGCCCTTGGCGGCGCTACAACCCATCTCAAGTGCTGGCTTGCTCCTGCCGAACAAATATGGAACAAACTCTCCTCATGCTGACTCATATCTCCGTTCGCGGCGCCCGCGAGCATAACCTCAAAAATGTCTCGGTGGATATTCCGCGCGACACGCTCACCGTCATCACTGGCCTGTCGGGCAGCGGCAAATCGAGCCTGGCGTTCGACACCATCTATGCCGAGGGGCAGCGGCGGTACGTGGAATCGCTCTCCGCCTATGCGCGCCAGTTTCTGGAGATGATGCAGAAGCCCGATGTCGATCATATCGAAGGGCTTTCCCCCGCGATTTCGATCGAGCAGAAGACGACGAGCCGCAACCCGCGCTCCACTGTCGCCACCGTCACCGAAATCTATGATTATATGCGCCTGCTCTGGGCGCGGGTTGGCATCCCCTATAGCCCCGCGACGGGCCTGCCGATTGCCGCGCAGACCGTCAGCCAGATGGTCGATCGCGTCATGGCGCTACCAGAGGGCACGCGGCTCTATCTGCTCGCCCCCGTCGTGCGCGGCCGCAAGGGCGAGTATAAGAAGGAACTGCTCGAATGGCAGAAAGCGGGCTTCACCCGCGTCCGCATCGATGGCGAAATCTACGAGGTCGATGAGGCCCCGGCGATCGACAAAAAGTACAAGCACGACATTGAAGTGGTGGTTGACCGGCTGGTGGTCGGGCCTGACCTGAGCACGCGCCTCGCCGAAAGCTTCGAAACCGCGCTGAAGCTCGCCGAAGGGCTGGCCTATGTGGATTTGGTGGATGGCGTTGTGCCGGGCCGCGAAGGTGAGGCCAGCGATGCGGGTGCCATGAAAGGCGCCGGCATCCCGCCCAACCGCATCGTCTTCAGTGAAAAATTCGCCTGCCCCGTCTCGGGCTTCACGATTGCGGAGATCGAACCGCGCCTGTTCTCCTTCAACGCCCCGCAAGGCGCGTGCCCGGCGTGCGATGGCCTTGGCGAAAAACTGCTGTTCGACGAAGACCTTGTCGTCCCCAACCACGCGCTCAGCATCAAAAAGGGCGCGGTCGTGCCCTGGGCCAAGTCCCAGCCGCCCAGCCCCTATTATATGCAGGTGCTCGGCAGCCTGGCGCGCGAATTCGGTTTTTCGCTCGATACGCCCTGGGAGGAGCTGTCCGGCGAAGTCAAACTCATCATCCTCCACGGCACTGGCGGCAAGCCCGTCACCTTGACCTTCATCGACGGCAAGAAGTCCTACGACGTGAAGAAGCCGTTCGAGGGCGTGATCGGCAATCTCAACCGCCGCATGCTCAGCACCGAAAGCGCGTGGATGCGCGAGGAGTTGAGCAAATACCAAAGCAGCGCCCCGTGCGAGACCTGCGGCGGCGCGCGCCTGAAACCCGAAGCGCTCGCGGTCAAGATCGGCATGCGTGACATTTCCAGCGTCACCCGCCTCTCGGTAGTCGATGCGCTCACCTGGTTTGAGGCGATCCCGGACGCGCTTACCGGCCAGCAAAAGGAAATCGCCGAACGCATCCTCAAGGAAATCCTGGAGCGGCTCGGCTTCCTCAACAATGTCGGGCTCGATTACCTCAATCTCGATCGCACCAGCGGCACGCTCAGCGGCGGCGAGAGCCAGCGCATCCGCCTCGCCAGCCAGATCGGCAGCGGCCTGTCGGGCGTGCTCTATGTGCTCGACGAACCCAGCATCGGCCTCCACCAGCGCGACAACGACATGCTGCTCAAAACGCTGCGTCGCCTCCGCGATCTCGGCAATACCGTGCTGGTGGTGGAGCATGACGAAGACGCGATCCGCACCGCCGATTATGTCATCGACATGGGCCCCGGCGCCGGCGTCCACGGCGGCGCGGTCGTCGCGCAGGGCACTTTTGAGGAAGTGCTGGCCAACACCAACAGCATCACCGCAGACTATCTCTCGGGCCGCCGCGCAGTCGCCGTCCCCGCCACCCGCCGCAAGGGCAATGGCAAGAAGCTCACCGTCCACAACGCCACCGCCAATAATCTGCGCGGCGTCACCGCCAGCATCCCGCTCGGCACCTTCACTTGCGTCACCGGCGTGTCGGGATCGGGCAAGTCGAGCTTCACGATCGACACGCTCTACGCCGCCTCCGCCCGCGCGCTCAACGGCGCGCGGATGCTCGCCGGCAAGCATGACAAGGTCACCGGCCTGCAATATCTCGACAAGGTGATCGACATCGATCAGTCGCCAATCGGCCGCACCCCGCGCAGCAACCCCGCCACCTATACCGGCGCCTTCACGCAGATCCGCGACTGGTTCGCCGGCCTCCCCGAAGCCCAAGCGCGCGGCTACAAGCCCGGCCGCTTCAGCTTCAACGTCAAGGGCGGCCGGTGTGAGGCGTGCCAGGGCGACGGCCTGCTCAAGATTGAAATGCACTTCCTGCCCGACGTCTATGTCACCTGTGACGTCTGCCACGGCGCGCGCTATAACCGCGAAACATTGGAGGTGAAGTTCAAGGGCCTCTCGATCGCCGATGTGCTCAACATGACGGTTGAGGATGCGGTCGAATTCTTCAAGGCCGTCCCACCCATCCGCGACAAGATGGCGATGCTGCAGGAAGTCGGCCTGGGCTATGTCAAGGTCGGCCAGCAAGCGACGACGCTCAGCGGCGGCGAGGCGCAGCGCGTCAAGCTCGCCAAGGAACTGTCGCGGCGCGCGACCGGCAACACGCTCTACATCCTCGACGAGCCGACCACCGGCCTGCATTTCGAAGACGTCCGCAAACTGCTGGAGGTGCTCCACGCGCTGGTCGAGCAGGGGAATACCGTGGTGGTGATCGAACATAACCTCGATGTCATCAAGACCGCCGACTGGGTGCTCGATCTGGGGCCGGAGGGCGGCGTGAAGGGCGGGGAGATTGTCGCGGAAGGCACGCCGGAAAAGGTGGCGGCGGTGAAGGGGAGCTTCACCGGCCATTATCTTCGGCCCCTGCTGGCGAAGCGCCCCGCCAAAGCCGCCGCCGGATGAGCCATCGCCGCCCAAGTGCTCCTGCGAAGGCAGGAGCCCAGGCCGTCTTCCCGCCCTCGCGAGAACACAGGATCAGGTCTTGGCGGCAAGAAATGCGCCGCCAATGAGCTACCGCCCCGAATTCGAAGCCGCGCTCCGGCTGCTCGCCCAGGCGAGCCAGGCGATGGTCGCGCGGGGGTACCAACGCCCGGTGCTGGTTGGCGGCGGGGCAGTTGAGCTTTATTCCGGGAGCGCGATCAGCACGGGCGATTTCTATCTATCCACCGCGCGCCAGGCAGAATTCGAAGAGATTTTGCGCAGTCTCGGCTTCGTCAAACCATCCGGCCCCGGCAAGGCAACGCGCGGCTGGATTCACCCGCAGCTTGCCTTGGGTTTCGAGATCGTCTCGGCAACCTTGCTCGATGGGCTGGCCGATCGCGACCGCGTGCTGCTGGTCGATGTCGGCCCGGAGGGCGAAGCCGCGATCCTGTCGGTGGAAGACATCATCGCCGACCGGATGGGCCAGTTCGCCAGCGGCAGCGCCCCTGAAATGCGCGAACAGGCCCGGCGCTTGCTCGCGCTTCACAGCGACGCCGACCGCGCCTATCTTGATCGCCGCATTCGTGAGGAGACCGGCGGTGACTATGGATGGCAAGACGTCTAGGCGCACCACGCTCGCCGCTCTCGCCGCCGATATCGAGCGCCGCCGCACCGCAACCGGCATCACCGACCTCCCCCGCAACAGCGGCAAGCGCCGGACTGAGAGCAAACGGGGGTTATTGAAGGCGATTGAGGAGGCGGGTGGCGAGTGGTGATGGTTGGGTATTTAGTGAAGTGTCACCGTAATTCCGAGGACGGCAGGTAAACAAGAGGCCGCTACATCATGAACGACTTTCCCCGTCCTTCTCGATTGCGTCCTGCTAGGACTGGATCATATGCTTCGACCTATATCGAACTGCGAGCGATGCATGCAGATGGATGCCTAGCGAAGGTTGGGAGTGGTTCAGGATTTTTCTATCGAATTGCAGGCAGGATGTTCTTGGTAACCTGCTGGCATGTTTTGACTGGCCGCAACCCTGACAACGTTCAACGTGAAATGTATCAGCAGCCCGATGTGGTAGTCCTTTATCTACCGAAAAAGAAGAAACCGGAGCATTTCTTGCCTGGTATTCCAATCCCATTATATAACAAAGGAAAACCAATATGGTATGAACCTAGGGATTTACTTGGTCGCGTTGACTTAGCAATGATCCCTTTGGAAAATTTGAATGAAGCAAAAGTTTTTGCCGTGAATGACCATTTTGAGTATCACGATATAGCTTTTGAACCAGGAAAAGACGTTACGATAATCGGATATCCTTTCGGGATGCAGAGCAACCCTTTTCCGATTTGGAAGCGGGCGGCAATCGCAAGTGAGCCAGGATATACAACTTTAGGAAAGCGCGTCGTCCTGTTGGATACGCCGGGCCGCCCTGGGATGTCGGGGGCACCAATTTTCTTTAGCGCACCGGGAATCAATGTCGATCGGGAAACTGCCGCCGCCATTAAAAGCGGGGACGTTTCGAGAGCTTCCGATATGCTACTTAATCTATCTCCTGAGGCGATGGGTGACTCTACCGTAGTTCTAGAGTTTTGCGGAGTGTACGCTGGTTCTTATGGAGATGCCGAATTAGAGAAAATGAATCTTGGGCGAATGATACCATTAGATATGGTGTCATTACTTCTGAAGGAGCCAAAAAAAGGTTCAAACACTAATTATAATGAGCCCATTATCAAATTAAATTTAGAGGCAGTCTTTTGCGAAAAGCCTAAATAATTCGCGTTATGCGAATTTTGCCGACAAAATAAAGAACTTACTCCGTTCGCCGCGTAACCTGAATCTCTCTCCGCGCCGCCCAAACCCCAACACCCTCCTGCACCCGCAAGAATAACCAATCCGGCACCGCGCCATAAAAGGGTGTGCCATTATCCAGCACGCGCACATCCGGTCCCGGCCAGCGAAAGCTGTTGATCTCGTTAGTCATGACCCAGCTGCGGTCGCGGTCCAGCCCCAGGTCACGCTTCACATTGGCGGGCATCTCGATCGCCATTGCCGTGTCGTCGGGCGGGCTGTGCGTTACCGGTGCGACGAGCACGCGCAACCGGTCGCCGGTTTCCTGCGTGGCGAGCACGACCACGACGGGGCGGTCCTTCAGTCCTTCTTCCTGGCCGGTCGCCGCTTCGCGTGCCCAAAGATACGCAAAGCAGAGCACATCACCCGGCGTCGGGATCGGCCAGCCGCCGCCCGGCTTCGCGGGATCGCTCGCCGGGTTCGGCGGTGAGGATGGCGTTGAGGGTGTCATCGTCTAAATCCTTCGTCAGAATTACCTGACGGTCGCGACGAAGTAGGCGCTCATACTCGTTCAGAGAGATCATCACGATCCGCGTCTGCCCGTGCCGCTGGATACCAACCGGACGCAGCATGGCTTCGTCGGTATAGTAGCCGAACTTGCTCGCTACCTGCTTGGCCGAGACCTCCAGAAGTGGATGGGTCATGGCTATTTCCTCAGCTTCTCGGCGGTTTCAGAGTTTCAGAGTTTCAGAGTTTCAGCGGTTTCAGCGGTTTCAGAATGATGCATGACTTGAATATTGTCTCCATAAGCGGGCTTTTACGTATAGTCAAGCCACGCGGCAAAGCCCGTTGCGGGTAAAGGATGCGGGGCATCCTTTACCCGCAACGCGTCGGTCGTCGCTTGGGCGACGCCGGCCGGACCGCGCTTGAGCGCGCGGATTTAGCGTTTGCTAAATCCTTGGCCGCGCGGTTAAAGTCCTACTGCCTTCCGCAGTGCCTCATTCATCCGCGCCTGCCAGCCCGGGCCGCCCTCGCGGAACTTCGCGATCACATCAGGATCAATCCGCAGCGTCACCTGCTGCTTCGCCACCCCGCGCACCGGCGGGCGGCCGCGGACCATGCCGTTCGGGCCGAGATAGCCCGTCGCCGGGCGTACCACCTTGCCGCCGACGATATAGGCGGCCATCTCGAACATCTCGTCGGTCCATTCCGGCGCATCGTCGGCGGGATCGAGCCAGCCTTCACTGGAGCTTGGATCGGTATTTGGCTTGTTCTCGGTCATTGGCTTTCCTCATCGATATCACGCGCCGCCCGTTCACCGTTTCGGTCCAGATGATCACGACCATGCGATCATCCAGTAGCCCGATCGTGGAGAAACGTCGCTCTGGATAGGCAAAGCGAACATCCTCGAACTCAAAGACCGGGCCGTCGAACACTTTGCCTGCGTCGGCGAAGTCGAGTCCCCGATCAGCAAGCGTCAGGGCGCGTTTGAGCGGATCGAAGCTGATCTCCACAAGCAGAATATGTAACTACGGAATTGGGGTTGTCAATTGGCGGGTGGGGAGCGCTGAGTTTCCCGCCGCGGCAAAGCCCGTTGCGGGTCGGCCATGCCCCCGGCATGGCCTAAAGGATGCGGGGCATCCTTTACCCGCAACGCGTCGGTCGTCGCTTGGGCGACGCCGGCCGGGCGCGCCTAATGCGCTCGATTTTAGCCTCCGCTAAGATCATCGCCCGCGCGCCTCAACCAGTGCGAAAAACCCGATGGGCCGCGCCACCATCTGCGCCACCAGCGCGTTCACTCCTTACTACCAACCAAGGAGTTACGCCCATGACAGAGACCAGCTATGACATCCGCACGCTCAATGGCCTGATCGCGACGACGATCGACAGCGTCGACGGCTATACTCAAGCCGCCAAGGATGCCGATAACAGCCGCTTTGCTGCGATGTTCACCAGCCGCGCGAGCGAGCGTCGCCAGGTCGCCAGCACGCTGCAGGCCGAAGTGTCGAAGCTCGGCGGCGATCCGGAAGATGATGGCACGATCCTCGCCAGTGCGAACCGCACCTTTGCTGATCTGAAGGCCGCAGTCACTGGCAAGGACGACAAGGCGATCGTCAACCAGGTTGAGCGCGGGGAGGACCATATCAAGGCGAAGTTCGAAAACGCGCTGGCCGACCAAGAAGTCGGTGCCGAAACCCGATCAGCGATCGGCGCGGCGTGGCAATCGGTCAAGGCCGGGCATGACGAGATGCGCGACCTGAAGCATAGCCTCGCGACCAAATAAGCGCACGTTGCGCGAAGAGACTCGGGTGGCTGAAAAGCCGCCCGCGTTTTTTGTGGGTCGGGGTTGGAAGGCCGCCGCGGCAAAGCTGCGTCGTCGGTCGCGGCTAGAGGCCGCGCCGGCCGGGCTTGCCCGCGCTTTTTGCGCGGCGCTGGATTTAGCTGTCGCTAAATCCTAGCGTGCGCGCGCCATGTGCAATGAAGCCGCTCGCCGTATCTCGCTCGGTCAGATTCGTGAGGACTGGTCGCAGATCAAGATCCCGCTGCTCTTTCCAGAGGGCGCGCCCAATATGGCGCCGCTCGACAGCATCCGCATCACCGACCCCACCGTCATCATCCGCGCCGCCGCCAGCGATGCCCCCGGCACGGCGCAGGCGGCAGAACTCGTCACCCGCCGCTGGAGCTGGCCGCTGACGAGCGGGCCGGGGGCGGGCAAGCCGCTCTATAATCTGCGCAGCGAGGGGCGGCGCTTCGGCAATTCGGCGAGTGGGGGCCGCTGCCTGATCCCGGTTGACGGCTTTTACGAATTCACCGCGCCCGAGCCGGGGCAGAAGCGCAAGACCAAATGGATTTTCACCCCCGCAGCCGACGGGGCGCTGGCGGGGGACTATCTGTGCATTGCCGGGGTGTGGCGCACGCACGAAAGCGTGGGGGAGGCGTTCACGATGCTCACCGGCACGCCCGGCCCCGATGTCGCACCCTATCATGCGCGGCAAGTGGTGCTGCTGCCGCGCGCGCGCTGGGCGGATTGGATCGCGGGCGTGGTGCCCTCCGCCGATCTGATCGCGCCAACGCCTGCCGGGTCGCTGGTCGCGGCGCGGGCCTGAGCGCGTCGCCGACGCAACGAAATGGCTTGCTGCGCATTGAGCCTCCAACACCCCTGCTGGAGAAAAGACATGCGCACGATCACGCTCGGCCTGTTGGCTGCATCAACCCTGCTCGCGGGCTGCGAGACTTATGGCAATGGCGGTCCGGGCTATGCGTCGGACTATCGCCGCTACGATTACAACAATCCCGATCCGCAATATGGCGGCTATTATGCCGACAAATATTATCGCGAGGACAATGTCCGCTATCGGGAACGGCGCCTCGGCCAGAATGACCGCGTTTATCGCGGGCAGGACGGGCGTTATTATTGCCGCCGCAACGATGGCACCACGGGGCTGGTGATCGGCGCGGCGGTTGGCGGCTTGCTCGGCAATCTGATCGCGCCGGGTGGCTCCAAGGTGCTCGGCACGGTGCTCGGCGCGGGCGGCGGTGCGCTGGCGGGTCAGGCGATCGATAAAAACGGTCAGGACAACGTCCGCTGCCGTTGATCTGGCCGTTGCGTTAAAGCGCGCTACTCCATTCGGCCCCGGCAGGCTTCACGCTTGCCGGGGCCCTTTGCTGTGCTATCCCGGCCTTATCATAGTGCCGGAGAGAACAGCCTGATGCGTGCCGCCCTGATCCTTGCTGCTACTTTGACTGCCGCTGCCACGCCTGCGCTCGCCGCGCCGCGCCAATATGCCGGGCTGGTGATCGACGCCACCGGCAACCGCATCGCCAGTGTTGATACCGTTACCGCCGGGCACGCCAGCATCACCCTGCGCACCGCCAAGGATGGCCGCATCGTCTCGACGATCGATCCTTGCGCGACCTGCAGCTATTCGGGGCTCAGCTTTGCGGCCGACGGTACGCTTGCCTTTCTGGCGCGGGACCGTGCGGCGGGCGTGGTCAGGCTTCATGTCGCGCGCGGCGATGCGCCGCTGCAAACCGTCGCCACGATTAAGGGCATCGCCCAGACGCCGCGCTTCTCGCCCGATGGCAAGCGCATCGCGCTGCTTGTGACGATCGGCGCCGCCAAGGAAGCCGGCGCGGCCCAGGCTGGCGTCCGCCAAGTTGGCGAGATTGGCGAGAAGAATGACGAACAGCGCCTCGCGGTGTTCGCGCTCGGCAGCGCCCCGGTTGCCGCTGACGCAGTCAAGCCGCTCTCGCCATCGGGCCGTTATATCTATGAATATGATTGGGCCCCCGACGGCACAGAGTTGGTCGTCACCTCAGCGCTCGGCAATGGCGACGCGAACTGGTGGGTGGCCACGCTCGACGCCGTCAATGCGCAGACTGGCGCGGTGCGGCAAATCGCCAAGCCCGCCACCCAGCTCAATTTCCCGCGCGTCTCGCCCGATGGCCAGACGGTCGCCTATATTGGCGGGCTGATGAGCGATTTCGGCTCGGTTGGTGGCGATGTCTGGACGGTCCCGCTCGCCGGCGGCGCGCCCGTCAACATCACCGCAGGCGCAAAGGCAACCGCGACCTCGCTCGACTGGACCAAGGCTGGCCTGCGCGCGACCTTATTGGCAGGCGATCAGGCGCAATTGGCGAGCGTTACCCCCGGCACCGGCTTCTCGGCGCCCTTGTTCAGCCGCCCGGCCAGCTTTGCGGCGGGCGACGGGCGCGCGTCTTTCAGCGCCGATGGCAATCACGTTGCGACGATCATGCAGGATTTCACCCACGCCCCGGCGATTATCGCCGGCAAGCTCGGCAGCCCGCGCCAGATTACCCATGACAATGACGATATCCTGCCGATCGTCACCGCGCGCAGCATCCGCTGGCAGAATGAAGGGTTTGACGTGCAGGGCTGGCTGCTCGCGCCACTCACTGCCGATCCGTCGAAAAAGGCCCCGATGATCACGATCGTCCATGGCGGCCCGGCGGCAGCGAGCATCCCCGGCTTTGTCGATCGCGGCGGCACGGCGGAGATGATCCGGGCGGGCTATTATGTCTTCCTGCCCAATCCGCGCGGCAGCTATGGTCAGGGGGAGGCCTTCACCGCCGCCAACAAGCGCGATTTCGGCGGCGGCGATCTGCGCGATATCCTCACCGGCATCGATGCGGTGGAGAAAGTCGCCCCGGTCGATGATGCGCGGCTGGGGCTGACGGGCGGCAGCTATGGCGGCTTTATGGCGATGTGGGCCAACACCCAGACCAACCGTTTCAAGGCGATTGTGGCGGGCGCGGGGCTGTCCAACTGGATCAGCTATTATGGCACCAACGGCATCAACGCCTGGATGCTGCCCTTTTTCGGCAAGCCGCTTTATGAGGATTTCGATGCCTATAAGGCCCCCTCGGCGATCTATTTCATGAAGACCGCGCGCACCCCCAGCTTCATCTATGTGGGGGAGCGCGACATTGAAGTGCCGCCCACCCAGTCGATCGAATATTGGCACGCGCTGAAGGAACTCGGCGTTCCCACCAGTCTGGTGATCTATGCCGATGAAGGCCATGGCATCCGCAGCCCAGCCAATGCGATTGATCTGCAAAAACGGGTGATTGGCTGGTTCGACAAATATCTGGCGGCGCAATAGCGGCGCTTAGCGGAGCGGTTTGCCGCTATCCTTCCATTTGTCCAGGATCGTTGAGTCCGGGAGCGGATCGGCAATCGGGCGGCTGAAGCTGCTGCCGGCGATCGGCAGGCTGCTCTGCGCATAAGCAGGCTGGATGGCCGATGCGGCGGTCCGCGGCCTGGCGACCGCCACCGCCGTCGCCGCGTCAGTGCGTGCAACCTGCGCAACCGGCGTGCCCGGCGCAATCGGGCGCGGATGTGGGCCGGGCAGCGGCTCACCGCCCAGATAGGCCTGGCGGAATGCGCCGGGCGTGCCCCAATATCCCTGCCAGCGGTGGAAGAAATGCGCGCCAATCGCTGCCGTCATCACCAGCTGGCGGTTCCATGACGGGGTGACGGCATAGGTATGATAATGCGTCGCCGTGCCGACATCGCGCTCAACCGCGCCGGCCAGCATCACCGCCGCCACCCGCATCGCCCGCAGCCAGCTCGCCCGCGCGGGCACCCGCGCCATTGATCCGTCACAGGCATAGCTGAACTGGCAGCCGGTTGTCCGTTCCGATCCCTGATAGATCACGCCGCACACTGTGGCGGGGAAGGCGGGGTGGCGCACCCGGTTGAGGATCACCTGGGCGACCGCGCGCTGGCCGGCATCGGGCTCGTTGCCCGCCTCATAATAGATCGCGGCGGTCAGGCATTGCAAAGCCCGGTCACGATCGGTCGCACTGGCATGGCGCAGGGAAAACGGCGCGGCCGCGTGAATCGTCCCATCGGCAATCGTCGCCAGCGCATCGGCGGGGATCGGCAGATCGGGCAGCGCGGCGGTACCGGTCACCCCAGCGGCAGGGGCAGCATCACTGTCGGCAGCATAAAGCAGCGCGGCACCGGGAAAATGATCCTCAGCCTCATAGCCGGTCGCGCGCGCCGCCGCCTGCATGGGCGCCGATTGGCTGGCGATGATCGCGCGGATCGCGGCTTGCGCGGAATAGCCAAGACACACGATCGCCAGCAGCGCGGCGGCGCTTGCTCCCCGTATCTGCCTGCCCGAAAACCGCCGCCAATCCACGCCCCAAAGCCTCTCGCCAATCCACCCGACGAACCGCGTCGGGCGCTCAGCGCCATAGCCCGGTTTTGCCCGGTCCGCGCGCGCTGATTTTGCCGTGTCCCGGGGCGAAACACTTGATGGTTAACGTAATTATTTGTTTGAAAGCGCTGCAACGGTGCGCATCCAAAGACGATGGTTGACCCGCTATTCAGCTATCCTGCCTGCCTGTCGAGCAAGGCCATGCGGCCAACCGGGCGATCTTTTCCGTCCTATCCCTTCAGTCGATAGGGATCAAGCAGGTAACGTTATTCTGTAAGTTATGGCGGCATGCTCCATATAAGTCATAATATTATCTGCAATATATATAATGCAGAACCATAGACTCATTACGAGAGCGATATTATCATTGATATGGTAGATGATTCTTTGAGAATTATCTGTAATTGTAACGCGTAACAAATTCTCGATCAAACTGTCTTATTACTTTAGGGACAAAATATTATGGCAAATCCATATATCACGGTAATAAATGCCGTGTACGCATCAAATAATATGGGAATCGATGTAACTTCTCAAGTGGAAAATCTGATTTCCGGTGGAAATGATGATATTACAGCAAATAATACCAATTTCGGCGATCCAGATGACGGTGCGGAGAAATATTTTTTCATTTGGTATTCGTCGCCGTCGCTGAATGGGGGAAATCCAATTGGGCTGGCTTGTGGCGAAAACCAGAGTATCGATTTAATTCCGGTGCCCGTGCCGCCTGGGCTTTTCAGTACCTCGGCTCAGCCGTCGCTGGCGGCGTCGTCGGTCTGTCCGATCATGGTTACCCGCGCGGTTTATGGCACCCCAAATAACGGCTTTGATGTCACGGCCATCTGCCAAGGGTTGGTCAATCAGGGCGGCATTATCGCCGGGCAGACTCCGGCTCCCCCGCAGGTTTCACTCGCGCTCAGCAATGGCACCTTCGGCGGTGACCCTGATCCGGGCAACGTCAAGTATTTTGCGATAGAATATTCGAACGCTGGCCAAATCTTCTATCTCGGTGGCGAAGAAGGCCAGACGCTGACACTGACGATCTGATCGGTGCCCTCGCATCAAATCCGACGGAAGCACGATTAATGCCATGCTGGGCCCCTGCAACGACGGGGGCCCAGAGGCTACAGAGGACATCAGGTGGGCTCGCTCTGCTGGCGCAGGGATGGCCCGATCAACAGCAAACCGCTTTACTGAAGCGTCGGCGACTCCAGTTTCAGCGCGCTGGCGGGGATCAGTTCGAGCGCCGGATAGGCTTTGCGCAGATCGTCGATGAACAACTTTGACTCGCCCACCACGACGATGCTCGCCGCCGCTGGATCGAGCAGCTTGGCCGCCGCGGCTTGCACCGCCGCTGGATCAACGCCTTCAATCCGCCCGGCATAGTCCTTCAGCTCACTGAGCGGCACATCGTCGATCACATAGCCACCGATCAGGCCGGCAATCCCGCCGGTCGTCTCCGCCGATCGACCAAAGCCGCCGATCAGCACCGCCTTGCGCGTATCGAGTTCGGCGGCGGGGGCGGTCTCGGTGCCCAGTCGCTTCATTTCGGCGACGATTATCGCCACGACTTCGGCTGCCGACGGGTTCTTGGTCTGGGTGCTGGCGCTGATCGGTCCCGGCTGACGGCGCGCCGCAACCGAGCTGCCCGCGCCATAAGCAAGGCCGCGCTTGATGCGGATTTCCTGGTTCAGCCGTGACGAGAAACCGACCCCCAATGTCGCATTGGCGACGGCAGCGGGATAATAGCTGGCGTCGTTGCGCGCGATGCCGGGCCGCGCCACCACCACCCCGGCCTGACCGGCCCCGGGAAAATCGATCACGATCACGCGCGGTGCGGGATAGCTGGCGGCAACCGGCGCAATTGACGCGGCGGCGGTGGCGGGCACGGGGGCAGGCGTTTTCCACCTCGCGAAATTGCTGCTCGCCAGCGCCTGGGCCTGCGCCACGGTGATGTCGCCAACCAGGACCAATGCAGCGTGATCGGGCCGCCAGCTCGCTGCATAGCTGTTGACGATATCGCTGCGGCTGATCGCCTTCAGCGCGTCGGGCGTGCCCGCCAGCACATGGCCATAGGCGCTGCCGCCAAACACGGCGCGCGCCGCCACAAACCCGGCAAGCCTGGCCGGGTTTTTCAGCTCAACGCCAATGCCGTCGATCGCCTGAGTGCGAGCGCGATCAATCTCCTCCTGCGCAAAGGCGGGGTGCATCGCGACATCGGCAAGGATCGCCAGCGCGGGTGCCGCCTGATCGGATTTCACGCCAATCTCAAGCGAGGCCCCGTCCCAATCATTCGCGCTGCTGATTGATCCGCCAAGCGATTCGATCTCGCGCGCGATCTGGGTCGCGGATCGGGTGGTGGTGCCCTTGGTCAGCAAATCGGTCGCCAGGTTGTTCAGCCCAGCGAGCGTCGCCGGGTCCGCCGCGCCGCCGCCCGGCGTCACGACAAGCGTCGCGGCGATCAACGGCAGATCGTGTTTTTCGACGACAATCACCCGCAAGCCATTGGCCAGGCGCGTCTCGATCGGTGTCGGCAAGGCGGCGGTCACCGGCCCGGCGGGCGGCGGCGGCAATACCCGTTCCGTAGCGGAGGCCGGGGTCACGATCCGGATGTCCGCTGGTGCGGTCAGCGCAGCGACCTGCACCGTTGGCGCGACGTTGATCGGATCGCTTTTCGGCCCGCCGGGCGTGGCAGGCAGATAGCGCAGCGTCGCGGCGCGATTGTCGGTCAGGTACCGGCGGGCGACGCGCTGGATATCCGCAGCGGTCACCGCGGCCAGATCGGCGAGCTGGCGATCGGCCACCTTGGCATCGCCATCGATGATCACCGCACTGGCAATCGTCGATGCCTTGCCATCGGCGGTTTCGCGCTGGCGCAGCACCCCGGTGATGATCTGGTTCTTGGCCTCGTTCAGCTCGGCGTCGCTCACCAACTGATCGCGGACGCGGGCGATTTCGGCCTTCAGCGCGGCTTCACCCGCTCCTGCGGATTTACCCCCGGCCAGAATCGCATAGACCGCAAAGGCACCGGTCGCTTGCTTGGAATCGAGGAAGGTGCCCGCCGACTGCGCGATCTGATCACGATAGACCAGCGATTCATACAGCCGCGAGCTTTCGCCTGCTGACAGGATCGCGTTCAACACGCCAAGCGGCGCGGAATCCGGGTTACGATCGGCCGGGATCTGATAGCTGATCAGCACCGCGGGCAGCGGCGTATTGTCCTCATACACCGTCCGGTTGATCGCGGTCTGGCGCTCGGGTTCAGCCACCGTCACGCGCGGGATCGCCCGATTGGGCTTCTTGATGCCGGCGAAATAGCGATCAACCCAGCCGTCGAGCTGCGCGGGATCGAAATTGCCCGCCACCACCAGCACGGCATTGTCGGGCCGGTAATAAGTGGCGTGGAAGGCGCGGACATCGTCGATCGATGCGGCCTCCAGCTCTTCGATGCTGCCAATGCCGGGCCGGGCATAGGGGTGGGTGGTGTATGAAATCTCAGGGAAATAGAGCGAGAACAGCTTGCCATAGGGCTGGGCCAGCACGCGCAGCCGCAGCTCTTCCTTCACGACGTCGCGTTCAGAGGCAAAGCTGGTCGGCTCGACAACCAGCGACGCCATCCGGTCTGCTTCGGCAAACAACAGGCGCTGCAGATGGTTGGCCGGCACCGTCTGATAATAGTTGGTGTAATCGTCATTGGTCGATGCGTTGTTGAAGCCGCCGACATCCTCGGTCAGCCGGTCAAACTGTTCGGGCACCAGATTGCGCGTCGCCTTGAACATCAGATGTTCAAACATATGCGCAAAGCCCGATCGCCCCTTGGGATCGTCCTTCGATCCGACATTATACCAGACCTGGACCGAAACCGTTGCCGTCCCCGCGTCGCGGATAGCAAATACCCGCAGGCCATTGGCAAGCGTGCGCTCGGTATAGGCGATGGGCTTAACCGCGCTGGTGGGTGCCGGGGCGGCCTTAGCCGGCTGCTTTGCGCTGGCGGCGACGGCGGGCAGGGCGGCGACACCGATCAACAGGGCGAGGCGGAAAAGGCGCATAGGGGCTGGGCTCCGGATGGAATGATCTGCGCCAAGACTGACCCCGGTGTGTTAACGATGTCAATCGCCATCAACCCTTCTCCCATCGGGAGAAGGATACCAAAGCTTGGCAGCGCGCTGCCTAGCGCAGCTTGGATGAGGGGTTCCGCGCTATCGAGATGGCGATCCCCTCACCCAGCGCCGACTAGGCCGGCGGTGAACAAGCGCGACCCAAGTCTGCGCAACCAGTTCGGGGGCATGGCCGACCCCGAACTCCCGACGGGAGCGAGGACTTGATGTCTGATGTTGGGTGGGAAGCGGATAGGCGGGTTTTGAAGTGGGAATGGGAAAAGCAGACGCACCAATCGCCTTGTCTTGAATCCGATGAAAAGAAATTCAATATGGTTAGTGAGAAACAGCAGGGGAGGTGATTTCAAATGAGCACTCATCAAATACATGTCTTCATTAGCCATTCTTGGACCTACGAATCGCACTATGACAGTTTGGCAGGTTGGATTTTCGATGAGAATTGGAGAGTCGGTCAAGCATCTCTAGATTTTCGAGATTTCTCAGTTCCAAAAAATAACCCGATCCACAACGCTTCAAATGACAAGCAACTTCGAGAGGCTATTTTCAATCAAATTGCACGAAGTCATGTGATTGTTATCCCGACTGGTGTTTACGCGAGCTATAGTCGCTGGATCCAGGAAGAGATTGACGGAGCCGCAAATTACGGAAAGCCAATTCTAGCGGTAAACCCTTGGGCGCAAGAACGAAAATCTGATATTGTTCAAAACGCAGCTACAAAACTTGTCGGATGGAACAAGAAATGCGTTATTGATGGCATATGGGCTCTGCACCGCGCCTAAGGGGACGAAATATGGCTAGAAAAGCGCTGGTCGTAGGGATTGACCACTATCAAAGTTGCGGCTCCCTCTATGGCTGCGTAAATGACGCTCACTCAGTAAAAGCGGTACTCGAAAGAAACAGCGATGGCACGGTGAATTTCGGTGTCAAGTTGCTGGCTGCATCAGGCGAAACTAATGCCGTAAACCGCAAACCTCTGAAAGCAGCAATAATTGAGTTGTTTTCTGATAATTCTGATGTCGCGTTACTATACTTTGCTGGACATGGGCATATTGAGGCGACGGGTGGCTACATTCTGTCAAGTGACAGCAATGCAGGAGATGAGGGCATTCCGCTGTCTGAGATTTTGACATTTGCAAACCAATCCAAAGCTAAAAGCAAGATCATCATCTTGGATAGCTGTCATTCAGGTATTGCGGGCACGCCGCCTGGCGCAGCAGCAAATGCCGAGCTATCCGAGGGACTGACGATAATGACGGCGTCAACTGCAGAGCAATACGCAACGGAAGAAGATGGCAACGGCGTTTTCACAACGCTTCTTGTTGATGCTTTGAACGGAGCTGCAGCGAACCTTCTCGGTGAAGTTACGCCGGGCAGCGTATATGCCCACATTGATCAATCTCTCGGCGAATGGGATCAGCGACCAGTCTTCAAGACGAACGTCAAAAATTTCGTTTCGCTTAGAAAGGTGCAGCCCCCAATTAGCTTGGCAGAGTTGCACATGCTCAAAGACCTTTTCCCTTCGGCGGGTTTTCAATTTCAACTTGATCCGGATTTCGAGCCAGAAAGCCCGACACCGAATAACGAGAAGTGCCAGAAATTTGGAATTCTTCAGAAGTATAATCGGGTCAATCTTTTGGTTCCGGTTGATGCGCCTCACATGTGGCATGCAGCTATGGCGAGCAAAACATGTCGATTGACCGTTCTCGGTGAACACTATCGACGGCTTGTGCAGAAGGGTCGTATATAACGCGGTGACGGTAGGAATCTCCGGGGGAATTCCGGGGGCACTGGGAATTGCGGGGACACCACGAATTCCGGGGACACAATACTTAATTCCCCAGCGCGAATGGCTGGCCATGACGGTTTATTCCGCCGGGTAAACCAACGGCAATTTTTGGGCCGGTAACGAGGACCACCTAACGTCCGACTTTGGCCGTAGCGGCCACCCTCCGACCCCCGCCAAGCAGCCCCCATCAAGCCCAACCCTATTTGTGGTCCTTGCGCGATCGGTTCGCATAAAGCAGCGCCGCCGCCAGTGCGGCAGAGCCGATGCCGATGCCGATGCCGATCGGCACCAGTGGCCAGCTGCCCTCTTTGGTCTGTTGCTTCTTTTCGAGCTCGGTCTGGTCCCCGGCTTCGCGGACGCGTTTGGCGGCGCGGGCGGCGGCCTCGATCTCGTTCATATCGGCCATGTCACTCTCCTCTACGCGCCGGTTCATCCGCCGGCATATCGCCTTCTAAATTCGTCTGCGAAACGGGTCAGTCGCTGTTCGCTAATGGCATCCCGCAAATCGCTCATCAACCGTTGATAAAAGCATAAATTATGTTCGGTCATCAACATGGCGCCCAAAATCTCTGCCGAGCGCACCAGATGATGCAGATAGGCACGGCTCCATCCCGTGCAAACCGGGCAAGCGCAACTCGGGTCGAGCGGCCCCAGATCCTCGGCGAATTTCGCATTGCGGATGTTGATCGGCCCGGCGCGGGTAAAGGCCTGGCCAGTGCGGCCCGACCGGGTCGGCAGCACGCAATCGAACATGTCGATGCCGCGTTCAACCGCACCGACAATATCGTCGGGCTTGCCCACCCCCATCAGATAGCGCGGCTTGTCGGTTGGCAATTGCCCGGGCGCGAAATCGAGACAGCCAAACATCGCCGCCTGGCCTTCGCCCACCGCCAGCCCGCCCACCGCATAGCCATCAAAGCCAATCTCGATCAGCGCATCAGCGCTGGACTTACGCAGCGTCTCGTCGAGCGCACCCTGCTGAATGCCGAAAATCGCCGCCGCTTCAGCATGCGCGCCGCCGCCGTCAAACGCCGCGCGTGATCTTTTCGCCCAGCGCATCGATCGCGCCATTGCCGCCTGCTGCACCTCGGGCGTTGACGTGGTCGGCACCAGCTCGTCAAACGCCATCACAATGTCCGACCCCAGCAAGCGCTGGATTTCAATCGATCGTTCGGGCGACAAGGTGTGGCGGCTGCCGTCGAGATGCGATTTGAAGGTGACGCCGTCCTCGTTGCGCGTCGTCAGGTCTGACAGGCTCATCACCTGATAGCCGCCGCTATCGGTCAGGATCGGGCGATCCCACCCCATGAAGCGGTGCAGCCCGCCAAGCGATGCCACCCGCTCCGCGCCAGGGCGCAGCATCAGATGATAGGTATTGCCCAGGAGGATGTCCGCCCCCGATGCGCGGACATCGGCGGGCTTCATCGCCTTCACCGTGGCGGCGGTGCCCACCGGCATGAAAGCCGGCGTGCGGATCGTGCCGCGCTGCATGGCGATCTGCCCGGTCCGCGCCCGGCCGTCCTGCGCGCTGATCGTGAACGTGAATCGGCTCAAGCAGCGGCCTCGTGCCGGGTCCCCAGCATGAAATCAATCACCTCGGCTGGCGAATCGAACACCACATCGGGCTTGAGCGCGGTCAGGATCGATCGGTTGGCATAGCCCCAAAGCACCGCGCCGGCGTCGATGCCAACCTTGCGCGCGGCGGTCAGGTCCCGCGTTTCATCGCCGATTGAGATGGCGTCAGCATGCGCCACGCCCAGCTTGCGCAGCACCCGTTTGAAGCGCGATGCCTTGCCAAACAGCGATGCGCCGCATTCGAACATTTCGATCTTGGCGACGATGTCGGGGCCCAGAATGGCGCGCGCATTATGTTCGGCATTGGACGTGACAACCGCAATCCGCACACCGCTGGCGACGAGCTCATTGATCATGTCGGTGACCCCGTCGAACAAATCGATCCGATCAGTCTCAATCGCCAGTCTTTTGTGAATATGCCGGGCGATCGCCGGCAGTTTCCAGCGCGGAATGCCGACATGGCGGATCACCTCGCGGGTTGTGCGCCCGCGCAATGTCTCGATTTCGGCGGAATCGATCCGGCGAAAGCGAAATCGTTCGGCCAGATCATCGGCGATCGACAGGAACCAGTCGCCGCTATCGGCCAACGTCCCGTCAAAATCAAAGATCGCCAGCTGATAGCGCGGTGTCGGGCCGGGCGTCGCAGCAAGCTTCGGTGCTGGAATGCTCACTGTTGCTCACGCCGTCTTTGCCCGCGCTGATCCAGCCCGTTGCCGCGCGCGCTATCCAGCGTCAGCAGCTCGCTGCGCACCAGCACATCGTCCTTGTTGCGATCGAAGCGGGTGAAGGTCTTGTCGATCTGGGCAATCAGTTCGCTCAGCGTGATCCGGTTGTCGCCATCGGTATCGGTTTCATAAGCGCTGGGCAGCGCGTTGCGATCCCCCAGCCAGCGCTCTGCCCAATCGGCCAGCTCGATATAGCCCAGCGATTCGGGCCGGGCTTTCTCGATGCTGGCAAAGCTGCGGGTCACGCCCGCGCGCATTTCCGCGCGCGTCACCCGCGCATCGCCATCGGCATCGGTCGACCCGATGAACAGCGCCACCGGCTCGGCCATGATTGTCGCGCTTGGCGGCTGGGTGATCGGCGGTATCCGTCCGGCCCCGGCGGGATCGCCAGCGCCGGGTGCCCGCTGTGCCATCGCTGGCAGCACGGCCAGCCCAGTCAGCCCAGCAACTGCACTGCCCGCCAGCAGCAGAGTCATCACCAGTCGCTTGGGGGGAGGAGAAACAATCGCCATAGCCCGGCTGCGATAGCCGCCTTTGGGGGCATTGGCATAGCCCAGTTGAGCGGCTTCTTCCGTCATCAGCGATTTTTTCGAAACGGGCGGGCTGGGTCGCGACTGACCGGCCCCCTCCAAGTGCTGCTCGCGATGATCGCGAAAAGGCCATCGCTGGCGCGCGCGCCGCTGCGGTAGCAAGCGCCCCAATCGATCAGCCAAGCGCGCCTCCATACGGTCTCGTGAAACGCCCCGCTTCCTGTCGATCGGCTATTGCACGATCACCCAGATGAACAGACGATCGTGATCGGTGCTCATAAGGAGTCTTGGTGATGCTTTCCCGACGTGATTTGGTCGCGGGATTTGGCACGACGGCGCTAGGCAGTCTTCTCCGCGTCCGTTCACCACTCGGGGAAACGCCATCGGCAGGACGGCAATGGCCCTGGGTCACACCCGCCATTGTTGCGCCCGGCCTGCAGCAAATAGTGTTCGAAAGCGCGGTAGCCCGCACTGATGTAAGCTTTCATGTGCTCAGCCCGCCTGCGGTGACGACCGAACCCAAACGACTGTTCCCAACGCTCTATTGGCTCCATGGCACTGCAGGTGCGATAGCGTCGATCCGGCCGGTCGCGGCGCTATTTGCTCAAGCGATGCAGGATGGGCGAATGCCACAGGCGTTTGTGGTGTTCCCAAACGGCTTGCGCGACAGTCTATGGTGCGATGCGCGCGACGGCTCGACGCCAGTCGAATCGATTTTGATGCGCGAAATCATCCCAATCGTCGATGACCGCTTGCGGACGATCAATGATCGGGCGCACCGGACGATCGAGGGATTCAGCATGGGCGGTTTTGGTGCTGGGCACCTGGGCTTTCGCTATCCTGAGACATTCGCCGCCATTTCGATGCTCGGGGCAGGGCCTCTTCAAGTGGCGTTCACAAGCGCTTCCGTAGTGCCTACCAATCGTCCGCTTCAGGCTGAGCTCTTCGCCCGTATTTTTGGTTCGGATCAGGACTATTTCCGCGCCGAAAGCCCGCGCGGACTAGCGACTGCGAACGCAGCGCGCTTGCGCAATGGAATGAGAATCCGCATCGCTATCGGCAGTGATGATTTCACTCTGGCAGCTAACCGTGATTTTTCCGCTTTCCTGTTTGCGCTCGGCATCCAGCATGATCTTACGATCGTCCCTGGTGTCGGTCACCACGCACTGACGTTATTCGGTGCCCTCGGCTTTGATTTCCATCGAAGCGTCTTTTCTGCCTGAGTATCGCCAATACGGCAGCTCAGGTGAAGCATGCTGATCGGCAGTTATCGGGCTCGTCTGGTCCAATGCCGAGCACATTCAAGGCAGCAACAGGCTCGAATCCCCATAGCTATAAAACCGATACCCATCCTCAATCGCATGGGCATATGCCGCCTGCATCACCTCCAGCCCCATCAACGCGCTCACCAGCATGAACAGCGTCGATTTCGGCAAGTGAAAATTGGTGATCAGGCCGTCAATGCCCTTGAAGCGATAGCCGGGGGTGATGAAGATCGCGGTATCGCCCTCGAACGGCATGATCACGCCGTCTTCGCGGGCGGCGCTTTCGATCAGGCGCAGGCTGGTGGTGCCGACGGAGATGATCCGCCCGCCCCGCGCGCGTGTCTGGTTTAGCACGGCGGCGGTTTCGGGGGAGATTCGACCCCATTCGGCATGCATGGCGTGATCGACGGTGTCGGTCGCCTTGACCGGCAGGAAGGTGCCCGCGCCGACATGCAGGGTCAGCATGGTGTGGGCGATGCCCGCGTCGGCAAGCGCGGTCAGCAGGCCCGGTGTGAAGTGCAGTGCGGCGGTGGGCGCGGCGACGGCGCCTTTTTCGCGGGCGAACATGGTTTGATAATCATCGGCGTCTTGCGCATCGGTCGGTCGCTTGGCGGCGATATAGGGCGGCAAGGGCATCCGCCCGACCCGGTCGAGCAGCAATTCGACGGGTTCCTCGCCCAGAAAATCGAGCGCAAAGCTGCCGTCCGCCGCGCGGTCGCTGGCAATGGCGCGGGCGTCGGCGCCAAAGTCGATTGCCTCGCCCTCGCGCAATTTGCGGGCGTTGCGGATGAAGGCGCGCCAGCGGCGGGGCCCTTCGCGCTTGTGCAGCGTGGCGCCAATCCGCGCCTGGCCGCGCATCCCCTCAAGCTGGGCGGGGATGACGCGGGTATCGTTGAAGACCAGCAAGTCGCCCGGCTGCAACAGGCTGGGCAGGTCGGTTATGACATGATCGGCCAGCGCCCGGGGCGTCACCCCAAGCAACCGCGCCGAATCGCGCGGCACGGCTGGCCTGAGCGCGATCCGCTCGGGCGGCAGATCGAAATCGAACAGATCAACCTTCACGACACGTCAGTCCCGGTTCGCCGCGCGACAGGATCAGCGCGGTGGCTTTGCGGGTGGCGCTTTCGGTGCTGCCTTTGGTGCCGCTTTCGGCGGCGACATCGGCAGCGTCACCGCGGGGCCAAGATCGGGCGCTGGGGGGGCGGCGGCGGCGATGAAGGCTGGGGGGCTGTCGGCGGCGATATAGGCGTGCAGGATCTTGGACGGGCTGGCGGGCGGCTCGCCGCGCTCGACCGCGTCGACATGATCCATGCCCTGGATCACCCGGCCGAACACGGTGTATTTCTTGTCGAGCTTCAGCGTCGGCTGGAAGACGATGAAGAACTGGCTGTTGGCGCTGTCGTCCGATTGTGCGCGCGCGGCGGAGACGGCACCGCGCACATGCGGCAGGTAATTGAATTCAGCCTTCAGATCGGGGAGTTCCGATCCACCCGTGCCATCGCCCTTGGGGTCGCCGGTCTGTGCCATGAAGCCGTCAATCACGCGGTGAAACAGCAGGCCGTCGTAAAAATGCTGGCGGGTCAGCAACTTGATCCGCTCAACCGTCTTGGGGGCGACATCGGGGCGCAGCCAGATGATCACCCGGCCGCCGGTCGACAGGTCCAGATACAGCAGATTTTCCTTGTCGTTAATGTCCGGCACGGGGGCGCGGCCAGCAAGCTGCACCGGGATAATCTGGGCGGTGGCGGGCAGGGTGATCAGGCACCCGAACAGGGCGCTGCAGGCAACAAACAGGCTGGCAAAAAAACGCATCACATCCCCGCACAAAAGCGATTTAAGCCGCGCTTAGAGCAAATCGCGGATTGCGCCAAACTGAACGTTGCTGCCCGCCAGGCGCTCCCGCGATCAGCTGCCCTTGCGGCCAATTTGCTCGACGCGCGCGATGACATCGGCATTGACGCCGGGCGGCACGAATTTGTGGATGTCCCCGCCGAACATCGCGATTTCCTTGACCCAGCGGCTGGCGATCGGCTGCAACGCGACATCGGCCATCAGAAAAACGGTTTCGATGCGGTTGTTGAGCTGCTGGTTCATGCCGACCATCTGGAATTCATATTCGAAATCGCCGCCACCGCGTAAGCCACGCAGGATCATCCCCGCGCCTTCGCGCTCAGCAAAATCCATCAGCAGCGAATCAAAGCCGACGACATGAATTTCGCCTTCGACATCAGCGACTTCGCGCTTCATCATTGCCATGCGTTCGTCGACCGTGAACATCGCGTTCTTGCTAGGGTTGGTCGTCACGCCGATCACCAGCCGGTCGACCAGCTTTGCGCCGCGCCGGATGATGTCCATATGGCCCAACGTGACCGGGTCAAAGGTGCCGGGATAGACCCCGGTGCGGATCGTCACCGGTCACGCTCAAGCGTGTAGCGCGCAATTTCGCGCAGCAGATCGGCCTCGGGGCCATAATTATGCAGGTGCTGCACGGCCTGATCGACCAGCATCCGCGCTTGTTCGCGCGCCCGGTCAACGCCGAGCAGGCTGAGGAAGGTTTCCTTGCCCGCGTCCTGATCCTTATGGACGCGCTTGCCCATTTTCTCTTCTTCGCCCTCATAATCGAGCAGATCGTCGGCGATCTGGAAGGCCAGGCCGATGGCGCGCGCATAACCGCGCAGACCAGTCCGCGCCTCGGGCGATGCCTTGCCCAGAATCGCCCCGGCCTCAACCGCGCTGGCGATCAGCGCACCGGTCTTCATCGCTTGCAGCCGGGTGATCGTCGGCAAGTCAAAGCTCGCCTTTTCGGCTTCGATGTCCATCATCTGCCCGCCGGCCATGCCCGCCGGCCCCGCCGCCCGCGCCAGATCAAGCACCAGTTCGGCGCGCACGAAGGGATCGCCATGCGTGGCCGGCTCGGCGAGAATTTCAAACGCTAGGGCATGCAGGCAGTCGCCCGCCAGGATGGCGGTCGCTTCGCTATACAGCTTGTGGACGGTGGGTTTGCCGCGGCGCAGATCGTCATCGTCCATCGCCGGCAGATCGTCATGGATCAGCGAATAGACATGGATGCATTCGATCGCGAGCGCCGCGCGCCCGGCGCAGTCGCGGTCAACGCCGAACAGCCGCGCCGTTGCAAACACCAGCAAGGGCCGCAATCTTTTGCCGCCGCCGATCGCGGCATGCCGCATCGCCCGGTAAAGATCGGCCCGGGGATCGTCAGGGATCGCCAGCAATAAATCGAATCGGTCGTCAATCTCGGCCGAGATTTCCGAAAGCGCCGCCTTCAGCGACAACGAGGCGTCCGCCATGATGATATCAGCCCGCCGCAAAGGAAGTGGTGCCGACCGGTCGCCCATCGCTATCGAGCTTGATCGCTTCGATCCGGGCCTGTGCCGCATCCAGCCGGTCGGCACAACGCTGGCGGAGCTGACTGCCGCGCTCATACAGGGCGATAGAATTATCGAGCGGCTCATCCCCGCTTTCAAGCCGGGCGACAATGCGCTCCAACTCTTTCAGGGCGTCCTCAAACGACATTTCTTCGATTGCACTAGCGGCTTCCATGGCCACGCTATGGGGCAGGCGGGCAACAGGGGTCAAGAAGCAGCAAGGACCCAAGTGCAATGTCGTGCGTTTCTCGGGGCAGCTTTTCTTGCCCTGGGCATTATTGGGCGCGTCATTGGGAACAGGATCGGCCACGGCATCTGCCATGCGCCGGTTTCGCCCAAAGCGGTGACTTGGGCGGCGAAAATCGACCGGGGCATGCCCAAAGCCATGGCGGGCGGGGTGATCGCAGGTTAGGTTGATGGGGCAATTTGGCAGGAGGACAGGCGATGCGTTTAGCAATTGTGGCATGTGCAGCAGGGGCGCTGGTCTGCATCGGCGGCTGCGCTTCTTATACCAAGGGCATGGGCAAGCAGGAGCCATCAGGGCGGATTGCTGTTGCAGCATTGAAGCTGGCCGATGGCAGTGATGTTGGCCGGGCAACCGCTCGCGAAGCAACGGGTGGGCTGCGGATTACGATTGAGGCGATGGCGCTACCCGCCGGCACCCATGGCGCGCATATCCACGCTGTCGGGCGCTGCGAGGGCCCCGATTTCATGACCGCAGGCGGCCATTGGAATCCGGGTGGCACCCAGCATGGCGCGATGAACCCGGCCGGCCCGCATGAGGGCGATCTCCCCAATCTTGTCATCGGTGCAGACCGGCGTGGCACGATCGGCGTTACCGTGCTCGGCGGCACGCTTGCCGGACTGCTCGATGATGATGGCGCGGCTATGGTGATTCACGCAGCCGCCGATGATCTGATGACCGATCCCTCGGGCAAAAGCGGCGCGCGAATCGCGTGCGGCGTCTTTGCGGCCAATTGATTGCCGCGTTTGATCGCCGCGTTCAGGCGACCATGATCATATCCTCGATCGGGCGATCGGGTTCCACCTTGAACCCGTATCGCCCGACCAGCGCGATAACGGCATGGTCGTCGAGCGGCTGATAGAATTGACACGCGGCGTTATACTCGTCCGACCAGACCACTTCGGCCTTGCGCGCGGGTTGCCCGGCCAGGTTCAGCCAGATGACGGTGCCGCGCGGCAATTCTGAGAAGGTCGACAGGCGCGCGCCGTGTTTGGATAGATCGGCAACCCGGCAGATCGATCGCCAACTGCCTTCCGTCGTTATCCGCCCCGGCATGTCGACGTCGTTGCGGGGGCTGCGACGATTGTCGGTCGATTTAATGACGAGTTCGGCGGAAAACATGAATCACGGCTCCAATCAAATTGGGAAGCCGCATCATGTTGCGCGGCTGGTTAACGCCCGATCAGCACTTCCCTCAAATAGGTTCGCCAGCGTCCCGCGCACGTGCTTCTCTGTTCATTTCGGCGCGGGGCACTAGGCGATAGGCAAGGATTGCCGCCGTCACCGTGATCGGCACGGTGCACAGCAACGAGATCACCCCAATCGACAAGCTGCCTGACAGGGTGGAGATTCGCCCGGCAAGATAGGGCCCCATGGCCAACCCCAGCAGGGTGGTACCGATCAGGAAGGTGCCCGTCGCTGTCCCGCGCATGCGCGGCAGCACCAGATCCTGGGTGGTCGCTGCCGCTGCCCCGAGCGCGCAGCTCGCCAGCGCCTGCGCGGGAAACAGCATGACATAGAACAAGGTCACGTTGGTGGTGGTGAAGGCGGTCAAAATGGCCATCCACGGCACCGCTGCACCAAAAATCACGACCAGCAATCGCCCGGCCGGGTTCCGGCGACGCAACCGATCCGCAATGATCCCGCCGACGGTAACGCCCAGGAAGCCAGACATCGCCCCCATGCCGCCAATGATGAAGCCCGCCGTGCCGGGGGTTTGACCCAGCACCCGGATGGCATAAGGCGGTGCCCAGAAGGTTACTGAATAGCTCAGAAAAGCGTTCAGGCCATAAGCGACGACCACACAGAGAAAGGCCGGGTTGGCGACGATCAGCGCAAAGGTCGGGGGATCGCGGCGGCGCAGTGCGCTCGCCCAGGAAAATACGGCATAGGCACCGATGCCCACGGCAATCCATTGCGGGGCGGGTTCGCCAATCATGATCAGCCCGGTAACGATGCCAACCACGATCGCCAGCCCGATGACATTGGTGATCAACGCGCGCACGCCGCCCTGTGCTGCGCCAATCAGGGTCAGCGGCGGTACAATGGTCACCAGATCGGCAAAAAAAGCGCGGAATGGGGCAGGGTGCGGCACCGGCGGCGGCAACCCTTCGGATTGGCCGCGGATCGGTTCGCGCAGGGTGGCAATGACGATTGCCAAAAGAAGGCCGGGCAGGCCGACAATCATGAACGCCGCCTGCCAGCCAACCAGCCCCAGCGGCCCGCCGTCCGGATAGGCACGGTTCCAGCCGGCAACGATCAGCCCGCCAATGCCCAGCGAAATGCCACCGCCGACATAAAGCCCGGCGGAATAAATCGCCAGCGCGGTCGCGCGCAGCCGCCGGGGAAACCAATCCGAAATCAACGAATAGGCCGACGGCGCTGCCGTCGCTTCACCAATACCAACGCCAACCCGGGCGCCTGCCAACATCCCGCCGCTGCGCGAAAACCCAGACACCACCGTCATCGCTGACCATAATGTCAGACCAAAGGTCAGCAGCTTCACCCGGTGCCAATTGTCCGCCAGCCGCCCAAGCGGAATGCCGAACAGCGCATAGAACACGCCAAAGGCGGTGCCGTACAGAAAGCCCAGATCCTCGTCGCGCAGGCCCAGATCGCGTTTGATGTCTTCGGCCAGAATCGAAATAATCTGGCGATCGACGAAGTTCAGCACATAAACGGCAAACAGGATGGCCAGGACATACCAGGCATAACGCGGGGCTTGGTGCTCGGTGCCCGGTTGCGCTTCTGCCATGATAATCCCCCAAAAAATACACGTCGGCGCCGGGGCTAGCAGAGCGTGGCCGCCAAGCGGAAGCGTTATTCGTGCAATCGCCAGGTCGCGACCGCGCCGTCAGCCGATGATTGGCCAGCGATCGACCACATCATAGCGCGCGCCATCGCGCGTCAGCTGGCTTTCGAACAGGGTGATATGGGTAAAGGCAAAGGGGGCGCTGCTGAACGCGGCATGGGCGGCGATAAAGGCATCAATCTCCTGCTCCACGCCCAGGCTGCGTGGCAGCCGCGCCAACGTGATATGCGGCAGATAGGCGCGCCCCTCGGCGGGCAGCCCGATGGCGACCAGCGCATGATCGATCTTGTTGTGGACCCGTTGGAGGGTATCGCCGGGCGCGACACCCGCCCAGAGCGCATCAGTGCGACCCCGACCGTCTAACCCGCGTTTCTCAAAACGACCAACGCCGCGCAGCGCCACAGTCAGCGGCGGGGTGCCGATGCGGGCCATGGCTAGCGCGACCTCCTCAGCCATTTGGCGGTCGACTTCGCCGATATAGCGCAGGGTCAGATGGAGCTGATCGTCGCTCTGCCAGCGCGCACCAGCGATGCCGCCCATGATCGACATCAAGGCGGCACGAATCTCGCGCGGCGGGCGCAGGCCAATGAAAAGACGGTGCATCATGGCGCGGTGTGCCGACCAGCAACAAATCAGACAACGGGTTTTGCTTGAAAAAAGAAAGGGCAGGGCCGATATTCGCCTCATCCGGCTTTTTGCCGGGCAAAGGAGTTTGATTGAAATGGCTAATTGGTCTGATCCTCGGCCGAACGCTGCGGCTTTCGCAAGCGGCGCTGGCGTCCGCGGCGCTGCGTATGACGCCGGGCTGCGGTCCTATATGCTGTCGGTCTATAATTACATGACCTCGGGCATCCTGCTCACCGGTATCGTGGCGCTCGGCTTTGCGCTCAGCGGCATGGCAGCGCAGGTCTTCGGCGGCCCCGGCCTGTTGAAATATGTGATCATGTTTGCACCGCTCGGCTTTGTCTTTGGCATGAGCTTTGGCCAGGGCCGGATGTCGATGGGCACGCTTCAGGCAATGTTCTGGGGCTTTGCGATCGCGATGGGCTTGTCGCTCTCGACGATCTTCCTGCAATATACCGGCACCTCGATCGCGGGCGCTTTCTTCGCGACAGCGGCTGGTTTCGCTGGGCTCAGCCTGTGGGGCTACACCACCAAGAAGGATTTGTCGGCATTCGGCACTTTCCTGATCATGGGCCTGGTTGGCCTGATCGTCGCAAGCCTGGTCAACCTGTTCCTCCAGTCGGGTCCGCTCTCGCTGGTGATCAGCATGGTTGGCGTGCTGCTGTTCGCTGGCCTCACCGCCTATGACACGCAGAAGGTGAAGAGCATGTATGCAGCGGTTGCTGGCACGGACTATGAAGGCCGCACGGTCATCATGTCGGCGCTGACGCTGTATCTGGACTTCATCAACATGTTCCTGTTCATCCTGCGCCTGTTCGGCAGCAGCCGGAACTAGGACGGGCTTTATCCCAAAATGATCGGCCCGGCGGGGAAACTCGCCGGGCCTTTTGTTTGTTTGCTACCCAGCTGCCTCCAGCCACCCGGGAATATGAATGCGCCTGTCCGTCGAAGCCGTGCTGGACTATTGGATCGAGGACGCCGCCGATGTGCTGTTGCAGATCGAAGTCGCCGCGATGCCCGATCAGACGCTGGAGGCGCAGGACCTGAAGGTCTGGACCGATACGCCTTTGGTCGCGGTGGTTGGCCAGGATGGCATTGGCCAGCGCTGCCTGGCGCGCGGCACCGGCAGCTTTCGCGTCGAATATCATGCAGCCGTCGCGATCAACCGGCCAATGGTCGATATCGGCGCGCTTGCCGCCGCAACGCCGCGCGGCTTGCCCGGTGCGATCATCTGTTATCTGCTCCCCAGCCGCTATTGCGAATCGGATCGCTTCGAAGGCTTTGTCCAGGCGGAATTTGCCGGGCTTCAAGGCGGCAAGCTTGCGCTGGCGATGTGCGATTGGGTCAACCATAATCTGCGCTACGAAGGTGGCACCAGCAGCGGTGTGACGACGGCGATGATGACCTTTGCCGATCGCCGTGGTGTCTGCCGCGATTATGCTCATCTGCTCTGCGCGCTGGCCCGTGCCAGTGGCATCCCGGCGCGCTGCGTGTCGGCCTATGCGCCAGGCGTCGAGCCGCAGGATTTCCACGCGGTGTGCGAATTGTGGCTGGCAGACGGCTGGCATCTGCTTGATCCAACCGGCATGGCCGATGTGCGCGATATCGCTCGCGTCGCGGTTGGCCGCGATGCCACCGATATCGCGTTCATGACGGTCTTCGGTCGCACCCAGATCAACCAGCAACATGTCATGGTCCGGGCCCTTTAAGGCTGCCGGGCGCGCTCGCCAGCCAGTGCAGCAATAAAACATCATTTTGTTGCATTGCGTCATTTTATTGCAGATGATTGCGCTGCGGTGACATTACGGTGTTGTCGTTAAGGAATCTGTTAACCATGTTGGCGCATGTTGGGATTGGGTGAATCGAGCGAGGCAGGATGAAACGATGAGTGCACGGATGAAGCCAGCCGCCGGTGCCATGGCATTGGCCGAAATGAAGGAGTTTGCCGGGTTCAGCGCGGCGACCCAACGCTATGTCCGGCGCTCGCTTGATGTCGGGCTTGATCGTGACGATGCGCTTGAACGCTGGTCGCGTGACGTGGTGGAGGCAGCCAGCATCCGGGCGCAGTCGCGGCTCTATGATCGCCTGCCTGATATCCGTGCGATGATCCCTGATGATAGCGGGCTCGAATCGGTCGAACAGTTTTTGGGGCCGCTCGTTGTCGTCAGTGCCTTTGATTTGGGGCAGGGCCGGTTGACCAGCTTTGCCTGCTACCGCTTTTTGTATGAACGCCTGGTCGGTGCGCAGATCCGCCCCTGGCTGCCGGGCGCCTTTTGCGCCGCCGCCGCGCTGCCGCACCTCCATCCCGAACTGCGCCGCCAGCTGCTGCAATCGATCAGCGAAGCGGCGGCGACGGCCTCGGGCTGGTCCAATCGCCAACCGTCCTTCTTCCCGCATTGGGTCGAAAAGGTGGATAGCGCCGCGCTGCCAAACTGACGGGGCCGGGCAGGGGGCGGGTCAGCCGCGCATTGCGCTGTCCATCGCCTCGGCGGTGACGGGATAGCCAAGATCGTCGGGGATGCACAAATAGCTGACCTCGCCGCGCTGCTCGGTCCAGGGCGTCACGGTGCGCAGCGGCATCGCCCGGGCATGATCACGGGCTTCGGCAAAGCTGCCAAACTGGGCAAGCCGCTCCAGATTGCGCCGGGTCGGAAAGATAATCGTCGCGCGCCCGGCATCGGCCTCATCGATCACATTTTGTGCACTCATCCAGAAAACACGGGTGTTTTCGGTCGCATCAACGATCGGTTCGGGCGCATTAGCGGGCAGCGCCGCCAGAAAGAACACCGTATCGAAAATCCGCATATGCGCATGCGCCGGCAACCACCGCGCAAAAGGCACCAAAGCTGCCAGATCGAGCGTGAGCGCGTGGTTGTGCAGCAACGCACCAAAGGGCTTGCCCGCGTGCAGCCCGGCGCGGATCGCGGCAAGCTGGGCGATAGTTGGGTGCGGCGACAGGCCAACGGCGATCCCGGCCTCCTCGATCGTTTCGCGAATCGCCGCGATCCGCGCGGCGCCATGGGCGTCATCACCGGCATAGATTGCCGCGAGGGCGTAGTCTTCGGGATCAACCCGCCCGCCGGGAAAAACCAGCGCCCCGCCAGCAAACACCATCGCCCGCGCCCGTTCGACGATCAGCAATTCGGGAGGTCCGGATTCGCTCTCCCTGAACAGGACCAACGTGGCCGCCGGAATGGCGTTGGGATTGGCTGAGGGGGCGTCGGACGGGGATGCGGCGGGTTCATTGAGCATGGCAGCATCCTAGTGCAGTAGTGCCGCATGTCCTATGCCCATTGCGGGATGACCACGCGCCTATTGCTGCCCGATCACATGCACACAGAATGGCCGCACAAAATCGATTAAATCATTGAGTAAACATTAAAAATGGGCTGGTGGAGCCGAGGGGAATCGAACCCCTGACCTCTGCAGTGCGATTGCAGCGCTCTCCCATCTGAGCTACGGCCCCGTCCGGTCCGGCCAAACGGCCAGCAGGCGCTCGCCATAACGATACCGTCAGGGCGATGCAACATGATCGGGGCGGCTTGGTGGGTACCAAGACCGGTTGCTTTTAGCGACGTAATGCGCATACCCGGCCTTCGAAAAACAACCGACAGGAGAGCATTATGGCCGATGCATGGACGCTGAAATCACGCCCCCAGGGCATGCCGACGCACGATAACTTCGCGATGGCCGATATCGCGACCCCGGCTGTCGAGGCGGGGATGGTCCGCATCGCCAATCGCTGGCTGTCGGTTGATCCCTATATGCGCGGCCGGATGAACGATGTGAAAAGCTACACCCCGCCATTCGTGCTGGGGGAGCCGATGCAGGGCGGCGCGGTTGGCGAAGTCGTTGAGAGTAAGGCTGATGGCCTGGCGGTGGGCGATATGGTGCTGCACATGGCCGGCTGGCGTGACGAGGCTGTCCTGCCCGCCGCGCAGGTGCAGAAACTGCCTGATCTTGGCGTAGATCCGCAGGCGTTTCTCGGCCAGCTCGGCATGCCGGGGATGACCGCCTATTTCGGCTTGCTCGAAGTCGCGAGCGCCAAGGCGGGCGATACCGTGTTCGTCTCCGCTGCCGCCGGGGCAGTTGGCTCGACGGTGGTTCAGATCGCCAAGGCCAAGGGCATGACCGTCATCGGCACCGCTGGCGGCGCAGACAAATGCGCGCTGGTCACCTCGCTCGGCGCTGATTATGTCATCGATTATAAGACTGAAGGCAGCCTCGTGAAGAAGCTGATGGCCGCCGCTCCTAAGGGCATTGACGTTTATTTCGACAATGTCGGCGGCGAGCATCTCGATGCCGCGCTGGCAGTGGCGAATGAGCGCGCGCGCTTTGCGATTTGCGGGATGATCGATGTCTATAACAGCGGCGCGGCGACTGAACTGCGCTATGCCGCGCGGATCATCGGCGCACGCATCCGCATCCAGGGTTTCATCGTCAGCGATTATATGGGGCGGGCGAGTGAGTTCTATGCGGATATGGCCGGCATGCTCCAGACCGGCAAGCTGACCCGGCAGGAAACCATCCATGAAGGGCTGGCCAGTACACCCGATGCGTTTCTTGGCCTGTTCACCGGTGGCAACACCGGCAAGATGCTCGTTAAGCTCTGATCACGCCCTGATCTGCGCGGTCGTCCAAGGTGCGCGCGCGATCCAGCCCAGTTGCTGGTAAAGCGCGCGGCCGGCGACGGTCGCGTTGAGCAGGCCCTGATCGACGCCACGGGCGCGGGCTTCACGCCCCAGCGCCATCATCACGGCCGTGCCCAAGCCGCGCCGTTGATAAGGCGCAGCGACGGCGATCGAATCATGCTGCGCCAAGCCATTGATCAGCGTCATGCGCCCGCGCGCGGCTTCGCTGCCGTTTGAATCGCGGATGCGGACGGCAAAAACCGGCCCGTGCCAGGCGCTGTCGAGCGTCAGGCCAGCCGACAGGACGGGTGCTGTGACAGGCAGACTGTCGGTGGTCATCGTCGTGCCGGTCTGTTCGACATGCCAGCCGGGCGGGAGCAATGCCGCCATTGCGTCTGGATCGATCGCTGCCTTGAGCAGAATTAACGGCTGATCGATGATCGCCGCGCGCGCGGAAATATCGCCGGGTGGTTCGGGGAAAATATAGCGCCGCTGTTCGCTCGGCTGCCCGGTCTCAATCTTCAGCGCGGTGCCGATGCGCTCGGGCGGCGGCAGGCCACGCGCTTGCGCCCAGCCATGCGCAAAGGTTTCGATCAGGGCAGGGGCAACAAGGGCGTCGCTCAAATCGCCCCGCTCAACGTATCACACTGCCCAGGATCGCCGCTGTCGAGCCCACGCTTCAGCCACTTCATTCGATCGGCCGAACTACCATGGGTGAAACTGTCGGGCACCACCCGGCCTTGCGCTTCGCGTTGCAGCGTATCGTCGCCGATTGCTTGCGCCGCCGTCAGCCCTTCCTCGATATCGCCAGGCTCCAGCCGATCGCGATTGGCCGCGCCCCAAACACCCGCATAGCAATCCGCCTGGAGTTCGAGCCGCACGGAAAGGGCGTTCCCCTCCGTCGGGCTGGCGCGGGATTGGGCGCGCTGCACTTGATCGGACGTGCCGAGCAAATTCTGGATATGATGGCCAAATTCATGCGCGATCACATAATCCTGTGCGAAATCGCCCTTCGCGCCAAATCGCGTGGAGAGCTCGTCAAAAAAGCTGGCGTCGAGATAGACGCGCGAATCGCCCGGGCAGTAAAATGGCCCCATCGCCGCCTGCGCTGCGCCGCAGCCCGATTCTCCATTGCCCGTGAAAAACCGCAAGCCCGGCGCGCGATAGGGGCGACCTGCCTGTTGGAACAACGCCACCCAGGTCTTGTTGGCTGAGCTAAAGGCATTGCAGGCGTTCAATCGATCGGGATTTGCCCGGCAAGCGACTGATGCGGCGCTGCCTGTGCTGCTGGTGGCTGTACCGCTACCGCCTGGGGTTTGCCCAATCTGGCTGACTGGGGCGCTGCCACCTCCGGACAGCAACGGCAGCCCACCGCCCATGAAGAACACCACCGCCAGCAGCACCGCGACTCCGCCACAGCCAAAACGGCTGAAGACAAAGGGTAGCAGCCCCAGCAGCATCCCGCCGCCACCGCCGCCACCGCCAAAACCGCCACCGCGATTGCCCTGGTCCTCGACATCAATATTGGGATCGAAATCGTCGAGCCGCATCGGCGGTGCCCTATCCTATGAATGCAGTGCGCATAACGATCTTAGAATGCGGAAAGCCGCCAGTCGTTGCAAGCGACAGCTGTATTTCACCAAAGTGTCGTTGATTGCAGACACGAAGGCGCTCATGGATTTGCGCATGGCTGATCAGGAACCAACAATCGACAGGCAGATGCGGCATGCCGCCACGATGACGCTGCCGGATACGGTAGCGCTGGTGCTGCAGGGCGGCGGTGCGCTGGGCAGTTATCAGGCCGGCGTCATCGAAGGGATGCTGGACGAAGGCATAGAGATTGATTGGGTCGCCGGGATTTCGATCGGCGCGATCAACGCGGCGATTGTTGCTGGTAATCCGCCCGAACGCCGAGTCGAACGGCTGCGTGCCTTTTGGGACAAGATGACGAGCAGCTTGCCGAGCTTCCCGATCTTTCCCAATGATATGGTGCGCGAATTCGTTCATGAATGGTCGGCCGGAATGGTGCTGGCCACGGGCGTGCCAGGCTTTTTCACGCCGCGATTGGTGCCGCCCAATTTTGCCGCGCCGGGCAGCGCCGGGGCGCTCAGCTATTATGATAGCGCACCGCTGAAAGCGACGCTCGATTCGCTGATCGATTGGGATCTCGTGAATAATGGGCCGGTCCGGCTGTCGGTTGGCGCGGTCGATGTGATTAGCGGCAATTTTCGGTATTTTGACAGCACGACTGAACGGCTCGACGCCCGCCACATCATGGCATCGGGCGCCTTGCCGCCGGGCCTGCCACCGGTGGAGATTGATGGCAGCCTGTGGTGGGATGGCGGCTTGGTGTCCAACACCCCGCTCAGCCATGTGCTCGATAATCAGCGGCACGCCATGCTGGTGTTTCAGGTCGATCTGTTTTCGGCGGCGACCGAGGCTCCGCGCACGATCATGGACGTGATGGCGCGCGAAAAGGAAATTCGTTTTTCCAGCCGCACCCGCGCTGTTTCCGATCAGGTGATGAAGCTGCGCCAGGAACGCGAGGTGATCCGCCGGTTGCTGGCCAAGCTGCCGGCCAATCTTCAGAACGATGCTGATGTGCTGGCGCTCGCGGCAGCGGCGGCGGAACAACCGGTCAACCTTGTTCAACTGATCTACACCGCCAATGCCTGGGAAGGCGGATCACGCGATTTCGAATTTTCAGCGCGGACGATGCACGAACATTGGCATGCCGGTCTTGCGTCGATCAATCAGGCAATGACCAACGCTCAGCTGGTCACCGAAAATATCCTGACCGGCAAAAGCGCTGCGTTTGATTTGTGCCCGAAACGGGGATTGAAGCGTTCCGGCCCTGAACTTGATTGTTAAGCGGAGAATATTTCCATGTTCCTGAGCGGTAAGACGGCGATTGTCACAGGCTCTACGTCGGGGATCGGGCTGGCGTATGCCAAGGCGTTCGCCGCCGAAGGCGCCAGCGTGATGATCAATGGATTCGGCGATGCGGCCGATATTGAAAAGGAACGCGCTGCCCTGGCCGCGACCAGTGGGGCCAAGGCGCTATATGATGCCGCCGACATGACCGATCCCGACGCGATCGCCGCGATGGTCGCGCGGTGCCATGCCGAATTGGGTGGTCCCGACATCATCGTCAACAACGCCGGCATCCAGCATGTCGCGCCGATTGAGGATTTCCCGGCCGACAAGTTTGAAGCGATCCTGAAGATCAACCTGACATCGGCCTGGTATCTAATGCGTGCCGCCGTGCCGCATATGAAGGCTGCGGGCTGGGGGCGGATAATCTCGACTGCCTCGGCGCATTCGCTGGTCGCTAGCCCCAATAAATCCGCCTATGTGATGGCCAAGCATGGCCTTGCCGGGCTCACCAAGACCATCGCGCTCGAAGTTGCGACGCACGGCATCACCGTCAATGCGATCAGCCCGGGGTATGTCTGGACGCCGCTGGTCGAAAAGCAGATCCCTGATACGATGGCGACGCGCGGGCTCACCCGCGAACAGGTCATCAACGATGTGCTGCTTGAAGCGCAACCGACCAAGGAATTTGTAACGTCAGAACAGGTTGCTGCGCTCGCGCTCTATCTGTGTCGCGATGAGGCAAAGGCGATTACCGGTGCCAATCTGTCGGTCGATGGCGGTTGGACCGCGGCTTGATCCGCGCTGCTTGGCAAGCGCCGCGCCACGTGATTAGGTGCGCATCAAGCAGGGTACAGGGCGTTTCGCGGATGATGACGGCAAAATTCCTCAGCACTATTGTCCTGATGGCCGCGCTTGCCGCTTGTGGTGGCCAGCATGCGCGGGTTGAAGCCGGCGTGCCTGTAGCAACCGCCAATTGGCGCGCCGTTGCCACCCAGCCCGATCGGGAACGCCTGCGCGATTGGCGCGACGCCTGGATGGCGGCGCTTGATCGCATCCGGGGCAGTGACGCTGCCGATCTTGCTGCCTAGGGGGCGCTGTTCGATCCGGATCATGCGTTGCTTGATGGGGTGCCGCCCGCTGGCGACTATCGCTGCCGCGTCTTCAAACTTGGCGGCAATGGCACGGCGATGGCGGAATTTACGCGCTATCCCGATGATCGTTGTCGGATCGACACAAGCGGCGGCGTGTCGAAATTTTACAAGATTACCGGTGCACAGCGCCAATCGGGCACTATTTATCCCGACACCCCAAGCCGCGCGGTGTTTCTCGGCGCGCTCAGTCTGGCCGATGAAAAGCGCGCGATGGACTATGATCGCGATGATGTGCGCAACCTTGCGGGCTATTTTGAACGCGTGGGGGAGAAGCGCTGGCGTCTGGTCCTTCCCCGTCCGCAATTCGAATCGATCCTGGATGTGATCGAACTGGTGCCGCTGCAGTGATGGTGATCGGCTGGTCGCGTTGACCCCAAGGTTGTAAATCCTTTACAAGCGCATTGCCCGATCCAACCCGGTGTGGTGTGCGGCAGATGAGGGATAGCATGGCCGATCGCAAACTTTTCGCTGGCCATGCTGTTCGTCGCTTACGGCGCCACGCCGCGCTGACCCAGGCAGCGATGGCCGAAACGCTGGCGATTTCGCCAAGCTATCTTAATCTGGTCGAACGCAATCAACGGCCATTATCCGCGCAATTGCTTGTCAAACTCGCTGAGTGCTTCGATTTTGATCCGCGCGCGCTCGCCGCTGCTGAACCGGGCGGGGGCGAAGCTGGCCTTCGCCGTCGGCTTGCCGATCCGATGTTTGCCGATCTCGATATCGATCGCAACGAGGTGGAGGAATGGCTCGCCGGCGCGCCCGGCGGTGCGGAGGCCTTTGCGCGCGCATTCGACCGGATCGGTGCTGGCGGCGGTGCGCTGGTGGAGGGGCTTGATCCGGTCGCGCAGGTGCGGCGAGAGATTGATCATTGGCGCAATCATTTTCCCGATCTCGACGCTGCCGCCGAACGGCTTGCCGACGAAATGCGGCTCGGCGCGGGCGATCTCTACGGAGCGGTCGCGGATCGGCTGCGGATCAAACACCAGTTATCCTTGCGGGTGCTCCCGGTGGAGGTAATGCCCGATATGCTGCGTCGGCTTGATCTCCATGCTCGACAACTGCAGCTGTCTGAACTGCTCGATCCGGCTTCTCGCGCCTTTGCCGTGCTGTTTCAGCTCGCCCAGATCGAAGCGCGCGCCGAAATCGATGCCCTGATTGCGGGGGCTGGCTTTACCGATCGTGCCGCTGAGCATCTCCATCGCCGCCATTTGTGCAGCTATTTCGCTGCTGCGGTGATGATGCCCTATGCTCGCTTTCTGCGCGCGTGCGAGGCGACTGGTTATGATATCGAATTGTTGCAGCGCCGTTTTGGAGCGGGGTTCGAGCAAGTGGCGCACCGATTGACGACGTTGCAGCGGGTTGGCGCGCGTGGTCTGCCTTTCTTCATGATCCGGATTGACCGCGCCGGCCAGGCGTCGAAACGCTTTTCGGGTGCGAGCAGTGCCGCCTTGGTCGAAGCTGATGGGCGTTGCCCTTTGTGGCGGCTGCACCACGCCTTTGAACGGCCGGGGTCGCTGACCGTCCAACTCGTTGAGGTGCAGGATGGTGGCCGTTGGCTGACGATGGCGCGCACGGTGACGCCGCAGGGGCGTCGCTATGGCGCAACGGGTGCCGAATTTGCGGTTGGGCTAGGGGTGGAGGCCAGCCTGGCCGGTGCCTTGGCGGTGGCACGCGGGGTCGATCTGGCCGGGGATGCGACCCCGATCGGGCTTGGCTGCCGCGCCTGTCTGCGCGTCGATTGCCCGCAACGGTCGGCACCGCCCGCGGGGCGCGCGCTGATCGTCAATGAGACGGAGCGTCGCCTTTCGCCAATCAGTTTCGCGGGCGACTGATATCCAAGCTTCTATGCCGCATAGCAACAAATGCTGGACTTTGGGGTTCGGTGTAGCTGTAAGGCCCGCCAACCAACGATCGGTACTGAGGACGGCATGAATCATAGCGTGGAAAAAGTGTTGTGGGTGCGTCAGTGGAATGACAGCCTGTTCTCGTTCGCCGTCAGCCGGCCGTCCAGTTTTCGTTTCCAGAGCGGCCAGTTCGTGATGTTGGGGCTGCCCGTTAATGGCAAGCCGTTGCTCCGTGCCTATTCGATGGCCTCCCCGCATTATGCCGAAGAGCTCGAATTTTTGAGCATCATCGTGCAGGATGGCCCACTGACCTCGCGGCTGCAGCATATCAAGGCGGGCGACGATCTCTTGCTCGCCGCCAAGCCCGTTGGCAGTTTGGTGTTGGATGCCCTGTTGCCCGGCAAGAACCTCCACATGATCGGCACCGGCACCGGCCTGGCGCCCTGGCTGAGCCTGGCGCGCGACCCCGATGTCTATGACCGTTTCGATAGCGTCACCGTGCAGCACACCGTCCGCAACAAGGATGATCTGGCCTATTTCGATATGCTGTCGAGCCGCCTGGCTGATGATCCGCTGGTTGCCGATGAAGCGGCGACCAAGTTTCATTATGATTGGGTCGCGACCCGCAATACCGAAGCGGGCCAGGATCATCGCCGCATCACCGATCGCATCCGCGACGGCAGCTACAAGCTCGACCCCGAAACCGATCGCGTAATGCTGTGCGGATCGATGGCGATGATCAAGGAAACCGCATCGATTCTCGAGGGGCTTGGTTTTGTCGAGGGCGCAATGTCGGGCCCAGGCACTTTCGTGCTGGAGCGCGCGTTCGTCGGCTAAGGCTGGCGCCGTGCTCTCTCTTTGATCAAGCACCAGCGCTGGTCAGCCGCTCCAGCTGGTCGGGGCTCAGCGTTAGCGCCATCGCGCCGATCAGCTCTTCCATCTGCGCCACGCTGGTGGCGCTGGCGATCGGGGCGGTGACGCCGGGCTGAGCGGCCAGCCAAGCCAGCGCGATTTGGGCCAGCGTCGCGCCGGTTTCCTCGGCAACCGTATCCATTGCCGCCAGCACGCCCATTTTGTGCTCAAGCATGGCAGCCATCCGCCCACCGCGAACGCTTTTCGACAGATCGGCGCTGCGGCGATACTTGCCGGTGAGGAAGCCCGAGGCGAGGCCATAATAGGGCACAACGCCGATATTATGGGTCACACAAAGGTCCTGCAACTCGCCTTCGAATTTGTCGCGGCTGACAAGATTATATTCGGGCTGGAGCACGTGATAATGCGGCAGGCCGTGGGCGGTGGCGAGGTCGAGCGCTGATTTCAGCCTTGCGGCGTGAAAGTTGGACGCGCCGACAACGCGAATTTTGCCGGCATCAGCCAATGTGCCGAACGCAGCCAGCGCGGCCTCTTGCGGCACATCTTCATCGTCCTGATGCGCGAAATAAAGATCGATCGTTTCGATGCCGAGCCGCTTGAGCGAGGCGTCACAGGCTGCCGCAATCCGTGCTGGGGCAAGCTTCGTACCCCCCGCACCGGGCAGCATGCCAACCTTGGTGGCGATCTGCACGCGATCGCGCTTGCCGCTCGTCGCGAGCCATTCACCGATCACCGTCTCTGATTCGCCGCCGACATGGCCCGGTACCCAGGCCGAATAGACATCAGCGGTATCGATCATCGTGCCGCCCCCGTCGACAAAGGCGTCAAGGATGGCAAAGCTTGTCGCCTTGTCGGCGGTCCACCCAAAGACATTCCCGCCCAGCACCAGTGGCGCGATGTGCAGATCGGTGCTGCCGAGTTGGCGTAACTGGGGCATGGTCATTCCTGATTGTTCCCAGGGTCGGCGATCGCATTGGCCGACACGCTATCATTGTCGAGCATGGCTGCTGCCTCGTTTAGCTGGCGAGCCTCACTCGGAGTAGCCCCGCTTTGGTCCGTCGCCGGCGCGCCACAACTGGCGAGCACCAGCGCCAGGGCAAGCGCGCCATAAAAGCAGGGCGTAGGGTGAAGCGAGGCGGACGCGGCCATTATTCGTCGATTTCGCCGTTGGCGGCATCGGCAATGTTACCGATTTTCTCGGCGCCGCGATCCATTACGTTTTCGGCAGCACCAAAGGCCCGGTCGCTGGCAGCATCGGTATCCTTAGCGGCTTCGATCATCGTCGCATTTGCGTCTGCAGTGATCGCATCGGCGGCTTCTGCCGTTTCGTTTTGTGCCTTGGGCGAACAGGCAGAAAGACCGATGGCAGAAACCGCGATTAGGGCCAGGGAGATCATTGGTCGCATGATTTCATCCTTCTCGTTCGGTGGAAGCGCCACGCTAACGCATCAGACCTATCCGAGGGCCCATCGCCGCGCAATTGCAACGCGTTGTCACCAAGTAGCTGAAATTGGACCTGCTCAGCTCATTGACGACATATAAAGATATCTTTATATCTTATCGGCGATGACGCTTGCCCTCGACATTTTTCGTGCCCTTGCCGACGCGACGCGGCTGCGGATCATGGCCTTGCTCCAATCGATGGAGCTGTCGGTCGGTGAACTGGCGCAGGTCCTGGGGCAAAGCCAGCCTCGGGTGTCGCGCCATGTGAAGATATTATGTGATGCCGGGCTGGCCGAACGGCGCAAGGAGGGCAGCTGGGTGTTTCTGGCGCTCGGCGATCGGGCACTGGTTGCCCCAGTGCTGGCCGCGTTCGACAGCTGGGCTGGGCGCGAGTCGGATCATTGGGCGGTTGCCGATGCGGCCCGCCTGGCGGCGGTGCGCGCCGATCGCGCTGCGGCGGCCAATGCCTGGTTTGAAGCGAATGCCGGCGAGTGGGACGCGATCAGATCATTGCATATTGCCGAGAGCGAGGTCGAAGCCGCGATGAAGCGCGTGCTGGGCGATGCGACGATCGGGCAATTGATCGACATCGGCACTGGTACGGGCAGGATGCTGGAATTGTTCGCGCCCCAAGCCGATCATGCGCTGGGGATTGATCGCTCGTCGGAAATGCTGCGACTTGCGCGCGCCAAACTCGCTGAGCGCGGGCTGGATCGCGCTGAGCTGCGCCAGGCAGATCTCTATGCCCTGCCGCTGGCCGATGGACAGGCTGATGCGGCGATCCTGCATCACGTGTTGCATTTCGCGCAGCAGCCGGGGGCGGCAATTGCAGAAGCCGCCCGGGTGCTGAGTGCCGGCGGGCGGTTGCTTATCGTCGATTTCGCGCCCCACGACCGCGAAGAGTTGCGCGCGCGTGATGCGCATACCCGGCTCGGCTTTTCTGATGAACAGATGATCGGTTGGTTCGACCTGGCTGGTCTTGCCCCGGTACAGATCGAAACGCTGGAGGGCGGCGCGCTGACCGTGAAACTATGGCTCGGTCGCAAGACCGGCGATCTACTAAAGCAGGTGATGGCGGCATGACGATTTCGGTTTCGCAACTCGAGGAGGCGCGCCGCGCGCTTGAGGCCCCATTGTTCGCCGATCTGGCAGGGGATGCGAATGTGTCCTTCGAATTCTTCCCGCCCAAGACCGAGAAGATGGAAGAGGCGCTGTGGGAAACGGTGAAGACGCTTGAGCCCTTTGGGCCCCGCTTTGTCTCGGTGACCTATGGCGCTGGTGGATCAACGCGCGAGCGCACCCACGCCACCGTTGCACGCATCCAGCGCGATACGTCGATGGGCGCGGCGGCACATCTGACCTGTGTCGAGGCGAGCCGTGATCAGATTGATGCGATTGCCGATGCCTATTGGCAAGCGGGCATCCGCCACATCGTCGCACTGCGCGGTGATGCACCGGGCGCAACGGGCTTTGTCCCGCACCCGCAAGGCTATACCAATGCCGCTGATCTGGTCGCTGGGCTGAAGCGGCTGCACCCGTTTGAAATTTCGGTCGCGGCCTATCCGGAAAACCACCCGGATTCGCGCGATTCCGCCGATGACCTCGATAATCTGAAGCGCAAGCTTGATGCTGGCGCGACGCGCGGGATCACGCAGTTTTTTTTCGAACCCGAAACATTTTTCCGCTTTCGTGACCGTTTGTCTGCGGCGGGAATCAGCGCTGAGATGGTACCGGGCATCATGCCCGTGACCAATTTTGCCAGCATTGTCCGGATGTCGGCAATGTGTGGCACGGCGGTTCCCGCCTGGCTTGGACGGTTGTTTGATGGGCTGGATGATCATCCCACCAGTCGCCAGTTGATTGCCGCCACGCTCGCAGCGGAATTGTGCCGCAAGTTGTACGCTGGCGGGGTACGCGACTTGCATTTTTACACGCTCAACCGCGCCGAACTAAGCTTCGCGATTTGCCACCTGCTGGGATTGCGCGCGCGGGTCGGCGAAAGGGCGGCAGCAGCTTGAATGATTTAAGCCCCTCCCCTTCAGGGGAGGGGTTGGGGTGGGGACTATCCCCAAGCGCGGGCTCGGTGAGACTGACAGCCCCCACCCCCTACCCCTCCCCTGAAGGGGAGGGGCTAAAGAAGGAAAACGAAATGTCTGCACGCACTAAACTCCTCGCCGCCGCCGCCGAGCGCATTTTGTTGACCGATGGCGCGTTCGGCACCGAAATCCAGAACTGGAAGCTGGTCGAAGCCGATTATGCTGGCAACCTGAAGCTCGCCAAGGATCAGAAGGGTAACAACGATATCCTCGCGCTGACCAAGCCGGAGGTGCCGGAGACAATCACGCGCGAATATCTGGAGGCGGGCTCGGACATCGTCTCGACCAACACCTTTTCGGCCAATCTGATCAGCCAGGCCGATTATGCGGCGGAACATCTGGTGCGCGAGATCAACATTGCCTCTGCACAGATCGCCCGGCGTTGTGCAGATGAATATGCCGCAAAAGATGGCCGCCCTCGTTTCGTGGCCGGCGCCATTGGGCCGACCAATAAGACCCTGTCGCTGAGCCCCGACGTCAACGATCCGGGCTTTCGCGAGATCGATTTCGATTATCTGAAGGACGTCTATCTGGAACAGGTCCTGGCACTGGTTGAAGGCGGGGTAGATTTTATCCTGATCGAAACGGTGTTCGACACGCTCAATGCCAAGGCAGGGATTATGGCGGTGATCGAGGCGAGCGAGGTGCTTGGTCGTGAAGTGCCGATGATGCTGTCGATGACGCTGACCGATCTGTCGGGGCGCAATCTTTCGGGCCATACGGTCGAGGCGTTCTGGCATGCGGTGCGGCATGCGCGGCCGCTGACGATCGGGCTCAACTGCTCGTTCGGCGCGGAGCAGCTGCGCCCGCATGTGAAGACGCTCAGTGCGATCGCCGATACGTTGATCATGATTTATCCGAATGCTGGACTGCCCAATGAGCTTGGCGCCTATGACGAGGAACCGCCGACAACGGCAGGGTTGGTCAAGGAATGGGCGGAGGCTGGGCAGGTGAATATCCTGGGCGGCTGCTGCGGATCGACGCCGGCGCATATCAAGGCGATGGCAGATGCCGTTGCGGGATTGCCCGGGCGTGCGGTGCCGGTCCCGCCGGTATTTACCCGGCTGGCCGGGCTGGAGCCGATGACGATGGCGGCTTGATTTGGACTCCCCTCCCGCTTGCGGGAGGGGCTGGGGGTGGGCATTGCCCCCAGCGCTGCGCTCGATGCCCGATCGTTCCCACCCCCGGCCCCTCCCGCAAGCGGGAGGGGGGAAGATAGTTTCATGACCACCTCCTCGACCAACTTCGTCAATATCGGTGAACGTACCAATGTCACCGGCTCGGCCGCTTTCAAGAAGCTGATCATGGCGGGCGATTACACGCGCGCGGTCGAGGTCGCGCGCCAGCAGGTCGAAAACGGCGCGCAGGTGCTCGACGTGAACATGGATGAGGGGCTGCTCGACGCGCACCACGCGATGACGACCTTCCTCAAGCTGATCGCTGCCGAACCCGATATCGCGCGCATCCCCTTCATGATCGACAGCTCGAAATGGTCGGTGATCGAGGCGGGGCTGAAATGCGTTTCGGGCAAGCCGATCGTCAATTCGATCAGCATGAAGGAAGGCGAGGCCCAGTTCCTCGACCAGGCGCGCAAGGTCATGGCCTATGGTGCCGCCGTGGTGGTGATGGCCTTCGACGAGGTCGGGCAGGCCGATACCAAGGAGCGTAAAGTCGAAATCTGCGAGCGCGCCTACAAGTTGCTGACAGGAATCGGTTTCCCACCAGAAGATATCATCTTCGACCCCAATATCTTCGCGGTCGCGACGGGCATTGACGAGCATCGCCGCTATGCGATCGATTTCATCGAGGCATGCCGCGAGATCAAGGCGCGCTGCCCGCATGTCCATATCTCGGGCGGGCTGTCGAACCTCAGTTTCTCGTTTCGCGGTAACGAGCCGGTGCGCCGCGCGATGCATTCGGTGTTTCTTTTCCACGCTATCCCCGCCGGGCTCGACATGGCGATCGTGAACGCCGGGCAGCTTGATATCTATGACGACATCAATCCCGCGCTGCGTGAAGCGTGCGAAGATGTGATCTGGGATCGCCGTGACGACGCGACCGACAATTTGATCACACTCGCGGAAAGCTTTCGCGGCACCGATGCGGTCGCCGAGAAAGCCGCTGAGGAATGGCGCGGCTGGGCGGTCAACAAGCGGCTGGAACACGCGCTGGTCAAGGGCATCGACATGTATGTCGTCGACGATACCGAGGAAGCGCGCCAGGCCATTGCCGACCGGGGCGGTCGCTCGATCGAGGTGATCGAGGGGCCGCTGATGGACGGCATGAACGTGGTTGGCGACTTGTTCGGATCGGGCAAGATGTTCCTGCCCCAGGTCGTGAAATCAGCGCGCGTGATGAAGAAGGCGGTCGCGCATCTGCTGCCCTTCATCGAAGCGGCAAAGGAGCCCGGCGCGCGCGGCAAGGGCAAGATCATCATGGCGACCGTGAAAGGCGACGTCCATGATATCGGCAAGAATATCGTCGGCGTCGTTCTTCAGTGCAACGGCTTCGACGTGGTCGATATGGGCGTGATGGTGCCCTGGACGGACATATTGAAGGCCGCCAACGACCATGATGCCGACATGATCGGGCTGAGCGGCCTGATCACCCCGTCGCTTGACGAGATGGTGACGGTGGCTGAGGAGATGAAGCGCGCCGGCATGACGATGCCGCTGCTGATCGGCGGCGCGACAACGTCAAAAGTCCACACCGCGCTGCGCATCGCGCCGGCCTATGACGGGCCGGTCGTCCATGTGCTTGATGCCAGCCGTGCGGTCGGCGTTGCCTCAACCTTGGTCAGCGACACTATCCGTGACGATTTCGTCCAGAAGACGGCGGACGAATATGAAGCCGTCCGCGTTGCCCGCGCCAATAAGGGGCAGAACGAGCTGGTGCCGCTTGCCACCGCCCGCGACAATGCGTTTGACGCAGACATGGCGCTCAAGCCGCCGCATCCCAAGCAGCCGGGCGTCCATATCTTCCGCGACTGGGACCTGAACCATCTGCGCCAGCTGATCGACTGGACGCCCTTTTTCCGCGCCTGGGAGCTGGCCGGCAATTATCCCGCGATCCTGACCGATAATGTCGTCGGTGAGAGTGCAACGAGCCTGTTCGCCGATGCCAATGCAATGCTCGACAAGATTATCGCTGAAGGATGGCTGCACGCCCGCGGTGTTGCCGGTTTGTGGCCGTGCCGGCGCGAGGGCGACGATGTTATCCTGCATCTCGACAACGAAGATCATGTCCGCCTGCCGTTCCTGCGCCAGCAGATCCAGAAGCGGGAGGGGCGGGCCAATATGTGCCTGGCCGATTTCGTCAGCCATGATGGCGACTGGATCGGCGGCTTTGCAGTCAGCATCCACGGCATCGAGCCGCATCTCGCGCGCTTCAAGGCAGCGATCGACGATTATTCAGACATTCTGCTCAAGGCGCTCGCCGACCGGCTGGCCGAAGCCTTTGCCGAGGCGCTGCACCAGCATGTCCGCAAGGAGCTCTGGGGCTATGCGCCCGACGAACAACTGACCAATGAAGCGCTGATCCGTGAGCAATATCGCGGCATCCGCCCTGCGCCTGGCTACCCGGCCTGCCCCGAGCACAGCCTGAAGACGACGCTGTTCAAGCTGCTCGATGCGCACCACGCGACGGGTATTTCGCTGACCGAAAGCTTCGCGATGTTGCCGACGGCGGCGGTCAGCGGCTTTTACTTCGGGCACCCGCAGGCGGAGTATTTTGGCGTCGCGCGGATCGGCCCCGATCAGGTGGCAGACTATGCAGCACGGCGCGGCATTGATCTGCCGACCGCGGAGCGCTGGCTCAGGCCGAATCTGGATTGAGCCCAAGCCCCTGTCGGGGACTGAGGCGCCGTCTGCCCGCTTGGTGGGTTGCTAACGCAGGCGCAGGCCCAGAAAGTCGGTCCCGGGAATGGGGTTGAAGGATATCGGCTCGGCCGCGACGAAGCCGAAGGCCGCATAAAGCTGTCGCGCCTGAACAAACTCCGCCAGCACATCCAGCCGCATTTCTGCATAGCCCAGATCCCGTGCCGCGCTGATTACGCTCTCGATCAGGGCATAGCCAAGGCGGGTGCCTCTCGCTCGCGGACGGACGTATAGCCTCTTCATCTCGCAAATCTCGGCGTCGACCCGCTTGATCGAAACGCAGCCGTCGATGAGGCCGTCCCTATCGGCCAGCAGGATGCAACCATCGGGGGCCGCGTATTTGCCCGGTATATTGTCGAATTCGAGCTGATTGTTTTGATGGGCGAGGCTGACGCTTGGACTGGCGACAAACTCGCGCCAGATGTCGAGAACGGCGGGGCCATCCTCCGGGAATATCGCATCTCTTATCAGCGCCATAGGCCGGTGACTGACCCAGAATTATGGCCAGGTCTGGGCGGTTTCCGGGCCCCAATACGCTCGATCAGCGCCGCGCAGCCAAGGGCATTGAAAAGGGCCGGCAAACCGCAAGTTGTAAACGGGCGGTGCAATCGTTCCGGCGCGGTACATCGGTCGGTTAACCCTCAATTCGCCTTCACCTCGCGGTGGCGCGCGGGCATTCCAATCCGCAAAGGAATCGATCGCCATGCGCCACTACCTCCCCCTGATCGCTCTCGGTCTCGCCGCGCCTGTCACTGCCCAGTCGGCATCGGCACGCTTCACCGTCCAGGAGACCGGGCAAGGCTTTGCGCAACTCGATGATGCGCTGATGTCGATCCGGGGGCAGGATGCGACGATCCTGATCGCGCCGGGCACCTACCGCCAATGCGCCATCCAGCAGGCCGGACATATCACCTTCAAGGCAGTGCAGCCGGGCAGCGTCATTTTTGACGGCGTTACCTGTGAGGGCAAGGCGGCATTGGTGCTGCGTGGCGAGGGATCGACTGTCGATGGCGTCATCTTTCGCAACATGCGCGTCGGCGATGGCAATGGCGCTGGAATCCGGATCGAGATTGGTGATCTGACGGTGCTGAATTCGATGTTCCTCGATAGCCAGGAAGGCATCCTAGGCGCGCAGGATAGCCCGCGCCGGATCAGTATTGATCGATCGACCTTTTCGGGGCTCGGCCAGTGCGATGAGACGCCTGATTGCGCCCACAGCATCTATCTCGCGACGCGCGGGCAGGTGACCGTCACCCACTCACGCTTTGAGCGCGGGCGCGGTGGGCATTATGTCAAGCTGCGCGCGCCTAATGTCTCGATCACCGACAACAGCTTTGACGATAGCGAGGGGCGCAAAACCAATTACATGATCGACCTGCCCGAAGGCGGTACCGGGCTGATCGCGCGCAATACCTTTGTTCAGGGGGCCTATAAGGAAAACTGGACCGGGTTCATCGTCGTCGCGGCTGAAGCGCGTAAATATCGCTCGGCGGGGCTGCGGGTGGAGGGCAATACCGCCAGCCTGGCGCCGGGCCAGACCAAAAGCCCGGCGTTTGTCGCCGATGTGAGCCATGAAACGCTGGCGGTTGGCCAAAACGCGCTGGGTGCCGGGGTGCGCGCTTTCGAGCGCCGCTGACCGCGCCTACCGGCAACTGTCCCCCGCACTGGCATCCAGATCCAGGCAGCGGCCGTCCATCTCCGGCGCGCCAAGCTTAAGGCCGATCGTGGCGGCGAGTGTTGGGGCGATATCGACAGTCTCCACCGCCAAAGGCTGTTCAAAGCCCGCCATCCCCTTGCGCCAGAACAGGATCGGCACGCGCCGGTCATAATCCCAGAATGAGCCGTGCGTGGCGACATAGCCCCGGGTCGGATCGGGGATTGGCGTGATCCGCGGTTTCAGGGCAATGATGATGTCGCCTGATCGCGCCGGGTGAAAGCTCGCCTTGGCGCGCTGCACCAACGTCCAGGTCTCGGCGGGGCCAGTGGGGAGCGGTGCAGTGATGATCTCCGCTCGGCTGAATGCGGTCGCAACTTGCGGGTGCGCGCGGTACAGCGTCAGCGCTTCGGCTAGCACCGCATCATATTGTTTCTTTGGCAATTTGGCGTCGATCCACACATCGCCAACCGGATCGCCATAAAGCAATTGACCCGTCAGGCCGAGTTTTGCCGCTACCGCGTCACCCACCGCCTTGGGGTTCAGCGCTGGATCGATCCGCGCCGCTTGGCCCATGGCGTGCTGATCATTGCGTTCGGGCAGATCATGGCCGCCGTGATCGGCGGTGAGCACGACCTCATAATCAATGTCCATCGATTCAAGTACTGCGAAAAAAGTGCCCATCGTCTGGTCGAGTTGGGTGAGCTGCAGGCACATTTCGCTGCCCTCAGTGCCATAAGTATGGCCGACATAATCGGTTGCGGAGGCACCGATGGCGATCAGGTCAGTCGCGGCACCCTTGCCCAGCTTCATGTCGCGGATCAGACCTGCCGCCATGGCGAACAGCGCTTCATCGGCTTCGGGCGAAGCACGAAAGGCGCGGGTGTCGCCTTCCTTGCGCTCGAAACGCCCGGTTCCAACGGTCTTGCCAGCGCCAATGTCGATGGCGCGGTCGCGGGTCGAACAAAAGGCCGTCATCGCCATCGCCGGTTGGGCGAGCGCGATCCGTGCCGCGACGGCGTCATTGGCCTGCTGGACGATCGGCGGCGTGGTGCGGCCGACATAGCTGACGAATTTCTTGCCGTCCCACCACCAGAGCTCGTCGACCTGATGGCCGCCCATCATCACCGCCGCGCGATCCTTGCCAGCGACGGAGACGACGCGGGTAGCCGGGTTGGCGGCCTTCATGCGTTCGCCAAGCGCGGGGACCAGCAGATGCTTGTCGGACACGGTGTAGACGATCGAATTGCTGCCGGGGACGCTCTCATCTTCGGCGCAATAGACGGTCTTGTCGGTGCGGGCGGTTTTCAGATCAACCCAGCTATTGGCGATGATGCCACTGCGCGTTGGGCGCATGCCGGTAAGGATTGTCGAATGGCCCGGGCAGGTTTCGGTCGCGGCATGGCTTTGATAGCCTGATGGGAAAACCGCCCCGTCGAGTAGCCGTTTGAAGCCACCGGTGAAATGGTTGCGATATTCAGCAAACAGGTCAGCAGAAAATTGATCGACCGAAATCGTCACGATCAGCTTGGGCGGCGCCTTTGCGGGGGTGGTCGCTGGTGCTGCTGCGGCGCTGACCGGTGCGTTGCTGTCTTGCGCTGCTGCATTGGTCGTAACCAAAGCGAGCGCGCTTACGAATAACGTGGCAACTCTTTTCATCAAGTCTCTCCCGATCGGGTGCACCGCGCCCAGTGTTTCGGCTATGCGCCGGGACCGGGCCTGAAAACAAGGATTGCCGCATGCGCGCATTGGGTTTCGTTATCGTGACGATGTTGCTGTGGCTTGCCGGTGTCGCGCCAGCAATGGCGCAGGCGCCCGATCCCTATTCAAAGGGGCCGCATCTCGCGACGACGCTCATCGCCGAAAGCATGACCCCCGCGGCAGGCAGCACGGTAACGCTGGCCTATGACGTCACGCCGCAGCGCGGCTGGCATGGCTATTGGCAAAATCCGGGCGATGCCGGCTTCCCCGCCAAATTCGATTGGAGTTTGCCTGCTGGGATCACGGCCGGTGCCCCGCTCTATCCCGTGCCGACCACGCTGATCATCGCTGATCTGATGAACTATGTGTTCGAACAACATTACACGTTGCTGGTCACGCTGCAGATTCCGGCGGGCCTCGTGCCGGGCACGGCGCTGCCAATCAAGCTGCGCTCCAATTATCTCGTGTGCACCGAAGAAATCTGCGTCCCCGAATCGGCCGATTTGTCAGTCAATCTCGTTGTTGGCGACGGCGCAGTGACGCCTGCGGCGCGCGCGCAGTTTGACGGTTTCCGCCAGGCACTGCCCAAGCCGATCGGCATGGGCGCGCGCTATCAGGTGGATGGCAAATCGGTGCGGATTGAGGTGCCTTATCCCGCCGCAACCCCGCTGACCAAGGCCTATTTCTTTCCGGTAACGCAGGGTGCGGTGAACTATGCCGCGCCGCAACAGGTTGTGCGTGATGGCGATCGCCTGGTCATCGAAACCGGGGCGGGCACCGCCAGCGGGCCTGTGGAAGGCGTATTGCGGATCGGCGACGCAAAGGGGCTGATGGTGTCGGCCACGCCCGGCACGGTTGCGCCCGCCGCAAAGGATGGCGCTTCGCCCGGCGTGCCGGAAGGCGTGCTGTTTGCGACGCTGATCGCGCTCGGCGGCGCGATTTTGGGTGGGTTGATCCTCAACATCATGCCCTGCGTGTTTCCGATTCTGAGCCTGAAGGCGCTCAGCCTTGCCAAGGGTAGCGTCAACGAACGCGAAGCGCGCGGCGAGGCGCTGGCCTATACCGCAGGTGTGCTCACCGTCATCATGGGGTTGGGGGCAACCATTCTGGCGCTGCGTGCAGGCGGTGCGGCGGTTGGCTGGGCCTTTCAGTTGCAGAACCCGGCGACAATCGTCGTGCTGCTGATGCTCGTCGTCGCGCTGACGCTCAATCTTGCCGGGCTGTTCGAAATTCCGACGCCGCGCTTCGTCGACTCGGCGAGCGGCGCGAGCGGGGCGTTTGCTACCGGCGCGCTCGCCGCGATCATCGCGACGCCGTGCACTGGGCCATTCATGGGCGCAGCCCTTGGCGCAGCGTTGGTGCTGCCCTGGTATGCGGCGCTAGCGGTGTTCTTCGGGCTTGGCTTTGGTCTGGCGATCCCTTTCCTGTTGATTGGCTTCGTGCCGCCGCTCCGCAAGGCGCTGCCCAAGCCCGGCGCATGGATGGAAACCTTCCGCCAAATCCTTGCCATCCCGATGGGGCTCACCGCGATCTGGCTCGCTTGGGTGCTGGGTGGTGAAGCGGGGACGGACGGCATCACGCTGGGCCTGATCGGCGCGCTCGGCATCGGCATCGTGCTGTTTGTGGTCGGCAAGCGCCAGCATAAGGGGCTGTCGGCGCATTGGCTGAACGTGCTGCTGCTGATCGGCGTGACGACGGCAACTGCTTATTATGTGCGCGCGGTGCCGAAGGGCGCCGCCGGTGCGGCGATGTTGGCAGCCGAGAACAAGGCGGCGTTCAGTGAGGAAAAGCTCGCCGAAGCGCGCGCCAAGGGCCAGCCGGTGTTCGCCTATTTCACCGCTGACTGGTGCCTGACGTGCAAGGTCAACGAACGCGTCGCGATCGATACCGATCAGGTCAAGGCAGCGTTTGCCAAGCACAATGTCGCGGTAATGGTCGGTGATTGGACAGATGGCGACCCCAAGCTTGGCCGCTTCATCGAATCGCATAACCGCGCCGGCGTGCCGCTTTACCTGTTCTACAAACCCGGCGCTGACGAACCGGAAGTGCTGCCGCAGGTGCTGACCCCAGCGATGTTGAGCGAGTTGGCTGGCGGCTAGGCGACGACCGACGTGGTCACAGCGCGCTTCGCGCCGACAACCGCATCGAAGCGCTCATGATATTTCGGGTGCTCGGTGCCCATCATCCGGTCCCACCAGGTGAAATAGAGCCCGAAATTATAGCGGCCTTCGGTGTGGTGCAGGTCGTGGTGCGTGGTCGTCGTCAGCCAGCTGGTCAAGGGCGAGCGGGTAAAGCCCGGCCAGGCAAGCTCAAAGCCCGAATGGCCGACCGCGTTGCGGGCGATCTGGTGGCCAAGAAAGATGAATGCCGCCCAGGGCTGGATCGGCACGATATGGCTGATGATCAGGAACATCACCGGCACGTAAATGCTTTCGAAAATCGCCTCGATCGGCGCAAAGCTATAGGCAGCCCAGCTGGTTGGCGTGCGGCTGACATGATGGGTCGCATGTGCGCGGCGGAACAGGACCTTCAGGTGCAGCGAGCGGTGCATCCAGTAGAACCAGGCATCATGCATGATCACCATGGCGATTATTTGCGCGACCATGATGCCAATATCGGGCGCGCCGCGATTGACGGGTAGCCACCCGGCCCTGAACATCGCGAAGGTCAGCAGGTTGACCAGCGAAAAGACGAAAATTGTCTCAACCGAGCGGCGGAATTCGCGCCGCCGGTCGGCAAAGCTCGCCTTGCCGGCCTGAATACGGCGGGGCTCGATCCAGCGCTGGATCAGCCAATACAGCACCGCGACGCCAGCCGCGCCGATCAGATAGCGTGTGAATTCGATCTCGACGGCATGGCCGATCTGCTGCGCGATCGTCGCCAGGGCGGGGGTAAGGGACGACAAAACCGACATCGACATGCTCCGTAGCTGAATGCCCGCTAAGCGTGCGCGAAGGCGGCGATGGTGTCCGCGCATTTTTGGAAAAATATGGGCGATTTCGAAAACGAGCAACTGTTTTCAGGGCGGCTGGTTTGCCCCTATCCCGGTCGATGACGATATTGCCGGTCAACTTGTCGACGCTGACAGCACGTTTCTCATCGACCTGACGGGTTCAAACCCGTGCAGAATTCGCCTAGGAAGCGGGCATGACCCAATTCGGCCTTACCCCGATAATTCGATCTAGCGGCTCGGCCGACCTTACGGGTGATCGGGGCCATAGGCTTTCGATGATCAGGTTCTTGATTGCCCTAACTGCAGCGCTTTTTCTGGCGATACCGGCGGCGGCCCAGAAGCGGATCGCGCTCAGCTTCGATGATGTGCCGCGCCAGGCCGGCGGCTTCTTCACACCAGATGTCCGCACGACGCGGCTCATTGCTGCGCTTCGTAAGGCGCGGGTCGAGCAAGTCGCGTTTTTCGTGACCCCTGGCAATCTGGAGAAGCCAGACGGCAAGGGGGGCGAAGCGCGGATCGCGCGCTATGTCCGCGCGGGCCATGTCATTGGCAATCACAGTTACAGCCATCTCTGGTTATCGCGCACGGCGGCATCCGACTATATTGCTGACATCGACCGTGCCGCTGCCTGGCTCAAGGATCGTCCCGGCTATCGGCCCTGGTATCGTTTTCCCTATCTCGATGAGGGGCGGCGCGATCTTGCCAAGCGCGCCGAGGTTCGCGCTGCGCTGGCGGATCGGGGACTTGCCAATGGCTATGTGACGATCGACAATTATGACTGGCACATTGATGCGTTGGCGACCAAGGCGAGGCAGGCTGGTCAGCGGATCGATATGCCGGCGCTGCGCACTCTCTATGTCGAAACGCTGGTGGGTGCCGCCAACTTCTATGATCGCATCGCGCTCGACGCGCTCGGTCGCCAGCCCATTCAGATATTGTTGCTCCACGAGACCGATTTGAATGCGATGTTCATTGGCGCCGTCGTTGAGGGGCTGCGCAAGGATGGCTGGGAGGTTGTTTCGATCGACGCGGCCTATCGCGATCCGATCGCCACGCGCGAGCCCGATGGCTGGTTCACCAATGGCGGCAGAGTCGCCGCGCTTGCGCAGGATGCCGGGCGTGCGCCAAAGGATCTGATCGATCCACGAACCGATGAAACCGTCCTCACCAACCTGTTCACCGCGCGCGTCCTGAAGGGCCAATGATGACCACCCAGTTCGACCTAACCGACGACCAGCGCGAGATTCAGGATCTGGCGCGCAAGTTCACCGCTGACCGGATCACGCCCTTTGCGGGCGAATGGGACGAGAAGCACATCTTCCCGCGCGCGACGATCAAGGAAGCCGCCGCGCTTGGCTTTGCTTCTATTTATGTCAGCGAAGAATCGGGCGGCATCAATTTGGGTCGGCTGGAGGCGGCACTGATCATGGAGGCAATGGCCTATGGCTGCCCTTCGACCAGTGCGTTCATCTCGATCCATAACATGGCGTCGTGGATGATCGATCGGTTCGGCGGTCCGCAGGTCAAGGCGAAGTATCTGCCCGATTTGATCTCGATGGAAACGATTGCCAGCTATTGCCTGACCGAGCCCGGCAGCGGTTCCGATGCGGCAGCGCTCAAGACGCGCGCGGTGCTGGATGGCGATCATTATGTTGTCACCGGTACCAAGCAGTTCATCTCCGGCGCGGGCGAGAATGACGTCTATGTCACGATGGTCCGCACCGGCGAAGACGGGCCGAAGGGCGTCAGCTGCCTGGTTATAGAAAAGGACATGCCCGGCGTGTCCTTCGGTGCGAATGAGCGCAAGCTCGGTTGGCATTCGCAGCCGACCCGGCAGGTTATCCTGGAGGAGGTCCGCGTACCCGTCGCCAACCGGGTTGGAGGGGAAGGCGAGGGGTTCCGCATCGCGATGATGGGGCTCGATGGCGGTCGGTTGAATATCGGCGCCTGCTCGCTCGGGGGCGCACAGCGCTGTCTGGACGAGGCAATCAGTTACACGCGTGACCGCAAGCAGTTCGGCACCGCAATCAGCGATTTCCAGAACACCCAGTTCATGCTCGCCGACATGGCGACTGAGCTCGAGGCGGCGCGCGCGCTGCTCTACATGGCCGCGGCCAAGGTGACGGCGAACGCACCCGACAAAACCAAGTTCGCCGCCATGGCGAAGCGGCTGGCGACCGATACCGGATCATCGGTGGTCGATCGTGCGCTGCAGCTGCACGGCGGGTACGGGTATCTGATGGACTATCCAATCGAACGCTTCTGGCGCGACCTGCGCGTCCATTCGATCCTGGAAGGCACCAACCAGGTGATGCGGATGATCGTCGGGCGGGAGCTGACCCGGCAGTGACTGAGATTTCCCTAAATCCTCCCCGGCACGGGGAGGGGGACCATGCGAAGCATGGTGGAGGGGGCGTGCCAAGCAGCGCAGCGCTTGTGGAGGCCCCCCTCCACCGGCTGCGCCGGTTCCCCTCCCCGTGCCGGGGAGGAATTTTTTGATGACCGACGTTCTCACGTCCACCGAAGGCCGTACCGGCCGCATCCGCCTCAACCGGCCTGGCGCGATCCATGCGCTCAACACCGCAATGTGTGCGGCAATGTTGGATGCGCTTGAGGCGTGGCGCGTCGATATCGGGATCGAGGCGGTGCTGATCGATCATGCTGCCGCGCCGGATGGCGACCCAAAAAAATCTCGCGGCTTTTGCGCTGGTGGCGACATTCGCATGCTCGCGGAGAGCGGGGCGAAGGACGGGGTCGATGCACGCGCGTTCTTCCACACCGAATACCGGATGAACCACAAGCTATTCACTTATGTGAAGCCGACAGTCGCTTTCATGGACGGCATCACGATGGGGGGCGGTGTCGGCATATCGCAGCCCTGCCGGTACCGGGTGGCCACCGAGAACACCCGGCTGGCAATGCCAGAAACGGGGATCGGGCTGTTCCCTGACGTCGGCGGTGGCTGGTATTTGTCGCGGCTCGCCGGGCGGATGGGGCAGTTTCTGGCGTTGACCGGGCACCGCCTGGATGGGGCAGAATGTTTGGCGCTTGGGTTAGCCACCCATTATCTCCCAAGTGCATCGCTCGACGCAGCAAAAGCCCGCATCATCGCCGATCCGCGATCGATCGATGCCATTCTTAGCGACCTGTCGATCGCACCACCTGAAGCGAAGATTTTGTCGCAAGCTACCGAGATCGACCGCTTGTTCGCATCGGATGAGCTGGAAGCGGTGTTTGCTACGCTCGAAGCCGATCCCGGCGATTGGGCGCAGGCCCAACTCAAGCTGCTCCGCACCAAGTCACCGCAGACCATGAAGGTCTCGCTGCGCCTGCTTCATGAAGGCGCGCTGATGCATGATTTCGCGGATGAGATGCGGCAGGAATATGCGGTCGGCGCGCATGTCGTGCAGCGACATGATTTCCTTGAAGGCGTGCGCGCGGTCATCATCGATAAGGACAACGCCCCGCGCTGGGACCCAGCGACACCGGAAGGCGTGACCGATCACGTTATCGACCAGATTTTTGCGCCGCTGTCTGAAGACGAGGCGTGGACACCACACGATTGACCACCCTCCTGCGTCACCCCGCGTCAAGCCCGGGGCGACGAAAGAAAGAGAAAGACATGGCCACCTACGAAACCCTTCTCGTCGAACAGCGCGGCGCGGTAACGTTGATCACGCTCAACCGGCCTCAGGCGCTCAACGCGCTCAACAGCCAAGTGCTAGCCGAACTGATCGCTGTACTCGAAGGATTCGATGCCGATCCGTCACAAGGCTGCGCCGTGCTAACAGGGTCCGAAAAGGCATTTGCGGCTGGCGCGGACATCAAGGAAATGCAGGCGATGGGCTTTGCCGAGATGTTCGGCACCAACCATTTTGCCGGCTATGATCGGGTGACCGCGACGCGCAAGCCAATCATTGCGGCGGTGGCGGGCTATGCGCTCGGCGGTGGCTGCGAGGTGGCGATGATGTGCGACTTCATCCTTGCGGCCGATACCGCCAAATTCGGCCAGCCCGAGATCAAGCTCGCGGTGTCGCCCGGCATGGGCGGATCGCAGCGGCTCGCCAAGGCAGTCGGCAAGGCCAAGGCGATGGAAATGTGCCTGACCGGCCGGATGATGGACGCGGCAGAAGCCGAGCGCGCAGGGCTCGTCAGTCGCGTCGTCCCGGCGGCAGACCTGATCGACGAAGCAGTAAAGACAGCCACCGTGATCGCGGGCATGGCACCGCTCGCGGTCAAAGCGAACAAGGAAATGGTCAACACCGCGTTTGAAACGGGCCTAACCCAGGGCATCCTTTTTGAACGACGGTTGTTCCATGGTCTGTTCGGGACGAAAGACCAGAAAGAAGGCATGGCTGCGTTTGTGGAGAAGCGCGCCGGGGTTTGGACAGGGAAGTAATAATGACCAGCATCGCATTCATTGGCCTCGGCAATATGGGCGGCGGCATGGCCGCGAATCTAGCCAAGGCCGGCCATGATGTTCGCGCATTTGATCTGTCGCCCGATGCGCTTGATCGGGCGCGGTCGGCGGGCTGTTTGCCCGCCGCGACGGCCGCCGCTGCTGTCGAAGGGGCGGAGGTTGTCGTCACGATGCTGCCCGCAGGCACGCATGTGGAGACGGTTTACACGCATGAAGTTTTTCCAGCGGCTGCGGCCAATACATTGTTGATTGATTGCTCGACGATTGACGTCGAAACGGCGCGACGGGTGGCAGCGGCTGCACAAACCAAGGGATTGGTTGCGGTCGACGCGCCGGTGTCGGGCGGCATTGCGGCGGCCAGTGCTGGCAGCCTGACGTTCATGGTCGGCGGCAGCGATTCAGGTTTTGAACGTGCCGCGGTAATCCTGGAGTCCATGGGTAAGGCGGTGATCCATGCCGGGTCAAGCGGCGCTGGTCAGGCCGCGAAGATTTGCAACAATATGCTCCTCGGCGCCTCAATGGTCGCCACGTGCGAAGCATTTTTGTTGGCGGAGAAACTGGGGCTCGATGCGCAGAAATTCTTCGATATCTCCAGCGTGTCTTCGGGCCAGAACTGGTCGATGACCAGCTATTGCCCTGTCCCCGGGGTTGGGCCGAATTCGCCCGCCGATCACGAGTATCAGGGTGGCTTCGCCGTCGCCTTGATGCTCAAGGATCTCAAGCTGGCGATGCACGCGGCGCAACTCTCTGGCGCTGATACGCCGATGGGCGCGCAGGCAGCGGCGCTATATCAGCGCTTCGCTGATCAGGGCCAGGCGGGACTCGATTTTTCGGGGATCATCCGGATGCTGGCAACCAAGGACTGATGGCCTGCAAGCCACGCATTGCGTGATCGCCCAAAGCGTTTAGTGTTCGCGCCAAAGGGTCGAAACCCCAATCTCGTTCGGGCCGCATCTGCTGACCCCCTGTCGCTTGTCGTTGCCCGACAAGAGCGGCAGTCGGTCGACACATGCAGCGCAAACGCGATCAAGGGGATAGTCGATCGGTGCCGGGGGGATATTCGTGGCGACAATGGCGGTTGAAGATCAAGCAAACGAACCGAGCCGGAAGGATATCCAGCTCGTCATCACCGCTTCATCGCTTGGTACGATATTCGAATGGTATGATTTCTTCATCTACGGCACGCTGGCGGCAAGCGGCATTATTGGCCGTACCTTTTTCCCGGCTGACAACGAAACCGTCCAGACCTTGCTTGCCTGGGCGGGATTTGCAGTTGGTTTCGGCTTTCGGCCGCTTGGGGCGATCCTGTTTGGCTTTCTCGGCGATAAGCTTGGGCGTAAATATACGTTCCTAGTGACGATCACGCTGATGGGTATTGCCACTGCCGGGGTTGGGCTGGTGCCGTCGACCGAGGCGATCGGCTTGGCTGCACCGGCGATCATCATTCTCCTGCGCATCCTGCAGGGACTGGCGCTGGGTGGCGAATATGGCGGCGCTGCCATCTATGTTGCTGAACACGCACCGGCCGGGCGCCGTGGCTATTATACCAGCTTCATCCAGGCGAGCGTTGCGGGTGGCTTCATTCTGTCGCTGGCCGTGGTGCTGAGTGCGAAGGCTGCGTTCTCCCCTGAAGCCTGGGATGCCTGGGCGTGGCGCACGCCCTTTCTGTTCTCGCTGCTGCTGCTCGCGGTGTCGCTATGGATGCGGCTGAAATTGTCGGAAAGCCCGATTTTCAAGCAGATGAAGGCGGCAGGGGAAACCGCGAACAATCCGTTTGTCGAGAGCTTTACCTATCCCGGCAATCTCCGGCGCCTGTTCGTGGCGTTGTTTGGTATCGCCGCCGGGCTGACGGTGATCTGGTACACCGCGATGTTTACCGTGCTGTCTTTCCTGCAGGCGACGATGCGGGTGGAGGAGACGGTTGCGCAGTTGATCGTTGGCGCCGGGGCGGCTGCTGGGCTGTTCTGGTTTGTATTGTTCGGTTGGCTGTCTGATCGGGTTGGCCGGAAATGGCCGATCGTGATCGGGTATGCGCTGACACTGGTTATGCTGTTCCCGATTTTCTGGGTGATTGGCAGCGCCGCCAATCCTGGCTTGGCCGAAGCAGCGCGGCGCGCACCGGTCATCGTTTCCGGCCCGGCCTGTGCGTACAGCCCCTTTGCCAAGCAGCAGGTCGATGAATGCGGGCGGGTGCTCGATCATCTGTCCAAAAAGGGCGTCGCCTATACAACGGTGGAGGCCCCGGTAACGGTGGTAACGATCGGTGGTCTAACGGTGGCCAATGATACGCCGGAGCAGCTGGACGCCGCGCTGACGGCCAATGGCTATTTCCTAGGCAAGGTTATCCCGTCGCCGGCCAATATCGCGATCATTCTTGGGGCAATCATCGTCCTGAGCGCGCTTGCCGGTGTGACCTATGGCCCAGTTGCCGCATTGTTGGCGGAAATGTTCCCGCCGCGGATCCGGTATAGCTCAATGTCGATTCCCTATCACATCGGCACCGGCTATTTCGGCGGTTTTCTGCCGTTTATCAGCCAGTATATCGTCGCGCGCACGGGCAACCCCTATGGCGGGCTGTGGTACACGATGGGAGTGGTGGCGATGGCGTTGGTGGTCACGCTGGTGTGGCTGAAGGACGAACGCCCCAAGGCGGCGCCAAGAAGCTAGGGACTAGTGCCCGATAGCGGCTGGCGCTAACCCCTCATCGCATGACCACTTCCCCCCTAAGGCTGCGGCTTGATGCAGCAGCACTTGCCAGCAACTGGCGCACCCTTGATGCGATGAGCGGATCGGCGGCCTGCGGGGCGGCGGTAAAGGCCAATGGCTATGGACTGGGGGCTGCTGATGTCGCCACGCGCCTGGCACGTGCGGGGTGCCGTGATTTCTTTGTCGCGACCTGGGCAGAGGCGGCGGAACTCGCCCCACTCGACCTGTCCGTTTCCGTGCTCCACGGCATCCGGGCAGAGGATATGCCGATTGCGCTCTCCGGCATTGCACGGCCCGTTCTGAATTCGCCCGCCCAAATAGAGCGGTGGCGCGGGGCGGGCGGTGGTGCGTGCGACGTCATGATCGATACCGGCATGAACCGGCTTGGTCTGCCGGTTGACCAGGCGTTGTCCGGGTTGCTTACGGGGCTGGAGATTAATGTGCTGATGAGCCATCTTGCCTGCGCTGACGTTGATGTGGCGATGAATGGCGCGCAGCTCGCGGCCTTCGCCGCGCTGCGGGGCAGGTCGTCCGCCCAGCGAATGAGCCTGGCTAATTCGGCCGGCATTGGACTGGGGCCTGATTATGCCTTTGATCTGACCCGCCCCGGCCTTGCGCTCTATGGCGGTGTCCCCCGCGAAGAGCTCGCGACCATTCAGCAAGTCGTCACCCCCGAAGCGCAAATCGTGCAGCGCCGCTGTGTGCCGGCTGGCGCGAGCATTGGCTATAACGCCACCTATTTGGCCACACATGATACCGAGATTGCGATCATCAATATCGGCTATGCTGACGGCTATTTTTGCGGATTTTCAGGGATCGGTTGCGGTCGCTGGGGCGATATCGCGCTGCCGGTGGTTGGTCGCGTGTCGATGGATCTGGTGGCGATTGCGGTCGATCGAGCCCCGGGGCTCGGTGAGGGGGACTGGGTCGCGCTGGACTATGCACTGCCGGCGGCTGCGGCCGCGTCCGGCATGTCGCAATATGAATTGCTGGTCGGCCTCGGTCGGCGTTTTGATCCGCATTGGACAGCCTGAGCGCTTCCAATCGTGACGATCTGATTGGCATGGGTCCCGCGCCGACTGACCGCTTGGCATTTGAATACTACTTGGCATGACGCCCCAGGCGGCACCCCAAAGAAAAGAGGCGGGGCGCTGTGTGCGCCCCGCCTCCCTTAATCGTTCAATATGCTAATTCAGATCAATACCGAACGCGCACCGACAAGCCGAAGCGCCGACCAAATGAGTCGTTGACCGATGCCGGAATGATGATGCCGAAATAGTTCTGGCCAACACGGTTGGTGAGGTTCGTCACCGACGCGATCAGCTGGAACTGCTTGTTCACATTGAACGTCACGCTCGAATCAAGCGTGATGAAATCATCAAACTTGTCAAATTCACGCGTGTCATTGGGCCCCGGTGCACGGTTGAACCGCGAGGACAACTGCTGGCCAGTATAGTTGATATTGGTCGCAAAGTTGACGTACTTGGTCGAATATTGCACGCGCGCCTGGCCCTGCCAGGTCGGATCGCCCACCGTGCCGTCCGACCGCGCAGGCGCAACGCCCGTGGTATCGATAAGACGACGCAGCAATACGAATAGTTCGCCGGTAACTACAAGCGAACCAGGCAGGTTGAGACCGTCCAGCTTGGTCACATATTCCAGGCTGCTCTGAATGGCTTCAACCTGGATCCTCTGACCATTGACGAACCCGGACGTCACCGCCGGGTTGGCCGGATCGGCTGGCACCTGGCCGTTTGCGTCACGGCGGATCAGCGAACAGAAAGCGTTGCCATTGGCGGGATCAGCCGCGTTGAACGCTGCGTTGTCAAAGCAAGCGCCGGCGATGTTTGCCACCGTGAGATTGGAGATCGGCTGCCGGAGATCAATGTTCAAATAGTCGACCGACAGGCTCAGCCCGCGGACGAACCGAGGACGGAAGATGACGCCATAGGTGTAGCTGTTGGCTTCTTCGTTCTGCAGCAAGGGATTGCCACCCGAACGGCCTGGGACCGTTGCGGTGGCGGCACTCAGCGGCGTGCCGTTCGGGAAGCGTGCAAGGAACGCATTGCAGTTTGCGGTCCGCGTTGCGGGCACGGCCCCTGCACCGATGGCACCGGGAGCGCAGAGATCCGGGACCGTGGTGAAGGTGTTGGTTTGTGGCGAGAACAATTCAGTAATCGACGGCGCACGGAACGATTTGGTGAAGTTACCGCGGAATTGCACGTCTTCGATTGGCGAGAATGATCCACCTGCGGCCCATGCAAAGAACCCGCCGTTGACGGTGTTATGCACATAACGACCGCGCCCGAATACTTCCAGGTTATGGAAGAAAAAGTCATTCTTCGGGGTGAAGATTGGCAGGTTGAATTCGCCCGTTACTTCGTTCAGCGCATAGCGACCGCCGGTGGGGGCAATCGCGACCGAACGACCAAGCCCAGCCTGCAGGAAGGGATCGGGCGTGAACTGCGCTGATTCTTCGCGATGTTCATAGCCAACGTTAAACTGAACTGGGTTGGTGAAGACATCGAACGGTGAACCGCCGACGTTTGCGTTCACGACCCATTGGTCAATATAGCTGCGCGCGACAGTATCTTGGATCACGTAAGCGCGGGCGGCCGGTGATGGCGCGCCTTCGCCGAACACGCTGAGCGGAACGCAGCGCGCATCTGCAATCGCTGTGAAACCAGGTGTCGCGTTGACAGCTGGGTTCGTCACGCAGCCATTGATCGCATTGACGAAATTTTGCTGGTTAATCTGCTGTGCAAAATCGCGATAGTCGTTGCGGCCATAGACGCCCGAGACTTCGAAATTGAAGTCGCGGCCAAACGCCTGGAACTTCCCGTCAGCACCGCCAACGATGCGATAGAGATCGTTCCTCGAAGAACCCGTCGCGTCGCCAAGATCAAGGTTGATCCGGCTGAGGCGGAAGGTCGTGTACCCGTTAGCGACCAGCAGGTTCCGCGCTTGGGTAGAAAGCAACGGGTTGTTGACGCTGAACGTCAACGCAGAGCTGGCACCACCGAACAATGTCGACTGGAACGATTGCTGCTGGATCAATTCATCGCCAAAGCCGTTGAAATACAGACCTTCAGCGAACAGACGGACATCGTCGGTCAGCTGATAATCAGTAAAGATGTTGGCCGAAATGCGGCGCGAATTGCCGGTGATCTGGGTGAAATCGTTGAAAACAAAGCCGTCGCCACCCGAGTTACGTGCTGCGGCAGAGGTGATCGCGCCAGCAAACAGCGTGCCGCGGTTGAACGGAATCAGCGTGCCGTCAGGCGCGAACTGGACGTTATAGTCAAGCGCACGCAGGGCAGTCGTCGCGTTGACGACAACACCACCACGGCTGAGCGACGGGATGCCCGCGCGCGTCACCAGCACCGTACCGGGGAAACCGTCGGTCGTCGAGTTGTTGAACCCGATATTGGGGTTGATGCGGCCATCGTTCAGTGGTGAGCGACCGACTGGGCCAAGCGTTGCGGCGAGCGCGCTGGTTGGGTTCAGCTGACCGCCAACGCCGTTCGCGAGAAACGGGCGATCGTTAGTCAGAATACCACGAACTTCTTCATAATTCGCGGCGATCGAAATGTTACCGCGTCCGTCCGCGAAATTGTAGCCGTAGGCGCCCGATACGTTGTAGCGGAAGTTGTCGCCATATTCGGTCACGCCCGTGGTCGCGCGGATTTCGAGCCCGGTGAAACGGGTCTTGGTGATGACGTTTACCGTGCCGGCAATGGCGTCAGAACCGTAAACCGGCGCACCACCGATCGAAACACGGTCGATACGATCGATCAAGATGGGGTTGAAGATGTTCAGATCGACCTGAGTACCGCCATTGTTGCCGAAAATCGTGGTGACGTTCGACGAAACGACGCGGCGACCGTTGACCAGCGTCAAGGTGCGGTTCGACCCAAGGCCGAAAGTGTTGATGAAGTTCACGCCCTGGCCAAAGCCGTTCTGCGCGCCGTTTGGCGTCACTGAACCGCGGAAGCCGGGCAGCTCGTTGAGCGCATCGGCGATGTTGGTCAGGTTGCGATTTTCGAGATATTTGGAATCAATCGACACCGTTGGTTCGAGCATGTCGAAGCTGGAACGGCGAATGCGCGAGCCGGTGACGACAATCGCCTTGTCTTCTTCTTCGGCCGTTGCGTCTGGCGTCGTGTCGTCGAGCGCGGCCTTTGGCGTCGGTGTCGATTGTGCCGACGCAATCGTCGGATAGCTTGCCAAAATTCCAACGAGCGCGGTGGCGCTCATGAGCGTCTTTAGTTTCATGGATATGTCCCTGTCTCCGAGCGGAACTGCCCGAATTAAACCACTCAAGGCTGCCTGCCGCAAATATGCAATATGGGCATGGGGACTTTATGGGGGCGACGCACCTATTCAGGCGGCATTGTCACTAGTTTGCCACAGTGAAGAAACAATAATGCGGCTTAACCTACGATGAACAAATAATATGTCGCCGTACGTCGCATCCTCAGCGCTCAACGCACAAAGCGATTCCCATGCCGCCGCCGATGCACAGGGTCGCGAGACCCTTTTTGGCATCGCGTCGCGCCATTTCGTAAATCAGCGTGGTCAGGATTCGCGCGCCCGATGCCCCGATCGGATGACCGATGGCGATCGCACCGCCGTTAACGTTGATCTTGGCAGAGTCCCAGCCAAGTTCCTTGTTCACTGACAGCGCTTGCGCGGCAAAAGCTTCGTTCGATTCGATAAGATCAAGGTCGCCGATCGCCCAGCCAGCCTTTTCGAGCGCGCGGCGCGTGGCGGGGACGGGGCCAATTCCCATGATCGAGGGATCGACCCCCGCCGATGCCCAGCTGGCGATCCGCGCAAGAATGGGGGAGCCGCGGCGTTCGGCCTCTGCGCGGGTCATGATGACAAGCGCGGCGGCACCATCGTTCAGGCCGCTGGCATTGGCCGCCGTGACGGTGCCGTCCTTTTTGAAGGCGGGCTTTAGCCCGGAGACGCCGTCGATTGTCGCCCCGTCGCGGATATATTCGTCGTGCTCCACCAGCGTGTCGCCCTTGCGTCCCTTGATCGTGACGGTGGCAATCTCCTCCTTGAAGCGGCCCTCGGCGCGGGCGGCGGCGGCCTTGTTCTGCGACTCGACGGCAAAGGCGTCCTGATCAGCGCGGGTGACCTGGTATTTTTCGGCCAGGTTTTCGGCAGTGATGCCCATGTGATAGCCGTTGAAAACGTCGATCAACCCGTCCTTGATCATCGTGTCGATCAGCATCAGGTCGCCCATTTTCTGCCCCGCGCGCAGGAACTGAGCATGGGGGCTGAGCGACATTGATTCCTGGCCGCCGGCAACGACGATGGCCGAATCACCTGTCGCCACTGCCTGAGCGGCAAGCGCAACCGCGCGCAGCCCCGATCCGCAGACTTGATTGACGCCCCAGGCCGGGATTTCCTTGGGCACGCCTGCGGCCATCGATGCCTGTCGCGCCGGGTTTTGGCCCTGGGCTGCCGTCAATACCTGGCCAAGAATGACCTCGGACACGTCATCACCCGTAATGCCTGCCTGCGCCAGCGCCGCCTCGATCGCGATGCGGCCAAGTTCGTGCGCTGGCGTCGATGCAAAGGCGCCGAGGAAGCTGCCAACGGGGGTACGTTTGGCGGCGGTGATGACGATATCGGTCATGGCGGGTTTCCGGCTGCTGAAAGAGGTGTGCGTTCTTTAGCCCCCAGCACCTGGCTAATCCAGTCGTCAAGCGGTTCCCATAATTCCAGGCGCGCACGGCTGCCGACGACCATGCCGACATGCCCTGCCGCCAATTTACGTTGATCGGCAAAGCCAATGGCGCTGGCGGCCGGTACAATCCGATCATGCAGCGAGACGAAATCGATCGTTGGGCAGACCAATGTAGCTGGATCAATCAGGCTACCGCCAACTGTCCATTTGCCGGTGCCGGTCACATTGCCGGCGAACAGCGCCTCAAACATTTGCGCACCGGCGGCATAGGTTAGCGGCGCACCGGCATTGGCCCAATCTTCCAGCGCGATAAAGCTGCGCGCGGCAGGGCTGCCCGGGGCCATGGCCGCAAAGGATTCATATTTCGTAATCGTGCGCGCTGGATCAAGCTGCCAGAAACCCGCCTGCAGCACCTCCATTGGGACCAGGCCCATGGCATCGCAGGCCGATCTTGTGCTTGTCCATAAAGCGGCAATTCGGGCGCGCGCGCTGGCGTCAAAACCGTCAAAATGCCAGGGAGCCGCAATCATCGCGAGCCCGGCCACCGGCGTAAGGCATGCCGCTGCCACCGCAATCGTCCCGCCCAGGCAATAGCCGATCAGGATGGGAGGCTGTCCAAGCTTCCTGATCAGCGGCAGCAACAGCTGCGTGACATGATCGCCGATATCCATGGTTCGTTCCGTCGCATCGGGCGCGCCCCAATCGAGCAGGAATGTTCGGTGTCCCCGGCCCGCTAGCCAGCGCAACAGGGATTGCTGGCGCGTGAGATCAACGATGAAGGGCGGGTTGATCAGCGAAGGGATGACGACAACGGGCGGTCCGTCGCCGCCATAATCGCGCAGACGCGCCCGCCCGCGGCGATGCTTTACGCGACCCAGCCGTCGGGTCGCCCCCCGATCAGCCGCCTGATAGGCCGCCAGCCCCGCCAGCGCGGCGCGTTGACGATCGGACGATTCCGCCGTTTCCTGGCGCAGCATTTCCAGGAACAAGGGCAACGGACGCGGACCGTGTTGCGGCGCGGCATGGAACGGTGTTACAGGGCTGTTACGCACCCTCGGGGGACCTCCCATGAAAAAGACTGCACCGGATGATGGCATCGTCATCATCAAAAAATACGCCAATCGGCGACTCTACAATACCGAAACCTCTTCTTACATCACGCTCGAGCACCTTGCCGCGATGACGCGCGAAGGGCGCGACTTCAAGGTTGTCGATGCCAAGACCGACGAAGACATTACCCATAATGTGCTGACCCAGATTATCATGGAAGAAGAATCGCGCGGGCAAACGATGCTGCCAGTGAATTTCCTGCGCCAGTTGATCTCGATGTACGGCGATTCGATGCAGGCGATGGTGCCGGGCTATCTCGAAGCATCGATGGACGGTTTCCGTCGCAATCAGGCGCAGTTCAAATCAGCAGTTGAAGGTGCCTTTGCACATTCCCCTTTTGCTGAAATCGCCAAGCGCAACATCGCCATGTTCGAAGCCGCGACGGCTGCCTTCAAGCCGGAGAGCAAGACCGATCATGCCGCCAGCAAGGACGAGGAAATCGCCACGCTGAAGGCAGAGCTGAACCGGTTGCAGGAAAAAATCGAGCGGCTCGACAAATAGCGATCAAGCCTCGCCTGGCCCAATCACATGGCCGGCGAGGATCTTGAGATACAAAGCGAGCGGCATCCAACCCAAAGCGCTGGCAACCGGTAACAATCGGGCAAGCAATACCGTGCCGACCGCCGTTATCATGAACGCGATCGCCAGCCGGAACCGGTGCGGCACGGCCAGCAAAATTGTCACCCCGCCGAGCAGCCAGATATAGCCAAGCAGGCCCGCCAGCATCGGCATCGCCTCCGGGACGATCAGCGAGAGCGCCGGCAATTGCACCTGCAGCAAAGCAAAGCCGAGCATCCGCCGGTCATGGCCATTTGGCGCGTGATACCAGCGTTTGGTGCTGGGCAACGCGTTGGCGACGATGCCGCCGCCCAGATCGCTCGCCACGATCAAAACCAGCAGCCATTGCCACCAACGCCAGTCGACCGTCCCGGCTGACATAATCGCCCCCGCCGCTAGCGGTACGGCCAGCACCATTGCGCCAAGGGTCAGCGCAGTGTCGGCTGGCGTCGCTGCCGGGCCAACGATCCGCGCCAAAAGGCCAATCGGTTTGGTCGCTGGCTCGACCATTCCCGTTATTTCGGCTTAACGAACTTCAGCGTCATCCGGTCGCTTTCGCCGATGGCAGCATAGCGTGCGCGATCGACTTCCTTCTCGGCATAATTGGGCGGCAGCGTCCAGACGCCCTTGGGATAGTCATGCGTGTCTTTGGCATTGGCGTTGATCGTGCTTTCGCCAGCGAGCACAAAGCCGGCCTTGGTGGCAAAGGCAATCACCGAAGACCGCTTCATATAACCACTCTTGGCTTCGGTAATGTCCTTGGCATTTTCGGGCAGATGGTGCTCGACCAGGCCCAGCACACCGCCGGGCTTCAGCATGGCAAACATCTGATCAAACGCAGCCTGAGTCTGGTCAGTGGCACCAAAGCTCCAGTTATGGACGTTGCGAAACGTCAGGACCACATCGACTGAACCGGCGGGCACGCCAGCGCTTGCGTTGCTGGCTGTGGTCGGAAAGGCGGCGAATTTGATCTTGCCGTAAATATCGGGCTTGGCCGTCTGCAGGGTGATCACCCCTTTGCGCGCATTTTCAGACGGGGTCGCGGCATAGAGGGTGCCATTCGCCAGATAAGGCGCGAGGATTTCGGTATACCAGCCACCGCCCGGCCAAATTTCCACCACCGTGTCGCGTGGCTTTACGCCGAAAAAGGCGAGCGTTTCCGCGGGGTGGCGATAGCGGTCGCGGGCGACATTGGCCGGGGTCCGGCTAGGCGCGTTGACAGCGGCGGTTAGGGCCGATGTTGGTTTTACGGCAGCCGCAATCGCGCCACCGGTGATTACAATGCTGGTTGCAACAAGAGCGGACGTCCAAAAAGGCTGGCGCATTTCGATTCCTTGATCATTAAGGGCCGTTGCAGCGCGTTTTGGCGAGCAAGAGGGCATGATGCAAGCAGGGCTTTGGGGCGGAGCGGTTACCGCGCTAGCAATTGCGCTGTTCAGCGGCTGGCGCGATTGGCGGCGCGCCCGTCGCGATAATCTTGATTCGATCGGAATTGTTGATTGGCCGACAGTTCAGATGCTTGCGCTGATCATGGCGGTGATCCTGGCGAGCCTTGGCTTTAAGGCCTAGCCGTGGTGGTTCAGTAAAATTTTCCCAGGGTGAGTGCTCGTTCCCTGCCATCGCAGCCGCTGAGCAGCACGACCCGGCCGGGTGATCCGACCGACCAGCTGCTGATCGGGGTGTTGCTATAGTCGGCGGGGACTGGGGTGCCGTCGATCGCGCAGATCAGATCACCCGCGCGCCAGCCGCTCACTTCGGCCGGGCTGCCGCGCATGACGTGCAGAACGCGCAGCCGTGCCGCTTCGGTGGCGACAAGGATGCCACTGGTCGACCGGACCGGCGGTTTGCCGGTCTGGCTGGAGGGACCGAAGACGATATGGCCGGCGATCGGGTCGAGCAGCACGCGATACTGCTGCAGAAAGCCGGAACCGATTCGCCCGGCGGCACCAATTTCGTGCGAAAAACCGCCGCGTCGCTCGACGCGTATCTCGACATTGCTGGCGGTCAGTTTGCCAACCGCCAGGCTGGGTACAATCGCCAGGTCAGTGATGAGCGCCCCGGCGAGCCCGAAGGCAATCGTCGTCGTCGTCGGCAGGCCGGCGATCCGAGCGGCGCGGAACGATTCCTGTGACAGGGTGATCGATGAGCCATCCCCGGTATCAACCACCATTGGTGCCAATCGCCGACCGCCAAGCAATGCTTCGGTCATATAGACATTCTGGTTGGCTGCGATGCTCAGCGGTGCGCTTAGGCCCCGAAACGGCAGCCGCCCCGATTTGATGAGGCGAAAGCGCTTCGCTTCGAAATCGATCTCAAGCGCGTAGGCGTCGATAAGATCATGGCCAATCAAGATATCGACCGCGCGGGCGGTGCCGGTGGCTGCAGCGGGCAGGGTGGTGACGATAATGCCACCACCGCGCCGCGTCAGCCCGCCCAGGGCGATGCTCTGCGTGGCCGCCCAGCCGATGGCGACATTGCCACCAATTGCGCTGGCGTGGCCGCGTGGCTGCACGTGCAGCCGGTGGACCGAAGCGAAATCGCGCGAGATGACTGAGGCACTGACCCCGGTATCGAGAATGGCCGTCGCGGGCATGCCGTTGACGGTCATGGTGAAGCGAATCTGGTTGCCCGGCGTCAAGTCAAACGGCACCCAGCGTGTTTCGCTATCGGGCGACAACGTCGAAATGGCCGTGCTGGGCGGCGGCGCTGCACCAATCAGGGCCAGCGCAAACAGGATCGGCGGCCGACGGAAGACGAAGCGCTCTACGCCACGTCCCGGCAGCCGAAAAATCCTATAACGTGGCCTCAAGATAGGCCTGGTCGAAGCCATATTGGCGCGCCTTTTCGAGCGTATAGGGGCGCAGGCCCATGGAGCGATATTCGCCGACGATCTTTCCATCTGCGCTTTCGTCGAGATATTCGAACTTGAACAGCTCCTGCGTGACGATCACGGGGCCTTCCATGCCGATTACCTCAGTGATGTTGGTCACGCGGCGCGACCCGTCGCGCAGGCGCTTCACCTGGATGATCAGGTCGATTGAATCGGCGATCTGGCGGCTGATCGCTTCCTTGGGCACCTTGATGTCCGACATCATCACCATATTCTCCATACGCGCCAGCGCCTCGCGCGGGGAGTTGGAGTGGAGTGTACACATTGAGCCATCATGGCCGGTGTTCATCGCGGCAAGCAGATCGAAGCATTCGCTCCCGCGAATTTCGCCCAGGATGATCCGGTCAGGGCGCATACGCAGCGCGTTCTTGACGAGATCGCGGATGCTGATCTCACCTTGCCCCTCAAGGTTGGGCGGGCGTGTTTCGAGCGGCAGCCAGTGCGGCTGTTGCAAGCGAAGTTCGGCGGCGTCTTCAATCGTCAACACGCGCTCGCCGGGGTCGATCATCTTCGACAAGGCGTTGAGCATCGTCGTCTTGCCCGAACCCGTACCGCCCGAAATGACGACATTGAAGCGGCAGGCGCCGGCGATCTTTAGCGCGGTCGCCATCTTGGCGCTCATCGAACCAAAGCCGGCCATCATGTCGAGTGTGATCGGTTTGGCCGAGAATTTACGAATCGAAATGGCGGTGCCGCGCAAGCTGAGCGGCGGCACGATGACGTTGACGCGGGAGCCATCTTTCAGGCGGGCATCGGCGAGCGGCGTGGTCTGGTCGACGCGGCGGCCGACCGAGTTGCAGATGCGCTGCGCGATCTGGAACAGATGCTCCTCATCGCGGAACTGGATATTGGCGAGCTCGAGCTTGCCCTTGCGCTCGATATAGGTTTGCTCGGGGCCGTTCACCATGATGTCCGAGATGTTCGGATCGGCAAGTAATTCCTCGAGCGGCCCCAAGCCGAGCAACTCGTCAATCAGCACTTTTTCGAGCGCGAACTGTTCGCGGCGGTTGAGCGTTAGCTTTAGTTCGGCGAGCACTTCACCGATGATGGGGCGGAATTCCTCGGCGAGTTCGTCCTTGTCGAGCGTTGCGGCGGCCTCCGGATCAACGCGCTCAAGCAGGCGCGGCAGCACCTGCTCCTTGATCTTGTGGATCGAGGTTTCGAACCCCTCCATCTTCGACTGGCCGGCATCACCCGACGACGCTTGGCGTTCCTGCAACCGCTGCATCGCGTCCATCGCGGTGCCCGGCATCGTCCCGGTCATTCCATCGGCTGCGGAGGCAAGCGGTGGCAGCGGCGCGAGATCGATCGGCGGAAATTGGTCGCTGCCCTGCAAATCGGCAGGCCGCGCCGGGCCAGCACCCTGCATTGGGCGGGCAACACCAAAGGCGGGCCGGGCCGGGGGGGCACCGTTACCTGCACCACTGCGTCGTCCAAAAGCGCTCATTTTGTCCCAATCATTGTGGTTACGGATTTCATACCTGCAAAGGTGTTACCATTTCCTAAGCATCAAAATCGGCAGTACGGCGCGCATTTGGTCGCCTGCTCGGCACTGTTACACGGTCGAAATTAAGTAATATTTGAGGGGTCCGGTGCGACAGAGCATCAAACAGCGGGATAGTTACCCTTGGTGGATGGACCGGCCCTAACACTGCCTCGCCAAACCGGGCGGCGTTTCATCGAGGTCGCGTTGGACCGGGCCGGGTGGCGTGCGCCCTTGCTACTGACGGCAATGATCGTCGGCGTGATTGGCCGACTATCCTATAGCTGGAATGCGCCCTTGTGGTTCGATGAGACGTTCAGCGCCGTCATCGCGACCCAACCCAATGTTGCCGCTCTGCTCGATTGGTGTCTCTCTGAGCTGACTGGTCCTGCTTTCTATATGCCCTTGTGGCTATGGGCGAAGATTGCTGGATCGAGTGACCTTGCCCTGCGCTTGCCAAGCGTGCTGCTGTCGATCGCGGCACCACTGCTGATCCTGTGGAAGGGGCATGCCGATCGCGATCTGCGGATGTGGTGGGCGGTGTTCGCGCTACTTTGGGTGCCAATGTTCGGCGTTGCGGGGGAGGCGCGCCCTTATCCGCAGATGTTTCTGCTCGGCGTGGTGCAGGCGATCCTGTTCGTGCAGCTGCTTAATCGCCCGACAACGGCCCGCGCCAGCGGCTGGATTACCGCGTCGGCGGTGCTGATCCTGACGCAATATTGGGGTGTGGTTCCGTGCGTGGTGCAGGGAATCGCCTATCTTGGCTATCACCGGGCACGGGCAGTGGCGACCTGGCCAGCAGCATTGCTGCTGTTGCCGATGTTCGGCTGGGCCTATTTTCATCTGCCTGCCGTTTTGCAGCTGACTGTTGGCAACGACCTTGCGTCGGGTGGTTTGCCACCCGCAGCAGTTCTGGAAATTCCAGCGATGTTGCTCGGGGTTTCCTTCAGCGCGACGGTCATCTTGGGCGTGATTATTGGATCGATCACGATTGCTTTGGCCCAGCGTCGGGCGGGCCCGATTTCCTGGGGGCCAAGCACGATGCTGGCGGTTTGCGGCGTTGCAACCATCGCCCTGGTGCTGGTGATCGCCTTTACCCGACCAGGCTTCCTGCCGCGCTATTTGACGCCGTCGATGCCGTCATTTCTGTTTGCCCTGGCGCTTTGGTCGCGGTGGATGGTTGCCCGCGATCCCCGGCCTGTCATCGTGGCGACGGCGATGATGATGTCGACATCGATAGGCCTGTTGGCCTCGATTTTTACCGGAACCGAGCGCGATCCTCGCCACATCTTTAATCTCGAGCAGCCTTCAGCCTGGCTGGCTGAGCGGCAGCCCCAGCGGCTCGTCATGTTCTGGGACGGGCCAGTCGCCTCGGCATCGTCAAGCGCGCATCTTGCCGAGGTGGGCGGCTTTTTCCTCCGTCGGGGTGGCCGAACCGTCGCGGTCAGCGTTGCGCGTGCTGCGGCCGATCAGGATCCCAATCAAGCGGTTCTGGCACTTTCAGGCCGCGATGCCGCCATCCTTTGGTTCGCCAATGACGACCTGCCTGACAGCCGAACACCGCTTATCGCGCGCTATGATCCGCGCTACGAATGCCGTGATTTTGGTGGTGGCCAATTAACGATGACCGCGTGTCGCCCGCGCCCGCCAGGCATTGCCCAGCAGACTAACGTCGCCTTCAGCCAGCCTGTTCGGCCAGCACCGTTAGCCCGCGTTCGTTAACCTCGGCAAAGCCGCCCTTGATCGGCAGCATTTCGGGCTCGCCCTTGTCCGTGCGATAGATGTGGAGTGCACCGTCACGGATCGTCGACATCACGGGCGCATGGCCCTGCAGCACGCCGAAATCGCCCTCGGAGCCTGGAACGACGACCATGTACACGTCCTCTGAGCGGACGAGCTTTTCAGGGGTGACGAGTTCGAAGTGCAGCATTTTTCCGTCTCACTCCCCTCCCGCTTGCGGGAGGGGCTGGGGGTGGGCTTTTCCTCTTGGGATAGACGAGCGCTTTTGCGGCACCGCCCACCCCCGCCCCCTCCCGCAAGCGGGAGGGGAGATAGTCTTACGCGTCCTGCGCCATCTTTTCGGCCTTGGCGATGGCTTCATCGATGCCGCCGACCATGTAGAAAGCGGCTTCGGGCAGGTGATCATATTCGCCGTCGACCACAGCCTTGAACGACTTCACCGTATCTTCGAGCTGGACGAACTTGCCCTCGATGCCGGTGAAGACGGTCGCAACGTGGAAGGGCTGCGACAGGAACTTCTGGATTTTGCGCGCGCGGCTGACGGTCAGCTTATCTTCTTCGCTCAGCTCGTCCATGCCCAGAATCGCGATGATGTCCTGCAGTGACTTGTACTTCTGGAGCGTCGCCTGAACAGCACGGGCCGTGTCATAATGCTCCTGGCCAACAACGCGCGGTTCGAGCACGCGGCTGGTCGAATCGAGCGGATCGACCGCTGGATAGATGCCCAGTTCCGAGATTGCGCGGTTGAGCACGGTCGTGGCGTCCAAATGGGCGAACGACGTTGCAGGGGCCGGATCGGTCAAATCGTCGGCGGGAACGTAGATCGCCTGCACCGAGGTGATCGATCCCTTGTTGGTCGAGGTGATCCGCTCCTGCAGTGCGCCCATGTCGGTCGACAGCGTCGGCTGATAGCCCACCGCCGATGGGATGCGGCCGAGCAGTGCCGACACTTCCGAACCGGCTTGGGTGAAGCGGAAGATGTTATCGACGAAGAACAGCACGTCCTGGCCTTCGACATCGCGGAAATATTCAGCGATCGTCAGGCCCGAGAGCGCCACACGGGCACGCGCGCCCGGTGGCTCGTTCATCTGGCCATAAACGAGCGCGACCTTGGAGCCTTCGGAGATCGCCTGACCGGTCTCGTTCTTGGCGATAACGCCTGCGTCGAGGAATTCGTGATAGAGATCGTTGCCCTCACGGGTACGCTCGCCGACGCCGGCGAACACCGATGTGCCGCCGTGGCCCTTGGCGATGTTGTTGATCAGTTCCTGGATGAGCACCGTCTTGCCGACGCCGGCGCCGCCGAACAGGCCGATCTTGCCGCCCTTGGCATAAGGCGCGAGCAGATCGATGACCTTGATGCCCGTCACCAGAATGGCGCTTTCGGTCGACTGGTCGACGAATAGCGGGGCAGGGGCGTGGATCGGCATCGTGTCGGTCGCGTTGACCGGCCCGAGCTCGTCGATCGGCTCACCGATGACGTTCAGGATGCGGCCAAGCGTCATCGGGCCGACCGGCACGCGGATCTGCGATCCGGTATCCGTCACGGTCTGGCCGCGCGTCAGGCCCTCGGTCGCATCCATCGCGATCGTGCGGACGGTATTCTCGCCCAGATGCTGCGCGACTTCGAGAACGAGGCGGTTGCCGTTGTTGCTCGTTTCGAGCGCGTTCAAAATCGCGGGCAGATCATTTTCAAAGGTCACGTCGACGACGGCGCCGATGACCTGCGAAATGCGGCCTACATTGTTGGTGGTCGCCTTGGGGGCGATCGTGTCGGGGGCGGTTGCCATCGTTCGTTCCTTGCCTTCGTGCTTTGCTTAGAGCGCCTCAGCGCCCGAAATAATTTCCACCAGCTCGGTCGTGATCGCGGCTTGGCGGGTGCGGTTATACTGGATCGTCAGGCGGTTGATCGTGTCGCCGGCGTTGCGCGTTGCATTGTCCATCGCGTTCATCTGCGCGCCATAGAAGCCGGCATTGTTTTCCAGCATGGCGCGGTAAATCTGAATGGCGATGTTGCGCGGCAGCAGCTCGGCGAGGATCGTTTCCTCATCGGGCTCATATTCGACGGCTGCAAGCGACGATGGTGCGGACGTTGCGGATCCGGCGGCCAGAGGCACTGGAATGACCTGCTGTTCGGCGGGCTCCTGCACCAAGGCGGACCGGAAATTGGAATAGAATAAGTGCGCGACGTCGAATTCGCCGGCTTCGAAGCGGGTAATCAGGTCAGTCGCCAGCTCGTGAGCATGGACAAAGGCGGGGTTGCGAACCGCACTCATGTCGCGATCATGATAGATCATTGCCGGGTAGAAACGCCCCAGCACCCGCGCCTTGCGACCCGCCAGATAGAAGCGGACAGTCTTACCTTCCGCGATCAGCGCGTCGGCCTTGCGGCGCGCAAGGCGGACGATGTTGGAGTTGAAACCACCCGCCAGGCCGCGATTGGCAGTCGTGACGACAAGCAGATGCACCTGGTCCTTGCCCGTGCCCGCCAGCAATTTCGGCGATGATTCGCTGACCGTCACCTTGGAGGCCAGGTTCGCCATGACCGCTTCGAGCCGCTGCGCATAAGGACGCGCGGCAACCGCCGCCTCCTGCGCACGACGCAGCTTGGCGGTGGCGACCGTCTTGATCGCTCGGGTGATCTTCTGCGTCGACTTCACCGAGCCGATGCGGATCTTGAGGGCCTTGAGACTTGCCATCGTACCTTTCTCTCCCTCTCCCTGGAGGGAGAGGATACGCAGACTTGGCGGCTGTGCCGCCTAGTCGGAGTTGGTGAGGGTGAAGTGCCCAATCGGGCCGAGCCGCCCCTCACCCAACCCTCTCCCCAATGGGGAGAGGGCTAGATCAATTACGCAAACGTCTTCGCGAAATTCCCGAGCGCCGTCTTCAGCGCTTCGGTGGTTTCCTTCGACAGGTCCTTCTTCTCGCGGATGTCCGTAAGAATGTCGGCGTGGTTGGCGCGCATATCGGCGAGCATTGCCGCCTCGAAGCGCGTCACCGCGTTGACGGGGACGCCATCGATAAAGCCGTTGGTGCCGGCAAAGATCGACACCGTCTGCTCTTCGAACGGCATCGGCGAGAACTGCGCCTGCTTGAGCAGCTCGGTCAGGCGCGCACCGCGGTTGAGGAGCTTCTGCGTCGAGGCGTCGAGGTCCGAGCCGAACTGCGCGAACGCCGCCATTTCGCGGTACTGCGCCAGCTCGAGCTTGATCGAACCCGACACCTTCTTCATCGCCTTGGTCTGTGCAGCCGAACCGACGCGGCTGACCGACAGGCCGACGTTGATCGCAGGACGGATGCCGGCGAAGAACAGATCGGTTTCGAGGAAGATCTGGCCGTCGGTGATCGAGATCACGTTGGTCGGGATATAGGCCGACACGTCGCCCGCCTGCGTTTCGATGATCGGCAGCGCGGTGAGCGAGCCCGAGCCATTGTCACTGTTCATCTTCGCGGCGCGCTCAAGCAAGCGGCTGTGGAGATAGAACACGTCGCCGGGATAGGCTTCGCGGCCCGGCGGGCGGCGCAGCAGCAGCGACATCTGGCGGTAAGCAACGGCTTGCTTCGACAGATCGTCATACACGATCAGCGCATGCATCCCGTTGTCGCGGAAATATTCGCCCATCGCGCAGCCGGTATAGGGCGCGAGAAACTGCAGCGGGGCAGGCTCGGATGCGGTCGCGGCGACGACGATGGTATATTCCATCGCGCCCGACTCTTCGAGCTGACGGACGATCTGCGCCACGGTCGAGCGCTTCTGGCCGATCGCGACATAGATGCAATAGAGCTTCTTGCTCTCGTCATCGCCAGCGTTGGCGTTCTTCTGGTTGATGAAGGTGTCGATCGCGACGGCGGTCTTGCCGGTCTGGCGATCGCCGATGATCAGCTCGCGTTGGCCACGACCGACGGGGACGAGCGCGTCGATGGCCTTCAGGCCGGTCTGGACGGGCTCGTGGACCGAGGTGCGTGGGATGATGCCGGGTGCCTTGACTTCGACGCGGCTGCGCTGATCGGAAACGATCGGGCCCTTGCCGTCAATCGGGTTGCCAAGGCCATCGACCACACGGCCGAGCAGGCCCTTGCCGATCGGCACGTCGACGATCGTGCCGGTGCGCTTGACGACATCGCCTTCCTTGATCTGGCTGTCCGAGCCAAAGATCACGACGCCGACATTGTCGGCTTCCAGGTTGAGCGCCATGCCCTGCACGCCGTTCGAGAATTCGACCATCTCACCGGCCTGGACATTGTCGAGGCCATAGATGCGGGCAATACCGTCACCGACCGACAGCACCTGGCCGGTTTCGGAGACTTCAGCCTCGGTGCCGAAGCTGGCGATCTGGTCCTTGATGACCTTCGAGATTTCAGCGGCGCGGATATCCATGGAATGAACCTTTTAGCCTTTACATCGCGTGCGCGAGGGTATTGAGACGGGTCTTGATCGACGAATCGATCATCTGGCTGCCGATGCGGACGACGAGCCCGCCCAGCAGCGATGGATCGACCGAGAGGTCGACGGAAACTTCACGGCCAATCCGCTGGCGAAGCGATTGCTTCAGCGCGGTGACCTGATCGTTGGAAAGCGGGTGCGCCGAGGTGACCTCTGCGCTGGTCTCGCCCCGGAAACCGGCGGCAAGCTGGCGAAAGGCGCGGATGATTGCGGGCAGCTGGCTGAGCCGGCGATTATCAGCGAGCACACCAAGGAACTTGCTCGTCGTCGCGTCGAGCTTCAGCTTCTTTGCAACCGCCGCAACCGCTTTGGTCGCGGCACCACGCGCGATTAGCGGGCTGGTCGTCAGCTGCCTGAAATCAGGCGACTGATCGAGTGCCGCGCGGACCGTTGCCAAGCTTGCTTCGACCTTATCGATCGCCTTTGCATCGCGCGCCAGTTCGAACAGCGCCGTTGCATAGCGTCCCGGTAAGCTCGCTTGAATACCGCCGGAAGTCTCCACGCGATTGAAATCCTCTTGGGAACAGGAAAATTGGCCCCATGCGCAAACAGGGCGACAAAGCGCCCTCACCTGGGTTGCGCGGCTGCTAGCATCGGTGTGGCAGCGATGCAAGCCGGGTGGCCCATCGCATCGAAATCGTACCGCTTTGCGAATTATCGGCATTTTTCATTTAACTGTAACACTCGGTTAACCAGCCATTGGGAGGTTGGCTGCGATAGCGCAGTCAACACGACTCTCGCTGGAAAGCCCTTCATGTTCATAGATTTGTCGCGTCTTACCGATTGGCTCAGCGGTCAGACGACTGGCATTGGGGTTGCCCTGCGACGCGTGCTGTTCGCGTTGCTCGGCATCCAGGCCGTGCTGGCGATGACGCTGATCGTCGGCTCGATCTCGACCAGCAATGGCATGCGCATCCTGGTACGCGAGAAAATCTTCCCGATCGGCGAGCTCCAATCGGTGACGGATAATTATGCCAAGGCATTGGCCACGGCGCATAAGGTCGTCAGCGGCAATGTATCCACCGCTGGGGCGATCGATACTATTGCTTCCGCCCGCGACGCCATCAAGCAGAACTGGGCACTGTTCCGCGCCCACAAGCTTGATAGTAACAACGCAGCGGCGATTGCCCTTGTCGATTCGGCCCGCCACGACGCCGATCGGTCGATTGCGACACTTGATCGCCTGTTGCGGGAGGGGCAGACCGATAAGCTCGATTTCTTCGTGAGCGGCCCGCTGAATGCCGCAATCGACCCGCTGACCGGCTATAGCGATTCGCTCATTGCCACACTCCGCGCTGATGCCCGCGCCGAACAACAAGCAATGCAAGGACGCTTTTGGCGTGCCTATTATGTCGTCACGTTAGTGACGTTGATGGCGATTTTGGTGGGGTGGTGGGGGATGCGGATTGTTGCTCGCCGGATCACGCAGCCGCTTGCCGACATTGCCGTCGCCACGCAATTCATCACGGACGATCAGCTCGACGCTGCCATTCCCGGGCTCGATCGCACTGATGAGATTGGGGCAATTGCGCGAGCGCTGGCTTTTGCCCGCCAACGCTCGATCGATGCCCGCCGACTCAGTGAGGACGGCCGCCGCGTCGAGGACACGCTCCATCGCAACCAGATGAAGGCGCATGCCGCCGACGCCAAGCGTGCAGCGGATCTCGACGCGTTGTTCGCGGTGTTCGAACGGGAGGCGGGCGTGGTTGTCGCCGGGTTGAAATCAGCCGGGCCGCGCTTGCGCGACGCCGCCGCTGCGATGTCCGATGAAGCGGCTGAGGCTGAACATCACGCGCTCGCCACCGCATCACTGACCGACCAAAGCGCCGCCAGCGTGCGGACCATTGCACAATCAAGCAGCGCGCTTGCCACCGCAATCGATCATATCAGTCGCGCGGCGCATGATTCGCGGGGCGGGGTCGGCACGGTTCGTGTGCGGACGATTGCGGCGCGCGATCATGCCGAATCGCTTGGTGCGCTGGTGAGCGAAATCGCTTCGGTGCTTGATTTTATCGCGGTGATTGCTGGCCAGACGAATTTGCTGGCGCTGAATGCGACGATAGAGGCGGCGCGGGCCGGGGCCGCCGGTCGTGGCTTTGCCGTTGTTGCGGAAGAAGTGAAGGGGCTGGCGCGGCAAACTCAGGCAGCCGCCGGCAAGATCGAGTCCCGGCTGGCCGCCGTGCGGGCGGCGAGTGCCACCGTGCTGACCACCATCGAGTCGATCGATACGCTGGTCGCTGGGCTTGATCAGTCGGCCACCAATGTCGCTGACGCGGTTGAGCAACAACGCGACATGACGCGGCGCATCGCCCGCGCCATTGCAGAGGTGGAGGATGGCACCGCCAACGCCGCCACCAATATGCAAACGCTGCATGGTCGGGCAGAGCGCGCGCGCGGCACCGCTGGCGATCTGGCGCACACGGCCGATGATGTTGCCGGCAATGTCGATCAGCTCCGGGCGCAAATCAACCAGCTGATTGCAGATGTTCGGGCAGCGTAAATGATAAAGCCTGGGCGCGTCATTCTTTGACTGGTGCCTTGTCCTTGCTGCGCTAAGACGCATCGGCAATATCCCGGTTGCGGGTAGCCAGGCGGAGGGCGAGATGTCGAACGGTCAGATGAAGAAAATGGCAATGGCCGATGGCGCTGAGATCGCCGTCTATCATGTCGAGCCAGTCGGTACTCGGCGGGGCGGGCTGGTGCTGGTCCAGGAAATCTTCGGCGTGACCGATCATATCCGCGAGTTGTGCGATGAATATGCGCAGGACGGCTATGAGGTGCTCGCCCCCGCGCTTTACGATCGCGAACATCCCGGCTTCGAGGCTGACTATACCGGCGAGGATTTCGCCCGCGCGGTCGAGCTGGCGCGTGATCTACATCCCTTCGATCTCAGCCTGAGCGATGTGCAGACCTGTATCGATTTACTCGTCCCCAAAGGGCCGGTTTTCATGGTGGGCTATTGCTATGGCGGATCGATCTGCTGGTTTGGCGCGACGCGGATGCACGGCCTGACAGCGGCATCGGGCTATTATGGCGGCTTGATTCCGGCGGCCGCCGATGAAGAGCCCAAAATCCCCGTGATGCTCCATTTCGGTCGCTACGATAGCGGCATCCCGATGGAGGGCGTTGAAAAGGTGATTGCCAAGGATTGGCCCAGCGCAACGGTGCATGTCTATGAAGCCGGGCACGGTTTCAACTCGGACCGACGCAAGGATTATCACGAACCCAGCGCCGATCTGGCGCGCGAACGTACGCTGGAATTCTTTGAGGCTAATGGGGGGTAACGAAGCCCGAACGAAAGTTGCGGCATTCCTCATGAACACATCCGAGGTTTTCCTGATCGCGATGCTGCTGATTTACAGCGTTCCCTATCTGGTGTGGCGGCTGGGGCGGACCGAGCATTATGCGCCGCTGGTCGTGGTGCAGATCATCGGCGGCATCCTGCTGGGGCCAGGTGTGCTGGGCGCGGTGTATCCGGGCTATTATGCCGCCGTCTTCAATCCCCAGGTGATCGGTGCGCTAAACGGCATCGCCTGGTGGGCGGTGATGATTTTCGTCTGGATCGCTGGGATCGAGCTCGACGTTTCGCAGGCCTGGGCCCGGCGGGGCGAGACCGCGCTGACGGCTGGCCTCGCGCTAGTCGCACCGTTGGGGGTGGGTGGCGCAGCGGCGGCGGTAATGCTGACATTGGGGACCGGCTGGGTCGGCGACGCGGGCCAGCCATGGCAGGTGCTGCTGGGGATCGGTATGGCCTGCGCGGTCACGGCATTGCCGATCCTGGTGCTGTTCCTTGAAAAACTCGACATTCTGCGTGAGCCGATCGGCCAGCGGATCCTGCGCTATGCCAGCGCGGACGACGTCGCGATTTGGGGCGTGCTTGCCCTGATCCTGCTCGACTGGCAGCGGATGGGGCGGCAGGGCGGTTTCCTGATCGGCTTTGCGGTTGCGGCCTGGCTGATCCGGTGGCTGATGGCGCGCATCCCGGAGCGCGATCGCTGGTATGTCGGGCTGATTTGGTTGGCGGCATGCGGATTCGCGGCGGATTGGTCCGGGCTGCACTTCATGGTCGGCGCGTTCCTGTCGGGCGCCGTGCTCGACGCGCGCTGGTTTGATCGCAAGGCGATGGACGGGTTTCGCGACAATATCCTGCTGGCGGTCATGCCCGTGTTTTTCCTGAGCACGGGCTTGCGCACAAACTGGGACGTCGGCGGCGCGGCCGTGTTTGGCGCGGCGGCGTTGCTGCTGGCGGCATCGGTTGCAGGCAAGTTGGCCGGGGTCCATGTTGCCGGTCGCCTGCTGAAATGGGCACCGGGAGAGGCGTCGGCGATCGGTTGGCTGCTGCAGACCAAGGCGTTGATCATGATCATCTTCGCCAACGTCCTGCTCGACCAGCACATTATCACCGGGGCGACCTTCACGGCGCTGCTGTTGATGGCAGTGGCGAGCACGATGCTGACGATACCCATCGTGACGCCCAAATTGCAGCGGCTGAAACGCGGCGCATTCGGTGTCGTCGATGATGCTGGTCCGATTAGTGGGATTGACGACGGTTCATTGGCCAAGCGCTGATTGCCAAGCCCAGAACATCACTGATAGCCCGGCGCCGGGTGTCCAAGCCACTTGACTGGCTTCGAAACATATCGTCGACGGGACCAAAGCAATAAAAGGCGGGCCGCATGGGCGCGCGCCAAAGGAGAAGCGATGACGCCTGAGGGGGCAAAGGCCCGGGGATCAACCCGATCGATGCTCGCGCTGGTGGCGATGATCGTGTTTCTCGATATCGCCGGCATTGGCCTAATCGTGCCTGTCATGCCGCGGCTGATCATCTCGCTGACGGGCGTGACGATCGATCGCGCGGCGGAGCTCGGCGGCTGGCTGCTCTTTGCCTATGCCGTGATGCAATTCCTGTTCGCGCCGGTGATCGGTGGCCTGAGCGATCGGTTTGGGCGACGGCCGGTGTTGCTGCTGACATTGTTTGCGCTGGGTATCGATTATGCGCTGATGGCCTGGGCACCGACGCTGGAATGGTTGTTCGTTGGCCGGGTGATTTTGGGCGTGATGGGCGCGACCTTTGCCGCCGCCAATAGCTGCATTGCCGATATCGTGCCGCCCGAGGATCGTGGCCGGGCGTTCGGCGCGATTGGCGGGGTTGGGGCGGCAGGGTTTGTGCTCGGGCCGGGGATTGGTGGTCTGCTTGGCGGGTTTGGTGAACGCGTGCCCTTCATGGCGGCGAGCGGCCTGGCACTGTGCGGGGCGCTGATCGGGTGGTTCGTGTTACAGGAAACGCTGCCGCCAGAGCGGCGGCGCGCTTTTTCGATGCTGCGCGCCAATCCCATCGGCAGTATGGTGCACATGGCCAAAGTGCCGCTGGTCCTTGGCTGTCTGGTGGCGATCCTGTTCATGCAATTGGCTGCACAATCGCAGCTGGCGGTCTGGAGTTTTCAGGGGATTGCACGCTTCGGCTGGAGCCCGCTGGTGATCGGTCTGACCATCGCGTCATACGGGGTGCTGCTGATCGTCGCGCAGGGATTTGCGGTTGGGCCTTTGGTCACCAGGTTCGGTGCACAACGCGTGGCAGTGGTTGGGGCCGCCTGTGGCATTCCCTCCTATCTCATTTTGGCGACGGCCCCCAACACTGGGATCATCATGACGGGCATGGTGGTCGGCGCGTGCTCTGGTGTCGCCTTTCCGGCGATGCAGCAGTTAATGACGCTGCGGGTTTCGGAGGACGCGCAGGGCGAGTTGCAGGGGGCGATTGCCAGCGTCGCTAGCCTGACGGCGATCGTCGGCCCGCCGCTGATGACTGGGGTGTTCGGGGCCTATGCCGATGCGCAGGGGGTGTATTTCCCCGGCGCGCCCTTCCTGCTGTCAGCCATGCTGTTCTGCGTTGGCTGGGCGGTGCTGATCATTGCGATGGCGCGCCACGACCAAGAGGTGTCCGTGCCGCTTTGAACGCAACCGGCGGGATGGAGCGTACCGGCGGCGCGGCTATATCGGCGGCATGGACAGCGACACGATCAACCCCGATTCGGCCTGGGCCGCCTTCATCGCCCGCGATCGGCATAGCGATGGCCGCTTCGTCGGCGCGGTGCTGACCACGGGCATTTACTGCAAACCAAGCTGTCCGGCGCGGCACCCCAAGCGCGAGAATGTCGTGTTTTACCGTGACGGTGCGGCGGCGGCGGCGGCGGGGTTTCGGGCGTGTCTGCGCTGCAAGCCTGATGAGGTCGGGCGAGACCGGGTCGCTGTGGCGCGTGCGGTCGCGCTGATCGAGGGAGCGGAGGAGACGCTGGGGCTGGACGAGCTGGCCGCGATGGTCGGCTATGCGCCGCATCATTTTCACCGATTGTTCAAGCGCGCGACCGGGGTGACGCCCGCCGCCTATGCGCGCGGACTGAAAGCGCGGGCCGCCGCGCAGGCATTGATGAAGGAGGCGAGCGTGACCGAGGCAATTTATGAAGCGGGCTATTCCGCCCCGAGCCGTTTTTATGAAGGCGCGGGCACAAGGCTGGGGATGACGCCGAGCATCTGGAAGCGCGGCGGGGCCGGGGTGACGATCCGTTGGACGATCGCCGAGACAAGCCTGGGGCCGATGCTTGTGGCTGCGACCGACAAGGGATTGTGTCGCGTGTCCTTTGATGAGGGCGAAGCGGCGCTCAGGGCGCGCTTCCCCAAGGCGGAAATCACGCCCGGCGGCGCGGCTTTGGCCGATCTGGCCGCGCGTGTCGTCGCCAGCGTCGAGAGCCCCGATCGCGATCAGGATCTGCCGATCGACGTGCAAGGCACTGCCTTTCAGGAAGCAATCTGGCAGGCGCTGCGGCAAATTCCGCTGGGCGAGACGCGCAGCTATGCCGAACTCGCCGCCGTCGCGGGCAACCCAAAGGCAGTTCGCGCGGCGGGTACCGCATGTGGCGCAAACCATGTCTCGATCGTCATTCCCTGCCACCGCGCGCAGCGCAGCGACGGGACGATGGGCGGCTATGCATACGGCGTCGATCGCAAGATCGCGCTGCGCGACCGGGAGGGGGTGAAATGAACCCGTACCAGATCAAGGGCCTGCCGATCGATCAATTTGCCGCGCTGTTCGGGCGAGACGATGCCGATCTTGCCAAATGCAACGCTGTACGCGTGACGGCGGACCACAAGCCTGGTTATCCGTGTCGGGTTACGCTGGAAGATGCCGAACCCGGCGAGACGCTGTTGCTGATCAATTATGAGGACCACCGGGTCGCGTCGCCCTACCGGCACAGCTATGCCATTTATGTGCGTGAAAACGCGATCGAGTCTGCGTCGCTGCGCGGCAAGCTGCCCCAAGTCTTCGCAAACCGCCCAATCGCTTTAAGGGCCTTTGACGGCGATGGCATGTTGCGTGGGGCAACGCTTGCGCTGGCAAACGACGTCGACGACAAGATCGCGCAATTGTTTGCCGATCCGACGATTGCTTATCTGCACGCCCATAATGCGGCGCATGGCTGCTTCGCCGCCCGGATCGACCGCGGCTGAATTGCGCTGCATCCTGGATCGATGCTTGCTATGCAGGACGATTGAACCAGGGGAACGCCGATTATGAATCCGAGCATCGCCAAGCCGCGTGGCAAGACCCTGCTGTGGCGCATCCTGCATTTTCCCCTGATCACGTTGGTGGTCGCGATCGGCGTGATGATGGGCGCCAGTATCGTCGCGACCAGCCTGGCCGCCGTGGTGGGTGCGCGCAGTGATAGCAATTGGGCGATTGTCGGCGGCAGCCTGGTCGCCGGGGTATTTGTGATCGCCTATATCGGCTTTGGGCGATTTTTTGAACATCGCCGGGTCACCGATCTGGCGCTGAAGGGGGCTGCGCTTGAACTGCTCATGGGCCTGGCGATCGGTGCCGGGCTGTTCTGCGCGGTAGTCGGCGTGATTGCGCTACTCGGCGGCTATCAGGTGATCGGCACCCAACCGGCCGACGTGCTCTATCCGATCATCGGCATCTCGATCGTTTCGGGCGTGACCGAAGAAATCATGCTGCGCGGCCTGTTTTTCCGGATCATCGAAGGATGGCTGGGCAGCTGGGTGGCGCTGGTGTTGTCAGCAGCCCTGTTTGGTGCGCTGCATCTCGGCAATCCCAACGCAACATTGGTGGCTGGCGGCGCGATCGCGATTGAGGCCGGGGTGATGCTGGCGGCGATTTACATGGTCACGCGGCGGCTCTGGGCGGCAATCGGCCTGCATGCGGCGTGGAACTTCACCCAGGGCGGCATTTTCGGCATCCCGGTATCGGGCACCGATGTGCAGGGTATCCTGGTGCCGCGCATCTCCGGCCCCGAACTGCTGACCGGCGGTGACTTTGGTGCTGAAGCGTCACTGCCGGCGATGCTGATCTGCACCGCTTTTGGCATTGGGCTGTTAGTGCTCGCCAGCCGCCGCGGGCAGGTGATCAAACCCTATTGGGCGCGGCGTGGCTCGGCTGCGGCGGGCGAAGACGTGGCCGCAGGGGCGTCTTCCGGCGCCGGGGTGCAATCATAAACCAGCCACTCATCGGGGCGTGACGGCAGCGCATCGCGGATCGCGGTTTGCTGGCGGGCGAGCAATTGGCGATCCGCCTCGCTTGGCGTGCAGGCCTTTTGCTTGACGCCACCGCGTAGCGCGCGCGCTTGCTTCATCTGGGCCGCGTTCAGCAGATAGCGGCTTTCCGAATAGCTGCGCGTCGCCAGATCATATTCCAGGATGGAAACGGTCTGCTCGTCATTGGGCACCAGGATCCGATCCCATTTCGCACCGTTTTCGGCATATTGGGTACGCCCGTTCATGCACCCATCGGGCTGCCAGTCGATCAGGACATCGGCGGGGTTGGAAAGGTTGATCCGGCTGCGGTCCGGGGCGATCCGGCAAACCATCTTGCCAAAGGTGGTCTGGACGATTGGCGTGGGGCTGGGTTCAGGCGGTGGCAGTTTCACGTCGCCAAAGGGGCGGGTGAGAAAGACGATTGCGGCGGCGATGATCAACACGCCGCCACCGGCCGCTGACCAGATCGCCCCTTGTCGCCGCCGCCGCGATTCTAGCAGGCCGGCGCCGCCAATCATCATCGCGCCCATCACCAGCAACACCCCGGCGATGGCGATCACATTCTCCCGCTTGCGCTCGGCGGCGACCTGCGCCTTGTCGAGCGCCAATTGCTGTTGCAGCGCTTCACGCGCGGCATTTGCCTGGGCATCGGCGGCGCGGGCTTCGGCGGAGCGCAATTGCGCGTCCCGGCCCTGGCGCAGGCGTTCGTCGGCACTGATGCACGGTGCGCCTGTTTGCGCGAAGGACTGCTTCGCCTCTTGCAGAAAGGCGACGAGCTCACTGTCGGCGACCGCGAAGCCAAAGCTTGAATCGCCTTCTTCCGCCTTGGTGATGGCCGAATTGGCACCAATCACCCGCCCGCAAATATCGAGGAGGGGCCCGCCCGAATTGCCGCGCGCAATGCCGGCGGTGTGGAGCAGCACCTGAACCCCGGTAAGCTTGCGAATGCCGGCAAAGCCGCCCTGTGATCTGACCGGGCCGAGCGGCTTGATGAAATCAGCCGCACTCTGCGCCGTGGCGACATCGACATTACCGGGATAGCCAAGCGCGATCACCGATTCGCCATCCGTTACCGCCCCCGGAAACAATGTAAGCGGGGGCAGCCTTGTGCCGGTAAACTCAATCAGCGCCAGATCGCGCTGGGCATCATAGGCGATCAGCTTGCCTTGATAGCTTTTGTCGCCTTCTGACGGCACGACGCCGATCACGACATTGTCGGGATAGCGCGCTGCCAGTTCGACGACATGGGCATTGGTGACGACCCGGTTGGGGGCGATGGCAAAACCGCTGCCGTGCCCAAACCCGACCACTTCGCTTTCAGCGGAGGCGATCGTAACAATCCGAACAACCCCGCGCCCGGCGGCGGAAATATCGTCGGCTCGGGCGGGCATTGTGCTGAACATCAGCAACGCCAATCCTGCAATAAGGCGCGAAATCAGCATGCCATCAGCCCAATTGTGAGGCCGACTCTCTTTCAGGAAAGTGGCTTTCATTCAAGCGCTGTCAGCGCAATTTCACGATACCGGTAATTAGCCCTTTTGGTTGTCGTTCGATAGGTCAGCCGTTCCGCGATCCTGGGGGAGCAGTGCAGAGGGTTATAGGAAGTTATAGGGATCGACATCCACAGTAACGCGCACCTTGGGTGGCCAGGCCAGCGCCCCTAACCAGGCGCGAATCACTTCCTGCACATCAAGTGCGCGGCGGGCGTGAACCAACAGGCGAAAGCGGTGGCGCCCACGCAGCATGGCAAGCGGGGCGGGAGCGGGGCCATAAACATACATGCCCTCAACCTCTGGCGCGGATCGTTTGATCTCGCGGGCGGTATCGTCGGCGGCGGCCCGGTCTTCGGCGGAAATAATGATTGCCGCATAGCGGCCAAAGGGCGGTGCATCCGCCTCCCGGCGCGCTGCCGTTTCGGCTTCGTAGAAGCTATCCGCCTCGCCCTTGACCAGCGCCTGCATCACCGATGCCTGCGGGCTGTGCGTCTGAATATAGACATGCCCCGGTTTCACGCTGCGCCCGGCACGCCCGGCAACCTGCGAAATTTGCTGAAAGGTCCGCTCAGCGGCACGCAGGTCGCCGCCACCAAGCCCGAGATCGGCATCGATCACCCCCACCACGGTTAGATTCGGGAAATGATAGCCTTTGGTGACGAGTTGGGTGCCGATCACGATATCGATATCGCCGCCCTCCATCCGGGCGACGAATTCCGCCGCCTTGGCGGGTGACCAGATCGTGTCCGACGTGACGACAGCGCGCCGTGCATCGGGCCACAGGAGTGCCACCTCATCGGCGATCCGCTCGACGCCGGGTCCACAGGCGACCAATGTGTCTTCATTGCCGCATTCAGGGCATTTCTCCGGCACGGGCTCGACATGGCCGCAATGATGGCAGGCGAGCCGGCGGATCAGCCGGTGCTCGACCATCCAGGCGGTGCAGTTTGGGCATTGGAACCGGTGCCCGCAGGTGCGGCACAAAGTGAGCGGCGCATAGCCGCGCCGGTTGAGGAACAGCAGCGCCTGTTCACCGCGGTCGCGTGCGGCATCGATCGCTTTGACGAGTGTCGGCGCGATCCAGCGCCCACGCATCGGCGGTTCGGCGATAAGATCGATCGCCTCGATCGTTGGCAATTGCGCGGCACCATAGCGACCGGGCAGTTTGAGTTCGGCATAGCGACCAAGGGCGACCTGCTGGCGCGTTTCGATAGCCGGGGTAGCGGAGGCGAGCACCACCGGGCAGGTTTCGAACAGCCCGCGCATCACCGCTACATCACGGGCATGGTAATGAACGCCCTCTTCCTGTTTGAAGCTCGTTTCATGCGCTTCATCGACGACGATCAGGCCAAGATTGGCATATGGCAGGAACAGGGCAGAACGCGCGCCGACTGTCACCAGCGCTTCGCCGCTGGCAATCGCGCGCCAGGCGCGGCGGCGCTGCGACTGGCGCAAGTCTGAATGCCATGCGACGGGGGCAGTGCCGAATCGGGTCTCAAATCGGCGCAAAAATGGTTCGGTCAGCGCAATTTCGGGAAGCAGGACAAGGGTTTGCCGCCCGGCGCGGATCGCGGCGGCAATCGCTTCGAAATAGACCTCGGTCTTGCCTGACCCGGTTACCCCGTCGAGCAAGGTTGGTGCAAAGCGGTGCGTATCGATATCCTCCACCAGTGCCGCCGCTGCATTTGCCTGATCCGCCGAAAGCGCGGGCAAATGGAAATCGGGATCAGGGCGCGGGAAGGGGCTGTCGATATCCACCTCGACTGGCTCGATCGCGCCGACTTTGACCAACCCCCGGATCACCGCATCCGAAACGCCTGCTGCTATTGCCAGTTCACGAATCAGGCCCTGGCGATCGCCGATCCGCTCGATTGCCTGTTCGCGCTGCGGCGTCATGCGGGGCGGCAGCTCGCCCGTCGCGCGATATTCGGTGACGGTGCGCGCGCCGTCGAGCGCCGATGTCGAGGCGAGCGCCATCCGCAAAACCGAAGCGGGCGGCGCCAGATAGTAATTGGCGGTCCATTCGATCAGGCGGCGCAAGGGGGCCGGGATCGGCGGCGCATCCAGCACAGCCACCAGATTGCGCAGCCGATTGTCGCCAACCTCGGCGTCGGACGGCATCCGTTCCGCCTCCCATACCACGCCGATCAACTGGCGCGGGCCGAGCGGTGCGATCACGATTGACCCCGGCGATACAACCATCCCTTGTGGCACTCGGTAATCGAGCGGCCCCAGGGCGGCATTCATGATGATAACGCGGGCGCGGGACATCCGCCCTTTATGGGCATTCGGCCGCGACAGGGAAGGTGTCGCTCACCAGCAATCGACTGTGCACCCAATCCAGGGGCCAGCCCGACAGGAATTTGCCGGGCTGGCGAGTGGCCCTAGAAATATCTGGCCTAGAAATGCCTATCCTAGAAGTGAATGCCGTTGCGGCCGCGCTCGCGGTTCCGCTTGAGCTGGCGGATATGCGCCTCGACCTTATCGAGCATTACCCCGATGCGACGTTCGTCGCGCTCACTCAGATTATCGCCGCGTGCCCTGAGCTGTGCCTCGGTGGCGGCGACCTTGCGCAGTTCGTTATTGAGCACGCGGCGTTCACGGATGCTGAGCTTGCCGGAGCGCTTGCCGGCATCGACTTGGCGGGACAATTCGGCCTGGCGCAGGTCGATGCCGATATCGGCATAGGCAACACTACTCAGCGTTAATGCGCTCACCGCGACAGCAATGAAAAATTTCTTCATGATGGGCCTCTTCATCGGTTGGGCCGTTATTGGCCAGTTCCAGCCAGCATAATGCACCAGCGCCCGTTTAGTCGCATCACCCGCAAGGCTAGCCTCGCGACGATCTTTGATTTACGAGCCGCGCCAATTGAACCAGGGGACGACACCGCCATGAAATTCTTCGTCGATACCGCAGACACCGCTGAAATTCGCGATCTTGCCGATTCGGGGCTGGTCGATGGGGTCACCACCAACCCGTCGCTCATCGCCAAATCGGGCCGCAATTTTCTTGAGGTGGTCGCTGAAATTTGCGGCATCGTCGATGGGCCGGTCTCCGCCGAAGTCGTCGCGCTCGATCATGCTGGCATGATGCGTGAGGCTGAAATCGTGCGGAAGATTGCCGACAATATCGCGGTGAAGGTGCCCCTCACGATCGACGGACTGAAGACCTGCAAGGCGCTGACTGACGATGGCACGATGGTCAATGTCACGCTTTGCTTTTCGGCCAATCAGGCGCTGCTGGCGGCCAAGGCGGGCGCGACCTTCATTTCGCCGTTCGTCGGTCGGCTCGACGATATCGGCCTCGACGGGCTCGACCTGATTCGCGACATCCGCTTGATCTATGACAATTATGCGTTCGACACCGAGATTCTGGTCGCGAGCGTCCGGCATCCCGTCCACATTCTGGAAAGCGCCCGCATCGGCGCCGACGTGATGACCGCGCCACCATCCGTCATCCGTCAACTGGTGAAGCATCCACTGACCGACAAGGGCATCGAGGGCTTCATGGCTGACTGGGCAAAGACCGGCCAAACGATCGGGTGATAGCGTAAGCCCAGCTTCTCCCCATTGGGGAAAAGCTGGGCTAAGCTCGGTGCATGTCGCTGCCCCAGGCCTTTGCCGATCACCTTCATCGCGACCGGCGGCGATCAGTGCATACCGTGCGCGCTTATCAGGCGACTGCCGAGCGGTTGATCGCGTTTCTGGGCGCGCATTGGGGGGCAAATCCTGATGCCACCGCGCTGGCGAAGGTCACGACCGCCGATCTGCGCGCCTATCTGGCCTTTCGACGCACCGATGGCCTCACCAATGCCTCGGCCGCGCGCGAATTATCCGCGGTACGCGGGTTTTTGAAATTCGCAACTGGCGGCGCGGCGATGACGACGATCAAAGGACCGCGCGTCAAGAAAGGTGTACCGCGCCCCATTTCGCCCGACGAAGCGGTCGCGCTCGCCGAAGATGTGTCCGACAGCGCGACTGAGCCCTGGATCGCCGCGCGCGACTGGGCGGTGTTGATGCTGCTCTACGGCGCTGGCTTGCGGATTGGCGAGGCGGTGGGGCTGACGGGCGCGATCCTGCCGCTGGGCGAGGCGATGGCGGTGACCGGCAAGCGCGACAAGACGCGGATCGTGCCGCTGTTGCCGCAAGTGCGCGCCGCGATTGAAGACTATGTCAAACTGACTCCCTGGCCGGTCGGTCGCGATGAAATGCTGTTTCGCGGCGCGAAGGGCGGCCCGCTGTCGCCCGCGATTATCCGCCGCGCGGTGCAGGCCGCACGCACCCGCCTGGGCCTAAGCGAGCGCACCACACCGCATGCGCTGCGCCACAGCTTCGCCACGCACCTGCTCGGTCGCGGCGCCGATTTACGCTCGCTGCAGGAGCTTCTGGGCCATGCGAGTTTGAGCTCGACGCAGATTTATACGCAGGTCGATGCCGCCCATCTGCTCGACGTGTACCGGAACGCGCATCCAAGGGCTTGACTCCGTACTCGGCTACGGCGGCTAAGGGCAGTCGGGTTTCCAATGAAGGAGTGCCCCGATGACGATGATTGCCGCGCTGTCCCTGCTGGCTCTGGCCACAAATTCCGCCCCGGTGAAGCCGGTATCGGCAAGCGCAAAATTGTTGGCCGACTATCGGATCGCCCTTGAACATGACGATGCCGATGCGCTGGCGGCATTGTTCTTGCCGGATGCCGAACTGGCCGATGGCATCATGGTTGCAAACGGGACGGCGGAAATCAGGGCGCTGTATGTCGGTGCCTTCGCTCAAGGGCTGAGCGGTAGCCGATTAGAGACGCGCATCGACAGCGAACGCCTTCTTGCGCCAACGGTTCGCTTCGCGCGGGGCGTGTCGCGCATCACCCCCGCCGCCGCTGGCGGACAAATAGCGAAGCCGTTTTGTGCCCGATTCATTGCAACGATCACCTCGCGCAATGGCCTTTGGCGAATCGCCACATTCAGCGAGTCCGCGCTGGCATGTGGCTCGGCATTTCCGTAATCATTAGCCATGGCTGGTCGTCAGATGACAATCGGCGTGCTTGCGAAAGCCGCCGGCGTGGGCGTAGAAACCATCCGCTATTATGAGCGGATGGGCTTGATCGACCGACCGGCAAAGCCCGGCGGGGCACGCGTTTACAGCGCGTTGCACCTGCGCCAACTTCATTACATTCGTAACGCAAAGAACCTGCGGCTGAGCTTGAAGGACATTCTGGTGCTGCGGCAAAAGCTGGCAATCGGCCCGCAGTTTTGCGCCGCCACGCGCGATATTGTCGCGCAAAGGCTGGGCGAAGTGGAACGCGAGATCGCAAAGCTCACCGTGACACGCGACGACCTTAGCGCTTTTCTTCTGCGCTGCGCCAGCCGACCTGCCGACCGGCCTTGCCCCGTGCTTGCCGACCTGACGAGCGATTCCTGATCGGTCGCGTTCCGGATCAGTGCCGCCAGGTCACCACCCTGTATGCATAGGCCAGCACCGCCAGCACCAGCAGCGCGGTTGCTGCGGGGCCAAGATAGCGATCGAGATCGTGGAACCGCGTGCCGAGCCAATATCCCGCGCCGACCAGCACGGCGTTCCAGACGGTGATGCCGGCGGTTGACCACAGCAGGAATCGCGTGCGCGTCATCCGTGATAGCCCGGCGGGAATCGACACGACGGTTCGCCCGATTGGCATGAAGCGGAAAACGAACACGACCCATTGCCCGTGCTTCACGAAAAAGCGCTGGAGCGATTCCACATCGCGCCACTCCACCGCCAGCCAGCGACCATAGCGATCGATGAACGGGCGGAAGCGTTCATGGCCAAGCCGGTGACCAATTTCGTACCAAAAGGCGTTGCCCATCACGCTGCCGACGGTACCCGCGATCATCAGCGGCACGATGTGCATCCGGCCCTGCGCAACCGCAATCCCGCCCAGCCCCATGATGACTTCAGAGGGAACCGGCGGGATGATATTTTCCAGCACCATCAGCAGGAAGATGCCCAGATAGCCGCCGGTATCGAGCAAGTGCATGAGCAATTCGGTCATCGCGGGATGGCAGCGCTGGCGTCAGCCCGCTGTCAGGACTTTGCGTTCAATGGCATCCCAGATCATGCCCGCGACATCCGTGCCGTTGAAACTCTCGATCGCGACGATGCCCGTGGGGGAGGTGACGTTGATCTCGGTCAGCCATTTGCCGCCGATCACATCGATGCCGACAAACAACAGGCCGCGCTTTTTCAGTTCGGGGCCGAGCACCGCGCAAATTTCATGCTCTTCGGGTGTCAGGTCGGTCTTCACCGCCGATCCGCCGACCGCAAGGTTGGAGCGAATCTCTCCCTCGCCAGGCAACCGGTTGATCGCGCCCGCAATCTCGCCATCGACCAGCACGATGCGTTTGTCGCCCTTTGCCACATCGGGGAGGAAAGCCTGCACCATATGCGGTTCGCGCCAGGCGGTGTTGAACACCTCGATCAGCGCGGAGAGGTTGGCGCCGTCGCTGCCGACCTTGAAGATCGCCTTGCCGCCATTGCCGTGGAGCGGTTTGACGACGATTTCGCCGTGCTGCGCTAGGAATTTGCGTGCCTCGTCAAGCGAGCGGGTGACGAGCGTTGGCGGCATGAACTGAGCGTAATCGAGCACGAAAACCTTTTCGGGCGCGTTCCGGACGCTGACGGGATCGTTGACCACCAGCGTCCGGTGCGCGATCCGTTCGAGCAGATGGGTGGCGGTGATATAGCCGAGATCAAAGGGCGGATCCTGACGCATCAGCACGACATCGACTTGCTCGCCAAGATCGAGGCTTAGCCCCTCGCCAAAGCTGAAATGATTGCCGACTTCGCGCTGGACGGTCACCGGATGGGCATGCGTCCAGACATGGCCGTCTGCATAATTCAGGTCCTCGGCGGTGTAATGGAACAGCCGATGCCCCCGCTTTTGCGCTGCAAGCATCAGCGCGAAGCTCGAATCGCCCGCAATGTTGATGCTGTCGAGCGGGTCCATCTGGACGGCGACGGTAAGGGTCATGCGCGTGCGTTCCTGCGGGGGGATTGGGCGTATCTAGGGCGGCTTTAGCCGGAAGTCATCCGATCCACGCATTTTCGATATGGCGGGGCCGGGTGCCGGGTGCGATCAGGATGACGTCGACGCGGATATCCTCGCCGCTCGTGGCATAGCGCGGCATCAGGATTTCGGCCGCAGCAGCAACGCGGGCGAGGCGGCGTTCGTCGATCGCGAAATCAAGTTCAGCGGCAGTCGCGCGGACCTTCACTTCGACAAAGGCGACCAAGGCACCGCGTTTCGCGATCAGATCCACCTCACCAACGGGCGTCCGAATGCGTCGATCAAGGATCCGCCAGCCCTTTAATCGCAGATACCACGCCGCGAGCCGTTCGCCCCTTCGCCCGCGCGCTTCGGCGGCCTGGCGGGCAGCGGTCATCCCCGCAGTTCCAGCGCCCGCGCGTATAGGGCCTTGCGATCAAGCCCCAGCGTCTTGGCGACCTCACCCGCGGCTTGCGATACCGACAAGCGGGTCAGTGCCTCGGCAAGGGCCAAATCAGCATCAGCGGCGGAGGCAGCTTCAGGCGGGCCGGGGGGAGCGACAACGACGACAATCTCGCCCTTGGGCGGCGCATCGGCATAGCGCGAAGCGAGCATCGGCAGCGTGCCCGTTACCGCTTCTTCGAAATGTTTGGTGATCTCGCGCGTTACCGCCGCCTCACGGTCGCCAAGCCCCTTGGCTAGCGCCGCCAGCAGCGCCCCCAGCCTTGGCCCCGATTCATAGATGACGAGCGTGGCGCGGACGCCGGCAATTTCGGCGATCGCTTCGGCGCGCGCCTGCGCCTTGGGCGGCAGGAAGCCGACATAGAGAAATCGGTCAGTCGGCAGCCCGGCCAGCGTTAACGCCGCAACCGCCGCACAGGGGCCGGGAATCGTCACAACCGCATGTCCCGCCGCGCGCGCATCACGGACCAGCTTGTACCCCGGATCGGAGATGAGCGGAGTCCCGGCGTCGGACACAAGCGCCACGACTTCAGTCGCCATCCGCGCAACCAATCCGGGCCTGACCTGTTCGGCATTGTGATCGTGATACGGCGTCATTGGCCGCTTCACGCCGATATGGTTGAGCAGCTTGCCTGTCACGCGACTGTCTTCAACCGCGATTACCGCCGCGTGCGTCAAGACATGCGCGGCGCGCGGCGACAAATCGCCGAGATTGCCGATCGGGGTGGCAACGATATAGAGACCGGGTGAAAGTTCGGCGTTCATTGGGGATAGTCATGGCAGAGGCCACAGGGAAACCGCAACGACTCGTATCGTTGTTTCGCAAAATGGCAGTGGTTGTCACGGCGGCGGCGCTTGCCGGTTGCCAGACAGTGGTGCCGCGCGGCCCCGTGGTGCCGGTCGATCGCCCAGCGGCGACTCGCCCCGTACCCGTGCAGCAGCCCAAGGTTGATGCCGGCATCCCGCAGGATGTCGCGCGGCAGCGCGTTGCGCTGCTCGTGCCGCTCACTGGCGGCAATGCCGGGGTTGGGCTCTCGATTGCCAACGCGACTCAACTGGCGGTGCTCGATACCAAGAATGATCGCATCCGGATCACCAATTACGATACCAATTTGGGGGCGGCCAATGCCGCAAGCCGGGCGATTAGCGATGGCAACACGCTGATTCTGGGACCGTTACTTGCCGAAGATGTGCGCGCTGTTGCGCCGATTGCGCGGTCGGCTGGTGTGCCGTTGATCAGTTTTTCGAATGACACCAGCGTGGCGGGCAATGGCACCTATCTGCTTGGCTACGCCCCCATTCAGTCGATCGAGCGTGTGGTTGGGTATGCCCGCAGCCGGGGGCTGAACAGCTTTGCCGGGCTGGTGCCCAACGGCCTTTACGGCGAACGCGCCTCCACGGCGTTGCTGCGCGCGGTGGAAAGCGCCGGCGGCAAGGTGGTCACGCTGCAAACCTATGATCGCACCCCCGGCGCCATCACGGCGGCAATCACCCGGATGGCAAAAAATGCGCCCTTCGATGCGGTCTTGATCCCCGATAGCGCCGGCACAGCGGCCGTCGCAGTGCCAATCATCCGCAAGAGTGGCGGCGGGGCGACGCAGGTGCTCGGCACCGATTTGTGGAACACAGAAAGTTCGATCACCAGCCAGCCGGCGTTGAACGGGGCCTGGTTCGCGAGCGTGTCGGACAATCTCTATCGCCAATATGCCGTCAAATACCGCGCGCGATTCGGCCTGGCCCCGTATCGCTTGTCGAGCCTTGGCTATGATGCGGTGTTGTTAACGGTGCGGATCATGCGCAACTGGCCGATTGGTGCGCCCTTCCCACAGGATCGGCTCGACGATCGCGGTGGCTTTGCCGGGATCGACGGTGCCTTTCGCTTCGGTCGCGATGGCGTTGCCGAACGCGCGTTGGAGGTGCAGGAAATCCGGCCCGGCGCGACTAGCCCGGTCTCCCCCGCGCCGACGGGATTTTGAAGATAACGGTGCGTTTGCGCTCATCGCCTAGGCGATGAGCGCGGCCAGGATGGCGTTGAGGACTGGCATACCGCGATCGGTGGCACGCAGCCGCATCCCATCCCGAACGATCAGGCCTTCGCGTTCAAGCGTTGCGGCGGCATTTGCGTCGATCACCGCATCGATCGCGCCGTCGCCAAGCGCGGCGATCCGCGCGAGATCGACGCCTTCGCCCAGCCGCAATCCCATCAGCATCGCTTCGGTCCGGCGCATTGCCGGGGCAAGCGGGGTTTCGCTTTCGGCGCCATTGCCGTTGCGGGTGATCGCGCTCATCCAGTTTTCGGGCTTTTTGTGCCGCACCGTGGCAACGCCGCCCCGTCGGCCATGGGCACCCGGACCAATGCCGACATAGTCAGTGTAGCGCCAATAAATCAGGTTATGGCGGCTTTCCGCCCCCGGCCTGGCGTGATTGGAAATTTCATAAGCCGGCAGGCCCGCCGCGCGGGTCATCGCGCGCGTCAGCTCGAACAGATCGGCCCCGAAATCGGCATCGGGCACCTGCAATCGCCCGGCCGCAGCCTCAGTCGCAAAGCGCGTGCCGGGTTCGATGGTCAGTTGGTAGAGCGAGAGATGTTCGGTGCCGAACCCGATCGCGCGGGCGAGTTCGGCTTCCCAGGCGGCCAGTGCCTGGTCGGGGCGGGCATAGATCAGGTCGAAGCTGACTCGTTCGAAATGCGTCTGCGCGGTGGCGAGCGCGGTGAGCCCTTCGTCCACGTCATGCGCACGGCCCAGGAATTTTAGCGCCGAATCGTCGAGCGCCTGCAGGCCGAGCGACACCCGGTTGACGCCTGCTGCCGCCAGATCGGCAAAACGCGCGGCTTCGACTGATGACGGGTTGGCCTCCAGCGTGATCTCGATCCCAGGTTCAAACTCCCAGGCATTCTCGGCGGCCGCAATGATTGCCGCGACGGTAGCGGGCGGCATCAGCGACGGCGTGCCGCCGCCGAAAAAGATCGAGCTCAGCCGCCGCCCGGGCAACTGCGCCGCTTCATAGGCCAGGTCGGTCAGCAGCGCCGCGCGCCACGCCGCCTGATCGACGCTGTCGCGGACATGGCTGTTGAAGTCGCAATAGGGGCATTTCGACACGCAAAATGGCCAATGGACGTAAAGGGCAAGGGGGTCGGTCACGCGCTGCCCTGTGGCGTCCTGCGTGCGGCTGTGCAACTGTTGCGCAAATAATCGACGGAGAGGCAGATGGCGGTTTCAGTGATCTTGACGGTGGTCGGCAGCGACCGACCGGGCCTGACCAACAAGCTTGCCGAGGCTGTTCACGCGGCCGGCGGCAACTGGCTGGAAAGCCAGCTCGCGCGGCTGGGTGGCAAATATGTCGGCTCGGTGCTGGTCGAGATTGCCGAGGACGACTCGGCGCGGCTGGAGGCGGCAGTCAACGCGATCGATCCCGGCATGCTGACCGTCACCGTGATCGCGGCAGCCGCTGATGGTGCGGTGGAAGGGCACGCGCTGGCGATGGAACTGGTCGGCGCGGACCGGCCGGGGATCGTGCGCGAGGTGACGACGGTGCTGGCGGGATTGAACGTCAATATCGAGGATTTCGACAGCACGGTGGATGATGGTGCCTGGTCCGGCGAACGCATCTTCCGCGCGCGCGCCAGTCTGACGGTGCCCGACGATGTCGATCCCGACACCGTAATTGCCGCGCTGGAGGCGATTTCGGGGGAGATCATGGTCGACCTGACGGTGATGCCAACGCACGAACCGGCCTAGAAAACCGCCGCCACCAATTTCGCAAAGGCGCGCGAGCGGTGGTTGTTCGCCTGCTTTTCGGCAAAGCTCATCTCGGCAAAGGTCCGCGTCTCGCCTTCGGGGACGAACGCTGGATCATAGCCAAAGCCCAGTTCCCCGCGCGGGGGCCAGACCATCTTTCCCTCGATCCGCCCTTCGAACCACTCGACATGCCCATCGGGCCAGGCGAGCGCGAGGGTGGAGACGAAATGCGCCGAACGGCTGATATCGGGGCCGAGCGCGGCGAGCTTTTCCTCAACCTTCGACATGGCGAGCATCCAGTCGCGGGTGCCGTCTGCCGTCTCGGCCCAATTGGCGGTGTAGACGCCGGGGTCGCCGCCCAGCGCCTTAACGCACAGCCCGCTATCGTCGGCGAGCGCGGGCATGCCCGACAGGTCAGCGGCGGCAAGTGCCTTCAATTCGGCATTGGCGACGAAGGTGGTGCCCGTCTCCTCGGGCTCGGGCAGGTCGAGTTCGGCCGCTGACACCGTCTCGATGCCATAGCGGGAAAGCAGGTCGGTGATCTCGCGCACTTTGCCCGCATTATGCGTGGCGATGACGAGTTTGCCGGGCGCGAGCTTGCGGATCGCCTGCGGGGGCAGATCGGTCATTTCGCGACGGCGCGGGCCTGTGCCGCGAAGATATCCGTGCAGCCGATGCGGGCCAGGCGGAGCAGACGCAGCAGCGCTTCCTCGTCATAGGTTGCGCCCTCGGCCGTGGCCTGTGCCTCGGCGATGTTGCCGTTTTCGAGCAGGACGAAATTCGCGTCGGCGTCGGCGTTCGAATCCTCATCATAATCAAGATCGAGCACCGGCGTGCCCTGATAGATGCCGCAGCTGATCGCGGCGACCTTTTGCGTCAGCGGATCAGCGGTTAGTTTTCCTTCCGCCATCAGGCCGTCAATGGCGAGGCGGAGCGCGACCCAGGCACCCGAGATGGAGGCGGTGCGGGTGCCGCCATCGGCCTGAATCACATCGCAATCGAGCGTGATCTGGCGCTCGCCGAGCAATTTCAGGTCGGTGATCGCGCGCAGGGAGCGACCGATCAGCCGCTGGATCTCCTGGGTGCGGCCCGATTGCTTGCCCTTGGCCGCTTCGCGATTGCCGCGCGTGTGGGTAGCGCGGGGGAGCATGCCATATTCCGCCGTCACCCAGCCCTCACCCTTGCCGCGCAGCCAGGGCGGCAGGCGCTCTTCGACGCTGGCGGTGACCAGCACCTTGGTATCGCCAAAGCCGATCAGGACCGATCCTTCAGCATGCTTAGTGAAGCGCGGTTCGATGCTGATTGTGCGCATTTGATCGGGGGCGCGGCCGGATGGGCGCATGTCGGGAGTCTCCTGGAGATGATTTGGGGGTGCCTTAACGGATTGGGGGGTGGGTGCAACCGGGGGCGGGTTTGGATCATGCGGAGGCGCGGAGGCGCGGAGGAAAAAGGCAGTAGGGGATTTCGCGCAGAGGCGCAGAGGACGCGGAGGGGTTTGGATTGGGACTGCTCTTCCGCGTAAGCGGACAGGTCTACTTAATGGTTGCCGCTGCGCGGCGAGATTTCCCCGAACGCAACATCCTCCGCGTTCTCTGCGTCTCTGCGCGAACCAATTTCCTTTCCGCGTCTCCGCGCCTCCGCGTGCCTCATCCAACCGAAAAACTTGCCGCATCCCTACCGACACCATAGCTATGGCCCATGAACCCACCCATCCTTGAACTGACTGACCGCGCCCGCGATGTGTTCAGGACCGTTGTCGAAAACTATATCGATTCGGGCGCGCCGATCGGATCGCGGACGATTTCCAAGCTGTCGGGGCTCAACCTCTCACCGGCCTCAATCCGCAATGTGATGCAGGACCTTGAGGAGCTTGGCCTGCTGGCCGCCCCGCATACCAGCGCCGGGCGGATGCCCACCGATATCGGGCTCCGGCTGTTCGTTGACGGGATGATGCAGGCGATGGAGCCGAGCATGGAGGAGCGTGCCGCGATCGAATCGCGGCTGTCGCGCACTGGGCCGGTGGAGGAGGCAATTGCGGCCACCACGGCGGCGCTTTCCGGCCTGTCGGCCTGTGCCGGGCTGGTGTTTGTGCCCAAGCGCGAGCTGGTATTGCGCCAGATCAGCTTCGTGCCGCTTGCCGCACATCAGGCGCTGGCAGTGCTCGTCGCGGAGGACGGATCGGTCGAAAATCGGGTGATCGATTTGCCACAGGCGGTGACGCCCTCCTCGCTGATTGAGGCAGGCAATTATATGAGCGCGATGCTCAGCGGGATGACGCTGGCTGAGGCGCGCGCCAAGATTGAGCGGGAGATTGCCGCTGAACGTGCCCAGCTCGATGGCGCGGCGCGGGCGCTGATTGATCAGGGCCTGGCGATCTGGAGCGAGGATAGCGGTCGCCGTCCGGTACTGATCGTGCGCGGGCAGGGGCGGTTGATCGATGCGGCGGCGGCGGCCGATCTCGATCGGATCAGGGATTTGCTCGATGACCTTGAAGGTAAGCAAGAGATTGCCCAATTGCTTGATAGCGCGCGCGAAGGCGATGCGACGCGGATCTTTATCGGCGCGGAGAACAAACTGTTCGCGTTGTCTGGATCTTCGGTGATCGCTCGACCGTTTCACGGTCTGGATGGGCGCGTTGTCGGTGTGGTGGGTGTCATCGGGCCGACACGGTTGAACTATGCGCGCGTTGTGCCAATGGTGGATTTCACCGCCGCGACACTGGCCCGGCTGATGTCGTGACACGGAACAGGGTAAGAATGACGAGCATGATGGAAGAAGAAAAAATCGAAGTGGCAGAAACCGACACGTCGGCGGAAGTCGCCGATGGACCGCTGCACCTTGGAGAGGCCGAATTGCTGGCCGAACGCATCACCGTGCTTGAGGCCGAACTCGCCGAGTCCAAAGCGGCGGTGCTTTATGCACATGCCGAGGCGCAGAATGTCCGTCGCCGCAGCGAGAAGGAAGCGGTCGATGCGCGCGCCTATGCCGTAACGGCGTTTGCGCGCGATATCTTGTCGGTGGCCGATAATCTCGCCCGCGGGCTCTCGGCGATGCCTGACGAGCTGCGCGCCGATGAGAAGATGAAGGGCCTGGTTGCCGGCCTGGAAGCGACGGGCCGTGAGCTGGAGGCGATCTTTGCGCGCAATGGCATCACCAAGATTCACTCGGTCGGTGAGATGCTCGATCCCAATCGCCACCAGGCGATGCTGGAAATGCCGAGCGATGCAGCCCCCGGCACGATCGTGCAGGAAATGCAGGCTGGTTATATGATTCGCGACCGGTTGTTGCGGCCGGCCTTAGTGGCAGTGGCGAAAAAACCGGAGTAATTGCAATGCCGCATCCCGACCCGTTGTTTCCAAAACGTCCGTTTTCGCGACCCCGCGCAGACATGCCGTTGGGTCGGCCAGCCTTCTCCCCCAAGCTCGTCGACTTGAAACTTGCCCCGGGCCTGCGGCTGACCCTGATATCGGTCATCGACAGGATCAACAGGAAGCGCGGCCCAGGTCATCCAGAGGGCGAGGCCTGCCCCGTTGAGCCAAACCGCCCGCTCAATCTTTCCGGTGGCGCGGCGGCAGCGCTGGAATTCGACGACTAGCTGCGTCTAAAGGACGGCATGAACCTCAACATCACCACCGATCGCCCGACGTTCGTCACCCATCTCGAATGCTCGATGACGGGCGAGCGCTATGAGGCTGACCAGCTCCACGGCCTGTCGCGCGTCGGGCGACCCTTGCTGGTCCGTTATGATCTGGGTGCCATTAAGGCGGCGATCCCGCGCGCACTGATCGAAGCGCGGCCGACCGATATGTGGCGCTGGCGCGAATTGCTGCCGGTGCGGCACACCGACAATGTCGTCAGCCTGGGCGAGATCGAAACGCCGCTTGTCCCTATCCCCGCATCGGGCGGGCGGAACACCTGGGTGAAGGATGAAGGGCGGCTGCCGACGGGATCGTTCAAGGCGCGCGGGCTGGTGATGGCGGTCAGCATGGCCAAGGAATTGGGCGTCAAGCGGATCGCGATGCCGACCAACGGCAATGCGGGCGCTGCGCTCGCCGCCTATGCCAGCCGCTGCGGGATTGAGACGATCGTTTTCTGCCCGGATGACACGCCTGAGATCAACGTGCGCGAGATCGCGCTACAGGGCGCTCGGGTGTACCGCGTCAACGGGCTGATCGACGATTGCGGGGCGATTGTAGGGAAGGGCGCAGCGGAAGGCCGCTGGTTCGATTTCTCGACGCTGAAAGAGCCCTATCGGATCGAGGGCAAGAAGACGATGGGCCTGGAGCTGGCCGCGCAGTTCGGCTGGACGCTGCCCGATGCGATCTTTTACCCGACTGGCGGAGGCACCGGCCTGATTGGGATGTGGAAGGCGTTCGACGAACTCGAAAAGCTTGGCTGGATCGGCAGCAAGCGCCCCAAGATGATCGCGGTGCAGGCCAGCGGTTGCGCGCCGATCGTCAAGGCGTTCGACGACGGCGTCGAGCATGCTGATCGCTGGGAGGGCGCGCATACGATCGCCAGTGGCATTCGTGTGCCGCGCGCGGTTGGCGATTTCCTGATCCTGCGTGCGGTGCGGGAGAGCGGCGGCATCGCAATGGCGGTTGACGACGATCTGATCGAGGAGGCGGTGGCATTCTGCGCCCGCGAAGACGGGTTGCTGCTATGCCCCGAAGGCGGCGCGACGCTGGCGGCTTACCGACTGGCGCTGAAGGACGGGCTGGTGAGCGAGACGGACAAGGTCGTCTTGTTCAACTGCGCGACCGGGCTGAAATATCCGATGCCTGAGGCGAACGACGCGATCGACAAGGATGGCGTGATTGATTTCGACGCGCTCTGACGGCGCGGAGTGATTGCCCGAAAGTGCTATCGGTTAGGCGTCAGTAGAGACCTCGACCGGCGCTCAACATTGCCGCGCAATGCCCTAACGCGGCCCCCGCGCCAGTTGCGCGCGCAGGTTGCGCAGGATGCGTTCTGATACCGGGGACAGATCGCGCGCGCGCTTGCCGCTGCGCAGCCGGTTGCGGTCTTTATCGGACGGTTCGATCCGGCGGACGCGGACCGGGGCTTCGCCCTGGCGGATGATGCCGAGGTCGTCGGCCGCGCCGCGCGACAGATCAATGATCCGGCGGCTTGGGCCAAAAGGTCCGCGGTCATTGATCCGGACGATGATCCGCTTGCCCGTGTCGAGCGCGGTTACCTCAGCATAAGTGGGCAGCGGTAATGTGCGGTGCGCGGCGGTGATCCAGGCGACATGGAATTGTTCGCCATTGCTGGTGCGGTTGCCACTTTCCCGGCCATACCAGCTGGCATAGCCGAGCATGTCATAAGAACTGTCAGCCTCTGGATAATAGGTTTTGCCACGCACCTGATAGGGTTGGCCGATCTTCACGGGCGTGTCGCTGACCGGGTGAATATTGCTCCCCGCACACGCCGATAAGGCCAGCACTGCCGCGATCGCGCTGGCTGCGCGCCTCCCCCGAAATCCGATCATGCCAGCAACGCTAACGCCAAATGGCGGGAATGGGAATCCTCTCGATGATCGCGGCGAGTAATTGCCGCTAGCTTGGCCTGTCGATGCGCCTAGATTGTTTGGGCGCGGTTCTCGTCGCGATGCTTTTTCAGATATTTCATGAATGGCGTGCCGCCGGTGCCGACATCGGGATCATTGCCGGCCGCATGCGATGCCTGTTTGTTGATATAGGCGGCGGCATATTCCAGGTGGCGGCTGCGGAACCGGGCGACTTGCTCGACACAAGCATTGAACGCGTCCTTCAGCGACTGCGGCTGTCCTTTGGCAAAATCGCGCAAGTGGCTGGCCGCCTGCATTTCCTCAATGAATGCGCGGTGCTTGCGCGGACGATAGTGGTGGAGCTCTGCCAGGAAATCACGCAATTCATCCTGGGTGTGGGTAACCTGGAACAACGCGTCCATCGTCGGCACGATCGAGCTTTGCGATCCAGTTTGGCCACGAAAGGGTTGGGGCTTGCCGCCAAACCGGGCGACGCCTTCATAAATCAGCCCGTCGGGCATGGCGGGATTATTCTTCCAACCGTTGATGTAGGGGCGGACGCGGTTGAAATAGATATAGGGATCGCACTTCTCGACCATGCGGTCGAAGATCGCGTTGATCTCGTCCCATACGCCGTTCATCTCGATCAGCAGGCGTTCGACCAGCGCGGCATCGCCGGCATCGCTTGCGCTAACCAGATCGATCCCAAGCCCCAGCGCACGACCCGCCACTGCCTCAATCGCGACATGGATCAACACGAACCAATTTTCATCCTGCCCGCCAGCGAAATGCTGGTCCATCACCAGGTTATCGAGCGCGATTGGACCCGATTTGTCGAGCCGGAACCAGTTATCCAGCACATAGCCGGCATAGTTCATCACGGGCGGAAAGCCGATCGCATCGCTCAGCGCGACAAAGGGAATGGCCAGATTGGCGGGCAGCTTCTCCGGCGGGGTCGGTTCGCCCCAGACATAGGCCTGGACGAGGAAGGAATAGCGCACCATCGCCACGCCGATTGCGGCTTCATCGGCGCTGGCCAGGAAAGCGTCGATATCGGGCAGCGGCAGCGCGTTCAGCCAGTGGCGGACGCGACCGGTGGTGACCAACCCGGAAAGGATCGCGGCGGCATCTTCAACCTCAGCGAAATCATCGGGCAGCAGCACATCGTCAATCTCGACCGCCGACAGAAAACCGCGATCGCGCGCAAGCCCAAAATGGCCAAGGTCATGCATCGTCGTGCCGCTCCAAACTAGTTTCTATTGAAACCACTCTAGCGGCTCCTTGCTGATCCCGCCAGCTTTGCGGCTACCGAAAGGGGAGCAACTGCTCATAGCGGGCAAGGGGCGGGCGGTCCTCCAGCTGCACACCCAATCGCAAGAGAAATGCATGGCGAACGATTTCCGCCTGTTGCTCAATGCCATAGCGCGCAAAGGGCTTGTCGGCGCTGATTGCGTAATCATAACGCGCAAAGGGCAGGCGGCGGAGCGGGAGGAAAATGCCCTGCTGATGCTGCCAGATATGCGTCATTTCATGGATGAACAGCCCCTGCGCCTCGCGCTCTGCCAGCGCGAAATCAGCGCAATAACGGCAGCCTTTGGGGTGAAAATGGATGTTGCCGCGCGGCGCCATCACCGTTTCGCGCGGCTGGAAGAACGCCCATTTGCGTTTGATTATCTGGACGCGGCCATACTCAATTTCTGCGCCAAATATGGTGCGCGCCAGGGCCACCTCATCGCTGGTCAGCGATCGTCCCGCGGCGTTCATCCTTTCGGCGCAGCGTCACCTGCGGCGATGACCGGCGCATCATATTCGATTCTGAGATTGTTCGAAAAGGTGAAGATCAACTTCATCGCTCCGCCGGGCTTTACGGCGCCGTTGATGTTGAACAGCATGACGTGCTTGCCGCCAGGGGCAAAGGTCAGCTTGGCCTTGGCGGGCACTGGCAGGTCGGCGACCGGCGCCATCGACGCCATTGATCCGCTCATCATGCTTTCGTGCAATTCGGTTTTGATCACGCTGGGCGCGGTGACGCTGAGCAACTTGGTATCGGCGTCGCCGCCGTGCACCGTGAAATACGCTACGCCCGGATTGCCCTTCACCGCGGGCAATCGAACATAGCCCTTGTCCACAAACAGTTCTGCCGGCTGGCTGCAGGCAGCAAGGACGCAGGCCGCAATGGCCAGGCTGATCGTCAAACGCATCGCTACACTCCCATTATGGGCCCGTCATGGGATAAACGCCTTCATTCTAGAAAGGCTGCAATCTTGCGGCAAGCAAAAGCCCACCTATATCGCGGACATTGGAACGGCGGAGCGGGCGCTTTGCCGTTTGGGCATTATTCAAACTGATAGGGGCCGAACAATATCATGGCTAAAGTTATCGGAATCGATCTGGGTACCACGAATAGCTGCGTTTCAGTGATGGAGGGCGGCAAGCCCAAGGTTATCGAAAACGCTGAAGGCGCGCGCACAACGCCGTCGATCGTCGCCTTCGCCAAGGATGGCGAGCGGCTGGTCGGCCAGCCCGCCAAGCGCCAGGCCGTTACCAACCCGGAAAACACGGTGTTCGCGGTTAAGCGCCTGATCGGCCGCCGCTTCGACGATCCGATCACCAAGAAGGACACCGAACTGGTGCCTTATCACATCGTCAAGGGCCCCAATGGCGATGCCTGGGTAAAGGCCGGTGGCGAGGATTACAGCCCTGCACAGATTTCCGCCTTCACGCTGCAGAAGATGAAGGAAACCGCCGAGAGCTATCTGGGCGAAACCGTAACGCAGGCGGTGATTACCGTTCCCGCTTATTTCAACGATGCCCAGCGCCAAGCGACCAAGGACGCCGGCAAGATTGCCGGGCTCGAAGTGCTGCGCATCATCAACGAGCCAACCGCAGCGGCGCTTGCCTATGGCCTCGACAAGCAGGACGGCAAGACGATTGCCGTTTATGACTTGGGCGGCGGCACCTTCGATATCTCGATTCTTGAGATTGGCGATGGCGTGTTCGAAGTGAAGGCCACCAATGGCGACACCTTCCTGGGCGGCGAGGATTTCGACAACAAGCTGCTCAACTTCCTGGCTGAAGACTTTAAGAAGGCCGAGGGCATTGACCTGACCAAGGACAAGCTTGCGCTGCAACGCCTGAAGGAAGGCGCTGAAAAGGCCAAGATCGAGCTGTCATCGGCAGCCACGACTGAGGTCAACCTGCCCTTCATCACAGCAGACCAGAATGGCCCGAAGCATCTCGTCAAGGCAATCACCCGTTCCGACCTGGAGCGCCTGGTCGAGGACCTGATCCAGCGCACGCTTGAGCCGTGCCGCAAGGCGATGGCTGATGCGGGCGTCAAGGCAGCGCAGATCGACGAAGTCGTGCTCGTCGGCGGCATGACGCGCATGCCCAAGGTGCGCCAGGTCGTGAAGGAATTCTTCGGCAAGGAACCACATTCGGGCGTTAACCCCGATGAAGTCGTGGCGATGGGTGCCGCGATCCAGGCGGGCGTGCTGCAGGGCGACGTCAAGGACGTGCTGCTGCTCGACGTGACGCCATTGTCGCTCGGCATCGAGACGCTGGGCGGTGTGTTCACGCGCATGATCGATCGCAACACGACGATCCCGACCAAGAAGTCGCAGACCTATTCGACCGCCGATGACAATCAGCAGGCAGTGACGATCCGCGTGTTCCAGGGCGAGCGCGAAATGGCCGCCGACAACAAAATGCTCGGCCAGTTCGATCTGGTCGGCATTCCGCCCGCCCCACGCGGCGTGCCGCAGATCGAGGTCACCTTCGATATCGACGCCAACGGCATCGTCAACGTCTCGGCACGCGATAAGGGCACCGGCAAGGAACAGCAGATCCGCATCCAGGCGTCGGGTGGCTTGTCGGATCGCGACATCGAACAGATGGTCCGCGATGCCGAGCAGTTCGCTGAAGAAGACAAGAAGCGGCGTGAAGCGGCTGAGGCCAAGAACAACGCCGAATCGCTGATCCACACGACGGAGCGCCAAATCGCTGACAATGGCGACAAGGTCGATGCCAGCCTGAAGAGCGAGATCGAGGCTGCCATCGCGGTGACCAAGACCGCCGTCGAAAGCGGCGATCCCGAAGCGATGAAGGAAAAGGCCAATGCATTGGCCCAGGTCGCGATGAAGCTGGGCCAGGCGATTTATGAGAAGCAGGCCGCCGAAGAGGCATCACCGGGGGGTGAGCCTGCAGCCGAAGCCGCTGCCGAAGATGTGGTCGACGCTGAATTTTCGGAAGTCGACGACAGCAAGGCTTGAGATGATGCATCCACGCCCCCGTTACGGCGCAAGCCGTGACGGGGGATGAGGACTTTGCGGGGCGGCAATGACCACCGAAATTGACTTCTACGAATTGCTCGAATGCGAGCGTGGCGCCGACGATGCGACGATCAAATCGTCCTATCGCAAGCTGGCGATGAAATATCATCCGGACAGGAATGCCGGGTGCAAGGATTCCGAGAGCCGTTTCAAAGCGATCTCCGAAGCCTATGACGTGCTGAAGGATCCGCAGAAGCGCGCTGCCTATGACCGGTTCGGCCATGCTGCTTTCCGGCAGGGTGCCGGGCACGGCGGCGGCGGCGGTGGCGATGATTTCGGCGCGTTCAGCGATATTTTCGAGAATATTTTCGGCGAATTCATGGGTGGCGGTCGCGGCGGCGGGGGGCGGTCGAGCGCGCGGCGCGGTGCTGATTTGCGCTATGACATGGAAATCACGCTTGAAGAGGCGTTCCAAGGCAAATCGAGCGAGATTACTGTCGATGTTTCCGGGCGCTGCGACAGTTGCTCGGGCACGGGCGCGCGCCCCGGCACCAGCGCCAAGCACTGCAATACCTGCGCTGGACACGGCAAGGTCCGCGCGCAGCAGGGCTTTTTCGTGGTCGAACGGACCTGTCCTTCCTGCCATGGCGCCGGCCAGGTCATTGCTGATCCATGCCCATCATGTCGCGGCGATGGTCGGGTCGACAAGACCAAGACGCTAACCGTCAACATCCCGCCCGGCGTTGATGAGGGCACGCGCGTCCGGTTAACGGGTGAGGGAGAGGCGGGCGCTCGCGGCGCGCCTTCGGGCGATCTCTACATCTTCCTGCACGTCGCGCGGCATGCGATCTTCGAACGAGAGGGCACGACCCTGTTCGCGCGCGCGCCGATCAGCTTTACCACGGCGGCATTGGGCGGGGAGATCGTCCTCGCCGGCCCGGATGGTGAGCGACATGCAATCCGTATCGCACCAGGCATGCAAAGCGGCCGGGAATTGCGGCAGCGCGGCGCGGGCATGCCAGTGCTGCAAGGGCGCGGGCGTGGTGACCTGGTGATCCGCATCGAAGTCGAAACGCCGACCAAGCTGTCAGCGCGCCAACGCGAGCTGCTGGAGGAATTCCGCGCCACCGAAACCGGGCAGGAAAGCCCGCAGGCCAGCGGCTTTTTCACCAAGATGAAAAGCGCCTTGGGCGGCTGACGTACAACGCTCGATTCGTAAAATAGCTGCTTCTCGGTTGGTTGCGGCGTTTTCAGCGTGCGGTGAAATCCTGTTGCCGCCCGTCATGTGCCCAAAATGGGTGATCTGGATCACGCGCTTCTTTGTTTCCCGTCCCCTCGACCTGGCGTTTACCAAGCCGGGTTAAGTCTCGCTAACCTCCTCGCGCCACAGCGGGCTATCGGGACGATGAGCGCGGGAGCAGGGAATGCAAGCAGAGGGACGATTTGGCAAACGAGCCGGAAGTTTGCTGCAGGGGGATTGGCGGACGCCTGGCAGCCCGTCACCCGCCACGCCAGCCGCTAAACCCGCCCCGGTGCGTTCGACGATGGGGCCTGCTGCTTTGCACTTTGGTGCCCGCAAGGCATCATTCATGCAGGAAAAGCGCCGCGCGCAGCAAATCGTTTCGCTTGCCAAGGAACGGATCGGCAAAGCTTTTGAAGACCTCCGGTTCGGCCGGGCGTTGAATGTTGACCAGCTTTGGCCGCTGGTGACGGGGATTAACGCATCGATTTCTCGCCACCCTGGCGCGCTGATGGGCGTGACGCGGCTGAAGGATCGGCATGAATATACCTATCTTCATTCAGTCGCAGTCTGTGGCCTGATGATTGGGCTCGCCCGCCAGATGAAGCTGGATCCGGCGTTGCATCATGAGATCGGCCTTGCTGGGCTGTTGCACGATATCGGGAAAGCGCGTGTCCCAACGATGCTGCTCGACAAGCCGGGCCCGTTGACCGTCGAGGAAGAGATCATTGTTCGCGAACATGCCCGCATGGGCTTTGAAACGTTGATGTCGGGAGACGACGGGCTCAGCACGAACGAACGCTTGTCATCGATTGTGCTGGATGCGTGCTTGCATCATCATGAGCGGATGGACGGCTCAGGCTATCCCGATCAGCAGCGCGGCAATAGCATTTCTCTTTATGCCCGCATGGCGGCGATTTGCGATACCTATGACGCGACCACATCTGCACGCGTTTATAAACCGGCATGGTCACCGGCTGAATCGCTTGAATATCTCGCCAATAATCCCGGGCAGTATGATCCAGAGATTGTTGCGCCCTTTTCGGCGATGATCGGGATTTTTCCGGTCGGGTCGATGGTGCGGTTGACCAGCAACCGATTAGCCATCGTGCTCGAAGCGAGCGAACCTGACGAGATGATGCCACCCGTCAGCCCGTTTTACTGCATCGATTCAAAGCAGTTGTTGTCGCTGCGCCGGATCGATTCTACGATTGATCCCATTGTCGGCATTGAAATCCCAAGCCGGTGGAACTTGCCGTTTTTCTGGCAGACTCGCGCTACGATCCTCGCCCATTTCGACGGCAGTCCACCGATTGAATAAGGTGATGGCGCGGCGGATTTCGACCGCTGCCTGACCGCCCCGGGTGAGCGGGGCGGTGGGCCGATGGGTTAGAGGGTGAGGACCACCCCGACCACCAGCGCCTGGGCCGCTACGGCCAGCACGCTGGTGGCTACGGCTTCAAAACGACGCATGGTTTGGTCTCCTGTGCCGGATAGGTCCGGCACAGGGAGATTTAATGATTGTTACGCATGCGCGCAATTTTATTACAAGCAATCGTGATTGCAACCGGTGCACGTCGGCTTGATTCGGAACACTGGCAGCGACACAGTCGCAGGATTTGATCGTTTGAGTTTCCCGGCCCCGTTGCGCGGGACGGGGCCTTCGCGACAGATGATATCGATCGCTCGGCGGTGCCGCGCTATTCGCATGCCCGTTGATTACGACCGAGCAAATACCCGGTCGAAGATCGTGTCGATATGTTTCAGGTGATAGCCGAGATCGAATTTATCCTCGATCTCGGATGCTGGCAGTGCAGCAGTGACTTCGGGGTCGGCCTTGAGCAAATCGAGCAGCGATAGCGCGCCATCGCTCTCCCACACCTTCATCGCATTGCGTTGCACGAGCCGATAGGAATCCTCGCGGCTTACGCCCGCTTGGGTCAGGGCAAGCAGTACGCGCTGCGAATGAACCAGCCCGCCCATCTTGTTCATGTTCTTCTCCATCCGCGCGGGATAGATGAGCAATTTGTCCATCACGCCCGTCAACCGGGCGAGCGCGAAATCGAGGGTGATTGTCGCATCGGGGCCAATATAGCGCTCGACCGATGAATGGCTGATGTCGCGTTCATGCCACAGCGCGACATTCTCCAGCGCTGGCGTAACATAGCCGCGCACCATGCGGGCGAGGCCCGTGAGATTTTCGGTCAGCACTGGGTTGCGCTTGTGCGGCATCGCCGAGGAGCCTTTTTGCCCCGGCGAGAAATATTCCTCCGCCTCCAGCACTTCAGTGCGCTGCAAATGGCGGATTTCGGTGGCGAGCCGCTCTACTGAACTGGCGATCACGCCCAGCGTTGCAAAGAACATGGCGTGCCGATCGCGCGGGATAACCTGAGTCGAAACGGGCTCAATGCTCAGGCCCAGTTTGGCGGCGACATGCGCTTCCACGGCGGGGTCGATATTGGCGAAGGTGCCGACGGCACCCGAAACCGCGCAGGTCGCGATGTCCGCGCGCGCGGCAACCAGCCGCGCGCGGTTGCGATCAAACTCCGCATAGGCTTGGACCAATTTCAGCCCAAAGGTGACGGGTTCGGCGTGGATGCCGTGGCTGCGGCCGATCGTCGGGGTTAGCTTGTGCTCAATCGCGCGGCGCTTCAGCACAACCAGCAGCGCATCAATATCGGCGATCAGCAGATCGGCAGCGCGCGCCAGCTGGACCGAAAGGCAGGTGTCAAGCACGTCCGACGACGTCATGCCCTGGTGCATGAAGCGCGCTTCGTCGCCGACCTGTTCGGCAACCCAGGTCAGAAAGGCGATAACGTCATGCTTGGTGACCGCTTCGATGGCATCGATGGCGGGAACATCGATAATCGGGTTGGTCGCCCACCACGCCCATAAAGCCGCTGCTGCTTCCTTGGGAACCACGCCGAGGTCGGCGAGCGCGTCGGTCGCGTGCGCCTCAATCTCGAACCAGATCCGGAAACGCGCCTCGGGCGTCCACAGGGCAACCATGTCGGGGCGGGAGTAGCGCGGTATCATTGGGGTTCCTCGGGTCGGGCAATGAGTCATTGCAGCAGGAGCACTGACTCGAGATGTGCCGCCACCTAGCAGGGACCTGGCGTGCCGCCAAACCCATGCTTGGATCAGCCGCTAGATCAGGCCCTAGATCAACCCCTGCGCACGCAGGCTGACATGCCCGTTCGCACCGATCACGATATGATCATGCAAGGTAATGCCCAGCCGCTTGCCTGCTTCGGCGATCTGCCGGGTCAGATCAATGTCGGCGCGGCTTGGGGCTGGATCGCCGCTTGGGTGATTATGGACCAGAATGATGGCCGCCGATCCCAGATCGATCGCCCGCCGCACGACTTCGCGGACATGCACCGCCGCTTCGTCGATCGACCCTTCGCTAATCAGTTCGTCGCGGATCAAAATGTTGCGGGTGTTCAGGTGCAACACGCGGACGCGTTCGTTAACATGATGCGCCATATCGGCGTGGAGATAATCGATCAGCGCTTGCCAATTGCCCAACACCGGTCGTTGCGCGACCTTGGCGCGCAGCAGGCGCAGCGCCGCCGCCTGGCCGATTTTGATGGCGGCAGCCGCGGTTTCCCCCATGCCCTGCACCCGCAGCAGGGAATCCGGATCGGCAGCGAACAATCCGCCAATGCCGCCAAATTCGGCAAGCAGCGCCTTGGCAAGCGGCTTGGTGTCGCGTCGGGGGATCGCCAGGGCGAGCAAATATTCGATCAGTTCATGATCGAGCAATGCTTCATCGCCATGGGTGAGCAATCGCTGGCGCAAGCGGGCGCGATGCCCGCTATGATCGCGTTCGGGCGCTGCAGGCAGCGACATATCGGAGTGCGGAACGCTCATGCTATTCTAAGGGTTACGCATTCTTCGTCGGCCAAGCAATTGCGCTGATGGTTTCGGGGCTTATGCTTGGTTGTTGCCGGTTGGGGCGCGTGGGGAGTGATGATTGCCGTGACGGCTGACAGCGATAGTGCGCCCGATGCCGCCCGCACGCCGATACTGCGTCGGCGTCATTGGCTGAACAGCACGTCTCGCCGCGCAATGGGCGTGGCGGTGGTCGTGCTGGGTGGCCTGCTGATCGTCTGGAGCCAGCGCAAGCCGATCGCCGATCGCTATATTACCCAGGCCATGGCTGATCGCGGCGTTACCGCGCGCTACACCATTGCTGATCTGGGTTTCGATCGCCAGCGGCTGACCAATGTGGTGATCGGTGACCCAAAGCGTCCCGATCTGGTGGCTGACTGGATCGAGGTGGATACCAGCATCGGATTAAACGGCCCGACTGTGACCGGCTTGCGCGCCGGATCGGTGCGGGTGCGTGGGGTGCTGACCCAAGGAAAGCTGTCGCTCGGCGCGATTGACCGATTATTGCCGCCCTCCACGGGCGCGCCGTTCATGCTGCCTGCCATCAATCTCGATATCGCCGATGGTCGCATGCGGATTGAAGCGCCCGAAGGCGTGATCGGGATCAAGCTGATCGGGCAAGGTCGATTGGACAACGGCTTTGCCGGACAGATGGCGGTGATTGCCGATCATCTCGATATTGCCGACTGCGCGATTGATCGGCTCGCTGCCAATTGGGCGGTCCGGGTGACGGAGCGGCAACCTCATCTAGCGGGCCCGCTGCGCGCCCGGTTGCTGGCGTGCGGCATGACGCGGGTATCGGGCGCTGAGGCGTTGCTGGATGCGACGCTCGAATCGCCGCTTGATCGCTGGCAGGGGAAAGCGCGCATCGCGGTTGATCGGCTGGGCCATCCGACAGCACAGCTCAAGCAATTGGCCGGCACGATTGATTTCACCGGATCGGCGCGGCGCACGACGGGCGCGCTTGATCTGCGCACCGGAGCGTTTCGCACCGATCCTTTGGCAGGCGATTCGCTGGCGCTGGCCGGCCGATATGCGCTGGGGAGCGACGGTGCGGCTATGCAGGGCCAGGCTTCCGCCAAGGGCGCGGCGTTTACCCCGGCCTGGCGCAAGCGTTTGGCTGAACTTGGCTCGACGGGGGACGGCACGCCAATCGGGCCGCTGATGGTAAAGTTTAGCCGCGCGGCAGTCGCGGCGTCCCAAGGGCTCACCTTGTCGGCTGATCTTGATCTGGCCACGCAGACTGACGGCAGCGTGCGGGTCGCGGTTGCCCGCGCGCGTGCCGAATCGGCGAGCGGCGGACAGTTCAGCTTGAATGACGGCAACGGCGTGCAGATCGATTCGCGCGGGCTGCGGGTGAACGGTCTGTTGTCCATGATCGGCGGGGGATTGCCAGAGGCGGTAGTCCAGCTGAACCAGGCGGCAGCGGGTACGCCGATCACCGGCAGCGCGCTGGTCCGCCCTTATGTTGCTGGCAAGGCGCGGCTGGCGTTTCAGGCGCTTGATTTCAGCGCCGCGCCGGGCGGCGCCACCCGGATTACCACCCAGGCGAGCTTGTCGGGCCCGGTCGGTTCGGGGCGGATCGATGGCGGCCGGATCGGTATCGCCGCCTATTGGGATGGCAAGGCCGGCTGGCGGATCAATCCGGGCTGCGCGCCGGTCGGGTTTGATCGTCTGGCGGTCAGCGGCCTGGTGCTGGCGGCCAGTCGCTTCACTTTATGTGCGAGCGGTGATTCGCTGTTGGGGGTCGACGGCAATCGCTTGAGCGGCGGCGGCCATATCGCCGGGCTGCGTGTCGCTGGCCAGTTGAGCGGCACGCCGATTACCCTGGCGGCGGCTAATGCACGCTTCGGCGTTGCCGATCGCAATTTCTCGATTGCGCAATTCGCCGCCCGATTGGGCGATTCGGATGACGGCTCAATGCTGGATATCTCGTCGGTCAGCGGGAGACTGGCTGGCGCAGGGGCAAGCGGCAGCTTTGGCGGCGGGGCAGGGCAGGTCGCGCATGTGCCACTGCTGATGTCGGGCAGCGCGGGTGATTGGCGGTTCGATAGCGGCAAATTGGTGCTGGCAGGCACGCTCAATGTGGCAGATGCCGATGCCAATCCGCGATTCTTTCCGCTCGCCGCCAACGCCATGGCGTTCGCGCTGGAAGACAATCAGATCACGGCCAGCGCTATGCTGGTCAATCCAGAAACCGGTATTCGGGTCAGCGATGTCGCGCTGGCGCATGATCTTGATAGCGGTGTTGGCCATGCTGATCTCAGCGTTCCCGGCATCCGTTTTGGCGAGGCTTTTCAGCCCGCTCAGCTGACGCGTTTTACCTATGGCGTGATCGCCGATGTTCGGGGGCTTGTTTCAGGCGACGGTCATATCAACTGGACGCGCGACGGCGTGACCAGCACCGGGGTATTTCGAACGACCAATACTGATCTGGCCGCTGGCTTTGGCCCGGTTACCGGCCTGTCGGGGGAGATACGGTTTAGTGATTTGCTCAACCTGGAAACCGCGCCGGGCCAGTCCGCGACGATCGCCAATGTGAACCCCGGCGTGCCGGTGCTCGACGGGCTGGTGCGCTATCAGTTGTTGTCGGGATCGCGGGTGGCGGTGGCGGGCGGGCGCTGGCCCTTTGCCGGCGGATCGCTGGTGCTGGAACCCAGCATATTGGATTTCAGCGAAAGCCATAGTCGGCGGCTGACTTTTCGCGTTGAAGGCGTCGATGCGGCGCAATTCCTGCAGCAGTTTGATTTCAAAAATCTCGACGCGACCGGCACCTTTGATGGCTTGCTGCCGATGATTTTCGATGAGCAGGGCGGGCGGATTGAGGGTGGACATCTGACGGTGCGCGAAACGGGGGGGGCCATCGCCTATGTCGGTGAAGTCTCGCAGCGTGATGTGGGTTTCTGGGGCAATATGGCATTTCAGGCGCTGAAATCATTGCAGTATAAATCGCTGGCAATCGAGATGAACGGGCCGCTGGCCGGCGAGATGATCACCGAAGTAAGCTTTGCCGGCGTCAACCAAGGCGCTGGCAGCAAAAGCAACTTTCTGATTCGGCGGCTGCAGAAATTGCCGCTGATCTTCAATATTCGGATCCAGGCCCCGTTCCGCCAGCTGATCGATTCGGCCCAGTCCTATTACGATCCGCAGCGGCTGATCGAGCGCCATCTGCCTGACCTGATCCGCGAACAGAATGAAAGTCTTCAGCGCCAGTCAGGCGCGCCGCCGCAACCCGGCCCGACTGCACCGCGAACTACAACGCCAACCCCAACAAAAGCTGACAACCCCGTTCAGCCCCCTGCAAGCGAGACCCTGCCATGACACAAATCGCATTGACGAACGGTGCCAGGAGACCGACCAAGGGTGATATGAGGACGATGATGACGATCGCGCTGTTGAGCGCCACTGGGTTTGCAGGCGGCTGTGTGAGTGTCACCGCGCCTGACAAGCCGATTGTCATCAATCTGAATATCAAGATCACCCAGGACATCGTCTATCGCATCGACGGCAAGTCAAAGGCGCTGATTGAGAGCAACGGAGGGATATTCTGATGATCAAGTTTTCGCCCAATACGCGGTCGCTGGCGATTGCCGCTGGCGCCCTTCTCGCCACTGGCCTGGTAACAACGGCGGCGCTGGCTCAGCGTGATCCTGCCTATCAGGCTGCGCGCTCAGCCGGGCAGGTCGGCGAAAAGACCGACGGTTATCTGGGCATTGTCGGTGAAGATACGCCGACCCTGCACGCGCTGGTCAACAACATCAACATTCAACGCAAGGCCGCTTATACGCGCAGCGCCGCTGATGGCGCGACCGTAGAGCAATTCGCCTTTGCCTCTGGCTGCAACTTGATTGCGATGACGGTGCCGGGTGAAAAATATCAATCCCCCAATGGCAGCTGGAAAACCCGCACCAATGCTCCGCCGGAGCGCGATTCGCGTTGTCTTTGATCTCGGTGCGCACGCTTTAACCCGGCTAACCCCGGCTGTTCTGCAGCCGGGGCCACGCCCGGTTGACTTGCCAGCCCCCCCTTTCTAAACGGGCCCCGCAACGGCGGCCTTGGCTTGCTGGTGCTTCGCGTCGCCCGCTTGTTGCGCGGCGGCGTTTTCTTATCAGGATGTGCTCGCGTTGGCAGACGATCGCCAGAACGGACCGGATGACTTAGCGGCCCGAATTGCGCGTGCGAAAGCAGAGCATGCAATTGCCGGCCCGTCGGCAGCGGCAGCATCCGAAAACAAGGGCTGGGCGATCGGCATTGAATTTGTCGGCCTGGTTCTGGTGTCAACGGCCATTGGCTGGGGCATCGACAACTACACCGGTCTGGGGTCAAAGCCCTGGGCCATGATCATCATGCTGGTGTTTGGCTTTGCCGCCGGCGTCTATCGCGCGATGGAAACATCGTCGCAGTTTGACGCCGATCCCACCAGCGGCAACAGGAAGTAAGGCGACCGATATGGCCGGCCCGATGGAACAGTTCGCGCTCAAGGTGCTCAAGCCGCTGAATGTGGCAGGTTTCGATGCGTCCTTCACCAATTCGTCGCTCTGGATGGCGATTGCGGTAGTCGGCATCGCCATCTTCCTGTTCGTCGGCACCGCCAAGCCGCAGCTCGTGCCTGGGCGCATGCAGGCGGCGGTCGAATATCTCTATGATTTCGTGCGGAACATGCTCGACGAAAATGTTGGCCCAGAGGGGCGCCGCTTCGTCCCCCTGCTGTTTTCGCTCTTCATTTTCGTGCTGGTCTGCAACCTGCTGGGTCTGATCCCCTGGGTCGGCGCGTTTACGCCGACCAGCCATATTGCCGTCACCTTCGGCCTCGCGTTGCTCGTCTTCGTGATCGTCTGCATCGTTGGCTTCGCCAAGCATGGCCTGCATTTCTTCAGCCTGTTCTGGCCTAAGAAGACCTTTCTGCCGCTCGCGATCTTCGTGGCGGCGATCGAGTTTCTCAGCTTCCTCAGCCGCCCATTTACCCTGGCGATCCGACTGTTCGCCAACATGACGGCGGGCCACGTGCTGCTGAAGGTGTTCGGCACCTTCGTCGTCGCGCTCGGCTCGTTTGGCGCGCTGCCCTATGTGTTCGGCATTCTGCCGCTCGCGGTCAACGTGGCGCTGTCGGCGCTCGAAGTGCTGATCGCGGTGGTGCAGGCCTATGTTTTCGCGCTGCTCGCTTCGCTCTATTTAAACGATGCGATCAATCTTCACTAAGTTTACCCTTAAACTACTGATTTAACTTGAAAGGTTTTACTATGGACGTAGGTTCGGCAAAGGTTATCGGCGCAGGTCTCGCGGCGATTGGTGCGGGTCTGGCAGCGATCGGCGTGGGTTCGATCTTCGGCCAGTATCTGAACGGCGCGCTGCGCAATCCAGAAGCTGACGCCAAGATGGGCGGCCGCCTGATCTTCGGTTTCGCTGTGACCGAAGCGCTCGGCCTGATCGCGGCCGTTGTCGCGCTCGCGCTCGCCTTCTCGTAAGACTCGCCACTCTCCGTAAAGGGCGGGATCAATGCCTCAGTTTGAATTTGCCACCGTTTTCTGGCCGCAGCTGATCTGGCTCGCGATCTTTTTCGCGATCCTGTATTTTGGTGTCGTCCAGCTCACTTTGCCCAAGCTGGGCAAGGTGATTACGGCGCGTGAAGACCAGATGACGGGTGATCTCGCCAGCGCGGAAAAGGCGCAGGCCGAAGCAACCCAGCTTGGCCTGGATTATGATGCGGGCGTCGCTGCTGCACAGGACGCGGCGCGGGCCCAGCTTGTCGCCGCACGCTTGTCTGCAACGACGGCCGTGGAGGGTAAGCTCGCGGCGGCCAATGCGGCGCTTGATGAAAAAGCAGCAACGGCACAGGCCGCACTCGATGCGGCCCGCAACAAGGCACTGGCTGAGATTGAGACCGTCGCGGCAGAGGCAGCGACCGCCATTGTCGAGAAATTGACGGGTAACCGCCCAGCCGATGCCGATGCGGTCTCGGCCGCTCGGGCGGCACTGGCTTAAGGAGCGGATGCCATGAACACTCTCCTTCTCGCCGCTGCGGAAGCCGCGGGTCACGAAGAACACGGCCCAACATTGCTCGGCCTGAGCGCTGAGGGTTGGGTCTATGTCGGCTTGACGATCTTCCTGCTGCTCGCGGTTTTTTATGCCAAGGCGCCCCAGAAGATCGCCGAAGCACTCGATGCGCGCATCGCCAACACCAAGCGTCAGCTTGACGAGGCGACCGCGATCCGTGCCGAGGCGGAGGCGTTGCTCGCCGACGCAAAGAAGCGCAGCGCCGCCAGTGCTGGCGACGCTACCGCGATCATCGCGCAGGCAGAGGCCGAAGCAAAATTGATGCTCGCCAAGGCAGAATCCGACGCGATCGATCTGATGGCACGTCGTTCAAAAATGGCAGAAGACAAGATCGCCGCCGCTGAACGCGGGGCAATTGCTGATCTGCGCGCCAAGGCCGCCGATGTGGCGACCCATGCGGCGCAACACATCATTGCTAGCCGGCATGATGCTGGGGCGGATAAGCCGCTGGTCGATCGCACGATTGCCGGGCTGGCGCGGATTAACTGATTGATACGGATAGGATAGCCTGGCGACCTTCTTTGGCCGCCTAGCTATCGCCGCAATTTTGCGCTTTGATTGTTCGGGGCGAATCACGCCCTCCTCATCGAGAAAGATCTTTTCATGAAGCTGATTGCTGCCGTCGCCCTGCTGACGCTCACTGCGACTCCGGTTCTTGCCCAGACGATGCCCGCAACGCCAGCAGCGCCCGCGCCAGCGACGTCAGGCGCAGCCGCAACTGCCCCGGCAAAACTGTCCATCGATTCGTCGATCGAACAGCTTGTCGCCAGCCCTGCTGGCAAGGCCGTACTTGAAGGCGCGATCCCCGGCATCTCGAGCCACCCTAGCTATGACAGCTTCAAGGCGATGACCCTCACTCAGGTGCAGCCCTATTCGGGCGGTGTCGTGACCGACGAGATCATCGCCAAGGTCACTGCCGGGCTCGCCGGCATCAAGTAACATAGTGCTTTAGAGTCTGATGACTTTTGATTGGACCAACCCATACGCCGTTCGCCCTGAGCGAAGTCGAAGGGCATGCGGAGCGTGTGGGCTTCGACTTCTCCCGGACCTGATCCGGGGCCGAACGGGTGTGAGGTTGAATCGACCTAACGTCATCACGCTCTAGCAACGCGCCGTTTGCCGACAACTCGGCTGACGGCGCGTTGTTCAGTATCGCAGCATCAGCCTGCGCGCGATCGCTGGCGCGATGTTGTGCACCACGCTCAATAATTTGGTCATGCCGATATTTGCTTCGGCGCGATTGGCCTCAATCGCAGCGATAACTTGCCGGGCGCATTCGTTGACGGGCATTTTCTTGCGCGTTTGGCTCGCCGTCAGCTGCGTGTCCACCACCGGCGGCAGCACCTCCATGACATGGACCCTGGTGTCGGCAAGCTGCGCGCGCAGCGCCATTGTGAAGCTGCGCAGGCCGGCCTTGGTGGCGCAATAGACTGGCGATCCCTTGTTGGGCGCGATTGCCAACCCCGACGTAACGTTGATGATCATCGCTTCGGGGCGCGCGCGCAGCCCGGTAATCAACCGCGTGATTAGATGGATTGGGGCGGTCAGGTTGAGCGCGATGCACTGATCGACGGTGTTGAGATCAACGGACTCAGCAATGTCATAGGTCGCGCCAGCGCCAGCATTGTTGATCAGAATGTCGATCGGCCATTGCCGAACGACATCAACAATCTTGTCGCAGCCGGCTTCGGTCGCGAGGTCAGCGGCGATCGCTTCCATCCCTTCGACATGGGCAGCGGCGAGGCGGCCGGGATCGCGGCCGCAGACGATCACGCGGCACCCCTTGGCACGCAGCGCGCGTGCCAGCGCAAGGCCGATGCCATCGGTGCCACCGGTCACCAAGGCCGTCTTGCCGTTAACATCCATGCGGTTCTGCCCTTTGTCGATCAATATAGCCGTTGTTGCGCCTTGCCCGGCGTCCTAACTGAAACCAATGACAGGCCCCAACCAACCCGATCGCTTCAACGAAGACAAGGCCACCTACACGGTTCGTGGGTCGGATGCGCCTGATCTTGATGCCGGGGTTGCGGCAATCCGCAATGTTCTGGCGACCTTGCCCGCGCGACCGGGGGTTTACCGGATGAATGATGCGCGCGGTGACACGCTTTACGTCGGCAAGGCGCGCGCGCTGAAGAACCGCGTGACCAATTATACCCAGGTCGATCGGCTCCCGCGTCGCCTGCAGCGGATGGTCGCGCAAACGCGGTCCATGACGATCGTGACGACCAATAATGAGGCGGAGGCGCTGCTGCTGGAGGCGCAGCTGATCAAGCGGTACCGGCCGGCCTATAATGTGCTGCTGCGGGACGACAAAAGCTTTCCCTTCATCCTGCTGCGTGCCGATCATGATTTTCCGCGTATTCAGAAGCATCGCGGCGCGCGGCGGGCCAAGGGCAATTATTATGGGCCGTTTGCCAGTGCGGGATCGGTCAACACCACGCTTAATGCGCTGCAAAAGCTGTTCTTGCTACGCAGTTGCAGCGATAGTTTCTTCCGGAACCGCGATCGGCCGTGCCTGCTTTACCAGATCAAGCGTTGCTCCGCGCCGTGCGTAGGGCGGATCGGCGCCGATGATTATGCTGAGCTGGTCGATGACGCCAAGGCGTTCCTGGCCGGTAAATCGACCGAGGTGCAGACCAAGCTTGGCAAGCAGATGGAGGCGGCTGCCGAGGCGATGGACTTTGAGCTGGCGGCAATCCTGCGCGATCGGTTGCGCGCGTTGACCTTCATTCAGGGGTCGCAAGCGATCAACGCTGATGGGGTTGGTGATGCTGATATCTTCGCGATGGCCAATCGTGACGGGGTGATGGGTATCCAGGCGTTTTTCATTCGCGGCGGCCAGAATTGGGGGCATCGCAGCTTCTTCCCCGCGCACACCAATGATGTCCCCGAAGATGAAGTGCTGATGAGTTTTCTCAGCCAGTTTTATGAAGAAGTGCCGCCGCCGCGCACGATCTTCATTGATCGCGATCTTGCCGATGGGGCGTTACTGGGCGAGGCACTGGGCACCGCGGCTGGCCATAAGGTGGCGCTGTCGACGCCGCAACGCGGGGTTCGACGGCGATTGCTCGATCAGGCCAAGCGCAATGCCGAGGAGGCGCTGGATCGGCGGCTGGCCGAAAGCACGACCCAAGCGAAATTGTTGCGCGAAGTGGCCGAATTGTTCGATCTTGGCGAGCCGCCCGATCGGATCGAAATCTATGACAACAGCCATATTCAGGGCACCAATGCGCTGGGCGCAATGGTCGTTGCCGCGCCCGAGGGCTTCCGCAAGGGCCAGTATCGCAAGTTCAACATCAAGCGGCCCGAAACCATTGCTGGCGATGATTTCGGCATGATGCGCGAGGTATTCCAGCGCCGCTTTGCCAAATATTCGGACGCGAATGGTCAGGATGAAGTGGCCGACCGCGATGGCGATGACTGGCCTGATCTGGTCTTGATCGATGGCGGGCGCGGGCAGCTCAATGTGGTCAGGCGGGCGCTGGAGGAATTGGGGATTGAGGATATCTGCCTGGTCGGCATCGCTAAAGGGCCGCATCATGGTCGTGATGGGCGCGAAGTGTTCCACCTGATGGACGGGCGTGAATTCCAGTTGCCGGTCAACGCCCCGGTGCTGTTCTATCTCCAGCGATTACGCGATGAGGTGCATCGTTTCGCGATCGGGGCGCACCGCGCGAAACGCGCCAAGGCAATCGGCGCGAGCCCACTCGATGAAGTGCCGGGTATTGGTCCAGCGCGCAAAAAGGCACTGCTAATGCATTTCGGCACGGCTCGCGCAGTGCGCAATGCAAGCCTTGAGGATCTGCAAAAAGCACCCGGCGTTTCTACCGCAATGGCACAGAGCCTTTATGATTTTTTCCACGCACGTTGAATGCACTAACTGCCAGCAATAAAATGTAATTTCCCATATTTGCAGTTTCTTCACCGTGGGCGCCTAAACCGTGTGCCATGCCAACGCCGGTCTTTTTGACGGTCGATATCGAGATTATGTGGCGGCACCATGCTGCCGGGCTCGATCCTGCGACCCTGTTCGAACGCTCGTTCGAACCAGCCGGTGTCGGCCTATCCTATCAACTTGAAATGTTGCGCCGCTATGATCTGAAGGGGTCGTTCTTTGTCGATCCGATTCCGGCGTTAATCTATGGGCTCGACCCGTTTCGCCGCGTGATCGATGCGATCCAGTCAGCCGGGCAGCACGTTGATCTGCACCTCCATCCCAATTGGACGAATATTGCGAGCGGCGATCATCAGGGGTCGCTCAGCCGATTTCATCTCAGCGATTATGATTTCAACGAACAATTGTCGTTGATCGAGAAAGCTCGTGATTTGCTGGTGGCGGCAGGCGCCTTGCCGCCAGTTGCGTTTCGGGGCGGCAACTATGCCGGCAATGATGATACATTGGCGGCGCTCGCCACGCTTGGCTTTGGCTATGACAGCAGCCATAATGGGTCAGTCCATCCCCATCCGAGCGGGATCGATCTGCCGGCGCGCCAGATTGCCCCGATTGCGCGCGGGGGGGTGATCGAAGTGCCGGTAACGTTGATTGAAGAACGCCAGGGAGCCTTGCGACATTTCCAGATATGCGCGCTTTCAGTCGATGAGATGCGGGCGGCGCTGGATCATGCGGTTGAGCAGGATCATGCCGTGGTGACGATCGTCAGCCATGGATTTGAACTTGCCAATCGCGCAGGAACGCGTCCGAATGCGGTGCATGTTCGCCGTTTTGACATGTTGTGCGCGCTGCTCGACGAACGCCGCGATGTCCTGCCGACGCAGCATTTTGCTGATCGTCCTGCGCTCCGTCTGGGGCAGGATGACACGCCGTTGCACCCCAATATGACGCGGCTTCGCTGGCGGCAGGCCGAACAGCTCTGGTCGAACATGGTTTCGGAGCGGACGTTATGACGGCGACCCCGCTGCCCCTGCGTTTCCAGCTTGGCGCGCGCACGCTGATGGCCGTGCAGCGCCAGCTGGTGCGTGTACCGCTATCGCTCGAAGAGGCGATGGAGGGGCGTTTGCCAGTGCTGCCGCCACTCGATCGAACCGCCCATGGCTATGCGATTACGTCGCTCCCCGCCGATCGCCGCGATGCGATGGCGTTTGCCGGCGGCGGGATGATCGCCTTTGTCCGTCAGCATTATACTCGCCACTTCATTGACCTGACGACGGGGTTCGAAGCCTATGAGGCATCGTTATCCGCCAACACCCGATCGGCGATGCGGCGCAAGGCGCGCAAGGTAACGACGGTATCAGGCGGCACGCTCGACGTGCGCCGCTTCCGCACCCCTGACGAGCTGACCGAATTTCATGATACCGCGCGGCGCATCTCGCTGCGCACCTATCAGGAGCGGCTGCTCGGCAGCGGTCTGCCCGACGACGAAGCTTTTCTGCGCCAGATGTATAGCGCGGCGGCGGCCGGTTCCGTGCGCGCCTGGCTGCTCTATGTCGCCGGTGAGCCAGCGGCTTTTCTCTATCTGACGGTCCGTGCGGGGACCGTGCGCTATGATCATGTCGGCCATGATCCGGCGTTCAACGATCTGTCGCCTGGCGGCGTTTTGCAGATGGAGGCGCTCCGCGATTTGTTTGCCGAGGGCAATCTGACGCGCTTCGATTTCACTGAGGGCGATGGCCAGCATAAGCGCCAGTTCGCGACTGGCGGCGTTGCCTGTATCGATATGCTGCTGCTGCGCGCTTCGCTGGTTAACCGGCTGACGACCGTCGCGCTGGGCACCTTTGATCGAAGCATGGCGCTGGGCAAGCGGGCGACCAATCGGCTGGGGTTGCAAAAGGTCGCGCGGCGGCTGCGGCGCTGATTTCGTCGTCGGTCGCGCAACCGCTATAGCGCGGGCGTGCATATTCGAGCCGAAGCCCTGATTCTGTCGATCCGCGCGCATGGCGAGCATGGCGCCGTCGTGCGCGCGCTCACCCGCGCGCACGGGGTACAGCCTGGCTATGTGCGCGGTGGCAGGTCGCGTCGCGTGCGACCAATCCTGCAACCCGCCAATCTGGTGCTGGGGGAATGGCGCGCCCGCACCGATGAGCAGTTGAGCAGCCTGACGGTGGAGCTGATCCATAGCCGCGCCCCGCTGTTTGCAGAGCCGCTGCCCGCCGCGCTGCTTGATTGGGCGACGGTGCTGACGACCGCGGCTTTGCCAGAGGCGCAACCCTTTGCCATGCTGCATGACGCGCTGACCGGGCTGTTTGAGGCGGTTGAAGCAGCACCAGCTGCGCGCGGTTGGGCGACTGCCCTGGTGCGCTATGAGTTATTGTTGCTCGCCGAGCTGGGCTTTGGCCTTGATCTGGAGAGCTGCGTGGTGACGGGATCGGCCGACGATCTTGCCTTTGTCAGCCCGCGTAGCGGTGGCGCGGTGAGCCGTACGGCAGCGGGCGATCATGCAGCGCGATTATTGCCCTTACCGGCCTTTTTGCGGATCGGCGGGCCGGCCGATTGGCCCGATATTCTGGCCGGTCTCGCCATTACCGGCCATTTTCTGGAGCGCAACGTGCTGGTCGACAAGCGTCGCGAAGCGCTGGCATCGCGGACGCGCCTGATCGATCGCCTCAAGAGAGCGGTTGCGTAAGGGGTTAGCCCTCGCCTAGGCGAATCGAGCCAATAGCGGCTCGGGGACCGGCGTTGACGACAAAGACGGACATGCTTGAACTGGCGGTCGTCATCCCGACCTTTAACGAGGCGGCAAATGTGCCGCTGCTCGTGGCGCGGCTTGACGCTGCGCTGGCGGGGCACGGCTGGGAGGCGATCTTCGTCGATGACGACAGCCCCGATGGCACCGCCAATGCCGCGCGCGCTATTGCCCGCAGCGACAGCCGGGTGCGCGTAATCCAGCGGATTGGGCGGCGTGGGCTGTCGTCGGCCTGTATCGAGGGGATGTGCGCAACCGCCGCGCCGCTGGTCGCTGTGATCGATGGCGATCTTCAGCATGACGAGGCACTGCTGCCGCAAATGCTTGACGCGTTGCAGCGCGATGCCGCGCTCGATGTCGTGATCGGGTCGCGCTTTACTGGCGATGGCGGGACAGGCGAGTGGGATAGCGACCGGGTCGCCAAATCCGCCTTTGCCACCCGGTTGTCGCGCTTTGTCCTCAAAGCCGATCTCAGCGATCCGATGAGTGGCTTCTTCATGATCCGCACCGATCTGGTGCGCGCGCTCGCGCCGAATCTGGCGGCGATCGGCTTCAAGATATTGCTGGATATCATGACCGGCAGCCGCAAGCCGCTGACCTTTCTGGAACTGCCTTATACATTTCGCACCCGCGCGATCGGCGAAAGCAAGCTTGATCATGTCGTCGCGATGGAATTTCTGATCGCGCTATATGATCGGATGTTTGGCCGTTACGTGCCCGTGCGCTTTGCGCTGTTTTCGGTGATCGGTGCGATCGGCGTTGCCGCGCATATGGCGATTTTGGCGATCATGCTGGCGATAGGCGCCGAGTTTTTGGGCGGGCAGATTGTCGCTGCCTTTGCCGCGATGACGATGAACTTCTTCCTCAATAACGCGCTCACTTATCGCGACCGGCGATTGCGGGGTTTCAGGCCGCTGCTTGATGGCTGGGTATCATTTTGCGTGGTGTGCTCGGTCGGGCTGGTTGCCAATATTGGCGTGGCCGGTTTTCTGCATGATGTGCAAAGCGGCACCTGGGCGGCATCGGCGTTGGTCGGCGTGATGGTTGGCGCGGTGTGGAACTATGCGCTGTCATCGCGCTTCACCTGGGGGCGATATTAAGCGCCCGATTACCGCCAGCTGAAGAACCACATCCAGTTCAGGAAGCTCATCGGCCCGGCGAGCGGTGCTGCTGACAGGATCGGGTAGAAATAGAGGAACAATACACCCGCCAGCCCTGCGAACCAGGCGTCGGCATGGCGCAGTCGGCCCTTGCCGAAATGGTCGAAAGCGGCGGCGAGCGCGAGGCAGAGGAAGATGCTCGGTAGATAATAATAATAGAAAAAGCCGATCTTTTTCGGGATGATGATCCACGGCAGATAGGCGGCGATCCACAGCCCGGCGATCGCCCCGACAGCGACGGCGCGATCTCGCCACCACGCATAGAGGCAGGCCGCCACCGCAATCAGTCCGCCCCACAGGATTGCCGGATTGCCGATCAGCAATATGCCGCGCTGTGCCCCGTCAACGGGTTCATAGAGATACCAAATCGGCCGAATGTCGAGCGGCCAGCTCCACCAGCTCGATTGATAAGTGTGTGGCGGCAGCGGCAAGGTTTGCTGCGCAAACATCGCCGCCTGGAAGGGCAGCAAATTGGCCAGGGTCAGCGGATCGTTGGCGTAGAAAAAGGCGGGCAGGAAGGTGAGGAAATAGGTCAGCAGGCTAACGCCAGCGAACAAGGCGGCCGCCAAAACGCGCTGCCCGCCCAGAGCCGGCGCTACACGATTGTCCGCCAGCAGGATCGCCAGGCCGGCCAGGCCGACAAAGGGCACCGCCGCCCATTTCGTGCCAACGGCCAGCCCGAACAGCACCGCCGCCAGCGCGATCCGGCGGATCAGCTGCGGCCCGTTCCCCTGCATTGCCCAGATCATTGCAGCGATGCCCGTGACCACAAACGCCGCCATAAACCCATCGAGCATGCCGATCCGCGCCTGCACAAACACGGTGAAGTTCAGCATCGTGAACAGGGCAGCGAAGATCGCCGGGCGAAGTCGGCCAAGCAGCAGCCAGGCAATCGCAAATACGCCAACCACCACCGCCGTCGCCGCCACCGCCGAAAAAAACCGCCAGCCCAGGCTGTTGTCGCCAAACAACAGGATGCCAAGCGCGATGATTTCCTTACCGAGCAGCGGATGTTCGGTGTTGATCGGCCGGGTCAGCGTCAGCAGATAGCGTGCGGCTGGCACATAATGCGTCTCATCAAATACCAGCTTGAGGGGGCGGGTGATGTTGATCAAGAACAGGAGCGCGGCGGCCAGGCCGATGCCGGTGGCGGTTGCCCAGGGGCGGGAGGCGCGCGATTCGAGGTTCATAGCCCGTCCTTTCCACCTTCGAAACGGTCGTTCAAGGCCTACGCCCCATTGACGGGGAGTGCCCCCGCCCGGCAAAGCACTGGTCATGAAACGCCGCACCGGACAAGATCGCGAAATCACCCGCCATTGGCGCCCGGCTACCCAGGCCGTGCGCGGCGGCACCGCTCGATCGGAATGGGGCGAAACGTCGGAGGCGCTGTTCCTCACCTCTGGCTATGCCTATGATTGTGCTGCCGATGCCGCTGCGCGCTTTGCCGGTGAACAGCAGGGCATGACCTATTCCCGCCTGCAGAACCCCACGGTCGAGATGCTCGAAGAGCGGATCGCACTGATGGAGGGGGCTGAGGCGTGCCGGACGATGGCGACCGGCATGGCGGCGATGACAGCGGCGATGCTCTGCCAGCTTCAACAGGGTGATCATGTCGTGGCGGGGCGCGCCGCGTTCGGGTCGTGCCGCTGGTTGGTCGACACGTTGCTGCCCAAGTTCGGCATCGCGACGACGGTGGTCGATGCCCGCGATCCGCAAGCGTTTGAGGATGCTCGGCGGCCCAATACCAAGGTGTTCTTCTTCGAAACCCCGGCAAATCCGACGATGGATATCGTCGATCTGCAGGCGGTCTGCGATATCGCCCGCGCCAATGGCATTACCTCGGTGGTGGACAATGCCTTTGCCACGCCTGCGCTGCAGCGGCCGATGGAATATGGCGCGGACGTCGTTGCCTATTCAGCGACCAAGATGATGGACGGGCAGGGCCGCGTGCTGGCAGGCGCGGTGTGCGGGACGGCTGAGTGGATCAATAACACCTTGCTGCCCTTCACCCGCAACACCGGGCCGACGCTTAGCGCGTTCAACGCCTGGGTCGTGCTGAAGGGGCTGGAGACGCTCGACCTGCGCATCCGGCGGCAGAGCGAGAACGCACTGAAGGTCGGCAAGTTTCTGGAAGCGCGGGTGCCGCGCATCCTTCACCCGGGCCTGCCCAGCCACCCGCAGCATAATCTGGCGATGAGCCAGATGTCGGCATGCGGCCCCATCTTCGCGTTCGAAGTGGCCGGTGGTCGCCCGCAGGCGCATGGCCTGCTCGATGCGCTGGCGCTCGTGGATATCTCGAACAATATCGGCGATTCGCGCTCGCTGATGACGCATCCGGCCTCGACCACCCATTATGGCGTGGCGGAGGAAAAGCGGATCGAAATGGGCGTGACCGAAAATCTGCTCCGGCTGAATGTCGGGCTGGAGGACCCCGCCGATGTGATCGACGACCTCGACCAGGCATTGACGACGGTGGGGCTGTGAGGATGCTGCCTCCTTGTGCTCCTGCGAAGGCAGGAGCGCCGCGTAATAACGCGCGACACCCGCGACCCAGGACTCCTGCCTGCGCAGGAGCACAACGGGGCAGGTTGCCATGAAGGCGCTGTTCCCCAATGTCGCCGAGACGCGGGGGGTGATCGTCAGAGTATCGGTCAGCTATCTGCCCGAACAATCTGATCCGGCCCGCGGGCGCTGGTTCTGGGCCTATCATATCCGGCTGGAGAATGAGGGGGCGTTCGCGGTGCAGCTGCTCACCCGCCACTGGATCATCACTGACGGGCGCGGCCAGCGCCATTCGGTGGAGGGTGAGGGCGTGGTCGGCGAACAGCCGCTGATCGAGCCAGGCGCGAGCTTCGATTATGTCTCGGGCTGCCCGCTATCGACCCCGGCGGGTTCAATGCAAGGCAGCTATCACATGATGGGCAGTGACGGTTTGGGCTTCGACGTCGATATCCCCAAATTTGCGCTGATTGCCCCGGCGGTGATGGGATGAAGCGGACGCATTTGCCGCTGAACGGGCTGCGCGTGCTTGATGCCGCGGCCCGCCATTTGAGCTTTACCCGCGCGGCCGATGAGCTGGCGGTGACGCCGGCGGCGGTCGGACAACAGATTCGCGCGCTTGAGGATACGCTCGGCACCGTGCTGTTCCGCCGCACGACCAAGGGGCTTGAGCTGACGCCCGAGGGTGAGGCCGGGCTATCGGCGCTGCGTTCGGGCTTCCTGCAGTTCGAAGAAGCCGTGCGCGCGATGCAGGCGGGGCAGTCGTCTAAATCGCTGACGATCGCCGCGCCGCGCGACTTGTCGGAAAAATGGCTGCTTCCCCGCCTTGCCGAAATCGCGCGCGGCGATGGCGAGCTGCGCTTCGTCCTGGTCAATGCCGATGAATTGATCGATTTTACCGAGGCCAATCTCGATCTGGCGATCCGCTGGGGCGAGGGGCCGGGCGAGCATGAGGGTGAGGCGCTCGAATCCGACGGGATGGTGACGATCCAGCGCCCCGGCGGCGGGGCGGATACGCGGATCTCCTGGCCGGGCTGCCTCAACGATCCCGAAGTCTCGCTGGTGCGCGTTGGCGATGCGGGCCTCGCGATCGATGCCGCCGCGCAGGGGCTGGGGCGGGCGACCGTTCCCGAACTGGTCGCGCGCGCTGATATTGCATCGGGCCGGGTCGAGCTGATCGGCGATCCCAAACCCTATGCGCTTGGCTATTGGCTGGTCGCGCCGCTGCCGCAATGGCGCCAGAAAAAGGTCAAGGCGCTGGTCGAAGCGCTGGCGGGGTGATCGATACGCCGGTCATCGACGGCGAACGGGTGCGTCTCCGCCCGCTGGTGATCGAGGATGCGGATGCGCTCCACGCAATCTATAGCGATGTCGAACTGATGGCTTGGTGGTCGCACGCGCCGCATGAGACGCTGGAACAGACACTGGACCGCGTGCAGAAGACCGTGGCGGCCGATGATTGGTATCGTTGGGCAATCACGCTGACCGGCGATGATCGCGCGATCGGAACCCTGGGCGCGCACGAAAAGCGGCAGGGCGGGGTGGTGGAGATCGGCTATTCGCTTGCCCGCGCTCATTGGGGGCGCGGCATCGCGCGTGAAGCAGTTGCCCTGATGATCGATTATCTGTTCGAGGTGGAGGGTCATCGCCGTGTCTTCGCCGATACCGATCCGGATAATGCCGCCTCGAATAGCCTGCTGCAGCGGCTTGGCTTCACACAGGAAGGCCGGCTGCGCGGCGAGTGGGAGACGCATATCGGCGTGCGCGATAGCCTGATCTGGGGGCTGCTGCGCGAGGAATGGTTAACCCCCGCGTAACCAATCGCCCCGCGCGGACGAATGGCTGGTCAATCCATTCGTTCCAAAGGGGCCTTTTCCATGACCAACCGTTATCCCGTTCCAAGCGACGCCGCCGCCATCGCCGCGCTGCGATGGTCGCTAGTGATCATCTTCTTCTTCTTCGGGATTGCGAAGTTCGCGACCTATGAAGCTGAAGGCGTCGCCAAAATCGCCAGCCAATATCCGCTTTTCGCCTGGATGTACCCCATCTGGGGGGCGCAGGGTGCCAGCAACGTCATCGGCACGATCGAACTCACCACCGGCGCAGCGCTGGCGATCGGGGCATGGTCTGCACGCGCCAGCCTGCTCGGCGGACTGATGGGCATGTGCACTTTCCTGATCACGCTGAGCTTCCTGCTCGGCGCACCGATCTGGGAGCCGGGCTATGGCGCACCGTTCATCGGCGGGATCGCGCAGTTCCTGTTGAAGGACGCTGGTTTGCTGGCCGGCTGCTTCGCAATCGCGGTCGCGTCAGCGCGCAAGGCAGGTTTCGCGCGCGACTAAACGCCTAAGCGTCGATCGCGTCCTCGTCGATCCGCGCGGCATTTTCCTGGATGAAGGCGAAGCGGTGGGCGGGGTTGTTGCCCATCAGCCGGTCGACCAGGTCCTTCACCCCCGCGCGCTCCTCATATTCCTGCGGCAGGGTGATGCGGATCATCTGGCGCGTCTTGGGGTCCATTGTTGTTTCGCGCAGCTGCATTGGGTTCATTTCGCCGAGCCCCTTGAAGCGCGAAACGTCGACATTCTTGCCTTTGAACGGCCCCGCCTCGATTTTAGCGCGGTGGGCGTCGTCCATCGCGTAGAGCGATTTCGCGCCGACAGTCAGCCGGTAGAGCGGCGGCTGGGCGAGGTAGAGGTGCCCGCGCCGGACAAGGTCGGGCATTTCCTGGAAGAAGAACGTCATCAGCAAGGTCGCGATATGCGCACCGTCGACATCGGCGTCGGTCATGATGACGATGCGTTCGTAGCGCAGATTATCGGGGATGCAGTCCTTGCGGGTGCCGCAGCCGAGCGCCTGGATGAGATCGGCGATTTCGGAATTGGCCCCGATCTTGGCGGCTGTAGCCGACGCTACGTTCAATATCTTGCCGCGGATTGGCAGGATCGCCTGCGTTTTGCGGTCGCGCGCTTGCTTGGCCGAGCCGCCCGCGCTGTCACCTTCGACGATGAAGATCTCGGTGCCCTTGGGATCGTCCGACGAGCAATCGGTCAACTTGCCAGGGAGTCTGAGCTTGCGGGCTGAAGTGGCGGTTTTGCGCTTCACTTCGCGCTCGGCCTTGCGCGCGAGCCGCTCGTCCATCCGTTCGAGCACATAAGCGAGCAGCGCCTTGCCGCGTTCGGTGTTGTTGCTCAGGAAATGGTCGAAATGGTCGCGCACCGCCTTTTCAACGAGGATCGCGGCGTCGGGGCTGGTCAGTCGGTCCTTGGTCTGGCTCTGGAATTGCGGGTCGCGGATGAAGACCGACAGCATCAGCTCGCTGCCGGTCATGATGTCCTCGGCGGTGATGTCTTTGGCCTTTTTCTGGCTGACCATCTCGCCATAGCCGCGAATGCCCTTCACCAGCGCCGCCCGAAGCCCCGCTTCGTGCGTGCCGCCATCGGGGGTGGGGATGGTGTTGCAATACCAGCTATAGCTGCCGTCGCTCCATAACGGCCAGGAGACTGCCCATTCGACGCGGCCCATCTTCATGCCGCCGGGGCCGTCGGGGAAATCCTGCGAGCCAGAGAAGAAATCGGCGGTGGCGCATTCGCGGGTGGCGATCTGTTCGCGCAGATGATCGGCGAGGCCACCGGGGAACTGGAACACCGCTTCAGCCGGGGTGTCGTCGCTGATCAGCTCAGGGCTGCATTTCCAGCGGATCTCGACACCCGCGAACAGATAGGCCTTCGACCGCGCGAGCTTGTAGAGTCGGGCCGGTTTGAAATGCAGCTCGGGCCCGAAAATCTGGTCGTCGGGAACGAAGCTGACCGATGTGCCGCGGCGGTTGGGGGTGGGGCCGACATGTTCGAGCGGGCCCATTGTGATCCCGCGCGAGAAGCGCTGGCGGTAAAGCTCCTTGTTGCGCGCGACCTCAACCATGGTGTCAGACGACAGCGCGTTGACGACGCTCACCCCTACGCCGTGCAGCCCGCCGCTGGTCGCATAGGCCTTGCCATCGAACTTGCCGCCCGAATGGAGCGTCGAGAGGATCACCTCAAGCGCCGATTTGTCGGGGAATTTCGGGTGCGGATCGACCGGGATACCGCGGCCATTATCGACAATGGTCAGCCGGTTGCCTGGTTCGAGCGTTACCTCGATCCGGGTGGCGTGCCCCGCCACCGCTTCGTCCATGGCATTGTCGAGCACTTCGGCGGCGAGGTGGTGGAGCGCGCGCTCATCAGTGCCGCCAACATACATGCCGGGACGGCGGCGGACGGGTTCAAGCCCTTCCAGCACTTCGATTGAGGAGGCATCGTAATCAGTGGAGCTTTTGGGCGCGCTGGCGAACAGGTCATCGGACATTGCCGGGCTATAGCCTGCACGACGTAGCGGGGCAAAGCCATCCGAACGAGATATCTGTGTTGCATTGCGGCAACAGGTCCAACTCGTTGCGCTGACGCAATAAACTAACGTCGGACTCAAAACGTCTTTGCGGGACTTACCTCAAGTGGAGACTTGCCCGTGTTGCGTAAATTCGCCCTTTCCCTGATTGCCGCTAGTGCCGCGATTGCAATCCCCTCGGTCGCCATCGCCCAGGATGCGCCAGAAAAGCCCTTCGAGGGTTTCTACATCGGCGCGTCGGGCGGCTATGACGTTCAACCCAACGACGTTGGTTCACAGATAAGCTTTGATCGAAATCTTGACGGCACCTTTGGTGATACCGTGTCGACTTCCACCGGGGCCAATGCCTTTTCGCCCGGTTTCTGTAATGGCCGCGCCAATGGCTCTGGCGCAATCGATCAGACGTGCACCAATGATGGGGATGGCTGGTCCTATTATGGCCGGGTCGGTTATGATCGCCAGTTCGGTGCGCTCGTTATCGGCATCGTGGGCGAATTCGGCAAGACCGAGATCGTTGACAGCGTTTCCGCTTTTTCGACCACGCCAGCCAGCTACACGCTGACGCGCAAGGTTGATTGGGAAGCGTCGGGGCGTGGTCGCGTCGGATTCGCCGCGCGCAATACATTATTCTACGGCACCGGCGGCGTCGGTTATGCCCGGATCAACAATATCTTCACCACCACCAACACGGCCAACACCTTTACCGGCAATGGCAATGACAACCGGTTTGGCTATGTCGTCGGCGGCGGCATCGAGCAGAAGATCAGCAAGCACATCAGCTTCGGCCTGGAATACAGCTTGCACAGCTATGCCGACGGCGAATATCGGGTCCGGGCAACCCAGGGCACGGCAGCAGCGACCAATCCGTTCGTGCTCGCCCCCAACACCGCGGGCACTGACTTCGCCCGGACCGACGACAATTTCCGCTGGCACAGCCTGCGCGCGACACTGGCCTTCCGCTTCTGATCAGTTGATCAGGCGCAGATAAAAAACGGCGGCGATGGCAATGCCCATCGCCGCCGTTTTTTTTCATTGCAGACCAGCAGACTCGCTGATCGATAGAATCCTCAACGAACCCGCGGGCCGCCAAAGGGCAAAGGCGGCGGCGGACGGCGATCGCGGCGCGGCAGTTGAGCCTGATAGGCATGGCCGCAATGCGCGATGCAATAGGGGAAGCCCGGGTTCACTTTCTCCCCACAAAAGTGGAAGTCGGGTTCACCGGGATGGCCAAGTGGCCATTTGCAGATGCGATCGTTCAAATCGAGCAAGGTCGTCTTGCCGGCCATGTCGGCCGATGGCTTGGCGGGCACCAGCCGGCGCGGCGGGGCCGGGGTAATCGGTGCCTGTTGTTCGCCGGGGGCCTGCCGCAAAAAGCCACCGGGGCCAACCGACCGCATGATGACGGTTGGCGCCTTCTCAACCATTGGCTCATCAGCCACATCGGCGACATCGGGCACATCAGCAGGTTCTACCGCTTCCACCGGTGCGGCAACAACAGGCGCGGGGCGTGGCGCCGCAACGGGCTTGCGCTCAGCAACGGGCGCTGGGGCTGGCGCGGCGACCACAGCGGGGGCGGGCTTGGCGGCGGGCGCTGCCTTGGCTTCGGGCTCGTGCGCCTTCACTGGCGATGGTCGGGCCTGCAGCCCCAAACGGTGCGCCTTGCCGATCACCGCATTGCGGCTGACACCGCCCAGCGATTCGGCAATCTGGCTGGCAGTCATGCCCTTTTCCCACATCGTCCTCAGCGTATCGATGCGCTCGTCAGTCCAGCTCATTCACGATCCTTAAATTCAAATTCTGGCCATTAGTGCAAAATTCGGCCCTAAACTTAGTTTCCGGCCTTAAACTCAGATGCCGGTTGCGGGCAGGAGCGGCAGCGATTACGCGCCTTTACCATGAGCATCCAGCCCCCCTCCGGCGATATGCCGTCAGCGGTTGCGAACGCCCCCGGCGTACCGACCATCCGGAACGTCAATTGGGGCGGGCTTCGCACCCTCTATATCAAGGAGGTGCGGCGCTTCTTCAAGGTCCAGCTGCAAACGGTTTGGGCACCGGCGATTACAACCCTGTTGTTTCTGGTGATTTTCACTGTTGCGACGGGCGGGAAACGCCCGGTCAGCGTGGCGGGCGTCGATGTGCCCTTTGCTGATTTTCTGGCACCGGGCCTCATCGCCATGGCGATGCTGCAAAATAGTTTTGCCAATTCCAGCTTCTCGCTGCTGGTGGGGAAGATCCAGGGGACCATTGTTGATTATTTGATGCCGCCCTTGTCGACAGGCGAATTGCTCGCGGCGATGGTTGGTGGCGCGGTGACGCGTGCCTGGTGCGTGGGTGGCGCGGTTTTTCTGGCAATGCAGTTCTGGCCCGGTGTCCACCTGGTGCCGCAGCATCCCCTGGCGATTCTATGGTTCGGGCTGCTCGGGTCAGTTTTTCTGGCCTTTGTCGGCTTGCTGACGTCAATGTGGGCCGAAAAATTCGATCATGCGGCGGCAGTGCAGAATTTCCTGATCGCCCCGCTCACCTTGCTGTCGGGCACATTTTATTCGGTGGACAAGCTTGCCCCCGCTTTCCAGGCGTTCAGCCATATCAACCCGTTTTTCTACATCATTTCGGGTTTTCGTTATGGCTTCCTGCTCAACGCGGATTCCAATGTGATGGTCGGCGGCCTTGTCGTGTTGGGGATTGATATCGTGTTGGGTATCGTCTGCTATCGCCTGCTGCGATCCGGCTGGAAGCTAAAAAATTAGGCTGGTCATACAGTTCTGAAAAAATAAGTTTCAAAACAATACTTATGTCGCTATGTTTTCGCCATTGGCGGGGAGAGAGCGATGCGGCAGCGGGTGATTGTGGGTGCAGTTGCGGTGCTGGCGTTGTTATCCGGTTGTACCAAGGGCGAAACCAGCAACGCCGTTGTTGCTAAAGCGCCGCAAGTGCGGGTCGCTGTGGTTGGCGCAAAGCAGCAAGCGACAATCATTAGCGGTGTTGGCACCGTTGCGCTGCGGCGTGAATCGTCGCTTGGTTTTACCAGCGCCGGCCGGATCGCCCGACTGACGGTGAATGAGGGCGATGTCGTGCGCCCCGGCCAGGTCCTGGCCGCACTCGATTCGACTACTGTTGTTGCCGACCTTAATCGCGCCCGTGCTGAGCGGGAGCGCGCTGCCGCTGAATTTCGCCGCAGCGGCAATTTGCTGGCGCAAGGGTGGATCACGCGGCCACGATTCGAGAGTGCCGAAGCGTCGCTGCGCGCCGCCGATGCCAACGTCAGTGCAGCGCGTTTCCAGGCGACCAACGCCACCATCGTCGCGCCCGGCGGCGGGATTGTTCTCGCCCGACTGGCTGAACCTGGTCAGGTCGTTGCCGCCGGCACGCCTGTGCTGGTGATTGGTGAGGCGAAAAGCGGCTATGTGCTTCGCGTGCCGCTGTCGGACCGTGATGCCGCACGGCTGCTGCCGGGCGTCCCCGCTACTGTCACGCTGGCGGCGATGGGGAATGAGCCGATCGTCGGCAAAGTGATCGAAATCGCCGGGCGCGGCGACCGGGCCACGGGCACGTTTACGGTCGAGATTGCCTTGCCCGCCGATTCGCGGCTCCGCTCCGGTCAGATCGGTTCGGCGGCGATTACGTCGAGCGGTGCAAGCGTCACGGCGCTGACCGTGCCGGCAACCGCGGTGTTTGCAGCGCGAGCGGGCGAGGGCTTTGTCTATGTGTTTGATCGCGCCACCCGCAAGGTTCGGCTCCACCGCGTCTCGATTGGCGAGGCGACCGATGGCGGCATTGAAGTAACCGGCGGGCTCGATCGGGGCGAGCTGATCGCCACGTCACGAATTGATCGATTGAAAAACGGCATGGCCATCAATCCGATTGGCGCCGCGCGATGAACATTACAGAATTCGCGGTAAAGCGCTGGCAGGTAACTCTGCTGGTCTTTCTGCTGCTGATCACGCTTGGCCTGTCGGCATTTCTGTCGATCCCGCGATCGGTCGATCCGCATTTCCCGATTTCGGCAACGGTGGTGACGGTGATCCTGCCCGGCGCGGATGCCGCCGACATGGAAGAGACGGTCGCCAAGCCACTTGAGGACGTGCTGCAGGGGCTCGACCATGTCCGCGACATCAATTCGACCAGCACGGATGGTGCCGCCGTTGTCACGGTGAATTTCGAACATGGCACCGATGCCGAACAGTCGCTCGACCGCGTGGTGCGCGAAGTGAATGCGGTGCGCGATCAACTGCCACAGGGTATCCAGCGGATCGCCTTTCGCCGTCCGCGCACGACCGAGGCCGGGGTGTTGCAGCTCGCGCTGGTCAGCGATGGGGCGACTTGGCTGCGCATGGCCAAATATGCGGATGACTTGCGTGACAAGTTGAACGTCGTGCCCGGTGTCCGATCGACAACGGTCGATGCGCTCGCCCGGCCTGAAGTCCGCGTGGCGATCGATGCCGGGCGGCTGGCCGAGGCGCGCCTGCCGGCGTCGGCGGTCGCTAATGCGATCACGCAGGGCGGAATCGATCTGCCCGCAGGTGCGGTGAGCGGATCGGGCCGTCGGTTCAATATCGACGCCGGCGGCGCCTATCGTAATGTGGAGGCGGTGCGCGCGGTCACCGTCCGCGCGGGCGATGGCCGACTGGTCCGGGTTGGTGACATCGCCAAGGTGGACTGGGCCGAGGCTGAACAGCTTCAAATCGCCCGCTTCAATGGCAAAGCGGCATTGTGGGTCACCGTCAGACAAAAGGATGAGGTTGACGCGGGCACGCTGCGCGATGCGCTTGTCCAGGCGCTCGATCAGTTTCGGGCCAATTTGCCGCCCGATATCAGGCTGGAGATCGCCTTTGATCAAAGCAAGGATATCAGCCTGAAGCTGGCGCAACTCGCGCGCGATTTCGCCATTGCGCTTGGGCTGGTGCTGATCACCATTTTCCCGCTGGGGTTCCGGCCATCGCTGATCGTGATGGTATCGATTCCGCTGAGCCTCGCGATGGGAATTTTGCTGCTGTATCTGTTCGGCTATTCGCTCAACCAGATCAGCATATCGGGCTTCATCATTTCGCTCGGGCTATTGGTCGATGATTCGATCGTGGTCACCGAAAACATCGAACGCCATATCCGCGATGGCGATCCGCCGATCACCGCTGCCGTGAATGGCACGCGCGAAATCGGCGCGGCGGTGATGGGGGCGACGGGGGTGCTGTTGTTCGCCTTCCTGCCGCTCACTTTCCTGCCTGAAGGGGCCGGCGATTTCGTGCGCGGGCTGCCAATGGCAGTGATCCTGACGGTGGCGAGCTCGCTTGTCGTGTCGCTGACGATCATTCCGTTCATCGCCAGCCGCTTGCTGAAACCGCATGCGCCGGAAGGTAACGCCATGCTCCGCACGATCATGGGCGGGATCCACCGTTTCTATACGCCGATTCTGCATGCGGCGCTTGACCGTCCACGCATCTGGTTCTGGGGCGCGCTGGCGCTGTGCATCGGCGCCTTTGGGCTGGTGCCGGTGCTCGGCTTCAGCCTGTTTCCTTCGGCCGAGACACCGTATTTCCTGGTGCGTGTCGAAACGCCCGAAGGCAGCAGTATTGCCGCGACCGACAAGGCGGTGCGGGCCGTCTCTGCCATCATCGCCAAGCAAGGTGCGGTGGTGAATCGCATGGAAAATGCCGGGCGCGGTAATCCGCAGATTTTCTACAACATCTTCCCGCGCGAAGAACGCGCGCGATATGGCGATATCTTCGTGACCATGAAAGAATGGGATGTCCGCCAGAGCCCGACAATGCTCCGGCAGCTCCGCGAAGGTCTGGCCAGTTTCCCCGATGCCCGCGTCACGGTGGTCAATTTCGAAAACGGCCCGCCGGTCGAGGCGCCGGTGGCGGTCCGCGTGCGCGGACCGCAACTGGCCACGCTCAAAAAACTGTCGGATCAGGTGATCCACGAAATGGAACAGGTGCCGGGCCTGCGCGATATCGACAGTCCTGTCGCCTATGACCGGGTCGATATGGATCTGGGCCTTGATGACGCCAAGGCGGGCTTGCTAGGCGTCGCCCCGGGGGAGGCGCGCCGCGCTGTCAGGCTTGCGATCAGCGGTGAACAGGTCAGCCGGTTGCGCGATGCAGAGGGCGATAGCTGGCCGGTTACCGTGCGGCTGCCGCTGCCAGGCAACCAGCCTGTTTCGGCGCTCGGCCAGGTCTATGTGCCGACCTTGGCCGCCGGCAGCATCCCCTTGCTCGAAATCGCGACCCCCAAGCTCAAAAGCGTGCCCCCGCAGATTACCCGCTACAAGCTGCAGCGGACGGTCACGATCACCGCCTATAATCAGCCGGGCCAGCTGACATCGAAGCTGACGACGCAGGTGCAAAAGCGGCTCAAGAACATCGTCTTGCCGGAGGGGTATAGCCTCAGCCTGGGCGGCGAAGCAGAGGCGGCGGCGCGCAATTTCTCCGGGCTAGGGCCGATCATCCTGCTGGCGACCTTTGGGATTATCGGGGTTCTGGTGCTTGAATTTGGCCGGTTCAAGGAAACGGCAGTGGTGGCGGGCGTCGTCCCGCTGGGCACCTTTGGTGGGCTTGTCGCCTTGCTGGTGACGGGTAACTCGCTGTCGTTCCTGGCGATCATCGGCTTCGTTGCGTTGATCGGTATCGAGATCAAGAATTCGATCCTGCTGGTCGATTTCACGACGCAGTTGCGCGATCGCGGCATGGCATTGCGTGAGGCGATCGAAAAGGCGGGCGAAATTCGCTTCCTGCCCGTGCTGCTCACCTCGGTGACGGCGATTGGCGGGCTGATGCCGCTCGCGCTGGGCGGCTCTGCGCTTTATTCGCCGCTTGCCTGGGTGATCATCGGCGGCCTGATTAGCTCCACCTTCCTCAGCCGGATCATCACGCCAGTGATGTATCTGCTCGCAGTGCGCGGCGATGAAGAACGGGCTGTGGCTGCGGCCGCGATGTGAACACATGCTGCCAATGACGTTCAGTATCGTGGCAGTAGCGATGGCGTAGAGACTTTCGCAGGGTGGTTGTCACCCGAAGGAAAGATCAATGCGTAAGCTTATTTTGACGATCGCAATGCTGGGTTCGGCTGTCGCTGTCACGCCTGCACTGGCACAGGATTATCGTGGCCAGCAGGGTTATCAGCAGGGCCGGGACTATAACCCTGGCGACGGGCGCGATTTTGACCAGCGTCGCGGCTATGGTGATGACCGCCGTGGCAATGACAGCACGGCCCAGCTGCGCCAGATCGGTGTACGTATCGAACGCAATGTTCGAGCCGGCACGCTGACGGGTCGTGAAGCCGTCGCGCTACGTCGTGAACATGCGTATCTGGTCCAGCTCGACCGCAAGCTCAGCTATGGCCGTGCCAGCCGCTGGGAGAGCGCAGCGCTTGACCGTCGCACCGCGGTGCTCGAACGCCGCCTGCAACAGTATCGCAGCAATGACTTTGGCGACCTGCGTTCTGGCGACAATGGCCGTGGTCTCGGCGGTCGTCGCTGATCGCACATGAATACTTAGGTCAACGCTTGATTTCGACCTCGCAACGGGCGGTCCATCGCGGCTGCCCGTTGTCGTTTCTGGCCGCGTCAGGCAGATCCGTTACTTGATGCCCGCGCAGGCAACATAATCGACGTCATCAAGATCGCGGGGCTTGCACTTGCCGCCAAGCAGCGCCTCGATCCGCGCCACGCGATCGGCGTTTTCGGTCGGGCGGCGGATCGGGTCGAGCGCATTTGGTGCCTTCAGCATTGCAACGAGCATCAAGAACTGATGATCGCTGAGACGGGTTAGCGGTGCACCGAAAAAGGTCTGCGCGGCTTGTTCGAATCCGATCACCGGCTTTCCCTTGATCGTTCCGAAACTGGCGATGTTTAGGGCGATCTCCAGCTGGTCGCGTTTGGCTAAGGCTGGATCAAAGACGAAGCGGGCAATCAGGCTCTGTTCGATCTTGGCAAAACCAGGTTTGAAACCGCCGTCGAAATAGAGCCGCTTGACCATAGCCTGGGTCAAGGTCGTCTTGCCTTGGCCGGGGGTGGAGAAATCGACGCCGTGGTGGCGATAAAAGCCCGGATCCTCGACTTGCAGCAGCATCTGCAGCCGTCGCGGGCCGACCTGGGCCAGCTTGATGGGGCGATCTCGATGGGCGGCGATGATGGCTGGGGTCCGTGCACTGGCGCGCCACAGGGCATAGCCTTCGAACAGCAGCAGCGCCGCCAGCAGCGTGGCGATAACGGTCAGGCCAATCTTCATTACGGTGTTCACAAAGGGGATATCCCGTCCTTAAGCGGCTGGTTTATCCGCTACGGGCCCATCGCCGCAACCGCGGCATGCACAGGTGTTGCGCTCGTCCGGCACACACCGTAAAAGTCCGCTTCAGGCGACCGGCTTGGGTCGCCTTTTTGCGTTAAGGGAGCCCTGCCATGCCGATTACCCCGCTCATGCCCGTTTACCCACGGTGTGATGTGCGTCCGGTGCGCGGCGAGGGCTGCTATCTGATCGGCGAGCGCGGCGAGCGTTATCTGGATTTTGCAAGCGGCATCGCGGTCAATGCGCTGGGCCATGGCCACCCGCATCTGGTGAAGGCAATTGCGGAACAGGCCGCGACGCTGATGCACGTGTCAAACCTTTACGGCTCGCCGCAGGGCGAGAAGCTCGCGCAGCGGATCGTCGACAATTCGTTTGCCGACACGGTGTTCTTCACCAATTCGGGCACAGAGGCGGTCGAATGCGCGATCAAGGCCGCGCGCCGCTATCACTATGTCAACGGCAACCCGGAGCGGAACACGCTCATCACCTTCAACAATGCGTTTCATGGCCGCACGATGGGGGCGATTTCGGCGACCAACCAGGCCAAGATGCGCGACGGGTTCGAACCGCTGCTGCCGGGCTTCGCTTATGCGCCCTTCAACGATCTTGCCGCCGCGTTGGCGCTGGTCAACGACACCACCGCCGGCTTCATGGTTGAGACGATCCAGGGCGAGGGCGGCGTGTCGGCGGGCACCGAGGAGTTCATCCAGGGCTTGCGCAAGGCGTGCGATGAACACGGCCTGCTGCTGATCCTCGACGAGGTCCAGTGCGGTTATGGCCGCACCGGCAAGATGTGGGCCTATGAGCATTACGGCATCACCCCCGACATCATGTCGGTCGCCAAGGGCATCGGCGGCGGCTTCCCGCTCGGCGCCTGTCTGGCGACCGAGGAAGCGGCCAAGGGCATGGTGATCGGTACGCATGGCTCCACTTATGGCGGCAACCCGCTGGCGATGGCGGCGGGCGAGGCGATCCTCGACGTCATTCTCGAACCCGGTTTCCTCGATCATGTCACCATGATGGGTGATCGGCTGCGCCAGGCCCTCGAACAGATGATCCCCAACCACGACCATATTTTTGACAGCGTGCGCGGGCGCGGGCTGATGGCGGGGATCAAGCTGAAGGACAGCGCGGTCAGCCGTGAATTCGTGGCGCATTTGCGTGATCATCACGGGCTGCTGACGGTGGCGGCGGGCGAGAATGTCGTCCGCATCCTGCCGCCACTGGTGATCGAAGAGCATCACATCGACGAGTTCGTCCAGAAGATGAGCGCGGGCGCGCGGATGTTCGCGCCCGCCGTCGCCGCCTGATGCGCCACTTCCTCAACCTCACCGACGCTGGCGCTGACGCCATCGCCGCGATGCTGGCCGATGCCCTTGATCGCAAAACCGCGCGCAAGGGCTGGCCAAAGGGCAAGCCCGATTCGGACGCGCCGCTCAGCGGGCGCGTGCTGGCGATGGTGTTTGAGAAAAACTCCACCCGCACCCGCGTGTCGTTCGACATGGCGATCCGGCAACTGGGCGGTTCCAGCATTGTCATGGACGCCGGGCTGATGCAGCTTGGCCGCGGCGAGAGCATCGCTGACACGGCCCGTGTCCTGTCGGGCTATGTCGATGCGATAATGATCCGCACCGACGATCATGCCAAGGTCGAGGAGATGGCGCATTTTGCGTCGGTGCCCGTCATCAACGGGCTGACCGATTTGTCGCACCCCTGCCAGATCATGGCCGATCTGCTGACGGTCATCGACGCTGGCAAGGCGCTACCCGGCCTTAAGGTCGCCTGGCTGGGGGATGGCAACAACGTGCTCTATTCAATCGTCGAGGCGGCCGGGTTGATGCACTTTGAGGTCGTGGCGGCTTGCCCGCAAGGGTTCCAGCCTGACGAATCCGTGCTCGCCAAGGGCAAGGGGCGCGCGCGCTGCGTTGCCTCCCCGCACGAAGCGGTGGAGGGCGCCGATGTCATCGTGACTGATACCTGGATTTCGATGGGGCAGGCGCATGCCGAAACCAAGCTTGATGCGATGATGCCCTATCAGGTCACAGAGGCGTTGATGGCGTCGGCGAAGAACGACGCGGTCTTTCTCCACTGCCTGCCCGCGCATCGCGGAGAAGAAGTCACGGCGGAGGTCATTGATGGCCCGCAGTCGCTGATCTGGGCGGAGGCGGAGAACCGGCTGCATGCGCAGAAATCAGTGCTGCGGTGGTGCTTCGGGCAAATTGGTTGATCTTGCCGGGGTTGCTCCCCATCTTCGTCGTGCCAGCGCAGGCTGGCGTTCCCAACCCCCCACCGCGCGGCTGCCGCACGAGACCCCAGCCCATGCTGGGGTGACGGAGTTTACGATGACGATCGCCCCGAAGAGTGATTTGGACCGCGCCATCGGCTTTACCATTCCTGCGCGCCACGCGCGCGGCCGGATGGTGCGGCTGGGGCCGGTGCTCGACACGATCCTTGAAGCGCATGCCTATCCACCCGCGATCGAGGCGTTGCTGGCGGAAGCGCTGACGCTGACGGCGCTGATTGGGTCAACGCTGAAGGATGCCGGTGGCCAGCTCACCATGCAGACCCAGACGCAAAACGGGGTGATCAATCTGCTCGTCTGCGATTATCGTGGCGGCGAGTTGCGCGGCTATATCCAATATGATGCTGACAAACTCGCCGATGCGCCCGCTGATCCCACGCTATTTGCGCTGTTTGGAACGGGTTATCTGACGATCACGTTCGATCACGCGACGACCGGAGAGCGATATCAGGGGATCGTTCCGCTCGACGGAGAGACGCTGGCCGAGGCGGCGCAGAATTATTTTGTCCAGTCCGAACAAATCCCCACGCTGATTCGGGTAGGCTTTGGGCGCGATGCTGCCGGGCACCATTTGGCCGGTGGCCTGTTCCTGCAACATTTGCCCGAGGGCGAAGAGGGGCGTGATCGGATCCACACGCGGCTTGATCATCCGGAATGGGAGCATGTCGCGGTGCTGGGCAGCACGATGAGCCGCGATGAGCTGATCGATCCCGCGCTCCCGCTGGAAACATTGGTCTGGCGCCTGTTTAATGAGGAAGAGGAAGTCCGCATCCTGGCCGAATTGTCGTTGGCCAAGGGGTGTCGCTGCACGCGGGACTATATTGCGCAGGTGATCGCGAAATTCCCCATCGAGGAGCGGCGCGAAATGGCCGATGAAGATGGCGTGATCACCGTCGATTGCGCCTTTTGCTCGCGCACCTTCCCGCTGCCTCTCGACGCGATTGTTTCTTAACCATCCTTGCATCCTTGCTGATCTGTCAGCAAATATCTCTGCGGGGCCTGAATCGAATCGGGCATGAACGATTCGATCGGGTTGGAGGGATATTCGATGCGATCTGGTCTTTGGGCTGCCCCGGCGATGCTGGGCATGGTCTTTTGCGCGAGCATGACGGTCGCCGCAGCGCCGGCGACGGCGCCCACGGTGGCGGTTTTTGCGCAAATCGAACCCGGCCAATGGCAATTACGGGAATCAGAGTCCACGGCACCGCCGCGGCTGATCTGCATCACTGATCCTGGCAATCTCGTTCAGTTCGACCATCCGGGTGGGCAATGTTCGCAATTCGTGGTCGAGGACCTGCCGCGCGTCGCCACAATTAATTACAGCTGCACTGGCGTCGGCCATGGCCGAACGACGATCCGGATCGAATCAAAAAAGGGATTTCACCTTGATATCCAAGGGATAGCAGGTGGCGCGCCGTTCGACACGGACTTTGAAGCGCGGCGGATCGGGGAATGCACCACCGCCCGCCGTTAAGCTGGCGTTTAGCTCAGCATGCTATCACAGGCTGTGTTGGTGACAGCACGCTTAGCCCCCTAGGCAAAAAGTCCCCTTGGGCCGCCGTGTTTGGCGGCCTTTCTTTTGGGCCTGCCCGGATGGCGGAGCGGCGGCTTACGCCTTGCAGCACCGGCCGATTGTGACTAGCGACCCGCCGATCATGACTTCATTAAACAAATTTGCCGTGGTGCTGCTGTCGGGAGGGCTTGATTCGATGGTTGCGGCCGCGCGCGCGCGCGAAGCCGGGTTCCGGCTGTTGGCACTGTCGGTGGATTATAATCAGCGCCACCGTGTCGAACTTGCCGCGGCGCGGACCATTGCGCAGGCACTGGGGGCCGAGCGCCATATCGTGTTGCCGCTTGATCTTGCCGCCTTTGGCGGGTCGGCACTGACCGCCGATATCGCCGTGCCCAAGCAGGGCGTTGGGCCGGGCATCCCGGTGACCTATGTGCCCGCGCGCAATACAATTTTTCTCAGCCTGGCTCTGGGCTGGGCAGAGGCGGCCGGGGCGCATGATCTGTTCATCGGGGTCAATGCGCTTGATTATTCGGGCTATCCTGATTGCCGGCCTGAATTCATCGCTAGTTTTGAAGCGATGGCGGCGCTCGCAACCCGTGATGGCGTTGAGGGGCATGGCTTTACCGTCCATGCGCCGCTTCAGCATATGAGCAAGGCGGATATCGTGCGGGAAGCCGATCGGCTGGGGCTCGATGCCGCCATGAGCTGGTCCTGCTATGATCCGGCCCCCGGCGGCATTCATTGCGGGTTGTGCGACAGCTGTCGGCTGCGCCAACGCGGGTTTGACGCCGCCGGGATTGCAGACCCGACCGTCTATGCCGTCCGGCCATGAGCTATGCCGTCAAGGAGATGTTCCTGACCCTGCAGGGCGAGGGCATTCATAGCGGCAGGCGCGCGGTGTTCATCCGCTTTGCCGGCTGCAACCTATGGTCGGGTCGCGAAGAAGATCGCGCCACCGCCGTCTGCCGCTTTTGCGATACCGATTTTGTTGGGACAGACGGGGCAGGGGGCGGCCGCTTTGCCGATGCCGCCGCGCTCGTTGATGCGGCAATCCGTCACTGGAGCGGGCCGCTCGCGGGGCGGTTTGTGGTGTTGACCGGCGGGGAACCGATGCTCCAGGTCGATGACGCGATCGTCGATTCGCTCCACGCTGCGGGTTTCACGATCGCGATCGAAACCAATGGGACGCTGCCGGTCCACCCTGGCATCGATTGGGTATGCGTCAGTCCGAAGGCGGGCAGCGTTGTCGTTCAGCAATCGGGCAATGAACTCAAATTGATCTGGCCCCAGCCCGGCAGCGATGTTGAGGCGATTGCCAGTTGGGCCTTTGACCATTTCCTGGTCCAGCCGCTCGACAGCGAAACTGCGGCGGCCAATCAGGCCGCCGCGATCGAATTCGTCCTGGCACGGCCCAATTGGCGGCTATCGCTCCAGACGCACAAGCAGCTGGGGCTTCGTTGATCTGCCAGAAGCGCCTGCCTTAATAGGCGTTCGGGCACTTCCGATAATCGAATCTGTCATTCTTCCAGCAGATCGGGTCCATCCGCAGGACGGCAATAGTCTCCATCGAATTGCGCCCTGCGAATCGCTGCTCGCCACGCGCCACCAAGCTGTTGCGTATTTCGCGCAACCGGTTTTCTGCGACCTTGTTGAGCTCACCGCGCGGCGTGAAAATCGCATCCCGGGCAACCAGTGAAGCGGTCTGGCAGAAATTATACTGCGCATAGACGGTCGTGAAGCTCGAATAGACTCGCGTCTGATATTTATCGAACTCAGTGGTCGCCTTGGCTTTGGCTTTGTTCATCCGGGCAAAATATTTGCCAAGTCGGTCGAAAGAGCTGGCCAATTCCGCACGGTGATCGGCCAATACAGCGTTATAGGTTGGCGCGGTCAGCAGGATCGGCGCGAAATCGCACCCAAGCGCCGAGACGTTTAGCGCTGCGCGCAGCGACCAGACCATGCCGGCCCGCAATTCATCCGGCGTCGCATTTGGCAGCGGCACGAACAGCCCTGGTTCGTCACCACGAACGGGTTCGCCGGAAAAATCCGGATTCTTCATGAAAAACTGCGCGGTCGCCGGGCTTGGCGCGATGACGCCTATCGCCATGACGAGCAGAAAAATCGAACGCCACATGAATGCATTACCTCGCAAAATATTCCCTGCGCCTCTAACGGATTTTCGCAGGCGTCCAACCCCCTTTGCCGGGGCATCCCCGTCAATTTGGCACTGATTGGTTAAACTGCGCCAAATGCGCGGCAGTCTGTTTGGATATTTTTGCGTGTCCGCGCCAAAATCCTATCCGCGCCCGGGGGTAGGCCCGGCACGGCGCTGGTTGCGAGCCCGCTGGGCCCCGAATCGAAAAGGGCCGCCCGGCTAACCGGACGACCCCCTCGATATCGCATGGTTGCCAGGGGCAACCAAGGCGACGCTCAAATTACTGAGCCATGGTCGCCATTGCGTCGTTCGACGACATCATCGCGTCGTTCGACATCATCGCGTCGTTCGACGCCATTGCGCCGTCCGTTGCGGTCGTGTTGTCAGTCGCCATCGCATCGCCTTCGTTGGCGGTCATTTCGCTGACCATGGCGTTGTCGGTGGTCGTCTCGGTCTTCGGCGAGCAGGCCGAAATCATCAGTGCCGCACCGGCGATCATCGAACCGGCAACGACTTTGGAAATGAGTGCACGCATTTGAAGCTCCCTAAGATAGTGGATTTGGCTGGCTTTGACGCCCTTAATACCCAAACCGTGGTGGACATTAGTCTGATATCGCTCAGCCCTCAAGCCTCGTTTTGCGATTGCAAAGAAAGTCTTTGCACAAAGTGAGCGAATTCAAGTGCTAATGCCGCATCAAGAGCGGAAAAATCAACTGTTTTTCCAAGTTTTTTGGCACTGGTGACCGCAAAATCCGGCAAGCCACAGGGGATGATGCCTTCAAAGTGCCCCAATTCGGGGTGCATGTTAACCGCGAATCCGTGGAGGGTAACCCATCGCTTCACGCGCACGCCGATGGCGCCGATCTTGGCCTCGACGCCATGATCGATCGTCCAGATGCCCACCCGGCCCGGCGCCGTGAAGGCGGCGATATCAAGATGGGCCAGCGCCGCGACCACCCATTGTTCCATCGCATGAACAAAGCAGCGGACATCACGGCCGCGTTTTCCGAGGTCAAGCATGACATAGCCGATCCGCTGGCCGGGGCCGTGATAGGTATAGCGCCCACCGCGTCCAGTCGCGTGGACGGGAAAGCGCGGGTCGATCAATTCGGCCGGATTGGCACTGGTGCCGGCGGTATAGACGGGGGGGTGTTCCAGCAGCCAAACCAGTTCGGGCGCTGATCCTTCAGCAATCGCCGCTGCACGGGCCGCCATGGCTGTGGCGGCGACTTCATAGTCGACCGGTTCACTTTCGATCCGCCATTCCACGCCATCGATCATTGCCGATCCCTGCGCCAGCAGGCTTCAGCGTGCAAGCCCGACCCTGATCGCTGGCCCGCTCGTCGATCGATGATCGCCCCATTTAAACACCGCGCGTGTCTGCCAAGATTGGCAAGCTGGTGCGCAATCGTCTAACAACGGCCATCCATGGCGCTATGCGGGAGTAGGTAGCTTGAATTCGGTCAATATGGGAACGGTCTGGGATCGCGCGACCGAGTTTCTCGGGGACAATATTGCCGCTGTGACGCCGATCGCGCTCGCTGCGCTCTTCCTGCCGGCGTCGATCAACGATGCGATTGCGCCGTTGGGGGCAAATAATCCCGGCATGCAGCTTGGCATCAGCGTGGCCAGCCTTGTGCTGGCGATTGTTTCGATTTTCGGAGAACTGGCCATCATCGCGATGGCGGTGGATGCCGCCCGGACCGCTGGCGATGGCGTGCGTAGTGCCGCCGCGCAGTTGCTGATGGCGCTGCTAACGTCGCTTGCCTTGCTGGCCTTGGTGTTGCTGGGGCTCTTGCCACTGATCGGGCTGGTTGCGGCTGCGGGCATCGACATGAAAGTGTTTGCAACCAATGATCAGGCAGCGATCGCGCAGGCTTTGTCGGGCATGCCAGGCGGCATTGGTTGGGCAATTGCTGTCTATTCGCTGCTCTGGATCATTGGCACGATTTGGATCAGTGCCCGCTTCGTGCTTGCGCTGCCGGCCCTGGTTGATGAACGGCGCGGCTTTGGTGCGCTCGCGCGGTCCTGGCAGTTGACGCGCGGCCTGGCGCTCAAGATCGTCGGCGTCCTGGTGCTGTATTTTATCGTCAGCGCGGTCGCGGCGCTCGCGGCCAAGACGGTGTTTGGCGGGGTGCTGGGGCTGGTAGCCGGTGGCAATGCAGCAGGCAGCTTTGCCGCGATCGTCACGTCGATCGCGGTCGGCGCCGTCGGTACCGCATTTTCAGTGCTGCAGGCGGCGTTTATCGGCAAGCTGTTCATCGCGGCACGCGACCGGACGCAGGAAGCAACTGGCCACTCATGAAAATCAATGTACCGGGCGCCTTTGCCGACGCCTGGAGCTTGTTCCGTCGCCACACCGAGGCATTGGTGGCGGTTGCCGGCCTCTTCATCTTCCTGCCAACGCTGGCCCTGTTGCTGCTCGTCCCGGCGGCACCGCCTTGGCCCGATTCGGCGGCAAGCGATGCCCAGATCCAGGCCGATGCCGCGATTTTCGCCAATTGGATCGTCGATAATGCGCGCTGGTTTCTGGTCGCGTCGCTTGCCTCGCTTTACGGGTCGTTGGCGATTTGCACATTCTTGCTTGATTCGGCCTGCGTCGATCTGCGTGCAGCCTTGCAACGGGCCGTGCGGTTGTTGCCGCGCTATGTGCTCGCCGCACTGCTCATCCTGCTGCCGGCCTCTTTGGGTATTTTCGTTTTCGTCCTCCCGGGGCTCTATATTCTCGGTCGAACAACATTGATCGCGCCCGCTTTGGTGCGCGAAAAGTCTTTGACGGCGACGTCGGCAATCATGCGGAGCATTGCGCTCACCCGGCGCAATGGCATGATGCTCGCTGGCCTGACTGGACTGGGGCTGTTGGCTGGGCAGATTTTGCCGGCGCCGTTTCAGTCAATCGATATCGCGATGCGGGCGGTGGGCGCGGCCAATCCGGTCATGGTCACGATCGTCGATTCGCTCGCGGCGGTCCTCGCCTCCATCGTCGCGCTCGCCACGATCCTCATGCGGATCGCGATCTATCGTCAGCTCGCGGCCAATAGCGGCACATGAGGCGCGGCGTCGCGAGGTAACAGCCCGATCAGACGGGGATCGGGAAAAACTTCCACCGTCCGGCTGATCGCGACGAAACCCTGCGCCAGATAGAAATTCAGCGCCGACGGGTGATCAAGCGTGCACGTGTTAACGCGAACCATTTTCACGCCCGGCCGCCACATCATTGCAAGGGCCAGATTCATCAACCAGCGGCCATGCTGCTGCCCTGCCAGTTCGGGCACCAGCGCAAAATAATCCAGCGCGCACCAGTCACCCTCCGGATGCGTGAACTCCAGCAGTCCAACCTCGATCCCAGCGCGGTCGATCACGGCGTGAACCTGGGTTTCTGGCCGGTCGATCGCGGCACGCAAGGCGATGTCGTCCATTGCCAGTCGCGAATACCATAGCCAGCGTGCGCCAACGCGTTGGAATAGTACTCGGTATTTCTCTACGCTCGGTCGGTGCCACGAAACGACACGAAATGGTGATCTCGGCAGCGGGCGGAGCGACGGCTTGCTCCGCATCTCCAGCACAGTGACGACCGTCGCGATGTCCGTCGGCGCGACTTCGATTAGCGCCACCTGATTAACTCAAACCTATCTAAGCGATGTGAGCTGGAATTGTTCTTTATAGTTCTTCTTTCCATCGAACCATGCACACATTGCGACTTGCTCATCGATCCACTCAACTGTCATTTCTGGGCCGCCCGATTTGAGCTGCACAATATCGCCTGGGCTAATCGTCTTCTGGCTCATTGCGTTTTCCTTCTACGAACTCAGCGAGAACATACGGTAAACAAAACTGCTAGGCAAGTTTTAAGTCAAGCCCAGGTTGCGAGCGGCGGCAGGCTCATCAAAATCGCATCGATATTGCCCCCGGTCTTCAACCCGAACAGCGTGCCGCGATCATAAACCAGATTGAATTCGGCATAGCGCCCACGCCAGGTGAGCATCTGCGCCATATCAGCCTCCGTGAAGGGGCTATGCACCCGCCGCCGGACGATTCGGGGGTAGCTGTCGAGGAAGGCGCGCCCGATATCCTTGATGAATTCAAGGTTTGCGTCGAAATCGCCCTCAATATGATCGGCAAAAATGCCGCCCACGCCGCGATGGCACTGGCGATGCGGGATATAGAAATAGTCATCGGCCCATTTCTTGAACCGATCGTAGTATTCGGCGCCATGCGGGTCGCAATGCGCCTTTAGCGTCGCGTGGAAATCGGCCGTATCCTCGTCATAGGGGATTGGCGGGTTCAAATCCGCGCCACCGCCAAACCAGCGCTTGGTTGTGACAAGGAAGCGGGTGTTCATATGCACCGCGGGCACATGCGGATTGGCCATATGCGCGACCAGGCTGATGCCGGTGGCGAAAAAGCCAGGGTCTTCGGCTGCGCCATGGATTGATTTGGCGAATTCGCCCTCGAACGTGCCGCCAACGGTGGAGACGTTGACGCCAACCTTCTCGAACACCTTGCCCTTCATCACGCCGCGCACACCGCCGCCGCCGGGCTCACCAGAAGGGTCAGTCCGATCCCAGCTGAGATAATCGAAATCGGCGTCCGATCCCGCTTCGCGCTCAATCGCGACGAATTCGGCGCAGATCAGGTCGCGCAGATGTTCAAACCAGGATCGGGCGGTGGATTGCTGTTCGTCGAGCGGAGCCATTACGTCACCTAATTTCGTTGAAAAATCGTGTTCGAGCGTGCGTCTCAATCAATGTGGCAGCCGTCTTTGGCGAGCTGCTCACGGATCCAGGCCTCGACGTCATAGCCAAAGATGCGCATCCCCTTGATGTTGGCATTATCGATCGTCAACCCCGATAGGTTGACGTTCTCCAGCCGCGCACCAGACAGATTCACATTCACAAATCGCGCAGCGGCCAGATTGACGTCATCGAACTGCGCCTCCGTCAAAGAGCAAGCGGTGAAGGCCGCGCCGTTCTTCCGTTGTCCCGAAAATCGGTCCATTTTATCCCCCCTCGCTTGACGGCCAGGCATCAAGCTGGCGCAGTGCCTCCGCCATGCCGATCGCTGCCGAGGCACCGATGTTGAGCGAGCGAAGCCCAGGCCGCAAGGGAATCCGCACGCGAATATCGGCTCGGTCGTGGACAAAGTCCGGTACGCCCGCGCTTTCTGCACCAAACAACAAGGTGTCGCCCGGCATGAAGCGCGTCGCGGGTAATCGATCGGCGCCTTTGGTGGTGAACAGGACGATGCGACCAGTGATTGACGCGGTAAATGCCGCCCAATCGACATGGCGCTTGATGGCGACGGTTGCGGCATAATCCATGCCGGCCCGGGCCAGCGAGCGATCCGAAAACGCGAAACCCAGCGGCTCGATCAGGTCGACCGGCACATCGAAACATGCCGCGGTCCTCAGGATTGCGCCGACATTGCCGGCGATCTCTGGTTGGTAAAGCGCAAGCCTTAGCGGGGGCGGATCACTGGACGGCGCGGACGCAGGCAAGGCGGGGGAAGGGGGCAACGCTGTTCGGGCACCTTAGTGCTTTGGACCATGTCGATCCGGAGACATAAAATGCTGTTGGCAAATCCGTGGCGCTTTGTCTATCAGGCCGCGATTCGATCGGTATTGAGCACCGGTTTTTGGGGCACGGCCTTGCCGGTCGCGCGCCACATCAGTTTCAACGCGCAAGGGCTAACCGAATGGCAACGGCAAACGAAGCGATCCCAGCAGGCGGCGCACATGATGCAACGCACGACGGCGAACCGCGCCGCCGCGATTTTTTGAGCATTGCGGCGCTTTCCTTTGGCGGCGTCGGCGTCGTTTCGGTCCTGGTTCCGCTGGTCAACCAGATGAACCCGTCGGCAGACGTGCTCGCCCAGTCGTCGACCGATATTGATCTGTCGCAGATCCTGCCCGGCCAGGCAGTGAAGACATCGTTCCGCAAACAGCCTTTGTTTGTGCGTAACCTGACCCCAGAAGAAATTGCGGAAGCCGATAAGGTTTCGGTTTCAACGCTGCGCGACCCTGAGACGCTGGCGCAGCGCACCAAGGAAGGCCACAAGAACTGGCTGATCACCTTGGGCGTGTGCACCCATCTGGGCTGCGTGCCGCTTGGCGCGGGTGAGGGCGAGATAAAGGGTGAGTTTGGCGGCTATTTCTGCCCCTGTCATGGGTCGGCCTATGATACCGCCGCGCGCATCCGCAAAGGCCCGGCACCGAAAAACCTGCTTGTGCCGGACTATAAATTCACATCAGACACCACTGTAACCGTCGGTTGAGGTCAGCATCATGAGCTTCCCCTGGGCAAATCATTACGAGCCGAAGTCCGGCCTCACCAAGTGGATCGACCAACGCCTGCCGCTGCCGCGTTTTGTCTATAACGCGGTTGGCGCCGGTTATCCGGTGCCGCGCAACCTCAACTATTTCTGGAATTTCGGCGTTCTCGCCGGGGTTGCGCTGGTGCTGCAGATCGTCACCGGCATTGTGCTGGCAATGCATTTCGCCGCGAATGGTGAGATTGCGTTCAATTCCGTCGAACACATCATGCGTGACGTGAATTCGGGCTGGATGATCCGTTACGCCCACGCCAATGGCGCGTCGATGTTCCTGGCCGTGGTCTATATCCACATCGCTCGCGGGCTATATTACGGATCGTATAAGGCACCGCGCGAGATGATCTGGCTGCTGGGTGTCGTGATCTTCCTGTTGATGATGGCCACCGCGTTCATGGGCTATGTGCTTCCTTGGGGCCAGATGAGCTTCTGGGGGGCGCAGGTGATCACTGGCTTCTTCTCGGCCATTCCAATTGTGGGTGACTCGATCCGCATCTGGCTGCTGGGTGGATACACCCCGGACGATGCCACGCTGAACCGCTTCTTCTCGCTTCACTATCTGCTGCCGTTCGTGACGCTGGGTGTCATCATCCTGCACGTCTGGGCGCTGCACATTCCGGGATCGAACAACCCAACCGGCGTAGACGTGAAGGGCGAGCAGGATACCGTGCCTTTCCATCCTTATTATACCGCCAAGGATGGTTTCGGGCTGGGCGTTTTCCTGACGATCTTCGCTGCGTTCATTTTCTTCATGCCCAACGCGCTTGGGCATCCGGATAACTATATCCCGGCCAATCCGCTGTCGACGCCAGCGCATATCGTGCCCGAATGGTATTTCCTGCCTTTCTACGCGATCCTGAAATCGTTCACCGTTGATCTCATCCTGCCAGCCAAGCTGTGGGGCGTGCTCGCGATGTTCGGTTCCATTCTGCTGCTGTTTTTCCTGCCCTGGCTGGATTCATCGCCAGTGCGCTCGGCAAATTACCGCCCGACCTACCGCTTCTTTCTCGTCATCCTGCTGATTGACGTGCTGGTGCTCGGCTATATCGGCGGCGCCGAAGCGAACGGCCGCAACATCGTGATCGGCCAGATCGCGGCTGCATATTATTTCGCGCATTTCCTGATCATCCTACCGATCATTTCCGCGACGGAGCGTCCGCGCCCGCTGCCGAATTCGATCACTGAATCGGTGTTGGGCAAGCACGCTAAAGCTACGGGCGGCAGCTTCGGCACCGCGGTTCCGGCCGAATAAAGGGCATCCAAACCAATGGTTCGCATCATCTCCTTCATCGTTGGCCTTGGCTTTGTCGGCGTTTTGCTGCTGGGGCTGTTCGGTAGCGTCAACAGCCTGATCACCGATCCGGCCAAGCCGACCGTGACCGAAGAGTTTCTTCGGCCGCACAAGGAAGTCGCCTTTGCCAGCGATGGTCCGATGGGCAAGTTTGATCGCGCCCAGCTGCAGCGCGGCCTTCAGGTCTACAAGGAAGTTTGCTCGGCCTGTCACTCGCTCGGCCGGGTCGCGTTCCGCGATCTGACCAAGCTGGGCTATAGCGAAGCGCAGGTGAAGAAATTCGCTGCCGATTGGAGCGCAAAGCAACAGGTTCTGGACCCCAAGACCGGCGACCGGACTGAGCGCGACAACGTGCCCGCTGACAAGTTTCCGACGGTATATTACCCTGGGCAGGGTGTGCCGCCCGATCTTTCGCTGATCACCAAGGCGCGTCATGGCGGCGCGGCTTATATCTACTCGCTGCTGACCGGCTATAGCGAGCAGCCTGCGGCGTTGCTGAAGCATTTCCCGGACGCGAAGACGCCCGATGGGCTGTATTACAACCCGTATTTCGCGAACCTCAACATCGCGATGCCAGCACCGCTGGCCGATGGTTCGGTTACCTATGCCGATGGGACCAAGAACACGCTCGACCAGATGTCGAAGGATGTCGCCGCATTCCTGGTCTGGACGGCAGAGCCTGAGCTCGAACAGCGCCATTCAACCGGCTTTGCCGTGCTTGGCTTCCTGCTGATCGGGACATTGCTGGCTTATGGGTCGTATCGCACCGTCTGGCGGAATGTGAAGCATTGAGCGATACAGCCGCCGTGAACGACGACCTGGCGGCGTTGATCCGCACAATCCCCGATTTTCCAAAGCCGGGGATCATGTTTCGCGATATCACCACCCTGCTGCTAGACCCCAAGGGCCTGGCGATGACGGTGGAGCGGATGGTCGCGGCGGTCGATGGTCCGGTTGATCTGGTGGCGGGCATTGAGGCGCGCGGGTTCCTGTTTGCCGCAGCAATGGCGGTGCCGCTGAACGCGGGCGTGCTGCTGATCCGCAAGGACGGCAAGCTGCCCGGTGCCACGATTGCCGAGGATTACGCGCTTGAATATGGCACCGATCGGATTGCCATGCATGAAGACGCGCTGGTGCCCGGCCAGCGTGTGTTGCTGGTCGATGATCTGATCGCCACCGGCGGCACCGCACGCGCGGCGATCCGGCTGCTCAAAAAGGCTGGTGCATCGGTGACGCAGGCGCAATTCGTTGTCGATTTGCCTGATCTGGGCGGTGCCGATGCGCTGCGGTCGGACGGGATTGACGTCAGCGCGCTCGTCGCTTTTGGCGGGCACTGAACGCGGCTACTATCCCCAGGTGCCGGTCCGGGTTCTGATCAGCCCGATGGCAATCGTCGTCATGACAGCGTCGCCCGTCTGATTGCGCACGGTGATGCGGCTGCGATAACTCCCCATTTCCGGTCGGCTCTGCGAGGGGCGCTTATCGAGAATCTCGGTTTCCACGCTCAGCGTGTCGCCGGGATAAACGGACTTCAGCCAGCGCAGTTCCTCCTGCCCTGGCGATCCTAACCCCGCCTGCCGCGTGTTCTTCATATTCTCAACCAGCATCGCCATCATCATCGCACAAGTGTGCCAGCCGCTTGCCGATAATCGCCCGAAATGGGTTTGCGCTGCCGCCTCGTCTGACAGGTGAAAGGGCTGCGGATCATATTTGGACGCGAACTCGACGACTTCCTCATGGGTGACGTGATAGCTGCCAAAGCTGGTCTTGGTGCCGGGCTCAATGTCTTCAAAATAGATCATGGCGACAGCTTCCTGCGTCAGGAACCGCTTGGCAAGTGATTTGAAAGCGCGGCGTCGGGATCAGCGGGAAGCTGCCTAGGCCACCCTAGATGGGTGTTCGCGCAGAGGCGCGGAGGCGCAAAGGAGCAGCATCATCAAGCTATCTCCAGTGCCGGGCTCGACGAGGCTGAGACCCCCCACCCCCAAACCCCTCCCCTGAAGGGGAGGGGCTTATGGAGATGAGTAGCGGTCATCGAGATGTGGTATCCGTCTCGCTTAGCCAAGCGACAATGGGCAGCGCGCAACCCCTCCGCGTCTCTGCGTCTCCGCGCGAACAATTTTCCTACGTCCCGGCTTAACGGAGCCCGAGCGTGTCGAGCGGAGAGGCTAGTGCGTGATGACGCTAAGTCGCTTCAACCTCACACCCCGTTCGGGCTGAGCGAAGTCGAAGCCCAGGCGCTCCGAATGCCCTTCGACTTCGCTCAGGGCGAACGGGGTATGGATTGATCCAATCCGAAGTCATCACACTCTAGCGCTTCAGTGCCGCGCGAAACGGTGCATCATCGCCATCGCCACCCGTCGCGGGCGGCAGGCCGATCAGGTCGCGCAACAGCGGCGCCACGGCGACATTGTCGAAGCTCGCCAGCCTGCCCATCGGCTTGATCGCGGGGCCGCTGGCGATGAACAGCGCGGCCATTTCGGGCGCGTCGACATCAAAGCCATGCGCGCCGCCGGAGGGGGGATGATCAGCCGGCGGATCGCGCGTCAACGCCAGCCAGCCCGTTTCGGCGAGGCAGATGAAGGGTGGCACGCGCGGGTTGGTGCCATAATGCAGCCGGGCCGGGATCTCGCTTTTGCGCCAGCAGCTGACATGCTCGCGTGGCGCGAGCAGCAATTTCGCGACCGCGTCCTCATGGCCCGCGACGGGCGTGATGCCGGCATAGGGGCCGTCGCTGATCGAGGTGAAACTGCCCGTCGGCAGCAGGCGATCGAGCCGGATGACGCGATCGGCACTGATCGCAGCCATGCCGTGATCGGCGACGATCACCAGATTGGCGGGCTGGCCAAGCGCGGCGAGTTCAGCGCGCAGCCGGCCAATTTGGTGATCCACCTCGCCCACCACCTTGGTCGTATTGGCGTCGTCCGGGCCATATTTATGCCCCGCCGAATCGACCACATCGAAATAGAGCGTCAAAAACTTGGGCCGGGTCGCCGGTGGCCGCCGCAGCCAGTCGATGATGGCATCCACGCGCTGGCCACTGCTCACCGCCTGCGCAAATTGCTGCCAATCGCTGGGCCGCACCCCGCCAAAATCGACGTTGGAGCCCGGCCAGAACATCGTCGCGGTGCGAATGCCGGCCTTCTCCGCCGTCACCCAGATCGGCTCGGCCTGCGTCCACCAGAACGGATCGTCGGTGGCCATGGTGAAGACCTGGCCCGGGCGGCGGGCATCCTCCATCCGATTGCCGACCACGCCGCTGCGATCAGGCCGCAGCCCGGTAACGAGGGTATAATGATTGGGGAAGGTGATGCTGGGAAAGGACGGCCGCATCGCCGCGGTGATCCCGGCATCGGCCAGCGCATTCAGATTGGGCGTCACCCCGCGCGTCAGATAATCGGGCTTGAAGCCGTCGATCGAGACCAGGATGGTGACCGGCGCCTTGGCCTCGACAACAGCCGTTGCCGCAGGCTTTGGCCCCTGCACGGGCGGCGTAACGCACGCCTGCAGCCCGGCGGCGAGGAACAGCGCGAAAAGGCGGGTGGTAAAACGCATATTGCGGCCATGGCCCATTACCGGGTCATTCATGTGACACTCTCTCCATCACTGTCCTCCCGTCACCGTCCCCCCCCGTCACTGTCCAAGCGACAGCTTGGCAAACAGCGTATAGCTGATCGGTGCATTGCCATAGTCGCCCACCAGCGCCGCCGGATAGGCATAGCCCGCCACCGATCCACCCAGCGCCAGATTGACGACATCGGTCAGCTTCAGCCGATAGGCATAGCCGCCCTCCGCCTTCTTCACGCGAAATCGCTGGTCGTGGAGCGGATGGCTGTGATCGGGGAACAGCTCGTCATTGGCGACATTTTCTACGCGGCCAAAGATGCTGTGGTGGCGGGTAATGTCCCAGTTCGCCTCCGCCAGCCAGGCGGTCAGCGTGCGGCCAGGGCCCTTGTTCTTGGCGGAGAAGGCGAACGTCGTCGCCAGCCCACCGCGACCATAATGGAGGCTGGCCGTGGTCCGGCGTTCGTTCAGATCGGCCTCAAGCTGTTCGGGGCTTTTCAGAAAGCCATGGCTGACTTGCATCGCCCAGGCCGGGGACGGCGTCCAGCTTGCGCGCACGCTCCATGAATCGAGCCGCGGTGCCTCAAAATCCCAGCGAAACTGGTCCGGCTCGCGCCCGCGAAACGCCGATGCCTCGATCTGGAAACGCGGCGCGGCATAGCCCGCGGTGACGACGCCATAGCTAATGTGCGTGCTGTCGAACCAGTGGTGCGTGATCGGCGACAATGACTGGTAGCGTGCCGATGCCCGCATCATGAAGGCTGACGGTCCGATCGCCGGTTCGCCAACGGGCGCGGCATAAAGAAAAACGCTGCCCGGCCCGGCATCAATGTCGATCCGCGCGGCGAGTTCCATGAACAGGTCGTGCGGGTGCTGGCGATCGATCAAGGGCGTAATGCCGTCGGCGGTTTCCCCGGTCGCGAACAGATTCGGGTAGCCGCGCCGACCCAAAAGCGGCTCAAGGCTGAGCATCGATCGCAAGGAAAGTCGTGCGCCGTCGCCCAGTGGCCGTGTTGCAGTCAGCATCGCCATCGACGTCACGAACCCCGAATTGTCTCCACGTGGGCCGTCCTGATCGGTATAGGCACCCCAGACAAAACCATGCGCCATCAGCGCCCAGTCGCCCGCATTGAAATGCAACCCGTGCATTGCTTCATTCCCCGGCAACCGCGACGTGCCGGAGCCGGTGACGTAGCCGTCGGGGGCCATCATATCGTGAGACATCGCCCCGTGGTTCATATTGCTTTGGTCCATCGCGCCATGGTCCATGGCACCATGGTCCATCGTAGAATGGTCTTCTGCCGTTCGGGCGGGAGCCGGGCTCGCCGGTTCGGGCTTGGCCCGCGGATGCATGTTGCTGTGGTCGTGGCCGGACATAGCCGGCATCGTCTGCGCCGCCGCCAGCGAAGGCAGCAACACGCCCACGGCGATTGCCGCGAGCAAACTCGATCTGTTCATGTCGAAACGCTTTCGAAAAAGGGGTAATCGCAGCGGGGCAAAAAATGCCCGGTCGATCATCCCCGTCGCGGCGGCGGCAAGGCGGGCGGCGCGGACAGCCCGGCAACGAAGGGCTGGATCAGGATCGCGCGCGGCATTTGCGGTAGGGCAATCGAAGCCATCACGCTGGGCCCACGCCAGGATGATGGCGGAATGCAGCCAAGGCACATTTCCGATGCAGCGTTGGGGGCGTCATGGTGCTGCTCCGGCGCTGAATGGTGCCCAGTCATCGCCACCGCCGCGGGCTTCGCCACGGGTGAATGGCAGCCGCGCGCATAGTCAGGTGCCGTAAGTATAAGAGCAATCAGGATAAAAATCAGGCGAAGAAGCATCAACGAGACGATACCCCAGATAGTAGGCGCCTGCCAGCCCCCGTCGTCCATGATATTGACCACAACCATAGTCGTGTTTACGTCCGTAGTCGCGAGCTGCGCTGGCGCCGGACATCTCCTCTGCACCATCGCATCACCCTGTCAGATCCGGCGTAACGCCACCACATTTTGGAGAAGCAAGACGATGTCGAAAAGCCTGTTTGTCGTGTTGATGGGCAGCGTCGCCCTGGCGCTGGGGGGCAATGCGCCATCCCCCAATCTCTGCCAACAGGCCAAAACGGTATTGCCGCAGCTTGCCTGCGCCGAGAGCGCGAACGGCGTGGCCTTGGCGGGTGACACCGCGCGGGCGCAGCGGCTGATCGAGCTGGCCGACGCCGGCGTCGTCCGGTTCAAGGAATATTTCGGTCGTCAGGCGCTACGCTATGCCATTGCCGAGGGGGCCGATGCCCTCGTGCCGCCGGAAAGCGTTGGCGCGCTGCGCAAGGCCGGGTTCCCGGTCGTGCTGCCATGGATTTCGCCGAAAGTGTACCGCGAGCAGGTAGAGCAATCGATCCGTCGCGGGCTGACGGCCCGGATGGCCGGTCGCCCGCAAGAGGAAATCGATGCGGCCGTGCAAAAAACGGTCGAGCAGCAAACCAACCCTGAGCGGCTTGCCCGGACAGAGCTGGCAACGGTTTCACACGAGCTGGGCCATTACTGGTTCTGGCAGGGCTATTGGCCCAAATCGACGCTGAGCGAAGAGAAGCATTATGGCGGACCAAGCCCGGACTGGCTCGACGAGATGTCCGCCGTGCTGATGGAAGCACCGATCAGCTTCAACGATCGGGTAAAACAGTTCGGGCAGCGTTACGCCACCTATCGCGCCGACCCGCAAAAGGCTGATGAGAGCACCAGATTGACGGTCGATCTGGTCAACTTCCTTTCCGAAACGCATCCGGCGCATCAACAGGTCAAATTGCTATCGCAACAGGTTAGTGGCGAACTGAAGAAGGACAGTTTCAAGGCGATGGTGTTTACGGGCGAGGAAGCACGCAAGATCGCCGAGGGCGGTGCCCGTTTCTACCTGCAATCAGCGGTGGCCTCGCAATATCTGATTGATCGGACGGGGAACCGGCAAATCTTTTCCCGCATTGCCGAGGCTTTTGCGCGCGGCGAGACAATAGAGCAATGGCTCGCCAACAAGGAACCCAAGGGCAAGCTGCCGCGCGATCTGAAGGCGTTGCAGGCCGACTGGCTGGTCTGGCTTGACCAGCGTTTCCCAGCCGAGCCTGCCAAGGCTGCCTAGCGCACGATCCCGGGCGGCGGCGTGATCAGACGTTGAAGCGAAACACCATCACGTCGCCGTCATGCACCACATACTCCTTGCCCTCTGACCGCAATTTTCCCGCATCGCGTGCGCCGCCCCGCCAGCCACCGCTGCGTTGGGGATTAGGCGAGGCCCTACGCATCAGCGGCGGGCAAGGTGGTTGTTTCGGTTGCGTTTTCGGGGGGCGTGGGCGACGATGCGGGCATGGCGTCGCTTAATGATCGCGAGCATTTCGAACGCTGGCTGAAGGGCAAGCCGACAAGCTGGGCGCAAATTCTGGCGTGCCGCGCCGCGCTGCGCGTGGTGCCGCTGGCCAGAAGTGACGCTCGGGACACGTTGATGACATTTCGGGCAGTCGGTATATCCTTTGCTGCGCGGAATATTCCAGCAATGGATATGCGTCTCGCCGCCCGCGCCGCCGCCGACGCCGCCTACGCCTATTCCGCCGACGCCTACGCCGGCGCCGTCTACGCAGACGCCGCCTACGCCGCCTTCGCCGACGCCGACGCCGACG
>MSXQ01000026.1:0-37685 GCA_002083645.1 Proteobacteria bacterium ST_bin13
ATCGGGCCGATCATGCTGGTGCCAAAGGCGCTCGTCAGCGGCGCGCCTGCGGCCGTGCATTCCTCAACGAAGATCGCCGATTGGGCCGCCGACCATCCCGTTCCGCCAAATTCGACGGGCCAGTTCGGCACGCTCCAACCTCGCTTCGCAAGCGCGGCCTGCCAGCCCCGCGCGCTGGCTTGCGTCATCATCTCCAGGCGATGGGCGACGAACCGCCGGGCGGGCGGGAGTTCGTCGTCCAAGAAGGCGCGGACCTCCGCTCGAAATGCTTCGTCCGACCCGGTCATTCGCGTCACGCTATTTCGATCAGGCCTGCGGCACCCATGCCCGCGCCGACACACATGGTGACGACCGCATATTTCACGCCGCGCCGTTTGCCCTCGATCAGGACGTGGCCGACACCGCGCGCACCGGTCATGCCATAAGGGTGGCCGATCGAGATTGCGCCGCCGTTGACGTTATAGATGGCCGGATCGATGCCCAGCTTGTCGCGGCTGTAGAGGCACTGGCTGGCAAAGGCTTCGTTCAGTTCCCAGAGGCCAATGTCGCTGACCTTCAGGCCGTGGCGTTCGAGCAGGCGGGGGACGGCGAAGATCGGGCCGATGCCCATTTCGTCGGGCTCGCAACCAGCAGCCGCAAAGCCCCGAAACCAGCCCATTGGCGTGATACCGCGCTTGGCGGCGAGATCGCCGTCCATCAGGATGACCGTGCTCGATCCGTCCGATTGCTGGCTGGCATTGCCGGCGGTGACATATTTGCCCTCGGTCATCGTCATGCCGCTCTTCAGCACCGGCTTCAGCCCGGCAAGCATTTCAAGGGTTGTTTCCGGGCGGTTGCATTCGTCGCGATCGACCAGCACCTCGGCCTCGCTGGTCTGGCCAGTCGCCTTGTCGACCTTTTTCCAGATTGCCTTCAACGGTACGATTTCGTCGTCGAACTTGCCGTTGGCCTGCGCCGCGGCGGTGCGCTGCTGGCTTTCCAGCGCATATTGGTCCTGCGTCTCGCGGGTCACATTATAGCGCTCGGCCACGATTTCCGCAGTCTCAATCATGCTCATCCACAGTGCGGGATGGCTGGCGGCAAGGCCCGCTTCGGTCGCGCCATGCATGTTCATCTTGCCCGAAAGCTGCACCATCGAGATCGATTCAACCCCGCCCGCTGCCATCACCGGTACACCTTCGTCGCGGATGCGCGAGGCGGCCATCGCGATCGCCTGTAGCCCGGACGAACAATAGCGATTGATGACCACGCCGCTGGTGGTGACCGGGCATCCAGCCTTGATCGCGGCGTTGCGCGCGATGTTGAAGCCCGTCGCCCCTTCGGGCATGCCGGTGCCTAGGATCACGTCTTCGACCTCGGCCGGTGCGACTCCGGCGCGTTCGATCGCGTGGCGCAGGGTGTGGCCGGCCAGGATGATCGGGTGGGTATCGTTGAAGCTGCCGCGCACGGATTTGGCCATCGCGGTGCGGGCGGTTGAAATGATCGCAACGTCGGTCATGGTATCCCCTCCAGAAGTTGCCGCTCGCGCTATACATTTGTTCAGCGTTGCGCAAGGTCGGTGATTGTTGCTAGATACCCAGCATGGAACAGGAAAGCGTCGTGAACGTCGTCGAATTGTCGAAAGGCAAAATGCGCCTCATCAAGGTTGCAATGTCGTTGTTCGCCGAAAAAGGGTTCGACGGAGTCACCGTCCGGGACATTTCGACGGCGGCGGAGGTGTCGGTTGGCCTGATCAACCATCATTTCGGGTCCAAGGAAGGGCTGCGCGAGGCGGTTGACCGCTACTTCATCGCGCAATTCGAAGAGGTTTTGTTCGAACAGAATCTTTATGATGGCGTTGAAAAGGCAGCTGATCTCGATAGCGTGACCGACCGAACCGAGGCCTGGATCGCCCGCCATATCGATGATTGGGATTTGACCAAAGCCTATATGCGCCGCGCGCTTTTGGAAGGAAGCGACTGGGGTGCCGGGCTATTCGAGCGTTTCTATCAGGTCCAGCGCACGGCGATGGACCGGATGGATGCCGATGGCCTTATGCGCGCCGATGTGGACCGGCTGTGGCTGCCCCTATTGGTCGTTTATATGGAGCTGGGTACTTTGCTGCTCGAACCCTTTGTCGAACGGGTGCTGGGCAAGTCGGGCTTTGACCGCGCGCTGTGGCGTCGGCGACATCGCGCTTATGCCGATCTTCTGTATCGTGGCGTGCGGCCCGACCCAAAAAACTGAACACTTGATCAGTTCAACCAATATCGCCTATGCGTTGAGCGAGTTGGTTGGAGAGAAACATGACGCGGATCGCTGATATTGCGAGCGCGGGCCGGGCGCGATTTACGCGCCAGATGGCCTGTACCCGGATCCATGATCTGTTGACGAGCCACGCACACGTGATCGGTGATGCCGAGGCGGCGGTAGATGGCGATGTCCGGCTTAGCTACGCAACGCTCTCCGATCAGGTCGATGGCATCGCCAAGGCGCTGATCGCACAAGGCATCGCGCCGGGCGACCGGGTGGCGACGCTGGCGCCGTCATCGCTCGACTTTTGGGTGACGATGCTTGCAGCGACGTCGATCGGCGCGGTGTGGATGGGGCTCAATCCGCGCTACCAGGGCCCCGAATATGCCTATCTGCTTGATGATGCGACGCCGCGGCTGGTGTTTGCGCGCGATCGTTATGACGAGCGCGACTATCTCGCCGAATTGCAGCAGCTCGGGCCCAATGTCGCGACCTTCGTGGCGGTGGGTGATACCTGCGGCCGGGCGCTTGCTTTAGCCGATTTTGTCGAGCGTGGTCGCACCGTCAGCGATGCTGATCTCGCCGCGCGGCGGGCGGCGGTGGACCCGGAGGATGTCGCGATCATCGTCTATACATCGGGCACGACGGGCAAGCCCAAGGGGGCGATGCTGTCGCACCGCGCGGTGATGGCGGCGGCGCTGACTAATCTCAGCTGGATGCAGGACGGCCTGCAATCTACCCTCAACGTCGCCCCAACCAACCATGTCGGCGCGATCAACAATGTCTGCATGTGTGTGTTCGCTTATGGCGGCAAGATCGTCTTCCACCACCGCGTCGACATGGCGGCTATTGCTGCGCTGACCGAGAGCGAGCAGCTGACCTATCTGGTTGGCAGTCCGACCGCCTTTGCAATGTTTGCAGCCATGCCGGCGCAGGGATTCAAGCGGCTTGGCAACTACAAGCTGTTGGTGTTCGGTGGCGGTTCGACGGCGGAGGCGTTGTTGAAGCCCGTCGCGGATCTCGGCATTCCCATGTCAACCGTGTATGGCCAAACTGAAACCTGCGGCATCGTCACCGCATCCGACTTTGACGCGACAACCGCGGTGATGGCGGAAACAATCGGCAAGCCCTTACCCTTTGCCGATATGCGCATTGCGCGCGCCGACGGCAGCATTGCCGATATCGGCGAGAGCGGCGAAATCCAGATCAAGGGGCCCTATTGCATGACCGGCTATTTCAACCGGCCAGAGGCAACGGCAGAGGCCTTCACCGCCGATGGCTATTTGCGCACCGGCGACATTGGGGTCGAACGCGAGGATGGCAATTTCAGCTTTGTCGGCCGGTTGAAGGAAATGTATAAATCGGGCGGCTATAATATTTACCCGGTCGAGATCGAACTGGCGCTTGCCGAGCATCCTGCGGTCCATCTGGCGGCCGTGCTGCCGGTGCCGCACGACATGTTCCAGGAGGTCGGTCACGCCTTTATCGCGACCAGCGACCCGACATTGGATGAAGAAGCGCTGAAGGAATTTCTCCGCCCGCGCCTGGCCAATTACAAATTGCCCAAGACATTCAGCTTCGCGGCCGAATTGCCGCTGCTGCCGAATTCGAAGGTCGACAAACAGGCGCTGAAGGCGCGCCTAGCGGAGCAGATTGCAGCATGAGCATCGATACAAACCCCGACGGCGATTTTCGCATCGAACGCGACGGGGTGATTGCGACGATCACGCTCGATCGCCCGGCCAAGCGCAACGCCCTGACCCCCGCGTCACTGGGGCAGTTGGAGAAGCTGGCCGAAGGCTTTCGGGATGAACCCGATATCCGCGCCGTGATCATTCGGGCCGAGGGCGATCATTTCAGCGTCGGGGCCGATTTGGCAGCCGTCGGCGGCTCCCCACAGCCGACCGTGCAGCTCCGCCGTTCCGCCGAGCAAGGCGCGCGGTTGATGCGGGCTATTCGCGAGATTCATCAGCCAACAATCTGTGTGGTGCAGGGCATCGCCACGGGCGCTGCGACCTGCATTGCCAGCGCCTGCGATTTCCGGGTCGCGACCACCACGGCGCGGATGGGCTATGGCGAGGTGAAGCTGGGCATCAACCTGATGTGGAACGCTTTGCCGCTCGCGGTCGAACTGGTCGGTCCAGCGCGCGCCAAAAGACTGGTGATGTCGGGTGATCTGATCGATGCCGAGACGCTTCACGGGTGGGGCTTTGTCGATGAAGTCGTGGCGCCAGATGCCCGCGATGCCGCTGCACTGGCGATGGCGCAGCGTTATGCCGCCTTGCCGCCGGTTGCTGTCCAGATGATCAAACGCAGCGTTAATGCGCTGTCGGGGGCGCTCAGCGCGTCGATTATGCACGCCGATGCGGATCAATGGCTGCTCGGCACCCGCACCGCCGATTTCACCGAGGCAGTGTCGGCGTTCATGGAAAAGCGCCCGGCATCCTTTTCGGGACAATAGCCCCGAAACGTATGTTCAGCACTATCTTGCCAAATACTGAACGGTTGTTTAGTTAGCTGTAGAGCCCCGGGACCGATTCCCGGAAGCTGACCCTGCAGTATGGCAGGGCGCGTGGCAGTTGGAGGGGATGATCATGATCGGTTCAAATGTTCGGCGCGCGGCGCTTCTCGGCAGTCTCAGCGCGCTTGCGCTGCTCGCCACGCCGGCCATGGCCCAGGAGGCGGCACCCGACTCCACGGCAACAGACCAAGCCTATGACGAAGGCGACATCGTCGTCACCGCGCAGAAGCGCGAGCAGAATTTGTCCGACGTGCCCGCCGCGATCCAGGCGATCAGTGGCGATACGCTGGAACGGCGCGGCACCAAGGACCTGACGCAGCTGGTTGAGTTCATTCCCGGTGCCTCGATCGTGTCCAAAGCGGCGCCCGGCTTTGAAACAATTCAGATTCGCGGCATCAGCTCTGGCACCGTGGGTGATGCGACCGTCGGCTATTATATCGATGACGTCATTTTCAGCATCCCCAACCTCCAGCTGGCTCCACCGTCGCGCCTGATCAATCTGGAGCGGACCGAAATCCTGCGCGGGCCGCAGGGCACGCTGTACGGCAATGGCGCAATGGGCGGGCTCATCCGACTGGTCACCACCAAGCCGGACACCACCAAATTCACCGCAAAGGGCCAGGGTGAGGTATCCTTCACTGATGGCGGCGGCACCAACTATGCCGGCGATGCTGCGTTCAACTTCCCGTTGGCTACCGACAAGGCAGCGTTCAGCGTGTCGGGCGGCTATGAGCGGCTGAGCGGCTTTGCCGATGGCGCACTTGGCAACAATCTGAACGGCATCGAAAGCTGGAACGTTCGCGGCAAGCTGTTCTTGAAGCCGACCGAGAATCTGGATGTGACCGTGTCGGTCTGGCACATCGACAATCATCAGGATTACAGCAACAATCTGTTGGCGGTCGATCCGCCACGCGTGCACGAACCCTTTGGTACCACACCATTTATTGACACAGTTGCGACCTTTTATTCGGGGTCGGCCAAATGGGATCTGGGTTCCGTCGCGCTGGAAAGCGGCACTTCCTATATCGATCACAAGTTGCAAATCGATAACGTGGTAAATTCTGTGTTTCCCGTTGCCGCTGTCCCGGGACTATTTCTGCCGATCGGCATCCGCAACAACAGCACCTTCGCCACAAATTCGTTCAATCAGGAACTTCGGCTGGTGTCGCAGGGCGACAGTGCGTTTAGCTGGCTCGTCGGCGGCCTTTATACCAATGCGACGATCACATCGGACATCGACGTCAATATCCGTGGGCTCGGGCCGGTAATCCCGTTCCTGGGAGTCGTTGGCGCTCCGCTGAAGACCGAAAGTTTCGCAATTTTCGGGGAAGCGTCGTACAGCCTGTTCGACGGCAAGCTGATCCCGCTGATCGGGCTGCGTTATTTCAACGATACCCGCACCGCATCTGGCGCAACCACCTTTGGCGGCGCAACGTCATTCGACAGCGGTCGGGGCAAGTTCGACGCGGTCAGCCCGCGTTTCAACCTGACCTATAAGCCTAGCGACGAGGCGCTGGTCTATATCAACGTCGCGCGTGGCTTCCGCTCGGGCACGATCCAGACCAGTGCGCAGGCACTGCTCGGCCAGCTGAGCGGCGTGACGACGGGCGTGATCATCGATGAAGACAGCCTGTGGACCTATGAAATCGGCACCAAGCTGAAACTGCCTGCCGGTTTCTACTTCGACGGTTCCTTCTATTATACCGACTGGAGCAACATCCAGATTCCTTTCAACACACCCTTCGGCCTCCCTTCGGTGGTCAATGGCGGTGATGCACGCATCTATGGCGTCGATTTGGGGCTGAACTGGCGCACGCCGCTAACCGGGCTGACCTTGCAGGCGGTCGCAAACTTCAACAGCTCGACCTTCCAGAACATCAATCCACAACTCACGGTCGTGTCGCCAACCGCGCGAAACGGAGCGCAACTGCCGGGCGTGCCGAAGAACAACTATTCGTTTGGCGCGACCTATTCGACGGCGATCAACGAGAATCTCGATTTCAATTTCTACGGTGCCTATTCGTTCCGCAATCGTCAGCAGGATCTGGCGAGCGGGTTGTTCGGCGGCCAGATCGAGAATCTGACGCTGCGCGCGGGCCTTGAGACCAAGAAGCTTCGCTTCGACGTCTTTGCCGACAACATCACCAACGAAAAGGGCCCGATCCTGTTCACGCCGACGGCGCAGCAGGCGATATATCCCCGTCGGATTGGTCTGACGGTGACGATGAAGTATTGATGTCGAGACGATCCACCCGGCGCGCCGTTCCCCATTGGGGGGCGACCACCGGGTGGGCCCAACCGCGCCCCTTGCACAAACAGCGATCGCCAGTGGAGACCCTCTTTGCGACGATCAGCGTTCCCCGTATCGGTCACTGTGTCGGCGTCGTTAAGTGATGCCGGAGCGGGACTTGACTGACGTCGCTCCCAGGTCTGTGATCCTGGTCGAGGCCGAGGATTTTGCGAATTATGGCGGCTGGATGCTCGATTCGCAGTTCGAGCTGCAAATGGGGTCGCCCTTTTTGCTGGCGCATGGGCTGGGGCGTCCAGTCGCCGATGCCACAACGACGATCGCGGTCGATCAGGCGGGTGACTATGACGTCTGGGTCCGCGCCAAGGACTGGGTGCCGGGCCACCACCCCGGTCGTTTCGCGCTGTCGATCGATGGCACCGCGCTCGCGACCGAGTTCGGCGCCAACGACCGCGACTGGTCTTGGCAATCGGCAGGCAAGGTTGCGTTGCCGCAAGGCCCGGTGGAGCTGGCGCTCCACGACCTGACCGGTTTCGATGGGCGGTGCGATGCGATTTATTTCAGCGCAGACGGAATCCCCCCACCCGAAGACGTCGGCGAGGCCAGTCGGGCATGGCGCCGGGCGTTGCGCGGTCTGCCCGTTGCGCCGGTCGATGCAGGGAATTTCGATGTCATCGTGGTCGGCGGTGGCATTTCCGGGTGCGCGGCGGCACTGACGGCGGCGCGCCTCGGCCAGCGCGTCGCGCTGATCCACGACCGGCCGGTGCTCGGCGGCAATGCCAGCGTCGAAATCGGGCTGATGCCGCGCGGGACGCAAGGGGCGCTGCTCAAGGAATTGTCGGCGCGCCAACCCAATGGCGATCTCGCCGCACTGGCGCTGCTGGAGGCTGAACCCACCGCATCGGTGTTTCTTGAACAGCGCATTTTCTCCGCAATTACCGAGGGTAACCGGATCGTGTCGGTCGATGCGGTGCAGGCGCGGGGCGGGCATGAACGGCGCTTCACCGCCGCCATGTTCATCGACACCAGCGGCACCGCGATGTTGGGCGTGCTGGCGGGTGCGCAGACCTTGTTCGGTCGCGAGGCCCGCGCCGAATTTGGCGAGCCCTATGCGCCCGAAACCGCCGACGAGATGCACCACGGCAACACATTGTTCTTCCGCACGCGGATGGCCGACCAGCCGGTGCCCTTTCCGGACGTCCCCTGGGCGACCGAGGTGTCGAAGGATTATGCCAATCTCAGCGGCCAATTGGTGCGGCCGGGGTTGGAGAACGGGCCCGGCCCCGCCGCTGGCGACAATCCGAGCACGCCTGAATTCCGCTTCGGATCGAAGAACGACGTGTTTCCGGCGACGCATTTCTGGGAATATGGCCAGTGGCTCGATCCCTATACGTCGGGCGAATTGGTGCGCGATTATCTGATGCGCGCGCTTTACGGCACCTTCGCCAACGTCAAGCGCCTTGAACCTGAAGCCTATGCCAATCTCGAATTCGAGTGGATGGCCTATGTCGCCGCACAGGGGGAGTTCCGCCGCTACCGGGGCGATCATGTCCTGACCGAAAACGACATCCGCGAACACAGGCGTTTCGATGACGAGCTGATCGCCAATGACGGGTCGTTCTGCATCCACTGCGCGTGGGAGCGTGGCGCGGGCAAGTACGATTTTCGCCTGAAGGACTGGATTTTCGATATGCGCGACCAGGAGATGTACGGCATCCCCTTCCGCTGCCTTTATTCGGCGAACATCGATAATCTGATGATGGCCGGCAAGCATATCAGCGTCACCCATGTCGCCGGATCGGCGACCAAGCTGATGGGCAATGGCGCGCAGCACGGCGTCGCGGTTGCGTCGGCGGCGGCGCTGTGTACCCGGCTGGGCGTGACGCCGCGCACGCTGCGCGAGCGCCATTTCGACGAGCTTAAGGCGCTGGTCGAGCAATTGACCGATTGCGACCACGACATGACCTGTCATCCGCCAAAACGACGGTTTGTGGCCGTTCCCGGGTGATGGTGCTAAAGCAACGTCTGTTAACTCTGCACTCCATCCGTTCGGCCTGAGCGAAGTCGAAGGCCAAGCGTTGCGACCTGTGCTTCGACTTCGCTCAGCACGAACGGGTCAGATTAATCGCACGCTGCTCTAGGGACGGCGCATCCAGCGGATCAGCTGGTCATTGACCTGGTCGGGCGCTTCGCGGTGCAGAAAATGCCCAGCGCCCGTGATTTGCTCAACGTGCAGACTGCCGAGAAAGTCGGCTGCGCGCATTGAGGCTTTGAACACATCGGCGGAAATGCAGCCATCCTCCTCACCGGTCAATCCGAGCGTCGGGACCGCGAATGGGCCAGCCAGCAACGCTTGCGACGCCTTGCCCGCATCGCTCTCGGCATCGAACGCCTGCCGATAATAGCTGAGCGCTGCCGTGGCGACGCCGGGTTGCTGGAGCGCGCGCCGCATTGGGCCGATATCGCCTTCCAGGAAGGTCCAGCCGGGCGACCATTTGCGCCACAGCGCGTCGAGATAGGCGCAATCATCGGCGACGATCATCGCGTCTGCGTCGGGCGACATGAACTCCATGATATAGGCAGATCGCGCCTGCTGTGCCGGGTCCGTTAGATAGCTTTCGGCAAAGCGCGCCGGGTGCGGGACAGCGAGGACGGCCAGCGATGCGATCCGATCGGGCGCGAGGGCGGTCGCCGCAAAGGCGACCGTGGCGCCCCAATCATGCCCGATCAGATGCGCTGTTGTTTCGCCCAGCGCGTCGATCCAGGCAATCACATCGGCGGCAAGCGAGGTCACCCGGAAATCGCCATCGGCAGGTAGCGATGACGGCTCATACCCGCGGAGCGACACCGCCACCGCACGAAACCCGGCTTCGGCAAGTGCGGGCAGCTGGTCTTCGAAGGTGCCCCGCGTGTCGGGGAAACCATGGATCAGAATGACCAGCGGCCCGGTGCCCATCGCGGTCGCCGTAAAGCGCAACGGGCCATGGCTTAGCGTCAATGTTTCAGGCGTCATGCGGCCGCCGGGCGTCGCGGATCGATCAAAATCTTGGCGTGGCTTTCCGGGTCTTCCAGCGCCACGAACGCAGCGGCGACCTCGTCCAGGCTGACCTTGCCGGTTACCAAGGGCTGCCAGTTGAGCTTGCCCTCGGCGATCATCGTCAGCGCCTCGCCAAATTCTTCCGGCGTGTAATAGACCACGAATTGCAGGCCGATTTCCTTGGCAATCGCGATCATCGGGCTGAAGGTTTCTTCGCCTGGCGCGATGCCTGCCACGGTGATGTGCGTGCCGGCGGGCGCGTCCTTGATCGTGCGGGCGAGCACGCCCTTGGCCCCGGTGCAGTCGAACACCGCGACGGGCTTGCCGGGGGCAACCTCTGCCGCTGCAGCAAAGGCCGAGCGTTCGCGCGGATCCAGCACCAGCGATGCCCCCATCGCCGAGGCCAGTTCGCGCCGCTTGGGCGAGAAATCGCCAGCGATAATGGTAGTGACGCCGCGTGCCTTCAGCACGGCTGCAACGGCCAGGCCGATTGGCCCGCAGCCCATGATGATGGTCGCGTGGCTATCGCCCGATACCGGCGACTTGGCGACGGCATGAACTGCAATCGCGAGCGGCTCGACCAGCGCTGCCGCCTCGTCGGGCACGCTGTCCGGCACCTTCATCAACAGCGCTTCGGAGGCGAGAAAATATTCGGCATAGGCCCCCCCGACGTCGAGGCTTGCACCGATCGATACGGGCGCGCCGTCGCGCAGCAGGAACGGGACCGACACGACACGGTCGCCGACGCTGAGCGTCTGCGCGGTATCCGCACCAAAGCCGACGATCTCGCCGATGAATTCATGCCCCAGCACCAGCCCGCGCGACATATCCTGCGGCGGTGCGCCCATTTCCTCGCCGATCTTGGCAATTTCTGCGCCGTGCTTGGCGAGGTGGAGATCCGACCCGCAAATCCCGCAATAGCGCGTCTGGATCAGCACATCGCCCGAACCAGGTTCAGGCATCGGCCGGTCTTCAACGGTCAGCGCGGCATCGCGCAACACAACCGCCCGCATCATTCGCCAACCACAATCAGCTTGCTGCGATCGAGCCCGAGCGCGTCGCAATAGCCGCAGTAGATTTCCAGCGCAGCGCGCGCATCGACGATGGAAACGATGTTGCCGTCATCGTCCAGGTTGATGTTGGCACCATGGACCGCGAACCAGACGATGGTGTCGCCCTCCTGATCGGCGGGCGTGGTCAGCGTGTGGACCGAACCCGCTGGCTCATAAAGATAGGAACCCGGCGAATTTACCTCTTCTGGGCTCTCTGCATAAAACCAGCGGCCCTGATGCGTGACGCCGTACACCTGGCCGGTATGGAAATGCTTCACGACCTTATAGCCAGCCGGGACGCGGGTGTTGCTGATCCAGATGCCCTGGTTCAGATCGACGTGCAGCAGCTGCAACGCGCTGCCGTCGCCAGCCTCTGCCCAGGGCAGGTCGCTGGCGCCGACGTGCAGGGTCTGCGTGTCGCTATGGGCAGGGACGATCGGGCGGGCGGCCACTTTTGCCGCGAATTCGGCCAAGGCGGCGGCATGGGCCGGAGTCATGTCGGTCATTAGTCTCTCCGCAGGGTTCAGGCGAGGGCAGTGGCGAGTTCGGAGTATCGGTTCCGCGCAATCTGGAACGCATCGGGCAGGTCGACCTTGCGCGGGTCGTACCAGGGCGAATAGGTCTTCGCCAAACGCGGCAAGCCGCGCCGCCAAAAATGCGCATTGAACTTCTTGCGTGCCGCGACAATTTCAGGCTCCTGAAAGCGCGCCATCGTCTCAGGGTCGGCGTCCTTCATCGTTTTGGCCAGCCGCGTGCCCCATTTGATGAAATGCGATTGCGCCCACAGGCCGATACGCAGGCGGTACGGATAGCTGCCAACGACATGCTCGTAGATGTCGAATGCGACGGTGCGGTGCTCGATTTCTTCCATGATATGCCATTTGGCGAGATCGGCGAGCGGGCTGTCGGTGCGGTCGAACATGCCGGTTTCAAGCTGCGCGCGGGACAGCGCGCTGGTCATCGATTCGAACCCTTCGGCGTAAGCCAGGTTGAATTTCAGCGGCTTGTCCTTGCTGAAACTCTTGAACTCCGCGTCGAGCTCCAGCTCGATGGGCTTCAGCGCGGCAAAACCAGGGACCAGATCGCGGATCATCTCGTTGACGATCGCGTGCTGCTTGAAATGCTCGCCTTCCTGCGCGCAGAAACGCTTCAAATCTTCCTTCATCTGCGCGTCGCGAATGTGCGGCAGCGCCTGCCGCATCGTGCGGATGAGATAGGGCTCCAGATAGGGCAGCATCATCCACGTACCCAGAAACGTATAGGACGTGTCCGGGTCGTCCTTCACGAACACCCGCTCCATATCGGGCGTGAAGTCGAAGTTCATCCGCCTCACCGTCATTGCCTGGGTGGTATGTTCGCCCATCACTAATCCTCTCCACAGGAACGACGTTGCGGCCTGGTTGACTTGTCACTAAACGTTTGTTCAGTTATAATCAACCACAGATCGAGCGAGTGCCTTTGCCACGAGGCGTTGGATCGGGCACCTTCCTAAAAGAGTATTGCGTCATTTCGGCCGGCAGTAGCGGCCATGGCATCGATAGGATGCGAATTTGATCGCGGGGTGAGGGGATGTCGTTTGAAAATGATTCGCTAAAGACCTACGCTGCAACGGGCGCGCGCAGCTATGATGAAATCGCTTGGTCCGCTGCACCAATCAGCAAGCTCGTGGCGGCGAGCAGCGATGGCGTTCAGGCCATCCGCCATCTTGGCAGCACGACAAAAGCACCGCTGCAAACGCGTTCGCGGGGCAGCCACAGGCCCGATTCGCTGTTGCTGGCCAGGCGATCGTGCGGGGTATTTGAGGCGCGTGCGGGTGGTGCTTTCCAGTCCTCTACGCTGGCGCGCGATCTATGCTGCTACCTGCCGCACGGCGTCGATGCGGATCTGGAATTCCCTTCACTGTCGCAGTCACTGATCCTGCATTTTCCTTCGGGATTTCTCGCCAGACATTTTGACCCATCCTACCCGGCAAGCCTCGATCCAGCGCTCGGGTTTCGCAACACGGGGCTGGCGACCGTCATGGAAATGATTGAGCAGGAGTTGGTTTCGCCTGGGTTCGGCCATGACCTCTATCTTGAGGGGCTTTATCGCTACGTCGCGCCAGCATTGGCGCGAACATCGTTGCACCCCAACCGGGTGACGCCCGATCGGCTTCACATCAGTCCTGCCAAGCTTAATCGCGTATTCGACTATATCGAGGCGCATTTGGCGGACAAGATCAGCATAAAGGATCTTGCCGACGTTGCCGGCATGTCGATGTTCCATTTTTCCCGGGTCTTCAAGAAGACAGTCAACCAATCCCCCTATCAATATGTCCGGTCGCGACGCCTGTTGCGCGCCCAGACGTTGATGGAAAGCGAACGGCACAGTCTGATCGACATCAGCCTGAGCTGCGGCTTTGCCAATCAGGCGCATTTCACCAGCGCCTTTGTAAGGGAAACCGGCATGCCGCCGGGGCGCTTCCGCCGGACGTTGCTGCCGTTGGACTGAGCCCCGACCATCCTCCACTGATGAATAGATCCAGAGGCCCTGTTGATGCCCCGACTCCCTTGATGGGCCGGACTCTCCTCAAATTGGGAGGAAAATGCGGGGCTCAGACCACCAGGCTTTGCGGCGACGCATCTTGGCTTCAAAGGACGCGCGGTAACGTAATCGTGGCGTTCAGCCCGCCACCCACCCGGTTCGCAAGCGTGATGTCGCCGCCAGCGTCGCGGACGATGGCGCGGGCCAGCGCCAGGCCAAGTCCAGAACCGCCGGTATCCCGGTTGCGCGATGTTTCCAGCCGGGTGAAGGCGTCGAACACCGTTTCCAGCTTATCGGCGGGGATGCCAGGCCCCTTATCGGCGACGATGATCGCAACGCTCTTGGCGCTCGCCTCCAGCCGCACTTCAGCCGATTTGCCATATTTGACGGCATTTTCGATCAGGTTGCGGATTGCGCGGCGCATCAGCGAGGGGCGCAGGGCCAGCGTCAGCCGATCGGTCTCGACAAAAGCCACCGCGCTGCCGATCGCGACAAAATCCTCCACCACGGCATCGACCAGCGCGCCCAGATCGACCTCGGTCTTGCCCTCGCTCGGGCGACCAAGCCGCGCGAGCGAGAGGATGTCGTCGAGCGTGCGGTTCATTTCGTCGATGGTGTCGGCCATGCGCGCGCGGTCATCATCATCATCGACCGATTCAATCCGGACGCGCAGCGCCGCCAGCGGGGTACGCAGGTCATGCCCGATCGCGCCGAGCATCCGGTCCTTTTCGTCGAGCATCGCCGTCACCCGCAGCCTGAGGGCGTTGAACGCGGTGATTACCGCGCGCACATCCTGCGGCCCGCTTTCATCGAGCGGGGCTTGCGGCTCGCCGGGCTTGAAGCGCTGGGCCGCGCCCGCCAGCGATTGCAGCGGCCGCGATATGCGCCGTGCTCCCCAGAGCACCGGCAGCAGGACGACCGTATAAAGGATCAGCGTCTGGGCGATGAGTTGCGCCAGCAACGGCCAGCCGGATCGCGGCCAGGGCGCGGACAGAACCAGCCAATAGCGCCCGGGTAACTCGACCGCGATGATCAGCTCGGCGCCGTAACGGGCAAAGCGCGACATGCGTCTACCATAGCGTTCCCGCCGGGCGTCAGTGGGGGTAATCGGGCGAACATCGCTGGTAATGATGCCGACCGGGATGCCGGCATCGATCAGCGCGGCGCGCAGCGCTTGCTCGATATCGGGCAAGGGGTGGCGGCTGACGGGAATGGGATTGGCGCGCATGATGCGAATCCGGTCGCGGTTCAGCGTTTCGATGCTTCTGCCCGCGGCTAACCGATCGGTGACGTCGATAATGCGCGTCAGCGCCGGGCCGACCACCTGCTGCTGCAAAATTTGGCGCCGGCCCTGATAAAGCATGGCAAAATTGATCGATTGCGCGACGAACAGCGCAATCGCCACCAGCACCGCCATTTGGCTGGAAAGGCTGCGGGGCCAGAATTTGGTCAAAGCCGGGTGACTTCCGCTGCCAGTGTGTAGCCGCCGCCCCAGACGGTCTTGATCAGGTCGGGGTTTTTGGCATCGCTTTCGATCTTGCGGCGCAGGCGGCTGATCTGATTGTCGATTGCGCGATCAAACGCGGCGGCTTCGCGGCCCTGGGTTAAATCGAGCAATTGGTCGCGGGTGAGGACCTGGCGCGGGCGCTGAGCGAGCGCGAGCAGCAGGTTATATTCGCCGGTGGAAAGCGCGACCGACACGCCCTCGCGATCGACCAGTGCCCGCTCGCCGGTCTTCAGCACCCAGCCGGCAAAGGCATAGGAACCTGAATCAGGGGCATGCTGGCGCGCGCCGCCACTGGCCGCACGGCGCAGGATGACCTTGGCGCGGGTCGCCAGTTCGCGCGGGGAAGAGGGTTTCACGACATAATCGTCCGCGCCCATTTCTAATCCGACGATACGGTCAGTCTCTTCGCTGCGGGCGGTCAGCAGGATAACGGGGATCTCGCTGGTCTCGCGGATGTGGCGGGTCAGACTTAGCCCGTCTTCCCCCGGCATCATGATATCCAGAATGATCAGATCGATCGCATAAGCGGCCAGCCGGGTCCGTGCGGCTGCAGCATCACTCGCCTGGGTGACACGAAACCCCTGTTTTTGCAGGAATTGCGCAAGGGGCTCACGGATCGAGCGCTCATCATCGACAAGCAGGAGATGGGGCTGATCGACCATCGACACTCTGTCTAGCATGGAAGTCGGCTCCGGACAGCAATTGTTGGCGGACACGGGCCGAACACTATCGCCGGGCGGGCGAGGGGGGGAACCCGCCCAGCGAAAGGGAAGTTACTGCCCGGAATTGGGCTGCTGCGGCTCGCCGGGTGCCCAACCAGGATTGGGGTGACCGGGTCCGCCGCGCATCCGTTGGCGCGCGGCATCCATTTCGGCTTTCTCGACAAAGCCGTCATGATTGGCATCGATCCGATCGAAATGGCTGGTCGCGCGGGCAGTCATCGGGGTGATGAATTCGTCGCGACTGATCTTGCCATCCTTGTTGACGTCGAGCCGGGCGAGCATGGCTTCGGGGCCGCCGCCGGGGCCGGGGCGATCCATGCCTGGACCACGATGTCCCATGCCGGGGCGGTGGCGCCACCCGCTATCGGCTTTCCCGCCCATCCAGCGTTCACGCATCGCTTGGCGGGCGGCCTTGCGTTCCTCGGCGGTGACCTTGCCATCATGATTGGCATCGACCTTGTCGAAGCGCGTGGTGGCTGCAGCGATGACCTCGTCGCGGGTAAGCGTGCCATCGTGATTGGCATCGGCCTGGGCCATCAGGCCTCCGTGTGGCCCATGACGAGGACCGCCCTCCATCTGACCTGCAATGGCCACGCCGCCGATGGCCGTCGTCACTAAGGCAGCAACAATAATGAACTTCTTCATGGCGTTGATCCTGATGATCTGATGGAGTTGATCCCCATCGTCTGGACCTATCTGGACGCCAGCTGTCGCGACGATTTGTCAGCGATGATCAAAACTGTCGCAAATTGTCGCAAGCGGCGTGGCCTTTGGAACGAGCGGGCCGTTAGACAAAGATTGCCACGCTCTGCATGCCTTCGGCCATCAACTGCCCCTCGGCATTCCACACCCGCATCGTCTGGCTGCTGCACCCGTCGCGCGCGAAATCTGATTTGGCGGACAACAGCCACCAATCGTCAATCGTGGCCGGCGCGTCCGTCAGCAGGTTGACGATCCAGGTCACCGAGCTGACCGGTGGAAAGCTGCCGTCAAACAGGCGGGCGACCGCTGGAGGCAGGGCATCGGCAATCGCCATCATCTGCACCATCGGATCAAGCCCGGTGGTGGCGCGCAATCGTGCCCAGCGCAGCAGCTCGCCGGGGCCAACACTGTCCTTCAAATCGACAAAATTGAAGTTGTGGATGAAATATTCCGGTGGCCCGGTGAAGACTTTGGCATCAGGTGCGGGATAGGGCCGATCGACCGGCATCCGTTGATCAAAATCCAGCTTGGATGGCTGGCTTGCCATGAAGACAAAGGTCGCGCGCAGGCCAAGCCCGGCTTCAGAGACAATGTCGGTTTGAATGAAGGCGGCCGTCCGCCCCCGCCTGAGCTTGGTCGCGGTGACTGTGATGTCGCCCGCCAGTGGTCCGATAAAGGATATCTGGGCCGAGCGGAGCGGCGGCAAGTCGGGCTCGCATTGCTGGGCAGCGTGCAGGGCAATCGCGCTCGACAGCCCGCCATAGGCGGTGCGCCCCTGTAACCAGCCGGCCGGGATCGTTGCGGTGTAACCGCTATCGGTGGGGGCCATCGCGGCCAGGATATCAGCAATCGGTGTCATGCAGGGACTTTCGCAAGCTGGTCGCGCAATTCGCGTTTGAGGACTTTGCCGATCGCACTGCGCGGCAATTCGCTGGCCCGATGCAGGGCAGACAGGCGCTGGGTTTTGCCCAGACGTTCGTTGGTCCAGGCCATGATCGCGGCCGGATCGGTGCCTTCGCTACGCGCCACATAAAAGCCAACGGGGGTCTCTCCCCAAGCTTCCGACGGTACGCCGACCACGGTGCTATCGGCGACATCGGGATGCTGGGCGAGGACCGCCTCCAGATCGGAGGGATAGATGTTGAAACCGCCCGAGATGATCAGATCCTTTTTGCGATCCATCAGGATCAAAAAGCCATCCTCATCAAAGCGGCCGACATCGCCGTGGCGGATGTAGCGTCTGCCCTCTGCGTCATACCATTCGGCCGCGCGGGTGGCATCGCTGCGGCCATGATAACCGGTCATCATCGCCGGGCTGCGACCGACGACCTCGCCCATGTCGCCGGGGGCAACTTCGTTACCGTCATCGTCGATCAAGCGGATGTCATGGCCGTCGATCGGCACGCCGACGCTGTGCAGTTTCGTCGGGTTGGCGTTGGCTACCAGCATCGTCGTGCCGCCCCCTTCCGTCATGCCGTAATATTCGACAAGCAGCCCTGGCCAGCGCGCAACGACATCTGCTTTCAATGCTGCAGAAAATGGGGCGCTGGTGCAGGTTTTAAGCCGGAAGGCAGAAAGATCGAAGTGATCGAAGTCCGGCACGGCCATGATCCGGTTATATTGCACGGGCACCAGCATCGCATGCGTCGCGCGCTGGGCGGCGGCCAGTTCCAGAAACCGGCGTGCATCAAATTTCTTCATGATCACCGCCGTGCCGCCCCAGCCCAGGGTTGGCAGGAAGGTGACGAGCGTCGTGTTCGAATAGAGCGGCGTCGCAATCATCGTCACCGCGTCGCCAAAGCCCGCGCCCGAATTGCGGTGGATATGCGCCCATCGCATCGCGTGGCTCTGGACAATGCCCTTGGGGGTGCCCGTAGTGCCCGACGAATAAATGACGTTGAAGGGATCTTCCGGCAGGATTGTCACATCGGCAGGCTTCGTCCCTTCCGGTGCGAGCCAGGCGGAAAATGCTGGGCTGTCGAGGTCAATCAGGCTGGCTGAAAGGCTTAGCCCGTCAAGCAACCCAATCGTGCTCGCATCGACAAAGGCAATCGGGGCACCGCTATCGCGGATCATCGCAGCGATCGACTCGCCTGTGGCGGAGGGCGAAAGCGGCGTTGCGGCACATCCGGCCCGAAGCGCGCCCAGGAACACCACGCTGTAATTGATCGAGGGTGTTGCACAGATTGCGACGCAGGCGCGCTGTTCAACCCCATCGCGTTGAAGCGCGGCTGCCACCTGGTCGACGATGCGATCTAGGGTCGCATAGCTGATAGTTCCGGACTCATCGACCAGGGCAAGCTTGGCGCCCTGTTCCGCCGCATGGGCGCGCAGCAACGTTGGCAAGGTTTCGAAATCGCTGGTCAGGAGCGTTGCGGCTGTCATCCCTGCGTCGGTCATTTCGTCCCCATCATTGCCGTGTCTGGCGATTGGGATGGCTAGGCGAGGCTTGTGCGAAATGCCATACGCAATCTTCGAAAATCACCAAGGGGCAAGTTTGTGCTGTTTTTTGACGCCGCCAATCCCGCGCCGAATCCGCGCCGCGTTCGTATTTTTCTGGCGGAAAAGGGTCTGAAAGTGCCCACCGAGTTGCTGTCGATCATGGCCGGAGATCACAAGAAACCTGAATTCCTGGCGGTCAATCCGCTTGGTCAGATCCCCGCGCTCAAGCTCGACGATGGCGAGGTGATTACAGAAAGCATCGCGATTTGCCGCTTTTTCGAAGCGCTCAATCCCGATCCGCCGATGTTCGGCAAGGGGCCAAAGGGCATCGCCGAAGTCGATATGTGGACCCGGCGGGTCGAGCTTCGATTGGGCACTCCGCTGTCAATGGTTTGGCAGCACAGCCACCCCTTCACGGCGCGCGTCGTCGTGCCGCAATATAAGGATTTCGGCGAAAGCAACCGACCAAAGGTGATTGATGCACTGCGCGTTTTCGATAGCGCGCTCGGCGATCGGCCCTGGTTGGCGGGCAAGGATTATTCGATCGCTGACATCGCTTTGCTGTGCACGGTCGATTTCGCCACCTTTATCGGGATGCCCGTTCCCGACGATATGCCCAATCTAACCGCCTGGCATGCGCGCGCGTCCGCTCGCCCGAGTGCTGCCGCTTGAGCGCCGATCGCATGCAGGGCGGTGTCGCCATTGTAACGGGGGGCGGCACGGGCATTGGCGCGGCGGTGGTTCGGCAACTGGCCGAGCGCGGCGTGCGCTGCGTGATCAACTATGCGTCGAGCAAGAATGATGCCGAGGCGCTGGCGGCAGAGATCGGCAATGGATCGATCACCGTGCAGGCCGATATTGTCGAGGATAGCGAATGCCGCAAGCTGGCGAAGGTCGCGGTCGATAGCTTTGGGCGCATCGATTTTCTGGTCAACAATTCGGGCCGCACCAAATTCGCCAATCACGAGGATCTCGATGCCCTCGAGGCGGAGGATTTCATCGACATCTATCGGCTGAACACCATTGCCGCCTTCCAGATGATCCGCGCCTGCGCTCCGGCAATGAAGGCGGGGCCGATGAGCGCGGTCGTCAGCGTTGCTTCGGTCGCGGGCGTTTTCGGCATGGGATCATCGGTCGCTTATGCCTGCTCCAAGGGCGCGCTGATCACGATGACCAAGAGCCTGGCGCGCGTGCTTGCCCCTGCGATCCGCGTCAACGCCGTTGCGCCGGGCTATGTCGGTACCGGCTGGTTTGAAAAGCGGCTGGGTGAAGAGGGCTTTGCCAAGCTCAACGCCCGCATCGCCGCTAGCGTGCCGATGGCAATGGCGACGATGGCACCCGATGTCGCCGCGCCAATCGTCGCACTGCTTGATCCAGCGATGCGGGCAGTAACCGGCGAGGTGACCTTGGTCGATGCCGGCGGTCACCTTGATGTTGCGTTGACGCGGCGGCCGGGGAAAGAGGGGTAAGGGGCTAGCCTGTCGCCGTTCCCTCGATTGCTGCGCCCTTTGGCGGCACCCGACCCAGCACCTTCGTGACCACGATCAGCAGCGCCACGCCCGCGAGCGCCCCCGCCACTAGAAACGCCGCCCCCGCAAAGCCGCGCTCGACTCCGTTCGCCAGCGCCTGTGTGAGCAGCAAGGGCGCGATCACGGCGGCGATGCTGTTCATACTGCCAATACCGCCCTGCAATGCGCCCTGGTGCGAGGCATCGGCCAAGCGCGAGAGCAGCCCGTTCATCGCTGGAAAGACCAGCGCCGAAAGGCCGCTCACAAGGAATACCGCATAGGCCTGCCACCCTTGGGTGATCACGACATAGGTGAAAAAGGCGCCGGTGCCGCTCGCTAGCCCGAGCACCGCAGCACGCCGTTCCCCAAGCCGCGCAATGATCGGGCCGGTCAGCAGCATTTGGACGCTCGCCATCACTAGCCCGACAAAAGCCAGCGACCACCCAATTGCCCGCGCATCCCAGCCAAAGCGCGCCGCCGACCAGAACGACCAGGTGGCAGGATAGACATTGCTGGCCAGGGACCAGATGAACCAGGCGATCAGCAGCGGGGCTGCGTCACCGCTTTTGAGCAGCGGGCGGAACGCGCCGATGACATTTGCACTGCGCCAGTCGAATGGGCGACGGAGCGTCGGGGCGAGCGATTCCGGCATCAGAAAAATCATCGCCGTCGCGTTGATCAGCGCCAGGGTCGCCGCTGCGATAAAGGGCGCGCGGGGGCCAAGATCAGAAAGCAAGCCGCCAATCGCCGGGCCAATGATGAAGCCGATTCCGAACGCCGCACCGATATAACCGAACACCTTGGCGCGACCTTCGGGCGGGGTAACGTCTGCCAACACCGCGCTCGCCGGGCCATAGATCGCGCCGGCGACGCCAGCGACGGCGCGACCGACGAACAGCCAGGCAAGCGTGGGCGCAAAGGCCATCAAGGCATAATCGGCCGCAAAGGCGAGCATCGAGGCGATCAGCACGGGCCGCCTGCCAAAACTATCGCCGAGATTGCCGAGCACTGGGCCAGCGAAAAATTGTGTCAGCGCATAGACGCCGAGCAGATAGCCCGAAATCCGGGTCGCCTGGTCAAGATCGACATGGCCCAGATCAGTGATCAGCTGCGGTAGGATCGGGATGACGATGCCGAATCCAATCGTGTCGATCAGCACGGCGGCGAGCACAATTGGGACGGCGCGGTTGGCAAATGACATCGGGCAGCTTCCGGCTGGGTGGGGTCCCGGGGAGCATGGAGCGGGCGGGCAGGGCCTTATGCCGTAACGGCAGAGGCGGACAAGCAAGATTTGGCCGTTGCAGCCTTTGCGCGCCGCGCTGATTTGTGCGATGCATCCGCCATACCCGATCTTCAGATTCGGTCCCGAAGGAGAGAGTCCATGGCAACCGCACCCGAACTCGATACGCCAGCCAATGCGCTAGAGGCGTTCCGCGCCGATGTGCGGGCATGGCTCGCGGATAATTTTCCCGCGTCGCTGAAAGGCAAGGACAACAGCATGTCCCTGCTGGAAGGCCCAAGCAACGCATCCGCCGACGAGCTGGGCTGGGTCAAAGCGATGGGCGACAAGGGCTGGGGCGTGCCGACCTGGCCAGCGGTCTATGGCGGCGGCGGGCTGGACAAGCATCAGGCGCGCGTGCTCGCCGAGGAAATGGGTCGCGTCGGCGCGTGGAACCCGATTGGTGGCATGGGGGTGATGATGTTCGGGCCGACCTTGCTCGAATATGGCAACGAAGCGCAAAAGCAGGAGCATATCCGCGCCATTGCCAAGAACGAAGTGCGCTGGTGCCAGGGGTATTCGGAGCCCGGCGCCGGGTCGGATCTCGCCAGCTTGCAGACCTTTGCCGAGGACAAGGGCGATCACTATCTCGTCAACGGCCAGAAGACCTGGACCTCTGGCGGACAATGGGCCGACAAATGCTTCGCCCTCGTCCGTACCGACAAGAGCAAGAAGCATGAAGGCATCAGCTTCCTGCTGATCGACATGACCTCGCCCGGCGTGGAAGTCCGACCGATCCGCATGATCTCCGGCCAGTCGCCGTTCTGCGAAACATTTTTCACTGATGTGAAGGTGCCCAAGGAAAATCTGGTCGGTGTCGAAGGGCAGGGTTGGACGATCGGCAAGCGGTTGCTGCAGCATGAGCGCAGCAATCTTTCGGGCGGTGGCGCTGCCGCGCGGCTGTTCGCGGGCAAGCCGATGGCAGCGCTCGCCAAGGAGTATCGCGGTGCCAATGACGATGGCAGCGTTGCAGACAGCGATTTGCGGATGCGGATCGTGCGGCACGAGATGGACCAGCGCGCCTTCATGCTGACGCTGCGGCGCGCCGCGATTGAAGCGAAATCCAATCAGGGCCCGTCGGCGGCGTCCTCGATCATGAAGAATGTCGGCGCGCGGCTGACGCAGGACCGCGCCGAACTGGCGATCGAAATCATGGGCATGAATGGCCTGGGCTGGGAGGGTGAGGGGTTCAGCGACGCCGAACTCGCGCAGACCCGCACCTGGCTGTGGGGCAAGGCGGTCTCGATCTATGGCGGCTCCACCGAAATCCAGAATAACGTGATCGCCAAGCGCATTCTCGGGATGCTCGATCACCAATAGCAATAACCGAGCAGGGAAAAGCGTCACTTCGGCTTTCGCCAGGATGACGATTGTGAATTGATCGACAAGCGGGACCAGAACAATGGCTGCACTGAACGACGAACAGACGATGATCCGCGACATGGTGCGCGAATGGGCGGACAATGAATCGCCGGTCGCCGCTTTCCGCAAGATGCGCGATGCCGCACCGGCGGCTGGCTATGACGCTGATGCCTGGCGCCAGATGGCGGAAATGGGCCTTGCCGGGATTGTTATTCCGGAAGATTTTGGCGGCACGGCCTTTGGCTATTTGTCGCTTGGCTTGGTGCTTGAACAGCTCGGGCGCAATCTGGCGGCCTCTCCGCTCGCCTCAACGGCGGCGGCGGCGACGGCGATCGTGCTCGGCGGTTCGCCCTCGCAAAAGGCCAGTTGGCTGCCGCGGATCGCCACCGGGGAAGTCGTCGCGACACTGGCGATCGATGAGGGCCCGGTCCACAATCCAGCCAAAATCGCGACGACCGTGCAGGACGGCACGTTGACCGGCACGAAAGCATTTGTCGCTGAAGGCGATAGCGCTGCGCTGTTCGTCGTTGCCGCCACTGACGGGCTCTATCTGGTCGCGGGCAACGCGCCGGGCGTCACGCGGGCGCACCGGCAAATGGCCGATTCGCGCAGTCATGCGCAGGTCAGTTTTGACGGTGCACCCGCCGAAAAGCTTGAAGGCACCACCACCCAGGCCATTATCGATCGTGCAACGGCGGCGGTGTGTGCCGAAATGCTCGGCCTTGCCGTGCAGGCGTTTGAGACCACCAATGATTACCTGAAGACGCGCGTGCAGTTCGGTCAGCTGCTCTCGACCTTTCAGGCGCTGCAGCATCGCATGGCAAAGCTGTTCACTGAGATTGAGCTGATGCGCTCGGCGGTGGAAGCCGCGCTTGAGGCAATCGATTCCGGTCGATCGGATGTCGACCAGGCGGTGACGCTGGCCAAGGCAGTGGCAAGCGATACGCTGAAATTGGCGAGCCGCGAGATGATCCAGTTGCACGGCGGTATCGGCATGACCGATGATTATGACGCGGGCTTCTACATCAAGCGCGCGGCTGTGCTGGAGGCAATGTGGGGCAATGCCGCGTTCCACCGCGAAAGATTCGCGCGGCTCAACGGCTATTGACGCACAGGAAATCGGGGCTTTGCCGTTGGTTGAGCGCCAATTTGGGGCGTCCGACAAAGCTTGGGTGTCCGGGGTTTCGAAAGCCGGTCCTGCTGGCCGACTGTGTGTCCAATATATGACTTTTTAGCAACAGCCCTCGTAAAGGTAGCATCTGGCAACCTTTGTTTTGCTTGACGCAGCGTCTCTCTCTCTGTCTATTCGAGATTACGGTACGGAATCCGCCTAGTGATCCGACCTTGTGGGAGAGAGAGATGCTCAAGACTAAGTTGTTGGCCGCGTGTGCCTGCTCCGTCCTTGCCCTTGGTATCGCCATGCCGGCGTCGGCGCAGACCGCCTCGCTACCGCAAAGCGACGACACCGAGCAAGCTGCCCCCGACATTGTCGTCACCGGATCGCTGATCCGCGGCACGCCTGAAGATGCCGCACTTCCCGTTGACGTGATCTCGTCCGACGAGTTGTCGCGCCAGGGCAGCCCCACTGCGCTTGATCTCCTCAAGAATCTGCCGACGTCAAACGGCGTGCTCGGCGATGCGAACCAGTTTGATGCGCGCGCTCAAGGGTCGGAAGGCGTGGCCAGCGTCAATTTGCGTGGCCTTGGCCCGCAGCGAACCCTGGTCTTGCTCAATGGCAAGCGCGTGGTCAGTGCCGGTACCGGCGTTCCGGTTGTCGACATTAACCTGTTGCCGCAAAGCGCCATCGGCAGAATTGAAATTCTGAAGGACGGCGCTGCTGCTACCTATGGTTCCGATGCGGTCGCCGGTGTTGTCAACTTCATCACCCGCAGCGAACAGCAGGGTTTCCAGGCATCGGGCGACTATCGTTATATTCCGGGTTCTGACGGCGACTATACCGGGGCGATCAGCTATGGTCATCACAAGGACGGCTTCCTGGTCTTCGCCTCCTTTGGCTATCAGCGCCGCTCAGAATTGCGCACGACGGATCGTCCATTCACCGTGCAACCGTACCAGAACAATCCACAAGGCGGCTTCAGCGGCGGTGGTAGTCCCGGCAACTTTGACTTTAATGGCCCGCTGGTCGGCGGCAGCGCATTTTCGACCGACCTTGGCTGCGAAGCGGTTGGTGGTTTCCGGAGCTTGCCGGCTGCGCGTCCTGGCAATGATCGCTGCTTCACCAATTTTGGCCAATTCGACAATCTGGTTGAACCCGAAGAGCGGCTGCAGGCCTATGTCGAGACAAAGATTGATCTGACCCCCGATTTGAAGTTCTCGGCCAGCGCCCTTTACGGCACATCGCGCTCGCGGATTACGACTTCGCCCAGCTATTTGCCCACATTGTCGCCGTCGGGCTATTCGGCCAATGGCTTTAACCATCTGATTTCGGCGTCGGGTGCGCCAGTCAATGGCCTCAGTCCATTGCTTCCGTCAAACGTGGCCGGCCTTGGCCTGTTTATCGTTCCCAGCTATGCGCCTGCACAACGCGATTACTGTACGCTTTACGGTGCGGCCGCGGGTTGCGCGCCCGGCCAACCGATCAGTGCCTTTCCCGTGCTGTTTCGTCCCTTCCTGCTCGGCGGCAATCCGCTGTTCCAGAATGCGACCAATGATCGCGGTGCGGCATTCAGCCCACGTGAATCGCATTCGGTGCGGTTCACCGCCGGCCTTGAGTGGGCGATTAATAGCAGTTTGAACCTCGATACCGGGTTCACTTATTCTGAATATGATCGCGCGATTGAGGGTACCGATACTTTTGGCGATCTGTTGCAGAACGCCCTTGCCGGTTTCGGCGGCCCTAATTGTGCCTTTGCATCTTCGGCATCGCGTGCTGGCCTCACCGCAACGCAGCTGGCAGCGGTGGCGGGCACCAATGGCTGTACCTATTTCAATCCGTTCTCTACCGCGATTTCGACCAACGGTGCGACTGGTGCTGTCAACCCCAATTTCGCAGCAACACGGAGTCCAGCGGGCTTTAACCTGACGCCCGGTGCTGGCCTGGTGAACGATTTGGCGACGATTGATAATTTCTTCCGCACGTCGCGGTCAGCCGTCAACACGCAGTTGATCGTGGTTGATGCCGTCTTGAGCGGTCAGACCGGTCTGCAGCTGCCCGGCGGTGACGTCTCCTTCGCGCTTGGTGGCCAATATCGCCGTGACACATATGCGATCGAATATAATGCTGATTCCAATCTGGCGGTTAATCCGTGCCCGGGATCGCCGCTTAACGCCAACGCCATTTGCGCGCAGCAGACCGGTGCACTTGGCTTCCTCGGCACGAACCGCGACCGGACGCTGCGTGGCAGCGTTTACGCAGTGTTTGGCGAATTGCAGGCACCCGTCACTGATACGCTGAACGTGCAGTTCTCTGCCCGCTTTGAAGATTATGGTGGTGCTGTTGGTTCGACCTTTAATCCGCAGGGTCGTGTTCGTTGGCAGGTGACGCCGTGGTTGGCCATTCGCGGTGGTGCAGGTACCACCTTCCGGGGGCCGCCTGCTGCAAATCTCGATGGTAATGTCACGTCATTGCAGATTATCGGTACGGCGTTCCGCGCAATTGATATCAACGGTAACCCGAATCTTTCGCCTGAAAGAACAACAACCTATGGTGGCGGGCTGATCTTCAATGCGGGCGGTTTCAATGCCAGCGTCGATTATTTCCGCTATGATGTCTCGGGTCCGATTGAAGCAGAGCCTGTTGCCGGTATCGTCGGTGCCTTGTTTGGGGCGGCGGCAAATTGCACCGATCCTGCCTTCGCTAATCTGCGCGCGCGCTTTACCTTTACCGCCGCAGGCTGTGGGATCGGCAACGTGCAACGGTTGCGGACCCAGCTGATCAACAGCGCCAATGTCTCAACATCGGGCATTGATTTCCAGGCGAATTATCGCGCTGGCCTGGGTGAATATGACGTCGCGCTCGGCGTGAATGGCACCTATGTCATCAACTACACGACCAGGAACATCACGGTTGAGGGCATTGTTGTTCAGCCTGCCTTTGACGGGGTAGGATTACTCAATTTCCAGACGAGTGCGTATCCGTTGCCACAGCTAAAGGGCAATGTTTTCATGCAGGTCGATCGGGATATCCACAGCATTCGGCTCCAGTATAACTATGTTGATGGCTATACCGATCAACGCTCCTTCAGTACGCCTGCCGGATCGGTTTTCGGCGCTAATCCGGCGTTGGCCGGCGCAGCGGTGACGGGGGGAGCCCAGATCGGATCGTTCGGAACGCTTGATTTCACCTATCGGGTGAACCTGCCGACCAAAACGACGATCTCGCTGTCAGCGCTCAACATGCTCAACACGTTGCCGCCCTTTGCTCGGCTTGACTTCAACTATGATCCGTTCACGGCATCGCCGCTCGGCATCACTGCAAAGTTCGGCATCACGCAGAAATTTTGACAATGATTTCGTCTGATTAGATTGGCTGCCGCCTGGGGGTGACCCAGGCGGCGGCTTTTTTTCTGCCCTTTGACGTTGGAACGGTTGCCGCATGGCCAGTATCAGTATTTCTCCCATCGAAACCGCAGACCAGCGTGCCCTGCGCCGCCGCAGCCTGACGTTGTTGCTGCTGACGCTGGTCTATTTTTTCAGCTTCATGGATCGCTATATCCTTTCGATCCTGCTCGAACTGATCAAGGCCGATCTCGGGCTGAGCGACACCCAATTGGGGCTGCTGTCGGGTTTTGCCTTTGCATTATTCTACGCCACGCTTGGCATCCCGGTTGCGTGGCTGGCGGATCGGCATAGCCGACGCGATATCATCGCCATTTCGCTGACCCTATGGAGCGCGATGACCGCCCTGTGCGGCACCGCGCAAGGCTTTTTGCAACTGTTAATCTACCGGATCGGCGTGGGCGTGGGGGAAGCGGGGTCAAGCCCGCCCAGCCATTCGATCATCGCCGATCTCTACCCGCCCGAGAAGCGCGCCGGCGCGATGGGAATTTATTCAACCGGCGTTGTGCTGGGCGGTGGCTTTGGCGCGATTATCGGCGGGGTGATTGCCAGCGCCTATGGCTGGCGTTGGGCGATGGCGGCGGTTGGCCTGCCAGGAATTCTGCTGGCAATCATCGTGCGGCTGACAATGGTTGAACCGCGCCGTGGCCTGTCCGATCCGCCATCACAGGTGCGGGATACATCGGCGCTGCCGTCGCTTTTTGATGGGTTGAAAAGCCTGTTTGCCTGCCCGCCCGCCATCCATCTGATCCTGGCTATCACCATCACCTCGCTGGTCGGCTATGCCACGGCAAATTTCGGCCCGTCCTATCTGCAACGCTCCTTCGGGATGACGCTAATACAGGTGTCGTTGATCTATGCGCCTGCCGTTGCCTTGTCAGGCGCTTTTGGCGGCATCATGGGCGGGCGGATCGCCGATACGCTAGGACGGCGCCATGGCTTGCATGTGCAGGCCTGGTTCGTCGCCGCGCTCAAGCTGGCGGCGTTGCCCTTTACCGTGCTGTTCTATTTTACTTATGATCTGACGACTGGTTTCGCGGCGATCATCATTTCTTATCTGCTGGCATCAAGCTATCTTGGACCTAGCTTTGCGCTGATCCAGGGGCTGGCACCAACCCGGATGCGGGCGGTGTGGGCAGCGATCACGCTGTTGGTGATTAACCTGATCGGGCTGGGGCTTGGTCCGAGTGTCACTGGCATTCTCAGCGATCTCTACAAGCCGATTTTCGGGGCTGAATCGCTGCGTTATGCGCTGATGAGCGCGAGCTTGCTGACCCCCTGGGCCATCTTTCATTACTGGCGCGCTGGCGTGTTGCTGCAACGCATGAATGCCGCAAAATCGGATTGAGGATCACGCGGAGGGGGTGCCGGTTGCTAGATCAGGGCAGCCCGGCACCTCAATTACAGCGCCAGCACCCGGTTATCGAACAGCCCGAAACACACTGTCGAAGCATAATAAGCAATCGCCCGCTCCCGTGGCATCGTACTGGCCCATTTGCGCATGTCGAACGCGGCATTTTGCAGCGCCATCAGCGCTTGCGCAGCGATGAGCGGATCGATCGGACGGATAGATCCCTCGGCAATGCCATCGGTCATCATGCCGGCATAGCGCCGCGCAATCCGGTTTGAACGATCGACCATGGCGCTACGCACCGATCGCGGCAGCCCGGAAAGCGCCGTGGTCCGCATCAGCGGGCCGCGTTCGGAAAACTGAATGTCGAGCAGTGTCGAAATCACGCTGGACAGTTGCTGCCAATAACTGCCCGATTCCAGCCCGGCGAGCCGCTGCGCATTGGCGATCGTATCCAGGCTGCGCTTGTAGCAGGCGATCACCAGATCGTCCTTGGCATCGAGATGATGATAGAAGCTGCCCTTGGTCACGTTCAGCTGCGAGGCGATTTTCTGCACCGATGCGCCACGATAACCAAGCTCGTTGATCAGCCTTGTCGCGGCCAGCAAAAAGGCTTCGCGACCGGGCTCGGCCTCGTCAGGGTCAAGATCGATCCGGGCCGGCGCCCAAGCCGCGCCGCTTGGAGCAATCCCCTGGGAAAACACCGCCATCAGTCGTTGCTCGACCCGGTCGAACTGATCCGGGTCATAGCGGACCAGCCAAATCGGCAGCCAAAAGGTATTTTCGAGCAACACATGCGCGCGCGCGCCGTTCAGATCGGTTTCGGCGCGGGTTTCGCCGGGGCCTCATAGCGCGCGGGTTCGGCGGAACACATCGCGCCACCCGGTCATCAGACGGCCACGGACTGGCTCCTCCATCGCGCGAAGGTCCGAGAGCACGGCGAATGACGTAGCCTCGCCACGCTGAATGCGCGCGAGCCGATCCATGTTAATCGCCAGATAGCGCGCGACTCGCTGCTGCGGTGTCGGCTGCTTCATCGCGTCATCCAGCATCAGCTGGAGCTGTTCGAGCGTATATTCGAAACAGGCAGCGGCAAGGTCTTCCTTGCGCTTGAAATAATAGGTGACGCTGGTGGTGTTCAGCCCCACGCGCTGGGCGACGTCGGCAAAGGTCATGCCCTTGGCGCTTTGTTCGTTAATCGCCTGGGCAGCAGCAGCGAGAATGGCGTCGCGCTTGGCGCGGAAACGCAATGTGCTTCCGTTCGCGCTGTCCTGAACTGTCCCCACCGCCTCCATCGGACGAGCTTAACAGCATCTTTTCGAAGAAACAGTCCCTTTTTCGGCAGCGGTTGATACCCTCATTTGAGGCAACAAAAGGACGAATTCACTGCGCAGACCGGCTTTACCGAAAACGCGGTACGGTCTAAGTCGGCCCAGACAAAGCCGTTGGAGAGAGTGCCATGGATTTCACGCTGAGCGAACGCGAGACCTATTTTCGGGACCGCGTAAAGGACTTCATCGATCGCGAAATCCGGCCGCGCGACCATATCTATCACCAGCAAAGCCATGAGGGTGAACGCTGGAAGGTGATCCAGGTCATCGAAGATATGAAAGCCAAGACCAAGGAAGCGGGGCTGTGGAATTTCTTCATGCCGCCGCATTCGGGCCAGACCCATGTCGATGACAGTTTTGAATTTGAAGGCACCCAGCTCACCAATCTGGAATATGCGCTTTGTGCCGAGGAAATGGGCAAGATCGGCTGGGCGAGCGAGTGCTTTAACTGCTCGGCACCCGATACCGGCAATATGGAAGTGCTTCATCGCTACGGCACGCGCGAGCACAAGGAACAATGGCTGCGGCCGCTGATGAATGGTGAGATCCGTTCGGCCTTTCTGATGACCGAGCCCGCTGTCGCTTCATCGGATGCGACCAATATCGAAACCAGTATGGTCCGCGACGGCGATCATTATGTCATCAATGGCGTTAAATGGTGGTCGTCGGGTGTGGGTGATCCGCGCTGCAAGATCGCCATCGTGATGGGCAAGACCAATCCGGAAGGATCGCGCCACAGCCAGCAGAGCCAGATCCTGGTGCCGATGGATGCCCCCGGCGTCACCATCCGCCGCATGCTTAGCGTCTATGGCTATGACCATGCCCCGCACGGGCACGGTGAGGTCGAATTGAAGGACGTCCGGGTGCCGGTCGAGAATTGCCTGCTTGGCGAGGGGCGGGGGTTCGAAATCGCGCAAGGCCGCCTCGGGCCGGGCCGCATCCATCACTGCATGCGCACCATCGGCGTCGCCGAAGTCGCGATCGAGGCAATGGCCAAGCGGCTGCTGACTCGCGTCGCTTTTGGCAAGCGGATCGCTGATCACTCGATCTGGGAACAGCGCATCGCCAAAGCGCGGATCGATATCGAAATGACGCGGCTGCTCTGCCTCAAGGCCGCCGACATGATGGACAAGGCCGGCAACAAGAGCGCGCAACAGGAAATCGCGATGATCAAGGTGGCGGCCCCCAATATGGCGCTGTCGATCCTCGACGATGCCATCCAGGCGCATGGCGGCGGCGGCGTTTCGGACGATTTCGAACTGGCGCATGCCTGGGCCGCGATGCGGACATTGCGCTTCGCTGATGGCCCCGACGAAGTCCATAACCGCGCCATTGCTCGCAATGAGTTCGGGAAATATGCCGACCTGCCAGCGGCGGTAGCGGCGAAGGAAATGGTGCGCCGGTAAGGGCCGGATCCAAAACCACATCCGTGACCCCGGCCTTGTGCCGGGGTCCACTCATCCACCCACGCTTCGGCTCATGATGCGCGGTGTGCCCGGCACAGGGCGGGGGTGACGAAGCGGTCATGGCAACGTTCAATGCAAGCGCAGAGTGAGGGAAGTTTAGTCACGTGAAAGCAGCCGTCCTCTACGAACCCAAGACCGCTCTGGTCATTGAAGACATTCAGGTGTCAAAGCCTGGCCCGCGGGAGGTGCTGATCCGCACCGTCGCGTGCGGCGTGTGCCGGTCTGACCTGCACTTTATCGAGGGTAGCTTCCCGCACCCAATGCCAACGGTGCCTGGCCATGAGGCGGCGGGCATCGTCGAGGCGGTCGGCAGCGATGTCGCGCGGCTGAAGGTTGGCGATCATGTCATCACCTTCTTCACCGTGTTCTGCGGCAGTTGCGAGATGTGCGTGACGGGCCGGCCGTCGCTCTGTATCGATCCGTCGACCCGCCGGCCCAAGGGCGCTGAACCGCGCATCGCGCTGAAAGATGGCACCCCGCTCGCGCCTTTCCTCAATCTCTCGGCCTTTGCCGAAATGATGCTGGTGCATGAAAACGCCTGCGTTGCGATTTCCAAGGACATGCCGCTTGATCGGGCGGCGTTGCTTGGCTGCGCGGTCATCACCGGGGCGGGATCGATCTTTAACGATAGTCGCTTGCGCAGTGGCGAAACTGTCGCGGTCATCGGCTGCGGCGGCATCGGCCTTTCCGCGATCAACGCCGCCAAGATTGCGGGGGCGGGAAAGATCATCGCGATTGATCCCGTGGCCGACAAACGAGCGCTCGCCGAACGGCTGGGGGCGACGCATAGCTTTGACTCCAACGATCCCGATCTGGCCAAGAAGGTCATCGCGCTGACCGGTGGTGGCGTGGATTACGCGATCGAGGCAGTCGGTCGCCCCGCTACGGCCGAGCTCGCCTGGGCGCTGCTCAAGCGCGGCGGCACCGCGACGATCCTGGGCATGATCGCGCCGGGTAATATGGTTAGCCTGCCGGGTCCCAGCTTCCTCACCGGCAAGAAGCTGCAAGGGTCGCTGCTCGGCTCCACGCGCTTCCCGATTGATATGCCGCGCCTCGTCCAACTCTATCTCGACGGCAAGCTCGATCTCGACACGATGGTCGCCGAGCGGATCACGCTCGACGGCGTCAATGATGCGATCGACAAGCTGCGCACCGGCGACACGGTCCGCTCCGTGATTGAGTTCAACTGATGACAGCGGGGGCTGACATCACCATGGTTGGGACCATCCCGGTTCCCGCCGATGATCCGATTGATGCCGGCGCGGTCGCCGCCTGGATGAAGGACAACCTGCCCGGCGTCGATGGCCCGGTGACACTCAGCAAGTTCAAGGGCGGTCAGTCCAACCCCACCTATCGCGTTGATGCCGGTGGCAAGGCCTATGTCCTGCGTCGCCAGCCCTTCGGCAAGCTGCTCCCTAGCGCGCATGCGGTTGACCGCGAATATAAGCTGATCGCCGGCCTCCACCCGACCGGCTTCCCGGTGCCGACCCCTTATGGCCTGTGCGAAGACCCGGCGGTTATCGGCTCGATGTTCTACCTGATGGAGCTGGTCGAGGGCCGCAACCTTTGGGACGGCTCGCTGCCCGACAAGACCCCGCCTGAGCGCGCCGCCATCTATAACGCGATGTGCGACACGTTGGCGCAGCTCCACAATACCGATCATGTCGCGGCGGGGCTGGGTGATTACGGCAAGCCCGGCAATTATTTCGAGCGTCAGGTCGCGCGCTGGACCAAGCAATATCGCGCTTCTGAAACCGAGCCTATGCCAGAGGTGGAGGCGCTGATCGATTGGTTGCCGCGCACCCTGCCGACCCAGGACCGGGTGTCGGTGGTGCACGGCGATTACCGCATCGACAATATGATCTTCCACGCGAGCGAAGCGCGAGTGATCGCAGTGCTCGATTGGGAACTCTCGACGCTTGGCGATCCGCTTGCCGATTTCAGCTATTTCCTGATGAACTGGGTGACCGAGCCCGAAGGGCGTTCGGGCGTGATGGGCCTTGCGGGGCCAGCGACGGGCATCCCGACGATTGAGGACATGGTCGCGCGCTATTGCACGGCGACCGGGCGTGACGGCGTGCCGCAGCTCGATTGGTATTTCAGCTATAATCTGTTCCGCCTGACCGGCATTGTTCAGGGCATCAAGAAGCGGATCGTCGATGGCACCGCCAGCAGCGCGCAGGCGGCAAAGACGGCGGAGCGCGTTGGGCCGCTGGCGGCGGCTGCATGGGCATTTGCGAAGCGGGCAGGGGCGTAACCCAAGCGTCCTAGCGAAGGCCGGGGAATAAAGCGGCGATCCGAGCGCATGCCCCGCAAAGACCCCAGCTTTTGCTGGGACGAAGTTGGAGGGAGAAAAGATGAGCCAATTCGACCTGAGCGGCAAAGTCGCGATCATCACCGGTTCCTCGCGTGGGATCGGCAAGGCCAGCGCCTGGGAGCTAGCCGAGCATGGCGCCAAGGTCGTCATCTCCAGCCGCAAGCAGGATGCGTGTGACGCAGTCGCCGCCGAGATCAACGGCAAGTTTGGCGAAGGGACGGCCATCGCAGTTGCCGCCAACATCTCCGACAAGGCAGGGCTCCAGCATCTGGTCGATGCAACCCGTGCCGCTTTCGGCAAGGTCGACATCCTCGTCTGTAATGCCGCGTCGAATCCCTATTACGGCCCGCAGGAGGGGATTGCCGACGATCAATTCCGCAAGATCCTCGATAACAACATCGTTTCCAACCATTGGCTGATCGCCATGGTCGCCCCCGAAATGCGCGATCGCGGCGATGGCAGCATCATCATCATTTCGTCGATCGGCGGAATTCGTGGCACGCCGATCATCGGTGCCTATGCGATCTCCAAGGCAGCTGACATGCAACTCGCGCGCAATTTGGCGCATGAATTCGGGCCGTTCAATGTGCGCGTCAACTGCATCGCGCCCGGCCTGATCCGCACCGATTTCGCCCGCGCGCTCTGGGAGAATGAAGCCGCGGTCAAAGCGCGTAACGCCACCACCCCGCTGCGCCGGATCGGCGAGCCCGAAGAGATCGCCGGCGCGGTCGTGTTCCTGGCCAGCAAGGCCAGCGCGTTTATGACCGGGCAAACCATCGTCATTGATGGCGGGGTGACTATTTAGAGTTTGATGACTTTGGATTGGACCAACCCAGACCCCGTTCACCCTGAGCGAAGTCGAAGGGCATGCGAAGCGCGTGGGCTTCGACTTCGCTCAGCCCGAACGGGTCTGAGGTTGAAGCGACCTAAAGTCATCACGCTCTAGGGCGCATCGCCCGGCTGAAGGTTAGCCGCAACCCTCGCCCATTCAGCCTGGCGCTTCTCCGGATTGGCGTCCCGTTCTCGATTCATGGCCAGCCTAAAGCACGGCGCGAAGTATCCGGACACGGAGAAGTGAAGCAGCCGTGAAGTAGCTCAATAATAGCGCTCCGGCAAAAGTAATAATGAACTTTATCCCTGACAGCAGCGGTATCTGCAAAAGCGCATATTGTATCCATAAAACGAAAATATAATGCACAATATAGATGAGATAGGCATTGCGCGCCAAGCTATCCATAATTGCATTGGGTTTTGTTGCGTATCTTAAGAAGATGGCGAGAAAGGCCAATGTGCTGGCCACGCAGCTGATCAGCCACAATATGGCATAGAAAATTAGGGCGGGATCTTCCGCCAAGATGCCCGCGTCGAATAGCGCGCGCGGGATGAACTCCATGACAGCGAAGATCGCCAGCGCCGCAATCAACCAACGTCCCGCATGCTGCACCATCGCACCGCTCGATGCGAGCAGACCGCGCTGCAGCCCGTTGGCGCCAGTGACACAACCGATCACGAACCACGCAAAATAGAGCGCGAACCGCGATTGCTGGAAATAGAAAGGGCCTGTGAAAAACGCGGTCCAGGCGCTGGGTCCATAGCGTGCGAGCAACGGGAAATAGGCTATCGCGCAAACGAGCAGAATTGCTGCAGCGAACCGGAGCGGGTGCAATCCGCTGAACTTTCCGAGTCTTTCGATTGGCCCGTCGAGCCAGCGCCACAGCGGAAAGCTGACAGCGACCGCCAGGTTGAACAACAACAAGACCCAAATGAACCACAAGGGGCCTGGCGACATGCCATCGTCAAACAGATTCTGGCGCCAATAGGCCAGATACTGCAGGCGGCCACCGCTAAACAGATAAGCAGCGTAATAAGCGATCGGCATCACGAATATGACGCCGAGCAAAAACGGCAGACCTAGGCGCAACAACCGTTCCTGAACAAAGCTGATCGGGCCCCGGCGATGCAAGGAACCCCAGGCGAAAATACCTGAAATGAAAAACATCGCCGACATGAAAAACACGTCATTGAAGTTCTCGGCATGGTCGAGAAAAACCCAACGGGCAGTATCGACAATGGGTGCCGTGCCGCCCAGATAATTGCCCGGCTCGGACGCCGCAAACGTCGTATAGGCCAGGGAGCTGTGATGGCCGACGACCATGACGGTCAACGTCGCGCGCAGATAATCAAGGGCTGCACTTCGCGAAGCTGGCGGTGCCGACATCCCTGCTCCTTGCCGCGCGCAGCCACATACGCACGGATTCAGCTTATATCGGCCTTGCTGCCCGCGCCAAGCCAGCAAGCGTAATCTTGTTGAGATCTCGCCCTTGTCCAATCAGCGATGTTTCGATTGGCAGGTGGCCCCGGATGGCTGCTCGTATTGGTATTTGCCGCTCGCCGGAAAATGGTGTTGGAAGGTCGGCAACGACAACAAATTTTATGGCCCCGGCTCCGCCCGGCGCCCACGAAAAGGGGAGAAGATCAGATGCCACGTTTCACCGATAAATCGATAATCGTCACCGGTGCTGGTTCAGGCATTGGCCGTGCGGCGGCGATGCTGTTTGCGCAGGAAGGCGGCAAGGTGATCGCTGCTGACATCAGCGAAGGCGCACATGAAACCGCCGCGCTGATCACCGGCGCGGGCGGCACGGCGGTCGCTATCCAGATGGATGCCGGGCTTGAGGCCGATGTTGAGAAGACGGTGGCGCTGGCGGTCGAACGCTTTGGTGGGCTCGACATCATGTTTGCCAATGCCGGGATTTCGGGGGGGATGGCCAATATCTTCGATACCGATGTCGCGCTGATCACCGAAGTGCTGCGGGTGAACCTGATCGGGCCGTATCTGGCGATCAAGCATGCCGCCCCAAAGATTGCCGAGCGAGGCGGCGGGGCGATTGTTCTGACCGCGAGCGTTGCCGGCATCCGGTCAGGTGCGGGCAGCCCGGCCTATTCGGCGTCCAAGGCTGGTGTGATCAACCTGGCGATGGTTTCCGCACAACAGCTGTCCGGCTCGAACGTTCGCGTCAACGCGATCTGCCCCGGCCTGACCGAAACCGGTATGACCAAGCCGACTTTCGATTATGCGCGTGATGCGGGGAAGATGGACCGGGTCGGGCGCTTGAATCCACTGCGGCGCGGCGCTCAGCCTGAGGAACTCGCCAAGGTGGCCGCCTTCCTGGCGTCTGATGATGCAAGCTATGTCAACGGGCAGGCGATTGCCGTCGATGGCGGGCTTTCATCAAGCCATCCGGTGACCAAGCAGGAATATGGCCGCACGGCGGTGTAGCGGCGCGCGCATTATAGGCGGGGAAGCATAAGGCTTCCCCGCCACCCGTGTTCAGCGGCAAATCGTGATGCGGCGATGATGACGCCATTCGGTCCAGCAGCGGCGATGGTCGCGCCAGCCCTGCCGCCGGCCATTGCGATAGCCGCCGTCCCTATAGCCATAGCCACGCTGCCAGCCATCACGCCGGTCATGATCGTAGCGATAGTCGCGGTAATCACGCCCGTAGCGACCATGGTCATAATCATGGGCCTGCGCGGTGGTGCCCATTGGGGTCGGTACACAGAACG
>MSXQ01000005.1:0-222828 GCA_002083645.1 Proteobacteria bacterium ST_bin13
TAGCGTCCGACTCCACCGACATTGTCGTAAACGGCTTCCGCAAGAGCGTGCAGAGTTCGATCGATGCCAAGCGTCGTTCGGATTTCATCGTCGATGTGGTGACTGCCGACGATATTGCAGGGCTGCCCGACGTATCGATCGCCGAATCGCTCGCGCGTCTGCCAGGCGTCACCTCGCAACGCACCGGCGGCCAGGCGAGTGCGATCAACATTCGCGGCCTTTCGCAGGATCTCGTTTCGGCAACGCTCAATGGGCGCGAACAGGTGGCGACCAGCGGCAACCGCGTGATCGAATTCGATCAATATCCGTCGGAACTGATCAACCAGGCTGCTGTCTACAAATCGCCGCTCGCCAGCCATATTGAGGGCGGTATCGCCGGCAAGGTGGAGCTTAAGACAGTTCGCCCGCTCGACATCACCACCGATGTGAAGGGGTCGTTCAACGTCCGCGGCCTGTATAATGACCGCGCTGGCCAAAACACCGACGTGTCGGAATTTGGCTATCGCGTGTCGGGCTCCATCCAGACCAAGCTGCTCAACGATACGCTTGGTTTGGCGCTCGGCTATTCGCGGCTGTATCAGCCCAACGTTGCCACCCGCTTCGTCCAGTTCGATTTTCCGGTGCCTGGCACTAATGGCTCGCCGTCGGTCGATTTGAACGGCAACGGCAGGCCCGAATCCCGCAATTTTGGGTTCGAAGGCATTCAGTTTGGCGGCCAGGAAACCCGCGATGCCGGCATTGCCGTCGTCCAGTGGGAACCAAGTGATCGGGTCCACGTGCTGATCGACGGCTATTATTCGCGCTTTAATTCAGACGTGAACCGTCGGGGTTTCCGGGTCTTTAACACCCAGAGCGGCGGGAATCAGATCCTCAACCCAGTCATCGTCAACGATGCACTGGTCGGCGGTCGCTTCATTAACCAGACCGGTGGTGCGGTTGGCACCGAGTTGGTTAACCAGGACGAAAGTCGGCGCGACGAACTTTATACGATCGGCGGCAATTTCGCTTATGACTTTACTGACCGCGTAACCCTTGCGGTCGATGTTGCCTATTCGAGCGGCTCGAGCGATTTCAACAATGCCGGCATCAACCTGCGTCCCTACAGCGCGACACCTACCGGCCTGCAACGCACGGACGGTGTTGGACCAATTATCGTCGATTACCGGCTGAACGGTACGCGGCTGCCGACGATCAACCAGATCAGCACCAACTTTACCGATCTGACGGCTGCGGGCGGCGGGTTCCTGCTCGATGGCCAGTTTCTGGTGCCGCAGGCCGATCGGGATCGGCTGTTCACCGTGGCAACCGACCTTGTCGTGTCGTTGGATGAATCGAGCGTCTTCGACAAATTGCGCTTTGGCTTTCGCTATGCTGATCGGCGCGGCGACCGCACGGTTACCTCCTTCAACACCTTTGGCATTCCCGGTTCACCGCGCGAAGTGCCATCCAGTCTGGTGACGATCAGCGGATTCCGCGGTGCCTATGCCGCTGCGGGGCTTCCCAATTTCGGCGTTGTCGATATCAACGGCGCCTTCAACCTGGCGTTCGGCAATTCGTTCGGATCGCGCCAGCCAACCGATCAGATCGCGTTCGATTTCACACTCGATCAGAGCTTCCGGATCGATGAGACCACCTATGCCGGCTATGGTCAGGTTGATTTCGCCACGGTCCTTGGCGGGTTGAACTTTCGCGGTAATTTCGGCCTTCGGGTGATCAATACCGATCAGAGTTCGACGGTGTTTTTTGCTGACCCGTTGCTGAGGGATAACCCCGCCACGCCGCCACCCGCGCGCGAAAATCGCCGGTTTGTAACGCGCGGCGCCAATTTCACTGACTTCCTGCCTTCCGTAAACGCCATCCTTGAGCTCAGCCCGACGGATCTGGTCCGTGTCAGCTACAGCAAGCAGATTTCGCGCCCCCGCTTCCAGGAACTGCGCGCATCGATCAGCGTGAACACCGGTGCGGATGGCAATACCAGCGGCGGCGGCGGTAATCCGCAACTCGCTCCATTCCGCGCCAATCAGGTCGATTTCAGCTACGAACATTATTTCGGCAACAGCGGTGTGTTCGCGGTGGGCGCCTTTTATAAGGGGCTGGGATCGTACATCATTAACGGGACGATCCCCCAGTTTAACTTCCCCGCCAACGGCGTGACCCCGCCGCCATTCATCAATTCGCTGGGCGCGCAGGTGCCCGGCAATCCGATCGGCAGCTTTTCGTCACCAATCAACGGCAGTGGTGGCTTTGTTTACGGTATCGAAGTGCAGTTCACCAAGAGCTTCGTCGAACTGCCGGCACCGTTTGATGGCCTCGGCGTTCAGCTCAACTATGCCTATAGCGACAGCGATCTGAACTTCCCGAGCTCGACCAGCGGCCAACCGATCAACCTGCCGCTGCCCGGCCTGTCCAGCCATGTCTTCAACCCGATCGTGTTCTACGAAAAGGACGGCTTTGGTATCCGCGGCAGCGCGCGGCATCGCTCTGGGTTTGTGAGCCCGCAGATCGGCATTAGCGAACTGATCCTGACGAGCACGCCAGAGACCATCTTCGACGCTCAGATCTCTTACCTGTTCCCCAAGAACAGCTTCCTGTCGGGCCTGAAACTGCTTGCCCAGGCAAATAACCTGACCGACGAACCGACGCGCACCTTTTTCGGGCAAACCGCGCAAACGGGCACGATCCAGAACTTCGGCCGGACATTCTATATCGGCGGAAGTTTCTCATTCTGATCAGAGACAGGGTCGCCGCCGGTGCACGCTCATGCTGTGCACCGGCGGCGACCCTGATATATGCGTGCCGGGCGTTGCGTCGGCCAGACAAGGCTGAAAAGGTAGGACTATGGGAAACCGCTTCCGTCCGAGCCGCCGCCTAGGCAAAACTCTTGGTTTCTTGCCGATGGTCGGCGCGACAGTACTCGCGCTGCTCCTGCAACCAGCGCTAACCCAACCGGCATTGGCGCAGCAGAGCCCGGCTCCGGCACCCGCACCATCGTATCGCGATCGCCTTCCGCAAGACGAGATCATCTATTTCCTGCTGCCCGATCGCTTCGAAAATGGTGACACGTCCAACGACAAGGGTGCGCTGAAGGGGGATAGGCTGGTCACTGGCTATGATCCGACCGCCAAGGGCTTCTATCACGGCGGCGACCTGAAGGGCGTGACCAAGCGGCTCGATTATATCCAGGCGCTGGGCGCGACCGCGATCTGGGTGGGGCCGATCTTCAAGAACAAGCCGGTGCAGGGTCCGGCGGGAGATGAATCAGCGGGTTATCACGGCTATTGGATTACTGATTTCACCCAGGTTGATCCGCATCTGGGCACCAATGCCGATTTCAAGGCGCTGGTCGATGCAGCGCATGCGCGCGGCATGAAGGTGTATATGGATATTGTCGTCAATCACACGGCTGACGTCATCCAATATCGCGACTGCCCCGGCAATTGCGCCTATCGCAATAGCGCCGACTTTCCTGCGAGCCGTCGCGGCGGCCTCAACGGGGCACCGATCAACCCCGGCTTCCAGGGCGAAACGGTCCAGACAGCGGAAAACTTCGCCCAGCTGACCGACATGGACTACGCGTATCAGCCATTCGTGCCCAAGGGACAGGAGCACGCCAAGACGCCCGATTGGTTGAATGACATCCATTATTACCACAATCGCGGCAATTCCTTCTGGAAGGGCGAAAGCATCACCCATGGCGATTTCGTCGGGCTTGACGATGTCGCGACCGAGCATCCGCGCGTCGTCGCTGGATTTATCGAGATTTTCGGCGATTGGATCGACAAGTTCGCAGTTGATGGCTTCCGCGTCGATACCGCCAAGCACGTCAATCCCGAGTTTTGGCAGGCCTTTATCCCCGCCATGCTGGCCCGCGCCAAGGCGAAGGGCATCCCGAATTTCCCGATCTTCGGTGAAGTCTATACCGAGGATTTCGATCCCGCGCTGCTCGCCCATTACACCCATGTCGATAAGATGCCGTTGGTGCTCGATTATGCATTCCAATATGCGGTGATCGCCGCGACCAGCGGCAAGGGCAGCGAAACGCTGGAGCGCTTGTTCGCCGCCGACCCGATTTATGCAGGCGGGGTCGAAACCGCGCTGGCGCTGCCGACCTTTGTCAGCAATCACGACGTCGGGCGGCTATCGACCTATGTCCGCAAGGCGCTGCCCGCGATCAGCAATGAAGAGCTGTTCCGGCGCACGATGCTGGCGCAGGCGATGTTGCTGACGCTGCGCGGTGCGCCGACCATTTATGCGGGCGATGAACAGGGCTTTGTTAGCGACGGTAACGACCAGAATGCACGCGAGGATCAGTTCCCGAGCAAGGTTGCGGTGTACAATGATAACGTCTTGCTGGGTACCAAGGCGACGACGGCGGATGCCAATTTCGATCAGACTCATCCGATCTTCCAGCTTATCGCCGAGCTGACCAGGCTGCGCTCCGCAACCCCTGCGCTTACCCGCGGGCGTAGCGTCGTCCGACTAGCAGGCGACAAGCCGGGACTGTTTGCCGTCTCGCGATTTGATCCCGTGAGCGGTGGCGAAGTGCTGATTGCGTTCAACACGGCAACAGAGGCGGTTTCCGCCAATGTCACGGTTGATTACGGTTCCCGCCAGTTCACGTCGCTGCACGGGCAATGTGCGGTGGAGGCGACTGCGCCGGGGAGTGTCCGTGCCACCGTTCCCCCGCTTGATTTCATCGTTTGTGCTGCAGAAAAATCAAAATGAACCAACAGCTTGCTCACAAGGATCGACCCCGTCTCACGCGTGAATGGTGGCGTGGCGCGACGATCTATCAAATCTATCCGCGCAGTTTCGCTGATTCGAACGGCGACGGTATTGGGGATCTGCCCGGCATTACCGCGCGGCTCGATCATGTCGCGTCATTGGGCGTTGATGCGGTGTGGCTGTCGCCCTTCTTCCCGTCGCCAATGGCCGATTTCGGTTATGACGTGTCCGATTATTGCGATGTCGATCCGATCTTTGGGACGCTCGATGATTTCGACGCCCTGATCGAATGCGGCCATGCGTTGGGGCTGAAGATCATCATCGATCAGGTCTATTCGCATACCAGCGATGCGCATGCCTGGTTTCGGGAAAGCCGCGCCGATCGCGCCAATGCCAAAGCGGATTGGTATGTTTGGGCGGATGCCAAGCCGGATGGGGCGCCGCCGAGTAACTGGCAATCGGTGTTCGGCGGTCCAGCCTGGACCTGGGACGCGCGGCGTGGCCAATATTACATGCATAATTTCCTCAGCAGCCAGCCGCAGCTCAACGTCCATCACCCCGATGTGCAGGACGCCTTGCTCGCGACGGCGCGCTTCTGGCTTGATCGGGGTGTTGATGGCTTCCGGATGGATGCGATCAATTTTTCAATGCATGACCCGGCGCTTACGGATAATCCACCCGCGCCGCCCAGCAACACCCCTCGCACGCGGCCTTTTGATTTCCAGTTGCACGTCCACAATCAATCGCATGCCGATATCCCGCGCTTTATCGCGCGCATTCGTGCCCTGCTCGACAGTTATGGCAATCGCTTTACCGTGGCCGAAATCGGCGGCGCTGATAACGATCATGAGATGAAGGCGTTCACTGCCGATGGTCGCCATTTTGACAGTGCCTATGGTTTTGATTTTCTCTACGCCCGGCAACTGACACCCGGTCTGGTGCGCGAAGCGACCGAGCGCTGGCCGGACCAGCCAGGGCTTGGCTGGCCAAGCTGGGCGTTCTCCAACCATGATGCGCCGCGCGCTGTGTCGCGCTGGGCTGCGCCTGAGGATCGCGACGGCTATGCGCGGCTGACGATGCTGTTGCTGCTGTGTCTGCGCGGCGATGTCTTCATTTACCAGGGCGAGGAATTGGGCCTCAGCCAGGTCGAAATCGGCTTTGATGACCTGAAGGACCCCGAGGCGATCGCCAATTGGCCGCTGACGCTGAATCGCGATGGCGCGCGGACACCATTGCCGTGGTGCGCTGTCTCGCCCGGTTTGGGCTTTTCGTCGGGCAAGCCGTGGTTGCCGCTGGGCGATGACCATGCCGCGCTGACGATAAGCGCGCAGGATAGCGATCCGGAATCGATGCTGGCCTTCACCCGGACGCTTGTGGCGTTGCGCAACGACAGCGACGCGCTGCTGCTCGGCGCGATGCGCGTCATTGAGGCATCGGACCAGATGCTGGTGTTTGACCGGTCAGTGCCCGGCGAGACGATGCTGTGTGTTTTCAATCTGGGCGAAGCGCCAGTCCGCTGGGCACCGGCCGAGCCTGCCCGCTGGCAGATCGTTGCGCAGGTCGGGACCGTCGATGATTGGGCGCTGGGCCGCTTTTCCGGCTATGTAGCAAGGACAATCGATCAATGAACGCGATCACGATGGTCGGCCGAATTGGCACCGCGATGGCGCTGGTGGCGGCAATACCCGCTTATGCCGAACCGGTCGCAGGGCTGGCCTCGCCGGGCAATGTCGTGGCGGTCTCCGTCGATGTCGATGGCGACGGACGCGTGCTGTATGAAGTGAAGCGCAACGGCAAGCCGATCATCACGCCGTCGCGGCTCGGTTTCCTGTTCACCGATGCGCGCAAGATAGAACGTGGGCTGAAATTCGTCAGCCAGTCGGCGCGCGACGAGGACGGCAATTGGACCCAGCCCTGGGGCGAATGGCAGACGATCCGCAACCATTTCCGTGAACTGCGCGTGCGCTTTCAGGAATCAAGCGGGCTGATGCGCCAGATGGACGTCGTGTTCCGGCTATATGATGACGGCGTCGGCTTTCGCTATGAATTTCCCGACCAACCCAATTTGAAGCAAGCCAATATCGCCGATGAATTGACCGAATTCGCCTTCGCGCAGGACGGGACGGCGTGGTGGAAGCCGGCCTTTCTGTGGAACCGCGAGGAATATCTCTACAACAAGACGCCGCTGTCGGCGGTGGGGACGGCGGATACGCCGGTGACGATCAAGCTTGCAGACGGCACGCATGTCGCGCTGCATGAAGCGGCTTTGGTCGATTATTCGGGCATGGCGGTGTCGCGCGGAGAGGGCCCGACGCTGCGGGCGACGCTGACGCCCGGCGCGGGCAAGCCCAAGGTGACCAAGACCGGCGCCTGGTTCACGCCGTGGCGCACGCTGATCATCGCCGATAATGCGACGGGCCTGTATATGAGCCATCTGATGCTCAACCTGAACGAGCCCAACAAATTGGGCGATATGAGCTGGTTCAAGCCGGGCAAGTTCGCTGGCGTGTGGTGGAACATGATCAAGGGCAACTGGTCCTGGGCACGCGGGCCAAAGCACGGTGCCACCAATGAGAACGTAAAGAAATATATCGATTTCGCTGCCGCCAGCGGCATCCATGACGTGCTGGTCGAGGGCTGGAATGTCGGCTGGGACGGTGACTGGTTCGGCAATGGCAACGACATGGACTTTGCCCAGCCGACCGCCGATTTCGACGCCGATATGCTTGCCGCCTATGGCAAGAAAAAGGGCGTCCGCCTGATCGGCCACCACGAAACCGGCGGTGCTGCCAGCCATTATGAAGACCAGTTCGACAAAGCGTTCAAATTCGCCGCTGATCACGGCGAGATGGTTGTGAAGACGGGCTATGTCACCGATGCCGCGCAGATCGAACGCGTCGACGCCGATGGCACCAAATTGCGCGAGTGGCATGAGGGGCAGTGGATGTCGAACCACTTCATCCGCGTGGCCCTTGCCGCCGCCAAATATCATGTCGCATTTGACAGCCATGAGCCGATCAAGGGCACCGGCCTGCACCGCACCTATCCTAATTGGGTGGCGCGCGAGGGATCGCGCGGCATGGAATATAACGCCTGGGGCGAAAAGAACCCGCCCGAGCATGAGGCCAATCTGATCTTCACCCGCATGCTCGAAGGGCCGATGGACTTCACGCCGGGTGTGCTGAGCCTGACCGGCAGCGACGACAGCCCAATCCTGTCGACCATCGCCAAGCAGCTGGCGCTTTATGTCGTGCTGTATTCACCCGTCGTGATGGCTGCCGATACGCCGGAAAACTATGCGAAATACCCGGCCGCCTTCCAGTTCATCAAGGACGTGCCTACCGACTGGGTCGATACCCGCATGCTGAACGGCGAAGTTGGTGACTATGCAACGATCGTCCGCCGCCCGCGCGGCAGCGATGACTGGTTCCTGGGCGCAGTCGGTGACGAAAATGCCCGCAAGCTCGACGTGAAGCTCGATTTTCTCGATCCGGGCAAGACGTACACCGCGCAAATCTATCGCGATGGCGACGATGCCACTTATGCTACTGACAAACGTCATTCGATTGTGATCGAAACGCGCAAGGTCAAACAAGGCGACACGCTGACGCTGGCGCTCGCGCCCGGCGGCGGGCAGGCGATCCGCTTTGTCGCGAAGGGGAAGGGCCGGTGATCGCGAAGCTGGTGGCCCTTATCGGCGCGGTGCTGCTCGGCATGGGCGGTGCGCAGGCGGCAACGCCCACCGATGAGGGCAGCTTCGTCGATCTGCCCAAATTCGGATCTGCCAATATTGGCCCTTCGCACGTCACGATCTGGCTCCCGCCCGGCTACGCGCGTGGCAAGCAGCGGTATGGCGTCGTCTATATGCAAGATGCCGAGAATCTCTTCTTCCTGAAAAAGTCCAATTTCAACAAAATCTGGGCGGCCGACAAATCGGTGATGCGGCTTGTCGCCGACAAGGCGATCGATCCGGTCATCATCGTCGGCATTTACAGCCACGGCCTGGATCGCCCACGGACCTATATGCCACAGCGCGTCTTTGAATCGCTGCCTCCCAAAGTGCGCGGCGAGGGCCAGGACTTCCTGAAAGGGCCAATCCGTTCGGATGCCTATTTAAAGTTTCTAACTGCCGAGCTCAAACCGATGATCGACCAGCGGTATCGCACCAAGCGTGACCGGGATCATACTGCCATTGTCGGTTCGAGCATGGGCGGATTAATCTCGCTCTATGCCATTGCCGAATATCCGCAGATATTTGGTATGGCGGGCTGTGTTTCGACGCACTGGCCGCTCATCGATCCGATCAAGGCGGACGAGAACCGGGCGGACATCACTGCTGCATGGACCCGGTATCTGACCGATCGGCTTGGCCCGCCGGCTGGCCGCCACATCTGGTTCGATCACGGCGACCAGACGCTCGACCAATATTATGGCGCGTGGCAGACAAAGATCGATGCGACGCTCATCAATGTCGGCTGGCAGCCGCAGCGCGATTTTGAAACGCGCAGCTACCCCGGCACCGCGCATGAAGAAAACGCCTGGGCTGCTCGGCTCGACGAGATTTTCGGCTGGCTGCTGGGCCGCCATGTGAATGACTGAAGCGCCGTTCCGCATCGTCATTCTGGGTGGCGGTACGGCGGGCTGGATGGCCGCCAATCTGTTCGCCCATGGCTGGGGCAAGGTAAAGGGCAATGGCCGCGCGCAGATCACCGTCGTTGAATCCCCCGATATCGGCAGTATTGGCGACTATTATTCGGCAATCTCATGACATTGCTTGCTTGCAGGCTATGGGACTTTCCCCGATGATAGCCGAATGCGAGCCGTACCCGGTGGCGACCGGATGGCTGTGATTGATGATTTCATCGCCCGGTGCGGGATGAACTACCCCTCGCATCGCGATATGCTGGCCGCGCTGGCCTGACCCTCCGAACAAAGGACTGATCATGGCCCTCGCGCCCGCTCAACCAACCGCCACCGCCGATACCGGGCAGGGGGTGAACGCGCCCGATCTGCAGATTTTCGTCTTCGCCCTGTTTTTCATCTTTGGCGGCATTACCAGTTTGAACGATGTCATCATTCCAAAGCTGAAGGACCTGTTCACGCTCAATTATTTTCAGGCGTTGCTGGTGCAATCGGCCTTTTTCGCGGCCTATTTCATCTTCTCAATCCCCGCTGCCGCGATTGTGCGCAAGGCGGGCTATATGCGCTCGGCCTCGATTGGGCTGGTGATCATGACGGCAGGATGCCTGTTGTTCATCCCGGCATCGCAGTCGGGCCAGTTCGGCGTGTTCCTGTTTGCGCTGTTCGTGCTGGCAGCAGGGATCACGATGGTCCAGGTCGTCGCCAACCCGCTGATCTCACTGCTTGGCAAACCAGCGACGGCGCATAGCCGGCTGACCTTTGCGCAAGCGTTCAACTCGCTCGGCACGACAATCTTTCCGATCGTCGGATCGATCGTCATCCTGGGCAGTCTCGCGCGGATCGATCCAACGACGCTGACAGGCGCGGCACTTGATGCCTATCGCACGGCGGAAACGCAGGTCGTGGTGAACACCTATCTCGCGCTGGCGCTGGCGCTGGTGATCGTCGCGGGCGTGGTCTGGACGCGGCGCAATCGCTTGCCCAATGTCGTTGAAGACAACGGCAGCGTGCTGCGCGCTTTCAATCTGCTGGAGAGGCCGCGTTTCGGGTTCGGTGCGGCCTGCATTTTTCTGTATGTCGGGGCGGAAGTCGCCATCGGGTCGCTGATCGTCAATTATCTGATCCAGGCCGATGTCTTCGGCATCGGCGGGGCGACGGCGGGCACCTATGTCGGCTTTTATTGGGGCGGCGCGATGGTGGGGCGGTTCATTGGCGCGGTCGTGCTGCGGCTGGTGTCGCCGGGCATGGTACTGGCCGCGGTGGCGGCTGGATCGATCACGCTGATCTTGATTTCGGCGAATAGCACGGGGCCAATGGCAGGCTGGACGTTGCTTGCGATCGGGCTGATGAATTCGATCATGTTTCCGACGATCTTCTCGCTCGCCAGTGAAGGCCTGGGCAAGCGTGCGGCAGAAGGATCAGGCATCATCGCGATGGCGATCGTTGGCGGCGCGGTAATCCCGCCGCTAACGGGCCTGATCGCTGACGCGAGCAGCCTGCGGTTCGCGTTGATCCTGCCCGCCGCCTGCTATGCGATCATCGCGGCCTATGGGGTCTATGCGCGGCGGCCAGCGATGGTCGGCTGATTCCACCACTTCTCGCTGGCCCAGCCCTGATCACGACCCCCGGCACCGTTGCGCGATCGCCTGCTTGCCGCTGGTCGGCCAAGGCGTTAAGTTCGCGCTTCGTTCCAGTGGAAGGCCAGAGATTTGGACCCGTTCGTGATCATCTTCGTCCTCGCGTCGCTCGTGCTTGGTCTGGCGATTGGCTGGTTGCTCGGCGGGCGCGGCGCCGCCCAGGCGCGCGCTGAGCGCGATGCGCGGGCGGAGGATTTCCGCCGGGCGATCGTCGATCTGGCGGGAGCGGAGGAGCGCGCCAAGGGCGTCGCCGCGATCGCCGCGACGCTCGAGCAAGTGCGCGATGAACGCGACACAGCGCGCACTGATCTCGCCACGCTCAAGGCGCAAGCGGGTGCATTCGAGGCTCGGCTGGGTGAGCTGCGCGAGGCAAAGGACGTGATGGCCGCGCAATTCGCCGATGTATCAAACAAGCTGTTGACCGACGCCCAGGAGAATTTCCTGCGCCGCGCCGATGAGCGGTTCAAGCAATCCGAAGAGACGGCGGGGCAAAATCTCCGCTCGATGCTCCAGCCGGTCAGCGATCGGCTCAGCCGCTATGAAGAGACGGTCAAGAAGGTGGAGACCGACCGGACGAGCGCATTCGATCAGCTCAAGGGTCAGTTGGAGGGGCTGCGCATCGGCCAGGAAAAGGTTTCAAGCGAGGCCGCCAAGCTCGTCAATTCGCTGCGCAATGCACCCAAATCGCGCGGCCGCTGGGGTGAGCAACAGCTCAAGAATGTGCTCGAAACCTGCGGCCTCTCGGAACATACCGATTTCCAGACTGAAGTCAGCGTCGCTGGCGGCGATGATGAGGGCGGGCGGCTGCGCCCCGATGCCATCGTCCGCGTGCCCGGCGGCCGTGCGCTGGTGATCGATGCCAAGGTGTCACTCAACGCCTATCAGGATGCGTTCGGCGCGGTTGATGAAGATGAGCGGCAAAAGGGGCTGGCGCTCCACGCCGCGTCAATGCGCGCGCATGTCAACGGGCTCGGTAACAAGGCCTATTGGAGCCAGTTCGCCGATGCGCCCGATTATGTCATCATGTTCGTGCCCGGCGAACATTTCCTGTCGGCAGCGTTGGAGCATGACCCCACCCTGTGGGATTTCGCCTTCGAAAAACGCGTGCTGCTGGCGACGCCAACCAATTTGATCGCGATTGCGCGCACTGTCGACGCCGTCTGGCGGCAGGAAAAAATGGCCAAGCAGGCGCAGGAAATCGGCATGCTCGGCAAGGAATTGTACGAACGCCTCGCCAAGGCGGCGGGCGATTTGCGCAAGGTCGGCGGCGGGCTGACCAGTGCGGTCAACAATTACAATATCTTCGTGAGCAGCTTCGAAAGCCGCGCCCTGGTCACCGCCCGCAAGTTCCGCGATCTCAGCATCGATACCGGTCCGCGCGAGATCGAGGACGTCCCGCCCGTGGAAGCGCTCGCCCGCTATGGCGACGCGCTGCCCCTGATCGAGGATTTGGGCGAGGCGGTGGAGTAGGGCGCGCGAAAAGGGGGTAGCGAAGCGGCTCCCAACGTGATTGAACGGGAACGCCTCAGCGCTCCCGCAGCCCTACAGCCCTACAGCCGCATCTCTTGCCTCGTTAACTGCACAAGCAGAATCGCTGTCAGGGCGTGACGCGGGTCAGTCGTATGTCGACCTCGCGGTCGACATAATCCCATTCGGCGCATTCGCGCAGCCGCACCAGCATATGGTCGAACGCCGCTTCTTGATCGGGCGCGAATTCGAACCAGGTCAGAAAGTCGAAGGGTTCGCCATGATCGCGCGAATGATAGAGTTTGCGGGCGACACCCGGCAGATAATCGAGCCCGATCGGCAAATGCGATCCCTGTTCATAGACGGCCCGCCGCTCGTCCTGCGCCATTGCCCACCATTCGGCCGATTTGCGGATCGGGATCAGCGCCGCACGGGTTGAGGCGGGGCGCCCCAATCCTTCCTGCTTTGCCTGCAGTGCTGTGCGTTCAGGCGCAGTGGTGTAGCGCAAATTGCTGCCGGCACCGCGTAGCGTCCATGCTGGGGTGCCTGCACTGGCCTCGGCATCGATGGCCAAAAAGCGCGCCGAAGGCAGGCTTGCCCCGCGAAATTCTTGGATTGACGTGATCTGCCACTGCCCTGCATCGGCACCGACAAATCGGCTGAGGGTAATGGGTGCGCGCTCAGTCATAATACCTCATGATGGTTGGCGCTGGCTTTCAGCGCTGATTGGAAAATCTGCAACGGGCGGGCAAGCGCGAACATCGCGCTTACCCGATGGCAAGGACAAGCTTGTTGATCATACCGTCAGCGCTCGCGGCGGGTACCGCGCTGCAGATCAGCACTTCATTGTCGCCATGCGCGGCGGAGGTTTCTCTGAAATAGGCCACCGCGCCGGCAACCAACGGCGTTTTGCACGCCCCGCAGGCACCCTCGCGACAGCCGAATTCGGGTGTCAGACCCGATGCCTCGGCAAATTCGAGCAAGCTGCCCGCACCGGGCGCCCAGACGCCATGGTCGCCCGCTGCATTGAAGACGACGTCAATGGGGATCGCGGATGGTTCGGCTTTCGGCGCGACACTGCGGTTTTCGATCTGACGCTTTAATGACGCAGGGCCGAACGCCTCGGCAAAAATGCGATGATCCGCGACGCCGTGGCTCGTCAGGGCGTCATAGATCGCTTGCATGAAGCCCGGCGGCCCGCACATGTAGAAATCATAGAGTTGGAAGCCCAGATACTTCTCCAATATGCCCGCGGACAGGATGCCCTGTTCTTCATAATCCTTACCGATCACGGCATCATCGGTTTCCTGCAGCAGGCGGATGATCGTCAATTTGCCGTTCGCTCGCTCAACCAGCCGGTCCAATTCGCCATCAAAGCCGCGCTCAGCCTTGGTCCGGGCGGCGTAAAAGAAGGTGATCGGACGCATCGCACCGGTGCGGTCGCCGTCATCGACCAAGTGTGTGATCATCGCGAGGATAGGCGTGATGCCAACGCCCGCCGCAATCATGACGACAGGGTGCGCCGGGGACGTGTCGATGATGAAATCGCCATCGGGTTCGCGGCAGTCGATGGTGTCGCCGACAGCGATCGCGTCGTGCAGATGGCTTGAACCCGTGCCAAGCTTCCGCACGCTGATGCGTAATTGCTGCGCGGACGGCGCAACAGAGACAGTATAGGTCCGCAGCAGGGGCGGTTCACCGCCGGGCTGCGCTAACCGGATCGGCAGATGCTGCCCGGCGCGGTGCGGCGCCATCGCCGCGCCATCGGCGGGTTCGAGGTAGAAGGATTTGATCACCGCACTTTCCGCCACGATCTTCGTGATCTTGAATTTACGCCAATCGGAACGGGAAGATGACGTGGTCGTCGACGACATTGGGGTGCTCCGTTAGTAATCAGTGAAACGATGGTCCCGCACGCGCCACTTGCGTTGTAATCAGATCGACAAGTCGATCCGTCAGCGAACTGCAGACAGCACCGGCAAAGATCAGGAGTCCCTCCAGGTCAGTGCGGTCGATCGAGGCCAGCTGCGCCTGCAGCATCTGACGCGCCCGGAAAAACCTGGTCTTGACGGTGGCGGGTAGAATATCGAGCGCGACGGCTGTTTCATCGACCGTCATCTCCTCAATTTCGCGAAGGATGAAGACGATCCGGTAGATGTCCGGCAACCGGCTCAACGCTTGTTCAAGTGCTTGTTGTAATTGCACGTTGGCGACATGCTGTTCCGGGGTCGGTTGGCTCGCCGGATAGCGCGCATCATCGGCACGCCCAGACTCAGTTCCCAACGCGTCAGCTTCCCCGATAAGGGGGGCGCGGCGACGCGCTGTACGGCGTCGGGTCAATGCTTCGTTGATGACAATGCGGGTCAGCCACGTCGACAGCTTTGATCTGCCCTCAAAGCTGTCTATCGCCGCAAATGCCTTCAGATACCCGCTTTGCACGGCATCTTCCGCCTCACCATTATCCTTCAGGACCGCCCATGCAGCCCGAAACAGGCGTTGGTTGTTGCGTGCCGTGATGAACCGAACTGCGCCGGAATCGCGCGCCCGAAACAGCTCGGCCAGGACGGCATCTTCCATCTCGGCATAGTCAAGCGTGTCGGATCGCATCAACGCTCGCCTGTCCGCGCGTCACGGACCGACGTCAAAAAGTCTCGACGCAGATCCCGATCCTCTCGGAAATCCCCTAGCCAGCATTCTGTTCGCATCGTGACCCCGCGCTGATTGACCCCGCGAGTCGCCATACACCCATGCGCAGCGTCAATCACCACCGCAACACCGCGCGGGGCGAGAACCTCCCACAGCGTCATCCCGATTTGCTGGGTCAAGCGTTCCTGCAATTGCAGCCGCCGGGAGTACGCGTCCACCAGCCGTGACAGTTTTGAAATGCCCACGACGCGGTCGCGCGGCCGATAGCCGACATGCGCCACGCCAATGATGGGGGCCATATGGTGTTCGCAGGTCGATACCAGCGGGATATCGCAAAGCAGGACGGTTTCCCGATACGATTCCGCCTCGGAGAATGTCCGGCTGAGCAACGCCGTGGGATCAATTGCATAGCCCGAAAACCATTCATCATAGGCGCGGGCGACGCGCGCTGGCGTGTCGACCAATCCTTCGCGCGCCGGGTTGTCCCCCGCTGCCTTGATCAGCGTGCGCACCGCCGCTTCTATTTCCATTTGGCTCGGCTTTCCGGGCCTTGCGGGCAGGTCTGGCGATACGTGTTCGACTGATGCCGTTTGGCCCAACTCCGTCTGGTCCAATCCCCCCTGGCATGATGAAAGCTTCAAAAATCATTCCTTCGTCAGTCGACACTTGTTCGGAGGACCGCGCTAATCCGGACATGGGGGCCATCTCCGGGCGATCTCGCAGACCCATACGGCTATTAGATGCCGGAGCGCTGCCGGGGTTTCCATATTTTTGCGAAAAAATGCTTATGGCGAAATCGGGGCCTTTAGCCGCGCCGCTGCCCCAGCACTTCATAGGCCATCACCGCTGTCGCCACCGCGGCATTCAGGCTGTCGGCCTTGCCCAGCATGGGGATCTTGACCAGCAGATCGCACGCTGCGGCATAGTCATCGGGCATGCCCTGCGCTTCATTGCCGGTCAGCAAAAAGGTCGGCGCGGCATAATCCGCCGCGCGGTAATCCGTGTCGGTATCCAGGCTCAGCCCGACCAGCTGGCCCGGCCCGGCGCGCAGCCAGGCGATGAAATCGGCCCAGTCGCAGTGCACGATCGGCACGGTGAACAGCGCGCCCATGCTCGCGCGCACCGCCTCTACCGAGAAAGGATCGACGCACTCGCCGATCAGGATCAGCCCGCCCGCGCCGACCGCATCGCCCGTGCGCAGGATCGTGCCAAGATTGCCGGGATCGCGCAGCCGCTCGGCGACCAGCCAAATGTCGGCGCTTGTCCGGTCAAGCGACGCAAGCGACCGGGCAAATTCGGCGAACACGCCAACCACTGCCTGCGGGTTATCCTTGCCCGATAGTTTTGACAGGATATCGGGCACCGTCTCGATTGCCTCGCCACCCGCCGCCTCGACATCGGCGATCAGCGCGGTGACCAGCGGGTGGGCGGCACTGTCGCGGGCATAAAACAGGAACTGCGGCAGCCGCCCGGTCTCGCGCGCCTCCGTCAGGATGCGCAGGCCCTCGGCCAGGAACAGCCCTTCTTCGCGACGGTGGCGCTTTTCGCGCAGCTGGCGCACGCGCTTGATCAGGGGGTTGGAGTAAGCGGTGATTTCGCGCGGCATCGGCGGGATCAATCCTCGCCGAACTTCGCCTCGACCAGCTCGGCCAGCGCGTCCACGGCGGCCTGGGCGCCGTCGCCCTCGGCGCTGATCGTGATGTGGTCGCCCATCGCGGCGCCCAGCATCATCAGCCCCATGATTGATGTGCCGGTGACCGGCGATCCATCCTTCACCACCGCGACATCGACCGGCAGGGTGGAGGCGAGCGTCACGAATTTCGCGCTGGCCCGTGCATGCAGGCCGCGACGATTGGTGATGGTGACCGTGCGGAAAACCTTGCTCACGCGGCGGCTTCGCCCAGCACTTCGGACGCGACCGAGATATATTTGCGTCCCGCTTCGCGTGCAGCGGCCACGGCGTCGGTCACCTTCATCGATTTGCGCGCGCCTTCCAGGCGAATCAGCATCGGCAAATTAATCCCGGCGATCACCTCAACCCGGCCGGTTTCCATCAGCGAAATGGCAAGGTTGGAAGGTGTTCCGCCGAACAAATCGGTCAGCACGATCACGCCCTGGCCGGTTTCCACTGCCTTGATGGCGCTGGCGATATCGGCGCGGCGGCCCTCCATATCGTCATCCGGGCCAATCGAAATGGTGGCAATATGGTCTTGCTTGCCGACGACATGCTCCATCGCCGTCACAAATTCTTCGGCCAGGCGGCCATGGGTAACGAGTACCAGCCCGATCATTGCCGCCCGATCACTTTAGAAAAATCCCCACAATCATGCCCAGAAATATGCCCGTCCATCGTCACACAATAATCGGCGCCACTGGAATAGCCTCAAGCGAGTCCTGCGACGCGGCCCCCAGATCGCGGTGCGTAACCGTGGGCGAAAAACCCGCGTCGCGCAACCGCTTCGCCATCCGGTCAGCGACATGCACCGAACGATGTCTTCCGCCGGTACACCCGAAAGCGATCGTGACATAGGATTTTCCCTCGGCCCGGTACCGCGGCAGCAGCAGCAGGATCATCGCGTCGATTGCCGCCATCGCCTCTGCATAAGCCGGATCGGCGATGATATAGGCGCTGACATCGGCATCGAGCCCGGTCCCCGGGCGCAGGGCATCGTCCCAATGCGGATTGCGCAGGAAACGCACGTCCAGCACCAGATCGGCATCCCGCGGCAACCCGCGCGCAAAGCCGAATGACATCACCGATAGAGTCGGCCCACTCAACCCTTCACGGGCAAAGGTCGATCGAATCTTCTGCGCGAGTTCGTTGCTCGACAAGCTGGTGGTGTCGATCAGCCGATTCGCCCATCGGCGCAGCGGCGCCAGCAATTCGCGCTCGCGGGCGATGCCGTCGGACGCTGGCCGATCAAGCGCAAGCGGGTGGCGTCGGCGGGTTTCCGAATAGCGTCGTTCGAGCTCGGCGCCGCTGCAATCGAGGAAAAGCGTGCCAATGTCATGGCCGTGATCGGCCCGCAGCGTCTTGATTCGTTTGACGATGGTATCGGGGTCGAAATCGCGGGTTTGCGCGCCGATTCCCAGCGCGAGCGGCCGGGCATTATCACCGCCGCTGGGGGGCTGGGCAGTGGCCAGCAACCGATCCAGCAGCAGCAGCGGCAGATTGTCGACCACCTCCCAGCCAAGATCCTCCAGCGTTTTCAGCGTGGTCGATTTGCCCGCGCCCGACATGCCGGTGACAAGAAGAATGTCCTTTGATCCTGGCCGCGTCACGCCGCTGCGCCCATTCGCTGAAGGGCAAGTTCAACCTTGATCGGGGCCGATGCGTGCCTCCCTTGCAGGGCGACCACGGCAATATCGATCCCGGCAATGCGCCTGCTTTGCTGTTCAGGGGGCATACGCTCAACATTTTCGGCCAAGGCGATCAACAAGGCGACGGGCACCCGATCGCGATGGGGCATCGCCATGATGCCAAGCCCGCGTACCTCAATCTTCCCGGCAATCGTTGCGGGTGCCGTCGCCAGCAATTGCTTCCCGGATCGAATCAGCATTGTGTAATCGTCGCTGACAAGCTGCGCGCCGCGATCGATCAAGCGGAGCGCCAGATCGGATTTCCCCGCGCCCGAAGGCCCCTCGATCAGGACGGCAATGTCACCAATCGCGACGCAGGATGCGTGCAGCGTCTCGGAAGAAACGATGGTCATCGACGCGCCTCGTTCATGACATCTCCGCCAAGGGCAGCCTGACGACGAATCGCGCGCCATTGTGCTGGTCGCTGCGCGATTCGACGGCAATTTTCCCTTGATGGCCCTCGATGATGGTCCGCGCAATGGCAAGGCCAAGCCCGGAATGTTTGCCAAATGCTTCTTCTGTCGGCCTTATTGACTGAAAACGGCGGAAAACCTGATCTCGGGACTCTTCGGGTACGCCGGGCCCCTCGTCCTCGACAGCAATTTCAACCTCGCGCGCGTCCACCACCAGCGATATCGCAATCAGGCCGTCATTGGGCGAAAACGAAATCGCATTGTCGATCAGGTTTTCGAAGACGCGTTCCAGCCGGGTATCTTCCCCAAGCACCAGCAATGCTTTGTCGTGGCGATGATCGGCCAGCATTTTAACCCCGCGTTCGATACCGCGCTGCGTGCGCGCATTGAGCAACGCGTCGATCATCGCGCCGATATCGACGGGTTCGAACTTGGCCCGGCTAAGCTGCGCGTCGAGCCGTGATGCTTCGGAAATGTCGCTGATCAGCCGATCGAGCCGATGGACATCGTCGCGGACGATCGCCAGCAGTTTTTCCTGGAGCACCGGTTCGCGCACCATGCCCAATCCCTCAACCGCAGAGCGAAGCGAGGCGAGCGGGTTTTTCATTTCGTGCGTCACATCGGCGGCAAATGCCTCGGTCGCATCAATCCGGGCGCGCAGCGCCTGGCTCATGTCCGATAGGGCGCGCGCCAGCATGCCGATCTCGTCACCGCGCGAGGGGAGGCGGGGGACCACGACCTCGCGGGCGCGCCCCAACCTGACCCGCACGGCGGCCAGCGCCAGCCGACGTAACGGACGGACGATCGTGCGCGCCAAAAACAGCGAGAGTAAAATCGACGCAATCGACACGACCAGCAGCACCAGGCTTAGCCGGAACCGCTCGAGTCGCACCGTTTGGGTAATGTCCCGTGCGTTGATCGCGGTCATCACCACGGTGCTGCCGCGACTATGGCCGGGCAATGGCGCGGCTGCCGTGATGACGGGCGTTCGATCAGGCGCGCGCCAAACCGTCGCGACGGCTTGCTGAGTCTGTTGCGCGATGGGCACGTCGGGCCAGGTCTGGCCCGCGCGGCGTTCGCGATACAGCGGTGCGCGCTCTGCCCCGACCACTGTGTCGATCAACGCATCCAGGAACCGGCCCGCGCGCGCACCGCTGCCTTCAGTGTCTGGATCGACCAGGGTGAAATTACGCAATCCCATCGCGCGGCTATCGGCGGTCTGGGCACCCGTCACATCGAACAGGCGCAGCCTTGTGCCGGTGCTGCGGGCAAGATCAATCGCCAACGCTTCGCGCGCCTTTGGCTGAGCAGCGGCAAGCGCCTCTGCGATCAGCCGCGCCTCCCGCTTGGCCTGCGCGACCCGGCTATCGACGATGCGACTGCGGAAACTGTCGAGATAGAAGAAGCCGCCAGCCAGCATGGCAAGCGCGAAGATGTTGACCGCCAAAATGCGGCGGGTGAGGGAGACGCGCCCCGACCAACGCAGGGAAAGATCGCTGTCACGATCGTCGCCGTGGCGCGGGTTACTCCTCTGAGAATCGATAGCCAGCGCCATAAAGCGTTTCAATCGCGTCAAATTCCGGGGCCACTTGGCGGAATTTGCGGCGGACGCGCTTGATGTGGCTGTCGATGGTCCGGTCGTCGACATAGATGTCGTCCTGATAAGCCGCATCCATTAATTGATTGCGGGTCTTCACGATGCCGGGCCGTTGCGCCAGCGTTTCGAGGATGAGAAATTCTGTCACGGTGAGCGTAACCGGATTGCCTTCCCAGGTCACGCGGTGCCGGGCCGGGTCCATGGCCAATTTGCCGCGTTCCAATATTTCAGACGGCACTTGCTCTTCACCGGGTGCTGTCGGTTGCGACAGTTCGGTCCGGCGCAGGATCGCCTTGATGCGGGCGATCAGAAGCCGTTGTGAAAATGGCTTGGCGATATAGTCGTCGGCACCCATGGCCAGGCCAAGGGCTTCGTCGAGCTCGTCATCTTTCGAGGTGAGGAAAATCACCGGCATCACGCTTTTTTCGCGCAGCCGACGGAGCAATTCCAGGCCATCCATCCGTGGCATCTTGATATCGAAAATGGCGAGATCAGGTGGGTTGTCGATCAATGCCTTCAACGCGGTCTCGCCGTCCGAATAGACGCGGGTCAGAAATCCTTCGGCCTGCAGCGCGATGGAGACCGAGGTGAGAATGTTGCGATCATCATCGACAAGCGCGATCGTAGCCGTCATCGGCGGTGCAAGCCTTTTATTACCGGCGCTTGGCCTAGGACAAAGCGCCGCGCGGCTCAACTCCTTGTCGCATTCGCTGGTTTGACCGTTTGGGCGATGGGCGATATGCGCCGAATCAGTATACGTATGCGCAAGCATCGCTAGGGACATTTCTGGGAGAGATCATCGTGACCGAACGCACCCCCAATAAGGGCCTAAGCGCTCAGGGATTCGCCACGAAGGCAAAGCTCCATTGGAATCTGATCACGGCCCCGCTCGTCGAAGCGGCGCTTGCGCGGGGCGAGGGGCATCTGGCCGCGGACGGTCCGTTGGTGGTCGCAACCGGCCAGCACACCGGGCGCAGCGCGCAGGACAAGTTCATCGTCCGTGATGCCGAAACCGAAAATACGGTGTGGTGGGGCAATACCAACAAAGGCATGACGCCTGACCATTTCGCCGCGCTGAAGGCCGATTTCATCGCCGCGCTCGGCGAAAAAGACACCTTGTTCGTCCAGGACCTGTTCGGCGGATCGCAGCCTGAGCACCGCGTCCGCGTCCGCGTGATCAACGAACTCGCCTGGCACAATTTGTTCATCCGCACGATGCTGGTACGGCCGAAGACGGAGGAACTGCCTGGCTTCGATCCGGAATATACAATCATCGATTTGCCGAGCTTTCAGGCCGATCCAGCACGTCATGGCACGCGCGGCGGCACTGTTATTGCCGTCAACTTCACCGAAAAACTGATCCTGATTGGCGGCACCGCTTATGCCGGCGAGATGAAGAAATCGGTGTTCGGCCTGCTCAACTATCTGCTGCCGGTCGATGGCATCATGCCAATGCATTGTTCTGCCAATATCGGTCCGAACGGCGATACGGCGGTGTTTTTCGGCCTGTCGGGCACGGGCAAGACAACGCTTTCGGCCGATGCCAGCCGCACGCTGATCGGCGATGACGAGCATGGCTGGTCGGATACGGCGGTCTTCAATTTCGAAGGCGGCTGCTACGCCAAGATGATCCGCCTGTCCGCCGAAGCTGAGCCTGAAATTTTCGCAACCACCAAGCGCTTCGGCACGGTGCTCGAAAATGTCGTGATGGACCCCGACACGCGCCAGCTCGACTTTGACGATGCGACGCTCGCCGAGAATAGCCGGGGTTCCTACCCGATCGACTTCATCCCCAATGCCTCTGAACATAATATGGGGCCGGTGCCGAAGAACATCGTGATGCTGACGGCAGATGCATATGGCGTCCTCCCGCCGATCGCCAAGCTCACCCCCGATCAGGCGATGTACCATTTCCTGTCGGGCTATACCGCGCGTGTCGCCGGCACCGAGATTGGCGTGACCGAGCCTGATGCGACCTTTTCGACCTGTTTCGGCGCCCCCTTCATGCCGCGCCACCCGAGTGTCTATGGCAATTTGCTCAAGGAGCGGATCGCTAAGGGCGGGGTCGATTGCTGGCTGGTCAACACCGGCTGGTCGGGCGGCAAAGCGACGATGCCGGGCATCAAGCGCATGCCGATCAAGGCGACGCGCGCGCTGCTCAATGCCGCGCTCGACGGCAGCCTCAACGATGCTGAGTTCCGCACCGATCCCAATTTCGGCTTCAAGGTGCCGGTGGCGGTGGCTGGCGTCGATTCGGCGATCCTCGATCCGCGCAACACCTGGGTCGACAAGGCGGCTTATGACGCGACTGCAGCCAAGCTGGTCGACCAGTTCGTCGAGAATTTCGCGCAGTTTGCGGACCATGTCGATGAGGGCGTCCGGCAATCGGCCCCCAAGGTACACCAGACCGCCTGACCGGCCCGATCATCCGGGCCTTCCTAACCGAAAGCCCGACCGATGACTGATCATTCGCCCCGTTTGTTTGAGACCGACGCTGCCGTGCGGCACGTCGGTCTCGGCCTGCTCGAACGCACCCTGCCGCGCCCCGAATGGACGCATGAGGCGCATTTGGCTGCGACCACCTGGCTGGTGGCCGAGCGGCCAGACATCGATCTCGACGCCGACCTGCGCGGGATCATCTCACGGTATAACGAGAGCGCCGGGGGGGTGAACGACGAAACGCAGGGCTATCACCACTCGATCACCTGCTGCTTCCTGGCGGCAGTGCGCGATCATGTTCGCGAGACGGAGGGGCAGGGGCTGGCGGAGCGTGTGAACGCGCTGCTGCTGTCGCCGCGCGGGCGACGCGATTGGCCGCTGCGCTTTTACGCGCGGGAGCGGCTGTTTTCGGTCGAGGCTCGGCTTACGTTGGTGACGCCGGACCTTCCATTGGACGCGCTCCCGGACAGTGCCGATGGTCGCGCGCACCACCCCTAGCGACTAGCTGATCACCGCCATTTCATACAGCATGTCAGCATAGGCCACCATGCTGTCGACCATCCCAAGCACTTTTGCATTGGTCGACTCAATCACGAAGAATTCGTTCGGGGCATGCGCGCCGCTGCCATAGCCGGGGCCGAACTGGCCGGCGGGGATGGCGACGGGGGGCTGGGTGAAGACCGAGCCCGGCCAGGAACCGGGGCTGCGCGGCGAGATCGCTACATCAGCGCCCATCCGCGCATAGACCGCCTTTTCGGCTCGGATCAGGCGGCTGTCCTCGGCGGTTTCGGTCGGGTCGTAGCCGCCGCTGACATTGACCTCGATATCGCCGAACCCGCGCTTGATCAGGTGCGCGCGCAGCTTGGCCTCGGCCTCCTTGAAGGTCTGGTTCGGCACCAGTCGGCATTCCAGCTTTGCCTCGGCGCGACCGGGCAGCACAGTTTTGCCGCCGGGGCCCATATACCCTGCGACCAGACCCTGGATGTTGACCGTCGGTTGCCCGGCCAGCCGCTGCAATGCCACTGGCCAGGGTTCGTCGTTGATCCAGGTCTTGATGCCAAACGCCTCCTTCAGTTCCTTTTCGCTCTGCTTGGTGCTCGCCTCGATGATCAGCGCCTTTTCACGGGCGGTCAGCGGGCGGACATTGTCGAACCAGCCGTCGATGGCGGGTGTGTGCCCGTCAGGGCCGACAAGCGTGTTGAGCGCCTGGACGAGCCGCCAGACCGGGCTGTCGACCATCGCGTGGAGCGAGGAATGGACATCGCCCTTGGGCCCGCGCCCCCAATGCTCGCCGCTCGAGATTAGCTGGAATTCGAGCGGTCCCTTGGCGCCGAGTTCGATCTCGACTGCACCGTTCAGGCCTTGGTTGGCGCTGGGAATGAATATCCCGTCGCATTTCTTGAGCGCGGCGGTGACTTCAGGGTTTTGGACGACCTGATGGAAATGCGGCGAAGCGATTTCCTCCTCGCCTTCGGCCACCAGCACGAGATTGACCGGCAATTTTCGGCCAGCTGCGCGGAAGGCATGCAGCGCCGCCAGGAAGGTTGCTTCAGGCCCCTTCTGGTTTACCGCCCCGCGGCCCGTAACGCATTTGCCGAAACCAGGCTTGTCGATGATGTGCGCTTCGAACGGGGGGTGAGCCCATTCGGCAGGGTTCACTTGCTTGACGTCGTACATGAAATAAATGCCGACACTGCGCTTTGCCCCCGCGTCGAGTGTGGCAAAGATACCGGGTGAGCCATCGGTCGGCATTTTCTTGACCATTTGAAAGCCTGCATCTTTCAACAGCCCCATGGTGAAGTCGCAGCTTTCATCGATCCGCCACTTTTCTGCGGCAATCCCGGGGTGGCGAATCCAGTCCTGCAGGCGCGCAACGCTGGCGTCCTTGGCCGCTTCCGCCGCTTTGCGAATGGCGGCAAGATCGGCCTTTCGCGCTGCCGCTTGGGCGTTGGCGGGAAGCATCAGTCCGGCACCGGTTGCCGCCACGGATGCCAGTAGTGTCCGGCGATCAATGTGATTATCGGCCATTCAAAATTCCTCCTGCCATTACCTGTCGACACTATTTCCCCGTCGCCACCGATGTCCATCCCGCCCATCCAATGGCGGCACGCGATGTTAGCCCTTCCGCGCCGCCACATGCCGGTCGATCACGCCTTCCAGCACCGTCATCGGAACATTGCCGCCGAGCACCACGGCATCGTTGAACTTGCGGAAATCATAGCGATCGCCGAGTGCCGCCTTGGCCTTGTCGCGGTAGCGATTGATGGCGCTATGGCCGATCTTGTAGCCACAGGCCTGGCCCGGCCAGGTGCAATACCGCTCGACTTCGCTGCGCACTTCGATCGGGTGGGAGCCGTTCTCGTTGACGAAAAAGGCGATCCCCTCGTCGCGGGTCCAGCGTTTGGCGTGGATGCCGGTGTCGACCACCATCCGGCATGCGCGGAACGCGAGCGATTGCAGATAGCCGAGCCGCCCGGCGGGGAAATCATCATAAACGCCCAGTTCGTCGGCAAGCTGTTCGGCATAAAGACCCCAGCCTTCGCTATAGGCGCTGAAGGTCATCAGGGTGCGGATCAGCGGCTGTTTGAAAGTATATTCGCCCTGCCAGCCATGCCCTGGAATCGCTTCATGATAGGCCAGATCGGGCAGGCTGTAGCGCGTCCAGCGCGATGTGTTGCCCAGATTGATCCAGAAGCGCCCGGGCTCCTTGCCATCGATCGATCCCGCCCCGCCGTAGGCACCGGGCGCGCCGGGCTCGGCAGCGGGGGACATGCGCGTGACCTCGATAAAGCCGGGCACAAGCGTTTCAAATGCCTGCGGCATCCGGCCTTTAATGTCGCGCAGCTTGTCGCGCAGATAGGCCATGATCTCAGCGCGGCCGGGATCGCCTTCGGGGAACAGATAGCGCGGGTCCTTGCTCAGCGCGGTCATCCGCGCGCCGACCGATCCTTCGGAATAACCCTCTGCTTTCAGGATCACGTCCATCCGAGCATGGAGCTTGGCCAGTTCGTCGCGGCCAGCCTGATGCACCTCATCCGGGGTCATCGTCGTGGTGGTCGCCGCGCGCAACGCCCAGGCATAATAGGCCTCGCCATCAGGCAATTTCCACGCACCGGCGTCACTGGTGGCGGTGGATCGCTGCGCCTCAAACGCCGCAATCTGACGGGCAAGCGCAGGGGCGATCTTATCAGCGGCGAGTTTTGCGGCCTTGGCACCGAAATCGCCGGGCATCTTCGCGCTCTTCTTGGCCAGTGCCGCGACAATGCTCCATTGCTCGATCGGCCCGCTGCGCGCGATGTCGAGCTGCTTCAGGCATTGGTTCAGCGCAAAACCGGGCAGCGCCACGCCCAGAGCCCCCGCCGCACGCACGCGCTCGGTCTCGCCATCCAGCTGCCCGGCATAGGCTGCCATCCGTGCCAGATAGGCTTCGGCATCGGCTTTGGTCTCAACCTTATGATCAACTTCCAGCATTTGCGGAATATCGAGATAGGCGCCGACATTCTGCGCCACTGCATAGGGTGAATTGCGCCAGCCCGATGTCAACGTGGCAACATCGCCATAAGCGAAGCCATAGCCATCGACCGCGTCACGATAAGCTGCCCGAACGACTTCGACATTGGTGCGGACTGCCGGGCTTAATGCGCCGGGATCAATCGCCTTTAGCTTGCCCAGGATGGTGCGCGCATGGCTGGCCATCGCCTGCTTGCCGGTCCCACTGCGATCGCTCAGCTTTACCTTCAGCCCGGCGCGCTTATCGGTGTCGAGCCCGAGCCCAGCGGCGGCTTCCGGATAATCGCGCAGGATTGTCTCTGCCGTCTCTGCAAGCATTGTTGTCGCCGCCGAATCTGGGCCAGAAGCGGCCAATGCGCGGATTGGCACCAGGGGCGCGATGGCGGCCAGGCTAGCGCCCTGCAAAAGATCACGACGATTGAACGACACCGGCAAAGCTCCCGTAATTTCGCGCCAACTTATGGGCGGCGGCGGGGGCCAGCGCAACCAATCCGCATGGCTGAATGAGCACCAATCGGCTAAGCGCGATTCGGGCTCAGCTCCGGGTCAGATGGGAAGGAATGGCGCATGTCGATGCTGGACGGTTTGTTGGGTCAGGTGACCCAGAATGTCGATATCAAGAATCTCGCTGCCAAGGTGGGATTGACCCCAGAACAGGTCGAATCAGCGGTCGCTGCGCTGGGCAAGGCGCACCCCGCACCCGGCGATACGGTCCAGACGGCGGCATCGGCGACGGGGCTGTCGAGTGACGTTCTGTCGCAGATTGTCGGCCATATCGGCGGCGAAGGCGCGCTGGCGCAATTCGCCACGTTGCTGGGCGGCGCGGGTGCGTCAGGGATGATGGGGCAGATTAGCGGGATGCTCGACCAGGATGGGGACGGTAACCCGCTCAATGATCTGGCCGGACTGGCCGGCGGTTTGTTCGGCGGCAAGAAATAAGCCGGGATCGGGGCCGGCCCCTGTCCGGCCCCGCAACCGTTTAGTGTGTCAATTCTTCCGGGATCGTACCGCCATTTTCGGCGAGCTTTCTCATCACCTGCTTGTGCAGCCACATGTTCATCTCTGCGCTGCCGTCCCGTTCACCAGGATAGCCCAGTTCCTCGGCAAGCTCCTTGCGGTTGGTCAGGCTGGAATCGAGCCCGATCAGCTTCATCAGATCGACAATCGAGGTGCGCCAGTTGAGCTGTTGATCATGGTGGGACTGGATCTCATCGAGCAGTGCGGTCACATCGACCTTCAACAGCCCGGTCGCGACCGGGGCGGCGGATGGTGCCGCTGAGGCGGGGGCCGAAGCTGGGGCCGAAGCTGCCGAAGCGGTCGCCGGAGTGGCTTGGGCGGCGGCCTTTCCCCAGATCGCATCTTTGATCATGCTGAAAATACTCATGTACCGGGCCCCCTTTCGCTGCAAATTCACAGCATGAAGGGAGAACGTCACACCCCAGCGAAGGTTGCACTTGCGGGCAAATCAATCGAGCATGATTTGCGGCGTGACGACCAGCTTGCCATCACGAATTGCCGTCACCCGCAGACGTTCACCCGCCGCAGCATCGGCACCAATCGCGATCCATTCACCATCGCCGACCTTCACACGACCCTCACCCTGGATGATCGGGGTCACCACCGTCACCAGTTCACCGATCAGCCGCGCGCCGCGATCATTGAGCAATGGGTCGGCGGTGGCGACCGGATAATCATGATACCAGCGCTTGCCGATCAGGATCGAGACGACGCTCCATAGCGCAAACGCCACCAATTGGGCCGACAGCGGCAACACCGGCAGGGCGAACACCGCCAGCCCCGTAATCGCGGCCGCAATCGCCAGGAACACCAGGAAAACCCCAGGCACCATCAATTCGGCTGCGCCGAGCAGGATCGCCGCACCCAGCCACAGTAGCGCCGCGTTGGCGATCAAGCCGTCCAGCGTCACTGGTCCTGCGGCTCAAATGGTCCACGGCGTGGTGCTGGGGGCGTTGGCGGGGCAGGGGGCATCTTTGCATGATCCCCCAGCGCCTCTCGCGTCAGCGCGCCGATGCCGCCCAGCGTGCCGATTAATTGCGTCGCTTCTACCGGGAACAGGATCGTCTTGGCGTTGGGCGACGTCGCGAACTTGCCGACCGCCTCGACATATTTTTGCGCGATGAAGTAATTGATCGCCTGTGCGCTGCCCTGTTCGATCGCGACCGACACAAGCTGCGTCGCCTTGGCTTCGGCCTCGGCGGCACGTTCGCGTGCTTCGGAGTCGCGGAAAGCCGATTCCTTGCGGCCCTCGGCCTCCAGAATGCGCGCTCGCTTCTGGCCTTCGGCGCGCAGGATTTCGGATGCGCTTTGACCTTCCGCATCAAGGATGTTCGCCCGCTTTTCACGCTCGGCTTTCATCTGCTTCGCCATGGCGTTGACGATATCGACCGGCGGGCGAATATCCTTGATCTCAACGCGCGTGATCTTGACGCCCCAGGGGTTGGTCGCGTGATCAACCACGCTCAGCAGCCGCGCATTGATCTCGTCGCGCTTGGAAAGCAGCTCGTCCAGGTCCATCGATCCCATCACGGTGCGCAAATTGGTGGTGGCGAGCTGCATGATCGCGACGAACAGGTCGCTCACCTCATAGGCCGCCTTGGCGGCATCGAGCACCTGGAAGAACACCACCCCGTCAACCGCGACCATCGCGTTATCCTTGGTGATGATCTCCTGCTGCGGGACGTCGAGCACCTGCTCCATCATGTTGATGCGCTGGCCGACGCCGTAGAAAAAGGCGGGATAGAAATTGAGTCCGGGACGCGCCACGGTGGTAAAGCGGCCGAAATGCTCGATCGTATATTGATAGCCCTGGCGGACCATTTTCACGCTGGCGAGCAAATAGCTGATCACCAGGATCACCAACGCCAAGATAAGCCCGAAAACCACGTCCATCATCATCACTCCCACGTCGCGCCGTCATGCCCGGCACGGGAGCCAATTCTAGCACTATCCGGGGGTCTGCACAGCGTAATACGACAGCAACACGCCAAATCAGACCGTGTGGAGAGGAATTGATCGCCAGCGCAATCCTGCCCTAGCGCCATGCTGCGGCTTTGGTTACATGGGCCGCCACGTATCCCCTATCGACCCCAAGCCTTCAGGAACGGGCATCCCATGGAAATTCGCCTCGGCCTCACCTTTGACGATGTGCTGCTCTATCCAGCAGAATCGGACATTGTGCCCAGCATGGCCGATCCACGCACCCGGCTGACCAAGAGCATTGCGCTCAACATTCCCGTCCTTTCCTCGGCGATGGATACCGTGACCGAGGCCGATATGGCGATCGTCATGGCGCAGATGGGTGGCATCGGCGTGCTCCACCGCAATCTCTCGATCGAGGAACAAGTCGCGGCTGTCCGTCAGGTCAAGCGGTTCGAATCCGGCATGGTAGTCAACCCGATCACGATCGCGCCCGATGCAACGCTGGCGGAGGCGCAGGCGCTGATGGCGCGGCACCGGATCAGTGGCATTCCAGTGGTGGAGCAGAGCGGCAAGCTCGTCGGCATCGTCACCAATCGTGACGTGCGCTTCGCTGGCAATCCGAACCAGCCAGTCGCCGAGCTCATGACGCATGAAAATCTCGCCACCGTCGATCCCGGCGTCAGCCAGGAGGAGGCGCGGCGGCTGCTCCATCAGCGCCGGATCGAGAAATTGCTGGTGGTGGACAATGACTATCACTGCATCGGCCTGATCACGGTCAAGGATATCGAAAAGGCGGTCACCTATCCCAACGCCACCAAGGACGCGACCGGCCGGTTGCGGGTGGCGGCGGCGACGACCGTTGGCGATTCCGGGTTCGAACGGACCCGCGCGCTGGTTGAAGCTGAGCTGGACCTGGTCGTGATCGATACCGCGCACGGCCATAACCGCGATGTCGCGCGTGCGGTTGAACGCGTGAAGGCGCTCAGCAATTCGGTGCAGGTCGTGGCCGGCAATGTCGCCACGGCCGAAGCGACGCGCGCGCTGATCGACGCTGGCGCCGATGCGATCAAGGTCGGCATCGGGCCTGGCTCCATCTGCACGACGCGTGTGGTTGCGGGCGTTGGCGTGCCGCAGCTGACCGCAATCATGGACTGTGCGGCGGAAGCGCGGAAATCGGGGATACCGGTGATCGCCGATGGCGGCATCCGCACCTCAGGCGATGTCGCCAAGGCTTTGGCAGCAGGGGCATCTAGCGTGATGATCGGATCGCTGCTCGCCGGGACTGAAGAAGCGCCAGGCGAGACCTTCCTGTACCAGGGTCGGGCCTATAAATCCTATCGCGGGATGGGATCGGTCGGCGCGATGGCGCGCGGTTCGGCGGATCGCTATTTCCAGCAGGATATCAAGGATCAGCTGAAACTGGTGCCCGAAGGGATTGAGGGCCAGGTGCCGTTCAAGGGGCCAGCCAAGGACGTGATCCACCAGTTGGTTGGCGGCGTACGGGCAGCGATGGGCTATACTGGCGCGCGCACGATCGAGGAATTGCAGGCGCGGGCGCGCTTCGTCCAGATTACAGGCGCTGGCCTGATGGAAAGCCATGTTCATGATGTTGCGATCACTCGGGAAGCCCCCAATTACCCAACGCGCTAAGCCATGACGCCCTCGGCCCGCCTGCAGGCGGCGATCGAGTTGCTCGATGCCATCATCCTTGCCGCGCGTGAAAGCGGGGCTGCTGCCGACACATTGATCGCGCGCTATTTCGCGGAACGCCGCTATGCCGGCAGCGGTGATCGTCGTGCGGTCCGCGAGCATGTCTATGCCGCCATCCGGTTGGCGGGCGAGCGCCCGGCGCACGGGCGGGCGGCGATGCTGGCGGTGGCAAAGGCTGATCCTGCGCTGGCGGCCTTGTTCGATGGTTCGGCCCACGGCCCTGCGCCGATTGGCGACAAGGAGGTTGCGGCAGCGCCCGGTGTCGCGCCCGGCTGGCTGCTCGACAAGCTCCGCGTTTCGGGGCTTGGCCCGGAGGAATATCCGGCGCTGATTGACCGGGCACCGCTCGACATTCGCGTCAACCGCGCGCGCGCCGAAAGGGCAGCGGTGATCGCAGCGATTCCGGGCGCAACAGCGTCGCCGCATGCGCCAGATGGCGTTCGCTTGCCATCCGGCACCCAGATCGAGCAACTCGATCTGTGGCGTGACGGCGCTATCGAGGTGCAGGACGAGGGCAGCCAGATCGTTACGCTCGCCGCTGGTGCTGGGCCGGGGATGACCGTCATCGATCTCTGCGCTGGCGCTGGCGGCAAGACACTCGCGCTGGCAGCGGCGATGCAGGGGGAGGGGCGGCTGATTGCTGCTGATATCGATCGCGCCCGCCTGTCACGTCTCGCCCCACGCGCCGCGCGCGCTGGCGCGACGACGATCGATACCCGGCTGCTCAATCCCGGCCATGAAGCAGAGAAACTGGCGGATCTGAGCGGGAAGGCCGATATTGTCCTGATCGACGCCCCTTGTTCGGGCACCGGCACCTGGCGCCGCAACCCCGAAGCGCGCTGGCGGCTGACCCCGACACGGATCGATCGGCTGATGGCCACCCAGGCCGATCTGATCACGCTAGGGGCAACGCTGGTGAAGCCCGGTGGCGTGCTTGTCTATATCGTCTGCTCGTTGCTGGATGATGAGGGGGCGGATCAGGTGACGCGCTTTATTGCAGCACATGCCGGCTGGCGAGCGCTGCCAATCGATCTCCCGGCCGGCCGCCGCCACGGTCCCGGCGTGCGGCTGACGCCATATCATGACTCGACGGACGGCTTTTTTGTCGCAAGACTGCAATCGCCATGCTAGCCAAAGCGAAATCTTCCTTGTTGGAGACGTCCATGCGTATCTCGTCTGTTGCTGCTGCTGTCGCGCTGACCCTGGTCACGGTGTCGACATCACTGCATGGCCAGCGTCCCGACAGCCAGATTGACCCCCGGTCGCTTTCGCTTCTTGAAGCCGGTAAATCGGCCCAGGCCGCCGGCAATCTCGATGCGGCTGCCGATACGCTCGAAACCGCGCTCGCGGTCGATCCGCGCAATCGCGCTGCCTTTGTGGCGCTGGGGGATGTCGCTGAAGCGCGCGGGCTTTCGGGCAAAGCGATCCGTTTCTACCGCGAAGCGCTATTGCTCGAACCCAATGATCTTGGCGCGCTGAAGGGCCAGGGCAAGTCTTATGTCAGCAAGGGCGCGATCGATCGTGCGCGCCAGAATCTCACCAAAATCCGCAAGATTTGCGTGAAAGGCTGCAGCGAGGCCACCACGCTTGCCACCGTGATTGCCCAGGGTGTGCCGGCAACTGTTTTGGCATCGCAACCGGCGGCAAAGGCGACCGCTCAATGACTTCCGATTGACGGGGTGATCTAGCCCCGTTGCGCTGCCAGTGTTCGAGCCAGCGCCACAAATTCCTCGACGCTGACGGTTTCGGCCCGGCGGGTGAGGGCAATCCCCATCGCTTCAAGCGCATCGACCGCGCCGGGCACGCCCTTCAGGCTTTGGCGCAGCATCTTGCGACGCTGGCCAAAGGCAGCGGCGGTGATCTGTTCGAGCATCCCCAACGGGACGCCCGCCGGGCTGTCGAGCGGCGTCAGATGGACGACCGCTGACATCACCTTGGGCGGCGGCGTAAACGCAGATCGATGCACCCCCATCGCGATCCGTGCGGTCGTCCGCCATTGGGCGAGCACCGACAGCCGACCATAATGTTCGCTATCGACGGTGGCGACAATCCGTTCAGCGACTTCCTTTTGGAACATCAATGTCAGGCTTTGCCACCATGGTGCCCAAGGCGCGGAGAGCCAGCCGACAAGCAGGGCCGTGCCGATATTATAGGGCAGGTTCGAAACGATATGCGGCCGGCTGCTGAATAGCGCTGGTGCATCCACCGCCAGCGCGTCCTCTTCGATCACGCGCAGCTTGCCGGGATAGGCCTCGCCCAATTCGGCCAAAGCGGGCATGCAACGACGATCACGCTCAACGGCGATTACCGATCCACCGCCCGCCAGCAATGCGCGCGTCAATCCGCCGGGGCCGGGACCGATTTCGAATATCTCCGCTCCATCCAGGTCGCCGGGGATTCGGGCGATCCGGGCCAGCAATTGGCTATCGAGCAGGAAATTCTGGCCAAGCGCCTTGCTCGCTTGCAGCCCGTGTCGGGCAATGACGTCGCGCAGCGGCGGGAGCGTCGTCACCCCTGCGCAGCGCGACGGATGGCCGCGCTGGTGGCAAGCTGGATTGCGGCGATCATCGCCCCGGGCTCCGCCAAATTCTTGCCGGCAATATCAAAGGCCGTGCCGTGATCGGGCGATGTGCGGACGATGGGAAGGCCCAGGGTAATATTGACGCCATCGTCGAAATGCAGCGTTTTCAACGGAATAAGCGCTTGATCATGGTAGCAGCATAACGCTGTATCAAAGCGCGCCCGCCCGCGCGGGTGAAACATCGTATCGGCGGGCAATGGGCCGATAATGTCGATCCCCTCTGCGCGCAGCGCTTCGATCGCCGGGCGTAAGATGTCAATTTCTTCCCGTCCCATCGCGCCCTGTTCGCCGGCATGCGGATTGAACCCGGCCAGCGCCAGCCGCGGGTGCTCAATCCCGAAATTTCGCGTCAGGCCGCGCGCCGTTACCCGCGCTTTGGCGATGATCAGTTCGACGCTCAGTAACTCACTAACGCTCGCGAGCGCGACATGGGTGGTGATGGGCACGACCCGCAAGGTGGGACCGGCCAGCATCATCACCGTGTTGTCGCGGGAAATGCCGCATCGTTCAGCGACAAATTCGGTTTGGCCAGGATCGGTAAAGCCGATCTGATACAGCTGCGCCTTGGAAACCGGCCCGGTCACAAGCGCGCCTGCAGCCCCTGATCGGGTCAGACCAACGGCGAGTTCAAGCGCATGGAGTGCACAGCGCGCGCCGTCGACATCGGGTTCTCCCGGCGTGATGTCCCCGGCGTCCTGGATGGACAGCACCGGCAATGCCGTTTCAAACAAAGCAGCCGCATCAGCGGGATCGCTGACGCGCTCAACTGGTCCATCCCATATTTTTTCGATCGCGCGGACATCGCCAACCGCAAAAAACGGCGCCAATCCATGTTCACGACGCCCGGCCCAGGCCTTTGCGGCCACCTCCGGACCGATCCCGGCGGGATCGCCCATCGAAACGGCGATTGGCGCCAGCATCGTCCGATCAGCGATATTCGACAATGGCGTCGCGGCGGAGATCGCGCAATTTGTGATCGGCGCGCAGATTGACGCCGCGCTGCTCCATTTGCTGACGGACTTGCTCCATGCTGGGCAGGCCAGCGACTTTCGGCTCGTCGCGACCACAGAGCACCAACGCGCGAACACCGTCGGTTGGCGACCCAAAGGGTGGGGTGGATTCACCGATCTGGAGCTTCAGCATGATGTCTTGCAGCTGGGGTGGCAGATCGCGCACCTTGATCGAATCATTATCGACGACTTCAGCACCAAAGGCGGCGGCTGCTTTCGCAACATCGCCACAGCCTTTAATCTCCTGAGTCATCTTGGCGAAGGCTGAGACCTTTTCCGTGGCTTCAGCCTGGGTGATCCCGGCTTTGAAGGCCATACTGATTTGGCGGAGATTGAGCTGTGTATCCCGCGGGTCGCTGGTGCCGATCGTGCGGGTATCGACCAGATAGAGGATCGAATAGCCGCCCGGCACCGGCACTGGACCCGCAAGTTGGTTGACTCGCATTTCCACGGCGGCCTGTGCCAGCGTTTCGGGTAACTGGCCCGCCCGCACCCAGCCCAGATCGCCACCGACAGCAGCGGTCGACGCCTCTGAACGGTCATGAGCGACTTGCTCGAATGGTTTCTGGCCCTTCTGGATTTCGCTGATCAGGGCACGCGCTTCAGACAATACCTGTTGTTCGCGTTCCGGGCTTGCGGTCAGATAGATTTCCTTAACGTGGAATTCTTCCGCGCCCTGATTCGCCTTGATCCGTGCGATAATGCCAGCGACTTCGGTATCGCCGACATTGATGAACGGCTCTACCTTGCGGCGCAGATAGCGGCTCCACGACAATTCTGCCTCGATCTGGCGACGCAGCGAACGTTCGGATGAGCCGACAGCACGGAGATAGATGCGCAGTTCAGGTACTGGCTTGTTAAAGCTGCGCGCGACGCCGGCAAAGCTGCGATCAATCTCTTCCTTGGTCACCGTGATATCGCTGGCCTTGGCTTCCTGAATCTGCAGCGTTTCGTCGATCAGACCGCTCAACACCTGTAACCGCAGCCGTTCGCGGTCTTCCGGGGAAGGTTTGACGTTATTCGCCGCGATCAGCAGCGCGACGCGCTGATCGACATCGGTGCCGGTGATGATCGCATCGTTGACGATCGCGGTCGGCTTGCGGACATTCGGATCGAGCTTCCCGAAAACCTGCAGATTGGCAGGAATATTAAGGTTGGTTTCGGGCAGTTGATTGTCAGCCACTGTCTGGGCCAGCGCAGCGCCTGCCATGATGATGCCAGTGGCGAGCAGGGCTGAACGGCCGAACAGGCGCGGTGTTGCGAACGATTTCATCACTAGCTTCGAATTCCCAATAATCGATCAAATACCGGATCGCATCGGCCCTTTGGGCCCGGACGGCTGAACCCAAGCTTAGCGCCCGAGGTTCTTGAACGCCAGCGTCAACAGAAAACTGTCGCCGCGTCGTGCGTCGCCAGTGTCCCGATAATCGCGTTTCCAGGTCAGGCCAAGCCGCAGACAGTCATCTTCATACGCAAAGCCGATCCGGTGGCGCACTGGCGTAAAGCCATTCGCCTGCGACGTCGGATCCTCGCGTCGATCGGTAAGGTCCACCACGGCGGAACCAAAGATCGACCAGAATCGTGCAAACTGCACGCGCCCGCCTACCCGGGCTTCCTCGCGATCGCGCAAATCTTCCAGCGAGGGGGTAATGTTCCGGTTGAGCCGCAAATAGCCAAGCAACAGGGAAGTCCCGCGCGTCCCGATCGTCGCGTCGAGTTCGTTACGGCGGAGCGCCAACCCATCCTTGTCGAGACGGTAGCGATGCGTCAGCGTGACCAGGTCCTTGTACCGCAGAACATTGCGCCCGACGATATCAGACACGCTGTCGCTCAGCCCGGTGCCGTCAGGCAATAAGGTCGCCCGGTTGCTCAGCCGATAGCTCTGGCCAATATTTGCATCAAAGGTGAAATCGGGCAGCGCGAGCGACCAGTCGACGCCATAGGTTACCCGCGTCGAATCCTCGACCCGATCATAGCCGGGGAACCGATTGAGCGAAAAAAGGTTCGAATCTTCCAGATCAACCGCCCGCGAATCCTCATTGGGGATCGCCAGGTTGTTGATCGGCGGGGAGGCGACGATCTGGATGCGGGGGGTCAGTCGCTGCGTGCCGCCCAGAAACTGACCAATCAATGGCCACCTGACGTCTAGCGCGACTGCGCCGATCGCGCGCGCGTGGAATCCGTCCTCGCCGCGATAGCTGACGACGCTGGTCGCCACGGTGTTGCCGGCATTGTAGATATCGCCACGGGCAAAAGCCGTCAGCGTCACTTCCTGGCCCAGCGACGTTATCCGGCGGAGATCCCATTGCGCACTGGCAAAGGCCCGCTGGCTATTCTGGCCCGCTGCCCGGCCGATCGCCAAGCTGTTGACCTGCAAATTCAGCCGACCGCCATCGATCAGCACGTCGTTTATCCGTCGCCGATAATCGATTTCAGGCAGCGCAAAGGGCTGCAGCCCCTGACGATCGCCGACCCGCAAGGTCTGCACTGCCCAACCCGCGATCGAAAAATAGCTGTTGGCGTCAATCCGTTCGATCTTGATCGTGTTGCGCAGAATGTCGCCGCGCGAGATATCATATCGGCGCAGGAAGGTGCGATCGGTTGTCACCCGGATCGATCCACTGATGCTCCAATAAGGATCGAACTGGAATCTGCCACTCGCGTCGAAATATCCGCGAAACGCGTTTTGCGCGGTTTGCGGGTTTACCGCGAGCGTGTCTGTCCGGTCGCTGACGGTGCCATAGGCCAGCACGCGATAGGCGCCCTTGGTGGTCAGCGCCTGATATTCGGCCTGCAGCATGGGCAGCGCGGCGCTGAACAGACGCGGCGTAATGGTCAGCCCGCGATTGGGCGCGATGCGGAAATAATAGGGCACCGCCGCCTCGGCCCCGTTCACGCGGCTATATTTCAGATCGGGCGTCAGGAACCCGCTATCGGTGCCACCGCCGACCGGATTGGAGAAGGCGGGGAGCGGGATAGAGGCGATGCCGAAGATGTTGACGCGTGCGCCCTTGTAGAAAATGCGCTGGCGAACCGGATCATAGACGACGCGCGCCGCTGTGATCTTCCAGGACGGCATTTTCGGGCAATTTTTTGAATCGACGACTGAACAGGGGGTGTAGGCGGCATCATCAAGCGTGACGATGCCGTCCTTGCGGCTGCCACGGTCCGCGGCCAGGCGCCCGCCCTGATCAAGCACGACCAGCATATTCTCGATCACGCCATCCTTCAGCGAATCGGTCAGCTCGATCGTATCGCCATAGGCAGCATCGCCGCCTGGATTGGTCACGACGATATTGCCCGTCGCGGTCACCAGGCCCGTTTCGCGGTTCCACACGATTGTGTCGGCGCGCAGCCGGTCGCCACCGCGGTGCATGCGCACATCGCCGCGCGCCGTAACGATGTCACCCTTGCTGTCATAGTCGATGCCATCGGCGCTGAACTGGACCTGATCGGCGGTTGCCGTGCCCTTTATGTCATTGCTTGGAATTTCGGTCGGCGATGGCAGATCGGTGGGGCGATCCTGCAGATCCTGCGCGCCCGCAGGCGTTGCCACCGCAAGAATCGCTGCCAGAGCACAGGAGGCAAGAAGAAAGGAACGCTTCACGCTGGCATCGACCCCTGGCGGAAATGGCCGCCGCCTTGCGCGCCTATCGCATTGGACGGGCGGCGCTGCAATCTCGGTTCGTGCTTTGCCACGCTGGGACGGAGCGCTTAAGGGGAACGAGTCGTCTTTGTGACTGTCCTAAGGAATCCGATGCATATCCAGTTTGCTGCTCGCCGCCCCGCCGACACCCGGGTCCTGGCCCTCCCTGTCGAAAAGGATGGATTAGAGCGGATCGCGTTCGGCGATATCGATGCTGCCGCCCAGCGACTGGCCATCAGCGCCGCGCGGGCAGCGCGTTTCGACGGTGAAGCGGGCGCGATCGTCGAGGCCTTTGTCGATTTCGGCGATGCCGTCGTCCAGCTGCTGCTGGTGGGCGTCGGGCCTGGCGGTGAGGCGGAATATGAACGCGCAGGCGGCGCGCTGACGGCGCGGTTGCTGACATCGGGCGTGACCAGCCTGACGGTCGATTTTGCCAGCCTTGGTGGCACACCGGCCGCTGGCGCGGTGGCACGTTTCGCCGCTGGCGCCGCACAGCGCAGCTGGCGGATCGATCGGTATCGCACCAAGCTCGCCGAAAAGGCCAAGCCGACGCTAACTGCGATCACGCTGGTCGGCACGCCCGCTGGCAGCGAGGAAGCCTGGCACCGACAGGACGCGGTAACCAAGGGGCTGGACCTGACTCGTACGCTCGTGTCCGAACCACCCAACATCATGTATCCCGTCAGCTTCGTCGATGCCGTCAAGGCCGATGTCGATGGGCTCGGCCTGGAAATCACCGTGCTGGGCGAAGCGGAAATGGCCGCGCTGGGCATGGGATCATTGCTGGGGGTCAGCCAGGGATCAGTGCGCGACGCGCAGCTGCTCGTCATGAAATGGTCGGGCAAGGGGCCGGGCGATCCCGATCTCGCGCTGGTCGGCAAGGGCGTTACCTTCGATACAGGCGGTATCTCGCTTAAGCCCGGGCCGGGCATGGAAGACATGAAATGGGATATGGGCGGCGCGGGTGCGGTCGCTGGCGCGATGAAGGCGCTGGCGCTCCGCAAGGCAAAGGCCAATGTCATCGGGGTCTGCGGGCTGGTGGAAAACATGCCCGATGGCAATGCGCAGCGGCCGGGCGATATCGTCACTTCAATGTCAGGCCAGACGATCGAAATCCTCAATACCGATGCCGAAGGTCGGCTGGTGCTCTGCGATGCGCTGACCTGGGTCCAGCGGACGCATCATCCGAAAACAATCGTCGATCTTGCTACCCTGACCGGCGCGATGATCATCGCGCTGGGCAACGAACATGGCGGGATGTTTGCCAATGACGATTCGCTCGCTGATCAATTGCTCGCGGCGGGCAAATCGACTGGTGACCTGCTGTGGCGGTTCCCGCTGTCGGATGCCTACAACAAGCTGATCGATAGCCCGATTGCGGACATGAAGAATGTCGGCCCGCGCGGTGCCGGGTCGATCACCGCAGCGCAGTTCCTGCAGCGCTTCGTCGACAAGGGCGTTCGCTGGGCGCATCTCGACATTGCCGGCATGGTTTGGGCCGACAAGCCCGGCGCGACCTATGACAAGGGCGCAACCGGCTATGGCGTGCGCCTGCTCGATCGGCTGGTGGCGGATAACTTCGAACAATAAGCGCGCCACCGTGGCCAATGCGCGGTCTATGGTAGGGTGAGGAAGAGATGCAGGTCGATTTCTATCACCTTACCGTTCGACCGCTTGAGCGCGTATTGCCGAAAATCGCCGAGAAGGTCGTGGAAACGGGTGGCCGCTTGCTGATTGTCGCCAGCGAACCGACGCGGCGCGATATGCTCAACAAGCTGCTCTGGAGTTACGCGCCCGACAGTTTTCTGCCGCACGCGCAAATCGGTTCGACCGATGATCCTGATCAACCGATACTGATCGGTGCTGGCACTGATGCCCCAAATGGTGCGCGCAACATTGCCATCGCCGATGCGCTATGGCGTTATGATGCGCTGTCCTTCGACCGGGCGTTCCATTTTTTTGACGATGACGCGATTGTCGAGGCGCGCGCTGCCTGGCGCGCGCTGGCGGACAAACCGGGGGTTGAGCGCCGCTATTGGAAACAAGACGATTCCGGTCGCTGGGAACAGGCCGCCTGAGCGCTGCTTGCAGGAACGTGTGGCCGCCGCTAAAGGCTCGCGCGACCTATCCACCCACTCCCAAACACAGGAACCGCACCAGTCATGGCCGCGACACGCACTTTTTCGATCATCAAGCCCGATGCTACCCGCCGCAACCTGACCGGTGCCGTCACCAAGATGCTGGAAGAGGGCGGCCTGCGCGTCGTTGCTTCGAAGCGCATCCAGATGACCCGCGAACAGGCAGAGGGCTTCTACGCTGTCCACCGCGAGCGTCCCTTTTTCAACGACCTGGTGACCTTCATGATTTCCGGACCGGTCGTCGTGCAGGTGCTGGAAGGGGAAAACGCCATGCAGCGCAACCGCGACATCATGGGCGCAACCAACCCCGCCAATGCTGAACCAGGCACGATCCGCAAGGAACTGGCTGAATCGATCGAAGCCAATTCGGTTCATGGTTCGGATAGCGACGAAAACGCCGCGATCGAGATCGCCTATTTCTTCAAGCCGGAAGAACTGGTCGGCTGATTGGAAAAGACCGGAAGCGCGTGCCGATCAGGGCCGCGCTTCCGGTTTCCGTTTGCGGGTTAGCTGATCGGTTCAGCAGCGCCGATATGCGTCTGCACGTGAAACGCTGATGTGCCCTGGATCGACCCGCTCAGCGTGCCCGATGTTTGCGGCACCAGGCTGCCAATATCATTGAACCAGAAATAATGGCCCTGGACGCGGTTTGGGAAATTCGCCCCCATCATGCCCGACACCTGGATCGGCGCAGAGAAATCCAACGTTTCGGTCTGCATCGTTGCGACCATATCCACGGTGATCTTCGAGTTGGGCGGCACCGTGACGCTGACCGTCGCCGACGACCCCTTGTTGACGCTGGAGGAGCCTGATTGGCCCACTGTGGCGGATACGCTGAACGACATCCCCATTTTGAAGACGCCTTCGAGCGTGACCTCACTCGAAAAGGTCATCCCCGTCGTGATGGATGAAGACCACCCGGTCGTTTCGGTCCAGGCGCCATCCACCGTCAGCGAAATCGTCGCCGGCTGGTTGCTGTTGTTATAAGCCGTGTTGCTGCCAACAATTGCTTGGGTTGGCGAGGTTTGTGCGCCTTCGCTATAGGCGATTTGTCCAAGTGTCTTGTAGCAATAATGGCCATATTGCTGCGTAATCGCTGGCGTTACCGCGTTATAATATGTGGTATCGTTCAGCGCGATTCCATCAGGATTATCACCCCAAATCGATTGAAACTTGTCGCGAACATCGCTGGGGCTAGAATTTAAGGCAGTAAGATCAGACCAAGTGAGATATTCTTGGGGCATGGCTTATCCTCTCTTTTGTGCTGTTGCAGTGCCGAGTCGTTTTTAATAACGACCGCCCGATGCTGTAACAGCTGCCATGCATACGCAATGTAGTAATTGCTATATGTATAGTGAAGTTGATTTGAAATGTTTTTTTCACGTAAATGTAAAAATCAACAAATAAATTTTAAATATTTTCTAAATCTATATATTCAACTACCACGTCATATGTTTGCAGTTTTTAATTCATAAAGATTCAACGACAATTATGAATGATTATGGAGTAGATAAATTACACGGCATAAATAGTATTGCTGCCATAAAATTGACGTCATCGAAGTGCATTTTATAGATTATTGTGTGGAGTAAATGTACGGGAGATCGATCAACGCTTTGATTGTGATCATCTTGCCCGAATCAACCCTGACGGGCAGGTGCTACCTTAGCCCATAGACTGTCGACCCGCGCCTGATCGGGCTTGCCGCGTTCGCGCAGGATCAGCCCATCGAGCTTGAGCGAGCGACCAAGCAACAGCCGCCCTTCGGTTCGCCAGACGATATCGTAAATGGCGCGATCGGTGATGTGCTGGTCCCCGTCCCAATAATCGCTGGAGATAATGACGGGCAGCCGACCCGTCTGCGCATCAGCGCCGCCATCGGTCATCGCCATCAGCTTGGCGGCAAACCAGCGTGCCGAAATTGTCGGTGTGGGCGCACTGGTCTGGGGGGAAAGGCCAAAGGCAGTGGGGAAAGTGACGGTGATGCTCTGCACCGGGTGCGCCGCATCGGCGAGCGCCAGTTCCTCGCCGCCCCGCCGTGGCGTACTGGTCAACAAGACGACCGTTTTCGCCTTGGCCGCCAGCGCCTTTTCGGCGCGTCGATCAGCTTCGTCGGCGCGGTGATCGGCCCAACTGCTCCACAGCGCGAGCGCCGAAATGATCAGCCCGGCGATCGCGACAACCTCGCCCAGCGTGACCCAGCGGCGCCGAATCGCTGCAGCTTCGGCTTTTTCGGCGGGGGTGTCGGGCAGGTCGTTCATCGTCCACCCATTTCTAGCAAGCGGCGCGGCGCGACCAGTTCCCAACTCGTGGCGATTCGGTCTGCCACCCGGTCCCAATCCGTGTCTGGCTGGTCGAGCCGCATGCCGATCCAGCCACTCGGCCCCAGATAGGGCGGCACGAAATAGAAATCCGGGTCCATATCGACAAGCATCGCCTGTTCCTCGCGCCCGCTGGTCTTCACATGGCAGGCGGTGATCCCGTCATGATGATGATTATGCCAGAAATAGGCGAAGAACTTGCCCTTGGTGATGAAAAAACCGGGCGATCCGTGGGACAATCGCTCGTCCGCCGCTGGCAGGGCGAGGCAGATCGCGCGGATTCGCGCTAACTCGATGGCGGGATCGGGGCTCATTGTGTGGCGAATTCTGCCAGAATACGCGGGTAAAGGCGATGCTCTGCTGCTAGCACGCGATCGGCTAGGCTGTCGGCCGTGTCGCCCGGCAGAATCGGCACCTCGGCCTGGCCAAGCACCGCGCCGCCATCAAGCTCTTCGGTCACGATATGCACCGAACACCCAGCCACCGCATCACCAGCTGCAATTGCCCGGGCATGCGTGTCCAGGCCCTTATATTTTGGCAGCAGCGAGGGGTGAATATTGATGATTCGTCCGCGCCATCGCGCAACAAAGGCATCGGACAATAACCGCATATAGCCGGCAAGCGCGATGATCTCGACACCAGCGTCACGCAGCGCGGCATCGATCAGCGCTTCATAATCGCTTTTGGCCATGCCCTTCGGGCTCTGCGTAAAGACCGCCAGCCCCTGCGCTGCCGCCCAGGCGATGCCAAGTGCTGCGGGCTTGTCGGAGGCGACCAGCGCGATTGTATAGGGGCTGTCGTTCGCCTGTGCTGCCTGTACGAGCGCCATCATGTTCGATCCGCGCCCTGACAGCAGGATGCCGACCTTTTTCTTAGCCATGATTGTGCGTCGCCGACCAGCCAGCGCGCGCGCCCCAAATATCGGCAGGTCCCGCCACCGTGCAGCCGCGCGCACCGGCGTCGACATGGCCGATGGTGAAGACGGTCTCGCCCGCGGCTGTCAGCGCATCGGCCACGGCGGTTGCCTGTTCCGCTGCAACGATCGCGATCATGCCGATCCCGCAATTAAAGGTTCGCGCCATTTCCTCGGGTTCGATGCTCCCCTGCGCTTGTAGGAATGCCATCAGCCTTGGCTGTTCCCAGCGCGCTGCATCTACCATGGCGTGCGCCCCATCGGGCAACACGCGCGGGATATTTTCGAGCAAGCCGCCGCCGGTGATGTGCGCCAGTCCCTTGATCCGGCGCTCGGCGAGCAGCGGGAGCAGGCTCTTCACGTAGATGCGGGTCGGTGCCATCAGCGCGTCGATCAGCAGTGTTTGCTGATCGAACAGGGCAGGGCGATCAAGCCGCCAGCCGCGATCCGCCGCCAGCCTGCGCACCAACGAGAATCCGTTGGAGTGTACGCCCGAGGAGGCAAGGCCCAATATCACGTCACCCGGCGCGATCTCGGCACCGGTCAGCACCCGGTCGCGTTCGACCGCGCCGACGCAGAAGCCCGCCAGATCATAATCGCCCTCGGCATACATGCCGGGCATTTCGGCCGTCTCGCCGCCGATCAGCGCGCACCCGGCCAGCAGACAGCCCTGCGCGATCGACGCGATGACGCGCTCAGCGACATCAGGCACCAATTTGGCGGTGGCGTAATAATCGAGGAAGAATAATGGCTCGGCGCCCTGGACGATCAGATCATTGGCGCACATCGCGACCAGATCGATCCCGACACCGTCATGCGCATTGTGCTCTATCGCCAGTTTCAACTTGGTGCCGACGCCATCATTGGCCGCGACCAGCAGGGGATCGACGAAACCCGCCGCCTTCAGATCAAAAAAACCCCCAAAACCGCCAAGATCGGCGTCTGCGCCTTTGCGCCGGGTGGCCTTGGCCATGGGCCCAATTGCGCGGACAAGCGCGTTGCCAGCAGCGATCGAAACCCCGGCTTGCGCATAGGTATAGGGCTTGGCGGAGGCGTCGGTGTCGTTCATGGACGATGCGGTAGCCATATCCTGCTTGGATTTCCACGCTTGCTTCGCCAAAAGGGCGCCGACATGGCCAAGAACCTCCTCCGACTTTTCCCCGCCGCCCTGGCAATGGCCGCATTGCTCGCCAGCGGCGGCAGCGTCGCACAGGGCGATAGCGCTCAGAGTCGCAATGGGGCGGGTCGGCCTGCGGTGGGCACGGCCGGCAGCTTTGAAATCGGCGGCGTGGAGGTTGATGCCACGGGCAAGAACGCCTCGGCTGCTCGCCTGGCGGGCTGGCGGCTTGCCCAGCGCAAGGGGTGGCAGATGCTGTCGCGCCGCATGGGCGGTGGTGGCAGCGGCCTTTCTGATTCGGCGCTTGATGCGATCGTGTCGGGCATTGTCGTTGAAAATGAACAGATCGGGCCGAATCGCTACATCGCCCGGTTGGGCGTGATGTTCGATCGCAATCGTGCGGCGGCGATTCTCGGCGTTTCGGGCAAAATCCTGCGATCGCCGCCGATGCTGGTCATTCCTGTCGAATGGTCGGGCGGCGCGGGTCGCGTGTTTGAACAGCGCACCGATTGGCAAGATGCCTGGGCGGCATTTCGCACCGGCAATAGCGCGATCGATTATGTCCGCCCCAGCGGCACTGGTCCTGATTCGCTGCTGCTGAATGCTGGCCAGATCAATCGGCCGGGTCGGCTTTGGTGGCAGGCATTGCTGGCGCAATATGGTGCGTCGGATGTGCTGATTCCGATCGTTCACCTTTCGCGGCTTTACCCAGGCGGGCCGATCGTTGGTAAATTTCAGGCGCGATTTGGTCCCGACAATCGCTTGCTGACGCAATTCTCGTTGCGCGTGGCGAGCGGGGATGCACTGCCGGCGCTGCTGAATGCCGGCATCAAGCGTATCGATCAGGCCTATCAAGCGGCATTGGCGAACGGCATGCTCCGCGTCGATCCGGGTCTGAATGCCCGCCTCCCTGAAGCTGAAATCGCACCGACCGAGACTGACGAATCGCTTGCGGCTGATGCCGGCGTGCTCGAATCGGCGGGCGCGGGCAATCTCAGCGTCCAGTTCGATACGCCCAGTGCCAGCGCGGTCGAGGCGACTGAGCGCACCCTGCGCGGCATTGCGGGCGTCCGATCGGCGGTGACCACCAGCCTGGCGCTTGGCGGTATTTCGGTGATGCGGGTCGGCTATGATGGCGATGTCGCGACGCTCAAGGCCGTGCTGGAAGCGCGCGGCTTTGTCGTGACGCTCGGCAGCGGCGCGATTCGTATCCAGCGGCCGCGCGCGTCCTTGCCGCCCCCCGATGTGCAGCCGGAAAACGCGACCGCGGGATGACGCAACTCGCCCTGCCGCTGCCCTATCCTGAGGAGGCCGGGGAAGCGGCATTCCTGATCAGCAGCTCCAACAGCCGTGCTGCCCAGGCGCTCAAGCGCTGGGGTGCCTGGCCGGTCATGGCGGCGATACTTGTCGGCCCGCGAAAATCCGGGCGCAGCCTGCTCGCCCGGATTTTTGCCGCGCAAAGTGGGGGCACGATCATCGACGATGCCGAACGCGTCGATGAAGAAGTGATTTTTCATGCCTGGAACAATGCCCAGCCCGATCGTCGCCCGCTGTTGATCGTGGCGGATGCCCCGCCGCCAGACTGGCAGGTGACCTTGCCCGATCTTCGATCACGGCTGGCCGCGACGCCGATCATCGCGATCGATCCGCCCGATGAAGCCTTGATGCATGCGTTACTGGAGCGCGATTTCGCCCGGCGCGGGCTCGATGCGCGACCTGAACTGGTGCAATGGTTGCTGGCCAGGCTGGAGCGCAGCCACGTCGCCCTGGTTCGCGCTGTCGATGCACTTGATCAGGAGGTTGGCCAGACCCGCAAACGCTTGTCGATTCCGCTCGCGCGGGGCACATTGGCACCAGCCGGCCTGATCATCGATCGCGCCATGATCACAGGGAATGATGCAGCATGAACCGCCCGGCCCATATCGCGGAAGTCGATGACGACGACCTGTTCGTTGGCAGCAGTGCTGGCGAACGCTATTTCAATCGCGAACTGTCCTGGCTCGCCTTTAACCGGCGCGTGCTGGAGGAAGCGTGCAACCCCGCCCACCCATTGCTGGAACGGCTCCGCTTTCTGTCGATTTCGGGATCGAATCTGGACGAATTCTTCATGGTCCGCGTCGCGGGGTTGAAGGGGCAGCAGCTTCAGGATGTCGATCGCCTTTCCGCCGATGGGCTGAATTCCAGCCAGCAATTGACGGCCATCGTGGCCGGCGCCGATGCACTCGTCGAAAGCCAACGTAATGTCTGGCGCGAATTGCGGCGCTTGCTTGGGGAAACCGGAATCGCCGTGCTCGGGTCAAAGATGATCGATGAGGCATTGCCGGCTGCCGATCTCGCCTGGCTCGAAACACATTTTCGCGAACAGATCTTCCCGATTCTGACACCCCAGGCACTCGATCCGGCGCACCCGTTCCCGTTCATGCCCAATAAGGGGCTGGCGGTAATGTTCGATCTGGTGCGCTTGTCGGACGACCAGCCGATCCAGGAACTGGTGATGCTGCCCGCCCCGATGCCGCGCTTCGTGCGCGTGCCCGGGGAGACGGTGCGCTACATTGCGGTTGAATCGCTGGTGAAGCGCTTCTCGTCAGTGATTTTTCCGGGATACCGGGTGATTGGTGCTGCGGAATTCCGCGTGCTGCGCGACAGCGATATTGAGATTGAGGAAGAGGCCGAGGATCTGGTCCGCTATTTCGCCAATGCCATCAAGCGTCGGCGGCGCGGCCGCGTGATCCGATTGGAACTCGAATCGGGGATGCCCGATCAGCTGAGCGCGGCGTTGCGCGATGAGCTGGGCGGCGCAGATGCATTCGTTACCGATGGTGCTGCGTTTTTGGGCGTTGGCGATCTTGAAGCGATCGTCGATGAAGATCGCCCTGACCTGAAATTCCCGCCTTATTCGCCGCGCTTCCCGGAGCGCATCCGCGAATATAGCGGCGATTGCTTCGCCGCGATCAAGGCCAAGGACATCGTCGTCCACCACCCTTATGAGAGCTTTGACGTTGTGCTCGCGTTCCTGCGCCAGGCCGCGAGCGATCCTGATGTCGTTGCGATCAAGCAGACGCTCTACCGCGCCGGCAAACAGCCCGCCGTCATCAACGCGCTGATCGCGGCCGCCGAAGCGGGCAAGTCAGTCACCGCCGTTGTTGAGCTGAAGGCACGCTTCGATGAAGAGCAGAACCTGCTCTGGGCCTCCGCGCTGGAACGCGCCGGGGTGCAGGTCGTCTATGGTTTCATGGAGTGGAAAACCCACGCAAAGGTCTCAATGGTCGTGCGGCGAGAGGGCGGCCAGTACCGCACCTACTGCCATTTCGGCACCGGCAATTACCACCCGATCACCGCAAAAATTTATACTGATCTCAGCTTCTTCACGGCCGATCCTCGCATCGGGCGTGATGCGGCGCAGATGTTCAATTATGTCACTGGCTATGTCGAGCCGGAGAATATGGCGCTGGTCAGCCTGTCGCCACGCGATCTGCGCAAACGCCTGGTCGATTGCATCGATGCCGAAATCGCCTTTGCGCGGGCCGGCAAGCCTGGGTCGATCTGGGCCAAGATGAATTCGCTGGTCGATCCGGCGGTAATCGAAAAACTTTATGAGGCCAGCAATGCCGGCGTCGAAATCGATCTCGTCATTCGCGGCATTTGCTGCCTGAAACCCGGCGTGCCCGATATGTCAGAGCATATCCGCGTGAAATCGGTCATTGGCCGCTTTCTGGAGCACAGCCGCATCTGGGCCTTTGGTAATGGCAAGGCGTTGCCCAATGATGGCGCAAAGGTATTCATCTCTTCAGCCGATGCGATGCCGCGCAATTTCGATCGTCGCGTGGAATATTTGCTGCCGATTGAAAACAAGACCGTGCATGATCAAGTGCTCGATCAGGTCATGGTCGCCAACCTGATCGACAACGAACAAAGCTGGGTATTGCAGGCCGATGGCAGCTATGTGCGCGTTGAGGCGGGCACGCGTCCGTTCAACCTGCACCGTTATTTCATGACCAACCCCTCGCTGTCCGGGCGCGGCGCCGCGTTGCAGGGCAGCGATTCCGTGCCGAAACTGTCGCTGCGGCGGCGTACCTAATGCCATCTCCGGCGTTATAACCCCATGGCCACCCTGCTTTTCCGCAAGCCCAAGGTAGAAAGCGTCGCCGAACCGCGCACGGCGATCATCGATATCGGCTCCAATTCGATCCGCCTGGTGGTCTATCAGGGGCCGGCGCGGCTGCCGGCGATCCTGTTCAACGAAAAGGTCATGGCCGGCCTCGGGCGCGGTTTTGCCGCCACCGGGGCGATTGATGCAGAGGCGCTGAAGACAGCACAGGCGGCGCTTGGCCGCTTTGCCGCGGTGGCGCGCGAAATGGAGGTTGCTCAGCTCCGCACCGTCGCCACGGCTGCCGTGCGGGATGCCACCAATGGCCATGTGCTGATCGACAATGCCCGGTCACTTGGCCTGGAGGTTGAGCTGCTGTCGGGTGAGCAGGAAGCGCTTGGGGCTGGGCTCGGCGTGCTGTCAGCCATTCCGCTGGCGGATGGCATTGTCGGCGATCTTGGCGGTGGCAGTCTGGAGCTGGTCCGCATCGCCAATGGGCAGGTCGAAGACCGGGCCTCTTTCCCGCTCGGCGTGCTGCGGATCGCCGCGCTCAGGGCCAAGGGGCTGAGATTATTTGATCGCCGCGTCGGCACGATGATTGATGAGGCGGGTTGGACGGGTAAGGGCGCAGGTCTGCCACTTTACTTGGTTGGTGGATCGTGGCGCTCGCTCGCCCGGCTCGATATGCATATCACCGGCTATCCGCTGCCCGTCATCCACCAATATGAAATGTCGCCTGCAGCGATCACTCGGATCGGTCGCACGCTCAGCCATGTCGCCAAGGGCAAGCTGCGCGAGATTCCATCGCTGTCATCGGCGCGCGTGCCGACGTTGGGGGATGCCAATGCGCTGCTCGGGGTTTTGCTGCGTCACCTTCAGTCCCGGACCACGATCGTTTCCGCCTTTGGCTTGCGCGAAGGCTTGCTGTTTGGCGCGCTGACGGCAGAGCAGCGCGCACAGGACCCGCTGATTGTGGCCGCGCGCGACGAGGGTAGGCGGCTTGGGCGCTTCGCCGAACATGGCGATCTGCTCGATCGCTGGATTTCGCCGCTGTTTGCCGGTGAGCCCCCCGAACTTGCCCGGCTGCGCCATGCTGCCTGCCTGCTCGCTGATGTCGGCTGGCGCGCCAACCCTGAATTTCGGGCCGAACGCGGCGTCGAAATTGCGCTGCATGGCAATTGGGTGGCGATTGATGCGCGCGGCCGCGTGCTGCTTGCCCAAGCGCTGTTCACCTCGCTCGGCGGCGGCACCGATTCGTCGCCGCTGATTCCGCCGCTTGCCAGCCCGTCAGACATTAAACGCGCGACGGCCTGGGGCCTGGCCATGCGGCTGGGACAACGGCTGAGCGGCGGCCTTGCCGGCCCGCTGCAACGCTCCCGGCTGGACGATGACGGTGCCGCAATCGCGGTCACCTTGGCGCAGGACGATTCGGCGCTGTACAGCGAAGCGGTCGAGCGCCGTCACAAGGGGCTGGCCAACGCCTTGGGGCGTCAGGCGGTGGTGCGCGGGTAACGGCCTGGAGTGTGATGACTTCGAATGGGATCAACCCATACGCCGTTCGCCCTGAGCGCAGTCGAAGGGCATGTGCAGCGCGTGGGCTTCGACTTCCCCCGGACCTGATCCGGGGCCGAACGGGGGTGAGGTTCAATCGCCCTAGCGGCGTTACGCTCTAGCCCGCATCCTCCGCCCGCGTCATCTTTAGCTTGCCGTTCTTGACTGCAAAGGCCAGCCGTCCTTCGACCAAGGCCAGCGCATCGCGGCCGAATTGTTCGAACCGCCAGCCATCCAATATCGCCAACCCCTCGCGCTGACCTGCGGCCAGCGCCTCGAGATCCTCGGTACGCGCCAGCAATTTTGCCGCGACATCGATGTCCCGCGCCCTGATTTTCAACAGCAGCTTTAGGAGATCGGCGACCGGTGCGCCTTCCTTGCCCATGCCCGGCTTGCGATCGTCGCGGCTCGGCATTTCAGACGCTGCCATCGGTGTCGATTGCTCCAGCGAGGCCATAAGCCGCGCGCCGATATCATTATTAGCCCAGGCGGGCGACAGCCCGCGCACACGCGCCAGATCAGCCTGTTTCTTGGGCGGCGTGCCGGCAAGGTCGGCCAGGGTTTCATCCTTGATGATGCGGCCGCGCGGCAGATCCTTGCCCTGTGCCTCAAGCTCACGCCATTTCGCCAGCGCTTTTAACCGGCCAAGCACATCGGCCTTGCGGCTGGCGATCCGCACCCGGCGCCAGGCTTGTTCGGGATCATTTTCGTAGTTGGCCGGATTGCCGATTCGCTCCATTTCCTGGTCGAGCCAGTCGCCACGCCCGGTCTTGCGCAGCCGATCGAGCATCTTCGGAAAAATAGTCGATAAATGGGTGACATCGCCGATCGCATATTCGATCTGGCGTTTGTCGAGCGGCCGGCGGCTCCAATCGGTAAAACGCGCGCCCTTGTCGACGCTGATGCCCAGATAGCTTTCGACCAGATTGGAATAGCCGATCTGTTCGCCTTGCCCCAGCGCCATCGCCGCCACCTGGCTGTCAAACATCGGAAACGGCGTCTTGCCGGTCAGGTTATAGACGATTTCGATATCCTGCCCGCCGGCATGAAAGACCTTCAGCACCTCATCATTCTCGGTCAGCAGATCGAGCAATGGTTTCAGGTCGATGTCGGGTGCCATCGGATCAATCGCTGCCGCTTCGTTCGCATCGGCGATCTGGATCAGGCAGAGTTCGGGCCAATAGCTGTTTTCGCGCATGAATTCTGTATCAACCGCGACGAACGGTGACTGCGAGAGGCGGTGGCAGAGATTGGCGAGCGACGCGGAATCGTCGATCAAGTCGTGAATGTGCATGAATGATGCCATAGCGAGGGATGTCTGTCTTGACAAAGCCGGGGTTGGCGGGGAAGCGCGAGCCCTCGCTCATGCCCTCCTGCCGATGAAAGTCGGCATTGCGCGGTAACGGACGAACACCCTTGCCCCAACAGGCTCCAGCCTGCGCTGGGGCGACGCTATTTGAGAAGTTTAACGCCATGCACGCCTATCGCACCCATAGCTGCGCCGAACTCCGCCCGGATCATGTCGGGCAAACCGTCCGCGTTTCGGGCTGGGTCCATAAAAAGCGCGATCATGGCGATCTCGTCTTCATCGATCTGCGCGATCATTATGGCATCACCCAGATCGTCACCGACGTCAGCGGCCCGGCCTTTGGCGTGATCGAGCGCCTAAAGAACGAAAGTGTCGTCACGATCACCGGCATCGTCACCGCGCGCGATGCCGAAGCGATCAATCCCAACCTGCCAACCGGCGCCATCGAAATCCGCGCGACCGAGGCAGTCATCCAAAGCCATGCCCAGGAACTGCCGATGCCGGTGGCGGGCGATGCTGAATATCCTGAGGATATCCGCCTGCGCTATCGCTTCCTCGATCTGCGCCGCGAACGGCTGCATGCCAATATCATGCTCCGCTCGCATGTGATCTCATCGCTGCGCCAGCGGATGATCGGGCAGGGCTTCACTGAATTCCAGACCCCCATCCTGACCGCGTCGTCGCCTGAAGGCGCGCGCGATTATCTGGTGCCCAGCCGCGTGCATCCGGGCAAATTCTATGCGCTGCCGCAGGCACCGCAGATGTTCAAGCAGTTGCTGATGGTCGCCGGCTTCGATCGCTATTTCCAGATCGCGCCGTGTTTCCGCGATGAGGATGCCCGTGCGGACCGTTCGCCCGGCGAATTTTACCAGCTCGATTTCGAATTGAGCTTTGTCACGCAAGATGATGTTTTTGCAGCAATTGAACCAGTGCTGCACGGCGTGTTCGAAGAGTTCGCGGACTGGCAGGGCAAGGGCCGCACCGTTTCCGCACTGCCGTTCGCGCGTATTCCTTACCGCGACTCCATGCTGAAATATGGCAATGATAAGCCCGATCTGCGCAACCCGCTGCTGATCACTGACGTGTCGGATCACTTCAAGGGATCGGGCTTTGGCCGGTTCGCCTCAATGGTCGATAGCGGCAACGTTGTCCGCGCTATCCCGGCACCCAACACCGCGGAGAAAAGCCGGAAATTCTTCGACGACATGAACAGCTGGGCGCAGAGTGAAGGCTTTCCCGGTCTGGGCTATGCCACGCAGAAGCAGGGCGTGTTTGGCGGGCCAATCGCCAATAATCATGGGCAAGAGGGGATGAAGGCGATCGCCGACGCGCTTGGCCTTGGTCCCGATGACGGCATCTTCTTCGCGGCTGGTTCGGCGGCGCAGGCGGCCAAGCTGGCGGGCCTTGCGCGTACCCGAATTGGGCAGGAGCTTGGCCTGATTGACGAAAGCCGATTTGAATTCTGTTGGATCGTCGATTTCCCGATGTTCGAATATGATGAGGACGCCAAGAAGATCGATTTCAGTCACAATCCCTTCAGCATGCCGCAGGGGGAGATGGCTGCGCTGGAGAGCAAAAACCCGCTCGATATCCTGGCCTATCAATATGACATCGTCTGCAACGGGATTGAGCTGTCATCAGGCGCGATCCGGAACCATCGTCCTGAAATCATGTACAAAGCCTTTGAAATTGCGGGCTATAGCCAGGCCGATGTCGATCGTGATTTCGCAGGCATGATCAACGCCTTCAAATTCGGCGCACCGCCGCATGGCGGTTCGGCGCCGGGCGTCGACCGCATTGTCATGCTGCTGGCGGATGAACCGAACATCCGTGAAGTCATCACCTTCCCGATGAATCAGAAGGCGGAAGACTTGATGATGGGCGCGCCCAATGTGGCAACAGCAAAGCAGTTGCGAGAACTTAACATCCGTACCGTAGAGGTTGCCGCACCAAAGCCTGCTGTATAGCGAGGCAACCAACAGGGTTAGGGGAATAATGCTCGATCACCAGCTGGAACCGGCCGCGCCAACTGCGCTTGTCCGCAGCCTGGGTGTGGTGGGCGTATTGCTGCTGACGTTGTCGGTGACCAGTCCGGTCTCTTCCTTGTTCGTTATCGTCCCCGGCATGTTGCGCGTGGCGGGGACGGGGGCGATCTGGGCGGTGCTGCTCGCTGGGATCGTCTGTGTGGCGACGGCCTATGTCTATGCTGAGCTCTCGTCGGTCTGGCCAGTCGCGGGCGGCGAATATGTGATGGTCGCGCGGACGCTCGGGCCGCTGGCGGGCTTTGTCATGCTCGGCGTCAATGTCTTCAATAACCTGTTGTTTCCACCCGCGATCGGTCTGGGGTTGGCGGCTATCCTATCGACCGTGATACCGGGCCTACCGGCTGTGCCGCTCGCGGTTACGGTGATCATTGGATCAACGTTGGTTGCGTTGCTGCAAATCCGTGTCAACGCCTGGGTTACCGGCGTTTTCCTGCTCATCGAGTTGGTTGCGGTTGTTTTGGTGGTGGTGCTTGGTTTTGGCGAGATAAGTCGTCCATTTGCTGAGATGCTAACTAATCCGACGATGCTTGGGGCAACCAGTTCGACCCTTGTACCGGCATCGGCGGCATCGATTGGGTTGGCCACGTCGATCGCCATCTTTGCGCTCAACGGTTACGGCGCGGCGGTCTATTTCGGCGAGGAAATGCATGAAGCGCCCCGCAAGATCGCCAAGGCGATTTTCTGGGCGGTGGCGCTGACCTTGCTGCTCGAAGGTGTGCCGATGGTCGCCATTCTGGTTGGCGCCCCCGATCTCGTTACGCTGTTCAACAGCGATGATCCGTTCGGGTTGCTGGTCCGCCTGCGCGCTGGCGATGCAGCGGCGAGCTGGATATCGATCGGCGTGGCGACGGCCATCGTCAACGCGATCATTGCCTGTATCCTGGCCTGTTCGCGCTTCTTTTATGGGACCGCGCGTGACCGATGCTGGGGGCGGCCGATCGACGAGCTATTGACCGCCATTCATCCGCGCTATGCCTCTCCCTGGATCAGCACGCTGATCGCTGGCGGGGCAGGGGTAGCTTGCTGTTTCCTGCCGCTGGAACTCTTGCTGGTGCTTAGCGGCACCGGGCTGGTGGTGATCTATGCCGGTATCGCGCTGGCGCTGATCGCCGGGCGGCGCAACGGCATGCTAGCTGACGCGCCTTTCAAAAGCCCGCTTTACCCGCTGATGCCGTTCCTGACGTTGCTCGCGCTGGGGTATATCATCTGCCTGAATTGGCTCGATGTGGAAGAAGGTCGGCCGGGCCTGATGATGACGGGCGCCCAGATACTGCTTTCGGCAGCCTATTATTGGCTGGTATTGCGGCGCAGAGGGGTTTGGGACGTTCATGTCCCGTCCCTGATAAAGTGAGTTGTCGATGAGCATCGATCTGGCCGATTTTGAAAAGGGCGCTGCCTATCCCGGCGATTATGATCAGGATCTCGCCAATCTGCAGGAACGTCTAGCGCATATTCAGGCCGCGCATATCTGCCATGGTCGGCGTGCCGCGATTGTTTTTGAGGGATGGGATGCAGCCGGCAAGGGCGGCATCATCCAGCGCCTCACGACCGAATGGGACCCACGTTACTTCACCGTTTGGCCCATTGCGGCCCCGACGCCGGAGGAAAAGGCCCGGCATTTCCTGTGGCGATTCTGGAAGCGACTGCCGATGAATGGCGACATCGCCGTGTTTGATCGCAGTTGGTATGGCCGGGTATTGGTCGAGCGGGTCGAAGGCTTCGCCACCGAGGCCGAATGGCGGCGCGGCTATGACGAGATCAATGAATTTGAGGCGCAACAGGCCGATTCGGGCACGACGATCGTCAAGCTCTTCATCCATGTCACCCAGGAATCGCAGGATCAGCGGCTCAAGGATCGGCTCGATCACCCGTGGAAGCGCTGGAAGACCGGGCTTGACGACTATCGCAATCGCGCCCGCCGCAGCGATTATCTCGATGCGATGGCGGAGATGTTCCGGCGGACCGACAAACGCTGGGCTCCCTGGCATGTGATTGATGGCAACAACAAAAAGGCGGGCAGAATCGCTGCATTGACGGCGATTGCCAATCGGCTTGAGGCGACGGTGCCGATGGACCCGCCGCCGCTTGATCCAGCGCTCGAAAAGATTGCGCGCCAGGCGCTCGGTCTCGATTGATGAAGACCAATATCGGCGGCGCCCAACGGGCGAGCGCTGGATTCACCGGCGGACTGGGCTAAAGTCGGCGGAATGCCGCAGCCGGTCCATATCCTGCACCTTCATTCCAGCTTCGATCTGGGCGGCAAGGAAGCGCGCGCCATCCGGCTGATGAATGCCTGGGGCGATCGCGCCCGACACACTATCGTCTCGGGCGTGCCCGGCATGCTCGGCGCCCGCGACGCTATTGCGCCTGGGATCGCCTATGAAATCGCGCAGGACCCGCCGCCGCTCACGGGCCGGCCTTCGGTCAGCCGGTATGAGGCGATAGCGCGGTATATGCGGCGCTTCGATCTGGTGCTCAGCTATAATTGGGGGGCGATCGATGGCGTGATGGCACGCCGGGTGTTCGCGAAGGCCGTGCCGCCGCTCATCCACCACGAAGACGGCTTTAACGAGGATGAGGCGGGTGGCCTCAAGGCGGAGCGCAACGCCTATCGTCGGCTGGCGCTGGGCGCCGCGCAGGCGCTGGTCGTGCCGTCGCAGACGCTCGAGACGATCGCGCTCGATATCTGGAAGCAGCCGCGCGGGCGCGTCCACCGCATCGTCAACGGCATTCCGATCGAGCGCTACGCTGCCAAGCCCGCCGCGCGGGCTATTCCGGGCTTTCGCCGCAAGCCGGGAGAAGTCGTGATCGGCAGCCTGGCGGGCCTGCGCGCGGTGAAAGACCTGCCGATGCTGGTGCGCGCCGTTGGCGGCGTATCGGGGCGATTGCAGCTGGTGATCGTGGGCGAGGGGCCTGAAAGGGCAAACATCAAGCAGGCAGCGATGGCGATGGGGATCGCCAATCAGCTCCACCTGCCGGGCTTTTTAGCTGATCCTGCGCGATATATCGGGTTGTTCGATATTTTCGCGCTCTCGTCGCGCAGCGAACAATTTCCGATCTCGGTGGTCGAAGCGATGGCGGCAGGGCTACCCGTTGTCGCTCCCCCAGTGGGCGATGTTCCGGTGATGGTCTCGGCCGCCAATGCGCCGCTGATTTGCCCCTATCCGGGAGAGGTCTTTTTGCGCGATTCTCTTCAAATGTTGGTCAATGATGCGGGTTTACGTCACCGGATCGGGACGGAGAATCAGGTCAGGGCAATGGCAGATTATGATGAAAAAACCATGATTTCGGCCTATGCTCGCCTCTATGGCGCCGCAATTGGCAAAGCCGATCTGTTTGCCTGAGTCGTAATTTTCTCGCGCCGTGCGCCGTAACGCGTATAACAGCAAGATTGAGATAAACGGAGAGAAGCGTGTTCAAGGGCGTAAAGCCGATTATCTATGGCGGCCACGAAGTGTGGCCGTTGGTAGAAGGCGGCAAGGGCGTGGCAGCCACCAACCATGCCAGCGCAGGGGCCTGGGCCGCTGCAGGCGGCATCGGCACCGTCTCTGCGGTCAATGCCGACAGCTATGACGCGGATGGCAAGATCATCCCGCAAATCTACCGTGCGCTCACCCGCCGTGATCGCCACGAAGAACTCGTTCAATATGCCATTGACGGTGCCGTCGAGCAGGTCCGCCGCGCTTTTGAAGCCGCCGGTGGCAAGGGCGCCATCAACATCAATGTGCTGTGGGAAATGGGCGGGGCGCAGCGCGTGCTGCACGGCGTGCTGGAACGGACGCGCGGGATGGTTGCTGGCGTTACCTGCGGTGCGGGCATGCCCTACAAGCTATCGGAAATCGCGGCCTCTTACGAAGTCAGCTATCTGCCGATCATCAGCTCGGCGCGTGCCTTTCGCGCGCTGTGGAAGCGGGCCTATTCAAAGGCGTCCGAATGGCTGGCAGCGGTAGTCTATGAGGATCCCTGGTTGGCAGGCGGGCATAATGGCCTATCCAATGCCGAAGATCCGCGCGTGCCGCAGGACCCCTATCCGCGCGTGAAGGCGTTGCGCGAGACGATGCGCGAAGGCGGTATTTCGGATGACGTGCCGATCGTGATGGCAGGTGGCGTCTGGTATCTGCGCGACTGGAGCAACTGGATCGACAATCCCGAGCTCGGCCAGATCGCCTTTCAGTTCGGCACGCGGCCCTTGTTGACCAAGGAAAGCCCGATTCCGCAGGGCTGGAAAGACAAGCTGACGCACATCGAGGAAGGCGAGGTGTTGCTGCACCGCTTCTCCCCGACGGGCTTTTATTCAAGCGCGGTGCGCAATCCGTTCCTGCGCCACCTCGAAGCACGCTCCGAACGCCAGATCCCTTATTCGACCGAGGTGGCGGGCGATCATCAGTTCCAACTTGATGTCGGCGTGCGTGGCAAGAATTTCTGGGTGACCAAGGGCGATCTGCTCCGCGCCCGTGCCTGGTACGGCGCTGGTTTCACCGATGCGCTGAAGACACCGGACAACACGCTGGTGTTTGTCACGCCCAGTGAAAAGGCCGAGATTCGCCAGGATCAGTCGGATTGCATGGGCTGCCTCAGCCAGTGCGCCTTCTCGTCCTGGATGGACAGCGAGACCAATTCGACCGGCCGCCTCGCCGATCCGCGCAGTTTCTGCATCCAAAAGACGCTGCAGGACATCGCGCACGGTGGCGATACCGAACAAAATCTGATGTTCGCCGGCCACGGCGCGTATAATTTCAAGAAGGACCCGTTTTATTCGAACGGGTTCGTGCCGACGGTGAAGCAGTTGGTCGATCGGATTTTGACGGGGGATTGATGGCGGGCGGTTCGGCCGGTTTTGCGCCGCTCCCAATGCGAAATATGATCAGCTTGCGAGGGGCGATTGCGGCTGTTCGCTACCCCCCACGTCAATGGCGCGTAAATTGTACCGTCCGGGCGGGAGCATCAGCGCAATCGTCTCGCCCGGACGGATAGCCACCCGGTCCATTGGGACGGAGGTGACCGGCTCGCCAACTGGCCGTGCCTCGATCACGCGCCAACCCGTTGACGGAAGCAGCGCTTGCGGAATGGTTACGGCCATGTCCCCTGCCAATAGCCGCCATTCGGGGCGACCCTGGACGAAGCGGGCATTGGGATGGTCGACGAGCAAATCGAACGCCCCGGCTGGCTGATCTGCAGGCAGCGCCGAGAATCGCACTGTGTCACCGCCACCGCGACAAATTGTCTGCGAAATGGTGAGCGGATCGATGCCGGTCTTTTCCTTCAAGCGCGCGGCCATCCATTTGTTACCATCGGGCTGCGGCACTTCGGACGCGTGCGAATAACCGACATGCACCAGCAACTTGGTGCCGGGGTGTTCGCGCAGGTACGTGGCCAAATGGTTGGCCTGCCCCTCCTCGCGGATGGCAATCCGCTGCTCCCGTGTCGCGTCTTGCGCGGCAACGCCGTGCTGTTCCGCAATGAACTCGTAAGGCAATAGGCGATAGCCGAGCGCCTTGGCGCGCCGCCCGAGTCTGCCGAAACCCGCTTCGTAGAGATAGTAACCGTCACTCTCGCTGAAAAAGGGCAGGTCCGGCTGCTTGCGAAATGTTGGCAGGGATCGTTCCGGCGTGCCGGGCAGCGAGTAGGACAGCGTTTCAATCGCCAGCGTGTCATACCCCAGCGGCCGCAATCGACTTGCAACCTCGGCAATAGAGCCACGATGTTGTGACCGTTCATGGCTTTCGCTGATGATCACGATCGACGTTTGGCGCGCTCTGCTCGCGATCTCATCGAGCAGAGTAGACGTTGTTTGCAGTGGTGCGCAGCCATTTGCCTTGTAGTCACCGCTTGTGGCAGCGACCAGATCCTCTCTGCCAAACAAGCTTAGGGTCTGGCTGGCCCTTTGTCTGGCCCGTTCATCGGCAAGCGGATGATCAGGGCCGATTTGGGCAAGATTTTTGAGCTTGCCTTGTAGATCGCCCGATGAATTTTCTGCCGAAACGATCTCGAAAGGTTGTACCAGCTCGACGCGGTCGTCGGGAGGCGGCGCCATGGGTATTGCCGCTGATCCAAGGGCGCAGCTCGAAACCAGGCCCACAAAAAGGTGACCGGCAAGAATCAGAAGAGTTAAGCGCATTACTAACGCTATAGAACCATTCATTTCTTTTCAAGAGAAGCGCAGGTCACGGCAACTCGACCACTCAACTTCCCCTGATAACGCCTAAGCGCGACCCTCCTGCGACAGACTAGATGGCCGACAGACTGCTCAACTACCAAATTCCTTGCGTGAACGCAGGATGATCGCAACGGCCACTGAAAGCAGCAGGATCGACCCCGCTTCAAACAAGATGTTTTCGGGCTTCATGTCCTTTCCCTGCAGCACGATCAGCCGGGCCAGCGCGGTGATCGCGATGAAGATCGGGTACACGAACGGCGATGCCGATCCGCGCCCGGTGTAGAACACCCCGATCATGCTGATGACTTCGGTATAAAGAAACATCTGCAGGATATCGGCCAGGGTGACCACCTGCGTGATGATCACCGTGTTCACTTCGCGCGCCACCGCGCCGAGCGTCAGCACCGCGATGATGATGAGCAGGCCGTGTTCGAGCAGGTGAAAACCCGTCAGCGCATAGCTGCTGATCCGCTCATTGGTCGTTTGTCCCGTCGGCTCATCTGGCTGCATGCGGCTTGCCCTGTGCTCTATTGGCCTAATGCGTTCTGCCTATACCAGATTTCAGCCAGGGTACGCTGTCGCTAAATCCAGCCTTCCAGCACCTGATCCGGCGGGCGGTGACCATCGGCCCAAACGCGAATATTGGTGATGACCTTATCCCCGGTCGCCAATCGCCCCTCAAAGGTCGCGGAGCCCATATGCGGCAGCATCACGACATTGGGGAGGGCGAGCAGGCGGGGGTCGATTTGCGGTTCATGCTTCCACACGTCAAGACCTGCACCCGCCAGTCGCCCAGCCTCAAGCGCATCGACCAGCGCGTCTTCGTCGACGATGCCGCCGCGCGCCGCATTGATCAGGTAGACATGCGGTCGCATCAGGCCGATCCGCCTTGCGTCGAGCAGGCCTTCGCTATCGGCATTGCGGGGGGTGTGGATCGTCAGGATGTCGATGGCGGCCAGCATCTCGTCGAGCGAGTCGTGCCAGGTCGCGGCGAGCTGCGCTTCGAGCACCGCAGGCAGGCGATGGCGGTTGTGATAATGGATCGACAGGCCAAAAGCGCGCGCGCGCAATGCCACAGCCTGGCCAATGCGGCCCATGCCGATGATCCCCAGCGCCTTGCCGCCGATGCGGTGGCCGAGCATCCCGCCCGGGCTCCAGCCCTTCCACTGGCCGGATCGGACGAGCTTTTCGCCCTCCGCCAGTCGACGCGGCACCGACACGATCATCGCCATTGTCATGTCGGCAGTGTCTTCGGTCAGTACGCCTGGCGTATTGGTGACGATAATGCCGCGCGCGCGCGCCGCTTGCAGCGCAATGTGGTTTACCCCAGCCCCGTAATTGGCGATTAGGCGAAGCCGTTCGCCCGCTCCTTTGATTAGTGCCGCATCGATATCGTCGGTCACCGTCGGCACCAAGACGTCGCAATCGGCCATGGCCGCAGCAAGCTCTTCGCGCGTCATCGGAACATCGCGGCGATTATTGGTGGTGTCGAACAGTTGTTCCATGCGATCCATCACCTGATCGGACAGCTCGCGCGTCACGATCACCTTGGGATGGGGTACCTTTGGCATGGGACGTCTCATTTCGGGCATGGATATGGATTGGCGGGTCTCGATTGCGCCGTCAACGGTGTTGAAGATCGGCCACGGAACACGGTAAACGGGCGATAACCAAATAAGGGGTCGTAGATGCGTTTCTGGGCATGGATGATAGCGATTATCGGGGCGTTGCTGTTCGCTGGCCTAGCCGGCGATGCCGCGCAATCGCAAAAGCGCAAGACGCCCTATTTTGCGTCGATCGCCGCAGGCAAGGCGCGGATGCGGACCGGACCGGGCCGCAATTATCCTGCAAGTTGGCTGTATCAGCGCGCCGATCTGCCGATCAAGGTGATCGACAGTTATAAGGAATGGCGCAAGATCGAGGATCCGGACGGCACCCAGGGCTGGATGCAAGGCAATTTGCTGAGCGAAACCCGCACTGGCATCGTCATGGGCAATAGCGCTGAATTGCTGGAGGCACCGCGCTTCAACGCGCCGCTGCTGTGGCGCGTGGCACCCGGTGTTGTCGGCCGAATCAGCCGGTGCGCGCGTGGCTGGTGCTGGTTCGATGTGCGTGGTCGGGCCGGTTATATTGAGGCGAACCGCATTTGGGGTGTCGATCAAGGCGAACAATTGTCCTGATGACAACGCCGACTCGGTTCACAATCATTCAGGACGACGTGACGGGGCCTGAAATTACGGCATTGATCGCGCTGCACCTAGCGGCCGTAGATGACGGCACAGCCGCCGAGTATAGGTTTGCGCTGGGCGTAGAGGCGCTTCGCGCGCCCGGGATTACACTGTGGAGCTTGTGGGAGGGCACAAACCTTCTCGGCTGCGCGGCCCTCAAAGATCTCGGCGACGGGGACGGCGAGGTGAAATCGATGCGGACCGACCCCGCGCATCTGCGGCGCGGCGTCGCAGGGCTGTTGCTTGGCCATCTGGTCGCGGAGGCGCGCGCACGCGGGTGGCACCGACTCAATCTGGAAACAGGAACCAATGCGTCGTTTATTCCAGCGCATGCGCTGTATCGCCGTTTCGGCTTTGTCGATTGCGGCCCCTATGCCGATTATGTCGAAAGTCCGCATAACCGGTACATGACATTGGCGCTTGAATCCGGCGCAGTCGATCGGGGACCGGGTTGATCGGATTAAGCTGTTTGCTGCCCTTGCCCCTGCCAATCCATCGTCCTAGAAGCGCGCCAAGTTAAATTCCGCATCTGCGAGAAGCCCATTGGTCGATCTATCCCAATATCTGCCGATCCTGTTGTTTTTGGGGGTCGCGCTTGCGCTTTCGGGCGTATTCGTGTTCGCGCCGATGGCGGTTTCGCGGCTGACGGGCGCGCATAAGCCGACTGCTGAGAAGCTCACCGAATATGAGTGCGGCTTCCCGGCGTTCGAAGATTCGCGCAGCCAGTTCGACGTGCGGTTTTACCTCGTCGCCATCCTCTTCATCATTTTCGATCTGGAGGCGGCGTTTATTTACCCCTGGGCGGTTTCGGTGTTCAAACTCGGCTGGGTCGCTTGGATTTCGATGATGATCTTCATCGCTGAACTCGCGCTGGGCCTGGCCTATGCGTGGAAGAAGGGAGCGCTCGATTGGGAGTAGAACTCGAACGAGCACCCGCGGCTGGAACGCTTCCGGACGTCGGTTTCCTCAACGACATCAACAGCGAACTGGGCGACAAGGGCTTCCTCGTCACCTCGACCGAAGAGCTGTTCCAATGGGCGCGCACCGGATCGCTCTGGTGGATGACCTTTGGCCTCGCCTGCTGCGCGGTCGAGATGATCCATGTGAATATGCCGCGCTATGATCTTGAAAGATTTGGTGCGGCGCCGCGCGCATCGCCGCGCCAGTCGGACGTGATGATCGTCGCCGGCACGCTCTGCAACAAGATGGCCCCGGCGCTGCGCCGTGTATACGACCAGATGAGCGAGCCCAAATACGTCATCTCGATGGGCAGCTGCGCCAATGGCGGCGGTTACTATCATTACAGCTATTCAGTAGTGCGCGGCTGCGACCGGATCGTGCCCGTAGATATCTACGTCCCCGGCTGCCCGCCGACCGCCGAGGCGCTGCTCTACGGGATCATGCAGTTGCAGCGCAAAATCCGCCGTGTCGGGACGATTGAACGGTGATGGGCATGGCAGAAATCCTCCCCGGAACGGGGAGGTGGTGCGCGAAGCGCGACGGAGGGGGCATTCCTCAAGCGCGACGCTGCCGGCTTGCCCCCTCCACCATCCTGCGGATGGTCCCCCTCCCCGTGCCGGGGAGGATTTGATGCATAGCCCTGCTCCTGCCTATGCGACGAATGATGGGGTCATTGACGCTGCAGTCGCCGCACTTGGCGGCCTGATCGTCGATACGCTCGATGCGCACGGCGAAGTGACGTTGACGGTCGATCGGCTTCACCTGATCGACGCGATGGTTTTGCTGCGCGACACGCCCGGCCTTGAATATCAGCAGCTGATGGAGATCGCCGGGGTCGATTATCTCGACCGGGCCGAACGGTTCGACGTTTGCTACCACCTGCTCAGCCTAACGCGGAGCCACCGTATCCGCGTGCGCGTGACGACCGATGAGGAAAAGCCAGTGCCGTCGGTGACGGTGATCTGGCCGGTTGCGGGCTGGCTGGAGCGCGAAGTGTACGACATGTACGGCGTGCTGTTCGAGGGCAACGCCGATTTGCGCCGTATTCTGACCGATTATGGCTTTCGCGGCCATCCGCAGCGCAAGGATTTTCCGCTCTCCGGCTATGTCGAGCTGCGTTATTCGGAAGAGGCCAAGCGGGTGGTGTACGAACCCGTCAAGCTCGCCCAGGATTTCCGCACCTTTGATTTCATGAGTCCCTGGGAAGGGGCCGATTATATCCTGCCCGGCGATGAAAAGGCGCCGCCGCCGCCCGCACCGGAGGCGAAGAAATGAGCGACTATATGGAAAAGCTCGAAGGGCTCACCGACGCCGCCGATCCCACCACGGGTGACGTCGCGATCGAGAATTACACGATCAATTTCGGCCCGCAGCACCCCGCCGCGCACGGCGTGTTGCGGCTGGTGATGGAACTGGACGGCGAGATCGTTGAGCGGCTCGATCCGCATATCGGCCTGCTCCACCGCGGCACCGAAAAGCTGATCGAGCACAAGACTTATCTGCAGGCGCTGCCCTATTTCGACCGGCTCGATTATTGCTCGCCGCTCTGCATGGAGCATTCTTACGTGCTCGCGATCGAGAAATTGCTCGATCTGGAAGTGCCGCTGCGCGCGCAATATTTGCGCGTGTTCTTCGCCGAACTCACGCGCATTTCCAATCACATGCTCAACCTGGGCAGCCATATGATGGATGTCGGCGCGATGACGCCGAACCTGTGGCTGTTCGAAATCCGCGAGGATTGCCTGAACTTCTTCGAGCGCGTGTCCGGCGCGCGGATGCACTCGGCCTATTTCCGGCCCGGCGGCGTGCATCAGGATGTGCCGCTCAAGCTGCTCAGCGACATCGCCGACTGGCTCGACACCCGCCTGCCGCGGCTGTTCGAGGACGCGATCAGCCTGGTCGCCGACAACCGCATCTTCAAGCAGCGCAACGTCGATATCGCGGTGGTGAGCCGCGAGGATGCGATCAAATGGGGCTTTTCCGGCCCGATGATCCGGGGCGCGGGCATTCCGTGGGATCTGCGCAAGTCGCAGCCTTACGATGTCTATGACCGAATGAAGTTCGAAATCCCGGTTGGCACGCGCGGCGATTGTTATGACCGGTTCATGGTCCGCGTCGAGGAAGTCCGCCAATCGGTGCGGATCATGAAGCAGTGCTTGTCCGAGATGCCCGAGGGGCCGATCGCCAGCCTCGATCGCAAGGTCGTGCCGCCCAAGCGCGGCGAGATGAAGCGATCGATGGAAGCGCTGATCCACCACTTCAAGCTCTATACGGAAGGGTTCCACGTGCCCGCCGGTGAAGTCTATGTCGCGACCGAAAGCCCCAAGGGCGAATTCGGCGTTTATCTGGTCAGCGACGGCACCAACAAGCCGTACCGCTGCAAGATCCGCCCGACCGCATTCTCGCATCTGCAGGCAATGGACTTCATGAGCCGGGGGCACATGCTGGCGGATACGACGGCTATTCTGGGCGCGTTGGATATTGTGTTCGGGGAGTGCGACCGGTGATCGGCCTGACAGGCATCCGGACCATCTTCTGCAGTTGTGCCGTTATGTTTTGCACTGCGGCCATTTCTCCGCTCATTTTGCGGGCGATGGCAATTGATCTTCTGCCATTAAAATGGCCAATCCTCATTTACGGGGGTCTGGCGCTGGTCGGCATGCTGGTGGCGAGCCCGCTGTGGATTGCGGCTGAGCTCAATCACAAATTCCAGTACAAGAACCGAAATCGGACCAAGAACGGGGCGCAGCACAATGGCTGAACCTTCGTCCGCTCCTGCCACCCTCAACCTCGCCGATAAGCTCGCGCAGTTCGCCGATCACTGGAACCCGCGCATCATCGGTCATTACAATGGCAATGAAATCCGCGTGGCCAAGGTGCAGGGCGAGTTCAGCTGGCACGCGCATGCCGATACCGACGAGCTGTTCCTGGTCATCGCGGGCGAGCTCGGCATCGAGTTTCGCGATGGCCTGCGCCGCTATGGCCCGGGCGAGATGGTCGTCGTGCCCAAGGGCACCGAGCACAAGCCCTTCGCCGAAGCCGAATGCCACATCCTGCTGATGGACCGCGAGGGCGAGCCCAACACGGGCGTCAACCCCTCCGCGCTGACTCGCGAAACGCTGGAGGTGATCTGATGACAGACAATGTCGAGAACCTCATTCTCGAGCGGTTGCGACGAATCGACGAAACGCTTCAGGATATCCGAGGCGATATCAGGGATTTGAAGATTCGGATGACCGCGATGGAGGAGCACATGCTCAGCCTCCAGACTAGCGTCGTTGGACTTAATGCGCGGATGGATCGATTTGACGAGCGGCTGTCTCGCGTCGAACGCCGACTTGACCTGCGAGAAGCAATGTAATGGCCGACCACGCCCATATTCCCGACGAAGCCGAAACCCGCGCACGCTGGGGTGATTTCGCCTGGACGCCGGAAAACGCTGCGAAGGCGAAGGAAATCGTCGGTCGCTATCCGCCCGGGCGGCAGCAATCCGCGTCGATTCCCTTCCTCGATCTCGCCCAGCGGCAGGTGGGTTCGGCAACGCAAACCCAAGGCTGGCTGCCCGTGCCCGTCATCGAGTTTGTCGCGCGCGAACTCAGCATGCCCTATATGCGCGTGTATGAGGTCGCGACCTTCTACACGATGTTCAATATGGCACCGGTTGGCCGCTACCATGTGCAGGTCTGTGGCACGACGCCGTGCATGCTGGCGGGATCGGACGATGTGTTCGCCGCGTGCAAGAATCACGGCCTGATCAAGGGCAACACCACGCCCGACGGGCTGTTCACGCTGACTGAGGTCGAATGCTTGGGCACCTGCGCTAATGCGCCGATGGTGCAGATCAACGACGACAATTTCGAAGACCTGGACTATGATCGCACCACGGCAGTGCTCGAAGCACTGGCGCGGGGAGAGAGCCCCAAAGCGGGCTCGCAGATCGGACGGCAAACAAGCTGTCCAGAGGGTGGACCGACCTCGCTGACGGCAATGGTCGACGACAATCATGATTATCGGGGAGAATGGGCATGAACATCCTGATCGCAATCGGCTTCGCGCTACTCGCGGTATTTGTCCTGGTGGCGCTGGTGAAGCTTGCCTTTGGGTTGATCGTCCTTGCGCTCGTGCTCGGTACGGGCGTCGCGGCCTATTTCGTTATGGAAAAGCTGATCGGACAGGGCCGCTGATGCGCACCGTTATCGACCGCAATTTGCGGGGGGCCTGGTGATGCGCAAGTCTGCAATGGCTGGTGTGCCCATCATCGGCGTCATTTTCCTGCTGCTGGCGGTAATGAAGCTGATCAATGGCGAAGCCTGGGTCGTTTGGGCCATCCTGGGCTTTCTGTTCGGCGGATTCGGCGTTTTCGCGAACCGGTCGGGAGGAAATAAGGCGTGACCCTTGCTGACAAGGATCGCATTTTTACGAATGTCTACGGCTTTCAGTCATGGAAGCTGGAGGCAGCGCTCAAGCGTGGCGATTGGGATAATACCAAGTCACTGCTGGCGCTGGGCCCGGATACGATCATCGACCGGATCAAGGCGAGCGGCCTGCGCGGGCGCGGCGGGGCAGGGTTCCCCACGGGCACGAAATGGTCGTTCATGCCCAAGGAACCGAAGCCGGACCGGCCCAATTTCCTGGTGATCAACGCTGATGAATCGGAACCGGGCAGCTGCAAGGATCGCGAAATCATCCGGCACGATCCGCACAAGCTGATCGAGGGCGCGCTGGTCGCGGGCTTCGCGATGCGGGCGCGCGCCGCTTATATCTATATTCGCGGCGAATATATCCGCGAGGCTGAGGTGCTGTTTGCCGCGATTGCCGAGGCGTATGACAAGGGGCTGATCGGCAAGAATGCGTGCGGATCGGGTTATGATTTCGACGTTTTCTGCCACCGCGGCGCTGGCGCCTATATCTGCGGCGAAGAAACCGCGATGCTCGAAAGCCTGGAGGGCAAAAAGGGCCAGCCGCGCCTGAAGCCGCCATTCCCGGCGGGCGCGGGGCTCTATGGCTGCCCGACGACGGTCAACAATGTCGAGTCGATTGCGGTTGCCCCCACCATCCTGCGTCGGTCACCCGAATGGTTCGCGAGCTTCGGGCGCGAGAACAACAAGGGCACCAAGCTCTTCCAGATCAGCGGCCATGTGAACCGCCCTTGCGTCGTCGAGGAAGCGATGAGCATCCCGTTCCGCGAACTGATCGAGGTGCATTGCGGCGGCGTGCGCGGCGGCTGGGACAATCTACTCGCGGTCATCCCCGGCGGGTCATCGGTGCCGCTGGTGCCAGCGGCCGAGATCATGGACGCGCCGATGGATTTTGACGGACTGAAGGCGCTTGGCTCCGGGCTCGGCACCGCCGCCGTTATCGTCATGGACAAGTCCACCGATATCGTCCGGGCGATCAGCCGGCTCAGCTATTTCTACAAGCACGAAAGCTGTGGCCAATGCACCCCTTGCCGCGAAGGCACCGGCTGGATGTGGCGCGTGATGGAACGCATGCGCACCGGCGACGCGGATATCAGCGAGATCGACACGCTGTATCAGGTCACCAAGCAAGTCGAAGGCCACACCATTTGCGCGCTGGGTGACGCTGCCGCTTGGCCGATCCAGGGCCTGATCAAGCATTTCCGCCCGGAGATGGAGCGGCGCATCGCGGAGAAGCGCGGCGACGCTGGCGAAGCGATGCTGGAGGCGGCGGAGTGACTGACGAACGCGCTGACCTGATGTTGGACATCCTCAAGCGGATCCAGTCGGACCTCTCGCTGGTGCGCCGTGAGCAAACGTCACAGAGCACCCGGCTCTTGGCAATGGAGGATCATCAACGCGGCATGATCACGTCGCTGATGGGCGTCGTGACATCCATTCACGGCCTGGAGGTCGATGTCGCGCATCTGAAAGATCGGGTTGACCGGATCGAAAAGCGGCTCGGCTTGATGGACACGGAGCATTGATGGAAATGCTCGAAATCAACCAAATTGAGGGGCACACCAACCGCGCGCTGGGCGTTGCCTCCGCGTGGCCGATTCAGGGTCTGATCAAGCATTTGCGCCCGAAGGTGGAGCGCCGCATTGCGGATAAGCGCGGTGGTGGGGTGGAGACGATGCAGGAGGCAGCGGAGTGACGAATTTTCAGAAGGTCGCGATCGCGGTTCTGGCCGGGCTCATCCCCAATGCCGTTTCAGCGCAATTGTCGTCGCGCGATGGTCTGCTTGAGGCAGTGCCGACAGCGCAAGCCCGTGTTGCGTTGATAGAATATGCGTCGTGCCTCGTCGCACGGCGTCCGCAACCCGTCCGCCAGCTCCTGACGATGGATTCGCGTTCCACTGATTATTTTTCGAAGATGAACAAATTGATCGATGATCTTGAAAGCTGCCGACTGCCCGGGCGCCTGAAAATGTCGAATGTCCTGTTGCTCGGCGGCTTGGCTGAAGCAGCCTATAAGCATGATTTCGCCGGTCGTAGGGCATTGGATCCAGTGTTACTGGCAGAAAATGTATCGCCGAATTTGCCATTGGATAGCAATGAAGCTGCATTGGCATGCGTTGTTCGGAAGAAGCCTCAGGCCGTGCATGATCTGCTCGGGACCCGCATCGAGAGCGCACAGGAGCTGGACGCAATCAAGCCGCTAGCCGAGGAGTTGTCGAGCTGCATGGTTCCGGGAACCACCAGCCGACTGAACAAATCATATTTTCGGTCGGTGCTGGCGCTGGCGCTGTTTCGCTCGGCAGCTCTAACCGCTTCGCAAGCGGGGGCCCGCTGATGCCCAAACTCAAAGTCGACGGCGTCGAGATCGAGGTGCCTCAGGGTGCCACCGTGCTCCAGGCGTGCGAGATCGCCGGCAAGGAAATCCCGCGTTTCTGCTATCACGAACGCCTCAGCATCGCGGGCAATTGCCGGATGTGTCTGGTCGAGGTGAAGCCGGGCCCACCCAAGCCGCAGGCGTCGTGCGCGTTGCCGGCCGCCGAGAATCAGGAGATTTTCACCAATTCGCCGATGGTGAAGAATGCGCGCGAAGGGGTGATGGAGTTTTTGCTCATCAATCACCCGCTCGATTGCCCGATTTGCGACCAGGGCGGCGAGTGCGACTTGCAGGACCAATCGGTCGCCTATGGCCGGGGATCGTCGCGCTATGACGAGAACAAGCGCGCGGTGACCGAAAAATATATGGGGCCCATCGTCAAGACGGTGATGACGCGCTGCATCCAGTGCACGCGCTGCGTCCGCTTTGCCGAGGAAGTCGCCGGCGTTGAGGAGATCGGTGCGATCGGGCGTGGCGAGAATATGCAGATCACCAGCTATCTCGAACACGCCGTGTCGAGCGAGCTGAGTGGCAATGTCGTCGATCTCTGCCCGGTCGGTGCGCTGACGTCGAAGCCCTATGCGTTCGAGGCGCGGCCGTGGGAGCTCAAGAAGACGCTGACGATCGACGTGATGGACGCGGTCGGTACCAACATCCGGCTTGATAGTCGGGGGCGTCAGGTGCTGCGTTGCCTGCCGCGCATCAACGAAGACGTGAACGAGGAATGGGCAACCGACAAGACTCGCCACGCGATCGATGGGCTCGTCCGCAAGCGGCTCGACCGGCCGTTCCTGCGCAAGGGCGGCAAGCTGGTCGAAGCGACGTGGGACGAGGCCTTTGCCGCGATCGCCGCCGTTAAGGCGGGCAAGAACGTCGCGGCGATTGCGGGCGATCTGGTTGATTGCGAAACCATGTATGCAGCCAAGGCGCTGCTCGCCAAAATGGGGTCGTCGCTGCTCGAAGGGCGGCAGACCGGCATGGATTATGACGTAACCTCGCTTGCCGCCGTCAATTTCAACACGACGATTGCCGGCACGGAAATGGCCGATGCGATTCTGCTGGTCGGCACCAATTTGCGGTGGGAAGCGCCCCTAGTGAACACCCGCGTCCGCAAGGCGATCAAGCGCGGGGCGAAGGTGTTTGCGATTGGGCCAGAGACCGATCTGACCTATAAGGTCGAATGGTTGGGCAATGGCCTTTCCGCGATGGCCAAGCTGCCCGAGGCGGCGGCGGCAGCGTTCAAGAATGCGCAGCGCCCGATGATCATCGTTGGCGGTGCGGCGCTGAAATCGGGGCACGGCGCGGCGCTTGCCTTTGCCAAAAAGCACAAACTGGTCCGCACGCTGGAAGATGGCACGGCATGGAACGGCTTTAACGTCGTCCATATGGCAGCAGCGCGGATGGGCGGGCTGATGCTCGGCTATGCGCAGCCTGGCGGCATTGCAGACATTGCCGCTGCAAAGCCAAAGCTGGCGTTTTTCCTGGGGGCGGACGAGGTCGATTTCTGGGACTTCGCCAAGAGCTTCAAAGTCTATATCGGCCATCATGGGGATAAAGGCGCGGCGCATGCCGATGTCGTGCTGCCCGGCGCCAGCTATGCCGAGAAATCGGGCACCTGGGTCAATCTGGAAGGGCGCGTTCAGCGCGGCGAACGTGCGGTGTTCCCGCCCGGTGACGCCCGCGAGGATTGGACGATCCTGCGCGCGCTGTCGGCGGTGATGGGCAAGACATTGCCGTTCGACACGCTCGATCAGCTCCGCGCTGAAATGGCAAAGGACGTGCCCACGCTCGGCACGCTCGGCCTGAAACGATTCGATTGGCCCCCCCCTGCACTCGAGGCAAAGGGGGAGGGCGAGATCGCCTATCCGATCAAGGATTTCTACCTGACCAACGCCATTTGCCGCGCCAGCCCGACGATGCAGCGCTGCTCGGCTGAGCTGGTGCACGGCCAAAGCTTTGCGGAGGCGGCGGAGTGATGGGCCTGGTCCACGCAGATATCGAGCTGACAAATGCCAGGCGGGACGACCTTCTGCCGATGAGGGTCAACGCCCTGGTTGATAGTGGGGCGGTGCACATGTGCATCCCGCAGCATGTCGCCAACCAGCTTGAGCTCGAAGTGCAGGATCGTCGCGAAGTCACCGTCGCCGACGGCCGGACGCAAACCGTCGATTATGTTGGTCCGATTCGAATTCGCTTCGCCAACCGGCAGTGCCTCGTCGGTGCGCTGGTGCTTGGTGATCAGGCGCTGCTTGGCGCGATACCGATGGAAGATATGGATTTGGTCATTAGCCCAAGCCGCCAGACCGTTACGGTCAATCCTGCCAATCCCAATATCGCCGCATCGTTGGCGATGGGCTTTCGGACGTCGCATCAATGACCTGGTGGTTCACCTATCTCGGCATGCCGTTTGAGGGCGCTTGGTTCCTTGCCACGCTGATCGACATTCTATTGATCGCGCTGCCGGTGATGCTGGCGGTTGCGCTGATCATTTATGCCGATCGCAAAATCTGGGCGGCGATGGCGCTCCGGCGCGGGCCCAATGTCGTCGGGCCGTTCGGCATTCTGCAGTCCTTCGCTGACGGGTTGAAGGTGTTCCTCCAGGAAACGATTATCCCGTCGAGCGCGAACAAGGGCCTGTTCCTGCTCGCGCCGATCATTACCTTCACCGTCGCGCTGATCGTGTGGGCGGTGGTGCCGTTCCAGGCTGATCTGATCCTGTCGAACATCAACGTTGGCCTGCTCTATGTGCTCGCGGCGAGTTCGCTCGGGGTATACGGCATCATTCTGGCGGGCTGGTCGTCCAATTCGAAATACCCCTTCTTCTCGGCGATCCGGGCGGCGGCGCAGATGGTGAGCTATGAAGTCGCGATCGGCTTTGTGCTCATTTCAGTGGTACTGTGGACCGGCAGCTTCAATCTCGCCGCGATTGTCGAGGCCCAGAAGGATGTGTGGGGTTTTGCCGCATTCCCCATCAATGGCTTTGCGTTCAATCCCTTGCTGTTCCCGATGGCGGTGGTGTTCTTCATCTCGTCGCTTGCCGAAACGCAAAGAGCACCCTTCGATCTGACCGAGGCCGAAAGCGAGCTCGTTGCGGGCTATCAGACCGAATATTCGTCGATGGCGTTCGCGCTCTACTGGCTGGGCGAATATGCCAATGTCATCCTGATGTGCGTGCTGAACGCGACATTGTTCTGGGGTGGCTATCTGCCGCCGGTCGATTGGGCACCGCTTTATTATGTCCCCGGCATCATCTGGCTGTTTTTGAAGATGTGCTTCTTCTTCTTCCTGTTCAGCTGGGTGAAGGCGACCGTGCCGCGCTATCGCTATGATCAGCTGATGCGGCTGGGGTGGAAAGTGTTCCTGCCGCTGTCGTTGTTCTGGGTGTTTTTGGTGAGCGGGTATTTGATGCTCGTTCGCGTGGGAGTGTCGGCATGAATATCGGCCAGACCATCAAGGCCTTCACGCTGTGGGAATTCGTCCGCGCGCATGCGCTGACCTTGCGGTATTTCTTCCGCGCCAAGGCGACGATCAACTACCCGTATGAGAAGAACCCCATCTCCCCGCGCTTCCGGGGCGAACATGCGCTGCGTCGCTACCCCAATGGCGAGGAGCGCTGCATCGCGTGCAAGCTGTGCGAGGCAGTTTGTCCGGCGCAGGCGATCACGATTGAAGCCGAACCGCGCGACGACGGCAGCCGCCGGACGACACGCTACGATATCGATATGACCAAGTGCATCTATTGCGGCCTGTGCGCAGAAGCCTGCCCGGTCGATGCTGTGGTCGAAGGGCCGAATTTCGAATTCGCGACCGAAACGCGCGAGGAGCTGATCTACGACAAGGCAAAGCTGCTCGATAATGGCGACCGGTGGGAGCGGGTGATCGCCGCGAACCTTGCCGCCGATGCTCCGTACCGTTAAGCGCACACCGATTCCAAGGGGCCTCCACACATCGTGATTCAGGTTTTCGCCTTTTATCTTTTCGCATCGATCGTGCTCGTTTCGGGTGCGATGACGATTGCGTCGCGCAACCCGGTGCATTCGGTGCTCTGGCTGATTTTTGCGTTCTTCAACGCCGCTGGGCTGATGCTGCTGGTCGGCGCTGAGTTCATCGCGATGCTGCTCGTCATCGTTTATGTCGGTGCGGTATCGGTGCTGTTCCTGTTCGTGGTGATGATGCTCAACATCGATTTTGCCGAAATGCGCCAAGGCTTTGTGCACTATTTGTGGCCGGGGCTCGCGCTGGCGGTGGCATTGGCGATCGAGTTGTTCATTGCGGTCAACGCCTGGACGGCCGGCGGAATCGAACTGGCGCGCCGGATCGCGCCGACGCCGGATACGACCCCCAATATCGAGGCGATCGGCGATCTGCTGTACACGCGCTACCTTTATATCTTCGAAGGCGCCGGACTTGTGCTGCTGGTGGCGATGATCGGGGCGATTGTGCTCACGCATCGTGAACGCAGAGGGGTGAAGCCACAGAATATCGCCCGCCAGGTCGCGCGCCGACCGCAGGACGCCACGCGCAATGTTGATGCGCCGGTCGGCCAGGGGGTGAAGCTGTGATCGGCCTCGTCCATTATCTGGTGGTTTCGGCCATTTTGTTCACGATGGGGGTGCTCGGCATCTTCCTGAACCGCAAGAACATCATCGTCATCCTGATGGCGATCGAGCTGATCCTGCTCGCGGTGAACATCAATTTCGTCGCTTTTTCGGCCTATTTGCACGATCTGGTTGGCCAGGTGTTCGCCATGTTCGTGCTGACTGTCGCGGCCGGTGAGGCCGCGATCGGCTTGGCTATTCTCGTCATCTATTTCCGCGGCCGGGGCACTATTTCGGTCGATGATGTCAATCGGATGAAGGGGTGATGACGTTGTCCCAGACCCTTTTCGTCACCCCCGCAAAGCTGGGGGTCTCGCTTCCTTGCGGGGTCGAAAAATGTAGCTGGTTCCCCGCTTTCGCGGGGATGACGGTGGTAGTTAAATGAATCCGATCCTTCTCATCGTCTTCCTGCCGCTGGTGGCCGCGTTTGTTGCTGGGTTCAGCAACAAGGCGTTTGGCACGACGTTGCCCAAGATCCTGACGACGGTCGCGCTGTTCACCTCCGCCGTGCTGAGCTGGACGATTTTCCTGCCTTTCGTGGCCGGCACCGCCAGCCCAAGCGTCACCCCAGTGTTCGATTGGATCCGCTCGGGATCGCTCGACATCGTCTGGTCGCTGCGCGTTGATGCGCTGACGGCGGTGATGCTGGTCGTCATCACGTCGGTCTCGGCGCTCGTCCACCTCTATAGCTGGGGCTATATGGAGGAGGATCCGGACCAGCCGCGCTTCTTCGCCTATCTGTCGCTGTTTACCTTTGCGATGCTGATGCTGGTGACCGCCGACAACATCGTCCAGATGTTCTTCGGCTGGGAAGGGGTTGGCCTCGCGTCCTATCTCCTCATCGGCTTCTGGTTCCGAAAGCCGAGTGCCAATGCCGCTGCAATCAAGGCGTTCGTCGTCAACCGCGTCGGCGACCTTGGCTTCATGCTCGGGATTTTCGGCACCTATCTCGTCTTCAACACCGTCCAGATCGACGAAATCCTGCGGCTCGCGCCCGGCATGGCGGGGTCGACGATCGGCTTCCTGTGGTTCCGCGCCGATACGATGACGGTGCTGTGCCTACTGCTGTTCATCGGCGCGATGGGCAAATCCGCGCAGCTCGGCCTGCACACCTGGTTGCCTGATGCGATGGAAGGGCCGACGCCTGTCTCCGCACTAATCCACGCCGCGACGATGGTGACGGCGGGTGTGTTCATGGTGTGCCGCTTGTCGCCAATGTTCGAAGCAAGCCCGGTCGCCATGACCGTGGTGATGACGGTGGGTGCTGCAACCTGCTTCTTTGCGGCCACGGTCGGGTTGGTGCAGACCGATATCAAGCGGGTGATCGCCTATTCGACCTGCTCGCAGCTGGGCTATATGTTTTTTGCAGCGGGCGTGGGCGCGTATGGCGCGGCAATGTTCCACCTGTTCACGCACGCCTTTTTCAAGGCGCTGCTGTTCCTGGGCGCGGGGTCGGTGATCCACGCGATGCACCATGAACAGGACATGCGGCACTACGGTAACCTGCGCAAAGCCATCCCGCTCACTTTCTGGGCGATGATGATGGGCACGCTCGCGATCACTGGCGTGGGGCTTCCAGGCGTGATCGAGGGGCTGCCTGCGATTGGCTTTGCCGGCTTCCATTCGAAGGACGCGATCATCGAAGGGGCCTGGGCCTCGGGCAATCTCGGCGCATCGATCGTCGGGGTGATCGTGGCGCTGCTGACGAGCTTCTATTCGTGGCGGCTGATGTTCCTGACCTTCTGGGGCAAGCCGCGCTGGGCGACGTCGGAGCATATCCAACACGCGCTGCACCATGCCCATGGTCACGGCCATGACGATCATGCCCATCACGACGACCACGCGCCTGCAGATCATGGCGACGGTACCGGCGGCTATCACCCGCATGAAAGCCCCTGGACGATGCTGGTGCCGCTTGGCCTGCTCTCGGCGGGCGCCGTCGCGGCGGGCTTTATCTTCCACGGCGCATTCATCGAACCGGAAGCGGGCAAGGAGTTCTGGAAGGGCGCGATCGCGTTCAGCGAGCATCTCGCCCACGCCACGCATGAGGTGCCGTTGTTGGTGAAGCTCAGCGCTGCGATCGCCTGGATCATCGGGCTGGCCGGGGCTTATTATGCCTATATCCGCGCGCCCGAGCTCCCCGCGCAAATGGCGCGTAGCTTCAGCGTGGTTTACGACTGGCTGCTGCATAAATGGTATTTCGACGAGCTGTATGACCTGCTGTTCGTCAAGCCATCTTTCACGATCGGTCGTTTCTTCTGGCATCGGGGTGACGAACAGACCATCGACCGGTTCGGCCCCAATGGCGCGGCGGCGTTCGTCGCTTCGGGCAGCCGGTTGGCCGGGCGGATGCAGACCGGCTATATCTACACTTATGCGTTCGTGATGCTGATCGGCCTGACCGCGGTCGTCACCTGGGCGATTGCGAGCTGATGACGATGAACGGCTTTCCCATCCTCTCGATCATGATCGCCGTGCCCGCTGTTGCGGCCATGCTGTGCCTGTTTGTCGGCGCGAATGGCGCGCGTTGGCTGGCGTTGATTGCCACGTTGGTCGATCTGGCGCTGGGCGCGGCGCTGTGGACCAATTTCGATATCGGCGGCCCGCAATGGCAATTCGTCGAACATGCCCAAATTCCAGCATTCGGCACCTTCGGCTGGGCGCTCGGCATTGATGGCTTCGCGCTGATGCTGATCATGCTCAGCGTGTTCCTGATGCCGATTTGCATCGGCGCGAGCTGGACCGCTATCACCAAGCGCGTGCCTGAATATATGGCCGCGTTCCTCGTGACCGAAACGCTGATGATCGGCACCTTCGCGGCGCAGGACCTTTTCCTGTTCTACATCTTTTTCGAAGCCGGGCTGATCCCGATGTATCTGATCATCGGCATCTGGGGCGGCGCGAACCGGATCTACGCGAGCTATAAATTCTTTCTCTACACATTGCTCGGATCGGTGCTGATGCTGGTCGCGATGCTGTGGATGGCGAATTACGCGGGGACGACTGACATCCCGACCTTGCTCACCACCGATTTCCCGCGTGGGGCGCAATTCTGGCTGTGGCTCGGCTTCTTTGCCTCGTTTGCGGTCAAGATGCCGATGTGGCCAGTCCATACCTGGCTGCCCGACGCGCATGTGCAGGCGCCGACGGCGGGATCGGTGATTCTGGCGGGCGTGCTGCTGAAGCTGGGCGGCTATGGTTTCCTGCGCTTTTCGGTGCCGATGTTCCCGGAAGCCTCGGCGAGCTTTACCTGGCTGATCCTTGGCTTGTCCGCCATCGCCGTCATTTACACCTCGCTCGTCGCGCTGGTGCAGTCGGACATGAAGAAGCTGATCGCCTATTCGTCCGTCGCACATATGGCGATTGTGACGATCGGCCTGTTCGCCTTCAACCAGCAGGGCATTGAAGGCGCGATGATCGTGATGCTCAGCCATGGGCTGGTATCGGCAGCGTTGTTCCTGTGCGTCGGCGTGATCTATGATCGACTGCATACCCGCGAGATCAACCGTTATGGCGGCCTCAGCATCAACATGCCGCGCTACGCGATCCTGTTCCTGCTGTTCACGATGGCGAGTGTCGGCCTACCCGGCACAAGCGGGTTCGTTGGCGAATTCCTGAGCCTGGCGGGCACGTATCAGGTGTCGACCGTCGCCACGCTGCTCTGCACGACCGGGATTATCCTCGGCGCGGGCTATATGCTCTATCTGTATCGTCGGGTCGCGTTCGGCGAGATCGTTCATGACGATGTCCGCGCGATGCCCGATTTGTCGATGCGGGAGATGGCCTTGCTCGTGCCGATTGCCGCGGCAGTGATGTGGATGGGGGTTTATCCCGAAAGCTTCCTGGCACCGATGCGCGGCGATGCAGCGACACTGGTTGCGCGCGTCTCCCGGGCCCAGCCGGCAGGGGATTCGCTGCCAACGCCGGGGCGCCCCGCACCGGTCGCCGCCCCAATTGCCGCGCATGCGGAGGCGCACTGATGGACTATACCGCAAATCTGGTGATGACCCTGCCGGAGATCGTCCTGTCGGTCGGCGCGCTCCTCTTGATGCTCGTTGCGGCATGGGGCGGGCAGGGCGCGTCGCGGGCGATTTCCTGGGCATCGATTGCAGTGCTGATCGGTGCAGGGATCGCGCTGAGTGGACCAGCCTCCAGTGGCGGCGTCGCCTTTTACGGCCTGTACCGGGCCGATGGCTTTGCCGCCTTTGCCAAGGTGTTGATCTTTGGCGCGGCAGCGGTCGCGATCATCATGGCACCGGGGTTTTTCGAACGGACCAGCGGCGACAATCTGCGTCCCGAATATCCCGTGCTCATCCTGCTGGCGGCTGTCGGCATGGGGATGATGGTGTCGGCGACTGATTTCCTGACGCTCTATGTCGGGCTCGAACTGCAGAGTCTCGCCGCCTATGTGCTGGCGAGCTTCATGCGGCAGGATGCGCGGTCAGCTGAAGCTGGGCTCAAATATTTCGTGCTCGGCGCGCTGGCGAGCGGGATCCTGCTCTACGGCATTTCGCTGGTCTATGGCTTTAGCGGCACGACGGGCTTTGATTCCGTCGCCACGGCCTATGTTGCCGGCCATTCAAAGGGGCTCTTGTTCGGTCTGGTGTTCGTGTTCGCCGGGCTCGCTTTCAAGATGAGCGCGGTGCCGTTCCATATGTGGACCCCCGACGTTTACGAAGGCGCGCCGACCCCGGTGACCGCCTTTTTCGGCAGCGCGCCCAAGGTCGCCGCGATCGCGCTCACCGTCCGGGTAGCGGTTGAGGCGATGGGGCCGGCATTGCTCGAATGGCGTCAGATCGTGATCTTCGCGGCGCTCGCCTCGATCATCCTCGGCGCGGCGGGCGCGATTGGGCAGACCAATATCAAGCGGCTGCTGGCGTATTCCTCGATCAACAATGTCGGCTTCATTCTGGTCGGGCTGGCTGCGGGAACGCAAAAAGGCGTGGCGGCGGTCCTGTTCTACCTGGTGGTGTATGTCGTCATGACGCTCGGCAGCTTTCTGGTTGTGCTGCAAATGCGCGATGGGACTGGGCAGCCGATTGAGCGGATGGACAGCCTGTCGGGGCTTTCGCGGACGCGGCCGGGTCTGGCGCTGGCGATGGCGATCTTCATGTTCTCGCTGGCCGGGATTCCGCCGATGCTGGGCTTCAACGCCAAGCTGGCGGTGTTCGACGCTGCAGTGTCAGCCGGACTGTTTCCGCTGGCGGTGATCGGCTTCGTCGCGTCGGTGATCGGGGCTTATTATTACCTGCGTGTCGTCAAGATCATGTATCTCGACGAGCCTGCCGAACCGTTCGGTCGCGGTGATGTGGTCGAGGGTGGATTGATTGCAGCGGCGGCGATCTTCATTTCGCCCGCTGGCTGGATATTGCTCTCAACGCTCAGCATCTGGAGCATGACGGCGGCGAAGGGGCTGTTCCCATAAGCGCGACAATCCGCGTCGTTGCGGAGACGGGCTCCACCAATGCCGACCTGATCGCGCTGGCGGCAACGGGATCGCCCGAGGGGTTGTGGCTGCGTGCCGAACGCCAGACGTCGGGGCGCGGACGGCAGGGGCGGGCATGGGTATCGCCACCCGGTAATCTCTACGCCAGCACGCTCGTCCGGCTGCGCCCGGCCGATCCACCGCCCGCCACACTAGCGCTGGTCGCTGCGGTAGCGCTGGAGGAGGCGGTGTCGGCCTATCTTGGTGCGGGGCGGGTCCAGCTGAAATGGCCCAATGATCTGTTGCTGGCGGGCGCGAAGCTGTCGGGCATTCTGCTCGAACGGTCGGGCGACGCCATCATTATCGGCTTTGGCGCCAACCTCGCGCACCACCCGACCGATCTCGATCGGGTCGCCACAAGCTTGGCCGCGCAAGGTATAAGCGTTGATCCGGACGACTTCCTTGTCACGCTGGCTGACGGGTTCGCGCGCTGGCTTGGCAAATGGCGGGGGGAAGGGCTCGCCGCCGTCCGAGACCGCTGGATGGCGCGTGCGCACCCGCCCGGCACCGCGCTGACCGCTCGCCTGCCCGATGGGGTTGCGGTGGAAGGGCTGTTCGATCGGTTGGATCGCGACGGTGCGCTCATCCTGCGCTTGGCGGACGGCGGCACCCGTGTCATTCACGCGGGCGATGTGTTTTTGATTTGAAGGGCCCCTGGACCGATGCTGCTCGCGATCGATGCCGGAAATACCAATGTCGTATTCGCGCTGGTCCGCGATAATGCCATTATCGCGCGCTGGCGGATCGCGACCGATCCGCGCCGGACGGCGGACGAATATGCCGTTTGGCTCAGCCAGCTGCTCCAGCTTGAAGGGCATGATCGCAAGGATATCGCCGGTGTCATCATCGCGACGGTGGTCCCGCGCGCGCTCCACAATCTGCAAACCCTGGCGCGCAAATATTTCGATACTGAGCCGTTGATCGCGGGCCAGCCGCCGGTCGAATGGGGCATCGAGATCGACGTTAAGGAGCCCAATTCGCTGGGTGCCGACCGCGCGGTCAACACGATTGCCGCGCACGCGCTGCACCCCGGCGATTTGATCGTCATCGATTTCGGTACCGCCACCACCTTCGAGGTCGTCGACTATACCGGCGCGTACAAGGGCGGCATCATCTGCCCCGGCATCAACCTGTCGCTCGACGCGCTGGTTACCGCCGCTGCCAAGCTACCGCGCATCGCCATTGAAGCGCCCGCAGATACCAGCGTGATCGGCCGCGATACGATCAGCCAGATGCATATCGGCATCTATTGGGGCTATATCGGCATGCTCGAAGGGCTGGTTGCGCGGATCAAAGCGGAGGTCGGTCGCCCGGTCAAGGTGATCGCAACCGGTGGGTTGGCGACGCTTTTTGAGAAACAAACCGATGTTTTCGATGTCGTTGAGCCTGATCTGACCATTCAGGGGCTGGCGATGATGTGGGATCGCGCCCATATAGCAGCGTAGAGTTGCACCGGAGCGCGCCCAACCGCGCCGCTTCGCTCCCCCATCTCGATGATATTCTGCGCCTGACCGCGCACCTTCCATGGCCGCTCGCCTGTGCCGGTGGCCGAAATTGAAAGAACAGGACCTTAGTGACTACCCCAAAGAAAGAACTGCTTTTCCTGGCCCTTGGTGGGTCGGGCGAAATCGGCATGAACGTCAATCTTTATGGCTGCGAAGGCAAATGGGTGATGGTCGATTGCGGCATCACCTTTGCCGATCCCAATTACCCTGGCGTTGAGGTGATCCTGCCCGACCTGGCCTTTATCGAGGAGCGCTTGGACGATCTGCTCGGCATTGTGCTCACCCACGGGCATGAAGATCATATCGGCGCGCTGCCTTACTTGGCCGAAGATCTCGGCGTGCCATTGTTCGCGTCGCCTTTCACCGCCGGGTTGATCCGCGGAAAGCTCGACGAAGAGGGCATTGCTGACCGGGTCAAACTCAACATCGTCAAGCCTGGCAAGGAATTCCAGCTTGGCCCGTTTGGCTTTCGCTTTGTGCCGGTCGCGCATTCGATCCCCGAGGGTAACGCGCTGTTGATCACCACGCCTTATGGCAAGGTATTCCATACCGGCGACTGGAAGCTCGATGACGAACCCGTCATCGGTGCCCCGGCGAGTGCCGATGTGATGACGGCAATCGGCGATGAGGGCGTGCTCGCGCTGGTCTGCGATTCAACCAATGTGTTCAACCCGCAAGCATCGGGTTCGGAAAGCTCGGTGCGCAAGGGATTGTTTGACGTGGTCGCCGCCGCCAAGGGTCGCGTGCTGGTCACCACCTTTGCCTCCAATGCGGCGCGGTTGAAGACGCTGGGCGACGTCGCCCGCGACAGCGGTCGCTCCATCTGCGTGGCCGGCCGATCGCTGGATCGTATCCTGAAAGTCGCGCAGGCAACCGGCTATCTCACCGATTTTCCTGAACGAGTCGATTGGGACGCGGCAATGCGGATGCCGCGCGACAAGGTGCTGATCGTCGCGACCGGCGGGCAGGGTGAAGAACGCGCCGCACTCGCCCGCGTGGCGTTCGGTTCGCACCAGATTTCACTCGATGCCGGCGACACGGTGGTCTTCTCATCGAAGCAGATTCCCGGCAATGAAGTCGCCATCGGACGTATCCAAAATGCGCTGGCGGCAAAGGGCGTGATCATGATCACCGACCGACAAGCGCATGTCCATGTGTCGGGCCACCCCGGTCGTCCGGAACTCGCCACAATGTATGGCTGGATCAGGCCCGAACTGCTGATGCCCGTGCACGGTGAGATGCGCCATATGATGGAACATGCCCGCTTTGGCCTGCAACAGGGTGTGCCGCGTGCATTGGTGCAAAGCGATGGCGATATCATTCGGCTCGCGCCGGGTGCGCCTGAGAAGATCGGCCATGCGCCCGTTGGGCGACTGGTTCTTGATGGTGATGTGATCCTGCCCGCCGACGGTACGACGATCAACGAGCGCCGCAAGCTCTCCCTCAACGGCCAAATCTCCGTCGCGGTTGCGCTGGGCAAGAATGGCGGGTTGCTGGGCGATCCGCAGATCAAGCTGCAGGGCGTCCCGGTCGAGGAGGATCGCGACCCGTTCATCGACGAAGCGGTCGATGCGGCTGCCAAGGCGGTGCGCGACGGCGGCAAGGATCGCGAAAAAACCCGCGAGCAGGTCCGTCTTGCGGTTCGCCGCGTCGCCTCGCGCTGGACCGGCAAAAAGCCGATCGTCGATGTGCTGATGATCGAGGCCTGAACGCCATGCAGATCACCTCAATGGTCGCCATTTATTTTCTGATGTGGGCCTTTTCGGTGTTCCTGGTGCTGCCTTTTGGCGTCCGCACGACTGAAGAAGCGGGCGCCGAACGTGTCCCCGGCCAGGCCGAGAGCGCGCCGCATGTTTTCAGCCCAGGCCGCTTCATTCTGCGCACCACTATTGTCGCGACAATCATGTTTGCGCTGTTCATGCTGAACTACGAATTTGGCTGGGTGCGGGCGGAGACGTTCGATTTTTTTGGCGGCATGAAGCCAGTAAATTGACCCACGGCCTGGGCGCTTTCACCGCGAATCGCGGCGAGTCGTCCACGCTATTTTGCCTCAAAACAGTCGAGTCGCGAATTGATCTGGGCGGCCCCGTCGTTGTGCATTCTAGGTAATGAACAGCATGACCTTAGCGGGGCGTACTTCGGAATTGGCACGCCGCATGCCGCAAACCGTTAAAGTCAAAGGGAATTCCAGATCGTGCACATCACCGATGCGCTTGATCAAACAGCATAGCTTTTGCCCGACTTGCCATTGATCCAAATCGGATGAATATTGGCAATGCACTTCGGTGTTTTTTGGGCAGAAGGAATGAATGAATGAACGCACCAGTTGGTTCCGATGATGCGCTTGTTGCGCTGACGGCAGATATTGTCGCCGCACATGTCAGCAACAACAGTACATCCGTTTCGGACCTGCCGAGATTGATCGAGTCTGTTCATGGCGCGCTTGCCGGGCTGGGTAGCCCAGTCGCCGCGCCAGTGGTTGTTCAGGAGCCAGCGGTTTCGGTGCGATCGTCTATCAAACCGGATTACATCGTCTGTCTTGAAGACGGCAAAAAGCTGAAGATGCTCAAGCGCCATCTGATGACTCACTATAAGATGACGCCAGACGAATACCGCGCCAAGTGGAAGTTGTCTGCTGACTATCCGATGGTCGCGCCGAACTATGCCGAGCAGCGCCGCGATCTGGCCAAGAAAATCGGCTTGGGCACTAAACCACGTAAGCGGCGGTAACCGCCCGGTTCAAGCTCAACGGCCATAGCGATCGAGCCAGTCTCTCATCATCACTGATGCTTTGTCGCTGAGTCTTACGGTTGATCGCCGGCGGTCTTCGGAATCCGCCCGGCGAACAATCATGCCCCGCGCTTCAAGGTTGCCGAGGTGACGCAGGGCCGTTGTGTTGGGGACCTTTGCGGCCGAGCAGGCGGTCGAGATCGATATTTCTCGACCGTCGGCACGGGCGGAATAAAGGGCCAACAAAATGTCCCAGGCCGGTTCGCCGAACAATATTGCGTCGACACCAAAACAGGCATCGCGCATCCGCCGGGCCTGATAAGCTTCGGCAGCGATGTCCTGCGGTTCTTCTAGCGAAAGAATGCGGGAACGGGCATCGGCCAGAACTGTTTCCAGTTCTTCGATCTCTGCCAACGCTCCTTGGATTGAGCGGTGCTCATATGACATTGTCACCTCCGAATAATTTTAGCGATTCCAGGCGGCATCGCTACCGTATGTTTGCAGCCGGGCCCGATGACGCCACGCGCCGATCGCGAGAATGATGGGGATGGGGGAACTCCACGCTGCCATCATCACCGAATATGACCATGGCATCAGCGTCGGCGTAAGCATCAGCAGATGGGTCAAAACGGTATCGAGAAGAACGGCAGCCATCCACATCGGCCAATAGCGCTGCGCTCGAATGACAATGAAAATCATCGCCACCAGAAATACTGAATCCACGGCCAACAAGCCGTATTCAAGCACTTGGAATCGGACGGCGCCCGATTTTGGGGCAAAGTGGCTTGCCACAATTGCCATGACTAGGGCTCCCACTCCCAATCGTTCGGGCGTACCGCCGCGCACGATGGCGTACACGCAGCAAACCAGAACGATTGAGAGGTAAATGGGAACGGTCATACACTATGCTCGCAACAGCGACGTTGATCGATGTTAATAGCGAGATCAGGCAACGGCGACGAGCGGCGCGGCGGTCTCGATCGTTCCACGTGGTGTGTCATGTGGCGGCGTCTCAAAGATATCGCCCTGGCCAAGGACATTGTGGTAGCTCGCGGCCGCGCGCAATTCCTTGTGGGCACATTGAATGTCCTTCATCGCCCCAAAGACCTTGGCTGTCGCTTCGCCGACAAAATTGACGGCAGCTTGGCCCTCCAGCGGATGAAAGGTCCCATCGGCACGTGCTGTCAGGACCGCAGTGCCCACGGCAAGTACCTTGAGCGCGGCCTCGTTCACTGCTTTTTCAGCAGGCTGCAGGGACCGAGCGATGCGAACGGCGGCAGTTGTCTTTGCAGAAGTCATGATATCTCCTCCACGCGATCAATCCGACCGCGAGCTAAAGGTTTAAATTTTCGAACTAATTCGGCTGCTTACTTGGTGATCAAGAAAAGCGCTGAAACCCCGTTTAGGAAATTGGCGACGACGAACATGATGATCAGCGCCAAGGCACAGATCCAGCCCAGTCGTTGTACCGATGTCAGGTCATTTTCCTGCCTCCCCTGCCGAAGGAAGGGCACCGCAAAGCGAGGCACCGTTTCCGTCCGGACTGAGGACGATATGGCAAGCACGGGGGTGGGTTCGGCAAGGTCCGGTGACTGGGTAACCAATTCTTGGTTATCCTGAGCCTCTGAAATCTCTAGTGCGCGAGCAGCATCGCGCCGACTGCTTGCCCCAAGCGTCTTGATCGCGCGTTTCAGGTAAAGATCGACGGTGTGATGGGAAATGCCGAGCTCTGCCGCAATCTCTTTTGACGAATGGCCACGCGCGACGAGCCGAAGACAGCCGCGCTGGCGGTCCGTGAGCAGTTCGATTCTCGCGTTTGTCATCTGGCAACTAACGCATATTTGATCCGTAATCTCAACCAAAGCGGAGTGAAATGCGATTCCTGATGCGGGATTGTTGATGCCCGGTGCCCGCGATGACATCTGCGATGCGAGTCGGGACAATTAGTCCGTATCGGCTGGACCGGCTGAAATCGGGGACTGAACGGCGATGACTTGTCGATGCCGGCCGATTTGCGCTCATGCCACTGCCTTGCTTTGCATGGCGACGGAATGGCACTTTCTTTTGCTTGTCACCGAACGTTAGTCCAGCATCTGCCCCGTGAAATTGACTATGCCGCGTCGCGCCAGCCCCCGGACACAAGCCCGTCAATCGTTGCCTGCAATGGGACATTTGCCGCGCAGCAGGACGAGTCGCTGCATGACTTATTGCAAAGGGGCTCGCGAGTGGCGTCCAGAAGCGGTCAGGTACGTAACCGCTCAATGGCCTGGGCAAGCGCGACATATAGCTTGCCCATGTCTGACGATAGCAGGGTGACGCTCATCGGGGCGCCATCGCGCTGGGCAAGGATCGTCCGCAGCATCGCTTCGAAATCATGGATATAGCGATTGACCTGTTCGCGGAATGCGCCGTCGCCGTCGTAGAGGCGGGCAACATCGCGCGCTTCGCCGGCATCGAGCAGGCGGACAGCGCGGCGCGTGAAAACGCCCCGATCGCCCTTCAAATACGCCGCCCAGGCGCTATCCGACACTTCCGACGAAAAGCTTTTGGCAATGTCGATCGCCCCGGAATTAAGCGCTTCAATGAGCAGTGAGGCGCGCCGTGCGAAGCTATCACTGTCGGCCTTTTCGCGTTCTGCGCGGGCATCTTCGATGCGGTTCTCGACAAGCGATGTTGTCTCCGCGATCGTTAGCATTTGCTGCGTCAACCGATCAGAGGCGCGCGCAGCGGCCTCCACTGCATTGTCGGCGGCAGCGGCAATCGCGTGGACCTGGCTTTCCACCGCATTCCCAACCGCGCGCTGCATTGCCTGGGCACTCGCCAGTTCCAGCGAGCGCGCCGCCTCTGGGATGACCGTGGCCAATGTTTCGCGTGCGCGGTCAGCGGCGGTGGCAGCAGTGTCGCGGACCCGCATCAGCGCTTCGACCAATCGGGGCGCGGCCTGTTCCGCAAAATCATGGGTGCGGCTGATCGCTTCATCGAGCGTTCCGCCAATCGCACTCGCCTTATCGCGGCCATCCTCCAGCGTTTGGATCAGCAGAGCAGACAGTTGATCGAGCGTGAGGCGCTGGGTCTGGATGACCTGGGCAATCGCCTCGATGGCGTCATGCGTGCTCTCTGCTGCAGTGACGAGCGCGAGCAATTCGGGCTTGGCACTGGCAACCACGCTGCGGCTGGTGGAGATCCTTGCCTCAAGCCGAGCCAGCGCCTCTGGCAAGGTCTCGTCAATTTCGCGCGCAGCGGCATCCAGCGCGACAAGCAGTTCTTCCGTTGTGCCAATAACTGTTTTGGCCATTGAGTCGCCGGTCTTGAGCGCTTCCGTCATCGCATCGGCGGACCCGCCCAATGCACTGATTGATGCGGCTAGCGTTTGCGTGCGATCAATACCTTGGCTGTGGAACGCGGCGACCTTGGCTTCGACCGCCGTGAAGTCAGCCTCGACAGTGCGGACCATGGCCTCGCTGACGGTACGTTGCTCGTCGAGCCGGGAAGTGATGCGATCGATCACTGTTTCGATATCAGCGATCCGGTTGCCGAGCGTTTCGACGGACTCGCGACCAGTGCGGTCCAGGGCAGCCTGATTGGTTGCAACGACGGCCATCATTTCTTCGCCCTGTGTGGCGACGGTTTGGCGCGCTGCGTCAATTGCTCTGGTGGTGCGATCAACCAGGCCATCGATAGCACCGGACATTTCGGCAGTAACGGTTTCCAGCCGTGCGCCCGCTGTTTCGCTGGTTGTTTCCATCCGGGCGATATGGGACGCGAGCTTTTGAGCAGCCATACCGGCAACCGCATTGGCTTCACGGCCGCGTTCAGCCAGCGCAACCATCTGGCCGTCCAGCGCGGCGGCGTGATCGCTGGCGATCTGCGCGGTCGCTTCCAGCGTCTTCGTCAGGCTGGCTGTTTCGCCATGCGCTTTGGGCAAGGCAGCCAGCAGGGTGGAAAGGTTGTTCTGCGCCGCACTGATCGCGTCGGCCAAGCGCCGCGCCTGATCGTCAGCGGTAGCGATTTCGTGGCCCATACCATTGCTGATCGCGACCAGGCGTTCGCTTGCCCCGTCGCCCATGATCATCAGCTCGTTGGTTTGTTTCGCCAGCGTATGGCGGTTGGCATCGAGCTGGCGGGAGACGATCGCGAGCGTGCGTTCGAGTGCTGCCGCTTCGGCGCGCATTTGCCGGGCGGTCGCGCCGAAACGCTGCGCCTCGGCACTGCTGGATCGCATCGCCAGCAGCCACAAAATCCCGATCAGTGCCGGTGGCATGCATAGCGCCGCCACGAATTGCACAAGCTCAAGCGGGCCAATGCCAATTTCCAGCCGGGGCCAGCTGAGCCAGATCATGCCGCCAAACCACGCCGCGCTCGCAATCACGGCGATCGCTGGGATGACCATTGCCCAGGCGCTGCGCTTCGGCGGCGAGGGAGCAAGCTCTTCTTCCAGAGCCGTTGTCTCGGGTTGGGTTTCCGCTTGGGGGGCTGATAGCAACAGCTCATCGACCGTCGCAGCGTCCGCCACGTTCGGCATGAGGTCGATGATCCGCGAACTTCTGCTCATGCGGCGGGTTTACCACGATTTCTGGCGGAACAAAGCGAATAGCATAACCTTGTGTTAACGGGTCGAGTTGTAAATCTGCCCAATGGCATATGATCCCGGTGCAATTGATGCGACGTTGGCGGCAGCAGTGGGCGATGAGCCCGCCCTGATCGCCGAATTGCGTGAAGCCTTTATCGATAGCGCCCATCGCGCAGTGAAGGCGATGGAGATTGCCGTTGCGCCCAGTGAATGGCGCGATGCGGCACTTCGCCTGAAGGGGCTTGCCGCCAGTTTCGGGGCCGTTCGCCTGCTGGCGATCGCGACGGAAGCAAGCGAAAGCCTGCCGCATGCGCCGCAGATGCTCCAGCGCGTCCGTCGCGCGGTCGAACGGATTTAAGTCTTCCGTTCGGGGGCGATCGTCACGCCCTTTGCCAAGCAGCGATTGAGGCCGTAAGCGCCTGCCATGCTTGCAGGGCTGATATTCGCAACCGACGACGCTCATGATCGTCCAGACATGCTCGCCGCGACGCTGCCGTTCGGCGGCGGGACGTTGATCGAATTCCAGGCCCGATTGCTGGTGACAGCGGGGGCGGGGCAATTGATCATCGTGGTCACCCGGTTGACGCCCGAATTGGTGGGTGCCGTCAATCGGATGAAGCGGCGCGGGATTGGTGTGGATATCGTGCGCACGGCCCGTGAGGCCGAGGAGAAGCTGCACCCCCTCGCCCGAATATTAGTGATCGCCGATGGGCTGGTTACCACGGATAGCGTAATCTCTCTGTTGAGCAGCGAGGGTAGCGACACTCTGTTGGTGACCGCAGATGCCGATGCGCTGCCGGGGTTGGAGCGCGTCAGCGCCGATGCAATCTGGGCGGGGCTTGCGCGGGTCGAAGCGCAGCGGATTACCGATGTCGCGGCCTTGCCCAAGGATTATGATTTCGAATCAACCCTGTTGCGGGTCGCCGCGCAGGCCGGGGCCGATCATCTGCTGCTGCCGGGCGGCGCTGCACGGGATGGCCATGGCATCGAACGCGATTCTGCCCGGCTGCGCGCGCGCAATGAGGAAGTCGTCAGCGCCTTTGTGTCCAACCGCGTATCCTGGGTTGATCGCTTCGTGATCGCGCCGATGGCCAGGCTGGCCCTTCCGTGGCTGATCGGGCGGGCGGTGCCCGGGCTGGTGGTCGGTGGCTGTTCGGCGGGCGTGATGGCGCTGGGGCTTGGGCTGATGGCCTGGGGCTTGCCGATCATTGGCCTGCCGCTGGTGACGGCATCGATCGCCGGATTGGCAACGGGTGCGGTTTTGTCGTGGATGCGCGATGCGGAAAGCGAAGCGCTTGTCCAGCGGGGCGTCATTGCCGGAGGATCGGCGGCGGCAGTGCTGTTGCTCGGCCAGTCGATCAGCCGTGCGGAGGGAACCGGCACGGGCCTGACGATTGCGGTGGCTTTTGTGGTTCTTGCGGCACTGCTCGAACGCAGCACCAATGATCGCCAGCGACAGCGCTGGTGGGGCAGCCCGGCCGCCTATCCATTGATTTTGCTGCCCTTTGTAGGGATGGGCTATCCGTTGCTCGGACTCTGGGTCGGCGCAGGTTACGCAGCCGTGTCACTTGCCGCAGTTATTGAGCGGTTGCGAGAAAAGCCTTAGCTTGAATTTAACGCTGTATCCTTACGTCTGGGACCATGTCGATCGACCCATCGCACGTGAACGATGGCACTGCTTATAGTGCCAGCCAGCTGCTTGCCCGCGGCGCGGCCGATGATGCCTGTGCAGATCGCCGGGTCATGGCCGCGATCGATGACTTTTTTGTCGCAGAAACGGCACGGCTTGATGACCGCGTGCGCGGTGGATTGGCCGAAGCACTCGCCAGACTGACCAGCGCGATCGAGGGCGAATTGCGCCAATATGCCGCCCGGTTGCTGATCGGCCGTGGGGAACCAGAGCTGGCCGAGCGGCTGGTGAACGATCCGTTGATGGTGCAGGCGGCGCTTCGTCAGGCGGGTCTGCTGCAGGATGGCGAGTTAATGCGCGAGCTGCTGGCGCGGGTTCGCCAGGAAGTTTTGGGGGAGGCCTTGTCCCCGGCCGCACCGGATGATCCGGACCGACCGAGTCTGGTGGCGCGGCTGGTCGGCAGTCCAGATGGCGTTGTGGCAACCGCAGCGACCGGCTTGCTGGCGGCGGATGCGCGGCGGCGGGCTGCGATCGACACAGGTGGCGCACCCCGCAGCGATTTGCCGGCCGAATTGCATCATCGCCTGGTGTGGTGGTCGGCGGCGGCGTTGCGTAGCCTGGTCCTATCACCGCCCTCGGCAGCGCTCGACGGCGCCTTGACCGAGGCCGCCCTGCGCAGCTTGGCCGCGCATGATGAAGGGGATCGGCTGGAGGCAGCGGCCGTGCGGCTGGCCGCTGCAATTGGCGCTCAACCCCATGAATTGCCTGATTTACTTGTCGAGTCCCTTGGCGACCGACGTGTGGCGCTTTTCGTTGCATTGCTCGCGCAGGCGCTGGATTTCAGCTATGATGTTGCGCGTGACATCGTGCTCGATCCTATTGCCGACCGGCTCTGGCTGGCGCTGCGAGCGGCAGCGCTCGATCGTGCGGCGATCGCTGCCATTGGGCTTGCCCTGTGTGAAGCGGATCCGTGCCGCGATGTGGAAGCGTTCGCTGACCAGATTGACGCGATTATGGCGGTAAGCCCCGATGCCGCGCGCCAAGCACTGTCGACCCTGAGCTTGCATCCCGATTTCCGCCAGGCGCTGATGGCGCTGATCAAGGCGCAACGGGCATGAATGTGATCGATCCTGGCCTGCCGCCGGTGTACGGCCTGGTCAACGCCGCCGGGCGCCTGATCGAGGCCGATGCCCGGTTGAACGAGCTCAACGCTCGGGCGGGCGGTGAGATTGGAGCCCCGCTTGCCGTGCCTCAGCTGGCGACACTGGTTCGACTGGTGCAGCGGCTGCGGATTTTGGTGTCGCGCGGTATAGTTGCTGCCGATGGTGACGACGATGTCGATATGTGGGTACGCGCCGAACCCGTCGGCGATGACGGCGTTCGATTGGCGATCATGGGATGGAAACTGCGCCAGCCCTGGCAGCCAGCCACAGAAAATGGTGTGCGGGAGCGCGACTTTGTCCGCAGCGCCGCCAACTGGCTATGGGAAACGGATTCGGCGCTGCGGCTGACGTTTCTGTCGGCAGACGCGGGCGTGCGGCATGGCTTTGATGCGCCGCCGCTGCTGGGTCAGCCGCTGACCCGGCTGTTCATCTTGGCCGAAGATTCCAGCGGTGTTTTTCCAATTCTGGGTGCGCTTGCGATGCGCCAGCGTTTCGCTGAGCAGCCAGCTAAAATCCGCGCGACCGGCCGTCCGGTACTGCTTTCTGCCGCCCCGCGGCTTGATATCGAGGGCAGTTTTGCGGGCTTTGCGGGGGCGACGCAAATGATGGAGACGGCGCAACCGCTTGCGCCGATTGTGCCGCAGACCGCAGAACTTGGCCTGCCCGCAGCATTCAGCACTCGGTTAGACAAGGCGTTGCGGGCGCCGCTGGGGCGGATCATCGCCAACGCTGACAGCATCAACGCCCAATCGGAAGGGCCGCTGCGCCAGGATTATGCCGATTATGCCGCCGATATTGCAACGGCTGGGCGGCATTTACTGGGCCTGGTCGATGATCTGGTCGATCTCCAGGCGATTGAGCGCCCCGATTTCGTGGTTGCCGCCGAACCAATTGATATGGCCGATGTCGCGCGCCGCGCCGCTGGCTTGCTTGGGGTGCGCGCTGCCGCTGTCAAAGTCCGGATCGATCGCCCGAGCGTTCAGGAGAGTCTGCCCGCCACGGGTGAGTTCCGCCGCGCGTTACAGGTGCTGGTCAATCTGATCGGCAATGCCGTGCGCTATTCGCCCGATGATGGCATGGTATGGATCCGTGCCGAGCGTGATGGCGATTTCGCCGCCGTCGTTGTTGCTGATCAGGGCAAGGGCATCGCCATCGAAGATCAGGCGCGCATTTTTGACAAATTTGAGCGCATCGACGCGACTGAACCGGGCGGTAGTGGGCTCGGCCTGTATATTGCCCGGCGTCTGGCCCGGGCGATGGGCGGCGACGTGACAGTCGACAGCGCCCCAGGGCAGGGCGCGCGGTTTGTGTTCACCTTGCCGTATCGCGCCCTCTGAGCCGCCCCGGTTACCCGAGGCGGCTTGCAGAGGGTAAGCGTGCTCAGCGTCCGCTGAGCGCCGGATAATCGCGTTGGGCCGGCCCAGTATAGAGCTGGCGCGGACGGCCGATTTTCTGTTCTGGATCGGCGATCATCTCGTTCCACTGTGCAACCCAGCCGACGGTACGCGCGAGCGCGAACAATGCCGTGAACATCGTGGTCGGGAAGCCGATCGCTGACAGGATGACGCCCGAATAGAAATCGACGTTCGGGAACAGCTTCTTTTCGATGAAATAGGGGTCGTTAAGCGCCATTTCCTCAAGCTGAAGTGCCACGTCGAAGATCGGATCAGTGACGCCCAGCGCCCCCAGCACTTCGCGCACTGTCTGCTGCATCACCGTCGCGCGCGGATCGTAATTTTTGTACACGCGGTGACCGAAGCCCATCAGGCGGAACGGGTCATTCTTGTCCTTGGCGCGCGCAATATAGTGCGGAATACGGTCTGGCGTGCCGATCTCGCGCAGCATGTTGAGCGCGGCTTCGTTGGCGCCGCCATGTGCGGGTCCCCAGAGACAGGCGATGCCCGCCGCGATGCAGGCAAACGGATTGGCGCCCGATGACCCTGCTAAGCGCACCGTCGATGTTGACGCGTTTTGTTCGTGGTCGGCATGCAGGATGAAAATGCGGTCGAGCGCCTTTTCGACGACCGGATTGACCTCATATTCCTCGGCCGGCACGCCGAACGTCATGCGCAGGAAATTACCGGTGTAGGACAGCGAGTTCTTTGGATAGACGAAAGGCTGGCCGACCGAATATTTATAGGCAGCCGCCGCAATCGTCGGCATCTTGGCGATCAGCCGGTGGCTGGCGACCATGCGCTGATAGGGATCGGTGATGTCGGTCGAATCGTGATAAAAGGCGCTAAGCGCACCAACAACGCCGCACATGATCGCCATCGGATGCGCGTCGCGGCGGAAACCCCGATAGAAGGTCATCAGCTGTTCGTGGAGCATCGTGTGGCGCGAGATCGTATAGGTGAACTTGTTCAACTCATCGCTGCTCGGCAATTCGCCGTTGAGCAGCAGGTAGGATACTTCCATGAAGCTTGATTGTTCGGCGAGCTGGCCAATCGGATAGCCGCGATGGAGCAGGATGCCTTCATCGCCATCGATATAGGTCAGGCCTGATTCGCAGCTCGCCGTTGAGGTGAAACCGGGGTCGAAGGTGAACTTGCCAGTCTGCGCATAGAGCTTGCGGATATCGATAACCTGGGGACCGACACTCCCAGAGACCACCTTATAGTCGTTTTCGGCGCCATCGATGATCAGCTTTGCGGTGTCAGTCATAGGTCCCTCTTCTTGTCTAAAGCGTTTCTGTGCCAGCGGCCATTGTGCCCGCCATCTGGTCAGCAATTCGGCCGAGACTTTCCTGTCGCCCGAGCAAAACGAGCACGTCGAAAATCCCCGGCGATGTCTTTCGTCCGGTCAGCGCCGCGCGCAAGGGTTGCGCAACCGCACCGAGTTTCACCCCGGCCGCCTCAGCCACCTGGCGGACGGCATTTTCAAGGCCTTCCGTATCCCAGTCATTCAGGGCGTCAAGCGCGGCGTGTATCTGGGCGAGCAGGGCAGGTGCGGCGCCCGCCAAAAGCGCCGCGGCATCGTCATCCATCGCCAATGGCCGTTCGCGAAACAGAAAGCCGGCACCGTCAGCCAATTCCAGTAAATTGGCGGCGCGAGGCTTCAGGAAGGGCATGCTGCGACGCAATAAATCATACCCAGTCGCGCCAATATCGTCCCCAATCCGGTCCGCCACCAGCCGGGCCAGCCGATCATCATCGGCGAGCCGGATGTAATGGCCGTTCAGGTTTTCCAGTTTCTTGATGTCGAACCGGGAGGGTGATTTGCCGACGCCCGAAAGATCGAACCAGTCGATCGCTTGCGCCCGGCTGATGATCTCATCATCGCCGTGCCCCCAGCCGAGCCGCAACAAATAGTTATCAAGCGCCTCGGGCAAAATGCCCAGCGTGTCGCGATAGGCATCGACCCCAACCGCGCCGTGCCGCTTCGACATTTTTGCGCCGTCGGTGCCGTGGATTAGCGGGATATGGGCATAAACGGGCACGGGCCAGCCGCCCTCAATTGCATCCATCGCCTGCATGATCGGGATCTGGCGGAAGGCGTTGTTCAAATGATCATCGCCGCGAATGACATGTGTGACGCCCATATCATGATCGTCAACGACAACAGCGAGCATATAGGTTGGTGTGCCGTCCGAACGCAGCAGCACCATATCATCCAGCTCGGCATTCTGGACGGTGACGTCACCCTGCACGCGATCCTGAATCGTCATGGCGCCTTCGCGCGGCGCCTTGAGTCGGATGACGAAGGGCGCGCCAGCAGCGGCCTCGGCCGGATCGCGATCACGCCAGCGACCATCATAGCGAGCCGGCTGCTTGGCGGCCTGTTGCGCCTCGCGCATCGCGGTCAGCTCTTCGGCGGTCGCAAAGCATTTATAGGCATGGCCCGCCGCGAGCAGCTGATGTGCGACGTCGGCATGGCGCGCCGCGCGCGAAAACTGATAGGTAACCTCGCCGTCCCAATCGAGTCCCAGCCATTGCATCCCATCGAGGATCGCGTCGATGGCGGGCTGGGTTGACCGGGCGCGATCGGTATCCTCAATCCGCAGTAGAAATGTGCCACCCTGGGCACGGGCAAATAGCCAATTGAACAACGCGGTCCGGGCACCACCAATGTGTAAAAATCCCGTGGGTGAGGGCGCAAATCGCGTCACCACAGGGGGTTGGGCTGACACCGCATTCATGGCTGCGACAATTTCTTAACTTGCGCCACGATGCGGCTGCTCCCACTCTTCAACTTCAATGGCCAGTTCAGCCACGCGCGCCTCTAGCACGGCCCTTGCCCCGCTTCAAACTGCGGCGTGGTGGCGCGTGGAGAGGCACCCGCAGCCGATTGAGCACTGGCTCGATCTTGAGCGTGACCAACTGTTTTTATGGGTACCCGTCATGCTGGGGTTGGGCGTCAGCGCCTGGTTCTGGTTGCCCGATCCGCAGGCCTGGACGAGCATGATGCTGGCGTTGGCCGCCGTCGCGCTGCTGGCGCTGGCGGTGGATCGTGGGGGCCGAGCATCGCGGGCGGTCGCCATTGGGTGCGCTGGCGTTGCGATCGGTTTGGCATTGATTTGGGCAAAGGCAGAGCGCGTTGCCAGTCCGCCCCTGACAAAGCCCAGCGTTGTACAATTCGAAGCGCGCGTGGAGCGGATCGAGACGCTGCCGCCGCGCGACATCGTCCGGCTGCGGTTGGCGCCGATCCGGACGATCGATCGGCCTGGCCGTCGCTCGGCAGCGACACTGCCAGCGCATGTGCGAGTCAATCTGCCGATTGCGGATATGCCAAGGGGCCTGTCACGGGGTGCTGTGGTTCGACTGGGTGCCCGGCTGGTGCCGCCACCGCCGCCATCGGTGCCCGGGGCTTATGATTTTGCGCGTGTCGCCTGGTTTGACGGGATTGGGGCGACGGGCAGGGGCTTTGGACCAATTGAGCTGATTGCGCCCGGCGATGCCAGCGGCGGTGAACTGCGGGTGCGTTTATCGATGCATGTTCGGGCGCAGGTTGCAGATGGGCCCGGCGCCATTGCGGCGGCGTTGGCGACGGGGGATCAGGGCGCGATACCGCTTGACGATGCAGAAGCGATGCGCCGCGCCGGGCTTTCCCATTTGCTGTCGGTTAGCGGTCTGCACATCACGGCCGTGGTCGGCATCGTGATGCTGGTTGTGCTCCGATTGCTCTCGCTCAGTCCATGGTTGGCGCTGCATTGGCGATTGCCGCTGATCGCTGCCGGTGCAGGGGCCTTGGCGGCGATTGGCTATACGATTCTGACCGGCGCTGAAGTGCCCACCGTCAGGTCCTGCGTGGCCGCGCTGATGGTGTTGCTGGCCGTCGCGCTTGGTCGTGCCGCGATGACGCTGCGGTTGGTGGCAACGGGCGCGATCATTGTGCTGTTGTGCTGGCCAGAGGCGCTGGCCGGCCCAAGCTTTCAGCTTTCGTTCGCAGCCGTAACAGCAATTATCGCCCTGCATGAATCGCCACGCGTCAAGGCGTGGTTTGCGGCGCGTGACGAGGGATGGATCCCATGGCTTGCGCGCCAGCTTGCCTCGTTGTTGCTGACGGGAATCGTTGTCGAAGCTGCCCTGTCGCCGATCGCTCTGTACCATTTCCACAAGGCGGGGCTCTACGGATCGTTCGCCAACATCGTCGCTATCCCATTGACTACCTTTGTGGTTATGCCTGCAGAAGCATTGGCGCTATTGTTCGATCTGGTAGGGCTGGGTACGCCTTTCTGGTGGGTGGTTGAGCAAGCCTTAAGGCTGGTTCTTGCCATCGCCCATGCCATTGCGGCCGCGCCGGGCGCTGTCGCTGCGTTGCCGGCGATGCCGCAGGGCAGCTTTGCCCTGATGGTCCTTGGCGGGCTTTGGATCGCACTGTGGCGGTCGGCTGCGCGATTGATTGGGGTGGTGCCACTGGCGATCGGTGCTTTCTGGGCCGTCTCGACGCCGCCGCCCGATCTGTTGGTGACCGCCGACGGTCGACATCTGGCGCTGCGCACGAGTGACGGCGAAATTGCACTGCTGCGCGACCGAGCGGGGGATTATACGCGTATGATGTTGGCCGAAAATGGCGGGTTTGACGGTGAACCGGGGTTGATTTCCGAACAGCACGACGCCCGGTGCAGCCGTGATTTGTGCATGGCCGACCGCGTGATTGCAGGCAGGCGTTGGCGCATCGTTGCGACCCGCAGTGCCTATTTGCTGCCCGCCACCGATCTGATCGCCGCCTGTCGCGTTGCGGATATTGTCGTGAGCGAGCGGCGCCTGCCCTCGCGGTGTCAGCCACGATGGTTGCGGCTTGATCGACCGATGTTGGCGCAGACGGGCGGAGTCGCGATCACCTTGGCTACCCGGCATGTGGTGACCGTGCGTCAACCGGATGATCGCCATCCGTGGCGCGTGCCCGCGCGCGCTGCCCAGGGAAGCGATAATTTATGTTGCAGTATTCTGGGCTTGGCGAAACAAAAGCAGCTATGACGTTGCCGCCATCCGTGCTTGATCGCGTCGGTCCCTATGTGGTTCGGGACAATGTCTTGCCGCCAGCAGAGGCGCGGGCGTTGTTGGCTTGGGCTATCGATCACGAAGCCAATTTTGTGTCGTCGCGCGTGCGTGACGGCGCGCTTCGAGCTGACGTCCGCCATTCCCGGCAGCTGCGCGACGTCGATTTTACCGATTGGCGGCGGTGCCTAAAAGGGCATTTCAAGCCATTGATCGCCTCGCTTATTGGCGAACTGGCGGTGACCCCGTTTGAAATTGTCGCCACCGAAATGGACGTTGCCAGCCACAATGACGGTGACTTTTACCGTCAGCATATCGACATGCGGACAGGGCCCGTTGATCTGGAACGGCGACGTGTCCTGAGCCTGGTTTATTATTTCAACGCCGAGCCTGCGGCGTTCGCCGGTGGCGCGCTTCGCCTGCATGCCGCTGCCCGGCGGCATGCCGCGTCCACCGATCTGAGCCCTGCGCGCTTTGTCGATATCGCACCCGTGCATAACCGGCTCGCTGCCTTCCCCTCATGGATGCCGCATGAGGTATTGCCGGTGCGATGCCCGTCAGGGCGTTTTGCCGATTCCCGCTTCTCGATTAACTGCTGGTTCTATGCAGCCGTCCCCAGCGGCGTCCCAAGCGCCGTCTCCGGCGCAACGCCGAGCGCGATGCCTAGCAATCAGTCGTAACGGCGCAGCAGCCCGGCCAGCTTCCCCTGGACGCGAACCTGACGCGGATCATAACGCTGCGGGTCATAAGCGCGATTGGCGGGATCGAGCCGAACCATCGCGCCTTCGCGGCGGAAATATTTCAGCGTGGCCTCGCTATCTTCAATCAGCGCGACGACGATCTCGCCATCACGCGCGACATCGGTGCGGCGGATCAGCGCATAATCGCCATCGAGAATACCAGCATCGACCATCGAATCGCCGGCAACTTCCAGCGCATAATGCTCACCGCCGCCCAAAAGCGCAGCGGGTACCGCCAGCATTGCATGATCCTCGAACGCCTCAATCGGTACACCGGCGGCAATTCGGCCATGTAACGGAATTTCGATCACATCATTCGCCGGTTGCGGCATGCTGCGGACATTGCCAGCCATGGCCGGGGCGGACGTCTTCGCCTTGCGGGCTGGTTCCGGGCGATCTGGCATGCGCAGCACTTCCAGCGCGCGCGCGCGATTGGGTAGCCGGCGGATGAACTGGCGCTCTTCCAATGCACTGATCAAGCGGTGCACGCCCGATTTGGATTTCAGGTCGAGCGCCTCCTTCATTTCTTCAAAAGAAGGGGAAACGCCGGAATCGGCCAGGCGATCGTTGATGAAGCAGATCAGCTCGTGCTGTTTGCGCGTGAGCATTATGTTCCTCCGTCCAGAACAGACGACGAACGTTTAGGCAACGATAAACGCCAAGTCAAGCAAGCGGCAAAATGCTGACGGGATCGCCTGTCACGGCTGCGGGCGCAAAGGGTGGCCGGATGATCAGAAAGGCGGCTTTGGACAAGGTAAGCAGCAGCGAACTATCCTGTTTCGCGGCCGCCACAACCTTTCCTTCATGCCAGCTGCCGCGCAGATAATCCTGCCGCTGATCATTGGCGGGCAGCGCTTCACCCAATATTGCCGTAATCGGTTCGGGGACTGGCGTGTGTGCCCCGCCAAACGCCGCGATCAGCGGGCGCAGGAACAATTGCGCGGTGACGAAGGCGGAGACCGGATTACCCGGCAGTCCAAGGATCACCGTCTCCCCGATCATGCCCGTCAGCATGGGTTTGCCGGGCCGAAGCGCGATCCGCCAAAAGTTGATGCTACCACCAGCGGCGTCGATGGCAGGTCGGATGAGATCGTGATCGCCAACCGATGCGCCGCCAATCGTAACGATGATGTCAGCCTTGATATGCGCAAGGGCGGCACTGATGACGTCCAGCCGATCGGGCAGAATCGGCGTTAGATCAACATCAACGGGCAAATCAGCGAGCAAGGCGGCAAGCATCACGCCGTTAGATTCGGGCAAGTCCGCGCCCGTGAGCGGCGCGCCGGGCGGCACCAGTTCGTCGCCCGTTGTCACGATCGCCACACGAATTCGGCGGTTGACGGTGATCATGCCCTGTCCACCCATGGCCGCCAGCGCGATCCGGGCCGGGGTGAGCCGATCACCGCGCGCGATCAGGGCCTGGCCGGCACCGAAATCAAGACCCCGAGGCCGCACATTGCGCCCGGTTGCTGATGGCCCCGCACCAGCCAGCACCACGCGGCCATCCTGAATCGCAACCTCTTCCTGCACCATCACCGTATCGGCACCCAAGGGCAGCGCTGCGCCCGTAAAGATGCGCACGGTTTCGCCTTCGCTCAGCGTACCGGAAAAGGGGCGGCCTGCCGCGCTTTCGCCGATCAGCCTCAACGGCCCTGGCAAATCCTGAAAGCGAATCGCATAGCCATCCATTGCCGACAGATCGGTCACCGGCTGGGATCGCGGGGCGACGATGTCGGCGCTTGCCCAGCGCCCGGCAGCGGTGCGCAGATCGACTGACTCGCTTGCGACCGGCCTCGCCAGCGCGAGCAATTGATCCTGGGCATTGGCGACTGGCAGCAGCGCGACCATCATCCTGTCCCGTTGTCTAGTGAAGCTTCAGGCGGGGGCGGATGACTTGGTTGATCCGGCCCATCGCGATCAACGCCACGCCCTTCAGCCAGCCATGAATGGCGACGATATGCATGCCGTAAAGCGAAACATAGATGAGCCGTGCAATTCGCCCTTCCACAGCCATACGCCCACCGACCAGATTGCCCATCAGGCTGCCCACCGTCGAATAGCGGGACAGGGAAACGAGCGATCCTTTATCCTGATAGATGAAAGCCTTAAGGGGCTTGCCAGCGATCAGCGCGCGGATGTTATGATAGGCCGTTCCGGCCATCTGGTGCGCCGCCTGGGCGCGGGGTGGGATTGGCCGATCGGCACCGGCCGGGATATAGCGCGCGCAATCGCCAATCGCGAAAATGCGCTCGTCGCGGGTTGTTTGCAGCGTTTCGGTAACGACAAGCTGGTTGCCGGGGGTTGTTTCAAGCCCTCCAATGCCTTGCAGAAAATCGGGCCCCTTCACGCCCGCGGCCCACACGCGCAAATCAGCGGGAATGAAATTGCCGTCTGACGTCGCAATGCCTTTATCGGTAATCTCGGTAACCTGCTTGCCGGTCATCACATGAACGCCAATTGCCTCCAGCTCTTCGGTTGCCGCCTCTGACAAATAGTCGGGCAGCGCCGGCAGGATGCGCGGGCCGGCCTCAACCAGCGTCACGTCCAGCCGCGATTCGTCGAACACCTCAAGCCCGTAATAGGCCAGGCCTTTGGCCGCGTTGAACAATTCGGCTGATAGTTCGACCCCAGTTGCGCCGCCGCCGACAATCGCGACACGCACGCGGGCATCGGCGCTGGGATCAGCACTCATCGTGCGGGATACCCGCAGGCACTGATTGAGCAGGCGCTTGCGAAAGCGATCGGCCTGGGTGCGATCATCAAGGTAAATCGCGTTTTCGCGGACGCCGGGTGTCCCGAAATCATTGGAAACCGATCCAACCGCCAGCACCAGATAATCATAGCGAATGCGGTGTCGTCCGACGATTTCATTGCCGCTTTCATCAAGGATTGGCGCGATGATGACCTGGCGGGCGTCGCGATCGATCGATTCGAGCGAGCCGTCGAAAAAGCGGTAATTCCAGCGATAGGCATGGCTGCGGTAACCGACTTCATCGAGATTGGCATCGAGCGACCCTGCCGCCACTTCGTGCAGCAGCGGTTTCCAGATATGCGTCTGATTGCGGTCGACCAGGATAATGTCGAACTTCTTGCGGCCGAGCATCTTGCCCAGCTTCGCGACCAGGCCAAGGCCGCCGGCCCCACCGCCAATGACGACGATCTGGATTTTTTTGGGCGATCGCAAGACGACGCGCGCTTCGGTGCCGGTGTCCGCTACGTCTCGATTGTCCAAAGCGGTATCCGCCATGGCTTTGATGTCTCCAGAAAATGCGGCCTTCGCACCTGTTGCGCGATATTGCAGTGCGGTACCAGTGCTAAGTTGCTGGCGGCGGTGCCCGCCAGTCGCCGGATTTGCCGCCACGTTTTTCCAGCAGATGAACCCCGGTGATTGTCATGCCGCGATCAATCGCCTTGGCCATGTCGTAAATGGTCAGCAGCGCGACCGACACCGCCGTCATCGCTTCCATTTCAACACCGGTCTTGCCCTCGGTCGCGCAAGTTGCGGTGACGGTAACGCCGCCCTCATCTGGGGCCAGATCAAGGGCCACCCGCGTCAACGGCAATGGGTGACAGAGCGGAATCAAATCACTGGTCCGCTTGGCCGCCATGATGCCAGCGATCCGCGCAACGGCCAGCACATCGCCCTTTTTGGCGCTGCCCTCCCGAACGGCGAGGATCGCGGCTGGCAACATCGTAATCCGCCCTGTCGCCACGGCTTCGCGCATGGTCGTCGCTTTGCCGCCGACATCGACCATATGGGCGGCACCGCTGGCGTCGAGATGGGTGAGCCCGGTCATTGGCCGAGCAGCATCCGCGTCGCCGCTTCAACATCGTCAGCGCGCATCAGCGCTTCGCCAACCAGGAAGCATTTAACGCCCTTTTCGGCCATTGCATCGAGATCAGCGCGGCCAGAAAGCCCGCTTTCAGCGACGAATGTACAGCCCGTAGGCGCGCGTGAAATCAGATCATAGGTGCGTTGAAAATCAACGCTGAAATCGTGCAAGTCGCGGTTATTGACGCCGATCAGCCGCGATTTGAGCTTCATCGCGCGTTCAAGTTCCCGGGCATCATGGACTTCAACAAGCACGTCCATCCCACATTCGATTGCTGCGGCCTCAATCTCGGCGAGCAGATCGTCGTCGATCGCAGCAACGATCAGCAGAATGGCATCGGCCCCCAGTGCGCGTGACTCGGGCACTTGCCAGGGATCAATCATGAAATCCTTGCGGATCACCGGCAGGCTGACGACGCCCCGAGCCGCCGTCAGATAGGCGTCGGCACCCTGGAACCAATGTTCGTCGGTGAGCACCGACAGACAGGCAGCGCCCCCAGCCTGATACGCCATGGCATGGGCGGGCGGATCGAAATTTTCGCGGATCAGCCCCTTTGATGGGCTGGCCTTTTTGATTTCTGCGATCAGCGCAGGGCCATGCTCCGCCTTTGCATCCAGCGCCACACGAAAGCCGCGCGGGGCGGTTTGTTCGGCGATCATCGCATCAATGTCGCTCATCGAAATACAGGCCTTGCGGGCTGCGACATCGGCGCGCTTGGTTTCCAAAATACGAGTCAAAATCGTCGTCATGAATAGGCGATCCAGCAATCCAGCAGCGCGCTGGCAAGTCCGTTGTCGAGCACTTCGCCAGCTTCTTCTACCCCGTCGGTGAGGGATGCAGCGCGTCCGGCCAGCATCAACGCTGCAGCCGCGTTGAGCAATACGGCATCCCGGTACGCCCCCGTCTCGCCAAGCAGAAGCCGACGCAGGGCCGCGGCGTTATAGGCGGGATCTCCGCCGCGCAATGCCGCAATAGGCTGGCGAGGCAGGCCGCCATCCTCGGGCGCGACGGTGGATGGCAGCCTGATGTCACCGACGCTGACGACAATGCTTGGCCCGGCGCCAGACAGCTCGTCGAGCCCCTCTTCGCCGGAAACAACCAGCGCTGCCTCGGTGCCGAGCTGGGCGAGCGCATCGGCATAGACCGGCGCATAATCTGGCCTGGCGATACCGATCAGCTGCCGCGTGACCCGGGCCGGATTGGCCAATGGGCCCATCAGATTGAAGATGGTCCGCGTGCCAATCTTGCGGCGAATGGGCGTAATCCGCTTCATCGCTGGGTGATGGTTGGCGGCGAACAGAAAAGCGATGCCCAGGTCGCGCAGGCTTGCCTCGGCGAGCGCGCCCGCCCGGTCCATATTAAGGCCAAGGGCCTCGAGCGTATCGGCTGCGCCGGCCTTGCTGGAGGCTGCGCGATTGCCATGTTTGGCAACCGGCACCCCGGCTGCCGCGACAATCAGGGAGACGGCTGTCGAGACGTTGAGCGTGTGGTGTCCGTCACCCCCCGTGCCACAGACATCGATCGCGCCGCCAGGAGCCTCGATCGGGATCAGCCGCGCGCGGAGCGCCCGGGCGGCCTCGGCAATCTCGGTACTGGTCTCGCCGCGCTGGCTTAGGCCGATCAGAAAATCAGCAATTGCCTGCTCAGTGGTACGCGCATCAAGGATATCAGCAAACGCCTGCGCCGCCGCTTCTGCCGAAAGCGGCGCGCTTGTGTCCGGCAATCGAACCATGGTCGTCACGCCGATACGCCGGGCGTGAGGCCCGCGAGTGCCAAAAAGTTGGCGAGCATGGCGTGGCCATGTTCGGTGGCGATGCTCTCCGGGTGGAACTGGACGCCGTGAATCGGTAACGACGCATGCCGAAAGCCCATCACCGATCCGTCGTTCGCGGTTGCATTGACGATCAAGTCGCTCGGTATGTCCTGGACGATCAGCGAGTGATAGCGGGTTGCTGTGAAGGGGGAGGGCAGGCCAGCGAACAGCCCAGTGCCGTCATGCGATACCGGTGACGTCTTTCCGTGCATCAGGCCGCCGCGCACCACCTGGCCGCCAAAATGCTGCCCAATCGCCTGATGGCCCAGGCAAACGCCAAGCAATGGCTTGCCCGAAGCGGCGCAGGCGGCGACCAGATCGAGCGATATCCCGGCCTCGGTCGGTGTTTTGGGGCCGGGCGAGATTAGGAAACCATGGGCATTGCTGGCCATCGCTTCAGCAGCTGTCAGCGCATCATTACGGACGACGCGCACTTCTGTCCCCAACTCCATCAGATAATGGACGAGGTTCCAGGTAAAACTGTCATAATTGTCGATAACGAGGATCATGCGGCGCGCTTGTAGTCGATGCGCTCTCAAGCGCAACCGGGCGACCCGATAATCGCGGGCGATCATTTCGCGATTCTAAGCCGCCCAGCTTGCTGCAAGTCACTGGACTTCCGGCATGGCTGCTGTAGGATTTGGGCGTCGCTGCGGCGTGCGGATCATCGGTGTGGGAGTGAGTAGCATGGTTCGTTCGTTCGTCATCGGCACGCTGATGGTGCTGTCGGCAACGACTTCTTTTGCGCAAGATGCACCGGAAACCGGCAAGCCGCCTGCAAAAATCCGTAGCATTACCTTGACGCCCGGGGAGCAATGTCCGCCGTCGACGGATGGCGAAATCGTCGTCTGCAATACCCTTGAGGAACCCTATCGAATCCCCAAGGCATTACGCCAAAGCGTGCCTACCGCTGCCAATCAACCCTGGACAAACCGGGTTGAAGGATTGGACGAGGCGGGGCGCGAAGGGGGTGGCCTGCCCAATACCTGCTCGCCATCGGGCACGGGTGGCCAAAGCGGGTGCACCCAACAGTTGCTCGATCGCTGGCGGGCAGAGCGGCGCGCGCCAAAATAATCGGTCGCTTAGCGCAGAATAGCCCGATAATTGGGCAGATTCAGAACGATTATTGGCTCGAGTGCCCAGCTATTGCCCGAACCGGGCACTGGCTGCTTGGTTGATCGCTTCGCGCGCTGCAGCCAATAGCGCGCCGGCCTTGGCCTCGCATTCGCGCTGCTCATAGGCGGGGTCGCTGTCTGCAACGATGCCGGCACCGGCCTGCACGTGCATCGTTCCGTCCTTCACAATCGCCGTGCGCAGAACGATGCAGCTGTCCATTGATCCGTCGGGCGAAAAATAACCAACGCCCCCGGCATAGGCCCCGCGCACTTCGGATTCGAGTTCGGCGATGATTTGGCAGGCGCGGACCTTGGGTGCGCCCGATACCGTGCCGGCGGGAAAGCCGGCGAATAGGGCATCGATCGCGTCATGTTTTTCATCCAACCGCCCAACCACGTTGGAGACGATATGCATGACATGGCTATAAAATTCGACGGTATAGCTATCAGTGACCTGGACGCTGCCCGCCGCTGCCACGCGACCAGTATCGTTGCGGCCAAGATCGAGCAGCATCAGATGTTCGGCGCGTTCCTTCGGGTCAGCAAGCAGGCTGGCGCGATTGGCTTCGTCCTCTGCCGCTGTCCGTCCGCGCGGCCGCGTGCCGGCGATTGGGCGAATGGTGATCTCGCCATCGCGCACCCGCACCAATATCTCTGGGCTCGATCCCGTCAGCGAGAAGCCCGGTAAATCGAGGTGATAGAGGAAAGGCGAGGGATTGATTCGCCGCAATGCCCGGTAAAGTTCAAAGGCGGGCAGCGTGAAAGGCAAGGTGAAACGCTGGGCAAGCACCACCTGAAAAATATCGCCCGCAACAATATAGTCCTTCGCTGCCGCGACCATTTCAGCATAGCGCCCGGGCGGCAGGACCGGCTGAAGCGTGACGTCGCTTGGCTCGGCACGGATGGGTGCCGGCAGGGACGCGGTTGCCAGTTTAGCGGCGATGTCGTCGATCCGCTCGGCAGCCGCCTCGATCAGGGCATCGCCATGCCGCGAAGGATCGGGCCAGACCGGCGCAACGATGAACAGGGCATCCGTCAGTCGATCAAAGATCAGAATGACAGTGGGGCGCACGAACATCATGTCCGGCAGATCAAGTGCGTTAATGGCTGGGCGATCGAGTTTTTCGACCAGCCCGACCGTTTCATAGCCGAAATAGCCCACCAGGCAGGCCAAGGCGCGCGGCAGCGCATCGGGCACGTCCATCAGGCAACTGGCGACAAGCGCGCGCAGGGCATCCAGCGTGGGCTGCGCGCACGGCACAAAAGCAGCGCGATCGGTTTGCCAATGCGGGTTAATCGCGGCGGCGGCGCCATGGGCGCGGAACACGAGATCGGGCGCGAGCCCGACCAGGCTGTGGCGCCCGCGCACCGCGCCGCCCTCAACCGATTCGAGCAGAAAATCACCACGCCCAGGCTCGATCAGCTTCAGCGCTGCCGCCACGGGCGTTTCGGTATCGGCAATCTGGCGTTGCCACAGCAAAGCAGGACGCCCGGCTGCCAGCGCCAAGCGCGCGGCGTCAGTCCCCTCGATAGCCGATCCCGCGTACATCAGCTCGCTCAGCGCTCGCCCGCCAGGTCCTTGCGGGTCTGGGCAATCAACGCGTCATTCTTCTTCACGCCGACGTCGCGACGCACAGCCTGGACGAACTGGCCGATATATTCGCGACCGATGACTTTGCTGAGATCCCCACGCATCGCCTGAATGAGTCGGGGATTGTTGGAGGCGGCGCTCCGTTCGATCTGCCCGAGATAGATGACATAATAGCCTGCCCGTTCAGGAGCTTCGAGCAGTTTGGCGGTTTTGGGAGCCATGCTGAACAACAGCACCAGGGGCGGCGGGGCACCCTTGGGATTGGCGGCGAGCTGCGCGCGCGACGCCGCGATCGGGCGAACAGCCGGCAGCTTGGCCGACGCTTGGGCGACGGCATCAGATATCTTGATCCCCTTATTGGCTTTGGCGACGATTTCCGCGGCGATCGTGCGTGCGGCGCGGCGGGCGCGATCAATCGTGAAATCGCGCTTCACCAGATCGGCGATCTTGGCGATCGGCGGTGGCGCGCTAGGAACGATCCGATCGAGCGAAACGAGCGCGAAGCTGCCATCCTGGCCCGCCGGTACCAATTGCGGATCATCGCCTTGTTCGGCGGCGAACCCGGCGATCCAGACCTGCGCAAGCTGAGGATCGGGGAGAACGGAGCCGTTGTCGGGGTCGCGGCCATCCGCGATCACCGGCAATGTGGTGATGGGCTGCAGCTTTTGGTCTGCAACAATTTCAGCAAAAGTCGAATTGTCCCCAATTGAATCGTCAATCTTGTCATGCAGCGCACCAAGCGCTTTGGTGAGCTTATTGGCGCCCAATTCGCGGGTAAGATCAGCGCGCGCTTGATCGAGCGTTTTGGCAGCGACCTGATCAACCGAATCGACGCGGATAATCGTCCAGCCAAAGGCAGATTTGATTGGCCCGACCACGCTGCCGCGCGCGGCGGCAAACACGGCGGAAGCAATTTCTGTGGTCGTTTGTGCGCTATAGGCCAGCTTTTCGATTCCCGTCAGCTTTGCTGCCTGAAGTCCGGCCCCCTTGGCTGCGACGTCGATCCCGGTGCCTGATTTGATCTTGGCAACCAGGGCATCAGCAGCGGCCCGATCTCCAATCACGACCTGCGAAAGCGATCGCTTCTCGGTCGCCGCAAACCGCCCTGCTTGCGCCTTATAGGCTGCCGCGATTTCTGCCTCGGTCGGCGTCGCCGCTGCTTTGACCATCGCCGGGGTAATCAGCGCATAGCGGATCGCCCGTCGCTCCGGGATGGTGTAGCGGGCGGCGTTGCGCTTGAAATAGGTGGCAATTTCAGCCTCTGTGGGCGGGGCACCAGCGCCAACCGCCGTGGTTGGCACAAAGCCGACCACGCCAGCGCGCTTTTCGAGCAGCAGTGCGGCATAGGGCGCGGCAAGATCAAATGGCACCTGGCTTGCGCCTTCGGTTGGGACGGTCAGTTGCTGGCTGATCGTGCTGCGGGCAATGTCGGATCGGATCTGCGCATCGGTAATTTGGCGCTGCGCCAGCAATTGCTGATATTTTTTCTGGCTGAACTTGCCGTCCACTTCCTGCAGATCAGGCACACTGGCAATCTGACCATCGATCGATCTTTTGCTGACGACCATTCCGACCTTTTCGCCGAACTGCGACAGGGCCAGCGAGCCAATCAGCCGCTCCAACGTGCTTTCAAAGCCGCCGCCATTGACGAATTGCACCATATCCAGCGTCGGTTGGCGCTGCCGGAACGTTTCCATTTCATCCCGGGTGCGGCGCCGCAGTTCGGCTTCGCCCACATCGACCTTGCCAATCTTTGCAATGCTGGTCCCGCTCGTCGCGCTGCCATTGCCCGCAACGCCAGTGATATCGCTGACGGCGAAGGCCAGTGCGATCAGGCCGAGGAAAATGAAGGTGACGACAATCCCCGTCCGCGAATTGATGATCGAGCGAATAAAGCTAAGCATGCGTGGGGGAGACCGATCCTGCGGGTGATTTGGCATCGCTTTACGCAGCGTTGCTGGCGGCTTCAAGCTTGTGTGCGCCGTGGAGCGCGCTATCGACAGGCGGCAGAGCCAAAAAGGGGTGGAAATGCGACGCAAGCTGGTGGCCGGCAATTGGAAGATGAATGGATCATTGGCCGCGCTGGTGGAGCTTGATGCGATTGCCGGTGCGGCGTCTCGCACACCGACGGTCGATGTTGCTCTGGCAATGCCGGCGACGCTGATCGCACCGGCAGTGGCAAGGGCGCCGGGCCTGATGGTCGGCGCGCAGGATGTGCACGGCGCAGCCTCGGGCCCGCATACCGGCTGTCTATCAGCGGCAATGGTCCGTGAAGCGGGCGCGCGCTTTACGATTGTCGGCCATAGTGAACGGCGTGCCGATCAAGGCGAAACCGATGCCGATGTTCGCGCCAAGGCGGCGCGAGGGCATGAGCAGGGTTTGTCGATCATTTTGTGCGTCGGCGAAACATTGGCCCAGCGCGAAGCGGGCAGGGCAGAGGCAGTAGTGACCGCCCAACTCATTGGCTCTTTGCCGGAAGCGTTCGATGGGGCCTGGCTATCGATTGCCTATGAGCCGGTCTGGGCGATCGGCACCGGTCGGGTCGCGAGCGTTGGCGATGTTGCTGCCATGCATGCGACCATTCGGGCAACGCTTGCCACCACCATTGGGCGGCGGGCATCGGCTGTCCGCATCCTGTATGGCGGATCGGTCACGCCCAATAACGCCGCTGATTTGCTCATGACCGACAATGTCGATGGGGCACTGGTCGGCGGGGCGAGCCTGACAGCGGGCAACTTCATGCCGATCATTGCTGCAGCGGCGGCAATCAGCGCTGGCCAGGCGACTAAATAGCCCGGCGCCCGCTCACCAGCCGGACAACAATGACCACTGCAGCGATGACCAGCAGCAGGTGGATCAGGCCGCCAGCAACATGAAAGCCAAGGCCGAGCGCCCATAGCACGAGCAAGATGAGAACGATTGTCCAAAGCATCCAGATAGCCTTCCGTGGTGTCAGCGATGAGCCGATATTGCCTATCCGGGGGTAACGCGTCGTTTCGGTAGGGGTTCCGAATTGCCAATCGATCATTTTGCCAGCTGCGCCCAGATGGTTAAGAAATTCCGTTTCCTAGCGGTGCTTTAGAGAATTTTGAATGTCCTGCATCCTAATGCTGCCCAGGAAAATGACCTTTAGATTTCCGGCGTCGTAATGTTTTCTCCCTCTAGCCAAAGCGTACTAATCCCGTATTCCATCTTGGCGTAAGGGTTGTACGATTCAAAAGGCTGAAGCCGGGTCTGCAGCGCTGCGCCAATCTTGGTGCAACAGGAGTTTTCAGTGATCAATTTGAGGATGATTAGGCACCAAGGATCATCACGGCTTCACGGCGTGCCCTTGCTAATCACCCTCGATGGGGACGAAGGCGCTGTCCATTGCTGACTCTGGCGATTTTGATTGCGAGTGGGTTGGCCCAGACCAGCGATCTGCCCGTTTCCCCCAAGCAGGTTATTGCTGCGCCGGCGTCCAGCGAAGGCCTCCCAAGCAAGGTGCCACTGGCCCTGGCGCCGCCGGCTACAGCGCCGCTAGGCCCGGTTGAACCGACCCAGAATGTCCCAGCCCAAACTCTGCCGAGCGAGGTCACGCCGAGCGCGATTGCGCCACAAGCCAGCCCTGAGGCGTCGATCCAAGCCGTAACGCCGACCCCATCATCGGCAAGCCCGAGCCGAGACCCGAATGAGATTGTCGTCAAAGCCAGGGAGCGGACACGGGGTGATCCGTTTGCCCGGCTGAATGCCCGATCATTTGCGATCACGCAGGAGGTTGATAAGGCCCTTATCGGCCCGGCGGCGATGGCCTATCAGGAACGTGTGCCGTCACCGTTACGCAGTGGATTGCGCAACCTGATCGGCAATATCCGTGAACCGGTTAACTTCGCGAATTATTTTTTGCAGCTAAAAGTTGGCAAGGCTGCCGAAACTGCCGGGCGCTTCGTGATCAATTCGACGGTTGGCGTGGCGGGTGTGTTTGATATCGCGAAAAGGCGACCGTTTCGGTTACCGCGGCGCGTGAACAGCCTTGCCAATACGATGGGCTTTTATGGCATTAAGCCAGGTCCGTTTTTCTACCTGCCGCTGATCGGACCAACGACGCTGCGCGATTTGACGGGGACGATCGTCGATCGCTTGGTGCTGCCACTCTCGTTCGGCACACCGTTCAATAATGTCTTTTTTACCGTCCCGGTTGGTGTGGTCGGGCAACTCGATACCCGCGCTGAGTTTGACGAACAGCTGCACGCACTCCACGATCACACGCCAGACCCGTATGTTGCAACGCGCGATTACTATCTCACCCGGCGTCAGGCAGAAATCGATCTGCTGCGGTTGCGGCATCGCCGCAAAGCGACACCAGCCCCTGCCGAGAGCATACCGGCGACGCTACCGGTCAAATAAGAGCCGCAGGCAAAGGCGGGCGGCTATGGCTTTATGATCGAGCATAGCGGCCCTTGAGCATGTCCCAAACCGCACGCAGGCCAAGCGCTTCGCCCCCTTTTGGCCGCGCGGGCTTGGCCGTCGGTCGCCAGGCAAAGGTGTCGAGATGCACCCAGGGCGTGCCCTTCGGCACGAAGCGGCGCAGGAATAGCGCAGCGGTGATCGTCCCCGCAAAGCCGCTATCGGGCGCATTGACCAGATCGGCGATGTCGGATTTCAGCATGTCATCATAGCCGTCCCACAGCGGCAACTGCCACAGCGGATCATGCACCGCGCGACCGGCAGCGAGCAGGGTTGCCGCGAGCGCGTCGTCATTGGCGAAGGTGGCGGGCAGGTCCGGCCCCAGCGCGACCCGCGCCGCGCCGGTCAGCGTCGCGAAATCGATAATCAAATCGGGCTTTTCCTCCCCCGCACGGGTGAGCGCGTCACCCAGGATCAACCGCCCTTCGGCATCGGTATTGGTGTTCTCGACAGTCAGGCCCTGCCGGGTCGGCAGCACGTCGCCAGGGCGAAACGCATTGCCGGCAATCGCATTTTCGACCGCCGGGATCAGCAGGTGGAGCCGCACTTTCAACCGGCCGCCCATGATCAGCCCGGCCAGCGCCAGCGCGTGCGCCGCGCCGCCCATGTCCTTCTTCATCAGCCGCATGCCGGACGATGGCTTGATATCCAGCCCGCCTGAATCGAAGCACACGCCCTTGCCGATGATCGCGAGCCGGGGGTGCGCGGGATCGCCCCATTCAAGCTCAATCAGGCGCGGCGCGCGGGCGCGCGTGGCGGCTTGGCCGACGATGTGGATCATCGGAAAGCCCTGCTCGAGCGCATCGCCGCGCGTAACGGTCAGCGTTGCGCCATGGGATGCGGCCAGCGCCTCGGCTTCCTCCTCCAGTTCGGCCGGCCCAAGGTCGGACGCGCCGAGGTTGACCAGGTTGCGCACCTTGGCAACGGCTCCGGCCAAGCGCACGGTTTCTTCAATACGCGCGACATCGCGGGTCAGCAGGACGCGCGCGCCGGTCGGCTTGTCATCTTTGCGGTAGCGATCGAACCGGTGCTGCGCGAGCAGCCAGCCCAGCCCCGCTGCGCCGACTTCGCCCTCTTTCAGGCGATAGGTTCCTTCGGGCAGATTCTCCCCCTGCGACGCGATCCGCCAGGGCGAGCTTTCCGACTCATCGCAGACCAGCAAGGCATGCCAATCCTCCGGCCCGTCGCCGGGCAGGATCGCTTTATTACCGGCCTTGCCCGACAGCTTTTGCGCCGCCACCATCGCCCTGATGCGGGGTGGTTGCGCACTCAGCCAATTGTCGAACGCGTCGGGGTGGACGACTTCGATCAGGCGCGCGGGCTGGCCCAGATCGGGCTGCAGCAGGGACGAGAAATCGGTCATTGCGCGGGCATCACCAGAAATTGTTCGTACCGGCCGGTGTCGCCCGGCTCTGCATAGCTGATCACGGTCAGCTTGCGATCGGGATAGGTTACCCGGTAGTTGCGATTGACGAAGCCACCGCGCAGCCGGGGCGGCCCCAACGGCTCGAAACCGGTCGGATCGCCCAGCGGGCCCAGCGAGGCCTTATAATCCTCGGCTGCGGTGCCGGTGAAAAAATAATTCCAGTCCTCGGTCATCTTTGCCGGGTCGAGCGTTCCGGCGCGCATCGCATTGAAGATCGCCCGCGCCTGCGCCGTCTTGGCGACTTCCGGATCGGTCGCTGCGGCTGGTTTTGGCGGCAGGATCAGGTCAGCAATGCCCTTGGCGATTGTGCCCTGTGCATCACCGAAATCGGCATTGACCGCGACGACAATCGCCGCCTTGTCATCGGGATAAACGATATTCTCGGTCAGGAAGCCGACCGCTTCGCCGCCATGTTCGACGAAGCGGCGGCCATCGGCGCCGGTGCGTGTGACGACGCCCAGGCCATAGCCGGTGTTCCTGCCATCCGGCAGCACGACCGGCGTTTCCTGTGCCGCCCAGTCATCGGCGGGAAGGACGGTACGGTTGATCCGCGCGATGTTCCATTTGGCAAGGTCGGTCGGCGACATCGATAACTCGCCCGCCGCGAACAACCAGCCATGCGCGGCGGGCGTCGCGATCCTGACCGGCCCTAGCGCATAGCGATGATAGCCCTGCGGATATTTGGGGCCGATCGCCAGATCCTGATCCATCGCCTTCATGCCCAGCGGCTTGAAGACATTGGCCTCAAGAAAGTTGATCAGCGACATGCCCGCGACTTTTTCGACGATCATCCCCGCCACGACATAGCCAGTGTTCGAATACTGCCACTTGGTGCCGGGCGCGTAATCGAGCGGTTTCTTGCCCCAGCGATCGACGATCTTCTGCGGCGTGGTCGGCGTTTCCATCGCCTGGAAGCTGTAATCCTGCGGCCAGTAATCTTGCAGGCCCGACGTGTGGCTGAGCAACTGGCGAAGCGCGATCTTGTCGCCATCGGTGACACCGGGAAGATATTTTGAAACCATATCGTCAAGGCTCAACTTGCCCTGATCCTCCAGCAGCAACAGCGCTGCGGCAGTGAATTGTTTGGAGACCGAGGCAATCTGGTAGGGGGCAGCAACGCTGGGTGACTTCATCGTTTCCGATTGTTTGCCATAGGCTTTGGTGAAGACGATCTGCCCCCCGCGCACAATTGCGATCGAGGCGGAAGGGACGCCCGTGTTCGCCAGGTTTTCGGCGACAATCAGATCGATCTTGGCGGTTTCCTCAGGCGTAAGCGCCTGTGCCATTGCGGCGCTGGAAGCAGTGGCGGCGAGCAAGGCAAGGCCGCACGTGACGAAGCGGAGGCGCATCAACAATCCCTCAAGAAACCCGGTGATGGCGCGTTCTTGCAGATCGTGCCGCCGCACGCCAGAGGCCGGGCCTTGCCGCCGCGCAGCTTTGCGATACGGTGGCCGCTAACGACAAAAAAAGGGGGCAGGGGATGCAGCCGATAGGCGCGCGCCGGATTTTCACGGCGCTGATTTTTGCGGCACTCTCCGCGCTTGGCATTGTGGCGCTGCTATCGGCGCTCGGGCCCGACTGGAGCGTCTATGCCCCTGCGACCTGCACGACGACGCGCTGCTTTTGCGAAATGCCGCGCGTCGGCGCGCTGATCGTTCAGCCAGCGAATAGCTGGTCGTCTTATGGCTATGTTTTTGCCGGTTTTCTGATGATCCTGCTGGCGGCCGGACGCGATTGGTCGTCGGCGATGCCGCGTATCGCGGCGACGATTTTCGGCCTCACGGCAATTTCAGTCGGACTGGGATCGGTGTTGCTGCACGCGACGCTGACCCTATGGGGCCAGTTTTATGATGTGCTCGGCATGTATCTGGTCGCGTCCTTCATGCTGGTGAGCGGGCTCAGCCGCTGGCTGCGGATCCCCGACAAGCCGGCAATCGCGCTTTACCTGTTGTTGTGCGGTGCGCTGGTTACGATACTGATCGCCGAGCCTGAAGTCCGGCGCTGGCTGTTCGCGGTGGAGCTGATCCTGGCGATCATCGTCGAAATGGGTTTTGCCCGACCCAAGCGGCCAGGGGTCAAGGTCCGTTATTATCTGCTCGGCATTCTCACCAAAGCGGTCGCCTTCACGATTTGGAACCTCGATCAGCACGGCATCGTCTGTTCGCCGACCAGCCTGCTGCAGGGGCATGCGATCTGGCACTTGCTCGGCGCGACGTCGATTTTCCTGACCTTCCTTTATTATCGCAGCGAACGACGCGGCGGGGCTTGATTATAGGTGTAGATGCACCTAGATAGATTGCATGATAACGCATGCAATTCTGACCCCGCGCCAGATCAGCACCGACTGTATCTGCCTCAACACCCAGCGGGCAGCGAGGGCGGTTGCCCGGCGCTATGACGCGGCATTCCGCCCGATCAACCTCAGCTCGGGACAGTTTTCAATTCTTGCCGCGCTCAACCAGGACGCATCGGTCAGCATGAGCACATTGGCCGAGATTCTCGGGCTGGAGCGAACCACGCTGACCCGAAATCTCCGGCCGCTTGTTGAGGCCGGACTGGTTCGGTCAGAAAGCGGCGGCGACAAGCGGGTTCGGGCGATCGCGCTGACTAAATCAGGGCGTGATAAGCTGGCGCTGGCGATGCCGCTTTGGGCGGCTGCACAGCTGGAAAGCCACGCCGCGCTTGGCACTAGCGCCTGGCCAGACACCCAGGTTGCGCTCACCAAGCTCGGTAAAGGCTAGCATTTTTTTGGCCTAATAGGTGTAACTACATAGGAAAAAATCATGGCAACCATCACTCAATCCCCAAAATCCTTGACTCTGTTGATCACTGCACTGGTGCTCGCCTGGGGAGCCGCAGTGGCGTTCGCGGCTAGCGCTGGCTGGCTGATCTTGGTTCCTCCACGGCTGGTGGCGGTGATCGTCGTCGCGGGCGTGTTTGTACCGACGCTCGCCTATTTCTCGATGCCGTCGGTTAAGCACTGGGTTGAGCGTTTCGGGCTTCGACGGCTCACCTTGTTCCATAGCTGGCGGATCGCAGCCGCCTTTCTGTTTTTCAGCTATGGGGCGGCGGGGTTGCTGCCGCCGCGCTTTGTCGAAAATGCGGGCTGGGGCGATTTGATCGCCGGGCTGCTGGCGCTCCTGGTGGTCATTCTACCGATGGCGCGCTGGCGCTATTGGGGCATGCATCTGTTTGGGATGGCGGATTTCGTCCTGGCGGTCGGCACCGGACTGTACTTTACGCTCAGCGATCCCGCATCGATGATCCAGATCCGCTTGCTGCCGCTGGCACTCATCCCGATGTACGGCGTGGCCTTGTCGGGTGCCACCCACATCATCGCCTTTGATCTGCTCAGGCGCGGTGCAGGCGGCGCCAGATAACCTTGCGACTGAAGCGGTAAGGGAGCGCCGTCATCGACGATGGCGCCTCCTTACAGCGCGAAGGCGAAGAAGATGACGGTGGCCGCTGCCATGACAAAGGTCGCGCTCCAGCCCAGGATCGTCGATCCGATCGGCAAGGTCAGCCTCCCCATAGCCAGGCGATTCCGGACAATCAGCATCATCACCACCATTAATGGTGCCGCCAGCACGCCATTGACCACGGCTGCCCAATACAGCGCCCGGACCGGATCGATGCCCACCACATTGATCGACGACCCAGCCAGCGTCGTAATGGCAATCGTCGAATAGAAAATTCGCGCATCGAGCGGCTTGGCATCCAAGCTGCCGGGCACGCCCAGCATCTCGGTCACGGCATAGGCCGCCGATCCCGCCAGCACCGGCACCGCGAGCAAGCCGGTGCCGATGATCCCGAGCGCAAACATCAAAAAGGCGAACTGCCCGGCGATCGGCCGCAACGCTTCTGCCGCCTGCGATGAGGTGGTGATGTCGCGGATGCCGTGGGCGTTGAGCGTCGCGGCGGTCGCAAACACAATCGCCAGCGACACAATCGTGCTGAATGCCATGCCGATCAGGGTATCAAGCCTGATCCGCGCAATCTCGAGTCCCGCCTCGCGCGGCGTGATGCACAAGGGCTTGGCGTGCCGCCGATGTTCTTCCTCCACTTCCTGCCCGGCTTGCCAGAAAAAGAGATAGGGGCTGATCGTCGTCCCTAAGATGGCAACAAAGGCGGTCGCATAGGCCGCATTTAGCTGAATTTCGGGCACCACCAGTGATCGCAACGCATGCCCCCATGGCACGCCAGCGACCATCACCACCGCGACATAAGTGAACAACGACAGCGTCGTCCATTTGAGCACCGACGAATAGCGCGGATAGCTGAGCATAACTTCTAGGCCGACGCAGACGATGCCGAACAACAACGTGTAGAGTCCGGCGTTGCCGCCAGTGAGCAGTTGCAGGGCCGCGCCCATCGCGCTCAAATCCGCGCCTAGATTGATGATGTTGGCGATCAGCAGCAGCGACACCATCGCCCACAACACCGGCCGGGGATAATGCCGCCGCAAGTTGCGCGCGATGCCGGCCCCAGTTACCCGCCCGATTTCGGCGGCGACCTGCTGGATTGCGACCATCAGCGGGAATGTCAGCACAAAGGTCCAGGCCAGCCCATAGCCGAATTCCGCACCGACCTGGCTATGCGTGCCAATCCCGCTGGGATCGTCATCTGCCGCGCCGGTGATCAGACCGGGGCCGAGCCGCGCGAGAAAGCCCTTCAGACCAGTCGGCGGGATATCGGCTTGGGATGTGCTGATCGGCTCCGGGTCGGGCAAAGGCGATGATCCTCGCGGCCGAAGCAGGTCGATCTCGGCAGTGTCGCGATTTGCACCCTTTTCGGCACAATGGCGAGGCGCTTTTCAGCGGCTGACCGGTACCCCGAACAGATCATGCTCGTCGGCATCCTCGATCTCGACCGCGATGATATCGCCCTGCGCCAGATGCCCGGCATCACGCAGATGAACCTCTCCGTCGATCTCGGGCGCGTCGGCCTGCGACCGGCCCGTCGCGCCGCCAGTCTCGTCATCGACCGCATCGATGATCACGTCGAGCGTGCGGCCGACTTTGGCGCGCAGCTTCTCGGCTGAAATCCGGGCGGTGAGCTCCATCAGTCGAGCATAGCGTTCTTCCTTCAACGACTCGGGCACTTGATCTGGCAAGTCATTCGCGGCGGCGCCTTCGACCGGCTCAAAGCGAAACGCACCGACCCGGTCGAGCTGTGCTTCTTCCAGCCAGCGCATCAGATAGGCAAAATCGTCCTCGGTCTCGCCGGGAAAGCCGACGACAAAGGTCGATCGGATCGCGATATCGGGCGCGGTCGTCCGCCAGTTGCGGATGCGCTCGAGCACTTTGGCGTCATTGGCGGGGCGCTTCATCCGCTTGAGGACGCTGGGGCTGGCGTGCTGGAACGGAATGTCGAGATAGGGCGTCACCAGCCCCTCAGCCATCAGTGGCACGACCTGATCGACATGCGGATAGGGGTAGACATAGTGCAGTCGTACCCAAACTGGATTGTCGGGCGCGCCCAATGATCCCAGCTCGCGCGCCAGATCGGTCATGTGCGCGCGCACTTCGCGGCCATGCCACTCACGCGGCTGGTGGCGGATATCGACGCCGTACGCCGAGGTATCCTGGCTGATCACCAGCAACTCGCGGGTGCCCGCCGCGACCAGCTTCTCCGCCTCGCGCAGGATCGCATCGGGCCGGCGGCTGACGAGGTCCCCGCGCAGCGACGGAATGATGCAGAAGGAGCAGCGGTGGTTGCAGCCTTCGGAAATCTTCAGATAGCTGTAATGGCGCGGCGTGAGCTTCAGCCCGCTTTCGGGCACCAGATTGAGGAACGCGCTCGGCGGCATCGGTGCCGCCTCATGCACAGCACCCACAACTTCTTCATATTGATGCGCGCCGGTGACCGCGAGGACATTGGGGAATTTCGCGCGGATCATCTCCGCTTCCTTGCCCATGCAGCCAGTGACGATAACGCGGCCATTCTCGGCAATCGCCTCGCCGATCGCCTCCAGCGACTCCTCCTTGGCGGAATCGAGAAAGCCGCAGGTGTTGACCAACACGACGTCGGCGCCCGCATAATCGGGCGACATCTGATAGCCGTCGCTGCGCAGCTTGGTCAGGATCCGCTCGCTATCGACCAGATTCTTGGGGCAGCCGAGCGAGACCATGCCGATCTTCGGCGGGGAGGGGAGAATTGTTGCCATGAGAAGCGGCGCACATAGGGCTTGGCGCGGGTTTTGAACAGAGCGCTTCCCGAGCGCTTTTGCGCAGTCTAGCTTCGGCGCAGGTTTGGGGGAGAGGGAAGATGGGAACACAAATTCATTGGATCGCGATACTGGTCGCCGCCGTCAGCGGTTTCCTGATCGGGGGCGTTTGGTATGGGCCGCTGTTCGGCAAAGCATGGCAGGCAGAGCGAGGGTTGTCGGACGAGACCATGAAGAACGGCAATATGCCGCTGATCTTTGGCCTAACTTTCGTGCTGAACCTGGTCGCAGCGTTCATCCTGGATCACACGCTATCGACCTATTCGGGGCTCAGTTTGTCGACCATCGTCCAGATATCCTCGGGCGTGGCGCTTGGTTTTATCATTCCGGCGATCGGCGTGAATTACCTGTTCTCGCGGCAATCGCTGCGGCTGTTTCTGATCGATGGCGGATACTGGTTTGCGATCTACACGGTGATGGGGGTGGAGTTTGCGCTCATTGCGATGTGATTGCCCTGTTGTGTTCCCGCAAAGGCGGGAACCCAGACTGGACCCCCGCCTTCGCGGGGGTACAAGGGGCATATGTTCGAGCTGATACCCCATCCTGATACGCCGCCGACGTTGATCCGCAGGGTGCAGATGGCGCTGACACTTGATCCGGCTGAAACCCTTCTAACGATCAGGGTTCAGGGCGCAGAAAACCTTAATGTTCCTGATTTGCAGCCGCCGGCGCGCGCCGACAACCTTTGGAAAACCACGTGCTTTGAGGTGTTTCTGAATCCTGCCGGGACTGATCAATATTCCGAGTTCAATTTTTCCCCGTCGCGCCAGTGGGCGGCATATGCATTCGACAGCTATCGCCACAACATGCGCAGCTTAGATCTGTCCTTTGAACCCATTATTTCACAAGGTATCGAAGTAGGTGGGGTCTACCTAATCGAAATCGATCTGGACCTTTCCATCATGCCCCCTGGACCGCTGAAGATGAACTTATCCGCCGTCATCGAAGAGCGCGACGGCACCAAATCCTACTGGGCGCTCGCGCATGCGCCCGGCCCGCCCGATTTCCACAACCGGGATTGCTTTATCGCGACCCTCCCGGCACCAAGCGCACCATGAAATTCGGTATCGATCGCCTCCTCGCTGACCCCGCCTTGCGCAAGCCGCTCGAGGGCAAGCGCGTCGCGCTGCTCGCGCACCCCGCCTCGGTGACCGAAGACCTGACCCATAGCCTTGATGCGCTCGTCGCTTGTGGCCTCAACGTCTCCGCCATGTTCGGCCCGCAGCATGGGGTTCGGGGCGATTTGCAGGACAATATGATGGAGTCGCCCGACTTCACCGATCCGACGTACAATATCCCCGTGTTCAGCCTATATGGCGAAGTCCGCCGCCCGACCGGCCAGTCGATGGGCACTTTCGACGTGATGCTGGTCGACATGCAGGACCTGGGCACGCGCATCTACACCTTCGTCACCACGCTGCTTTACGTGCTCGAAGCCGCCGCCGAACATGGCAAATCGGTGTGGGTGCTCGATCGCCCCAACCCGATCGGCCGCCCAGTCGAGGGGCTGACGCTTCTGCCGGGCTGGGAGAGTTTCGTCGGCGCAGGGCCGATGCCGATGCGGCACGGCATGACGCTGGGCGAGCTCGGCCACTGGTTCATCGCGCACTACAAGCTCGACGTAGATTACCGCGTGATCGCGATGGAGGGCTGGGCGCCCGATGACGCACCGGGCTTTGGCTGGCCCACCGACCGCATCTGGATCAACCCCAGCCCCAATGCGCCCAACGTCAATATGGCGCGCGGCTATCCCGGCACGGTGATGCTGGAGGGGACGACCTTGAGCGAAGGACGCGGCACCACGCGCCCGCTTGAACTCTTTGGTGCGCCCGACATCGATGCCAAGGCGGTGATCGCCAAGATGCACGCGATTGCGCCCGAATGGCTCAAAGGGTGCACCCTGCGCGACATCTGGTTCCAGCCGACCTTTCACAAGCATGTCGGGCAGCTGTGCAACGGCGTCCATATCCATGCCGAGGGGCGGGGATATGACCATGCCGCGTTCCGGCCATGGCGGGTGCAGGCGCTGGGTTTCAAAGCAATCCGCGCGCTCTACCCGGACTATGACCTGTGGCGCGATTTCCCGTACGAATATGAATTCGGCAAGCTCGCCATCGACGTTATCAACGGCGGGACTGGCTTGCGGCTATGGGTGGACGACCTAGCCGCGACACCGGGGGATTTCGACGCCGCGACCCGGCGCGACGAAGCGGCGTGGGTGGATGAACGCCGATCGTCGCTAATTTACTAGAGTCTACTGACTTTGGATTGGACCAACCCAAACCCCGTTCGCCCTGAGCGAAGTCGAAGGGCATGCGAAGCGCGTGGGCTTCGACTTCAGCCCTTCAGGCTGAAGCCAGTCCTGAGCGCCTGCCTTGGCAGGCAGTCGAAGGGCTCAGCCCGAACGGGTCTGAGGTTGAAGCGACCTAACGTCAGCACGCTCTAAAAGCCCCGTCTATTCCGCCGGGGGCAGAGTTGGATCGCGGTCGGTGATGCTGACCAGGCCAAGACCAAACATGAACGCCAACATCGCGATGATGACGAGATAGGCAAACCAGTAGGATTCGATCGCAGGCATGATGGCCTCCCTCATTGTTGATGAGGGTATTATTCCCGCACGCCCCGTGCTTCGCTTTGATTTTGATCAAATCATCGTCTTTGGCGAGCGGGGTCGCTCACCGTTTCCGCGTCAGCTCCCGCATGCCATCGTCAAGCCCTGCGAGCGTCAGCGGATACATCCGATCAGTCATCAATTCCTTGATGATCCGGATGCTCTGCGAATATCCCCATTGCTCCTCGGGCACGGGATTGAGCCAAACCGCCGCCGGATAGGTCGTCGCCATCCGGTGCAGCCAGACCGCACCCGATTCTTCGTTGAAATGCTCGACCGAGCCGCCGGGATGGGTGATCTCGTACGGGCTCATCGACGCATCGCCGACGAACACCAATTTATAGTCATGGCCGAATTTGTGGAGGACATCCCACATCGGCGTGCGTTCGGAAAAGCGCCGACGATTGTCCTTCCACACGCCTTCATAGGGGCAATTGTGGAAGTAGAAGAACTCGAGATTTTTGAACTCAGTGGTCGCGGCCGAGAACAGCTCCTCACACAGCTTCACCCAGGGGTCCATTGATCCGCCGACGTCGAGGAACAGCAGTAGCTTCACGGCGTTGCGGCGTTCCGCGCGCATCACAACGTCGAGCCAGCCCTGTCGCGCGGTGCCGTCAATCGTCGCGTCGATGTCGAGCTCGTCGGCAGCACCCTCACGCGCGAATTTGCGGAGGCGGCGCAGGGCGACTTTGATGTTGCGCGTGCCAAGTTCGCGGGTTGAATCCAGGTTGCGGAATTCGCGCTGATCCCAAACCTTCAGCGCGCGCTTGTGCTTGCTTTCACCGCCGATGCGGACGCCTTCGGGGTTATAGCCCGAATTGCCATAGGGGCTGGTGCCGCCGGTCCCGACCCATTTGTTGCCGCCCTCGTGCCGGCCCTGCTGCTCCTCGAGCCGCTTTTTCAGCGTCTCCATGATCTCATCCCAGGAGCCAAGCGCCTTGATCGCCTCCATCTCCTCGGGTGACAGATATTTCTCCGCTACCGCCTTCAGCCAATCAGCGGGGATCTCGGCTTCGGTTTGGCCAAAGGTCGTTGCGATGCCCCGGAATACCTTGGCGAAGACCTGGTCAAACTTGTCGAGCAGCCCCTCGTCCTTCACGTACACGGCACGCGAAAGATAATAGAAATCCTCCGGCGTGCGTTCGATTACGTCGCGATCGAGCGCCTCCAGCAGGATGAGATGCTCCTTCATGCTGGCTGGGATGCCAGCGGCGCGGAGTTCGTCGAGAAAATTGAGAAACATTGGTGGTCGTTCCCGTCAAGGCGCGTTGGTTACCGTAACGAGAGCACCCACAGCGTCAAAGGTAATTAACCATTAGGACATTTTGTTTATCCGAATAGGGGAAGGGGCAATTTCGAAGAATGGGATCACCGGTCGAACTTGAGCGTATCATCGGCGACGTTGCGCGCAGTTGCAGCTCGTTGGTGATGGAATGCGCGGATGTCGGCGGCCATGTCGCTGGGGTATCCGCGCGCATGGACCAACGCGTCGCCCAGCTCGAACGCCTTGAAACCGCAACGGGGGAACTTGCCGCCGATCAGCGCCGCGTCGTTGACGCCGTCGATCAGTCCCAGACATTGTCGCAAGACATCAAGGACAAGCTGACCCAGGGACGCGAATCAATCATTGAATCGGTTGCTGGCTTTACCGATGTGACGGATCTCGTCATGTGGCTGGGCGACAGGATCGATCGGATCATTGGCGCGCTTGGCCATGTCGAGCAAGTGTCGCTGCTTATCGGCGGGATTGCCCAGCAAACCAATATGCTCGCGCTGAATGCAGCGATAGAGGCAGCGCGGGCGGGGGAGGCGGGCAACGCCTTTGCCGTTGTAGCGACCGAGGTGAAAAAGCTGGCGCAGAATACCCGCCAGGCGACTCAGCGCATAACCGATACGATCGCTACGCTGGCCGAAGAAGCAGGCCATTTCGGCAATGAAATCCGGGGCGGCGTTGAACAGAGTAAGACGGCCGCTGCTAAACTTGCTGCCATCGAATCGACGGTGGAAGATATCGGGTCGATTGTTCACCTGGTTGACGAACAGGCGGTCGGCATTTCGCATAGCGCCACAGAAATGCAAAAGAGCATCGCATCGGTCAGGGCCGAAATGGTCTCTGCCTCCTGGTCGGTGCGCGCCAATGATGCGGCGCTGCGTGATGCGCGGCAAAGGCTCGAAAAGCTTGAATCGGTCGGCAATCAGATGCTTGATCAACTGGCCAGCAGCGGCATCGAAATTGACGATAGCAGCAGCATCGCGACCGCGCGGCGCATCGCGGATGAAATCACTGAGCTTGTCGAATCCGCCATTCGTTCAGGCAATTTGCGCGCCGACGCGGTATTCGACGTCGATTATCGGCTGATAGCCGGGACCAACCCGCCCCAATATACGACCGCCTTTAATGACTTTGCCGATCGCTATATCCGACCGATCCTCGATCGCGCGAAAAGCGCGGATGCGCTGGCCATTGGTTCGGTGATTACCGACCTGAACGGCTATTTGCCGACCCATTTATCGCTGCGATCCCAGGCCCAGGGGCGCGATGTTGAATGGAACAACACTTGGTGCCGCAATCGCCGCATCTTGATTGATGATTGTACGCGCCGGGCGATCGCGAACGAATCGCCGTTCCTGCTCAATTGCTATCGCATGACGCTGGGCAAGGGCGAATTTCTGCCCCTGAAAAGCGTTTTCGTGCCGCTCAGCTTCAATGGCCGACGCTGGGGCAATTACGAATATGCCTATGTCGATGAATTTACCGCCACCGCGGAATCGATTTCGCCCGAAGCGCTTGCCGCCAGCCTTAACCGCGCGCGCAATGCAGGCAGTGAAATCGCCGCCTAACGGGCGTAAACGTCGATCAGCGCGGCAACATAATCCGGGCTGCGGCTCGTCACTTCATTGGCTTCGCGCCCGCCATAAATAAAGCCGGCGACAGGATAGTTGGTTGAGCCGAGACCTGCTGATCCCCGATACCATACCCGCACAGCGCTCCAGTCGCCGGCATCGGAAACGTCGGTCAGCGTGACATCTTGTTCGACGCGGCCGCGAACCCCATCAATGCGTGACCAATTGGCGTGGGTGACCATGGCGACACGGTCGTCAACGACGCGGCTGATAACCGCCACATGCCCCAGGGGTAGCCGCGCGCTTCTGGCAAAGACGATGACGGCGCCTTCGCGGGGCGCATAGCCGCGGCGATATTTCCCCTCGGCTTTGTCCCACCAGGTCCAGGCATCACCATAAATCTGAATACCCGATGCTGCCCGTGCAAAGGGCACGCATTCGCCGACATAGTCGAGCAGCGACGCCGCTGCAGCAGGCGCCACCGCCAGCAGCGCCAATGGCATCGACAAAAGGGCAAGAATTTTCCGGTCCATCCGGCAAACCTTTGCCGATAACCTGTAGACGATGCGTGTTCGCTCTTGGTTTAGCGGCTAGTAACCACTTTTTTGACCGATCTTCAGGCGGCCATCATGACAACTACCGGTCGATCGTCGTCGTTGGCGTTCGATGGCGGGCGCTGACGCCGCGCCCGGTGCGCTCGGCCAGGGCGGCGAGTGCGACGCCAGGCCAGGGCGGCGCGCTGAATGCCCAGACGCGTCGCTTGCCATCCGGCCTTTGCGCGCGCGCCAAGGCCCGAAATCGTCGTCAACACCAGGATATCGACATAGGTCGACACATCCCAAAGCATGATCAGCCCGGCATCGAGCGACCCGGCCACCATGATGAGTTCGCTCGAAAGGAGCACTACGGGAATCATCAATAGCCAGAACCACAGATGTCGCCGCTCTATCGCCATCAACCGCCGGGCGATCGGCACCCAGATCGCCCGATCAATGATCCGGCTGATCAAGGCATTGGGCGTGCGCCAAAGCAGGATAATCAACCCGGCAAGCAGCAAAGACAGGATCAAGGACTCGCTCCCACAAAGAATTGAAACCCAGTATTGGCACCCCTAGACGCGATTGGCCTTGGCCCGTGCGCCCAGATGCAGCGCGCTTGGCTTGGGCGTCCGCTTGAACGTCGTGCGATCCACCGCCACCAGACCAAAGCGTTGTTTATAGCCGAACACCCATTCGTAATTATCAAGCAGTGACCAGTGCAGATAGCCGCGCACGTCGATGCCATCGTCAATGCACGCCCGCACGCCTGCTAACGCCCGATCGATATAGGCAATGCGACGGCTATCGTCATCGGTGCCGATGCCGTTTTCGGTGACGTAAATCGGTTTGCCGGTCATCTTCGCGGCATAACGGATCGTCGCCTCAAGCGCTTCGGGGTAGAATTCATAGCCGGCAGCCGTCAGCTCCGCGCCTTTTGGCGGCGGCATGATCCCCTTGGCGTCGACCCGCACCCGGGTATAGGTCTGGACGCCGACAAAATCAGCCTTGGCGGCCTGCGCAATCCAGGGGCCATAAACGGCCTGGGCGATTTCATCGGCCTTGTTGCCTTCGCCAACCCCCTGAATATCCTGCATGCTGATCGTCACGCCGACCGGAAAGTCGCCGGGTCCAGCCTTGATCGCGTCAAAGGCGAGTTCATGGGCGCGCACCTGATTGGCTTCACTCTTGGCGAGATCGGCGAAAAGCACCGATGCAAATCGGTCCGATCCACTTGCCTTGGCACAGGCGGCGAGCATCGCGCGGACCAGCGGTTCAATTGCCTTTGCTTCCTGCCGAATCTGAATCACGCGGGCAATATTGGCTTCATTGAATGTTGAAGCGGCGGCCATCAGCGGTCCGAGCTTCGCCGTTGCCCGCTCGGCAAAGCGTGCGAACAGCGCCGGGCTGTCGGCATGTTCGAAGCCGCCCATTGCCGCAAACCAACGCGGCACCGTCCAATGGCTATAGGTGACGACGGGGGCCAGCCCATGGGCGTGGCATGCCTCCATGACCCGCACATAATGATCGAGCTCGGCTTCGCTGAACTTGCCGGGTTCGGGCTCGATTCGTGCCCACTCAATGCCAAAACGATGCGCGTTGAAGCCGAGTTTTGCGGCAAGGATGATGTCTTCTTCGTAGCGATGATAGCTGTCGCAGGCGTCGAGAGACGGCTCCTGAAACAGGGTCGGTTTGACGTTTTCGGCCAGCCAGAAATCCGAATTGGTGTTGTTACCCTCGATCTGGTGCGCGGCGGTGGCGGTGCCCCACCAGAAGCCCTTGCGTAGCGGCTTGCGCGCCGGCGCAGCCAACCCCGGTGCAGGCGCTAACGCCGCTGCCGCGAGCCCGACGCTTCCCGCCATCAGCGCGCGGCGCGAAAGGGAAGAGTCTTCATGCGTTGGTCTGGTCATCATCGCTCTCCCGCATTTTTTTCTGGCGCGCAGGCTATCGCATCATTCGGTCGGGGAAAAGCGGCATGCAGGCCACAGGCGTTCGCGGTGCGGCGGCGTCAGGCCTCGCGGCGCGACAAATGGAACAACATTGCCGCGAGTCCAGCCAGGCCTCCCAATCCGCCGATCTGAAGCGCGACGGTCTGCATCGCCTGGTCCGTCGACAGCATATGCAGCGGCATCAGCCAGGGGAAATAAGCCCCTTCGCGCGCTGCAGCCGCAACGACCGAAAAAAAGGTGCCGATGATGCCAAGCAGCAGCGGCGGCACGAAGCTGCGAAAGCGCAGCGCCGTCCAAAGCTGGAGCACGCACATCAGCCCGCTCGCCAGCAACATCCGACCGAGCGTGGTCGCCAACTGGCGCAGATCGATCGTCCCTGTCACCGGCTTGGCCAGATCGAGGACAAAGCCGCCCAGCACGAGCATGGCACCGACCAGCACGGTCATGATGGCAACCAGGGCGAACATCGTCACTGCCTTGGCCAGGAACAGCCGGTTCCGCGCGCCGGGCATCGCCAGCAAATGGTCCCAGGTGCGCGGACCATGCTCCATCTGCGCCATCAGCACGCTGAGCGCGGTAACCGACAGCGGCAGCATGGCAAAGGCCCAGAACGCGGCCCCCGTCATCCAGTAATTGGCGAGCGGCGAGGCGGCTTTCCCGCGCAGCCCGATCAACACACACATGACGGTGACGCACACAGGTGCAGCGAGGCACAGGAACACCACCAGCGAGCGGCGGAGCTTGAGGGTTTCGGCAATCAAATAGCGGTGGAACATGGCATCAATCCTTCAGGCCGCCGCGATCGCGCGGTGATAAGCATGTTCGAGTGTCGGCCGGCGCAGCGCGAGGTGGTGAAGCACCTGTCGTTCCCCCATCAGCAGCGCGGCGATCGGTGCCGACGCGGTCGGCTGGTCGGGCGACGCAGTAACGAGCAGCAGCCGACCGCTTGGGTCATAGGCGACTGCATAGCCCGCGCGGTCGAGCAGCTCGGCGCTCGCCACCAGGTCATCGGTCGCAATCTCGACTGCGGTCTGCTCGCCCAGCAGCGCGTCCAGCGGCTGTTCGAGCAGCAATTGGCCGTGGTGGATTAGTCCGACATGTGTCGCGACCTGCTCGATCTCGGCAAGGTGATGGCTCGATACGATTAGCGTCGCGCCGTCGGTGGCGGGCAGACGGCGGATCAGGCTGCGCATATCGACGATCCCTTCGGGGTCGAGCCCGTTGGTCGGCTCGTCAAGGATCAGCAACTGGGGACGGCCGAGCAGCGCCCGCGCAATCGCCAGCCTTTGCCGCATGCCGAGCGAATAGCCACCGACCCGCTGCCGCCCCGCACTCGCCAGATCGACGATCGCGAGCACCCGGTCGATCTCGCCAAGGTCCAATCCGAGAAAGCGACGCGTAATGTCGAGATTCTCACGGCCCGTGAGGTGTGGGTAGAGCGACGGATTCTCGATGAGCGCACCAACGCGTGGCAGCACATCTCGGCCGACACGGCGACCGAACAGCTCGACCCAGCCGAAATCGGCGCGGAGCAGGCCGAGCGCCAGCCGGAGCGTGGTTGTCTTGCCGGCCCCGTTAGCTCCCAAAAAGCCGTAAATCGCCTGGGTCGGCACCGCCATCGACACATCGTCGACAGCCATATGTCGCGCAAAGCGCTTGGTGAGGCTCCTCGTCTGAAGGGCAATGGGCACATTCGAATCCTTAAAGTCTTACTTAAAGTTGCAAATCAGGAAGTTTTAAGTCAAGCTTAAATTTTGAGGGATCGTCATGCTGCTCTGGATCACCCGCCCCGCCATCGCCTCAAAGGCGATTTTGGTCGTTTTCGTTGTGCTCAGTCTTGTTTTCGGGATCGAACTCATTGGCATTTCGCAGAGCGGGCACGCACAAATCATCATGCTCTATGATGTGATTCCGATGCCATTTTTCCTGGCAGCGATTTGGAGCATGCGGCGCGCGGTTATCCTGATCGGGCGCGGTGGGGCGGTCGAATCGTTGCTCTCAGCATTGTTGTGGCGCGTTGGTGTGTCGCTCTTTATCGGCGGGCTGGCGCTGGTTTTCGCGGCGCCACAACTGGTGCGCCTGTTCACTGGCAGCGGCAGTTACGCGCGCTATGATTCGTCGGCGATAACCGTGGGGGTCGTCGGGCTCGCGCTGATGATCGTCGCCAGGGTCGTGACCGAAGCAGGGGCAATGCGTACTGAACTCGACGAGATCCTCTGATGCCCGTCACCGTCACGCTCGATCAATTGCTCGCCGCGCGGGGCATGACCGGCCGCGATTTGGCCGAACGGATTGGGTTGAGCGAAACTCAGCTCTCCATGTTCCGCTCGGGCAAAGTCCGCGGCATTCGATTCTCGACGCTCGCCAGAATGTGCGCCGCGCTTGAATGTACGCCGGGCGACCTGCTTGGCTATGCGATCGACCCGTCCGATCTGGCTGCCCCGCCCGAGGCGTGAGGCGCGCGATGCAGCAGCGACACCAGCACGAATGAAATGATCATCAGCAGATACCAGGCGCCAAGCTTTTCGGGCGAAACGAGATGCCAGCCGTCACGCTGCCCAGGATAAAGCCAAGCCCGCGAGAAAGTGCCGATGTTCTCGGCGCCCCAGATGAACAGCGCCACCAGCAACCAGCCCAGCAGCAGCGGCATTGCCCGCGCTGTGCGGAAGGGGGTGAACCACACCGGTGTCCGCCAGAACAGCACTGCCGTGGCCGCGAAGAGCAACAGCCGGATGTCGGGCAGCCAATGATGCGTGAAGAAATTCACATAGATGGCGGTCGCGAGCGTGATCGTCGTCCAGCGCGGCGGATAGTGATCGAAACGAAAATCGAAAATGCGCCAGACCCGGGCAATATAGCTGCCGACGGCTGCGTACATGAAGCCAGAAAAGAGCGGGACGCCGCCGATCCTGAGCACGCTGGGTTCTGGATAGAGCCATGATCCGTGCGCTGTCTTGAATATTTCCATGACCGTGCCGACGCAGTGGAAGGCCAGGATGACTTTGGCTTCGCGGAGCGACTCCAGCCGGAAGGCGATCATCCCCAGCTGGATCGCCACGGCACCGATCGTCAGAAAATCATAGCGGGCGAGCGGCGCGTTGGCGGGATAAAGCAGTTAGGTCGCGATCAACATCGCCAGCATCAGCCCGCCAAACAGGCATGCCCAGCCTTGTTTGAAACCGAACAGCAAAAATTCATATGTCCAGGTCGGCCAGCCTGGCGATGGCGTGAACGCTTCAAGCCGAGCGCGAACGCGCGCAAAACGCGTTGCGCCGCCAGGGGGAATTGGGTCAGCCAATCGGCGGGGGCTGGCGCTCGACCTGCTTCAGGTCAGGATCGAAACTGGCCCAACTGGGCGCCGATGCCGTCCAGATCACTTCGGTAGGGCGCACGCTGGCAGGATCATCGAGCGCGCCGACGCGGATCGCAATGATGTCGTGAAAATCGGCCATCCCGGTGAACATCGGCGTGCCGCATGCGGGGCAAAAGCCGCGCCGCATCGCGTTGCCGCTATCCGCGACGCTCTGATACCATTGCAGATTGCCGGTCACCGCGAGGTCGCTTGAACGATAGGCGGCATTGGTGGTGCCGTTGCCCGATCCCCAATATTGGCAATCCCGGCACCAGCATGTTCGCACGCGGAGCGGCGCGCCGGAGATTGCCACCCGCACCTGTCCGCACCGGCAGCCGGCGCCTTCGCTCATTTGTTCTGTTGCCGTTTCGCCATGAAGGCGAGCCGTTCGAACAGCATCACATCCTGCTCATTTTTCAGCAGCGCGCCGTGGAGAGGTGGGATGGCCTTGGTCGGGTCGCGGTTCTGCAGCACGTCGAGTGGCATATCCTCGTGCAGCAACAGCTTCAGCCAATCGAGCAGTTCCGAGGTGCTCGGCTTTTTCTTCAGGCCCGGCACGTCGCGAACGTCATAGAAAATGTCCATCGCCTTGTTCACCAGGATCTTCTGGATGCCCGGAAAATGGACGTCGATAATCGCTTGCATCGTCTCGCGATCGGGGAACTTGATGTAATGGAAGAAACACCGGCGCAGGAACGCGTCTGGCAGTTCCTTTTCGTTGTTGCTGGTGATGACGACGATTGGGCGTTCGACCGCGCGGACCGTCTCCTTGGTCTCATAGACATGGAATTCCATCCGATCGAGCTCCTGCAGCAGATCGTTGGGGAATTCGATATCGGCCTTGTCGATTTCGTCGATCAGCAGGACAGGGGGCTTGGGGCGGGTAAATGCCTCCCACAATTTGCCGCGGCGGATGTAATTGCCAATGTCGTGGACGCGCTCATCGCCAAGCTGGCCATCGCGCAACCGGGCAACGGCATCATATTCGTACAGGCCCTGCTGCGCCTTGGTAGTGGATTTGATGTTCCATTCGATCAGTTCGGCATCGATCGCTTTGGCGATTTCATAGGCAAGCACCGTTTTGCCGGTGCCGGGCTCACCCTTGACCAGCAACGGCCGGCGGAGCGTTACGGCAGCGTTGACAGCAACCTTCAGATCATTGGTTGCCACATAGCTTTGCGTGCCCTCGAAGCGCTTCATGCAATCATCCCTGCCAGATTCGAATATCCGGTTCGGAGATAGAGGCATTTTGGCCATGCGCGCAAGCCGGGGCGCATGGGGTAATCGGGTCAGCCTTGGCTGCGCCTATTGGCGATCGCGGGCGCTTGTTCGCGCTTCCAGCAAATCCCATAAGCCGCGATGCTGGGCCAGGACTTGCTGCACGCCAAAGGCCATTGCCCGCTCTACAGCCGGATTTTCGGCAACCTGGGCGACAATGGTTTCGGTCTCGGCGGCAAGCGGCAAGGCATAAGCGGGCGGCTCAATGCCGAAGCGGCGGGCCGCTGCCTCCATGATCTGCCGCATGGCCGCCCAATCGCTGACGAGTGCGACCGCTGCACCAATCGCGCATCCGGTACGGTCCGACTGGGCAAGCATATCCAGCGCATGGCGTTGCGATGCGACGGCGGCCTCCGATTCGGCCTGACCGGGTGTAGACGGCAGCGGACCAGCGGCGGACGCCAATTTAGCGAGTAAGGCGCGTTCTACGGCAAAACCTTCAACCGCGACTTCGAGCCATGCCTGGGCGGCGGGCTGCGAATTTCGGGCAAGCGCGTGATCGATGATGCCTGGCTGGCGTCCATGCAACAGGCACAGGGCATGGACGGCATCTGCAATGTCGCGAACCGGCAATTGTTGGGCCGTCAGCCGGGCCATAATGGCATGTTTGTGGCTTCCATCTGCTGCGATCAGCGCGACGACGATGCTTCGTCCAGCACCCTGGATCCCCAGTGCCGCTGCCCGATCGGATGATTCTTCCGGTTCCGATGCCATGACGTTTTGTTGATCCCCGATAGATTGCCCGGACACCCCGGTTTCAATCGCCTATCGGGCACACATATACTGAACCGCGTAAAGACGCGGTTTACAAGCGCTTAAGCCTGTCTCAACGCTTATCGAACCACGACGGCAACGGCGATCGCCTCGACAATCGTTCCGCGCCTGATTGGGCTCAGGCCCAGCCGAACGGGGCGAGGCCTGGCGCCCGCCACGAGCAGCATCGCATCGGCGATCCGCGACATTTGCTGGTCAATTGCTGCCTCAATAGCCGTGTCTACAGTTGCTCTGCTGGCAGGCTCAAACAGCGTGGTGAAGCGTGCGTCGGCCAACACCTGAGGTTCGACGCCAACCAGCACGGCTAATGCCACGACCGGTGCCTCCAGAAATCCGCGTAGCGACAGGCGAACATGGGCCATCATGCCAGTTGCAATCATTGCTTCGGTTTCGGCGACGGCATGGGCCCGGGCAGCAGCGAGGCTGTCGATGACCGTAACATCGTGCACGAGCAGAATTGCGCCAGTGTCGCACGGATGAATGGTGACACTCAGCGTTCGTCCGGCAAAGGGCGCGGCATATTCTGCCGTTTCGACCAGGCCGGACGCCATTACCCGCTGTGCTGCTTCATTCAACAGCAGCATGGCGACGCTCGCCGCCAGCCCCACCAGGGGAGCACCGGGCTGTGCCCGTTCACCAAAATAACCACGTGCAGCCCGGCTTGCGGCAATCAACTTCATGTCGTGATCGATCAGCAGGATGATGTCGCGTGTGACGTCAAGCAACGTTTCGACACCGGCATTGGCACCGCCTTCTGGTTCCCCGTCATGAGGCGCACACAGGGCCTGCATGATTTCCACCGATGTCAGCACCAGACGCGGCCGGCCGCGATGCAGGACGTAAACAGGTTCGCGTGTCGCGCGATCTTGCCAGATGCCGAAATGGCGGACAAGTTCGGATGCGGTGACGACATTTGTGCCGTTTAGCGGACGTGGTAGAGATGATATGGCCATGTGAATATTTCGCAACGTGCGCCGCCTGAGCGCAAGGGATTTGCTCCATTTTGGATGTAGCTGCCGAACATTGGACAGGCGCTTGTTTCACGAGCGTTCATGTTGGGCAGATTAGGTTCTTTTGATCTGGCAGGTCGTTATGGGGAGCACCAAGACCAATGCAGTTGCGGCGAAGCGCGGCCTTTTGTGTATTTTTCGTACTGATTCTTGGCGGTAATGCGTCACCCGCGCAGCAAGCGAGTGCCGAGTCAGCAGCCGGTCCCGAACTCACGGTTCGGCCTGGCGAGGTGGTTACCGCGACGGTAGAGGGCGCACCCGCCGCCATTCGCGTTTTGTCTGGCGGACCCGATCGGCTGCTGCTTGACCCGGATTATGTCGCCCGTCGCGGGATCAAGCCAGCGCCGTTTCTGGGCAGGGGAAACCTCAACGTCGCCGGCCGGCGCGAGTTCAAGGGGTGGAACCGCCCGCTTGATTTTGTCATCGACGGTGTGCGCCAAAAGGGCAGAGCATTCTGGTTTGCCGGTGCACCGCCGATCGAGGGCGATGCCACAATCGGTCCCTGGGCCCTGCCGCAGTCCCGCGTTACCTTGGTGTTCGGGGGCAATGATGCCCGTACACAGCGACACGATTTTCCGCTGTTCGGCGACATTAGCTCGTCCAGTTTCACAGGTTATCGGGGAGCGACCTTCGGCCTGGCGGTGTCGTTCGATCTGGACGCTACAGAGCAATATCCGGTCGCGTCAGCCGCGGCGGGGGCAGCGATTGCTAAGGCCCATGGTGGTCAGTTGAGTGGTCCGAGCTGGGATATCGACATCCTCCTTGGCGTAAAGCGCCCGGTGCGGTTGATGATGCTGTCACAACCTTTTGTTTTTGGGCCTTTGTCGTTTGATCGGATTGCGGTGCGCGTCCGTGACCGGATCGATTCAGCCGGGCGCGGCGACCCAATTCCTGACGGTACCGAGGACCCATCTGAAATTGTCGTCGCTGCCACGAAAAAGGGACCTCAGCCCCGATACGGGTTGAACATCCCGCGCGCTGGGCTGTCGCCATGTTCGAAACTAACCTTCGACAAGGCGGCTAAACGGATCGAGCTGTGGTGCAATCCAGCCTGATAATGCCGATCCGCCCGCTCTACTGATCCAAAAACGACCGCATCTTGCGGCTTCGCGACGGGTGCTTGAGCTTCCTGAGCGCTTTCGCTTCGATCTGACGAATGCGTTCGCGCGTCACGCTGAACTGCTGGCCGACTTCTTCCAGCGTGTGATCGGTGTTCATTCCGATCCCGAAGCGCATGCGCAGCACGCGCTCCTCGCGCGGGGTGAGGCTCGCCAGCACGCGCGTCACGGTTTCCTTGAGGTTCGCCTGGATCGCCGCATCGACCGGGATCACGGCATTTTTGTCCTCGATGAAATCGCCGAGATGCGAATCCTCCTCGTCGCCGATCGGCGTTTCGAGGCTGATCGGCTCCTTGGCGATCTTCATCACCTTGCGGACCTTTTCGAGCGGCATGCTCAGCCGCTCGGCCATTTCCTCAGGCGTCGGCTCACGGCCCTGCTCGTGCAGGAACTGGCGGCTGGTGCGCACCAGCTTGTTGATCGTTTCGATCATATGGACCGGGATGCGGATCGTGCGGGCCTGATCAGCGATCGAGCGCGTGATTGCCTGGCGGATCCACCAGGTTGCATAGGTGCTGAACTTGTAGCCGCGGCGATATTCGAACTTATCGACCGCCTTCATCAGGCCGATATTGCCTTCCTGGATCAGATCCAGGAACTGCAGGCCGCGATTGGTGTATTTCTTGGCGATCGAGATCACCAGACGCAGGTTTGCCTCGACCATTTCCTTCTTGGCGATCCGCGCCTCGCGCTCGCCCTTTTGGACCATGTTGACGATGCGGCGGAATTCACCCAGCGACATGCCTGTCGCTTGACTAATCTCCGAAATCTCGATGCGAACGCGATCGACGGCATCGCCTTCATTGGCAACAAACGCTGCCCATTTCTTGTCGAGCTTGCCAACCGTGGTCAGGAAGCCTTCGTCGAGTTCGTTGCCAATGTAGCGATCAAGGAAGTCCTTGCGCGGCACTTTATGGCGCTCGGCCAGGCGCAGCATTTGCCCGCCCAGCGCGGTCAGCCGACGATTAAACGCATAAAGCTGGTCGACCAGAAATTCGATCTTGGCGTTGTGGAACTGGACGCTTTCGACCTCTGCCGTCAATTCTTCACGCAATTTCTGATATTTGCGCTCGTCGGCATTCGAAAGCTCACCGCCCGCCGCCATCGCGTCGAGCCGACCGGCCTGCATTTTCGAGAATTTCTTGTAGAGCGACGTGATGTTGGCGAATTTTTCCAACGCCTGCGGCTTCAGTTGCTCTTCCATCTGCGCGAGCGAAAGGGTGTTATCCTCTTCCTCATCGTCCGACGGACGCGGCGTGCGCCGCTCGGTCATCGAATCTTCTTCCTCGTCAACCGATGCCTCTTCGGGCTCGGCTTCTTCCTTGAACGAAGGGCCAGCATTTTTCTCGGAAATCTCGCCATCGGCTGAATCGTCATCATCGGTGAGCGATTCGGGGGCGGGGTCCTTGGAGAGCATCGCATCAAGATCGATAATCTCGCGCAGCTGCATCGTGCCTTCGTTCAGCGCGGTCGACCAGTCGATGATCGCATTGAACGTGATCGGGCTTTCGCACAACCCCAGGATCATCGTGTCACGCCCGGCTTCGATCCGCTTGGCGATGGCGATTTCGCCTTCGCGGCTGAGCAGCTCGACGGCGCCCATTTCGCGCAGATACATGCGCACCGGATCATCGGTGCGGTCGATCGTTTCTTTTTTCTTTTCCAGCGCAGGGGCGGCTTCTTCGGTGGCATCAACCGATTCCACCTCTTCCTCTGGCGAATCCTCGCCATCGGCGTCTTCGCCAGCTTCGTCATTTTCGACGATGTTGATGCCCATCTCGCTCAGCGCCGAGGTGATATCCTCGATCTGATCGGAGGTCATGTCCTGTGGCAGCCCCTCGTTGAGCTGATCATAGGTAATATAGCCGCGCTTCTTGGCGCGTGCGATCAGCCGTTTGATCGACGCATCATTCAAGTCGATCAGCGGTGCGTCACCGGATTCTGTCGTGTCGGTCGCGTCCGCCATAGTCGCCTTCGCCATTAACTGCCCTCAGTATCAAGAGTTCGTGCGTCTTCGTTCGCTTGGCACAGATTTGCAAGCCGTGCTTCGAGCGCCTGTTGTTCCTTCACCAGCGCCACTTGCCGTTCAAACGCCTCTTCAGAGAAACGCATGGCCAGCGCCGCTGTTGCATCGGCCAGCGCCCCATCCACCTCGGGGCGCGCGACCAGGATCGAAATTGCCTCGCCAAGATCGGCACTTGCGCGTCCGGGCGCCGCCATTTTCTGGGTAAAGGAATAAGGTGTTGCATCCGCCCGGAGCAAATCTGTCGCCATTTGATCAAATCCGGAATTTGCCAATATGGTGCGCAGTCGCTCGCTATCAAGCGCCTGATCTTCAATCGCGACGTCGACCACCGCTTCGAAGAGTCTCCCCAGTGCGCCGCCAGCGAATCGCAGCGATCCCAATACCTCGACATGCCGCGCTATTTCAGCCGGATGCCGGATCAGTCCCGCAAGCACGGCCTTGGCCAGCACCGGATCGATGCCGCTCGCCTTCACGCCCTGCGCTTGTGGGTGATCGCCACCGGCGGGTGGGGCAGGGCGCCATTTGCCGCCCTTTTGGGTGTTGGCCGGGCGCGGCGCATTCCATACGCGCGGCGGCGGCGCAAAATGCGCATCGAAGCGGCGACGGAAATCGCTGAGATATTCATGCTTCACTGATGGATCGGCGATGCTCTGGGCCAGCTCGTTCAGCCGTTGCTTCAGCCCGGCACGCTCTTCGGGCGTGCCGAGCGGGCCAGCGGCGAGTTCACTCGCCCAGAGCCGCTCGACGAGTGGCTGGGTCTCGGCAAGCACCGCCTCGAAAGCCGCCGGCCCTTTGGCGCGGACCAGATCATCGGGGTCCTGACCGGGTGGGAGCGTCGCAAAGGCCAAGCTCCGACCTGGGGCGAGCATTGGCAAAGCGCGATGCGCGGCGCGGAGTGCTGCCTTCTGCCCCGCACTATCGCCATCGAAGCACAGGATGGGGACATCGGACAGCCGCCATAGTCGCTCGAGCTGCGCTTCAGTCAGCGCCGTGCCGAGCGGGGCGACCGCCTCGCCAAACCCTGCCTGCGCCAGCGCGATCACATCCATATAGCCTTCGACGACGATCACCCGGCCCGATTTCCGGCTCGCCGCCGCCGCCTTGTCGAGATTATAGAGCGTGCGCCCCTTGTCGAAGAGCGGGGTGTCGGGCGAATTCAGGTACTTTGGTTCGCCATCCCCGATCACCCGCCCGCCGAACGCGATTACCCGGCCACGCGGATCGCGGATCGGGATCATCAGCCGGCCGCGAAACCGGTCATACGGTTCCTTCTCATCGACTTTGATCAGCAACCCAGCCTCGACCAGCAACGGATCGCCATAGCCCTTTAGCTGTGCCTTCAGCTTCCCCCGGGAATCGGGCGAAAAGCCCATGCCGAACGCCTGCGCCGTCTCCGCCTTGATCCCGCGCTTTTCCAGAACGCTGCGCGCCTCGCCACCGGCAATGCCCATCAGCTGTTCGGTGAACCAGACGGCGGCATCGTCCATCGCCTCGTAAAGCCCCTTGGCCGCTTCCGCTTTTTGGGCAGCGCGCGGGTCCATCGCGGGCAATTCCATCCCCGCCGCCTGCGCCAGCTCCTTCACCGCATCCATGAAGGGCAGCCCGCGCTGATCGGTCATCCAGCGGATGGCGTCGCCATGCGCCGAACAGCCAAAGCAGTGATAAAAGGCCTTGTCGTCGTTGACGTAGAAGCTTGGCGTGTTCTCATTGTGGAACGGGCAGCACCCTTTGAACTCACGCCCCGCCTTGGTGAGCTTCACCGTCTTGCCGACAAGCGCCGACAGCAAGGTCCGCGCGCGCAGCTCGTCAAGGAATTGGGCGGAAAGGCTCACCTCAGCTCAGCGCCGCCTTCACCAGCCCGCTCGCCTTGCTCATGTCGAGGCTGGTCGCGTGGCGCGTTTTCAGTTCGGCCATCACGCGGCCCATGTCCTTCATGCCGTCGGCGCCCAGCTCGGCCTTGATTGCCAGGATCGCCGCGGTGGTCTCGGCCTCGCTCATCTGTTGCGGCAGAAATGCCTCGATCACCACGATCTCGGCACTCTCGGCATCGGCGAGTTCCTGCCGACCGCCCTTCACATACATGTCGATCGATTCGCGGCGCTGTTTGACCATTTTCTGCAGCACTTCGACCACCAGCACATTATCGTCATCGGGCGACTTGCCGGTGCGCGCCTCAATATCGCGATTCTTGATCGATGACTGGATCAGGCGAATGGTGGCGGTGCCCGCCTTGTCCCCGCCCTTCATTGCGGTGACGAGCGCGGTCTTGATGTCGTCGCGAATCATTTGAGGTCCTTTTCGGTAATCCCCGCCCTTAGCGCGAAAGGGCGATTTTTAACAGATTGACGCTGCGGTCCTGCGTCTCTAGCTGCGGTGCCTTAGCGACATCGATAGCTTTTTCAGGAGCGCCCACCCCAATGGCCGACGCCAAACCCCTACGTGCGTCCAGCGCTGCGCCTGAAGGAGCCACCGGCGTTTTGGTGCTCGCCAATGGCGAAATCGCCTGGGGGCGGGGCTTTGGCGCGGAAGGCGCGGCGGTGGGCGAGGTCTGCTTCCACACTGCCATGACCGGCTATCAGGAAATCATGACCGATCCGAGCTTTGCCGGGCAGATCATCACCTTCACCTTTCCGCATATCGGCAATGTCGGCGCCAATGCCGATGATATCGAGGCGGACGATCCACACGCGCTCGGCATGATCGTGCGCGAGGATGTGACCGCGCCTAGCAATTTCCGCTCGGTCGAGCCGCTGGATGTGTGGATGAAGAAGCACAACCGCATCGGCCTGTCGGGCATCGACACCCGCGCGCTCACCCGCCGCATCCGCTCGGGCGGCGCGCCCAACGGGGTGATTGCACATGCGGCGGACGGCAAGTTCGACATCCCCGCGCTGCTGGCTCAGGCGCAGGGCTGGCCGGGACTGGAGGGCATGGACCTCGCCATCGACGTGACCACCCAGACACATTTCGGCTGGGAAGGCGGCGTGTGGCGGCTGGGGGCGGGGTATGGCGACGGTGCTTCGACTTCGCTCAGCACGAACGGGGAGGGGACACTTCATCAGCAACAGCCGTTCGCCCTGAGCGAAGTCGAAGGGCAAGCGCACCGCCCCCACGTCGTCGCGATCGATTACGGCGCAAAACGCAACATCTACCGCAACCTCGTCGCCGCAGGTGCCCGCGTCTCGGTCCTCCCCGCCACCGCCACCTTCGACCAGGTCATGGCGCTCAAGCCCGACGGCATCTTCCTCTCCAACGGCCCTGGCGATCCCGCCGCGACCGGCGCATACGCCGTGCCGGTGATCCGCCAGCTACTGGACACGAAACTCCCGCTGTTCGGCATTTGCCTCGGCCACCAATTGCTCGCGCTCGCGGTCGGCGGGCAAACGACCAAGATGTTCCAGGGCCACCGCGGCGCCAACCACCCGGTCAAGCGCTTGTCGGACGGCGCGGTCGAGATCACCAGCATGAACCACGGCTTCGCGGTGGAACGGGACTCGCTGCCGGCAGGCGTACGCGAAACGCATGTGTCGCTGTTCGACGGCAGCAACGCGGGGATCGAACTGGAAGGCGGGCGGGCGTTCAGCGTGCAATATCACCCGGAGGCGAGCCCGGGGCCTCAGGATAGCTTGTATCTGTTCGGTCGGTTTTTGGGGATGATGCGGTGACCGATAACGAACTTGACCGGCTAAGGAATAACATCCTTTCCGTGCTGATTATATTGCGAGATCAAACCGATCAGCAACTGTGGCTCGAAAAGCGCGTGTTAGCGAGCAAAATGTCGCATGCAGGCCCGATATCTGATTTGGTGGAGGCGGTCGGATCTCTCAATCATCTCGATTACGTTGAGATCGACAGAGACCTAAAGCCCGGTGAAGTTCTGCTGGACTTTTCGAACATCCGCCTAACCAATGCTGGGCAGGCGTTTTTCGATCATGGCAACCGGTTTGTTGAAGCGCCCGCCGAGACAACGTCCTCAAACGCGTCATCAAATGTAATTTTGACCGAGTCAGGCGATTCTCTAACCACCGAAGATGGTGACTTCATCGTTTCGGAAAATGAACATAGAGAAGAAGAGCCAGTTAGAATCGACAGCCAACTTTGGACAGGTCGCGTCGGTAGGGTGCTTGCAGAAACAGCGAGGCGCAACGAGCTGATCTTGCTACTTGAGAACGCTGAAAAGGATTTGTCGCTGGTCGGCGCCAGCAATAGCGAGCGAGCGCTAGCTAGAGCCTACATTGTTGCTGCCCGAACATTGGCTGAAGCTCCGGAGCCCCCGGAGGATCTCATCTGGGAGTTGATCAGCCGCGCAAGTGCACTTGCAGGGGTCGCTTCCTTGCTTGTCGCGATAATTGCTCTGTTCGCTTCGGTTGGAAAATAATGCCCAAACGCACCGACATCTTCTCCATCTTCGTCATCGGCGCTGGCCCGATCGTCATCGGCCAGGCCTGCGAGTTTGATAACTCCGGCACCCAGGCGATCAGGAAGTCCAGGGGTCGATCAGCGTGATGTCGATCCAGTCAAAATCCTTGACGTTTCGCGTGGCAATGGACGCGCCATATGCTTGAGCCTGCGCGGCAATCTGCATATCGATCACCTGCGGCTCACGCGCCTTCGCTTTCGGATCGGCAGCAATGCTTCCGTAGCGGCGCGCGGCGTCCGTGTCGAAATCGATCGTCCGGCTCCAGTAACGGGACTCAAGGCCTTCCAGCCATTGACCCAGCGCATGGCGCCGCTTTTCCGAAGCCAGCAGCGCAATGCCATATTGGATTTCTGCAATCACGAGCGTGGACAATGCCAGATCGGCGTCGTGGGCCTCAAGCCACGCCAACACTGCCGCATTGCCGTCACGCTTTGTCTGTTCGCTCCAGACATTGGTATCGACCAGGATCAAAATTCAGGACTCTCCAGCCGGGTGCTCTGCCGGGGAGGGAGGTCCAACCCGGCACCATTGGCCAGCCGACGGAGTTCCGCCATCGCATCCTTTGGCGACATGAAGCGAATATCGGCATATTTGCCGACGTCGAACACGCCTTCTCCGGCGCCGTTGGCCAAGCGGATCAATTCGTGCACCCAACTCTCCTTCGATGGTTCATGGCGGAAGATTTCGCCTTTTTCGGCGACGTGGTACGGCTGGCGCTTATCTGCGCTCGCTTCGATAATGAGCTGGCGCAGATGCTCTTCCATCGACCGCCCATGTGCCGCAGCGACCCTGCGAAACTGCGCCTTGGCGTCATCCGGAATATTGCGCACCGTCAGGCTCGCCATGGTCAGTCTCCGATTGCAATGCAATCAATGTATGCAATGAAAGCATAGAACGCAATGCCCAAACGCACCGACATCTCCTCCATCCTCGTCATTGGCGCTGGCCCGATTGTCATCGGCCAGGCGTGCGAGTTTGATTACTCCGGCACGCAGGCGATCAAGGCGTTGAAGGAGGATGGCTACCGGATCATCCTCGTCAATTCGAACCCCGCCACGATCATGACCGATCCCGAGCTGGCGGATGCGACCTATGTCGAGCCGATCACGCCCGAGATCGTGCGCAAGATCATCATCAAGGAGCGGCCCGATGCCGTCCTCCCCACCATGGGCGGGCAGACCGCGCTCAACACCGCGCTGGCTTTGTTCAATGACGGCACGCTCGCCGAGTTCGGCGTCGAGATGATCGGTGCCGATGCCGAGGCCATCGACAAGGCCGAGGACCGCCAGAAATTCCGCGACGCCATGACCAAGATCGGTCTCGAAAGCGCGCGCTCCGGCATCGCGCATACGCTCGACGAGGCACTCGCCGTGCTCGAGCGCACCGGGCTGCCCTCCATCATCCGCCCGAGCTTCACCATGGGCGGCACCGGCGGTGGCATCGCCTATAACCGCGAGGAGTTCGAGACGATCGTCCGCTCCGGCCTCGATGCGTCGCCGACCACCGAGGTGTTGATCGAGGAATCGCTGCTCGGCTGGAAGGAATATGAGATGGAAGTGGTGCGCGACCGCGCCGATAACGCCATCATCATCTGCGCCATCGAAAATATCGATCCGATGGGCGTCCACACCGGCGATTCGATCACCGTCGCGCCCGCGCTGACGCTGACCGACAAGGAATATCAGATCATGCGCAACGCGAGCATTGCGTGCCTGCGTGAGATCGGCGTGGAGACGGGCGGCTCCAACGTCCAGTTCGCGGTCAACCCCGCCGATGGCCGGCTGATCGTGATCGAGATGAATCCGCGCGTCTCGCGCTCATCGGCGTTGGCGTCGAAGGCCACCGGCTTCCCGATCGCCAAGGTCGCGGCGAAGCTGGCGGTCGGCTATACGCTCGACGAGATCATGAACGACATCACCGGCGCCACGCCCGCGTCGTTCGAGCCGACGATCGACTATGTCGTCACCAAGATCCCGCGCTTCGCGTTCGAGAAGTTCAAAGGTGCCGAACCATTGCTCAACACCGCGATGAAATCGGTCGGCGAGGTAATGGCGATCGGCCGCAACATTCATGAATCGATGCAGAAGGCGTTGCGCGGGCTCGAAACCGGGCTGAGCGGCTTCAACCAGATCGACGCGCTTGTCGGCGCGCCGCGCGCTGAAATCGAAGCCGAACTGGCCCGCCCGACGCCCGACCGACTGCTCGTGGCAGCACAGGCATTGCGCGAAGGTTTCACCGTCGCCGAGGTCCACGCCATCGCCAAATACGATCCTTGGTTTCTGGAGCGCATCGCCGAAATCGTTGCGGCGGAGGAAGAGGTCTCCACGAACGGCTTGCCGCGCGATGCGGCGGGGATGCGCCGCCTGAAGTCGATGGGCTTTTCCGACAAGCGGCTGGCCTATCTCGCGCTTAAGTCAGTCAATATGCGCGCTGGGTCAGAGACAATGGCGCGCAGTTCGGGGCTGATCGGTCAGGTCGCCAAGGCGATGGCGGGCGGCGTGACCGAGGCCGAAGTTCGCGCGCTGCGCCACAAGCTCGGCGTGCGCCCTGTCTTCAAGCGGATCGACACCTGCGCCGCCGAGTTCGATGCGAAAACGCCGTATATGTACTCGACCTATGAAGCCCCCAGCTTCGGCGAACCCGAATGCGAGAGTCAGCCGACCGCCGCGCGAAAAATCGTCATCCTGGGCGGCGGGCCGAACCGGATCGGGCAGGGCATCGAGTTCGATTATTGCTGCTGCCATGCCTGCTTCGCGCTGCACGATGCGGGCTATGAGACGATCATGGTCAACTGCAACCCGGAGACAGTGAGCACCGACTATGACACCTCCGACCGGCTCTATTTCGAGCCGCTGACCGCTGAAGACGTGCTCGAAATCCTGCACGTCGAACAGCAGAATGGCACGCTGGTGGGCGTTATCGTTCAGTTCGGCGGCCAGACTCCACTCAATCTCGCCAAGGCGCTCGAAGATGCCGGTATCCCGATCCTCGGCACCAGCCCCGATGCAATCGACCTCGCCGAGGATCGCGAGCGCTTCGCCGCGCTGATCACCAAGCTCGGCCTGCGCCAGCCCGCCAATGGCATCGCGCGCAGCCGTGATGAGGCGATCGCGGTGGCGCAGCGGATCGGTTATCCGGTGCTGATGCGGCCCAGTTACGTGCTGGGTGGCCGCGCGATGGAGATCGTCGATGGGCCCGACCAGCTCGACAATTACATCCAGACGGCGGTCCGTGTGTCGGGCGACTCGCCGGTCCTGATCGACCAATATTTGCGCGACGCGATCGAGGTCGATGTCGATGCGATTTGTGACGGCACGGATGTGTGCGTCGCGGGCGTGCTCCAGCATATCGAGGAAGCCGGGGTCCATTCGGGCGACAGCGCCTGTTCGATTCCGCCTTATTCGCTGTCGGCAGAGGTCATCGCTGAGATCGAGCGCCAGACGACGGTGTTGGGCGGGGCACTCTCCGTCAAAGGGCTGATGAACATCCAGTTCGCGGTGAAAGACGGGCTCGTCTATCTGATCGAGGTCAATCCCCGCGCCAGCCGGACGGTCCCGTTCGTCGCCAAGGCGATCGGCGCGCCAATCGCCAAGATCGCGGCGCGGGTGATGGCGGGTGAAAAGCTTGCGGATCTGCCAGCGATTGATCGCCATATCGATTATTATGCGGTGAAAGAGGCGGTTTTTCCCTTTGCGCGTTTCCCCGGTGTAGATCCCGTGCTCTCACCGGAAATGAAGAGTACCGGCGAAGTCATGGGAATCGATCCCGATTTTACGCTCGCCTTCGCCAAGGCGGAGCTGGGGGCGGGGACTATCTTGCCGCGCGCGGGCACGGCCTTTGTCAGTGTGAAGGACAGCGACAAGGCGGTTATCCTTCCGGCCGCCCGCACTCTGGTCGAGCACGGCTTTGGTATCGTCGCGACGGGCGGCACGGCCGATTTTCTGATCAGCCACGGCGTGCCCGTTGAGCGCGTGAACAAGGTTGCGCAGGGCAGACCGCATATTGTTGACCGGATCAAGGATGGCGATGTCGCGCTAATCTTCAACACCACCGAAGGCTGGCAATCGTTGAAGGACTCGCAACCAATCCGCGCCTGCGCCCTGGCACAGAAGATCCCATATTTCACGACAGCCTCGGCCAGCGTCGAGGCCGCGAAGGCAATTGCAGCGCTTTCAACGCAAAGCCTTGAAGTACGTCCATTGCAATCCTATTATTCCCATTCGCATAGTTGACCCCGACATTGATAAATGCGTGCGGGCGGACCCTGTGGGTCTGCGCGGGAACAGGGATTTTTACGAAGGACGCGATCAATGGCGACGGTAGACAAGATGCCGATGCTGCAGGAAGGCTATGATAAGCTTTCCAAAGAACTGAAGCGGCTCAAGGCCGAACGTCCGCTCATCGTTGACGCGATCGAGGAAGCGCGTGCGCATGGCGATCTGTCCGAAAATGCCGAATATCACGCCGCCAAGGAACGGCAGGGCCAGATTGAGGCCTCGATCAGCGATATCGAGGATAAATTGTCGCGCGCCCAGATCATCGATCCGAAGGAGATGTCGGGCGACAAGGTGGTGTTTGGCGCAACGGTTACGCTGATGGACGAGGACGACAAGCCCATCCGATACCAGATCGTCGGGCAGACCGAGGCGGACGCTAATGTCGGGCGCATTTCTTACAATTCGCCGCTTGGTCGCGCGCTGATTGGTCGCAAGGTTGACGATGAAGTTGAGGTGACGGTGCCGTCGGGCGATCGTTATTACCTTGTTTCAAAGGTGGAATTCATCTGAGACGCTCAGCGCTTGACGAGACTCCCGCAACGATCATCATTGCCGGGCTGACGATCGCCGTTTCGGTGTTGATCACGTTGCTTGGTATTGAGGGCTATGCCGCGATTGGGGCGGGGTTTATTCCGGCGAGCCTGTCGGTAGATCTGGCCGCGCCGCAGGGCATCATCCCGCTGCCGTTCTGGCTGACGCCGCTGACCGCAACATTGGTGCATGGCGGCTTTCTGCATCTCGCGCTGAATATGGTGATGCTGGTCTATTGCGGACGGCTGCTAGAGCGGGCGCTTGGCGCGGCGGGTACGGTCTTGCTTTATGTTGTCGGCGCCTATGCAGGTGCCGCCGGGCATTGGGCGTTCGGGCCGATGTCGGCAGCACCGATGATCGGGGCGAGCGGCGCGATTTCAGCGATCCTGGCCGCTTATGCGATGCTGTTTGCGGAGCGGCCCGTGCCCGCGATCGGACCCATCCCATCGCGTGTTGTCCGCGTCGTCTGGTTGGCGGCGGCTTGGATCGTGATCCAATTGCTGATCGGCTTTGCCTCGGGTGGCGGGCTGCAGCCGGTGGCGGTGGGCGCGCATATTGGCGGATTCATCGCTGGGCTTGCGCTGGCCCGGCCACTGTTGCTCTGGCGCTACCGATCGGCCTGATTGTCGACCCGCCAATGCTTCACTCTTTGGCTGGAGCCATTAAGTCGGGCTGGACCAGCCTGTGCAAATGCACCACGACATATTTCATCTCGGCATCATCGACGGTGCGCTGCGCTGCGGCGCGCCACGCTTTTTCTGCGCTCTTATAGTCGGGAAAGATGCCGACGATATCGATCGACTCCAGATCATCGAAATCCAGTGTCATCGGATCATCCACCCGACCGCCAAAGACGAGATGTAGTTTGTTCATCGTGAGCGGCCCCTCAGAAAAGCCCGCGCTTAGCCCGAAGTGGGCCGGTTTTGAAGATCAGTTCTCGTTCGCGCCGGGCTTTGTTGCATGGGACGCGGCCTCACCGGCGGTTTTGACCGCGGTGACGACCCCGTCGAGCAGTTTGGACACCTGCGCGCGGGCTGCTTCCCGGCTGATGCCAGCGGCGACCAGTTCGGCTGTTCCTGCATCACGGGCGGCGCGGGCGGCGGTCACTGCCCCCTCGGTCAGCCGCTTGCCGACTGGCCCTAACATGGCGGTTTCCCGTTCGGTGCGGGGCAGCAACACGCCTGCCAGCACGCCGACGGCGATACCGCCGACGAGCACGGACAGTGGGTTATTCTCGATGGTGTCGACCGTCCGTCGGGCCGCATCCTGTGCGGTATCGACGACATTATCCAGCGCTTTGCTGGCGGCCTGGGTGGCACCACTACGCTTATGGGCAAACGGATTATGGGGATCACTCATCGGATTTCCCTTCCTGGGGCTGGGGCTCGCCAATTTGGCCGTCGGTCTCGTCTAAACGCGCTGCAGAAGCTGCGGTTGCCTTAGTATCATGGTCTGCAAAGGCATCGCTAATCCAATCGCGCGCAAAAATCGCCACTAGTGTCGCGCCAATGCCGATCAGGGGACCGGGGTTGTGCTGCGCCGCTGCCAGCGTGCGGCGCGCGATAGCAATCCCTGTTTCGCGCAGCTCTTCAATCGCGTCGCGCGCCAGCGCACGCGGATGAAGGCGCGCCTGAATATCAACCAGTGTGCCGGTGAGTTGGCTACGGGCCGCCGCCGCAGCGATTTCGGCGCGGGCGCGCTCCTCCTCAATATCGCTCATCGCGGCTTGTCCTTGATGTCGGTCGCCTGGCGAATCTTGATCATTGCGACCCAGGCGAGCAACCCGGCAATCGCCATCGATCCGCCAAAGACCGCTGCCGTCGCACCGATCGCGCCAAGCTGCTGCCGCAGGATAACGATCAGGCCAACAAGCAGCGCGATCATCGCCGATTGGGCAAGGAAAAGGCTTGCCAGCAGCATGATGACAGCGCTGCGGACCTCCACCAACCGCGCAAACAACGTGGCGCGATAGAGCTTTAACTCGGCGCGGACGAAGCGTTCGGCATCGTCGACCAGCCGCGCAAACAACGCGACGATCGAATCGTCCTCTTGGCCATCGTCGCTTGGTACGTCGTCGCTCATTCCCCGCCGGCCGTCAGTCAGGCGTCGGGCGAAGAGGGAGGGTCACTTGCTTCATCGGCAGCATCAAGCCCGGCCTTGACCAACCGTGCCACGACAAAGCCAAGCGCGGCGGCAATGCCGATCGCGACGGCCGGGCTCTTGCGGACAAAGGCGGTTGCATCCGCCATCAGATCCTCAATCTCCTTGCCCTTCAGGCTTTCGGAAAAGCCGGCAATGCCTTCAGCGGCGGTACGGGCATATTGGCCATATTGCGGGCCGATTTTTTCATCGACTGTGGTGGCAGCGTCTTCCATCAGCCGAGAAACTTCGTCGAGCGCACCACCGGCGCGGTTCTTCCCCTCGGCGACATAGTCGCGCGCCTTGTCGGTCGCCTGGCGGGCGAGCTTGCCGGCACCGTCCTTGATCGTCTGCGCGGCGCTTGTGGGCGCTTCAGCCGGGATGACGGCCGATGCCAACGGCACAGCTTTGGCCTTGACCCCGGCGCTGCCCGGTCCGTCCTTGATCGGGGCCTGCGGCACGGCGCGCTTTCGGGGTGCCTTTGGCGTTGTGTCGTTCGTGTCTTTGGCCATGATGAAGAGCCCTTTCCCGTTCAATCGTAAACAACGGTCACCAGCTGTTTGCGTTCCAGTCGCGTAAGCGAATTGCTCCCCGTAAACGAACCGGATAGAGCCGCGCCAACGCTTGCACGCCTGTGCAGCCCCAGCATTAGGAGCATCATTTCATGACCGCAATCATCGACATCCATGCCCGCCAGATTGTCGATAGTCGCGGCAACCCCACGGTCGAGGTGGATGTGATGCTGGAGGATGGCAGCTTTGGCCGCGCGGCGGTGCCATCGGGCGCGTCGACGGGGGCCTATGAGGCGGTCGAGCGCCGCGACGGGGACAAGACGATGTGGCTGGGCAAAGGCGTGCAGGGCGCCGTCGATGCCGTCAATGCTGACATCGCCGAGGCGGTGCTGGGGATCGACGCCGAGGACCAGCGCGAAATCGATCAGGTGATGATCGAACTCGACGGCACGCCGAACAAGGCGCGCTTGGGCGCCAACGCCATTTTGGGTGTGAGCATGGCCGTCGCCAAGGCAGCGGCCGATGCGCGGGGCATGCCGCTCTATCGCTATGTTGGCGGCGTTTCCGCGCATGTGCTGCCGGTGCCGATGATGAACATCATCAATGGCGGCGAACATGCCGACAACCCGATCGACTTTCAGGAGTTCATGATCGTGCCGGTCGGTGCCGATTCGATCTTTGATGCGGTTCGTTGTGGATCGGAGATTTTTCACACGCTGAAAAAGCGGCTGCATGAAAAGGGGCTCGCGACGGCGGTCGGCGACGAGGGCGGCTTTGCCCCCAACATCGCCTCGACCACCGACGCGCTCGACTTCATCATGGGGTCGATCGAGGCGGCGGGCTATACGCCCGGCGACGACGTGATGCTCGCGCTCGATTGCGCCGCGACCGAATTCTTCAAGGACGGTGCCTATCATATCAGCGGCGAGGGCAAGGTGCTCAATCCGCATGAAATGGCGGGCTATCTCGCCGATCTCGCGGCGCGCTATCCGATTTTTTCAATCGAAGACGGTATGAGCGAGGATGATTTCGAGGGTTGGAAGGCGCTGACCGACATGATCGGCGACAAGGTACAGCTGGTCGGCGACGATCTGTTCGTCACCAATCCGGAGCGGCTGCGCATGGGCATCGACATGGGCCTCGCCAATTCGTTGCTGGTCAAGGTTAACCAGATCGGCACGCTCACTGAAACGCTGGCGGCGGTGTCGATGGCGAATCGCGCGGGTTATACGGCAGTGATGTCGCATCGCTCAGGTGAGACCGAGGATGCGACGATCGCCGACCTCGCCGTTGCGACCAATTGTGGACAGATCAAGACCGGCAGTCTGGCGCGCAGTGACCGGCTGGCCAAATACAACCAGCTGATCCGGATCGAGGAAGAATTGGGTGACATGGGACGGTACGCCGGGCGCAGTATAATCCGCAAAAATAGGCCTTGATCGCCGAGTCGCGGTAGTCCAGAATCATCGAATGTCAGGTTCTTCCACCCTCAAGATTATTTTGCGCCGCGCCGGCCCCCCGGCGCTGGCGCTGATCGTGATGGCGTTCTTTGGCGGCTATGCCGTGGTCGGGCCGAATGGTATGTTCGCTTATGGCGATTACAAGCGTGAGTTGGCAGCCCGCGAAGCCGTTTATGCAAAACTCGATAAACAGCGCACCGTGCTGAAAAACCGTGTGGCGCTGCTTGATCCAAAGCACACCAATCCGGACATGGCCGAAGAACTTGTGCGCAAGCAGCTGAAGCTGGCGCACCCGGATGAAGTGATCGTACCGCTCAACTAAGCGCTTTAAGAACCTGCCAGCAATTGCATGCGGCGGGTGACTGGGCTTATAGCCGCGTCTCCCCAGGAAGAAGAGGTCTTGTTGACCGTGGCAAAACCACCCGCGCGCAGCCGCAAAAGTGAACCGCCCCTCCCGAACCGCGAACGCCCGGACGAGCCAACCCGGTTTGACGCCAGCAAGGATCAGCTGCTTGAATTCTACAAGCAGATGCTGCTGATCCGCCGGTTCGAGGAAAAAGCCGGTCAGCTTTATGGTCTTGGGCTGATTGGCGGGTTCTGCCATCTGTACATCGGCCAGGAGGCCGTTGCGGTCGGGCTGCAATCCGCGCTGTCGGAAAAGGATAGCGTGATCACCGGCTATCGTGACCATGGCCATATGCTGCTTTGCGGCATCCCGCCCAAGGATGTGATGGCCGAACTGACCGGGCGTCAGGCGGGCATCTCCAAGGGCAAGGGCGGTTCGATGCACATGTTCAGCGTCGAGCATAAATTTTACGGCGGCCACGGTATTGTCGGCGCGCAGGTGTCGCTGGGCACCGGGCTTGGCTTTGCCCATAAATATAAGGGCGATGGCGGTGTGTGCCTCGCCTATTTCGGCGATGGCGCGTCGAACCAGGGCCAGGTGTATGAAAGCTTCAACATGGCCGAGCTATGGAAGCTGCCGGTCATCTATGTGATCGAGAACAACCAATATGCGATGGGGACCAGCGTCAATCGCGCCTCATCAGAGGATCAGTTGTTTCGGCGCGGCGAATCCTTCCGCATTCCGGGTCTGCAAGTCGACGGCATGGATGTGCTCGCGTGTCGCGCTGCTGCCGAAACGGCACTCGCCTGGGTCCGTGCAGGGAAGGGGCCGATCATCCTGGAAATGAAGACCTATCGCTATCGCGGCCATTCGATGTCCGATCCCGCCAAATATCGCTCACGCGATGAGGTGCAGGCGGTGCGCGAAAAGTCCGATCCGATCGATCATTGCAAAAAGGAGCTTGAGGGGCTGGGCGTGACCGAGGCTGACCTGAAGGCAATCGAGGCAGCGATCCGTAAGACGGTGAACGAAGCCGCCGATTTTGCCGAAAGCGCGCCAGAGCCAGAGCCCGGCGAGCTTTATACCGATGTGCTGGTGGAGCGTTACTGATGGCCGTCCAAATCAAGATGCCAGCGCTCTCGCCAACAATGGAAGAGGGCACGCTCGCTAAATGGCTGGTCAAGACGGGTGATATCGTCAAATCTGGCGATATCCTGGCCGAGATCGAGACCGACAAGGCAACGATGGAATTCGAGGCCGTCGATGAAGGCGTGATCGCCGAGATTTTGGTGGCCGAAGGGACCGACAATGTGAAGGTCGGCACGGTGATCGCCACGCTGACGATGGAAGGCGAGGAAAGCGCAGCATCAGCCCCCGCGTCGGCACCGCCGGCTAAGACCGAAGAACTTGCCAAACCTGCAGCGTCCGCGTCACCGAAGGCGGACAGCGACCCCGCGAAGAATGTCACCGACAAGGTGGCGGCCATTGGCGACCCCGCCATTCCTGCCGGCACCGAAATGGTCAAGATCACCCTGCGCGAAGCCCTTCGCGATGCGATGGCCGAGGAAATGCGGCGCGACGAGCGCGTTTTCGTGATGGGCGAAGAGGTCGCGCAATATCAGGGCGCGTATAAGGTCACCCAGGGCCTGCTCGACGAATTTGGCGACAAGCGAGTGATTGATACGCCGATCACCGAATATGGCTTTGCGGGCATTGGTGCAGGCGCCGCAATGGGCGGCCTCAGGCCCATCGTCGAGTTCATGACCTTCAACTTTGCGATGCAGGCGATTGATCACATCATCAATTCGGCTGCGAAGACCAATTATATGTCTGGCGGGCAGATGCGCTGCCCGATCGTGTTTCGCGGCCCGAACGGCGCCGCGAGCCGGGTCGGCGCGCAGCATTCGCAAAATTATGCACCCTGGTATGCCAGCGTCCCCGGCCTGATCGTGATTGCGCCCTATGACGCCGCCGATGCCAAGGGGCTGCTAAAAGCCGCCATCCGCAGCGAAGACCCGGTTGTTTTCCTGGAAAACGAGCTGCTTTATGGGCGCTCATTCGAGGTGCCGAACCTTGCGGATCATGTCCTGCCGATCGGCAAGGCGCGGATCATGCGCGCTGGCGCGGATATTACGATTGTCAGCTATTCGATTGGCGTCGCGCTCGCGTTAGAGGCCGCCGAGGCATTGGCGGCTGAGGGGATTGATGCGGAAGTGATCGATCTGCGCACCCTGCGCCCGCTCGATACCCGCACCGTGCTCGATAGCCTGAAGAAGACCAATCGCATGATCGTCGTCGAAGAAGGTTGGCCGACCTGTTCGATCGCGTCTGAGATCATCGCCGTTGCCATGGAGCAGGGCTTTGATGATCTCGATGCGCCCGTGTTGCGGGTGACCAATGAAGACGTGCCGATGCCCTATGCCGCCAATCTGGAAAAGCTGGCCTTGGTCGATGTCGCGCGCGTCGTGGCGGCAGCCAAGAAGGTCTGCAATCGAGCCTGATCAGCAAGTCGATGCGGTTACCCCAGTGACCGGATAGACTTGGGTGGTATCGCGTTTGTCGCGGACAATCATTGAGGCGATTTCGGTCATTGATGCCGATGGCACCAGGCTCGTCTGCACGATGGGTCTATACTCGTAATAGATTTCGACGAACATTGCCGCACCATTGTCTGGCGCGGTGACCTGGCGACCGGTGGGACCAATCCCGGTTAACGCTGTCGTTCCGCTGCCGACCGGATATTGGCGGGCATAGGTGGTTTTTGCGCCATAACAGCGCCGCCAGCCAATCTTGTAGGTGCCCGCGGTATTCGGGCTTGCCGTCGGCTCCAGGCTGGTGACGATTACCCGGCCATTCGCTTGCAGATTAAGCTCGCTTGATTGCAGGTTGGCACCGACGAACAGGTCATTAATGTCGGCCTCGGTGATTGTCTTGGCGACGAGCTGGCTGCCGGAGCCAATTCGCGCGGCGTTATCTGCCAGATGCAGCGCGATCTGGCTCATCCGCATCTTGGTGCCGATATAGTTGGTCATCTCTGCGCCGCTCAGGCTCATCACCAGCAAAATCGGCAGCGCAAAAGCGAATTCGAGCAGGGCGAGCCCACTCGTGTCGCCGCGCAGGCGATCGAGCAAGCGGGATAAAGCAGCCCGGCGGATCATGGGCAATTCCTTGTTACTGGCGCGCCATAGGCTGCCTGGTCGTCATAGGGTTGATTCTTCAAAATGGTCGCGGCCTTGACGGTCGTCGTGTTGGCGATGTTGACCAGTCGATACAGCGGGAACATCCGCTGATAGCTGACGGTTACGGTATAGAGCACAGCGTCCTTGGCACCGCCCTGGCCGGCATTGCCGCCGTCTGAATCCCAGGTGCCATTGAGATTGGCGTCTTCATAGGGTTCGCCCGCGTCGCAGCGCAGATTGGTATTGGTATCGGTCCAGGTTTCGGCCCGGGCCGCTGCTGCCGTGGTAAAGGTCTTGTAGAAGCGGCGCGTAATCGTGATCGTCGCATTGTTCGCCAGCGCGCGTGCCTGAGCGCGGACCTTGTCGTCGATTGCCGTCTGGGCGGACGCTTCGTCATTGCCTTCAATAGCGGAATCACGGCCGACTTTTTGCACGACGCCCTGCAAGACAGACCGGACATACAGCGTGTGCGCGATATCGAACGCACCGAGCAGGGTCAGCACTAGCACCGGCGCGACAAAGCTGAATTCGATGAGTGCCGATCCGCGCGTATCGTTGGTTAGACGATCGCGAAAGCGAGAGCAGAATCGGGGCGCGAGCCGCTTCATCGCGTCAGCCGCAACTGCGAGATTTCGGACGCAATTGATCCAAACACCGTGTCCAGATCAGCAGAATTGCGGGCCGAATAGAAGCGGCCGCTCGTCGAGCAGCTGCGCAGCGCGTTTTCGATCGTGGTGTTCGACACCCCAAACCAAATCACCCACAGCGTGATGTTCTTGTTCTTCACCGCCGAACACAGCCCGGCCAGGCGGGCGTTGACCTGCTGGGTCAGCGTGCCGCTGGTTCCACAGCCACCGGTGGGAACAGTGTTTGGATCGGTTTGCCGACGATCGAACCACGACACGCCATAGGCGGTGTAATTGCCAGCACCGGTGCAGGCTTCACCGTCGGTCATGAAGATCAAGTGGCGTTCGATTTCGCCACCGTTGGGCGTCAACGCGTTTTCGCTCGCAAAAATGCCGGTCGGCGACATCAGGCGGGCACCCCACAACATGCCGATGTCGTGATAGGTGTTGCCGGTCGGGCTTAAGCTGTTGACGTAGTTTTCGAATACGGTGGGATCATTCCATTCTACGAGCTTGCGCGCCTCCGCGGGGCAGTAATAATCCGATCCATTGTCATATTCTGTTGTTGTGGTGATTTCATCGAGATTCCAGTTGCTCCCGTCACCCGAAATATCATTACGCGTGTAAATCAGCCCTGGCAGCAACGGTGCCCACAAGGTCTCTTCGTCGCCACTGTTGGGAACCAGATCGATATTCAGATCATTGGCATCGGCGGGAATCGGATCATAATCCGTCTCACGAACCGTTTCACGTTCTTCGATGCAGCCATCCCAGGTAATGGTCTTGTTGGTGAAACCAGTGCCGATCGGCAGCACAAAGCTGTTGTTCCAGCTGTTGCCGTTCTTCAACGCGGATACATCTTGCGAGATCGGGCCATAGTGCCAGGTGTTGGATGGCGGCGTCCCATTGGTACCGGTGTAGTTCGTTGTGGTCGTCGTCTTGCGGGTCCGGCACTGTCCACCTGATTTGCTGTTCCACGACCGACGCGTGTAGACGATCGTCGTGTTCACGCGGCTGTTGCCGTTGATGGCATCGGACGAAGAGCCCTTCGACGCCAGTGCCGTATCATTGCACTGCGCGCTGGGTGTGTTGTTGAAGTTGATGTTCGACGTTTTGACGACAGGGTTGCCCACCTGTGTCCAGCCAGCGGCCGTCCCCGGAATGGAAATCTTCTCGCGGGACTGGTATGTCCAATCGTCCGCAAAGAAGGTGGTCGGCAACAGCTTCCCGACATTGACGTTGACCGAATAGGGCACAAAGCCAAATCTTACCTGCACCGCCGAGACCCCGCCGGTGGGGGCACCCGTCGTGCAGGTTTCGGTCGTGTTGCGCTGGGCCACGGATTCGTAAAAGCACTTCACCGCACTCCGCAGCGCCTGAATTTTGGTCTTGCTGTCGCTGCTCACCGCTTTGCTGCCCATCGATCCGGTAACGTCGAGGACGAACATGATATCGGTATTGGGCAGGCTCATCGCCGCATCGCACGTTACGGTCAGCGTTTCGCTGGTTGTGCCGATCACCCGAGTGAGCGTCATCGGCACGGTGGCCGAAACCGTGCCTGTCACCTTGCCATTCGCCTCAGTAAAGGTGCGGGTGAGCCCCGTCGATCCATAGGCGCTGGTCTGGAAATTGGCGTCGAAAAAGCGCTCAGCCGCTGCGCGCGGCGCGTTGTTGCTCTGCGACCAGATCCCGCCGCCCATTGCCTTGCGCCCTGCCAGCGCGCCAGCGTCGCAGGCGTGCTGCAGTCTGGTTTTGGTGATATACAGGCGGCTCATGTCGATGCCACCGCCAACCATGCCGGCCAGCGGGATTAGCGCAGCGGCCATGATCGCCAAGGTGTTGCCGCGGGCGTCGCGGACCAAGGAAGCAAGAAATCCGCGCAACCGATGCGCACCGGGATGCCCTTTTTCGATCATGACTGCGCCCAACCCACTATTCGACCAATTTCAATGAAGGGCTATGCGCTGGGAACGGCTAACTAGTTTTCAAGCGATATGGTTAAACGGACGTTTACTGCTAACAGTCACGCCGTGGTGGCCCGTTTGACATCAATTGCTGATCCCGAACGGCAACTCGCGCTGAGCTATGCACCGATGGATGCTCGTCCGGCGCTTGGCGCGCTATTCACGCTCGATGAGACGCTCGGCGCAATCCTGAGCGGCGGCCGCGAGCCGACACTACGCCAGATTCGCTTGGCCTGGTGGCATGAAGCGCTGACCCGGCTTGATCAGACTGCGCCGCCGCCCCAGCCGCTCTTGCAGGCGCTGGCTGCCCATGTCCTGCCACGCGGCGTGACTGGGGCAGCATTGGCATCGATGATTGATGGCTGGGACTTGGTGATTGATCCTGATCCGATTCCGGCGGCGGCGCTCGCGCGCTATGCCGAAGCGCGAGGCGGCAGGTTGTTCACGGCCGCTGGCCGGATGCTGGCCAGCGCCAATGATCCAATCGATGCGGCGGGGCAGGGCTGGGCGTTGGTCGATCTTGCTTGCCGGACCAGCGACGCTGCACTGGCGGCCGAGGCGCGCGCGATTGCCGCACCGCTGCTGGAGATGGCGACAGCGCCCCGCTGGAGCAAAGCCGGGCGGCCGATCGGCATGTTGGCGGTGCTCGCCAGGATCGATTGCCGGGCCGCGCCGGGCACCCAGCGCCGCCAGGGATCGCCGCAGCGCGTTGGCCGGATGATGTGGCACGGTTTGACAGGGCGATAGGCTTTTCCTCTCACGATCAATGGGTTATCTTTCACCACAACGGAGACGGTTGCGGAGGGGTGACAATGTGGCGATATCTGGCGGCGGCGCTGGGCACGGTGTTGCTGATTGCCGCAGCCTATAGTTTTATGAGCGGTCGGGCAGGGTCGGCTGGGCGACTGCCAGCAGCGCCGGGAGCGGACGCGGCGCAGGCGACGGACTTGCCCGGTACCGCCCCCGAAGCCAGCGCCAAAACCCGCGAAGAGCGTCGTTTCGGTCGGTATGACAAGGATAAGGACGGGACGATCACGCGCGCTGAATATCTTGCATCCCGCCAAAAGGCTTTTGCCCGGATGGATAGCGACCGCAATGGCCAGCTTTCATTCGAAGAATGGGCGGTCAAGGCCACCACTAAATTCGCAACAGCCGATGCCAACAAGGACGGCGCGATGACACCAGGCGAATTCGTGACCACGGCGGTGGTGCGCAAACCGAAACCAAAATGCGTGTGCCCGGCGCCAACAGCGGGTGCCGCCGAAGACGATAGCTAAGCCGCGATCCACCCCGCCAGTGCTTCGCGCGCGCGGGCCGTATAGAGCAATTTGCGATCGGCCTTCTTGGTGCGTCCGGAAATCGGCGGGAACAGGCCGAAATTGACGTTCATCGGCTGATAGGTTTCGGCCTCGGCCGCGCCAGTGATGTGGTGGAGGAGCGCCCCCAACGCCGTCTCGACCGGCGGCGGGGCGAGTATTTCGCCGCGCAGTTCCGCAACGGCGAAGCGCCCCGCCAGCAAACCAATCGACGCGCTCTCGACATAGCCTTCGCATCCGGTGATCTGTCCGGCGAAACGGATATGCGGCCGCGATTTCAGCCGCAATGTCGGATCGAGCAATTCGGGCGAGCGGATAAATGTGTTGCGGTGCAGCCCACCCAGGCGCGCAAACTCGGCATTTTCGAGGCCCGGGATCGTCCGGAATAGTCGCACCTGTTCGGCATGCTTCAGCTTGGTCTGGAAGCCGACGATGTTCCACAAAGTCCCGGATGCATTATCCTGCCGCAGCTGCACTACCGCATACGGCCAGCGCCCAGTGCGCGGATCATCGAGCCCGACGGGCTTCATCGGCCCATAGCGCAGCGTATCCACTCCGCGCGCCGCCATCACCTCGATCGGCATGCAGCCTTCGAAATAGGGGACGTTTTCCCATTCCTTATACTCGGTCTTCTCGCCCTCCATCAGGCCGGTGTGGAAGGCGAGATACTGCTCCTTGTTCATCGCGCAGTTGATATAATCCTTCGTCTCGCCCTTATCCCAGCGCGATTGCATCCAGGCGACGCTCATATCGATGCTGTCGTGATGGACGATCGGCGCGATCGCATCGAAAAAGGCGAGCGCGTCCGCCCCCGTCGCCCCGCCAATGCTCTCGGCCAGCCCTGGTGCCGTCAGCGGCCCGGTGGAAACGATTGTCAGCCCGTCGGCTGGCAGGACATCGACCCGCTCCCGCACTACGGTGATATTAGGATGCGCCAGCAGGATCGCCGACACGCCCGCCGAGAAATGGTCGCGATCGACCGCCAGCGCGGAGCCGGCCGGCACCTTGTGGACATCACCCTGCGCCATGATGATCGACCCCAGCGCGCGCATCTCGGCATGGAGCAGCCCCACGGCGTTGCGATCGGCATCGTCCGAGCGAAAGCTGTTCGAGCAGACGAGTTCGGCCAGGCCATCGGTCTGGTGGGCGGGGGTCATGTCGCCGGACCCGCGCATTTCGGAGAGCTTTACGCGGAAACCCGCTTCGGCGATCTGCCAGGCTGCCTCTGATCCGGCGAGGCCGCCGCCGATGATATGGACGTCATGTGTCATGCTGGCGCTGATAGCGGGGCGATGCACCGATGACAAAGGGGGCATTCTCTGCCAGCCATGCAGCGAACATGCAGGGGCTGAAATGACCGGTTGGCGATTGCTATTGCTTGGGGCTTCGGTGCTGGCTGGGGTGAGCTATCTCCCGGCGTCTTGGCTGCTGCCGCATGGGGCGCTGGTCATCGCGTGGAAGGGCGCGGGCGTTGCGCTGCTGGCTGGCTGGGCGGCGGTGCAGGCGCGGTCGGTCGATGGCTGGTTGCTCGCAGCGGTCATGGCGTTCGGCGCCGCAGGGGATGTTCTGCTGGAGACAGCGGGGCTGACGACTGGCGCGCTGGCGTTTCTTGCCGGGCATCTTGTCGCGATGGTGCTCTATGCCCGCAACCTGCGCCCGCTCAGATGGCGCGCCGATGCGCCAATCGCGATCGGGCGATTGATCGTCATTCCCGTGCTTGCCTTCGTCTTCCCGGCGGATCGCGCGGCTGCACCGGGCATTGCGCTCTATGCCACGGGGCTGGGCGCGATGGCAGCGCTGGCGTGGCTCAGCCGTTTTCCGCGGGGGCGAGTGTCGCTTGGGGCGTTGTTATTCGCGGTGAGCGATTTGTTGATCTTCGCGCGGCTTGGGCCGTTGCGGCAGTCAATCATTCCAGATTTGCTCGTATGGCCGCTCTATTTCGGGGGGCAGGCGTTGCTTGCGGTGGGAGTGGTCGGCGCCCTGAAGCAGGCCGCCGATAGAAACCGAATCATGCCCCTTCGGCGATAATTGCTTCGATATTTGCCCGTAAGCTATCGCGCGTTTGGTAGAGCCAGTTGCCTGAACCACGGCCCTTGGGCTCTTCCCATTTTTCAGTGATCTCGATGGCCAGCGCGTGCGCATCGAGCACCGCACCGGCAGCGCGCTTCGCGGCGATCGCTTCTTGGATTTCGGTTCGAAGGATCCGGTCGATTTCCATGGGTGGGCAACTCTTTCGCTAACGCGCTGAATCGGGTGGGGCCGATCCATTATGGGGACTCAGTGCCCGTTTGGGAATATGGGCCAGGCCCCAAATCAGTGCGTTGTCCGGCTTGACGGTTGCCGCGCTATGCGTTTGCGCATCACCGGTCGTGCAACGTCAGCGCGGGACCTTCATCAGCCATGGTTTGACCTTGCCGGTTGGCTTTGGCGTTCCGTCGAGTCGGCGGGCGGAGATGATCCGCACTGGGTGGCGCAGCAATTGCCCGCGCATCGCATCGCTGCCGCCGCCTGTTTCCTGGGCGAGGATCTTGCGGACCACGTCCATACCCTGAACGACATGGCCGAAGGCGGCATAGCCCCTGTGATCGGGGCTGGCATTCATGCTGGGGATGGGGCCGACACAAATGAAATAATTGCCGCCCGCTGATTTCGGGTCCTCGCGCCGCGCCATTGATATCGTGCCGTCGAGGTGGAGCACACCGGTCATGTCGGTTGTCTCGAGCGGGAAGGGCGGCAGAATGCGGCGCGCATCGGTCTGGATGCCGCCCTGGACGAAGCCGAAGCGCGGATCGGCCTTGCGGCGGGCAGCCCGATAGAAAACCGTGCCATCAAAACGGCCATCATCGACATAGGCCAGGAAATTGGCCGCAGTCGCTGGCGCGCGGCGGGTTTCCAGCGCGATCACGATGACGCCGAGCGTAGTGTTGAGCTCGACGCGGGGGAGGGCGGCGGGGCGGGGTTTGCGTGCGAGTGACGGCGAGGTGACCAGAAGGATCGCCGACGCGAGCATCAGCAGCCGGTGCATTATCCAGGCGAACCGCACCGGCACTTCCCTCCGACTCAACCGGCGACCGGCAATTGGACATTGCCGTCGTCGTCGCGCGTCAACTCGCCATAAGCCAACACGGCCGACAACGGCAGCGGCGCATAGATATGCGGGAACGGTTGCCCGCCGCGCGATTCCTCCCATTTCACCGCCGCGCCGAGCGCCTCGAGATCGACCGAGGCGACCCACAGCCCGGTCTGCCCGGCGAAATGCTTGTCGACCGTTTCAGTAAGCTGGGCGTGGGTGGAGAGGTGGATATAGCCATCGGCAAGATCGATCGGTGCGCCGGCGAAGCTGCCCTCATGCTCCAGGGCCCGCATCTGATCGGCGGTCAGCACCTTGTACGCGACGAGGTTGGCGACGGGGGTTTGCATGCGTTACCCAATCTTGGTAATTAAGCTGCCGGAGGTATGCCACGATGCGCAACACGTCAATCGCGCTCAGCGATCACTGGGTAAAGTTCACCGCCGATCTGGTGGCCAGCGGGCGTTATGGTTCAACCAGCGAAGTTGTTCGCGAAGGGTTGCGACTGGTGGAGGCGCGCGAGGCAAAACTCGAGCAATTGCGGGCGGCGATCCAAGAAGGCATCGACAGCGGCCCTGCAGTGCCCTTCGACCTGGACGCATTTCTTGAAGAGCGGCATGCCGAACATGCGGCGAGGCAATGCGCCGCGTAATTCTGGTCCCACAAGCGCGCCGAGATCTTGGCGGAATCTGGGATTTTTCCGCCGAGACGTGGGGCACGGCGCAGGCCGATCGGTATGTCGCGCGGCTTGTGAGTCAGATGGACCAATCCGCCCGTCGCCGCTCGATTGGGCGGCCTTGCGACGATCTATATCCAGGTCTGAGGCGGACCAAATCCGGCAGCCACTATATCTTCTTCTTGGCGACTGACGACGGCATTCAGGTGGTGCGGATTCTCCACGAACAGATGGACGTCGAGCAGCATCTGACCGCGCGCGGTGGCGAGCCCATCGAACCGGACAAAAATGACTGATCAAGCAAGGTTCGGTGCCGCATCTGTGGCATCGTTATTATCGTCACCACCCTCATCATCACTATCGGTGATCTTGGCCGCACTCACCACCAGCTCGTTCTTGCCAACATCGAACAGCTTCACGCCCGCCGAGTTGCGGCCGATGACGCGCATCGTGGCGAGCGGCATGCGGATCAGCTTGGCCTGGTCGGTGACGAGCATCAGCTGATCGCCCTTCGCCGCCGGGAAACTGGCGACGACGGGGCCGTTTCGGGCGATATTGTCGATATTGGTGATGCCTTGTCCGCCGCGCCCGGTGCGGCGATATTCATAGGCTGATGACAGCTTGCCATAACCATTGGCGCAGACGGTCAAGATGAATTGCTCGCGTTCGACAAGTTCTTCATAGCGTGCCTGCGTCATCGCGATGCTGCCGTCCTTGTCGCCCTTCCACGGCGCGAATTTCAAATAATCTTCGCGTTCCTCAGGGGATGCGCCGACCTTGTGGAGGATCGACAGCGACATCACTTCGTCGCCCTCGGCCAGCCGGACCCCGCGCACGCCGGTGGAATTGCGGCTCTGGAATTCGCGCACGTCGTCACCCGGGAAGCGGATTGCCTTGCCCGCGCGGGTGGCGAGCAGCACATCGTCCGCCTCGTCAAGCAACGCCACGCCGATCAGCCGGTCGTCCTCATCCTCACCCTCGAACTTCATCGCGATCTTGCCGTTCGAGGGCACATTGGTGAAGGCGTCCATTGAGTTGCGGCGGACATTGCCCTTCGCGGTCGCGAACATGACGTGGAGCTTGCCCCATTCGGCCTCATCCTCGGGCAGCGGCAGTACGGTAGAAATCTTCTCGCCATCGGCCAGCGGCAGCAGGTTGATCATCGGCCGACCGCGCGTGGCGGGGCCGCCCTCGGGCAGCTTCCACACCTTCATGCGGTACACTTTCCCGTGGGTGGAGAAGAATAGGACGGGCGTGTGCGTGCTGGTCACGAACAGCTCGGTGACGATGTCCTCGTCCTTGGTCGCCATCCCCGCGCGGCCCTTGCCGCCGCGCTTCTGCGACCGGAAAGTGTCGAGCGTTGTTCGCTTGATATAGCCCTGCATGGTGACGGTGACGACCATCTCCTCGCGCTCGATCAGGTCCTCGTCCTCGATACCGTCGGCGGCGGCGGCGATCTCGGTCTTGCGCGGCGTCGCGAACATCTGGCGCACTTCGACCAGCTCCTCGCGCATCACGGCATAAAGCTTCACCCGGTCGCCCAGGATCGCGAGCAGCTCGGTAATCGATTCGGCAAGCGTCTTGAGCTCGTCGCCAATTTCGTCGCGACCCAGTGCGGTCAGCCGGTGGAGCCGCAGCTCCAGGATCGCACGGACCTGCAGGTCGGAAAGCTTGTAGGTGTCGCCTTCGATCTCGGCCTCAACCGCCTCGACGAGCCGAATATAGGGCAGGATTTCCGCCACCGGCCATTCGCGCGCCGCCAGCGAAGCGCGCGCGATCGCGGGGTTGGCGGACGAGCGAATGATCTTCACCACCTCGTCCATGTTGGTGACCGCGATCACCAGACCCAGCAAGATATGCGCGCGCTCGCGGGCCTTGAGCAGCTCATATTTCGAGCGGCGGGTGATGACCTCTTCGCGGAACTTGACGAAGGCGTCGATGATATCGCGCAGGTTGAGCGTCTCGGGACGACCGCCGCGGATCGCGAGCATATTGGCCGGGAAGCTCGATTGCGCAGGCGTGTGCCGCCACAATTGGTTCAGCACGACTTCGGGGGTCGCATCGCGCTTCAGGTCGATGACGATGCGCACGCCTTCGCGGTTCGATTCGTCGCGGATGTCGCTGATGCCCTCGACGCGCTTGTCCTTGGCGGCCTCGGCGATTTTCTCGACCAGGCCGTTCTTGCCGGTCTGATAGGGGATTTCTGTGAGGACGATCGAGCGCTTGTCGCTGCGGCCTTCCTCGATCTTGTAGCGCGACCGCACGATGATCGACCCACGCCCCTCGGCATAGGCATTGCGGCAGCCCGTGCGTCCGAGAATGATCGCGCCCGTCGGGAAATCGGGGCCGGGGACGATTTCCATCAGCTCTTCGATCGTCAGCGGATCACCGCCATCCACCGACCGATCGATCGTCGCCAGACACGCGTCGACGACTTCGCCCAGGTTATGCGGCGGGATGTTGGTCGCCATACCGACGGCGATGCCGCCTGCGCCGTTGACCAGAATATTGGGAAAGCGAGCGGGGAGGACGGTCGGCTCCTCGCGCGAGCCATCATAGTTCGGCGCGAAATCGACGGTATCCTTGTCGATGTCGCTCAGCAGCATCATCGCCGCCTTGGTCAGCCGCGCCTCGGTATAGCGCATCGACGCGGGCATATCGGGGTCCATCGACCCGAAATTGCCCTGACCATCCATCAGCATGACCCGCATCGCCCAATCCTGGGCGAGGCGGGCAAGCGCCATGTAGATCGAGCTGTCGCCGTGCGGGTGGTAATTACCCATCACGTCACCGACGATCTTGGCGCATTTGCGATAGGGCTTGCCGGGGACGAAGCCGCCCTCCTGGCTGGCATAAAGGATGCGGCGGTGAACCGGCTTCAGCCCGTCACGCACATCGGGCAGCGCGCGCGCGACGATGACGCTCATCGCATAGTCGAGGTAGCTCGACCGCATCTCGTCGACGATCGAGATCGGGGAAATATCGGAAGGGTCGGCGAGCAGTGTCTCGTCGGTCAATTGTTGACGCTTTCGGATTGGGTGTTTCTGTTGTGTGACGGTTTAGACGGTCACTCCGCCAATGTCCACGCGTGCGCGCGTGCGCGTGGGGGGGTGGGTAATGTGGGAGAGCGAAGATTGGGTTCGCGCGGAGGCGCGGAGGGCGCGGAGGTGGTTCGTGTTGGGCGCGCCGGGTGCCCTCGTTGGCGGTCTTGTGAAGCCGGCTGAAACCGCCCAACAAGAGCTGTCCTTCTGTTACCGCCCCACTTTCGGACGGTCGCCCGCCTGCTATAAGGGTCAGATGTCAACGAATGTAGCATTCGCCGGTTTGGTGAGCGCAGCAATTTGTTTCGGCCTAATTATAGACTGGGCGCTATTCAGCAGACTAAAAGTGGATCTCGGGGCGTTCGGCGATCAGGATGAGGTCAGATATCGTGACCTGCCTCGCTGGCGACTTGTTTTGATCGTCATCGCCTCGGCGGCGGTGGGGATAAGTAGGGTGCCGCGAGATTTGCTTGTTCTGCCGTTTTGGGTGGGTGTCGCTCTCTTTGTATTCGCCAACATTTACGGTGTGTCGCTCGCACTTCGGCGCTAACCAACGATCAAGAATGGGCGGTGAGTGTCGCCTTTCCACCCCTTGGCGGTCATCCAATATCTATGGCCGCACCGCTGAACCTGCCGCCCTTCTTCTCCGCGCTCTCTGCGCCTCTGCGCGAACAAATCCACTTTCCCTCACGGCGCAACCTCCACCCCGTCCCACGCAAACAGCTTCCCGCTATCCGGCGGGCGCAATCCGTCGAGCACGTCAAGCAGCTGCACCGCCGCACGCCCCGTATCGAACAAATGCCCCGGGGCGACATTGCCTTGGAACGGCTGTGACAGCGCCGTATCGACCGTGCCCGGGTGTAGCGCGACCACGACCGAGCTTGAGTTGCGCCGTCGTTCCTCGACTGAAATTGTTCGGATCAGCTGGTTGAGCGCGGCTTTGGACGCGCGATAGCCGTGCCAGCCGCCGAGCCGGTTGTCGGAGATGCTCCCCACCCGCGCGGAGAGCGCTGCAAAGATGGTGCGCCCGGCCCTGGGCATCAGCGGCAGGAAATGCTTGGCAACCAGGGCAGGGCCGATCGCATTGACGGCATAGACCTGGGCGAGCCAGGCAGCATCCAGGTCCTTCAGCGCTTTTTCGGGGCCATTGCCGGAATCGTGCAGGATGCCCGTCGCGACGATGACCAGCGTCGGGGCATCGCCTTTCGATACGAAGGCAGCCGCGTTGGCCACGCTTGCGTCATCAGTAATGTCGATATGCGCCGTGCCGGTCGATGATCGCGCAAAACGGTGGACGATACTGAACGCGCCTTCCTCCTCCAGCGCATCGGCAATCGCGCCGCCGATGCCGCCTGAGGCGCCGATGATGACGGCAGCATTCATCCGCGGGTGAACCGCCAGCGATCCGGCGCGCTCTCCGCGGAATCGAAGCGATAGCCGTCGCTGTCGAAGCCCTTCATCGCTTCGATGGCGTCGATCCGGTGTTCGCACAGCCAGCGCGCCATCATCCCGCGCGCGCGCTTGGCATTGAAGCTCACAAAGCGCGGGCCATCCGGGCCGGGTTCGCGAAATTCCACCTCGATCACGCGGACGGCTTTGGGCAATTTGCCGGCGACGGCGTGCCAATACTCCTGGCTGGCGAGATTGAGCACAACGCCTGTCCCTTCCTGCGCGACGTCATCAGCAAGCGCCTCGGCGATTCGCTTGTCCCAATAAGCGTAGAGGCTTTTGCGGCGGGGCGCCCAGCGTGTCCCCATCTCGAGCCGATAGGGGCGCATCGCGTCAAGCGGGCGCAACAGGCCATAAAGGCCAGAAAGCATGCGGACATGGTTTTGGGCGAATTCGATCGCCGGCAGATCGAGCGTTTTGGCTTCAAAACCGGTATATACATCGCCAGCAAAGGCGAACAGCGCCGGGCGTTCGGGCTGACCTTCAAAGCCCGCAAAGCGATCGGCATTGAGCGCGGCGAGTTTGTCCGAAATATCCATCAGTGCCGCGAGGCGCTTCTTACCCAGCTTGGCAGCGGCAGTCGCCAACTGGCTGGCCTCAGCGTCGAACCGTGGCCGGGTTGGTGCAATCGGCGGCACGGGGCTGGCATAATCAAGTGTTTTGGCGGGGGAAAGGACGGCGATCATGCCCGCCTGCTAGCGGGCAGGGCGATGCCGGTCAAAGCGCTTTGCGTCGGTGCCCTTGCGGATTGGCGCGTTCAATCGTCATTCAGTCGCTGGGCAGCAGGAAAGCCATTGGGTTTGCTTGTGCGGGACCGGGACCATCGGTATGGCACGGCGCAACGCAGGCTGAACACGGCTCGAGGAGAGTTTTACATGATCACGTTTTCAAAGGCAGGATTTGCTGCAGCGTTGATGATCGGCGCGAGCTCGATCGTCGCCATCGCCCCCGCAGACGCAAAGAAGAAGGAAGAGGCGCCCAAGGGCCCCGTACTCAGCGCCGAATTCCGCAAGCCAGCACTCGAAGCGCAGACCGCGCTGAAGGCCAAGAACATCGCCGCAGCTGAACCTGCTGTGGTCGCCGCCGAAGCGATCGCGAAATCCGAAGACGAAATATACTTCGCCCAGATTTTCAGGCTCCAGCTGGAAAGTGATCGTGTCCAGGCCGCTTCCAACGGTAATTCAGCCGCTTATCGTCGGGGTGAGGTTGCACTCATCAAGCCGCTCGAGGCGCTGATCGCCAATCCTAAGACCCTTGCCACTGATCGTGCGCGCTTCACGTTTCGGCTTGGCCTTATTCAATATGATCAAAAAAATTATGCCGCATCGGCTGTTTTGCTGAAACAGGCACGCGATTTGGGCGAGACCAATCCTGATCTGCAGCTCACGCTCGTCAAGGCGCGGATCGAGGGTGGTGATGTGATGGGCGGTGCTGCTGACATGCAGCAAGCGATTGACGCCGAGATTGCCGCTGGTCGTAAGCCACCTGAGACCTGGTATGATTATATCATCCCGCGCCTGGCGCAGGCGGACAAATTTGATGATTTCATCCGCTGGTCGCAAAACAAGCTGAAGCAATATCCAAGCGCCAAAAACTGGCGCACGCTGGTCATTTACTTCGGCTTCTCGGGCAAGCGTAGCGATCTGCTCGACAAGCAGCAGAAGATTGACCTCTTCCGCCTGCTACGCGCCAATAATGCACTCGCCGATCTTGCCGATTATGGCCAATATGCGCTGTATCTGAATACCAGCGGTCTGCCGGTGGAAGCCAAGGCAGTGCTCGACGAGGGCACGAAGTCGGGCAAGATGGCGCTGACCCGTGAAGACGATAAGGCGCTTTATGCAGCGGCGACCAGTGCGATCAAGCTTGATGGCCCGGTCGCCCCGCGTGAGGCGCGCGCCCGCGCATCGGCAACAGGGATCGCTTCCATTGCGGTCGCTGACGCTTATCTGGGCGAGGGCAATTATGCCAAGGCGGTTGAGCTTTATAAGGTTGGACTCGGCAAGGGTGTGAGCAAGCCGGATGAAGTGAACACCCGGTTGGGGATCGCCTATGCGCTGATGCGCGATACCGCGAATGCCCGCGCCGCCTTTGCGCTGGTTAAGGCCAAACCGCGTGATCAGATCGCCGCCTTCTGGCTGGCGTGGCTCGATCTTGGCGGGACGCCTGCAACGTCCTGATCGACGCTTTTATCCACAGTATCAATGAGGGGGTGGCAGCAATGCCGCCCCCTTTTTGCATTGGGCCTAGGCGTCTGGGATCACCGGGATGCCGGGCAGGGCCTTGGCCGTGCGGATTGTCAGCGATGTCTTTACGCTGGCGACATTGGGGGCAGGGGTGAGGTGCGTTGTCAGAATATCCTGAAACGCCTTCAGATCAGTCGCGACGATTTTCAGAATGAAATCGATCTCACCGTTCAGCATATGGCATTCGCGAATTTCGGGAATCGCGTCGACATATTCCTCGAACGCCGTCAGGTCTTGCTCGGCCTGGCTTCGCAGGCTGACCAGCGCGAAAACAGTGATCGGGTAACCGAGAGTCGCCGCGTCGAGGCTGGCGTGATAGCCCTTGATCGCCCCTTGTTCCTCAAGCGCGCGGACGCGGCGCAGGCATGGCGGTGCCGTCAACCCGACTCGTTCGGCCAGTTCAACATTGGTCATACGGCCATCGTCTTGTAGCAATTCGAGAATTTGCCGATCGATGCGGTCGAATGCCATTATCTACTTTCCCTCGATGCGGATTTTTTCCATCCTGCCAACCAGCACCGACATAATATAATTGCTGGCAAACGCAATTGTCCCACATTGCGACGTGCCAAAAACAGCAGTTCCCACAGCCCCGGCAATGCGGTTAAGAAATCGTTACGACACGCCCCCGCGTGGCGGCAAAAGGCACTGTAGATTTGCGTTTCGACGATAGCCTGGAAACTGTACTCACGGCCGACATGTCGACCCCGTTCGGCGCCCAGACTGCTTGGCGCCAACTGGTTGACTTAATTGGTCGCGGCCGTGCGCCGGCCAGTGAAATGGCGATGGCACGCTTGCGCTCGATCCGGCCGCAGGTGCCGTCACCCATTCGCGCAGCGAGCGCCAGAGCGCTTGCCTTTGCTCGTCCGCCCGCACCGTTAGTCCGCCTGTTTGCCGAAGAAGATCTGGCGATTGCGGCGCCGGTGCTGCGCATGGCTGATCTGCGCAGCGACGAATGGATATCAATGCTGCAGGAGATGACGCCGGCGGCGCGATCAGTGCTGCGCCATCGCCGTGATCTTCCCGCCGAAGTGGGGCGAGCGCTGGAAAGCTACGGGCCGATTGATTTCATTTTGCCGGCGGCGCTGCCTGGCGTATCCCCGTTGAACGCCACGCAAGTGCCCGAGTTCGCGCCAGACGCTGCTGCTGGAGCGCAGCCCGAGCCGCGGTTTTTCGCCACTGAGGCCGATGTTGGTGCTGAAACGGCAGTCGAACCCGTCGATCAGGCCGTCATCGATACGGTCGAAGCGCAAGCGGACCCGATTATTTCGGGCGAACCGATCACCGACTCGGTTGATGTCGATCCAGTTTCTGATCCGGCACCCTTGCCAATGTCGCCGCCCTTGGCTGAAGTCGCGACCGCCGTCATCGCTGCGCCGCTGATGCTCGCGCCCACTGGGACGAGCGGTACGCCCGAACCGTTGGCTGGACCAGAAGAGGTCGCCTCGTCGGCGGTTGAGGCCGTGATGCAGCCTGAAATAGAGCCTGCGCCTGAACGTACGCCGGTCTCGGCAATAGAATCTGCGCCCATGGTGCTCGAAGGCCCGTTGGAAAGTGCAGCCGCGATTGCGGATGTGCCGGAGACGCTGCCTGAGAAGCAGCCTGACGCTTTGTCTGAATCCTTGGATGTTGCAGAACCGCTGTCGATTGACTGGACATCGGTGATTGCGGCGCGTCCGGCGGTCGCGCCGACCAGGCCACTGGCGCTCCGCTTGCCCAATGTGCAGCCAGCCTTCACGCCGCCACCCGCTGCACCGGCCCCAGCGGCCGAAGCCGTGCCAACGCCAACGCCTGTCGAGCGCGTTGCGGATGTGCCCGCCGAAACCGGCAGCGAGTGGTCGTTTGTTTCGATCGCCACCGTCGCTTTTGGCTTGCCCGTGGTTGTCGAGGCACTGCGCCAGCAAGATGATGTGGCGCCGCAAGAAATCGTGCCGGGCAACCCTGAGCCAGTTACCGCCGATACGATTACCTCGTTGCCCGACAGCGAACTGCCTCCTGCCGCGCTGATTGAGAGCGAACCAACATCAGCGCCAGTGCCGCTGGCGCTCGTTGAGCCGGCGCCGATTGCCGCGCCTGTCGACGACCTTTCGGCAGCGGCAGTGGCTGCGCCGTTAGTCGGTGATGGCCAGGATATTGCGCCCCGTGGACCTTATCAAATCTCTGATCTTGTCGCGCGGATCGATGCCTTCAACCGGCAGCGTGAGGAAACTGGACGGCCCGATGATGAGACATTGGCCGCCAATGATGTCGCCGCATCAATCGCCCCGCGTTCAGGCTTCCGTTTTGAAACCGATGCAGCAGGCACGATCCGGTGGGTAGAAGGCGTTGCGCGGGCAGCAGTGATTGGCATCTCGCTTGATCTCGCCAGTGGTACAGATGCAGCGAAGGTTGATGGTGTGGCGGCTGGTGCCTATCGCCGCCGATCTGCCTTTGCCGATGCGCGCTTGCTGATTGACGGCCAGTCCGATGCGGCAGGCCAATGGCGGATTTCAGGCGTGCCGGTGTTCGATCATGCAACCGGACGCTTCACCGGCTATCGTGGAACTGCGCGCCGCCCCCGGGCTGACGAGCGGGCCGAACCCGATCATGGCGACCGTTCCCCAGCGATCGATTCGCTGCGCCAATTGGTGCATGAACTCCGCACGCCGACAACCGCGATTGCCGGCTTTGCTGAGATGATTGAGGGCGAATTGCTTGGCCCCGTGCCAGGCCCATATCGCGATTATGCCGAGACAATCCGGGATCAGGCAATGGGCTTGCTCGGCGCAATCGATGATCTCGATATGGCAGCACGGATTGAAGCCCAGGCGCTGGATTTGCGCCCGACTGAGGTGCCGGTCGGGCTGTTGCTGCAGCGAATCGTGCATGACCTAGCGCCGCTGGCGACATTGCGTCAGGCGTCGATCCTGCTCGATATCGATGCCGGCGACGTTGCGATCAAGGGCGATGATCGTGCGGTGGATCGGTTGTTCACCCGGTTGTTTGCTGCCTTGGTCTCTGCCGGCAGTGCTGGCGAGACGATTGCGATCCGGCTGGGCCGCGAAGGCGAAGACACGGTCGCCGTCCACATTGGCCGGCCGCGCGCGTTGGCGGCCTATCCCGGCGATGCGTTGCTGGCGATTGATGCCGAAAGCGAGGCCGAAATTGAAGGCGCGCCCCTGCTCGGCACCGGCTTTGCGCTGCGGCTCGCGCGAAACCTGGCGGTTGAGCTCGGCGGCAGCCTGACGATCGGCGTTGATCGCTTGACTTTGCGGCTGCCCGCCGCCTTCACTCAGGGTGTGGGCCAAGTTTCAACCATCTGATCGTGCCGGTGCGTGATCCTCCGGTAAATGTCGCGGGCGGGTATCGTCCGCCGCTGCCAGCACCAGCCGATCTGATCGTCTGGCCGGCCGATTTTGGCACGCGCTTCACCGTTTTTGTCGATACCGAAGAGGAATTTGACTGGCACGCGCCGCTATCGCGGGAGTCGCGCGCGACAACAGCGGTCGCGGCATTGCCGGCCACGCACGCCCGCTTCGCTGCGGCTGGTGTCCCGCTTAATTTCATGGTCGATCACCCGATTGTCAGCGATCCAGCCGCCGTCGATATTCTCCGGTCGCTGATCGGGCAGGGGGGCACGACGATCGGCACCCAGCTCCACCCTTGGGTCAACCCGCCCTTTGATGAAGCGGTGACGCCGTATAACAGCTTTCCTGGCAATCTGCCGATGACGCTCGAAGCGGCCAAGCTCGATTCACTGACGGCGGCCATTACCGATGCTTTTGGGGTGCCCCCGATTGCCTATCGCGCCGGGCGTTATGGCATCGGCCCGCAAACCGTCGCGCTGCTGGCGGCGCGGGGCTACCGGATCGATAGCTCAATGCGCGCGCGCTATAGCTATACGTCTGAAGGCGGCCCGGATTTTTCCGCAATTGATAATGCGCCGTTCCGAATCGGTGGCATGATCGAATTGCCGCTGACCACGATTTTCACCGGTATGCTCCGGCGGGCAGGGCAACCGCTATATGCGGGGCTGGGCCGGGTGCCGCGCGGGCGTGGGCTATTTGCCCGCACCGGCTTGCTCGCGCGGGTGGCGATGACGCCAGAGGGCATGCCGCTTGCCGATGCGCTGGAGGCGGTAAGAATCGCCCTAGGCGAAGGGCTGCCCTTGCTCAATTTCTCATTCCATTCGCCGTCCTTGGTCCCCGGCCACACCCCCTATGTTCGCGACCGCGCCGATCTCGCCGTTTTTGATCGTTGGTGGGACAAGGTGCTGGCGCTGCTCGATTTGCGCGGTGCGCGACCCATTACGCTTGCCAATCTCCTTACGGCAGCGGGCTAGGCTTGCTCTCCGGCCGTTGCCTCCGCTAGGCGTGCGGGCGGTGGGGCCTGTAGCTCAATGGTTAGAGCTGGCCGCTCATAACGGCTAGGTTGCGGGTTCGAGTCCTGCCGGGCCCACCAGCTTCTTCCGATCGGCGCTAGTCTGATGACGGATATGTTGCTTGCACTCGATCGTGATGCCCCCTAGGGCACCCCAGCGTCGGGGAGTGGCGCAGTCTGGTAGCGCGCCTGCTTTGGGAGCAGGATGTCGCAGGTTCGAATCCTGTCTCCCCGACCATTTCTTATCCAAACAATTGATAATCTGCCTTTTGGCGTGATCTTTGGTCCTTGTTTGGCCACACCCCCCCGACGCATAGGCCTGTAACAGCCCCATTATTGCATGGCCCCGGCTGTATAGGGGGCATCCACGCCATCACATCACCCGCTGCCCGGCGCGACTGGAAAAAGCCGATCTGCGAACATGATCGGTTTGCAGTTTTAAGGGTCCTTTTCTGATTCTTGCGCTGGCGGGGAGCGGGTCGGGCCGTTGGTGAGGGTGCAGACTTGCGCAGGCGCTGAACACTAGGCAGCGTTGGCACAGCAAAATGCAGCGAGGCAGACCGTGCACGCCCTCAAAAATATGTCTCGCAATAAGAACAGCGGCAAAGTCCTGACGCTGCTGGGGTTGGTCGCGTCCGGCGGCATCGCCGTGCAGGTGGCGGCGCAAACGGCACCTGAAACGCCGGCTGCCAAGGCAGTCGAGGTCGCCAGCGGCGAGCGGGCAGCGCATGTTGAATGGGGCTATACCGGTCCGACCGGCCCGGATCACTGGTCGACGCTCAGCAAGGATTATGCGATCTGCAATAGCGGCGAGCAGGAAAGTCCTATTGACCTGAAGGACGCTATTCCCGCCGATTTGGGCAGGTTGGCGATTGCGTGGAAACCGCTGGCAATCCGCGCCACGAATAACGGCCATACGGTGCAATATGATGCGCCCCCCGGCAGCAGCTTTGCGGTCGGTGGCAAGACCTATGCCCTTGCGCAGTTCCATATCCATCATCCCAGCGAACATTTGCTCAACGGGCGGCGCTTCCCGCTTGAAATTCATTTCGTTCACAAGCTTGCTGATGGCGGTTTTGGCGTGGTGGGGGTTCTGGTCGCCAATGGCGTGGGCAATCCGACGCTGGGAAAGATGATCGCCGCGATCCCTGCCGAGGAGGGGGCGACGGGCACCGGCCCGATGATCGACCCGCGCGCTCTGCTGCCGGTCGCGCGCGGTTTTGATCGTTACGAAGGATCGCTGACGACACCGCCGTGCGCCGAAGCAGTCGATTGGGTTGTCTTGCGCACGCCAATTACCGCATCGGCAGCACAGATCGACAAATTTGCGGCATCCTTTCCATTCAACGCTCGCCCGATCCAGCCGCTCGACCGGCGATTCCTCCTCGCGAGCCGTTAATGGCGCGAACGACGGTGCGGATCGCGGCGCTCGCGCTTGCAATTGGGCTGGCGTCGCCCGCAATCGCCAAGGATCCGCCGACGCTATATGGAGCGCTTGGTGCGCCCGACAATCTCAAGATCAACGGCAGCACGCGCGTCCGCTTCGAAGCGTTGGACGGTCAGGCCCGGCCGGGATTCGACAGCGCATCCGAACTGGTGAGCCTGCGCACCACGCTGTTTGCCGAATACAATTTCAGCGCGATCCGTATCGGCGGTGAAATCCGCGATGCGCGGGTTTATGATTCAGGGCCTGGCACGCCGGTGACCACCAGCGAAGTCAATGCGGTCGAGCCAGTCCAGGCCTATATTGCCGCCGATCTTGGCGAGGTGCTCGGCAAGGGCAGCACGACGTCGCTGCAGGCCGGGCGGATGATCATTTCATTGGGATCGTCGCGGCTGGTAACGTCCGAGGAATTTCGCAACACCGCCAATGGCTATACCGGTCTGCGGTTCGACCATAAGGCAAAGTCGGGGGCAGCGGCGACTGCGTTCTGGGTGCTGCCGCAGACCCGGCTGCCGACTGATCAGGCCGGTCTTCGCGCCAATCGTGTCGAGCTTGACCGGGAAAGCATCAATCTGGTGCTCTGGGGGGCCTTTGTCACGACGCCCAAGCTTATTGCTGGGGGCAAGTTCGACATCGGTTATTTTCGCCTTGTCGAAAGCGATGGCGGGGCATTCCAGACAATGGATCGCAACCTCCATACGTTTGATTTCCGGCTATATCGCGACCCCGCACCAGGCAGGCTCGACTGGGACGCCGAGGGCGCTGTCCAATATGGCACGATCTCCGCAGGCCTTGCCGCCAATGCGCCGACGCGGCGTGCGGCCGCGGGATTTTATCATTTTAGCGTGGGCCACAGCTTCAATGGGCCATGGGCGCCGCGGGTTGCGATCGAATATGATTATGCGAGCGGCACGCGATCAACCGGGAGTTTTGGCCGGTTCGATACGCTGTTCGGTGGGCGCCGGGTCGATTTTTCGCCGAGCGGCATCTTTAACGAAATCAATCGCGCCAACATCTCATCGCCAGGCGTTCGCCTTGAAGTGAAGCCTACCAAGCGCTGGGACGGGATGGTCGATGCGCGCGCGCTGTTCGTGCCCGAAGTTACCGATGCCTTTGCGACGACCGGGGTGCGCGATCCGCTGGGCCGGTCTGGCAATTATGCTGGCGAACAGTTCGACATCCGTGCCCGCTATTGGGTGATCCCGAAGGTTTTGCGAGGCGAGGTGGACTTTACCTATCTGCGCAAAGGGCCATTCCTGCGGCAAGCCCCCAATGCCCAGCGCAACGGCGACACCAGGTTCGCAGCGGTCAGCCTGATCGCCTATTTCTAGCGCAAGGGCGATCGGCTGAGCGTCATCTCAGCCGATGCGGCTTAGCGCTTGCGCTGCTTGCGGGCGGCGTATTTGGCGTCGCGAATAGCCTTTTTCTCGGCTTCGGTCAGTTCGGGCTTGACTTTGGCGGCTTCGGCTTCGGCTTCCAATCGCTTGCGTTCTGCCTTTTCGGCAGCTTCCTGTTCGCGCTGGGCCTGTTTGGCAGCGCGCTTTTCGGCATCTGCTGCTTCCTTGGCGGCACGCGCTGCGAGCTTGGCAGCGACGGCTGCTTCATCAACCGGCGGACGCGCCTTCAGCTTGTCGAGCGCGGCCTGCTTGGCCTTGGCGGCGCTGGCGATGCGATCGTTAAAGCCGGGATCCTTATAAGACATGGGGTAAGCTGCTCCGGAAATTTTGCATTTGCCCCGAGATTCTTTCGTCAGGGCGCGGTGGGCGTGCTATGATGCCATATGATGCTCCAGTCCATCCCGCACAGTTACAGCGTTGCCATTGATCCCGCTGACATTGATTTCATGGGGCATGTCAATAATGCCAGCTATCTCAAATGGGTACAGGCGGCGGTCATCAGCCATTGGGAAAGGCTGGCGCCGGCCGATGCGATTGCCGCGCATCTGTGGGTCGCGCTGAAGCACGAAATTACCTATCGTAAGCCCGCCTTTCTGGCAGACGATCTGGTCGCGACGGTGCTGCTGGAGAAAGTTCACGGTGCCCGCGCCTTTTATCAGACGATCATTCGGCGCGGCGAGGAAGTGCTTGCCGAGGTGCAATCGAGCTGGTGCTGCATCGATGCGGATACCCACCGACCTGCGCGGCTGACCGCTAATGTGATTGACCGTTTTCTGCGTAAATCGATCGACTGACTGGCCAGGTTTCGCTGGTCGCGGTGATTAGCGTTTTTGGGTAGAATTGGATGGGTCGGTGCCATCCGCCGCGCTCGTGGCGTCATCCGCGCCCATTTCCATCGCGTTTTCGTCGCTGGCCATCATATTCGCGGCCATCGCATCGGACATGCTCTCAGCCCGCTCCTCCATATTATCGGCCATCATCGCCATATTAGACGTAATGATCTCGCTGCCATTGTCGACCGTGGCGCTTTCTGGCGAGCGCCCACAGGCGGCAAGGGTGATGACTCCGACAGCAAGGGCGGCGGCGGTGATGGCGCTCTTCATCGATCTGCTCCCACAGAAACTGGCGTTGATCTGGCCTTATCGTCGCAAGGCGAAGTGCTGGCCCCGCCACAATCAGGCCGATCTCCCTTTATCTAACGACCATTTTGACGTCGGCTTGATGCGCTGAAGATCAGGGCTTGGCTTTGGTGGTGCCGATTTCTTCGGGCGCATTGGCGATTACCGCCAGCATCGCCGTCCAAGCCGCGACATTTTGCCGCAGCTGTTCGGGATCGATCCGCTCAAGCGTGTCTTCAGGCGTGTGGTGATAATCGAAATAGCGGGTGCCGGACTGGTTGAGATCGATCGCCGCCACCCCGGATTTCACCAGCAGCGCGATATCGGCACCATCGCCGCCCAATGCCGTGCCGCGCACAATCCCAAGCGGGGCGAGCGCTGCGGCGACCCGGTCGCCGGCGGGCTTGGCGCTGTCCGGCAGGTTGAACTCCACCCGCCAGATTCGATCGGCACCGAAATCGGATTCCGCCACCAGATCATGGCGTTCATTCTTGTGCGCCGCGAAATAGGCCGCTGCTCCGGCACCGCCGGTTTCCTCATCGCCGAACCAGACGACGCGAATCGTGCGGCGCGGGGCAGGGCCATCGAGCAGCCGCTTCGCCGCCGCCGCGGTGATGGCGACGCCAGATGCATCGTCAATCGCGCCGGTGCCGAGATCCCAGCTATCAAGATGGCCGCCGATCACGATCAGGCCGGCATTTGGATCGGTGCCGGGCACTTCGGCGATGACATTACCCGTATCATGCTGGCCAGTTTCACGCGGGGTGAGCACCAGATGGAGGGTGATCGGTTTGCCTCGCGCCACCATGCGGGAGAGGTTATCTGCATCCGATGTTGAGAGGGCAGCGGCAGGAATTGGCGCGACGCCCTTCGGGAAATTGGTCTGGCCGGTATGCGGGCCACGGCCATGATCGCTGCCGATGGAGCGGATCACCATCGCAATCGCGCCCTTTTGCGCGGCAATCCCGGGGCCAACAAAGCGCGCCGCCCCGAACTGGCCATAGCTGGACCCATCCTGGGTCGCGACCATGGCGTTCGAGACAAAGGCGATCTTGCCCTTCAGGCTGCCCTCAGGCGCGCGCTGCAGATCGGCAAAGCTCGGGAAATAGACGATTTCGGCGGTAATCCCTTCGGGCGGTGTCGCGCCGGATCCGCCAAGCGCGGTCAGATGCAATTTCTGTGGGAAGGGGGAGACAATTTCGCCAGTTTCAACACCGCGCACCCAAACCGACATCGGTGTCGTTTCGATCCGGACGTTTTTGAAGCCCAGTGCGGTGAGCTTTTTTGCGGCCCAGTCGCGCGCCCGTGCTTCCGCTTCGGTGCCTGCCAGCCGGGGGCCGACTTCAGTCGTCAGGCCTTCGACAATGTCATAAGCGACATCATCCTTCAGCGCTGCGTCGCGGAGTGCGGCGACCTCTGCGAAGACCGCAGGGGCCGGGGCCGGGGCAGGGCGACCCTGCGCGAAGGCGGAAAAGGGGAGAGCGGTGGCGGCGAGCGCGGCGAGCAGGGCTGTTTTTCTCATCGGACCATGGGGTAGCGACCCCGGCGGGGTTTGCCAATCTTGAACGCGCCCGCTACATGCCGCGCTCGAAATTCCCACGCTTCATGCACTCATTCAACGACGGAGCACGTCGGCCATGGCCGTACAATATACCTATGTGATGAAGGGTCTGACCAAGACCTTCCCCGGTGCCGCCAAGCCCGTGCTCAACAATATCAGCCTGCAGTTCATTCCCGGCGCCAAGATTGCGATCATCGGGCCGAACGGATCGGGTAAATCGACGCTGATGAAGATCATGGGCGGCATCGACACCGAATTTGGCGGCGAAGCCTGGGCCGCTGAGGGTCTGAAGGTTGGCTATCTGCCACAGGAGCCGCAACTCGACCCGACCAAGGACGTGATCGGCAATGTCCGCGATGGCGCCGGCCCAATCGCGGCGATGGTCGAGCGGTTCAATGCCATCTCGGCCGAAATGGGCGATCCGCAGGACGATACCGATTTCGATGCGCTGATGGAGGAGATGGGCGATCTCCAGACCAAGATCGATGCCGCCGACGGCTGGAGCCTCGACAACCAGCTCGAAATCGCGATGGAAGCGCTGCGCTGCCCGCCGGGAGATAGCCCGGTCACCAATCTGTCGGGTGGGGAAAAGCGCCGCGTGGCTTTGTGCAAGCTGCTGCTCGAAAAGCCTGATATCCTGCTGCTCGACGAACCGACCAACCACTTGGACGCCGAGAGTGTCAGCTGGCTGGAGAATTTCCTGAAGGAATATACCGGCAACGTCATCCTCGTCACCCATGACCGCTATTTCCTCGACAATGTCGTCAACTGGGTGCTCGAGCTCGATCGCGGGCGCTATTACACCTATGAGAGCAACTATTCCGGCTATCTGGAAAAGAAGGCCAAGCGGCTCGAGCAGGAAGAGCGCGAGGAGCAGGGCAAGCAAAAGGCCATTCAGGACGAACTCGCCTGGATCCGCCAGAGCCCCAAGGCCCGCCAGACCAAGTCCAAGGCGCGCATCAAGGCGTTTGACGAACTGGTCGCAGCGCAGGAGAACCGCACCGTCGGCAAGGCCGCGATCCTCATCCAGATGCCCGAACGGCTCGGTAACAATGTGATCGAGGCCAAGGGGCTGACCAAGGCTTATGGCGACAAGCTGCTGTTCGAAAATCTCGATTTCAACCTGCCGCCCGGTGGCATCGTCGGCGTCATCGGGCCGAACGGTGCTGGCAAATCGACGCTGTTCAAGCTTATCACTGGGCAGGACACGCCCGACGAGGGCGAGATCAATGTCGGGCAGACGGTGAAGCTCGGCTATGTCGACCAGAGCCGCGACCATCTCGATGGTGACAAGACCGTGTGGCAGGAAGTGTCGGACGGCTCCGACGTATTCCGTTTCGGCAAGCAGGAAATCGGCACTCGCGCCTATGTTGGCGCGTTCAACTTCAAGGGCCAGGACCAGCAGAAAAAGGTCGGCCAGCTCTCAGGCGGCGAACGCAACCGCGTGCATCTGGCCAAGATGCTGAAGGAGGGCGGCAACGTGCTCCTCCTCGACGAACCGACCAACGATCTCGACGTCGAAACGCTGCGCGCGCTGGAAGAGGCGCTGGAGAGTTTCGCGGGCTGCGCGGTGGTGATCAGCCATGACCGCTTCTTCCTCGATCGGCTGGCGACACACATCCTGGCGTTCGAGGGGAACTCACACGTTGAATGGTTCGAAGGGAACTTCGAGAGCTATGAGGAAGACAAGCGGCGCAGGTTGGGCGATGCGGCAGATCGGCCGACGCGGTTGGCGTATAAGAAGTTGACGCGGTAGCTATCGTTCGTCGGGTAAGTGAATTGATGCCGAAACGGCCGCTCCAATTGGTCCAGATCGCCTGTACAATATGGAATCTGCCAACTCGGACGAGCTTGAATCAAGACGTGCGCCGACCTTGCATTTTAACAGCAAATCGGCAGCCCAATATTCCAACCTCCAGTTGCTGGATTGGCCAGCAGCCTCCAAGGTTTGAAGCATAGGCCCTTGATGGCCTCTAAGCTTTTTTACCGCGTCCTCGATTGTGTCAGCTCGATAAACGCGACAGCCCAATGTTGGCCTGTCGATCCGTCGCCTCGCCGTCAGCGGATACTCGACCGCTAAAGGCACAACCGACGGATTGAAGAAAAGGTAATAGATTGCGTCGGATAGCCTGCTGTTGAAACGTGCGATCTGGTCGATTTGGTCGGTACTTTGGGTAAGCGCTTGATACCTCGACCGTGTGCTGAATCGGAAGCGAGTCGAAAGGCTGCTGAGAGATAGCTTTGGCTCAGGATAAAGAAACCTGTTCATACCTAATCGAAATTCGAAGGAGTCCTCGTCATCGACATGGCCGCGTTCAGGATACAATCGTTTAGACTGCAAAAGACCAATTTTCTGGGCGATAAGACCGCCACCTCGATGAACTGAAACCAAAACAGCAATGTCTGCGGTTTCCCAACGAGATACCCTCCGTAATCCTCCGATATTATGAATTTCCATTCGAACGATTGCACCGGAACCTAATAGGCGTGGAGCCGAATAATCAATGAGAGCGTCGATCAGAGTATCGTCGAGCGTTGTTTCCCTGATGTTTGGGACGTTATCAAGGCGTTCGGTAGTGACGCGATTTGCCTCTGAAAAGGCTGTACGAAACCAATCTACCGCATCATCGGGAATAATGGGCCAATCGTCCATTTGGCAAGTTTAGCTGAATTATAACGTCGATCAACTTTGATTCACGTTCAGACAGTCTCCACCACCAACCCAGCCACCGTCGCCGCCTCAATCCGCTCCCCAAACGCCACCTCGCACGCTTGCGCATAGGCTTCGCCCTCGGGCGCCCACATCTGGTGAATCACTTTCCCCTCCACATCCGCGACCCAATATTCGGGCACGCCAGCCAACGCATATAGCGTCGCCTTGCGGCCGAGATCGTCGTTGAGCGTCGATGCTGACACTTCCACCAGCAGGGCCACAGATGCGATCGGGATGGGGCCATCGCCGCGGGGTTCGCTGGTGAGCACAATATCGGGTTGTGGCATGGCGTGGTCGTTGAACAGGACGCTGCCCGATGCTGCATAGAGATTGCTGCCGATCGCTTCGAGCGCGCGGCGCAGGCAATAGGCGAGTTCGTCACGGATATAGGCGTGGCGACGGAATTCGGGTGCCATGACGATGATTTCTCCATCGATCAGCTCGGTACGCGCCTCGCCAAAAGCGCCCGACGCCGCCAGGCTCACATAGTCGTCGATCGTCAGGCGATATTTTCCGGGCTGCGGGCGATCATAAAGGCTCATGGCTGCACCGATTCCACCACCAACCCCGCCACCGTCATCGCCTCAATCCGCTCCCCAAACGCGACCTCGCGAAGCTGCGCGTAGGCCTCGCCTTCGGGTGCCCATTGCTGGTGGATGACCTTCGCCTCGACATCCGCGACCCAATATTCAGGGATTCCAGCCGTCGCATAGAGCGCAGCCTTGCGGCCCAAATCTGTGCTTAGAGTGGCGTCCGAAATTTCGACGACCAACTTGACCTTGGAAAGTGGCAACGGCCCCTCTTCATGATCCTCGGCCACGACGAGGTCGGGTTCCGGGTTCGCGTCGTCGGACAGGTCGATCGACACCGCCGTGAACAGGATAAGTGGCGAAGCCGCATCGCGCAGGGCCGACATCAGCGCGAACGAGATCGCGGATTGCAGCTTGGCATGCGCCGAATAGGCAGCATTGATTGCCCAGATTTCTCCATCGATCAATTCGGTTCGCGCATAGCGATCAAGCGCCCCGGACTCGACGAGCAGGCGGTAGTCGCGCGCCCGAAATTTGGCTCGTTGGGGGATGTTGAGGGGGGCCTGCACAGTCATGGTCGCACAGCCCCCACCACCAACCCCGCCACCAGCCCCGCCACCAGCCCCGCCACAGTCACCGCCTCAATCCGCTCGCCAAACGCGACCTCGCGGTGCTGTGCATAGGCATCGCCCTCGGGTGCCCACATCTGGCGGATCACCTTCGCCTCGACATCCGCGACCCAATATTCGAGCACGCCATTGCGGGCATAAAGCGCGCGTTTGATCTCGGAGTCATAAGCCAACGTTGTGTCCGACACCTCGACGATCAGCCGCACCGACTCCAGCGGAATCAGCCCTTCGCCTTCGGGTTCGCTCGTCACCACGATGTCGGGTTCGGGCGCGCCGTCGGGCGGCATGGCGACCGACCCTTCGACGATTGCTTCCAGCCCATTGTCCAGTTGCAGGAGCGCCGATGCAATCGCGACATGGATCCGCGATTTGATCCGCGCGTGCGGCCGGTGCTGCGCGTTCATGAAGTAGATTTCTCCATCGATCAGCTCGGTCTTGCGATACGCTTCGAACGCACCCGATGCATCGAGGAGAAGATAATCCTCGATCCTCAGCTTTACCGGCAAGGGGGCGGTATTAAGCGGTGCCATCTCGGTCATGCTGATAATCTATCAGAACCGCCAACGACCGCCAATGGCCTGCTCAGGCGGTCAACCGCTTGGTAAAGCCCTTGGGCACGGGGTCGGTTGCTATCTCGGCAATTACGGTGCCGATCTGGGCGAATTCTGGACCGGTCCGGCATTCCTCGACCAGCGTCTCAACCGCAGTTTCGTCGCCCGCCACCAAGATTTTGACGCGCCCGTCTTTCAGGTTGCGGACCCAGCCAGCCAGATGGAGCGCCTGCGCCCGGCGGATTGCCCAGGCGCGGTAGCCGACATTTTGGACTTTGCCGGTGACAAAAACGCGTCGCATCACACTCATCACGCTACTCTTTTTACAATTACTCGGGGATCCCCAAGCGTCCTCTAGCACGGATGCGATGGGCGCGCCTTACTATCCGGCGCAAATAGCGCAGCGCCGGTCGAAAAGGGTGACGCCTCCGGGTCGCGCTAGGCCGGATAGCTGATGGCCAGGACTTCATAATCGCGCGTGCCGGCGGGCAGGGTGACGCGGCGGGTGTCGCCGATGCCCGCCCCGCGCAGCGCGCGGGCGAGGGGGGCGCTCCAGCCGATCTTGCCCGCGCCTGCGTCCGCCTCATCATCGCCGACCAAGGTAACGATGCGCTCGGCGTCATCATCATCGATCAGGGTAACCGTCGCCCCGAAAAACACCCTGCCGCGATCAATCTGGGCAGCCGGGTCAATCACCTTGGCTGCTTTCATCCGGCGCGACAGCCAGCCGAGCCGACGATCAATCTCGCGCAGCCTTTTGCGGCCGTAGATATAGTCACCATTTTCTGATCGGTCGCCATTGCCCGCCGCCCAGGATACGACATCGACAATGCGCGGGCGCTCCTCACCAAGCAGTTGATCATATTCTGTGCGCAGCACGGCATAGCCGGCAGGGGTGATGTAATTGGGCGCGTCCATGGGGACGATGCTAGGCACCGGGCACGCCTGTGTGAACCGGGATCACGCGCCCGGCCGGCGCCCCAGATACCAGCTCATCCGCGCCTGGCCTTGTGACCGGGCACGCTGCGGGTTGAGCAGATCATAGACCACTGCATTTTCCAGCACGCGCTGGACATAATTCTTGGTCTCGAAGATCGGAATCGCCTCGATCCAGTCGATGATGTCGATCTCTCCGGTGCGCGGGTCGCCATTGGCCTTGAGCCATTTGTTCACATTGCCCGGCCCGGCATTATAGGCAGCGACGGCGAGCGGATAGCTGCCATAATTGTCGAGCATCCGCTGGAAATAGGTTGATCCCAGCTGGATATTATAATCGGGATCGCTGGTCAGCGCGTTGCCATCATAGGACAAGCCAAGCTTGGTCGCGGTTTCGCGCGCTGTGCCCGGCATCAGCTGCATCAGCCCGCGGGCGCCAGCCCGGCTGATCGCAGCGCGATCAAACTGGCTTTCCTGGCGGGCAATGGCGTGGATCATCGTCCAGGCGCTGGCCTGATTATCAGGCACTTTCACGCTGGGGAAGCCGGTGACGGCATAATCGGGCAGCCCATTGGACAGCGCGCTGCGACCGACCATTACGCCCAGATCGGGCCGACCAAGCGTGCGCGACAGCTCGGTGGCGAGCGCGTGATCGGTATCGCTTTTTGCGTCAATCGCGATCTGGCGGACAAAGGCAGTCTGGTCCTCATGCGCGCCGATCGTGCCGAGATAGCGCGCCGCGCGCACGGTTTCGCGGGCATAGAAGGCGTCGCGCGTTGCCGGGTCGATTGTCCGCGCGGCGGTCATGGGCGGCGGGGTCAATTCGCGGCCAAGCTTTTCGGTGGCGAGCTGGCCGTAAAACTGGTCACGGTAACTCGCCGCGCGCTCGAAATAGCTGGTCGCCACGTCGCGCTGGCCAGCACTGAGCGCCGCGCGCCCGGCCCAATAAAAGCCCTTGGACCGCGTCTGCGGGGTCTGCGACCCGCCTGCATAGCGTTCGAATAGCCCGATCGCCTCACCCGGCTTGCCCAATTGGCGCAGCGCGGTTTGCCCCGCGAGCCAGGCCAGGCTGGTATATTCATCGCGCTCCCCATAAGGGCGCATGCTGACGTCAGTACCGGCCGGATAGGCATCGTCAATCTGCCGCGCGATGGCAAAGGCCATGCCATATTGGCCGTCGGCCTGGGCGCTGCGGGCATTGCTCAGCAGGATTTCATACCAGGGCTCAACCCGACCGGGCCGGCTGATCAGCACACGCGGTTGCGCCAGCAGCGATCGCGCGCTGCCCCAGGCATTATTGTCCTTCAGCCAATTCGCGCGATCGGCGAGATAGCCCGCATCATTGGCATAACGATCAAGCGTCGTCGCCGCGAGCGCCGACGCATCCGCTGCATTGCTGCGAAAGGCGAGGCGGGCGGCGAACATCTCGCGCTTGTCGGCGCTGACCAATGGCAATTGGCGCTGTGCCGAGCTGGTCGCCCCGGCCCAGAGCAACGCGTCCATCCGCGCGTCATGATCAGCCGGCGTCAGCGCGCCGCTGAACGCGCCGATAATCTTGGCCTCATCCGATGCCGGCAAGGTCCCTTGTGTCCAGGCAGCACGAGCGGCTTGATTGGCCTCGTCGCGCAAGCCAACCGCGGCGAGCGCTTCGGCATGGCGGACCTGGCCGGTGCCGGTCAGCGGCGGAAAGCGGCGGAAATAGCTGACCGCAACGCCGGGCGACCAGCTGCCAGTATCGAGCGACCGCTCCGCCGCACGACGCAGCCCGGCCTCGCCCGGCCAGCCGGGATGCGCGAGCAAGAATGCAGAATAGCTGTTGAACGAAAAACTGTCCGATTGCTGGAGCTGCTTCCACTGGGCAACGGTACTCGCCAGCGCGGCGGTCGCCTCGGTCGAGACGGGCACGCGTTCCAGCTGCGCGCGATAATTATCGAGCTGATCCTGCGGCACGCCGAGTGCCGTAGCGATTGCGGAGACCCCTGCCATCAGCAGGCTCGATTTGGAGAAGAGCGACAGCATGTGGACATGCTACGTGATTCGCCCCTATCTGTCTTGTCCCAAAATCATTAATTTGGCGCGTTTTGGTACGCGCGAGAACGCGAGCAAAGAGATGTTTTCCGGTTCGATTCCCGCCCTTGTCACCCCGTTCCATCCCAATGGCCAAGTCGATGAAGCCGCCTTTCGCCGCTTTGTCGATTGGCAGATCGATCAGGGCTCGGCAGCGCTGGTCCCCTGCGGCACCACGGGAGAGGCAGCGACGCTGTCCGCCGAGGAGCATTTCCGCGTCGTGCATATCTGTGTCGAACAAGCCGCTGGCCGGGTGCCCGTCATTGCGGGCGCGGGATCGAACGACACCGCCGTCGCCAAGCTCAACATCGATGCCGCCAAAGCCGCGGGCGCCGATGCCGCGCTGATGGTGCCGCCTTATTATAACCGCCCCAGCCAGGAGGGGATTTTCCGCCATTTCGAAGCAGTCGCCACCTCCTGCGACTTGCCGATCATCCTGTATAACGTCCCCGGCCGGACAGTGACCGACATCGCGGTGGAGACTATGGGGCGCATCACCGCCGCTTTCCCCAGCGTGGTCGGCGTCAAGGACGCAACCGGCGTGCTCCAGCGCGTATCGGCGCAGCGCGCGGCGTGCGGGGCGGATTTCTGCCAATTGTCAGGCAATGACGAGACCGCGCTGGCATTCAACGCGATGGGTGGGGTGGGGTGCATCTCGGTCGCCGCTAATGTGGCTCCCAAGTTATGCGCCGATTTCCAGGCGGCCTGCGCGGCGGGCGATTACGCGGCGGCGCGGGTGTTTCAGGACCGGCTATTCCCGCTCTACGTCGCGCTGTTCAGCGATGCCTCGCCCGGCCCGATCAAATATGCGCTGAGCTGCGTCCAGCCGGATTTCCCGAAAGCGCTGCGCCTGCCGATGACCTGGCCAAGTGAGGCGAGCCGGGGGGCGGTGGATGCGGCGCTGGCGCATGCGGGGTTGATTTAAGGGCTGCGGGTGGATGGAAGGGGGGGCTGACAGCGAGCGAATTTTTACTTTGTTCGGCACCGCGCGTTGGTGCTGAATACACCGCCGATTTGGCGTTTTTTACGGGGGGCAAATGGCGAAATTTGGGCCTTAGCAATCGTTGCGGCTGGTCATAATCAATGTTTGTTTTTTGGCGAGGGTCGACATGTCGACTGATGGTAAAGTCAAGCTTGCTCGCTGAGCTGCCTACCTAGAGGACTTTTGCTGTGATGATCGCGCAGTCGTTCAGAGGACAAGGATAATCAAGGGCAGCATCGGTAGTACCCGCTGACGAACATGGAGAAAGCAATCACGATGATCGCGTTCAGGATATATGCGACCGATACGCGCTACCCAAAGCGGCGGCTCGAACCCTAATCTCGTTCGGCATGGCCTTTAAGGGCACAAGGGCAGCGATGCGGAACCCGAGATCACAATGCCGGGTGCGTGTGCTGTGCTCAAGCTGACCTGCGGTTAGCACGGGCATGATCGTCCCAAGATCGTCGAGAAATCCGCCGCCCCGCAACTCTTGGCTGCGCTCGCCACCGGGCCAGCCCAGCACCACCGCTGGAAACATTCTCCTCGAGCAGGTCCATTCCCAAACGTTGCCAAAGAGATCCTGGATGCCATAACGATTGGGTTGACGTCTGCCGTCATCGACCGCTGCGGGCATTTCGGCCTTATCGTGGATGTCGTTGCGGGGCAAGAGTCGCTTGTCAAATGATGGATAGGGATGCCCAAAGGCAGCGGTATCCCAGACTTCAGGAGGCGTAACGAAATATTCCAAGCTGGATCGACTGTAATGATTAAGCCAAATTGCATATGAATACGCTTGTCGTGCGCTGACACAGACAACCGGTTTGCTAGGGTCGGAGAAATTAGGTTCTTTCCAAGGTTCGAAACCTTCGACCCAGTATTCAGGACCCACACGGTTAAACGAGCATCCCTTCGGTGGACTTATGTGTTGATCAATAACGCAAGCACGGTACTGCGCGTTGGTGACGGGTGTGGTGCCGACAAGCCAGATATGATCACCGTCCCTGGAGAGCATTCGGATCGGCACGAGCTTGTGGCCATTGTGACCATCAATCTCGACAATCGGCCAATCGCTGGGATCGCGGGTGAGATAAAGGCGCCCGCGCTCGCGTCCATAGGTGAAGGGTACGGGGACGCCACCATTGGTCGTCCGGTTCCGCTCGCGCGCCTCTAAACGCAGCCACTCCTTGAGATCGCGCAGGTCGATTGCTCCGTCGCCGTCGACGTCTCCGTTCATCATTTCGCTTTCGAGCGCTTGGCTGATTGTCGCGCTCATGAAGCTGCCGCCTAGATCGTCGAATTCGCGGGCCTGCTCGAGCCGGTCGCTCGCCAGCAGGGTCACGAACGAGGTGGCATCCTCGTCGTCGGTGCTGATAACCGGCTTGAGGTCTGCCTGGAGTTGGCTCTTGAAGCGGCTATCGGCGAACACCATCCCCGCGTGACAGCAGTCGAGGATCAGAAGTTTGTGCCCGGCATCGCAGTAGCGCAAGGAACGCACGATGGAATCGACATGCATGGCGGTCGTAAGTGGCTTGGCGGGCGATGTACCATCTAGCATTAACAGCAAGGCTCCGCGGTCAATGAAGCCGTGGCCGGAAAAGTAGACAAGAAAGGTGTCGTTGGCCGTGCAGCCCTGCGCTACTTCGTTGATCACGTCCTCGATCTCGCCGGGCTTGCAGCTTCGAGGAAGACGGCGAACCTTGAAGTCACATCGCGAGCTGCCGAGTGCCGCGGACAACCGGTCGGCATCATCCTCCGCAAAGCGCAGCTCGCCAGAGCCTTTGGGGCCATTGGATGCGAACGTCACCGCATAACGCGCCATCAGTTGGACTCGAATGCGATTTCGATGCCGAAACCTTTGACCCTAACCTTGTCGCCAACGACATTTGCGCGTTCGATTTCATGCCAAGCCATAACCGGCCGGCCGTCTTTGTCGATGGAAGGTTGGCCATTGGGTTCGGTCGTCTGAACGAGCTTGCGCTCGCGAATGACCGGCGTGCGTCCTGAGATGTTGCGGATGAGTTCGCGCAGGAGCGGTGTTGCGACCGCTATCGCGGCTGCTGAGGCGAGGATGATCGTCGCGGGTTCCTTGTGGCCAGACCCGGGAGTCGCGGGATCTTCGCCATAAATTACTTCCGCAGGAACCTTGGCCGTTTTGAGCAACTCGGTCACGGAGATACCGTTATCCGTCAGGAATGCTTTGAGCTCTGGCGCGAGTGATAAGTAAATCTGCTCTTTTTGCTCCATAAGGCCGTCCCCCGGTTTGCATCGTTCACCAACAATCCCACGAAAACGTTCTTTCGGTTAGATTGCAAGCGTATCATTCTTGAAGATCGATGTCCCGACCTTCTGATCGAGGCGGTTGGTGTGGATTCATCATTAAACCAGCTATTGACCCAAGATGGCACCTCGTTTTTGTATCCAAGTACCCGATGAGCGCAATGTATCACGTCCGCATCGGATACTGATTGGTCATGTGTGCCGTTTGTGCAGGAGAGGAGATCGACGGTTATCGCGGTGACTAAAGCTCTCGCCGTGACCGAGATAATTCGCACAGGTCACTGACAGCAAAGCAACTGAGTATCGATCGCAAGGAAGCCAATTACCTGCCTTTGCGCAAAATGGCGACTGAGGAATAATCAACTCCAACGGTCTCCCCCCACGTCCCATGTCCCACGGTCCCCGCTTCCCTTCCCACGCCCACGCGCCTACATGCCGCTCCCTTATGGCTCGCCCGAAACCGCCCACCTTCGAAAAAACCAAGATCGTCGCCGAAAACCGGCGCGCGAAGTTCGATTATGCGATCGAGACGGTGTTTGAGGCCGGCATCGCGCTGACCGGCACCGAAGTGAAGGCACTGCGCGCGGGGACGGGGTCGATCGCCGAGAGCTATGCCGAGGTGAAGGATAATCAGGTCTGGCTGATCAATTCGAACGTGCCCGAATTCAGCCATGGCAACCGCTTCAACCATGAACCCAAGCGGCCGCGCAAATTGCTGCTGCATGAGCGCGAGATCAACAAGATGCACGGTGCCGTCGCGCGCGAGGGGATGACTCTGGTGCCGCTGATGATCTATTTCAATTCAAAGGGCCGGGCGAAGGTCGAGCTCGCGCTCGCCAAGGGCAAAAAGGCGCATGACAAGCGCGAAACGATCAAAGAACGCGATTGGAAGCGCGAACAGGGCAGAATCATGCGTGATCGGGGCTGAAAAAGTAAGATAGTTTCGTATGTTACTGATTTGACTAGCCGTGTCGTTCCCGTAAAACACGTTGCATCCACCCTCGATCAAGGATGCTCCATGCGGAAGTCGATTCTCGTTTCTTCGCTCCTCGCCACCGTCGCGCTCACTGGCGTTGCCATCGCCCGTGAAGCGGCCGCACCCGCTGCACCCGCCACTGAAACTGCTGCCAAAACAGGCGCTGAATTGGGCACTTTCGGGATCGACCTCGACGGCATGGACTCCAGCGTAAAGCCCGGCGATGATTTCGCTGCCTATGCCGGTGGCACCTGGTACACCAAGACCGAAATTCCGGCCGATCGCGCCGCATACGGCATGTTCAACAAATTGCAGGACCGCTCGCTTGAGCAGACCCGCGTCATCCTGGAAGCCGCCGCTGCCAAGCCCGGCAGCAAGATCGGCGATTTCTACGCCAGCTTCATGGATCAGGCCGCGATCGAAGCGCGCGGCACCGCGCCGATCAAGCCGTGGCTCGCCGCGATCAAGGGCGCGACCGACAAGACCGCACTCGCCGTCGAAATGGCGAAGCTGCAGCGCTACGGCGTCGGTGGCATGTTCGGCGTCAGCGTCGGGCAGGATGACAAGGCGCCGGAGAATTACATCGTGAATGTCGGCCAGAGCGGGATCAGCCTGCCTGACCGCGATTACTATCTCAAGGACGATGCCAAGCTCGCGGGGATTCGCACCGAATATCAGGCCTATCTCGTCAAGATGCTGACGATGCTGGGGGAGAGCAACGCAGAGGCACGCGCCGCCGCTGTGTTTGCGTTCGAAAAGAACCTGGCGACCGTTCATTGGACGCGCATCGAATCGCGCGATGCCGACAAGACGTACAACAAATGGTCCGCCGGTGATTTCGCCGCCAAGGCCCCCGGCTATCCCTGGGCCGAAATGCGCGAGACGCTGGGCGTTGGTGACCAGAAGACCTTCCTCGTCGCGCAGCCAAGCGCGGTGACGGGGGAGGCGAAGGTGTTCGCCGACACCCCTGTATCGGTGCTGCAGGATTATGCGATGCTTCGGCTGGTGCGCAGCTATGCCGGCTATCTGCCCAAGAGCTTCGATGATGCCGTGTTCGCCTTTTACGGCAAGATATTGTCGGGCCAGCCGCAGCAGCGCGATCGTTGGAAGCGCGGCGTCGCCGTGGTAAGCGGCGGGCTGGGCGAGGAAATCGGCAAGGAATATGTCGCCCGCTACTTCCCGGCGGACTCAAAGGCCAAGGCTGATGAGCTGGTCAAGAATGTCGTCGCGGCGATGGGCGAGCGGATCGACAAGCTCGAATGGATGGCCCCCGAAACCAAGGTGAAGGCGCGCACCAAGCTCGCGTCGTTCACCGCCAAGATCGGTTATCCCAGCCAGTGGCGTGATTATTCGGCGCTGAAGATCGTGTCCGGCGATTTGGTGGCGAATGTCGCGGCGTCGAACTCGTTCGAATATAACCGCGATCTCGCCAAGCTCGGCCGTCCGATCGACCGGACCGAATGGTTCATGACGCCGATGACGATCAACGCCTATGCCAACCCGCCGATGAACGAAATTGTGTTTCCGGCCGCCATCCTGCAGCCGCCTTTCTTTGATGCAAAGGCCGATCCGGCGGTCAATTATGGCGGTATCGGCGCGGTGATCGGGCATGAAATCAGCCATCATTTCGACGATCAGGGCCGTAAGTACGATCCGACCGGCAAGCTAGCCGACTGGTGGACTGACGAGGATGTGAAGCGTTTCGCCAGCTTCACCGACAAGCTGGTGAAGCAATATGACGCCTATGAACCGATCCCCGGCCAGCATGTGCAGGGCGGGCTGACCCTGGGTGAAAATATCGCCGATCTGGCGGGGCTCACGGTCGCGCTCGATGCCTATCATCGCTCGCTGAACGGCAAGCCTGCGCCGGTGATCGGCGGACTCACCGGCGACCAGCGTTTCTATCTCGGCTGGGCGCAGGTTTGGCGCATCAAGTTCCGCGAACCCGCGCTGCGATCGCAATTGCTGTCCGATCCGCACTCGCCGGGTCCGCTCCGCACCGCCACGGTCCGCAACCTCGATGCCTGGTACGCGGCATTTGGGGCCAAGCCGGGGGACAAGACCTATCTGGCACCCGCTGATCGCATTCGGATTTGGTAACTAAACGCACCGTTCGTCCTGAGTAGCCCCTTCGACTGCCTGCCAAGGCAGGCGCTCAGGGCAGGCATTGAGCGAAGTCGAAATGGCGTATCGAAGGGCCCGATTGGGGCACTGTCCTTCGATACGCGTCTTCGACAAGCTCAGCCGCTACTCAGGACAAAACGAGGCTCATTACGTTCAAAAACTAAAAATGGATTTGGGGAGTTTGTCATGCGTCCGCTTCGATTGATCGCCGTCGTTTCAACCCTCGCCATCGGCACCGCCACGCTTGCCGGGGTTACCTTTGCGCAAGCCGATGCGCAGCATGCGGCCCCCAATATGCATATCGTGCCGCCCGCCAGTGTTGACCGTCCGCAATATGGCAGCTTTGGCTTTGATACCGCTGGCATGGACGCAGGCGTGCAGCCGGGGGATGATTTCTTTGGCTTTGCCAACGGCACTTGGGCAAAGAATACCGAAATTCCAGCGGACAAGGCCAGCTATAGCTCGTTCGATATCCTGCAGGACGTTTCGCAAAAGCGGACGCGCGGGTTGCTCGAAGAAGCGATGAAAAAGCCAAAGTCAAAGATCGGGGCCGCTTATGCCGCCTATCTCGATACCAAAGCGATTGAGGCCAAGGGGCTGGCGCCGATCAAGCCCTGGCTTGGCACGATCAAGGCGCTGAAATCAAAGGCGGGCTATGCCGCGCTGGTGGCGCAGGCGGATCATAATGGCGTCGGCGTGCCGTTTGGCAGCGGTGTGTCGCAGGATGCCAAGAACCCCGATGCCTATACCGTCAGCCTGCGTCAGGCTGGGCTGGGGCTGCCGGACCGCGATTATTATCTCAGCGACGATGCCAAGCTGGTCGCCGCGCGCACCGCCTATCAGGCCTATATCGCGCAGATGTTCACGTTGGCGGGGGAGGGCAATGCGGCGGCGCGGGCCAAGGCCGTTGTCGATTTCGAAACGGGGATTGCCAAGGCGCATTGGACGCGGATCGAAAGCCGCGATGCCGATAAGACCTATAACAAGATGGCGGTTGCCGATTTGCAGAAAATGGCGCCCGGCTTTGATTTTGCCGGCTATTTCAAGGCAGTCGGCACGCCTGTAAAAACGGTGATCGTCGGTCAGCCGACCGCGATTACCAAGATGGCGGCGCTGATCCAGGCAACGCCGCTCGCCGTGCTCAAGGATCAATTGCTGATCCGCTCGCTCGACGGCTTTGCCGATGTGCTGCCCAAAAAGTTCGATGAGGCGCGCTTTGCGATGTACGGCACCGTGCTGGGCGGCACGCCTGAACAGCAGGCCCGCTGGAAGCGCGCGGTGAACTGGACGTCGGGGGCAATCACTGATGACGTGTCCAAAATCTATGTCGCGCGCTATTTCCCGCCCGCGACCAAGGCGGCGATGGATTTGCTCGTCAAGAACGTCATCGCGGCAATGAATGTGCGGCTCGACAATCTCGAATGGATGTCCGCTGAAACCAAGGTGAAGGCGCATGCCAAGCTCGCCGCCTTTGTGCCGCGGATCGGCTATCCCGATAAATGGCGCGATTATTCGGCGCTGGTGATCACGCCCGGCGATGCGTTCGGCAACAAGCTCCGCGCGAACCAATGGGCGGATCGCTATAATAAGAACAAGCTCGGCAAACCGATTTATCGCTGGGAGTGGGGTCTGGCGCCGATGACGGTGAATGCCCAGGCCAACCCGACCTTGGTGGCGATCACCTTCCCGGCGGCGATCCTGCAGCCGCCTTTCTTCGATCCAAAGGCCGATCCGGCGGTAAATTATGGCGGGATTGGTGCGGTGATCGGGCATGAAATGAGCCATCATTTCGACGATCAGGGATCGAAGTTCGATGCCAAGGGGCGGTTGACCCAGTGGTGGACCGATGCCGATATCGCTGCGTTCAAGGCGCGCACCGCCAAGTTGGTTGCGCAGTTCGATGCCTATGAACCGCTGCCGGGCTTCCATGTGAAGGGCGGGCTGACGCTGGGCGAGAACACCGCTGATCTGGCCGGTCTGTCGGCGGCGATCGATGCTTATCATGCGTCGCTTGGCGGCAAGCCCGCGCCGGTGATTGATGGGCTCACGGGAGACCAGCGATTCTATCTCGGTTATGCGCAAGTGTGGCGGCGTAAGCACCGCGAGGCTGATCTTAGGAATCGGTTGCTCACCGATCCCCACGCGCCCGGCGAACAACGCGCCTGGATCGTCCGCAACCTTGATCCCTGGTACGCTGCCTTTGCGCCAAAGGACGGCCAGAAGCTGGTGTTGAAGCCCGAAGATCGCGTCCGCATCTGGTAGCCGCTTGACGGTCGCGCGGGCGGGGCCAAAAGGGGGCATGGCCAGCCTTCCTGCACCGTCCGCGTCGATCCGTCGCCCCGCTCGAATGGCGGCGCTGCTGGCGTTGCTCTGTGGCCTGACGGCGGCGGTCGTGGTGCTGGCCGCGATTGGCGATCCAGTGATTGCGGCGGGCTTTCTGGGCGGCGCGATCGTCCTGTTCGGCATCGTCATCGGCATTCGGGCAATGATCGCACCGGCGGCCAATGCACCAGCCGAAACCGACTGGTCGGTGGCTCGCGCGCTGGCGGAGGCGAGCAGCGACGCGGTGGCAGTCACGGATCGCGCTGGCCGCTTGATCTGCGCCAATAATCGCTATCAGCTCGTCTTTGGTGGCTTCCCGACGCCGCCCAATCTGCCGGTTGGGGAGACGCAGATTGCTGCGCTCGCCAGCGCCGGCCGTGCCGCGTGGCGAGACGGTGTCGCTGGCCTTGATCGCCTGATGATCGACGCCGGGCCGATCGCTGCATCGATCGAGCGGGCGGGTGAGGCGGAGGATATGCTCGTCTGGCGCTTTGCCGGGGCGCAGGGGGCTGATCTTGCCGCGACGGTTGAGGCGATGATCGGTGGTGCGGTCGGCAATCGGCTGGCGACGGCCGGGATCATGACCGCGCTGATCACCGCCGATGGCCGAATTCGCGCTGCAAATCGGGTGTTTCGGGTGCGGGCGATGGGGCATGAGGAAGGCGCGATTGCTGGCCGAGATTTCGCGCGCTTCCTGATCACTGATGGCCAGGGAATGGTCCGTTTCGAGCGCGAAGGGATGACCAGCACGCCGCTCCGCGTGGTACAAATCCCCTTTATCGAGGGCGATGATGCGCCTTTGCTTGTGGCGCTGCTTGACGAAGAGGAGACGACCGGGCCGGCGATCGGCGCCAATGCATCGGCGCATGTCCGCAGCCTCGTGTCGCTAATGCCGTTCGGAATCGCCCTGATTGATCGCGAGGGGCGCTTTTTGCAGATGAACGATGCGTTTGTCCGCGCCGCCGATGTCGATCCCGCCGCGCCGCCGCTCTATCCCGGCGATCTCGTCGTGCGAGAAGACAAGGCCGCCGTGGCCGATGCCGTCCGCCGTTTTGCCGGGGGGGCAACGCACAGTGCCGATATGGCGGTGCGGCTGCGCGACCGGCCCGATGAGCCCGTCGCCCTATCGATCGCCGGCGCGCGCGGGTTGGGTGAGGCGGCGGTGCTGCTCAGCTTGAAGGACAATGGCGAGGAAAACCGGCTGAAGCGCGAAGTGGCGCAGGCGACCAAGATGCAGGCGGTCGGCCAGCTCGCCGGCGGGGTTGCGCATGATTTCAACAATATCCTGACAGCGATTATCGGTCACTGCGACCTGATGCTGATGCGCCATTCGCCGGGCGACAGCGATTATGACGATATCCAGCAGATCCGCGCCAATTCGAACCGCGCCGCCAGCCTGACGCGGCAATTGCTCGCCTTTTCGCGCCAGCAGACGCTCCGTCCGCAGATATTGCAGCTGCCCGATGTGATCTCCGAAGTCTCAAACCTGCTCAAGCGGTTGCTGGGGGAAACGGTGACGCTGACGGTAAAGCATGGCCGCAATCTGGGGCCAGTGCGCGCCGATCCCGGCCAGCTTGAACAGGTAGTGATGAATCTGGCGGTTAACGCGCGCGATGCGATGCTGGCCAAGAGCGGGCAGGGCGGCGGCACGCTGACGATCCAGACGCTGGCGGTGCCCGCTGCCGATGTGCGCAAGATGGAATCAGATATCCTGCCGGTCGCCGATTATACCGCGATCAAAATCTCCGATACTGGCACGGGTATTCCGCCTGAGATCTTGCCCAAGATCTTCGAGCCCTTCTTCACCACCAAGGAAGTCGGCAAGGGTACCGGGCTGGGGCTGTCGACGGTCTATGGCATCGTCAAACAATCGGGCGGCTATATTTTCGCCGATTCCAGGCCAGGCAAAGGGGCGGAGTTCACCATCTATTTGCCCGTCCACACTGCCGCGGCTACCGCCAAGCCAATCCCTGCCGCACCCAAGGCCAAGGAAGGCGAGCTGTGGGGCAGCGGGACGATCCTGATCGTCGAAGATGAAGACATGGTGCGCGCGGTCGCTGAGCGCGCGCTGACCCGACAGGGCTATACCGTGCTGACCGCTGAGCATGGCGAGGCCGCGCTCGAGCTGCTTGCCACGCACCAGCGCCCCGATCTGCTGATTTCAGACGTCGTGATGCCCATGATGGACGGTCCGACGATGGTGCGCCACGCCCGAAAGCGCTACCCAGATCTGCCGATTTTGTTCATGTCCGGCTATGCCGAAGAACAGCTGCGCAAATCGATCGACCTCGACAATGTCGCCTTTATCGCCAAGCCATTTTCAGTAAAGCAGCTCGCCGAGGCCGCGCGTGATGCGCTGGCGGTGAAATGACGCTTGGCGGCGTGCGCTATCTGGGCTCTAAGCGCGCGCTATGCCCGCCAACACCATTTTGATTGTCGAAGACGAATCACTGATTGCAATGATGCTCGAGGATTTTCTCGAATTGCTCGGCAAGCAAGTAATCGGTCCGGTTGATTCTGTTGCAGACGGGTTGGCCGCGGTTGCTGCCGGCGGCATTGGTGCGGCAATCTTGGACGTGAACCTGCGCGGCGGCGAGACCAGCTGGCCGATCGCCGATGCCCTGGCCGCAGCCGGAATCCCCTTTGTTGTCGCGAGTGGGGGCGGTGGCCAAGACATTGCCGAGCGTTTTCGCGATCGACCGTTGCTGTCCAAGCCATTTACAATGGATGACGTTGAAGCGGCGATTGCCCAGTTCGCCTGATCAGGCGGAGGCTCAGGCCGTCCGTTCCGGCACGGCGGCTGCATCATCGGCCAGCTTGGATTGTGGCGCGACGGCTTCCCACGGAAAGACGAACCAGTCTTTGGTGATCGCGCGGTCAATCGTCTCGGCGTGATACTCGACCCGCTGCGCCGACCGGACATTGTCGATCAGCGTTGCGAAGCGAATGCTGCCGGCAACCGCCCCCTGTTCGGCCAGGATCGTGCGCAACCGGCCGATTGTGCCGCCAGTGTCGTTGATGTCATCGACGAACAGCAGCTTGTCACCACCCTGGGTCCGCGCAGCCAGCCGGGCGAGCGCCCCTTCTGCAAACTCTTCGACCTGGCTCGAATAATCGACCGACAGCATTGGCAAGCCCGTGGCGTGGCTAAGAAAAGTGGCCGGTACAAGCCCGCCACGCCCAATGCCGATGAGATAGGATGGTGCCCAGCTATCCGCGCCGATCTGATCGGCGAGCGCCAGGACATGGGCGACAAACTGTTCCTGCGGGATTGGGGTGAAAATTGGCATCAGGCGGCATCCACATAGGCATCAAGCCGGGCGAGGTGCATGGAGACTGCGTCTAGCGGCAGGAACGACCCCAGGAAGGAATTGCGTGCGAGCAGCGTAAGATCAGCGCGCGAGAGATCGCGCCCAGTGGCGGCAGCACGATAATTGTCAGCGATATAGCCGCCGAAATAGGCCGGATCGTCTGAATTGATCGTCGCGCGTAGTCCAGCGCGCAGCATCGCATCGATCGGGTGGGCGGCCATATCCGGCACTACGCACAGTTTCAGGTTGGAGAGCGGGCACACCGTCAAGGTCATACCGCTACGGGCGAGTCGTGCTGTCAGCACAGGGTCTTCAAGCGCGCGGTTGCCGTGATCGAGGCGATCGATATCGAGCAGGTCGAGCGCCTGCCACACATAATCGGGTGGGCCCTCCTCACCGGCATGGGCAACGCGTTTCAGCCCCATGTCGCCGGCCGCGGCAAAGACTCGCGCAAATTTTTCTGGCGGGTGACCAATTTCTGACGAATCGAGCCCGACGCCGATGATCCGATCGAGCCACGGCTCGGCGGCCTTTAGCGTCGTAAAGGCAGCGTCCTCGTCTAGATGGCGGAGGAAGCACATAATGAGCTGTACCGTTAGCCCGTGCTTGGCTTGCGCCGCGGCCATGCCGGCGAGCAGGCCGTCTGCCACCACTTGAAACGGAATACCGCGATCCGTGTGCGTCTGCGGATCAAAGAATATTTCGGCATGGACTACCCCGTCTTCGGCTGCCCGATCGAAATAGGCGAGTGCGAGATCGTGGAAATCCTGTTCAGTGCGCAGCACGTCTGCCCCGGCATAATAAATGTCCAGGAAATCCTGCAGCCGCGAGAAATTATAGGCTGCCCGCACTTCCTCAACCGTTGCGAAGGGAGTGGTGATGCGATTGCGCTCCGCAAGCGCCATCATCAGTTCGGGTTCAAGGCTGCCTTCAATATGCAAATGAAGTTCTGCCTTAGGCAGGCCGGCGATAAAGTCAGCGTGATCGATCATGCGCCACCATCGCGAAACCGGCTCGACAGGGCAAGTCGGTAAAGCGGTGAAGGAAATTTTCGTTCACCCCTTGTTCCTGTAGAACATTATGTGTACAACGACTGAGCGCATTGCCCAACCGGCATGTTCAGTCTAGCGACGGAGGCTTCCAATGGCAGCACAATTGAAGGTCATCGACAACAAAATGGCGGTATCCACGGACAAGGCAGCCGCTGAGCGGCAAAAGGCGCTCGACGCTGCGCTCGCGCAGATTGATCGGGCCTTTGGTAAAGGCTCGGCCATGCGGCTCGGCTCCAAGGAGACGATGCAGGTCGAATCGATTTCAACCGGATCACTTGGGCTGGACATCGCGCTTGGCGTTGGCGGTCTGCCACGCGGACGCGTCATCGAAATCTATGGGCCGGAAAGCTCGGGCAAGACCACGCTGGCGCTACACGTCATTGCCGAAGCCCAGAAAAATGGCGGCACGGCGGCGTTTGTCGACGCCGAACATGCGCTTGACCCGGTCTATGCCAAGAAACTGGGCGTTAACATCGACGAACTGATCGTGTCGCAGCCCGATACCGGCGAGCAGGCGCTTGAGATCGTTGACACCTTGGTGCGCTCCAATGCCATTGACGTGCTGGTGGTCGATTCGGTTGCCGCTCTCGTGCCGCGCGCTGAAATTGAGGGCGAGATGGGCGATAGCCATGTCGGCCTGCAGGCGCGGCTGATGTCGCAATCGCTGCGCAAGCTGACTGGGTCGATCAGCCGTTCGCGCTGCATGGTGATCTTTATCAACCAGCTGCGCATGAAGATCGGCGTGATGTACGGCAACCCGGAAACCACGACGGGTGGCAATGCCCTGAAATTCTACGCCTCGGTTCGGCTCGACATTCGCCGCACCGGCCAGATCAAGGACCGCGAGGATATCGTTGGCAACACGACCCGGGTGAAAGTGGTCAAGAACAAGGTTGCGCCGCCGTTCAAGCAGGTCGAATTCGATATCATGTATGGCCAGGGCATTTCGAAAATCGGCGAAATTCTCGATCTTGGCGTCAAGGCCGGGCTGGTCGAGAAATCGGGCGCATGGTTCTCTTATGACAGCGTCCGGATCGGCCAGGGCCGCGAAAACGCCAAGACCTATTTGAGCGAACATAGCGAGATGGCGGATCGGCTCGAAAAGGCGATCCGGACCCGCACCGACAAGGTTGCCGAGGAAATGATGGTCGGTGCCGAACCGGAAGATGATGACGAGATGTAAGCGTCCCGGCGGCGTATTCCTGCAGGGAGTAGCGCCGCAATAACTGGAAAGGCCCGCCCATGTCGGCGGGCCTTTCATGTTTTGGGCGCTGGCATGTCGGGCGGGCCGTTGCGGCAGCGATCGTGATCGGTAAATTTCGCACCTTTGTTGGAAGATCGGCGGGAACGACAGCGCGCGAAGCGCTCGACTTCGTGCCGCGATCGGCTAGCGTCACCGGCGTTCAGGAGGCCATGTCATGACGATCATCGTCCATCATCTCGAAAATTCGCGGTCGCAGCGCATCCTGTGGATGCTTGAAGAAATTGGTCTGCCCTATGAGATCAAGCATTATGCGCGTGATAAGAAGACGATGCTGGCACCGCCCGAGCTGAAGCTGATCCATCCGCTCGGCAAATCACCGGTGATTGAGGATGACGGTGCCGTCATCGCTGAAACGGGAGCCATCGTCGAATATCTGGTCGAAAAGGCAGATGGTCGGCTTGGGCCGAGCGCGCACCGCGAATCGGTGCTGCGCTATCGCCAGTTCATCCATTATGCCGAGGGCTCGATGATGCCGCCGCTCTTCGCGATGCTGGTGGCGGGACGTATTCCGCTATTTGGCAAGGCAGTGCTCAAGCGCCTGGTGCCGATGTTCGATGTCCATCTTGATTATCTTGAGGCCGAACTTGCCTCCCGGCCCTGGTTTGCCGGAGACGAAATCAGCGCAGCCGATATCATGATGAGCTTTCCGCTCGAAGCAGCGCGGTCACGTGCGGGTCTCGGCCCGTCGCGACCGGCGACCACCGCCTGGCTTGCCAAAATCCACGCTCGCCCAGGCTATCAGACCGCGCTCGCCAAGGGCGGCCCTTATGCCTTTGCGTGATGCCTAGGGCATGATGCCAACGGCCTGACGGCCTTCCCGAAGGAGATGGCAGCGTCGCTAGGTCGTGGCGCGGTGCGCAGGCGCATGGGGCGGCTCAATCTCCGGTGGTTCGGGTTCGTCCAGCGCACCCTCCCACTTCGCCACCACGGCGGTGGCAACCGCATTGCCGACAACATTGGTGCCCGACCGCCCCATGTCGAGGAACTGATCGACCGGCAGGATCAGCAACAGCCCTGCCTCCGGAATGCCAAACTGACCCATCACCGCTGCGATCACGACCAGCGATGCGCGCGGCACGCCGGCAATGCCCTTTGACGTGATCATCAGGACCAGCAGCATGATGATCTGGGTGCCGATCGACAAGTCGATGCCGTAAACTCGCGCGATGAACAATGTCGCAAAGGTCATGTACATCATCGAGCCGTCAAGGTTGAACGAATAGCCCAGCGGCAACACAAAGCTTGCGATCCGGGGCGGCACCCCGAACCGATCAAGCGCCTCCAGCGTTCGGGGATAAGCTGCCTCGGACGACGCGGTGGAAAAGGCCAGGAGGATAGGTTCGCGAATATAGCGGATCAGCGAAAATGCCCGGCGGCCGATAAACGTGAAAGCTGCACCGAACAGCAACAGCCACAGCACCACCAGCCCGATATAAAAGCTGCCAACAAACAGCCCCAGCGTGACGATGATGCCCAATCCGTTGACGGTAATGGTGGCCGTGATCGCGGCAAACACCGCCAGCGGTGCGATCCGCATCACATAATCGGTGATCTGCAGCATCATTGCTGCCAACGCTTCTGCACCCTTCACGATCGGCGCGCCGCGTTCGCCAATCGCCAGCAACGCGACGCCGGCGAACACCGAAAACACCACGATCTGGATAATCTCATTGGTCGCCATCGCATCGACGATTGACGAGGGCACGACATGGGTGATCCATTTCGACAAGTCGAACGCCGCCTTGTCGAGGCCGACCGTCGCGTCGGGTGCCGGCAGTGAAAAGCCAAAGCCTGTGCCGGGCGCAACGGCATCAATCACGAATTCGATCCCGTGGAACAGGAGCAGCCCCAGGCTGAGCGAAATCAGCGACGCGGTAACGAACCACCCCATTGTCCGCGCACCAATCCGCCCGAGCGACGCGGTGTCGCCCATATGGGCGATGCCGACGACCAATGTGGAAAACACCAGTGGCGCGATGATCATCTTGATCAGCCGCAGGAAAATCGTCGTGACGATCGAGAACCCGCCAGCAATCTCCTTGAGCAATGCAGGTGCGGCCTTTGGCGGATCGATCCAGCCCCAACTCGCCAGCAGCGAGAGAAATGTGCGGATCGATTCTACGCCGTAATTAATCGCAGTACCTAGCAATAGCCCCAAAACTAGGCCGATCATGATGTAAAGCGTCAGGCGCTTGGCCAAAGGAACCTCCCCGAAAATTCTCGCACTAGCGAAGGGCATTGTGGCGCGTCGGTCAAGCGCCCTATGAAGCAGCATCGAATTGAAGGGGGAATAGCGGCGATGATTCAGCACCTGTTTTGCATCGTGCCGCGTGCCCGTGTGTTGCCATGATTAGTCGGCGCCAGTTGCTGGGAGCAGCCACGGCTTTGCCGTTGATGAGCGTAGCAGGCCTGCTGCGCGCGGCCGAACCCGACCTTGCCGGACTCACCGATCTGACGGGCAATGTGCAGCCGATCACCCCCGCCGAGCGCCAGGCGCGGATTGGGCGTGCGCAAGCGTTGATGAAAGCAGCGGGCATCGGCGCGGTGCTGATCGAACCGGGCGCGAGCCTGACCTATTTCACGGGCGTTGAATGGCGCCGCAGCGAGCGGCTGACGGCGGCGCTGCTGCCGGTCGAGGGTGATCCTTGTGTCGTCACGCCGTTTTTCGAAGAGCCATCGGTTCGTCAGACGCTAGCGGTGACGGCCACTGTCAAGGTCTGGCAGGAGGATGAGGACCCGCTTGCCCTGATCGCTGCGTTGTTGCGCGCGCGGGGACTCGCCGGCTTACCGGTCGGCATTGAGGAAACCGTGCGCTATTTCGCGGTCGATAAATTGCGGCATGCCTTGCCAAAGGCGCGAATCGTTTCCGCCAATCCGGTCGTCAGGGGCTGCCGGATGATCAAGACGCCCGCCGAGATTGCGCTGTTGCAGGCAGCCAGCAACGTGACGGTTGCTGCCTATCGCTGGACGTACCCACGGATTGAAAAGGGCATGACGCCAGCGCAGATCGGCGCGCTGATGACGGCGGCGACCCGAAAATTGGGCGGCGATCCCGAATTCGCGCTGGTGCTGATCGGCGAGGCTGCTGCTTATCCACATGGCAGCCTGGCACCGCAAATCGTCGCTGACGGGCAAGTGGTGCTGATGGACTGCGGTTGCAGCGTTCATGGCTATCAATCCGACATTTCGCGCACATTCGTGCATGGCACGGCGTCTATCGAGCAGCGCGCGGTGTGGGACCATGTCGCCAAAGGACAGCAAGTGGCGCGCGCGGCCGGTCAGATCGGGGCGCCGGCAGGCAGCGTCGACGATGCGGTGCGTCGTTATTACGAGGCGCAGGGTTATGGACCGGGCTATAAGCTGCCCGGCCTGTCACACCGGACCGGTCATGGGATCGGGATGGATGGGCACGAACCCGTCAATCTCGTGCATGGCGAGACGACGCCACTGGCGGCAGGGATGTGCTTTTCGAACGAGCCTGGTATCTACTTGCCCGGCAAATTCGGCGTCCGGCTGGAAGACTGTTTCCATATGAGCACGACCGGACCAGTCTGGTTCAGCGAACCCCCGAAAAGCATCGATTTGCCCTTCGGATGATAAGGCGAGAGGCGTGGCCAGAACTGCGCCTTCGCCGTGCCAGCTCTTTGTGGCACCGTGGGGAGCGGGGGAATGCTTATCGCCGAATAACGCCCAGCGGTCACGGGAGAGGATTGGTGCAGCAACGGGCGACCAAGCCAGTCGCGGCAGTTTGGAAATAGTTACTGGTTGCCGATGGCCGCCTGGTCATCGAGCCAATCGGCGAGCGCCCGGTAGGATAGTGGCGATGAAAGCCGAAGGCCGATTTCGCCATCCAGGCTCCACCGGACAAAGGCATGCGTTGCGCCAAGCCCGTCAACCGCGACGACAACAGGTTCGTCGCGAGCGAATATTTCCGGGGTCACGACGGCAACCCCGACGATCGAGATATTGGCAATTGCCCCTTCGATGGTGCCGCGCCCGCTGATAATTCTGGCATTCCCTGGGCGTTGGAAACGGGGGGCACGGGGATGACGGCGGCGAATCGACTGACGTTCTTCGCGCAATACCGCATCGACATCGATTGGCATTTCAAACTGAACCCCGGCCTCGCGCCGCCGTGCCCAGCGGACGGTGGCCCAGAAGCATCGGTCTGACCGCAAATCAATCTGGACCCGGTCGCCTACTGCGGGCACTCGGTTCACCTCGATCATCGCACCGCTTGCGGAGAGATTTCGGACCACACAGAGTTGATCCGGCCCTGTCGAAACGAGCCGACCGACCCGAAAGACCGAAATATGACGCGCACCACCCCGGCGCTCAATATAGCCACGGCGATCGTCCAGCTCCATCGTCGCGGCAATTGTCATGTCGGTGTCAATCTCCTCGTCGTGCCGGTCAAACGATCGGGTTGGTCAGGCGGGTCGGGTTGTCATCGTGCATTCTAATCGGCGAGTATTAAGGGATTACAAAAAACATGTTTTTTCCATCGTTTCTGGACGGAGAGGTGTGAAGACGCGCGGGGGCTTTCGTCACCCTGATCGCGATGTTTCCTGTGTGCGCCGTGTTTTGCTTGAGCGTGGGCGCGCGTCGCCCTAGATCAGCGGCATGACATCGACCAACGACATCCGCCGCAGCTTCCTGGATTATTTTGCCGGTGAAGGGCATGCCCGCGTGCCTTCCGCACCGCTCGTGCCGCATAATGATCCGACGTTGATGTTCGTCAATGCCGGCATGGTACCTTTCAAGAACGTCTTCACCGGGCTTGAATCACGGCCCTATCTCACCGCGAGCTCATCGCAGAAATGTGTGCGCGCGGGCGGCAAGCACAATGATCTGGACAATGTGGGCTATACGGCGCGGCACCATACATTCTTCGAAATGCTCGGCAATTTCTCGTTCGGTGACTATTTCAAGGAACGCGCAATCTCGCTCGCCTGGAATTTGATCACCCGCGAATGGGGCATTGATCCCGATCGGCTGACGGTGACCGTCTATCACACCGATGATGAAGCCTTTGATCTGTGGCGCAAGATCGCCGGGCTGCCGGAAAGCCGGATCATCCGGATCGCGACCAACGATAATTTTTGGTCGATGGGCGATACCGGGCCGTGCGGGCCATGTTCCGAGATTTTTTACGACCATGGCGACCATATTCCCGGTGGCCCGCCGGGCAGTCCGGATGAGGATGGCGACCGCTTTGTCGAAATCTGGAATCTGGTCTTCATGCAGTTCGAGCAGGCCGCTGATGGCAGCCGCACCGCGCTGCCGCGCCCATCGATTGATACCGGCATGGGGCTGGAGCGCATCGCCGCCGTGCTGCAGGGTGTGCACGACAATTATGATACCGATACATTCAAGGCACTGATCGCTGCATCCAGTGCGCTGACGCATACGCCGTCTACCGGGGAAACCCAGGCGAGCCACCGGATCATTGCCGATCATCTGCGCACCAGCGGCTTTCTGGTGGCAGACGGCGTGCTGCCCGCCAATGAAGGGCGCGGTTATGTGCTGCGGCGAATCATGCGGCGCGCGATGCGCCACGCCCATCTATTGGGTGCCAAGGACCCGTTGATGCATCGCCTTGTGCCCGCGCTCGTCGCGGAAATGGGCGCTGCCTATCCCGAGCTACTGCGCGCGCAGCCGTTGATTGAGGCAACGCTGGCGCAGGAGGAAACGCGTTTCCGCCAGACGCTGACCAACGGGCTCAAGCTGCTCGACGAGGCGACGGCGGGCATGACGCCGGGCGCGACACTTGCCGGAGAAACGGCGTTCAAGCTGTATGACACGTTTGGCTTCCCGTATGATCTGACCGAGGATGCGCTTCGATCGCAGGGATTTGGTGTCGATCGTGCCGGATTTGACACGGCAATGGCTGAACAAAAGCGTGCAGCCCGCGCCGCCTGGAAGGGATCGGGCGAGCGCGCCTCCGACGAAATCTGGTTTGACATTGCCGAGGAGGCGGGCGGTACTGAGTTCACGGGCTATACCAGCGATGTCGGTGACGGCACCGTTATCGCGTTGCTGAAGGACGGCGTGCGAGTCGATCGTGCTGGCCCTGGCGAAGTGGTGGTGCTGACCAATCAGACGCCCTTTTATGCTGAAAGCGGTGGCCAGATGGGCGATGCTGGCATGATCAGCACCGATAGCGGCTTGCGCGCGAGCGTGCGGGATACCAGCAAGGCGGTCGGCCGGTTGCACGCGCATCAGGCGTTGATCACCGCCGGCGAAATCGCGCAGGGTGATACCGTCCACATGGCCATTGATGTCGCGCGGCGCGCGCAGATTCGCGCCAATCATTCGGCAACGCATTTGCTGCACGCGGCGTTGCGCACGCGGCTTGGCGGGCATGTCTCCCAAAAGGGCAGCCTGGTGGCGGCCGATCGTTTTCGCTTCGATTTCTCGCATCCAAGCGCGCTGAGCGCCGCTGAGATTGCCGATATCGAAGCTGATGTGAACCGCCAGATCAGGGGGAATGGCCCGGTCACTACCCGGTTGATGACGCCCGAAGATGCGATTGCGGCCGGGGCAATGGCGCTTTTTGGTGAGAAATACGGCGATGAAGTGCGCGTGCTTGCGATGGGAACAGAAGCGGACGCACCCTATTCGGTTGAGCTGTGTGGCGGCACCCATGTATCGGCGCTGGGCGATATTGCCTTGTTCAAAATCGTCGCCGAGGGCGCGGTGTCGAGTGGTATTCGCCGGATCGAGGCGCTGACGGGCGAGGCCGCACGGCTTTGGCTCGCCGATCGCGATGAGAAACTGCGCGAGACGGCGAGTGTGCTGAAGGCGTCACCTGATGAGGTGCCGATGCGTGTCGCTGCCTTGGTTGACGATCGCCGGCGGCTTGAACGTGAGCTTGCCGAAGCGAAAAAGGCATTGGCGCTGGGTGGCGGCGCTGGCGCTGCACCAGCCGGGCCCGAAACGGTGGGGGGCGTGAACTTTGCCGGTCAGGTCGTTGACGGGCTCGATCCCAAGGGTTTGCGCGGCGCAGTTGACGATGTGAAGACCCGAATTGGGTCGGGCATCGTGATGATTGTCGCGGTGAATGAGGGGCGTGCCTCTGTCGCGGTCGGGATCAGTGACGATCTGGTCGCCAGCCATAATGCGGTTGATTTGCTGCGGATTGCGGTCGCCGAACTGGGCGGGCAGGGCGGCGGCGGGCGACCTGACATGGCGCAGGGCGGTGGCCCCGAAGGCGGGCGTGCAGCAGACGCGATCGCCGCCGTCAAAAGCGCCCTGATGGCGGAAACAACGGCGGCCTGATCAGGTCGCTAGGCTATTGCCCGGCCCAAACCAGCGCCGTGATTCGCCATGTGCCGTCATCGCTGCGCAGCGTGGTAACAATGACGCCCTGTTGCGACATTAACTCATCGCCGCGCGCCGTAGCCATCATTGCCGGGCAGACCACATAGGCTTGATCACCAACAAGCGTGAAGCGGGACGGGGCGCGCAGTGTCGTATGGTTCATCGAAAAATCATGCTTGGTGCAATAGGCCCAGAGCGCTTCTACCCAGCGATCAAAACTGTTCGCCCCCGCCCAATGGAACGGGGCAAACGCATCAATGATCATCATATCGGGCGCGGTCAACGCACGCGCTTTGTCTGCTTCCAGCGCATCCAGGGCACGCCAGAATTGCTCGATTATCGACAAAATTTCGCGAGTGTCGTCGTCCATATCCATTAAGTGCGGGATACTGGTGCTTGGTTGACGTTAGGTAAAGGCCCTGGGCGCAACCGGCGGCATTCTTTCAGCGCGAGAAGATCGAATTACGGGCAGAATCGGCCAGCCAATGACCGAGATGACCGATGCTTGACATGGTCGCCGTGCTATAGCTGCCGCCGGTCAGGGCGTAATCGACCGCCAGCAGAATGAGCGTAAGCGCAGCAAGGGCCTTGATCATCATGCACCAATCAATGCGCTTTTGGGGTTAAGTCCGGCTGCACAGGGGTAGTGAATCGCGTGGGCAGGATGATTCTGCCCTCACGCCCGATGATCGCTATCGCGTAATCGACGAAAGCGCGGCTCGCGCATCAGCCCCGCAGCGCCCTTAATCTCCTTGCGCAATGCATCGCGCTTTTCGTGAATCGATGCGATCACAGGGCCGACGGCAACGCCAAGATCAGTCAGCACCGCTTCTGATAGCTGCAGCGAGCTTTCCAGCGTTTCCGGTACTGCATCGGTTACGCCAGCGCGATAGAGTTCTGCGGCGTGGTCAACATCGCGGGCGCGGGCAACAATGGTCAGATCAGGCACCCAATTGCGGACCCTTTTGGTCAGCCGGACCGTGAGCACAGGATCGTCCATCGTCAAAATCAACGCCTTTGCGCGGCCAAGATTGAGCCGATCGACCAATTCGGTTCGCGCGACATCGCCGAAGATCATGGGATATCCTTCTGCCCGGGCAGCGATAACGGTATCGATATCGGCTTCTACCGCGACAAAGGGCTGCTGGTGCGCGCGCAGCATTTCAGCGACCATTCTGCCTACCCGGCCAAAGCCGATGATCACGGTGCCAGGCCCCTCCGCCGGGATGGTAATGCCCAGCGGATCGCCATCGGTGCGGCGTTCGATCCGACGGGCGGCTTGCCTGCCGATCCAAGCGAGCAGGGGCGTAAGCGTCAACCCAATCGCGGTTACAGTTTCCCAGAAATTGGCAAAATCGGGCTTGATGAGCTGCGCCTGCGCAGCAGCACCCAATACAATCAATGTAGTCTCTGACGGACTGCCCATCAGCAAGCCCGTTTCTGCGGCAATGCCGCCGCGGATGCCAGTCCAGCGCAATAGCCCAAAGGTGACCAGCGCTTTTACAGAAACAACCGCGACAATTGCGAGCAACAGCTCCGGCCACCCCGCGAGGATCGATCGAAGATCGATGCTCATCCCCACGGTGATCAGAAACACGCCGAGCGCCAGACCGTTAAACGGCGCCGTCATCACTTCGACCTCGCTACGGTAATCGGTCTCCGCGATCAGCAGCCCGGCGAGCAGTGCGCCGACAATGGGTGAAAGGCCGACGGCCGTCGTGGCCAGGCTGGCCACGATCACGACGAGCAGCGACGCTGCCAGGAATAATTCGGGGCTTTTGGTGCGCGCGGCCTGAGCGAACAGGCGCGGCAAGATGACTCGTCCGCCGATAAACATCAGCGCGATGGTCGCCAGGCCCAGGGCAAGAATCCAGACAATCGCCCAAGGATCATTGGAGCCGTGCGGGGCCAGCGCGGCCAGCGCAAAGATGATCGGCACCAGGGCCAGATCTTCGAACAAAAGCATCGCAAAAGCTGCGCGGCCCACCCCGCTGGTCGTGCCTGCAATCGGAAGGACCAACGCTGTCGATGACAAGGCAAGCGCGAAACCCAGGGCCAACGCGCTTGACCAGGGCACGCCAAAGAGATGCGCCCCGACGCCAATAATCATGCCGGATGCGATCAGCTCAGCCGCGCCGGTGCCGAAAACCAACTGACGCATGCTCCACAGCCGCTTTAGCGAAAGTTCGAGTCCGATCGAAAAGAGCAGCAATGTGATACCGAATTCGGCAAACGGTTCGATCGCATCGGCATCGGAAATGGTCACATGCCGTAACCAGGGCATTTTCCCAACCAGCGCGCCGAGACCGAACGGGCCAACGAGCACGCCAACCAGGATGAAACCGATCACCGGGCTGATTTTCGCGCGGGCAAATGCCGGGATCACAAGCCCTGCGGCCCCCAGAATGACGAGCGCGTCTGAAAAACCGTGACTGTCGAGAGCGATGGTCATGACGGCATCTAGCCTGCCACGATGCGCTTTGTCAGCCCATGGCGGATTTAGCGTCGATGAAACCCGCATTGGCGGGGGAAAACTAGTTTGCAGCCCTTTGCGGCTTCGGCTCGTGGATTACAGGATCATCGTTTGCGAACAGCGCATCGACCGAGCCGCCATTGCGCGCCAGAATCGCTTCAACGCGTTTGCGGCCGAGAAAATAGGGCAGCGCGGGATGATCAGTGTCCGCAGCGATCAGCTTTGCCGCCTCGGCATCGCTGAGGCTGCCGCCGCCGGCAACAAAATCGCAATAGCCCTCTACTTTCCAGGCCGGCGCTGCCTGTGCGGCAGCAAGGCCGAAATGGCGACGGAGCAGGCCGTGCGCCATTTCATGAGCAAGGACCTGTGAAAGCGGCCTGACCCCGCCAATCTTGCGCCCGTTGAACGCGAGGTCCCGGACTATGTCGCTGCGGTTGACGATCACCAGTTCCGAACCGGGCCGCGAGATCGCAAACGCGCTGACGCTCGCTCTTGCGAGCGCGCGCCAGCGCCAGCCGCCATTGGTGAGGAATATCCGGCTGCCTAGGCCGGGTGCCGCAATGGCCGACGTGCTCAGGCGTTGGTCCGCCCGCGCAAGCACTGCATCCATCGCCGATGGGATCGGGAGCTCAGCCGAAATATGATGCTCGCCAATTTGGCGATGAAAGGGGAATGCAAGGTCGTCGGACGGTTGAAGTGCGCTGGCGGCGATCGCTGGCGCTGCAAAAGCGAGCAGCCAGCGAGATCGCGCGCCCGCCACGCCTACACACCCATCGCGGTTTCCAGATTGACGCGGACCTGTTCGAAAAATTGCTCCGTCGTCATCCAGGGTTGATTGGGCCCGATCAGCAGCGCAAGGTCTTTGGTCATATGGCCGTCTTCAACGGTCTTGATGCAAACCCGCTCAAGCGTTTCGGCAAAGGCGGAGACTTCCGGCGTGCCATCAAACTTGCCGCGATATTTAAGGCCGCCGGTCCAGGCGAAAATCGACGCGATCGGGTTGGTCGAGGTTGCCTTACCCTGCTGATGCTGACGGAAATGGCGGGTGACGGTGCCATGCGCCGCTTCTGCCTCAACGGTCTTGCCATCGGGAGTGAGCAACACGGACGTCATCAGCCCGAGCGAACCAAAACCCTGGGCGACCTGATCGGACTGGACGTCGCCGTCATAGTTTTTGCAGGCCCAGACGAATTCGCCATGCCATTTCAGCGCGGAAGCGACCATGTCATCGATCAACCGATGTTCATAGACGATGCCAGCTTCCTTGAACTTGTCCTTGAATTCACTTTCAAAAACCTCAGCGAACAAATCCTTGAACCGGCCATCATAGGCCTTCAGGATGGTGTTCTTGGTCGATAGATAAACCGGCCATTTCAGGTTCAAGCCGTAATGCATTGATGCGCGGGCGAAATCGCGGATCGAATCGTCCAGATTGTACATCGCCAGCGCGACGCCCGGCGACGGGTATTGGAACACTTCGCGATCGATCACGGTGCCGTCATCGCCTTCGAACACCATGCGCAGCTTGCCGGGGCCGGGGACGAGGAAATCAGTAGCGCGATACTGATCGCCAAAGGCGTGACGGCCAACGACAATCGGGTGGGTCCAGCTGGGGATCAGGCGCGGTACGTTCTTGATCACGATTGGTTCGCGGAAAATCGTGCCGCCCAGGATGTTGCGGATCGTGCCGTTGGGCGATTTCCACATCTTTTTGAGGCCGAATTCCGTCACCCGGTCTTCATCAGGGGTGATCGTGGCGCATTTCACGCCGACGCCGTATTTTTGGATCGCCCGCGCGCTTTCCACCGTGATCTTGTCATCAGTCTCGTCACGCTTCTCGACGCCCAGATCATAATAATCGAGATCGATATCGAGATAGGGAAGAATGAGGCGTTCACGGATCCATTGCCAGATGATCCGGGTCATCTCATCGCCGTCGATTTCGACGACGGGCGTCTTCACCTTAATTTTCGCCATCGATTGCTCGCTTATCCTTGGGGAAGGGTTTCTCAGCGCCGTCTAGGATGAAGGCCCGCGCCAATCAACCTCCCCAAACGTGCTGACTGGTACGAGTCCGCCCGGATTGGTGCGCGCGCATTGAATTGCTGCATTGCGCAATGTACAAAGCGACCATGCCATTGCCCGAAAAACCGCCAATTGGTGGTGCCAGCGTCACCTGGCGCTTTCCTGATGTTCATCCCGAAGGGCGCAAATATGTGCTGATCGCCGGTGCGGCGGCGTTTCTGTCCTTTTTTATCTGGGATTTCGTGACCTGGCCGCTGATTGGCCTAACGATCTGGGTTGCGGCGTTTTTCCGTGATCCGGTGCGGGTGACGCCACAGGGCGATGATTTGATTACGGCGCCCGCCGACGGGTTGATCACGATGATCGAACGAATGCCGGTGCCGCCCGAACTTGCCGGTGAGAATTGCCTGGGTGCCGCACCATTGGTGCGGGTGTCGATTTTTATGAGCGTGTTCGATGTCCATATCAACCGGACGCCCATTCCCGGCACGATCCGCCAGGTTATTTATATTTCTGGCAAATTCCTCAATGCGGATCTCGACAAGGCGAGCGAGGAAAATGAACGCCAGCATATCCTGGTCGAGAACCGCGACGGCCGCAAAATTGGCTTCACCCAAATTGCGGGGCTGGTTGCCCGGCGAATCGTTGGTTTCGTCAAACCTGGCGATATGGTGGCATCCGGACAGCGAATCGGCCTGATTCGCTTCGGCAGTCGGGTTGACGTCTATTTGCCCGACGATTTCGCCTGCCAGGTCGTGCTCGGCCAGCGCAGTGTCGCGGGTGAAACGATCATTGGCCGCGCGCATGCGACGACGCCGCTGGGTATCACCCAGTGACGATGCCCGTGGCGGTGCCAAGGACAGCCCCGTCCACGCCCAATTTTGCCAAGCAGACGCTTGACGCCGCTGCCCCCTGTAGGTTTCGGCGCATCGCAGCAGCGCGATGAGGCGACCCCGGCCCCGCCCGGTGCGCGGTCTGCCGTTGCGGGCAGTGGCGCCCAATGCAGTGACGGCGTTGGCGCTGTGTTCCGGGCTGACAGGCATCCGTTTTGCGATCGCGGCCGAATGGCAACTGGCGGTGACGATGATCATGATTGCCGGTGTGCTCGATGGCCTGGATGGCCGGATCGCCCGGATGGTTCGGGGGGAGAGCCGGTTTGGCGCTGAACTTGATTCGCTGTCGGACGCGATTTCCTTCGGCGTTTCTCCTGCGCTGATCCTGTATCTTTGGTCACTTGGGGCATTTCCGCAGCTGGGCTGGCTATGCGCGTTGGTATTTGCCGTATTTTGCGCGCTGCGGCTCGCCCGGTTCAATGCCGCAATTGACGTGGCCGACCAGCCCCACAAGCTCGCCGGGTTCCTCACGGGCATTCCCGCGCCTGCCGGTGCCGGGTTAGCAATGCTGCCGCTTTATCTATGGTTCTGGACCGGGGAGGGGGTGTTTCGGTCGCCCTGGCTGGTCGCGCCCTGGATAGCGTTGGTGGCGATCATGATGGTGTCCAGCATGGCGACCTATAGTTGGTCGTCGCTCAAGCTGCGGAGTTCGGTCCGCTTTGAAGCGATTGCTGTCGTTGTTTTGCTGGGCGCCGCGCTGGTTTCTGCCCCTTGGCACACGCTCACGCTGGTTTGTGTCGCGTATCTGTTATCGATGCCGTTCAGTATTCGCGGTTACGCGCGAATCAAGCAGCTGCGCGCCAAGCCGGCGGCCGCGCCACTGCCATGACGGGGCGACGACGTGGCATGGCACGGACGGGCATCACCGGTGCGATTATGCCCTTAGCCGCGAACAGAGCGATGATTCGTGGCATGGCGGGAACGAGCGTGAACATCATGACGGCACAAACCGACATCAGGGCCGCGGAGAACAGTATCAGGCTCAACAGCATCACCATCGTCTAATCCTCCGTCAATTGTTGAAATGCCCTGTCGTCAATGAAGGTGCGGGCGGTCATTTTTGTTCCGTGTACAGCTTACGAACCCTTTATGTTCCACCTCCGTTCCAACTGTCAAGCGTCGCATTATTATACTTGACGTACCCAAGGTGAGAACGTAGGGTGAATCCACGATCTGGAGACACCCAATGGCATCCGCCCTTTCAGCCCTGCACTTTCACAATGAAGAAGCCGCCTACGCCTATGTCGAGGCGCGGATTTGGCCGGATGGTCCGGTCTGCCCGCATTGCGGCGGCGTGGAGCGCATCAGCAAAATGCAAGGCAAGAGCACCCGCGTTGGCGCATACAAGTGCTACCAGTGCCGCAAGCCCTTCACCGTCAAGATCGGGACCATTTTCGAATCGTCGCACGTCGCCATGAACCTATGGCTCCAAGCGATGTATCTGATCGCGGGCAGCAAGAAGGGCATCAGCTCCAACCAGCTTCACCGCACTCTTGGCGTCACCCTCAAAACCGCTTGGTTCATGGCGCACCGTATCCGCGAAGCGATGCGTTCGGGCGGCCTGGAGCCGTTCGGTTCGGGCGGTGGCATGGTCGAGGCCGATGAAACCTATATCGGCAACCAGAAGGGCGCTGTTCCGGCGCGCGGCGGGTTTCGGCACAAGATGAAGGTGCTGTCCCTTATCGACCGCAATTCAGGCGCGGCACGCAGCTATGTACTGCCCGATGTTACTGCCAATGCGATCTGGCCAATCCTAGCCGAGAACCTTGCCCGTGAGGCGTTTCTGATGACTGACGAAGCCCGCGTGTACCGGAGCCTTGCCGATAACTTTGGCGGTCATGGCACCGTGAACCACCGTGGCGGCGAATATGTCGATGCGTACAAGCCGCACCTGCACACCAACACCGTCGAGGGCTATTTCAGCATTTTCAAGCGCGGGATGCGTGGCATTTACCAGCATTGTGCCGAGAAGCATTTGCACCGCTATCTCGCCGAATTTGATTTTCGGTACAGCAACCGTCAGGCTCTTGGGTGCAATGATGGGGATCGCGCCGACCGCCTGTTGGCGGGTATCATCGGTAAGCGTCTAACCTATCAAACAGCTTGTATCGGAGCCTGATGGCCATGCCGAAAAAAAAGGAAAAGCTAACTCAAGAGCGGCAATCGGAGATGTTCCGAAAAACCGCCCAAGAGTTAATCGACGCTGGCGAACTAAACCCCATCGAGGCAGATAAGGCGTTTGAAAAGATTTTGAGGCCAGTCCGACAACTAAGGGTTTTGGACTGAAATGGATGTTGGCAACGCCTTTGAAAGTCCTGAATATTTAGCGGAATGGGCTACTAAAGAAGCGAAGAAATTTACTTCCGTTCGCAAAGAATTTTTCTCCGATCCAAATGTGTGCGCTCGCGTCGTTGAGTTCGATCCGGAGATTGGCGAGAACGTGATCAAGATGCGCCTCTTCAAAATCCTCCCCGTAGAACTGAGGGGGCTTGCTTCCAATGCCATCAAAAACTTTCGGGACGCTCTCGACCAGACCACGTTCGCCGCTACCTTCCTCATTCGCGACAAGGGGAGCAATCGTGCCCACTTCCCTTTCGGAGAGAATCCCGACGATCTTGAAAACAGTCTGAGCAGACGAAAATCTGTCCCCTGCAAGGGACTCGCCGAAGAGTTGTTTCCTGTCTTGCGGGAGTGCGAGCCTTACCCGACTGGCGATGGGTACACCGGCGGCAATGACGTTCTTCGCGCTCTCGCGCGAGTATCCGGGGACAACAAGCATGCCGTTACATTGACAGTCTCTGCGGCTGTCGATCAAACGACTATCAATCCGGGTGTCGTCCAAGTCGGACCGGGTGGCGCAACATTGTATGTCCCGCCCGAATGGGATGCTGTCAAAAATGAGATAAAGCTGTGGTCCTTCCCGCCCGGAAGTTACGTCAATGTGGATATGAGTGTGGCCCTCGCGATAGGCTTCGGCCCGGGTCCGCTGGAGCGCTATGCAGTCGAATTTTTCTTGGATGAACTCGCCCGCGACGTTCCCGTCATCATCAACCGGATAAAACAGGCGACGGCGAAAATCATCGTTGATCGGTGAAGACATCATTCAAGCCTCCCATTTTAGTTGGGTACGTCAAGTATAACAACGCCTCAAGCGTTGAATTGAACCTTGATTTGAACCGTGGTCTCGGCTAAGCGCCGCGCCTCAACCCCGCATGGGAAGCGCACATCACCGGTGTTCGTCCGGGCCTTGGCCCGTTTGGATATTTGCTTCCCAGAGGACAAACCGGAAAGGAATTACCTATGGCGGCACCAGTCGTCACCATGCAGCAATTGCTCGAAACAGGCGCACATTTCGGCCACCAGACTCACCGCTGGAACCCGAAGATGAAGCCCTATATCTTTGGCGACCGCAACGGCGTCCATATTCTCGACCTCAGCCAGACCGTGCCGTTGTTTGCGCGTGCGCTCGAATTCGTCGCGGCGTCGACCGCATCGGGCGGCAAGGTGCTGTTCGTCGGCACCAAGCGTCAGGCGCAGGAGCCCGTCGCAGACGCGGCGCGTCGTTCGGGCCAGCATTTCGTCAACCATCGCTGGCTGGGCGGCATGCTCACCAACTGGAAGACCATCTCGGGCTCGATCAAGCGCCTGAAGACGCTCGAAGAGCAGCTGTCGGGCGACACCACCGGCCTGACCAAGAAGGAAGTCCTGCAGCTCACCCGTGAGAAGGACAAGCTTGACCTGTCGCTCGGCGGCATTCGTGACATGGGCGGCATCCCGGACGTGATGTTCGTGATCGACGCCAACAAGGAAGAGCTGGCGATCAAGGAAGCCAACACTTTGGGTATTCCCGTCGTCGCGATCCTCGATTCGAACGTCTCGCCCGATGGCATCGCATTCCCGGTCCCCGCGAACGATGACGCCAGCCGCGCGATCCGTCTGTATTGCGAAGCGATTGCGATTGCCGCGACGCGCGGTGGACAGCAGCAGCAGGCACAAAGCGGTCGTGATCTGGGCGCGATGGATGAGCCACCCGCTGAAGAAGCGCTGGCAGCACCCGTTGAAGCGGCCGTTGACCCCGAAATGGTCGCAGCGGCGAGCGATGCCGTGATGGCCGTCGAAGGCGAGCAGCAGCTCGACGCCTGAGTGGCGTCTCCGAACTGAAATATGGGCGGGGTAGGGCGCAAGCCTTCCCCCGTCCCTACCCATATTTATCGAAGATAAGGATGTAAGACATGGCCGAGATCACAGCCGCCGCCGTCAAGGATCTGCGCGAGAAGAGCGGCGCGGGCATGATGGATTGCAAAAAGGCATTGACCGAAGCAAATGGCGACATGGATGCCGCCATGGATTGGCTGCGCACCAAAGGGCTCGCTTCGGCCGCTAAGAAATCCAGCCGCACCGCCGCCGAGGGCTTGGTCGGCGTCGAAGTGTCGGGCACCAAGGGTGCCGTGGTTGAGGTCAATTCCGAGACCGACTTTGTCGCCAAGAACGATCAATTCCAAACGTTCGTGCGTGACGTGACCTCGGTCGCGTTGGAACTGGGCGATTCGATCGACGTGATCAAGGCAGCGCATCTCGGCGGCAAGACCGTTGAAGAAGTGCTGACCAACAACATCGCGACGATCGGCGAGAACCAGAATCTGCGCCGCGCCAAGCGTCTCGAAGTCAGCAGCGGTGCCGTGGTGCCTTACGTTCACAACGCAGCGGCACCAGGCCTCGGCAAGATCGGCGTGCTGGTTGCGCTTGAGAGCGACGCCGATGCCGATGTGCTGCTGCCGCTCGGCAAGCAGATCGCGATGCACATTGCAGCCGCTTTCCCGCTGGCGCTTAACGAGGAAGATCTCGATCCCGAGATCGTCGCTCGCGAACGCGCCATTGCGACCGAGAAGGCTGCAGAGAGCGGCAAGCCGGCCGATATCGTTTCCAAGATGGTCGACGGCGCGATTGCGAAGTATCGCAAGGAAAATGCCTTGGTCAGCCAATTGCTGGTGATGGATGGCAAGACCAAGATTTCGGACGTGGTCGCCAATGCCGCCAAGGCTGCCGGCAAGACCATCGTGCTCAAGGATTATGTTCGCTTCCAGCTGGGCGAGGGCATTGAGCGCGAAACCAGCGATTTCGCCGCTGAAGTTGCCGCCGCCGCCGGCGTCAACTGATCAAATAAGGGGTGGGCTGGCACGGCCGGCCCACCCCGATTTGGCAAAGCGATGATGCGGTGCATGCCCCGTGCGAGTCATGTCGATATGAACCGGCCATGATGAGGTCGTCACTGGTATCAGTGCTTGGCACGGTGAAGGGGCCCTACTAAGGTCGCGCCGCTGCCCTGCCCAAGCGCAAGTTGGATCGATGACCATACCCAAATTCAAGCGCATTTTGCTCAAGCTGTCCGGAGAGGCGGCGATGGGCGATCAAACCTTCGGGATCGACCCGGCCACCGTGGCGCGTGTTGCTGGCGAAGTGAAGCAAGCCAAAGACGCCGGGTATCAGCTGTGCCTGGTGATCGGCGGCGGCAATATCTTTCGCGGTATGGCTGGTGCTGCCAAGGGTATGGACCGGGCAACGGCGGATTACATGGGCATGCTGGCGACCGTGATGAATGCACTCGCGATGCAGGACGCACTGGAGCGGCTAGGCGTTGAAACCCGGGTGCAGTCAGCAATTCCGATGGCGAGTGTTTGCGAGCCCTATATCCGGCGGCGGGCCGAGCGGCATTTGGAAAAGAACCGCGTTGTCATCTTCGCGGCCGGCACGGGCAGCCCGTATTTTACCACCGATTCAGGGGCGGCGTTGCGCGCGGCGGAAATGCGCTGCGACGCGTTGCTTAAGGGCACCAGCGTCGATGGTGTCTATAATGCCGACCCCAAGGTCGATCCCAATGCCGTTCGCTATGAACAGCTTACCTTCAGTCGTGTTCTGTCCGACGATCTTAAGGTAATGGATGCGAGCGCTGTTGCGCTGTGCCGGGATAACGATATTCCGATTGTCGTCTTCAATATCCGCGAAACCGGCAATCTTGCCCGGGTCTTGCGCGGCGAGGGCACATCGACAATCGTCAACAACAAGACGGAGAACTGACATGGCCGCCTATGACAAGGCCGATCTTGAGCGGCGCATGGCTGGCAGCGTTGAAGCGCTAAAGGGTGATCTGATCGGCCTGCGTACCGGCCGGGCGAGCACGTCTTTGCTCGATCCGGTAACGGTTGAGGTTTATGGGTCGCATATGCCGCTAAACCAGGTTGCAACCGTGTCCGTCCCCGAATCACGGCTGATCTCAGTGCAGGTCTGGGACAAGGGCAATGTCGGCCCGTGCGACAAGGCGATCCGGTCGGCCGGCCTGGGGCTGAACCCGATTGTTGATGGCACCACTTTGCGTATCCCGATCCCGGATTTGACCGAAGAGCGCCGTAAGGAACTTGCCAAACTGGCTGGTCAATATGCTGAAAAAGCGCGTATCGCCGCGCGCAACGTGCGACGCGATGGCATGGAAAGCCTGAAGGCCGACGAAAAGAAGAACATCTTCAGCGAGGATGAGCGCAAGCGCCACGAGACTGAGGTGCAGAAGCTCACCGACGCGACGATTGCCGAAATCGATGCGGCTGCAAGCGCCAAGGAAAAGGAAATCCTCGGTAAGTGAAGCCTCGACCCGCCAATGTGCCTGAAAAGGCGGGTGAAGAAGGTGCGGTGCCGCGCCATGTCGCCATCATCATGGACGGCAATGGACGCTGGGCAAAGCAGCGCCATTTGCCACGCCTGGAAGGGCACCGCCGCGGCGTAGAGGCGGCCCGGCGGATCACGCGCGCGGCCCGTGTGTTGGGTATTGAAGCCCTCACGCTTTATGCATTCTCGTCAGAGAATTGGCGCCGCCCTGAAGAGGAGGTGGGCGATCTGATGGGGCTGTTGCGGCTGTTCATCCGCAATGACCTTGATGAAATGGTGCGCGAGAATGTTCGGCTCCGCGTGATCGGCGATTATAGCCGTTTTTCGGCCGACATCGTTGCGCTGGTTGATGATGCGTTGGCGCGGACGGCGGGCAATGACGGGCCGATTTTGGCGATTGCGCTAAACTATGGCGCTCGGGCTGAACTGGCCAATGCTGCCCGGACGCTTGCCCAGCAAGTGCGCGATGGCGAGATCGCGATTGAATCGATCGACGAGCAGACGATTGAGCAACGTCTCGATACCCATGATTTGCCGCCGCTGGACCTGTTGATCCGCACGTCGGGCGAACACCGGCTGTCCAATTTTCTGCTGTGGCAATCTGCCTATACCGAATTGCTGTTTGTCGACACGCTGTGGCCGGATTTTGATGAGGCAGCGCTTCGGAGTGCTGTGGCTTCTTTTGGCCGACGGCAGCGGCGCTTTGGCGGCTTGTGAGCGCGACGGACCCGAACCAGGGGCGATCCGAGCTTGCGACGCGCACCGTGGCCGGGCTTGGCATGGCGGGCCTTGCGCTGGTGGTGCTGTGGCTGGGCGGCTTTACCTTTTGGCTGGCAACGGCGATCCTCGGTTTAGGCGTGATTGGCGAATGGGCCGATCTTGCCAAGGTCGATGCCGCGACCAAGCGGCTGATGCTTTTTACGCTTTCCGTCCCCCTGGCGATTATGTGCCCCTGGGCTGCGGGGCCGAATTTCTTTGCGCTCGGCCTGGTCGCCGCAGCGGCCATATTCACGCTGGCCAGCACGCGACGACCCGATCTGGCGCTGGGCATGGTCTATACCGGCTTGCCCGTGCTCGCCTTGTTGCTGATCCGCAAACAGCCGGACGGGTTGGTGATGACGATCTGGGCAATCGCGCTCGTTTCGATCTGCGACGTCGGCGCGTTTTTCGCCGGTCGGATGATCGGCGGCGCGCGACTGGCGCCGATGATCAGCCCAAACAAGACCTGGGCTGGATTTTTCGGCGGGATCGTCGCGGCAGCCGCTTTCGGCGCCGTGATGCATGGCGTCTGGGGCTTGCCGTGGCGATTGACGCTGGCCACCCCGGTGCTGGCGGTGGTGGCGCAGGCGGGGGACCTGTATGAAAGCTGGCTGAAGCGTCAGTCGGGCGTGAAGGACAGTGGCAGCTTGTTGCCGGGCCATGGCGGGTTGATGGATCGCGTGGATGGGATGATTCCTGTCGCGCCGATCGCAGCTTTCCTCGTTATGTTGCCGGAAATTCAAAAATTGCTGATGGATGTGGTGCAGGGGCTTTAAGAATGAAAAGCGTTACGATTTTGGGGGCAACCGGCTCTATCGGGACATCGACGCTCGATCTGATTGAGCGCGAACCCGAAAATTTCGAAGTGCTGGCGCTGACCGCGAATTGCGATGTCGAAAAGCTCGCCGCGGCCGCGATCCGCACCAACGCGAGGCGTGCTGTTGTTGCTGAGGAGAGCTGCCTGGCTGATCTGCGCGCTGCGCTGGCTGGCACTGGTATCGAGACGGCTGGCGGTGCCAGGGCGCTTTGCGAAGCGGCGGCAATGGGCGCCGATGTCACCATGGCGGCCATTGTTGGCTGTGCTGGGCTGGAGCCGGTGTTGGCAGCGATCGGGCAGGGCGGGACGATCATCCTAGCCAATAAGGAGCCGCTGGTTTCGGCAGGCGACGTCATCCTGGCGGCCGCCGCCGCGTCGGGCGCGACGCTGTTGCCCGCTGATTCGGAGCATAATGCGATTTTCCAGTGTTTCGATTCGGCGCGGCCCCACCGAGTACGACGGATCATCCTGACGGCGAGCGGGGGGCCGTTTCGCGACAAGTCACTCGCTGAAATGCGGCAGATGACGCTGGAGCAGGCGGTGGCGCATCCCAATTGGTCTATGGGAGCCAAGATTTCCGTCGATTCAGCGACGCTGATGAACAAGGGGCTGGAGCTGATCGAGGCGGCGCGGCTGTTCCCCGTTGCCAATGATCAGCTGGAGATTATTGTTCATCGGCAATCGGTTATCCATTCTATGGTGGAATATGTCGATGGGTCGGTGCTTGCCCAGTTGGGGCCGCCCGATATGCGGACGCCGATTGCCTATTGCCTGGCCTGGCCGGATCGCATGGCCGCCCCAATGGCCCCGCTTGATTTCGTGGGCATCGGTCGACTTGATTTTGAGGCCCCCGATCCCGTCCGTTTTCCCGCCTTGCGGCTAGCACGATCAGCGCTGGAGGCGGGGGGCGCGCGACCGGCGATTTTGAATGCCGCCAATGAGGTGGCCGTGGCTGCTTTTCTAGAAAGACGGATTGGCTTCCTCGAAATTGCCGCAATCGTCGAAGATACGCTAAATGGCTATGACCCGGCCGCCCCGGATTCGCTTGAAGCGGTATTGGCAGTCGATGCCGAGGCGCGCCGGCTGGCGAGTGAACGTGTGAAGGATTGCGTCATTTGATCCAGACCCCAGGCTTTCTCTACACAGTCATAGCGTTCGTCCTGGTAATTGGGCCGTTGGTGTTCGTGCATGAACTTGGCCATTATCTCGCCGGCCGCCTGTTTGGGGTGAAGGCGGATGAATTCTCGATCGGCTTTGGGCGTGAAGTGTTCGGGGTAACCGACAAACGCGGTACGCGCTGGAAGTTCGGCTGGATGCCCTTGGGCGGCTATGTGAAATTCGCTGGCGATATGGATGCGTCGAGCAAGCCCGATCCTGAATGGCTGGCCCTGCCAGCGGAGGAACGCGCGCGCACCTTTCAGGCTAAGCCGATCTGGCAGCGAGCGATTATCGTGGCGGCCGGACCGATCACCAATTTCCTGGTGGCGATCGCGATCCTGATGGGCTTTGCGATCAGCTATGGCGATCTGCGGACCCCGGCGGTGATCGGGTCGATCCAGCCAGGCAGTCCTGCAGCGTCCGCTGGCCTGCGCGAAGGCGACAAGATCGTCGCCCTGGCTGGGCGGCCGATCGGTACCTTTGAAGATATGGTCCGGTTCGTCCAAATCCGACCAGGCCAGAGCGTTCAGGTGGATTTCGTTCGCGATGCTGCGCCCAAGGGGGTTACGCTCACCATCGGCACCCATGTGGAGCGCGATCGGTTCGGTAATGAACCCAAAATCGGCAGGATCGGCATTGGCCGTGCGGCGGCAACGCTGGTGCCCGTCAGTCTGATCGAAGCACCCGCAGTCGCGGTTCGGCAGACCGGCAGCATCCTGCGCATGATGGGGGATGTGATTGGGCAAATCGTGTCGGGCCGGCGTTCGGTCAAGGAACTTGGCGGGCCGTTGAGCATTGCGAAAGTTTCAGGCGAACAGATGGCGCTGGGCACATCGTCGTTCGTTTTCCTGATTGCGCTTGTTTCGATTAATCTGGGATTCATTAACCTTTTGCCAGTGCCTGTACTCGATGGCGGTCACCTGCTGTTTTATGCGATCGAGGCTGTCCGCCGTCGACCGTTGGAGGCGCAGGTGCAGGAATGGGCTTTTCGGGGCGGATTGGCTGCCGTGCTGGCGTTGATGGTGATGGTGACGTTCAATGACCTGGGCACGTTGGGCCTATGGAATAAGCTGGGGATTCAGCTAGCCGGGTTGATCGGTTGATCGGGTT
>MSXQ01000005.1:222903-262196 GCA_002083645.1 Proteobacteria bacterium ST_bin13
GGTGCACGTGCAGTTGCGGTTTTGCTGGCCGGCACCATGCTCTCTGGGTTGTCCGGCACGGCGATGGCACAAAGCGATGCGCCACGCGTGCTGGCACCGATGCCGGCGCCGGGGCCCGAAGCCCCGGTTCGCGTGATCAAGACGCTGCGGGTCGATGGAACCCAGCGCATCGAACCCGATACGGCCTTGTCGTACACAAAGCTGCGGATCGGTCAGGCCTTCACCAATGAATCGCTCGATCAGGCGATCAAGGACCTGTATAATAGCGACTTATTTGCCGATGTGACGATCAGCGGTGCGCAAACAGGCGATATCGTCCTGAAGATCCGCGAAAATCCGATCATCAACCGCGTGCTGATTGAAGGCAATAAGCGGTTGAAGAGCGACAAGATCCAGAAGGAAATCAAGCTCGCGCCACGGCAGATCTTCACCCGATCGGCCGTGCGATCCGACGTTGCGCGGATTATTGAACTTTATCGGCGTCAGGGCCGTTTTGCCGCGTCGGTGAGCCCCAAGATGGTGGCGCTCGACCAGAACCGCGTCGATATCATTTTTGAAGTTTCCGAAGGGCCGAAATCCAAGGTTCGCCAGATCAACATCATCGGCAACGAGAAGTTTTCCGACGGGAAGCTGCGCGGCGAGATGGCGACCAAACAGGCGCGCCTGACATCGTTGCTCAGCTCCAGCACCAGCTATGATCAGGACCGCCTTGCCTTTGATCAGCAGAAGCTCCGCCAGTTCTACCTGACCGAGGGCTATGCCGAATTCAAGATTACCTCTGCCATCGCGGAGCTGACCCCTGACAAGCGTGATTTCATCATCACTTATGTGTTGCAGGAGGGGAAACGCTATAAATTCGGCGACGTGACGGTCGATAGCGACATTCGCGATTTCGACAACAAAGCGCTTGCTGCCGGTCTGCTCGCCAAAAAGGGCAATTGGTACAACGCCAAGCAGGTTGAGGATTCGATTGAGTCGATCAATGAGACCGCCGGGCTGTTCGGATATGCCTTTACCGAGGTGAATCCTGAGTATTCGCCCGATCGTGAAGCGTTCACAATGTCGATCAACTTCCACATTTCGGAAGCCAAGCGGACTTATGTCGAGCGGATCGACATTAACGGCAATACGGTAACGCAGGACAAGGTAATCCGCCGCGAGATGCGCCTGGCAGAGGGCGATCCGTTTAACAGCTTCCTGGTCAAGCGCTCGCAGGACCGGATCAACTCGCTCGGCTATTTCCAGGAAAAGTTCGAGATATCGCAAAAGCCAGGCGCTTCGCCCGATCGTGTTGTGCTTGAAGCGAATGTCGAAGAGAAATCGACCGGTGAACTCAACCTTTCGGCTGGTTTTTCAAGCCTTGAGCGGTTCATCCTGCAAGCCTCAGTCAAGCAGCGCAATTTCCGTGGCAAGGGCCAGGAGCTGCGCGCCAGCGTCAGCTATTCGCAATTTAACAAATCCGTCGAAGTCGGCTTTACGGAACCCTATCTGTTGGGGAAGACTATCGCGGTCGGCGGTGATATTTTCCGGCGTGATTTCAGTTCGTTCGGTTTTCAGGGAAATCAGCGAAACACCACCTTCAGCCAGATTTCGACCGGTTTTCAGATCCGCGCCGGCGTGCCGATCACCGAATATCTCTCTTTGTCTGGCCGCTATGGTCTGACCTATGACGAGGTTGGGCTGGATCAGGCAACGTTTTTTGTCAACGGCGCGTGTGATCCGATCAGGGCAGGGCGCTACCTTTGCGATTCGATCGGCAACCGCGTGACATCGTCGGTAGGGTATTCGCTGCTTTACAATAGCCTGAACAGCGGGATCCGCCCGACGGCAGGAAATCGAGTCATTTTCAGTCAGGATATCGCCGGCCTTGGCGGGGACGTGCGCTATATCAAAACCAAATTTGATGCCGACAAATATTGGAATGTCGGCAGCGGCTTTATCTTCTCGGTCGGCTTGGAAGGGGGCTATGTTCTTCCGCTGGAAAGTGGGCGTGGCCCCGGGATCGATGCCGTCCGGATCAATGATCGCTATTACTTGGGCGAACCACAGTTCCGCGGCTTTGACATTCGCGGTGTCGGGCCGCGCATTCAGCGCATCAGCTACACCGACGGCACGGTCAATCAAACGCTGCAGGATGGCCGCAATCAGTTTCTCGATGATCCGCTGGGCGGCAGGGCCTATTATCTGGGCCATGTCGAACTCGAAATCCCCCTTGGCGCAGGTGCCCGCGACCTTGGGTTGCGCCCGTCGATCTTCATGGATTTCGGTGCGTTGTTCGGGGTGGCGCAGCCATTGCCCACCGCCAACTCGATCGATCCGATCAATTTCCCAAATGGGTTCCCGACGCTTACCGATCCGGCCACAGGCAGAACATTTATCGGTTCAATCTTTACGCCAGTGGCGGGGGTCTTTACCTATAATGCCGGTACGGCTGACGCACCGATCACAACAACGACGAGTTGCGAAATTGGTATCCCTGATGCGAACGGCACCTGTATCGGTTCGGAACGTAATCTGCCATTTCTCAACGAACAGACGCCATTTATTGAGCGATTCCTGGGCAATTCTGCGATACCGCGAGTCACGATCGGCATTGGGGTGAACTGGAATTCGCCGTTCGGCCCGCTTCGAATCAACGTTGCCCGGGCATTGTTTCAACAGCCAGGCGATGATGCCAAACTCGTTACTTTCAATGTAGGGACAAGCTTCTAATGAAAATTCTTCTCCAAGGCGCAGCGCTAGCGGTCGTCCTTTCGGCTGGCATGGTCATCGCGCCCGTTGCCGCCGTCGCACAGACGCTGACGGTTGATGTCGATCAGGTTTATAAGGATAGCCTGGGCGGCAAGAGCGGCGGCGATCAGCTCGAAGCAAAATATGGTTCGCAGTTGAAGGCGGCACAGGCCAAGCTGCAGACGGCCGTAACTGGCTGGAACACCCAGGTTGAAGCCGCCAAAAAGGTGATCAAGCCAGATGGCACGTTGCCCCCCGCCAACCAGGCAGCGGTTGATCAGGCACGCCAGTCGTTGAATGAATCAAAGGCTGCCTTTGATGAGCTTCGCCAGGAAATTCAGAATGCTGATCAATATGTAAAGTATCAGATTCTGGAAAAGCTGGTGCCCGTGACGGAAAAGATCCGCAAGGACCGCAAGGGCGATGTGGTTGTGCCGCGCGCATCGGTGCTCGCTTTTGATCCGGCCAACGACATCACCGCGACCGCGCTGCAGCAGCTCAACACGACACTGACCACGGTGTCTATCACGCCGCCGCAGCAAAATCAGGGCGCAGCACCGGCACAGGGCACCGCTCCCGCGCAGCCTGCCAAGCAGCAGCCGCAAACCCGGTGAGCGACGAAGCGACGGCAGCGACGCCCTATGCGCTCGATATCGGGCGCGTGATGGCGGCGCTGCCGCACCGCTATCCGATGCTGCTGGTCGATCGGGTCGAGGCGCTTGTCCTCGACCAGTCGATCATCGCGATCAAAGCGGTAACGATGAATGAGGGCTTTTTTCAGGGGCATTTCCCTGGTCGCCCGATCATGCCCGGTGTGTTGATTGTGGAAGCATTGGCTCAGGCGGCCGGGGTGCTCGCGGTCGAGAGCCTTGGGCTCGCTGGATCGGGCAAGCTCGTCTATTTCATGGCGATCGAAGGTGCCAAATTCCGCAAGCCGGTTGAGCCGGGCGTGCTACTCAAGCTGCACGTCGATTTCGTGCAGAAGCGCTCGAGCGTCTGCAAATTCGCGGGCAAGGCGACAGTCGATGGCGTTGTGGTGGCTGAAGCCAACTTCACCGCGATGATTGCGGACCCGCCCAAGGCATAAAGCCCCGGGCGGTGTCCTCGGTTCGGCGCGTCAGGCGCCGGATTTTGTGGCGGTCTTGCTGGCGGCAATCCAGCTATCGATCTTCTTTTCCAGCACAGGCATTGGTAGTGACCCCGTGTCGAGGATTTGCGCATGGAACGCGCGCGGATCGAACCGGTCGCCAAGCGCCGCCTTGGCCTTTGCTTTCAGGCGGCTGATCGTCAGCTGACCGATTTTGTATGCAAGCGCTTGCCCCGGGATAGCGATATAGCGCTCGACCTCGGCAGTCGCGTCGGTTCGTGACATTGGCGAATTGGCAAGCATATAGGCGATCGACTGGTCGCGGGTCCAACCTTTGGCATGGATGCCGGTGTCGACAACCAGGCGCATTGCGCGGAGCATTTCGTCGTCCAGACCGCCCATCCGCTGATACGGGTCGGTCTCCATGCCCAAATCTTGCCAAAGCGTCTCGGCATAGAGCGCCCAGCCTTCGACATAGGCGGTGTCGCCGCCAAAGCGCATGAACGCGGGTAACGCCGCATTTTCCTGCGCTAGGCTGATCTGGAAATGGTGGCCGGGCACACCTTCATGCAGGAACAAGGTTTCCGCGCCCCATGTGTAGCGCGAAGGAAGATCATAGGTGTTATAGAAGAACACGCCAGGCCGGCTGCCGTCGGGCGTGCCGCCCTGATAGGAGCCGCCTGCGTCGGTCTTTTCCTTGAAGGCGGGGACCGGGCGCACTTCAAGCGCCGTTTTGGGCAGCAGCGAGAATTGTTCGGGAATGCGCTGGTAGATCCGCTTCTCGATCGCGTCATACAGATCATGCAGCTGAGCGGCTGATGCCGGCTGGAATCGCTTTTCCGTGCGCAGGTAAGTGAAGAACTCTGGCAAGCTGCCCTTGAAACCTGCTTTTTCCTTCTGCGTCTCCATTTCGGCCAGAATGCGCTTGACCTCGCTCAGGCCGAGTTGGTGCACATCCTCTGCCTTTAGCGGCAACGTGGTATTGCTCTCGATCTTGTAATCATACAGCGCCGCGCCGCCGGGCAGGGCGGACAGGCCAACCGTGTCGCGCGCGACCGGCAGATAGGTGTTCGCCAGGAAATCGCGCATCCGCTGATGGGCAGGATAGATCACGTCGCGAATCTGCTTGGCATAGGCCGCCCGCAGCCGGGCCTGGTCCGCAGGCGTGATCGCCTCGGGAAACTTCTTCACTGGGCCGTAAAAGGTTGATTCCTCGATAGCTTCCTTCAGCAAATTGTCGAACTGGCCGATCATGTTGCGCACCACCAGCGTCGGATGGACGATCCCGTCCTTCATGCCGGTGCGGAAATGGGCGATCGCCCGGTCCATCAACACAGCATATTCGGCATTGCGCTTCAGGTTGTTCTCATAATCGACCAGCGTTTTGAACGGCGCTGCGCCCGTGCCCGAGGAAAATTCGGGGTAGAAGGTCTGGAAGCCGAAAAAATGGTCAATCGGCAACGCTTCATCAATTTTGCGCAGCTCGGGTGCGTAGCCGCGCTTTTCGATCTCGCTGCGGTTCTTGAACACGTCATAGGCGAGTTGATCGACCAGGGTCAGCTTCGATCGATCGATCGCTGCCAGCCCTGCGAGATCGGCTGCATTCGCTTTAATCGAGGCCGCCGTAAATTCTTCGGTCAGATAGTCGCCAAGATGGTCGGCATAGCGCAGGTCGCCGCGGAAAATGCCTGAGATTGGGTTACGCTTCAGCTGGGCTTCATCGCTGTCATAAAAGAGCTTCTTGAGCTTGGCGTCCTCTGCGCTGTCGCCCGCGGCGGCAGGCGGTGGTGGCAGTTGCGCCATCACAGCGGTGGGGGCCACTGTCATCATCAAGGCAGCGATAAACAGGTTGGGCGTTGAGAATCTTGGCAAGGTCTTGCTCCCTAATAAGTGTCTTACCACTATAGCACGCCGTGCCCGACCACAATCCCGTTGTGTCGCCTCGGTGAGACCAAATCGCGCGGGAATCGGAAGCCCAGCGCGGCAATTGCCTTAGCGAAACGGCGGTTCGTTGAACGCCCGGAGTTTGCGGCTGTGCAGTTTGGCCCCCTCGCGGCGCAGTTGTTCGCACGCTTCGATGCCGATTTTCATATGTTCGGCAATGGCCCGTTCGTAGAAACGATTGGCCTGGCCTGGCAGCTTAAGCTCACCGTGCAGCGGCTTGTCGGATACGCACAGTAACGTCCCATAGGGAACGCGGAAGCGATAGCCCTGCGCGGCGATCGTCGCAGATTCCATATCGATGCCCACCGCCCGTGAAAGCGAGAAGCGCAGCGCGGATTTCGAATACCGCAATTCCCAGTTGCGATCGTCGGTGGTCACGATCGTGCCGGTCCGCAGCCGGCGCTTAAGCTCGTCACCCGACTGACCCGACACGATCTCTGCCGCGCGCGCCATCGCCAGTTGGACCTCGGCGATTGCCGGGATCGGGATTTCGGGCGGCAAGACATCATCAAGGACATGATCGTCACGCAGATAGGCATGGGCGAGAACATAATCGCCGATCCGCTGGCTGGGGCGAAGCCCGCCGCAATGGCCGATCATCAACCAGGCCTCTGGGCGCACGACGGCAAGATGATCGCAGATGGTTTTGGCGTTTGAGGGGCCAACGCCAATATTGACCAGAGTAATCCCGGTGCGATCATCCGCCATCAGGTGATAGGCAGGCATCTGGTGCCGACGCCAGGCGCTGGTATCGGCGAGCACCGCTTCGATATCATCGCCCGCCTTGAACAAGACGCCGCCGGCACCGGACAAAGCGGTGAAGCGACTGGGATTTCCATCAGCATCTGGGCCAAGCTGTCCAGCCGCCCAGCGCACAAATTCATCGACATAGCGGTGATAATTGGTGAAAAGCACGTACCGCTGAACATGTTCGGGCGGGGTACCGGTATAATGCCGCAGCCGCGCCAGCGAGAAATCGGTGCGTAGGGCGTCAAAAAGCGCGAGGGGGCGAATCCCTTGTTGGGTTCCGAGCAGCCCATCGGCGGTTTCGTCGCCAATATAGGCCAGTTCGGTCGCCGGGAAATGGCGCGATAACTCCGTCGCCGACACTTCATCAAGGCTGAGCGCCGCGCCGGCATCCAGCACATAAGGAAAGGGAATTTCCTGCCGACCAGCGCCGGCTTCAACCGACACGTCATAATCTTCGATCAACAACCCGAGTTGTTCGATCAGATAATCGGCGAATTGCGCGGGCTTGGTCACACTGATGCGGTATTCGCCCGGTGTGACTAAGCGGCCGAATGACCGCATCGGCGTTGGCCGATCATCAGCGCCACGATAAATCAGCCGGATTTCCGGATAGGCGAAGGACCCGTCGGTGCGCATCGAGGCGGGCGGGATCGTCCCATCCCGCAGATAGGCCGTGAGGGCCGCGCGCAACCGCTCGACTGATTTTGTATAGAGCCGATCGAGTTCGGCGATGATTTCAGCAGCGCGGTTCATGCACCGGCGCTAATCGAGCGATGCGACACTGGCAAGACAGCCAAGCTTTGGTTTCGGTGCCAGCCAGTAAGATCGAACGACGATCAGCGGGGGCATCACGATCGATGCGCCCCGCCAATTGGCTATTTGCTCGCCGTCCCGGGCTTGTCATCGTCGTCAAGCAGCTTGCTGACGCCATAAGCCGCGCCGGCGGCGGCCACCACCACGCCGCCAGCGATTGCCGCTGCTGTGAGTGGATTTTCCTTCACTGCCTCAACCGTCGATTCGACGACATCCTCAATCGCTTCTTGCGCGCGTGCCAGCAGCGATTTGGCTTCGGTCTCGATGGTCGTGACTGATGGCAGGACGGCAGCAAGCTCATCGGTGGCGGTCTTGATCGCGTTCTGAATGGTCTCATCGCTCATTGCCTGGATCCTTTAGGGACAGAAATGGAAGTGTCGATGATCAACGTCGCCGGGCCATGCGGGTTCCAGCCTGCGGCGCTATTGGTCGAAAACATGGATATGACGCCAAAGTTCCGTGCATGTTACATCGTGTCGAGCATATGCTCCGCCGAGCTGACCTTGAACTCGCCCGGGCCTTCGACGTTCAGCTGGGTGACCACGCCGTCATCGACCAGCATCGAAAAGCGCTGGCCGCGCTTCCCCATGCCGAAGCGTGAACTATCGGATGCCAGGCCGATCGCTTCAACAAAGGCGGCATTGCCATCGGCAAGCATGGTAATTTTCTCATCGGCGGCGTTGGATTTGCTCCAGGCCCCAAGCACAAAGGCATCGTTAACGGCCGTGCAGGCGATTTCGTCGATACCCTTTGCCTTAAAGGCTTCAGCCTTGTCGATAAAGCCGGGGAGATGCTTGGCGGAACAGGTTGGCGTGAAGGCGCCCGGGACCGAGAACAGCGCAACCTTGCGCCCGGCAAAAAAACTGGTGGAATCGACGGCTTCGGGACCGTTTGCGGTCGCCTTGATAAAGGTTGTCTGGGGGAGCTTGTCACCTACCTGGATCGTCATGCCGCTTTATCCTTCGCGCCGAAATTCTGCGCCCGCTTTAGACGCGCGCGCGCGGCGATTGAAGCGGCTAACAGGAAAATGCGTAATTTCTTCGCGCGCGAGGGGAATGCGACTCAGCCGGTAAGGTACATCCAGATCGCTCAGCACATCTTGAAAGCAGGACAGACGCCGCTTTGGACCGGGCGCTGGCTAGCGTATAGACCGGGTGTATGAACCGACCGCTCTATCTTACCGGGCAATTTTTGCTCGCCTTGCCCGGCATAGGGGATCCGCGCTTCGATCATGCGGTTATCGCGATGTGCGCCCATGATTCCCAAGGGGCGATGGGGATCGGCATCGGCGCCCAGATCGCCGATCTTGGGCTGCACGAGATCCTCGAACAGTTTGAGATCGACGTTGGCGACGCCCCCGATGCGCCGGTAAACTTCGGCGGGCCGGTTGAGCCGGGCAGGGGATTTGTGCTCCACAGCAATGATTGGGGTGGGCAGGATACCATCGACGTTGCGGGTCGCTGGTCGCTATCCGGCACGATCGATATTCTGCGCGCGATTGCAGAGGGCCGGGGACCGTCGCGCTGGGTGGTGGCGTTGGGATATGCCGGTTGGAGCGAAGGCCAACTTGATCGCGAGATGACTCAGCATGGCTGGCTGTCGCTGGAAGGCGATCCCGCATTGATTTTTGAAACGCCGGCCCGTGATCGCTGGACTCGCGCACTGGCGGGGGCGGGCGTTGATCCGCGCTTTTTGTCGAGCGAGGGTGGCCGCGCTTAGCCCAAAGTCACAGATCGTGACGATATTCCGCGGAAACATATAAAGACATCTTTATATTTGATTTGGGCGCCATCACTGGCTATGGCCGCTCGCAGGCAGCCGCAGTGGCGGCCGAAGTTTAAGCCCCAGGAGATTTCTACGTGGCCACCGTCATCGAGCGCCCTGATTATGTCGTCGCGGACATCACCCTTGCCGATTTCGGCCGCAAGGAAATCAACATTGCCGAAACCGAGATGCCCGGCCTGATGGCGTTGCGCGAGGAATTCGGCGCGTCGCAGCCGCTGAAGGGCGCGCGCATCACCGGGTCGCTGCACATGACGATCCAGACCGCTGTCCTCATCGAAACGCTGACCGCGCTCGGCGCGACGGTGCGCTGGGCGACGTGCAACATCTTCTCGACACAGGACCATGCCGCTGCCGCCATCGCCGCATCGGGTGTGCCAGTGTTCGCGATCAAGGGCGAAAGCCTGGCTGATTATTGGGACTATGTCGGTTCGATCTTCGATTGGGGTGATGAAACCGCCAACATGATCCTCGACGATGGCGGCGACGCCACGATGTTCGCGCTTTGGGGCGCCAAGCTTGAAGCTGGCCACTCCTTCCCCGAGCCCGAGAATGAGGAAGAAGTTGAAATGCAGCGCGCCGTAAAGGCGTTCGTTGCGGCCCGTCCGGGTTACCTCACCAAGAGCGTCGAGACGATCAAGGGTGTGTCGGAAGAAACGACGACTGGCGTTCATCGTCTGTATGCCATCGCCAAGAAGGGCGAGCTGCCCTTCCCGGCGATCAACGTCAACGACAGCGTCACCAAGTCGAAGTTCGACAACCTCTATGGCTGCAAGGAATCGCTGGTCGACGCGATCCGTCGCGGCACTGACGTGATGCTCGCTGGCAAGGTCGCCACCGTCGCTGGCTTTGGTGATGTCGGCAAGGGTTCGGCCCAGTCGCTCCGCAATGGCGGCGCGCGCGTGCTCGTCACCGAAATCGACCCGATCTGCGCATTGCAGGCGGCGATGGAGGGCTTTGAGGTCGTGACGATGGAAGAAGCGGTCACGCGTTCCGACATTTTCGTCACCGCCACGGGCAATGCCGATGTCATCACCGCCGATCATATGGCGGCGATGAAGAACATGGCGATCGTCTGCAACATTGGCCATTTCGACAGCGAAATCCAGATCGCGGCGCTGTCCAACTACAAGTGGACCGAAGTGAAGCCGCAGGTCGACCTGGTCGAATTCCCAGATGGCAAGCAGATCATCATCCTGTCGAAGGGCCGCCTGGTGAATCTTGGGAACGCAACCGGCCATCCGTCGTTTGTGATGTCGGCAAGCTTCACCAACCAGACGCTGGCGCAGATCGAGCTGTTCACCAACCCGGGCCAGTATAACAACGACGTTTATGTCCTGCCGAAGCACCTCGACGAGAAGGTCGCAGCGCTTCACCTTGAAAAGCTGGGCGTCAAGATGACTCAGCTCACCAAGAAGCAGGCTGACTATATCGGTGTGCCGGTCGAAGGGCCGTTTAAGCCGGACCATTACCGCTACTAAGAGGTCACGCCCAACCGGGTTGACAGCAGAGGGTCGCGTCCGGCAACGGGCGCGGCCCTTTTCGGTCTGGGGCCTATGGTTAGCTTCGTGACTGGCCGCTTCCCCTTGGCGATGACGCGCACTAAGGCGTTGGCCATGAAGCAAGCGCGTTTGCAGGCGTCGGAATTGGCGCGATGATGAGTCAGTCGGCCGCTGGACCGACATTCGGACCTGCGCTTGGTCCGACATTGGGGCCAATCATCGCGGGCGTGGCGCTGGCGGTGTTGGTGGTGATCGCCGGTTGGGCGCTATTTATCGGATTGCGCGCCCGCGCCGCAAGCGCGGCGCTTGAGGCAGATCACGACCAGCTGGCGATTTTGTTGGCATCGTCGCCGGCATTATCGATGATTGTGCGCCCCGATGGTCGCCTCAGTTTGCCCGATCGGTTGACGGATTGGTTCGGACTTTTTCCGCCGCCGCACGACCTGGCCGATCTTGCCCGGGATGATTCAGGGCTGACGGCATCCGATCTCGCGGGGCTGACGGCAGACGTCGATGCTGCACAAAAATCGGCCCGGCCATTCAGCAGATCGGTGCGGGTACAACGAAGCGCGAAGGTCCTGCTGCTGAAAGGGCAGCGTGCACCGCAAGCCATGAATGTTGGTGCCAGCGTCGTGATCTGGGCGTTCGATGCTACCGACAGTGAGGCGGAGATTGCGCGACTTGCCTCTGCGGAAGCACGGATTACCGAAGCGTTTCAGGCGTTGACCGGCCTGATTGAAGCGGCACCGATGCCCATGTGGTATCGCGGGCCCGATTTGCGGCTGGCGATGGCCAATTCAGCCTATGTCCAGGCAGTAGAAGGCCGTGACGCTGAAGACGTGATTGCGCGCGGTGTGGAGCTGATTGAGGAAACCGGCGGTGGCGGGCCACTCGCCAACGCGATTGCCGCGCGCGACACCCGGCGCCCGAAATCCCAGGCGGTACCCGCGACGATTCTGGGCGCTCGGCGGATGTTGCGTGTGTTCGATGTACCGTTGCCGACCGGCGGAATCGCTGGCTTTGCGATTGATATCGAAGAGTTGGAACAGGCGCATTCGGTGATCAAGCGGTTCGCTGAGGCGCAGCGGGCGATGCTCGACCAACTTTCAGCCGGCGTGGTCCAGTTTGCCGCGGACCGGACTCTGGCGTTTTGTAATCAGCCATTTCGACGGCTTTTTGCGATGCGCCCCGAATGGTTGGTTGACCGACCAGAGTTTGATCGCGTGCTCGAACGGATGCGAGAGGCCAGTCGGTTACCCGAAGTCCGCGATTTTCCAGGCTGGAAAGCTGAACGTCGCGAATGGTTTGCCGCCGCCGAGAGCCAGATCGAGGAAAATTGGCTGCTCCCCGGGGGCGTCCATCTTCGCGTGGTCGCCCAGCCCTTGCCCGACGGCGGGTTGTTGCTGATTTTTGAAGATCGGACCGAGCAAATCCAGTTGGCGAGCGCACGCGATACACTGCTGCGCGTCCGCACCGCCACGTTTGACAATCTGTTCGAAGCGCTTGGCGTGTTCGCCGCTGATGGCCGGTTACAGCTGTGGAACAACCGCTTCCGCGTGACGCTGGGCTTTGAGGAGGAGTTCCTCGCACAGCATCCGCGTGTTGACGTGCTGGCCAAGGCAGCGGCGCCCAAGCTCGCCAGCGCGGGCAAGGCCGTGCTGATCAGTGATCTGGTGCGATCGGCGACGGTCGAGCGGCTCCAGCGCGGTGGCAACCTTGCCTTTGCCGATGGGCGTCATTTTGAATTTGCGGCCGTGCCGCTGCCCGACGGCAACGCGCTGTTCACGATGCTGGACATTACCGACAGCCACAAGATCGAAATCGCGTTGCGCGACCGCAATGAAGCGCTTGAAGCAGCCGACCGAGTCAAAACCAATTTCGTTGCCAATATGAGCTATGAATTGCGCACACCGCTTACGTCGATCAGCGGCTTTGCAGAGATGTTGCAAGGCGGATATGCGGGTGACTTGCCCCCCGCCGCGGTCGATTATGTGACCGCGATCATGGAATCAGTCGAGCGGCTCGGCGGATTGGTCGACGATGTGCTCGACCTGACCCAGAATGACGATCGCGGCAGCCCTCCAGCGACCGTGGAGGTCGATCTCGATGCGTTGGCCCGTGAGGTCGCGGCCAAGCTCGATACGGTCGTCAACGCGCGTAAACTGGATTTTGCTATCGAAATTGCCCCGTCGGCGGGCAAGGTAATGGGTGATCCGCGCCGCCTTGGTCAGGTGATCGACAACCTGTTGCGCCATGCCATTTCCGGTATGCCGGAAGGCGGGCGGGTATTGCTGCACGCTGATGGCACGGCGTCGTCGGCGCGGATCGTGGTATCGGACAATGGCCGGGGAATGAGCGAAAAGGCGATTGCGCGGGCGTTTGATCGCTTTGCTGAGCCTGGCATTACCCGCAATGGGGAGCGCGCGCTGGGGCTTGGCCTGCCGCTCGCCAAGCAGTTCGTTGAAGCGCATGGCGGCACGATCGCCCTGATTTCGGAGCGCGGGCAGGGAACGCTGATCACTGTTGAGCTCCCCCGCCAATCGCTGGGCAAAGCATGACGCGGCACCACGCCCCCTTGCTGCTGACCGATCCCGACGCGAGCGATCGATTCGGCGCGGCGTTGGCAAAGCTGGTCGTTCCCGGCGATATCATCACGCTGGCCGGGCCGTTGGGGGCCGGCAAGACGAGCATCGCGCGCGGATTGCTTGCTGCGCTTGGGCTGGCGGGGGAAGCGCCATCGCCAAGTTTTGCGATCGTCCAGCCTTACGCCCCGCCCGATACCATATTGCCGGTGCTGCATGTCGATCTCTATCGCATTGATGATCCTGACGAAATTGCCGAACTGGGGCTGGACGACGCCGCAGCCGAGCAGCTGACGATCGTCGAATGGCCGGAACGCGCACCGCCTGGATATTGGCCGGATGCGCTGGCGCTAACATTGTCGTTCACGCCCGATGGCGGGCGTGCCTTGACAGCGCTGGTCCCCGCGCCATGGAGAGCGCGATGGCCGCTGAAATGAACCTTCCGTCCGCTGCACGCGATTTTCTGGCAATGCATGGCTGGGGCGCTGCATCGATTGCGCCGATTACCGGCGATGCGTCGTTCCGGCGATATTTTCGTGTCCATGATGCAAGCCGCACCGCCGTGCTGATGGACGCGCCGCCGCCAGTGGAAGATCCACGACCCTTTATCGATATTGCGCGCTGGCTGTATGCGCGCGGCTTTGCAGCACCAGAAGTGCTCGCCGTCGATCTGGACCATGGCCTGGTGCTCATCGAGGATTTCGGCGACGATCGCATGCGTGAAGCGGTGGATGCGGACCCGGCGCGTGCACCAGCGCTTTACCGGGCGGCAGTGGACGTGCTGGTCGGGCTGCATCGCCAATCACCGCCGCCGCTTGCCGCCTATGACCGTGCAGCGATGGATGAAAAGACGCAGCTGCTGATCGACTGGTATTGTCCGGCGGTGGGCCTGGCGCCCGATATGGCCGCCTATCGCGCGGCCTGGGGTGAAGTGCTGGACCGGGCCGTCCCAGAACAACCCGTGATCGTCCTGCGCGATTATCATGCTGAAAATCTGATGCTTGTGCCTGATGGGCGAATGGGATTGCTGGATTTTCAGGACGCAACCAGTGGCCACCCGGCCTATGATCTTGTCTCGCTGCTGCAGGATGCGAGACGCGACGTTGAGCCCGCGATAGAGACGGAAATGCTCGCGCATTACAGGCGGGAAGCAAACGCAGGGCTGGATTTCGACATTGCCTATCATGTGCTAGGCGCACAGCGAAACACGCGGATCATCGGCGTTTTTGCGCGCCTGTGGCAGCGCGATGGCAAGCCGCGCTATGCTGCGCTCTGCCCGCGCGTTTGGGGCTATCTTGAACGTGATCTAGCCCATCCAGCGCTCGCCCCTGTCAAAGCCTGGTTCGATGCCAATATCCCGGCCGAATTGCGCGGCGATCCGTTGGTCATTGCCGGCCGATGAGCGCAGTGCGCACGCTGGCGATCCGCCCCGATCCGGGCGGGATCGTGCCCGACACGGCAATGGTGATGGCAGCTGGCCTTGGCACCCGGATGCGCCCGCTGACGGCGACACGCCCCAAACCGCTGGTTGAGGTGGCTGGCAAGGCGCTGCTTGACCATGCGCTTGATCGCTTGCGCGCCGGGGGCGTCAAGCGCGCCGTCGTCAATGTCCATTACATGGCCGACGCGATCGAGGCGCATGTGCAGCGCAACGGGCACGGTCTGGACATTGTCATCTCTGACGAACGCGCACAGCTGATGGAAACGGGGGGCGGGCTGGTGCAGGCGCGCAACCTGATCGGCGACAAGCCCTTTGTGTCGGTCAACAGCGACAATCTGTGGGTTGATGGGCCGATTGATTCGATCCGCGCATTGGCGGCGGCATGGGATGACGCGCGGATGGATGCGTTGTTGTTGATGGTCCCGTTGGCCCGCGCAAATTGCCACAGCGGCACCGGTGATTTCTATCTCGATGCACATGGACGGATTACCGGCCGGCGGCGGCGCGGGCGGCTCGCGCCGTTTGTCTGGACTGGGGTGCAGATATTGTCCCCGCGCATCATATCGGATTGGCCGGATGGGCCGTTTTCGACCAACTTATTCTGGGATCGGGCGATTGCCGCCGGTCGCGCATTTGGCATGAGCTATCAGGGACTGTGGTTTGATGTCGGTACGCCGGGTGCCATTGCCCAGACCGAAGCGATCCTGGCCGATGGCTGATCAGGGTGGCTGACCGCGATGGTTGATCGGGTCGGCCCCCAATTGTTCAGCATTCCCGCCCACCGGGCGTTTGGCGATGCGCTGGCGGCGGGGCTGATCCGGCGCTTCGGGCGCGATAAACTGTCGCTCGCGCGGGGCATTGTGTTGCTGCCGAACAATCGCGCCAAGCGAACGATCACCGATGCCTTTGTGCGCGCAAGCGGTGGCGGGCTGTTGCTGCCGAGACTGGTGGCGATCGGCGATGCCGATGGCAGTGAAGCTGCAGATGTGGCGATTGATCCCGCCGACGATGCCGATCCCGTGCCCCCGGCGATCGCGCCGTTGGCACGGCGGATGATCCTGTCACGGCTGGTGAGCGAAGAACGCGCCCGCGGCGGGACCCCGATCGACGCGGCAGAGGCGGTGCGCCTTGCCGGGGAATTGGCCCGCACGCTTGATCAACTATTGGTCGAGGAAGTGCCGCCGGCGCGGCTGCGCAGTCTGGATCTCACCCAGGAACTCTCCGATCATTGGCAACGCGCGCTGGCGATGTTCGGCGTGGTGCTTGATCGTTGGCCACAGGAACTGGCGGGATTGGGGCGGATCGATCTCGCCGAACGTCGCGCACGTTTGTTGCAGCGGCTCGGTGCGCGATGGGCGAAGGCACCACCGCCGGGTTTCGTTTGTGCGGCTGGGATGACGACGGCAGCCCCTGCCATTGCGCGGTTGCTGCGCGTGGTCAGCGATTTACCGCAGGGGCTGGTCGTGTTTCCGGGCCTGGCCACGGAGATGGATGAGGCCGAATGGCAGGCGCTTGGCCCGCATGCACCCGATCCAGTGACGGGCGTGCGGCGGCGATCGATCGAAACGCATCCGCAATTTCAACTGAAGCTGCTGCTCGAACGGATGGGCGTCAATCGCAGCGAGGTTGTCACTTGGCGGGACGGCGGTGGCCATGATTCAACAGCGGTGCGTGGCCGGGCCATCGCCAATGCGCTGGCACCCGCTGAATTCACGGGCAAATGGACGATGTTGCCCGCCGAAGAACGGCGACTAAGCGACGTGCGCGCGGCCCTGGTCAACACACCCGCCGAAGAGGCAGAGGCAATCGCGCTTGCGCTGCGGGAGGCGCTGGAGACCCCGGGCAAGACGGCGGCGTTGGTGACGCCGGATCGTGCGCTGGCGCGGCGCGTGGCGGCACATTGTGCGCGATGGGGTGTGGCGATCGACGACAGTGCTGGGCGGTCGCTCGCGATTTTGCCACCGGGTACGCTGTTGACCGTGTTGGCGGAGGCGGCAGCCCAGCAATTTGCGCCGCTTGCGCTATTGGCATTGCTCAAACATCCGCTGGTACGGGCCGGGGAGCAACGGTTGGCCTGGCTGGAAGGCGTGCGCCGGCTTGATCTTGCGGTGCGTGGGCCGCGCCCGGCGGCGGGGCTGGACGGGATTGCGGCCTATCTGGGTGAGGGCGATCGTCGCGAGCAGATCATTCGCCGACCGGCAGCGACATGGTGGCCGACAGCGCAAGCGGTGCTGGAGCCGATCGCGACCCTTTTCGCGGCCGGGCCGCAACCATTGGGTCAGTTCATTGCCGGTTTGCGCGAGACGGCACAGGCATTGTGCGGCGATGCGCTTTGGGCTGGGGTTGCGGGTAGGGCTGCTGCCCAATTGCTCGCTGATATCGAAGCAGAGGCGGCCGCCGGTCCCGCGCTCATCGAGCCGCACAGCCTTGCCCCGCTGCTGCGGACGCTGATGGAGGATGTCGCGGTGCGTCCGCCTCAGGGAGGGCATCCGCGGCTCGCCATTTATGGTTTGATTGAGGCGCGCCTGCAGACCGCCGATCTGATGATTTTGGGGGGGCTGAACGAAGGCGTCTGGCCGGGTCAGCCAGCGCCCGATCCCTGGCTTGCGCCGCGTATCCGCATCGAGTTGGGCTTGCCGGCGCTTGATCGCCGCGTTGGGCTCGCCGCGCATGATCTTGCATCGGCCCTTGGCGCGCCCGAAGTGTTGCTGACGCGCGCGCGCCGCGATGCGCGATCGCCGGCAATTGCCTCGCGATTCTGGCTGCGGCTGGAGGCGATGTCGGGTGGGTTGACCCGCGCAACGCTGTTGGAAAACTGGGCGCGCGCCATCGACACGCCCGATCGGCATGAACCCGCTGATCGACCGGCGCCGGTTGTCCCGGCGGCGCTTCGCCCAAAACGCATATCGGTGACCGAGGTCGATCGCTTGAAGGCCGATCCCTTCGCCTTTTACGCGCGACGGGTGCTGGGGCTGGGGCCGCTCGATCCGGTTGATGCCGATCCGAGCGCTGCGTGGCGCGGCACAGCAGTTCATGCCATTCTTGAAGTCTGGGCTAAGCAGGACGGTTGCGCGCCCGACAAGCTGCGCGACCGGGCGCATGCTATGCTCAACGACGCCCGCACCCACCCGATGATGCGCGCGCTGTGGCAGCCCCGATTGATCGAGGCGATCGACTGGATCGCCGCCAAGATGGACGAACAGATCGATCAGGGTCGGCAGGTACTGGATGCTGAACGGACTGGGGAAATCGTCATCGCCGGGGTAACCCTGCGCGGCACCGCCGATCGACTTGATCGATCACCAAGCGGCGGGCTGGCGATTGTCGATTACAAGACCGGCAAGCCACCCTCTGCCGCTGCCGTGCGCGCGGGGTTCAGCTTGCAGCTCGGTCTGCTCGGCCTGATTGCCGAACGGGGTGGCTTTGGCGATATTGCCGGGACTGCGGATGGTTTCGAATATTGGTCGCTTGCGAAGTATGGCGACAGCTTTGGCAAGGTCAGCTCGCCAGTCGATCCCGATGGCAAGCGCGACTTGATCCCGACGGCCGATTTCACTCGGCTGGCGGCGCATAACTTCATAGCTGCGGCGGAAAATTGGCTGACTGGCGATGCGCCTTTTACCGCCAAACTTGCGCCCGATTATGCGCCCTATGCTGACTATGATCAGCTGATGCGGCGCGACGAATGGTATGGCCGTGACCAGCGCTAGCACTGCAAACACCACCGCCAATCTCCCCCGCTTGCTCGGTAATCAGGCCCGTGCGAGCGCGCCCGATGCCCATGTCTGGCTGTCAGCGTCGGCGGGCACGGGCAAGACGCAAGTGCTGGCGGCGCGCGTGTTTCGGTTGTTGCTGCGCGGCACTGATCCGGCGGCGATTCTGTGCCTGACCTTTACCAAGGCGGGAGCTGCCGAAATGGCCGGGCGGATCAGTAGCCGCCTCGCTGCCTGGGTGCGGATGCCCGAACCGGCGCTGCGCAAGGATTTGTTCGCGCTGGGCGAGGCGCATCTTGATCCGGCCATGATAGCGCGGGCGCGAACCCTGTTTGCCAAATTGCTCGATTCACCCGGCGGCGGCATCCGCATCCAGACTATCCACGGTTTTTCGCAAGGGTTGCTGGCGAGCTTTCCGGCCGAAGCCGGGCTGGCACCGGGGTTCCGACCGATTGAGGCACGCGAGGAAGCCGTGCTGTTGCGGGAAACGCTCGCTGAATTGCTGGTCGATGCCGAACGCGATGGCCTGAACGGACTGGTTGAGGCGATTGGCGCGCTTAGTTTGCGGCTGGGTGAAGGCGGCGCGACCGATTTCCTTCACGCTTGCGCCCGCGCGCCGGCGGCGATGGCGACGCTGCCCAGCGGGATCGCCCCCTATATTCGCCGCGCGCTCGGCCTGCCCGCGGGCGATATTGCCGATATTCTTGCTGATAGCTGTGATGATGCCGAATTTGATACCGGTGCGGTTCGCCGCATCGCTGCCGCCAATCGCGCCTGGGACACCAAGACGGGCGGCAATCAGGCCGACATCGCCGAATGCTGGCTGGAGGCGAACCCCGCCGATCGGGCGGCGATGCTCGATGATCTGCGCGGTGTGGTCTTCACCAAAGAGGGCGAGCCGCGCAAATATCAAAAGAAATTGCTCGATGCTGATTTCGATTATCCCGAACTGGCCATGGCGATCGGCAGCCGCTGTACCGAGCTGCTGGGTATGGCGACGCGGGCGGCTTATGGCGATCTGTTGGCGAAAGGGCTGGGTGTCGGGCGCGCTTATGCCAATGCTTATGCGCGCGCCAAAAGCCGTATTGGCGCGGTCGATTTCGATGATCTGATTAACCATGTCGTCGCGCTGCTGGAGCAGCCGGGGATGGGCGAATGGGTGCGCTACAAGCTCGACCAGACCACCGAACATATCCTGGTCGATGAAGCGCAGGACACCAATCCGCGGCAGTGGAAGATCATCAGGGCGCTGGCGGATGAGTTTTTCACCGGGATTGGCGCGCATGGCGAGCGCACCCGAACGCTGTTCGTGGTGGGTGATTACAAACAGGCGATCTTTGGGTTTCAGGGGACCGATCCGCTGTATTTCGCCGCCGCCGAGCAGCTTTTTCTTGGCAAGGCTGAGGCGCTGTTTGAGGATCGATCGGCCGAGGCAACCGCGTTTAATCAGCTATCGCTCACCCACAGCTTTCGCTCGACCAAGCCGATCCTGGAATTCGTCGATGCCGCGATCAGCGCTGTCGACGCGCCCGGTCTGGGTTTGGTCGGGACGCTGGAACCGCATGCCAGTGAAGTGGCGGGGCCAGGCCTCGTCTCGCTCTGGTCGCCGACGATCGCCGGGGGCAGCGAGGCTGACGAGGAAGAATGGATCGACGACGCCACCCGCGCGCTCGCCAAGCAGATTGCGCGCCAGCTCAAGGCCTGGCTTGATCCCGCCAATCCGCTGATGCTGGAAAGCAAGGGCAGGGCGCTGAGGCCCGAAGACGTGATGATCCTGGTGAAGCGGCGTGGCGAGCTCGCGTCGTTGATCGTTGCCCGACTTTATGCCGAGGGAGTCCCGGTCGCTGGTGTCGATCGACTGCGGCTGAATGCCCCGCTGGCGGTGCAGGATATGCTTGCCGCGATCCGTTTCGCGCTTCAGCCCGATGATGATTTGTCGCTCGCCAACCTGCTGGTGTCGCCGCTGATCGGGTGGAGTCAGGAAGAATTGCTTGCTGCCGCCGCGCCCCGGCCAGACGGCAGCCTGTGGCGGCATTTACGCGCGACCTGTTCGGATGCGCTGTTAAAACCGCTATTCGATCTGCTCGCCCGCGCTGACATTGCCACGCCCTATCAGCTGCTCGAAGAGTTACTGTCCGGGCCGCTGGATGGTCGCCGCAAGCTGATCCGACGTCTCGGCCAGGAAGCGCGCGACCCCATTGAGGAGGTGCTGAGCGCTGCGCTTGATTTCGAGACGCTCGGTACGCCCTCATTACAAGGGTTTCTCGATTGGTTCGATCGCGGTGATATCGAAATTGTCCGCGATCCGTCTGCGCCGCTCGACGCGGTGCGGGTGATGACGGTGCATGGGGCCAAGGGGCTACAGGCGCCTTTGGTCATTCTGGCCGACGCAACGGTCGATCCGGGGCTGGTGCCACGATCAATTCTGCATTGGAAACCGGATGAGGACCAGGAGGCGTTCCCGATCTTTCGTCCGCGCAGCGGCGAGCGTGGCGGGCGGCTGGGCGATTACATCGACGACGTGCAGGCGCGCGAACTGCAGGAACATTGGCGGCTTTTTTATGTCGCGGCGACCCGTGCCGAGGAACGGCTGGTGATCGCGGGCGCATTGGGGCCGCGTGCGCAGGGCGTGCCACCCGCTGCGAGCTGGTACGCGGCGGCTGATCGTGCGTTGGCGACATTGGGAGTAGGGCCGGAAGAGGGCGAGCGGCATTTCCTTGGCTTGGTCCCGCAAAAGCCAGTGGATTTGCGAGATGGCGCGCCGTTGGTTCGGAGCAGTGACACTAACCTGCCGGTCTGGGTGCGGGCACCGGCTCCAACCGAGGCACGCCCGCCGCGCCCGCTGGCCCCGTCGTCGCTCGGGCCCGACATGGTCGCCGATCCGCCGCCTAATGCAGCCTTACGGGCAGCGGCTGACCGGGGGCGGTTGATCCACGCCTTGTTCGAACGACTCCCGGCTGTCGCTCCCGAGCATCGCCGCGCTGCTGCTGATCGCTGGCTTCAGAAGGCGGGCGGGGTCGACGACGCCATTGTCCGTGCCGAAATTGTCGATCAGTCCTGTGGTGTCTTGGAAGATCCCCGCTTTGCCGATCTGTTTGGACCAGAGGCGCTAGCCGAAGCGCCGATCGCCGCCGTGATCGAGGGCGGATTTGTTGTGTCGGGCACGGTCGATCGGTTGCTTGTCAGCGATCTGTTGGTGCGCGTTATCGACTTCAAGACCGGGCGCCGGGCGCCTGCCGACATCACCGAAATCCCAGCCTATCACCTCCGGCAGATGGCCGCCTATGTCGACGCGTTGGCAGTGATCTTCCCCGGTCGCACCATCGAGGCGGCGTTGCTGTATACAGCGGCCCCTTCGCTGTTCGTGCTGCCTGCTGATTTGCTGGGTGCGCACAAGCAGCGCTTTGGGGGCGACGAGCAAAGCTTGGTCGCAGACGCTTGAGGCGATGGCGGACTGCGCCTACCTATTGTTCATCAGGAGATTATGATCATGGCAACGACGAAGATTGATGACGCGAGTTTCGACAATGACGTGCTGAAGGCTGACAAGCCGGTGCTCGTTGATTTCTGGGCAGAATGGTGCGGTCCCTGCAAGGTGATCGGGCCGAGCCTGGAGGAAATCTCCGATGAACTGGCCGATCATGTAACGATCACCAAGGCGAATCTGGACGACGCCCCCGAAGCGGCAACCCGCTTTGGCATTCGTACCATTCCCAATCTCGTCTTGTTCAAGGGCGGCGAAGAGGTTGCGCGCTTTAGCCGCGCTGCACCGAAGAGCCAGCTCAAGGCCTGGCTTGAGGGCGCATTGGCCTAATTCCAGGCGATTCGCTAACCGCCTAGCCGCGCCGATGCGCGGCTAGGCGGCACTGGCTGATTATGCCGGTCGCAATATCTGCCCAATGCGCGGGAAATGGACGGCGACTGTTCCAACCCGCGGATCATCGCGCATCAGGACAATATCGCGCGCCGTGCAGCGCAGCAGGGTGCCGGTCACGGTATCGGCTCCCGGATCCTCGGTTCGGATGGCCACAGGCTGACCCTGGGTAAAGCCACAGCCATCGTCAATTTGTGCGGTGGCGGTAGGCGAAGCCGCGAGCGCGACATCCAATGCCGCCTGCGCGGTCATGTCTGTCCGCTGCCCGTGCCCAATTGCGTCGCAGCGTGCGATCCAGGCGGCAACATGCGGGAAGGGCGCCAGTCGCGCTTCCTTCAGCCCCATGCCCGCTTGAAACCACACATTCATGCCGGCCGCGCAATCGGCATAGCCTGGCGCATCGCCGCCCAGAAACGCGCGCCCATCGGCCAGTGCGTCTTCAAGCTTGGCCAGCCAGCCGGTGAATTGGGCCGTCTGGTGCGGGGCGGCCTTCTTCATGCGCTCCCGGTCCATCCCGAACAGCGCCTTGCGATCTTCGAAAAACGCGTCGTCAATCTGATCGGCAACTACCGCCATGGCAGAGCCGACGGCTTGGCTGAAGGTTGCGCCGCCCGCCTGCATCGCCACCAGCGCACCCAACCGACCCAGCGGCGCAGGGAACAGCGTCGGCTGCGGCTGAAATGCCTCGATAGCGTCGATCGCGATCGCGGTGTCGCAATAAATATCGGCGCCAATCTGCAGCACCGGCGTCTTGCGATAGCCGCCGGTAAGCGGCGTGAGTTCTGGTTTTGGGGCCATGTTCGGAATGATGACCGAGCACCATGCCGCCCCTTTGATCCCGAGCGCGCGGCGCACCAGTTCAGCGTAAGGTGAGCGGGAATAATGGTGCAAAATCAAATCAGTCATGACGGTCCTTCATCATTGATGTGAGTGATTATCAGGTCAGTGGAATCATGACCTGTTGGGCATAGCCCGGCCGCGCGATCAATCGAGCATACCAATCGGCAAGTGCGCTGAAGCGTGGGCGATCAATAGCTAGGGTGAACCAAGTGTGCGCATAAACGCCCATCGGTATGTCTCCCACGCCAAATGCCGCGCCGGAAAGCCAGGGAGAAATTGACAGTGCATCGTTGAGGATCGCCATTTGCTGCGCGCAAGCGGCAGCCGAGCGCGCTATAGCGTCGGCATCGCGCATGTCTGGCGGTTTGCGGACCAGATTGATGAAGGCGCCGCGCTGGGCGTCGGCATAGCCAAACTGCCAATCCATCCACCGATCGGCCATCGCGCGGGCTGCCGGATCAGCTGGCCAGAGCGCCGGCGCATAGCGGGCCGCGAGATACCGCAGAATCGCATTCGATTCCCAAAGCACAAAGCCATCATCGTCAATTGTCGGGATCAAGGCGTTGGGATTGAGCGCGCGATAGGCGGCGTCCATGCCAAATTGGCCGCCGACATCATGGCGGACATAATCCAGCCCGATTTCATCAGCGAGCCAGGCGACTTTTTTGACGTTGTGCGAATTGAGCCGTCCCCAAATCGTCAGCACGGCATTCAGCTCCGGTAATCGGCGTTGATGCTGATATAGCCATGCGTCAGATCGCAGGTCCACACGGTTGCGCGGCCATCGCCAAGGCCCAGGTCCACGCCGATATCGATTTCCTGGCCCTGCAGATGCGCGGCAACCGGGGCTTCGTCATATCCCTCAACCGCGAGCCCGTTGGCCGCAACCTGCGTGGCGCCAAAGCGAATGGCGAGCAAATCGCGATCAGCGGGCTCGCCTGCCTTGCCGACGGCCATAACAACCCGTCCCCAATTGGCGTCTTCGCCGGCGATTGCCGTCTTCACGAGCGGGGAATTGGCAATCGACAGTGCAATCCGGTGCGCGCTCGCGTCTGATTCCGCGCCCGCTACGTCGATCGTGATGAACTTGCTCGCCCCCTCGCCATCGCGGACGACAAGGTGCGCGAGCTGCCGACAGAGATCGTCCATCGCCGCCCGGAATGCATCAGCCCCCGGTGACTCGATCGATAAAAGCGGGGCATTACCGGCCTTGCCCGTCGCGAAGGCCAGCACGGTGTCACTGGTCGACGTGTCGCTATCGACGGTGATGCAGGAAAAGCTGCGGCGATTGGCATCGGCCAATGCTGATTGAAGAAAGGCCGGGGAAGCGGCCGCATCGGTGAAGATAAAGCCGAGCATCGTCGCCATATCGGGCGCGATCATGCCTGATCCCTTGATGATCCCGACCAGGGTGACAGTGCGGCCGTCGACGATCGCGGTCGTCATTGCGCCTTTGGGAAAGGTGTCGGTCGTGCCGATCGTGGCAGCGGCTTCCTCCCAGCTGCAGGGCGACGCGATAAAGGCAGCATCAAGCCCGGCTTCGGCCCTGGGGATGGGCAGGGCCGTGCCGATAACGCCGGTTGAGGCGACGAATACATCGGAGGGCTGGCACCCCAGATGCACAGAAACGCGCGCGGCGATCGCTTCCACCGCTACCCGTCCCCGGTGGCCGGTAAAGGCGTTGGCATTGCCTGCGTTGACGACCAGTGCGCGCGCCTGACCAAGCGCCAAGGCCGCCCGGCACCATTCGACTTCGGGCGACGGACATTTGCTGGTGGTGGTAACCCCAGCAACGCTGGTGCCGGGATCCAGCGTCGCAAAGGTGAGATCGCAGCGCCCCCAATCCTTATATCCCGCCCGCGCCACGCGCAGCGACGCACCGGCAATTGCGGGCAAATCCGGGAAGCAATCGGGGGCGAGCGGTGAGCGGGATGACATGGGGCGACTCTCAGCCTAAGGTGAACTTGTAGGTGCAGGGGGTGTTAAAGTGCGTAGTGTTGAAGGCAAGACGACAATTCAAGCGGCTGGCCGGGGGGCTGGCATCGCGCTGACAATGCTGATCGCGATCACGGGGCCAGCATTGGGGCAAAGCCGAAAGGCAGTGGCGCCAGCGGCACTCGCGGCGCCCGCCGATACTGGCATGGCTGCTGGCGTGAAGCCGATCGGCAATCCAGGCGACTGGTTCCCGCCCGAATCCTATCCGGCTGAAGCAAAAGCCGCGTCGGAAGAGGGGCGGACCGAATTTTCGCTCGATATCGATGCGGCGGGCCGGATTACCGGTTGCAACATCGTGCAGTCCAGCGGATCCGACCTGCTGGATTCGACGACATGCAGCCAGCTGATCGGCAATGGTCGGTTCAAACCGGCGCTGGACCGCAATGGCAAGCCGATGCCGGGCAGCTGGACATCGGCGATGCGGTGGGAACTGGCTGAAGCGAAAACGCAGGAATAAGGACCCCCGCCGATCGACTGATCCTGCTGGAGGTGCAGTTGTTTTGAATGATGGACGTTGCGTCTGTGAATGCCTATGTGCGTCGCTCGCGCCGTTTTTGGCGAATTGACTGGACGATTTGATTGGAACTGCTGCTCATCCTTTCTGCGCTGCTGAGCGCACTGACCGGCGTTACCGCCGGGATGAGCACGCCTGAGGTTCGGCTGCACCAATCCGTCGCACCGGCGGCGATTGCAGCCGCTGCGGCGCAGTCGGCAGGCCAACATATTGCACGGCACATTGCCCCGGCGTTGCCGACGCTCAGCATTTCGGCTTCGGTCTCACCAGGCAAGGGCTATGCGCTACGCCCGGCCACGCCGCTCTATCTCGCCCGCCGTCGCGAATAGCGCTCGGGTCCAATCCGGCCTTGCCGGGTTCAAATTGCCAATTTTGATGCGCCCCGGCGATGCCCGGCGAGCGCACTGCCCTTAGATACAGGAATTCTCCATGCTCGGTGGCCTTGCCAAGTCCATTTTCGGATCGTCGAACGATCGCTATGTCAAATCGCTCGGGTCGATCGTGGCCAAGATCAATGCGTTCGAACCTCAGATTTCCGCGCTCGATGATGCAGCGCTGAGTGCCCAGACCGCGCGCTTTCGCGAGCGGCTTGCGAGTGGCGAAAAGCTCGACGACTTGCTGCCAGAGGCGTTCGCAACGGTCCGCGAGGCGGCCAAGCGCACCCTAGGCCAGCGCCATTATGACGTGCAGATGGTTGGCGGCATTGTCCTGCACCGGGGCGAGATTGCCGAGATGCGCACCGGCGAGGGCAAGACGCTGGTCGCGACCCTCGCCACGTACCTAAACGCCTTGCCGGGCACGGGCGTCCATGTCGTCACGGTCAATGATTACCTGGCCGCCCGCGATGCCGAGTGGATGAGCAACGTCTATCGCTTTTTGGGGATGACGACGGGCGTGATCGTGCCGAACCTGACCGATCAGCAGCGCCGCGACGCCTATGCCGCCGACATCACCTATGCGACCAATAACGAGCTCGGCTTCGATTATCTGCGCGACAATATGAAATATGATCGCGAATCGATGGTGCAGCGCAAGTTCAACTTCGCGATCGTCGACGAAGTCGATTCGATCCTGATCGACGAAGCGCGTACCCCGCTGATCATTTCGGGGCCCACCGACGACAAAACCGATCTTTATCTGCGCGTCGACGCGATCGTGAAGCAGCTTGGCAGTGATACCTATGAGCTTGATGAAAAGCAGCGTTCGATCATCCTGACCGAAGCGGGCACCGAAACGGCCGAGCGGATGCTGGAAACTGCCGAACTGCTGGAGGGCACCAACCTTTACGACTTTGAAAACACCCAGGTCGTCCATCACCTGAACCAGGCGCTGCGCGCGAACAAGATGTTCAAGCGCGACACCGATTACATCGTCAAGGACGGCAAGGTTATCATCATCGATGAGTTTACCGGCCGTATGATGGATGGGCGGCGCTGGTCAGATGGGCTTCACCAGGCGGTAGAGGCCAAGGAGGGCGTGGCGATCGAGCCCGAAAACCAGACCATGGCATCGATCACTTTCCAGAATTATTTCCGCATGTACCCCAAGCTTTCGGGCATGACCGGCACGGCCGCGACCGAAGCGGCGGAATTCTTCGACATTTACAAGATGAACGTGGTGACGATTCCGACCAATGTGCCGGTCAAGCGCGTTGATGAGGAAGACGAATTCTACAAAAATACCCAGGACAAGTTCCAGGCGATCGCCAAGAAGATCAAGATTCACGCCGAGCGCGGCCAGCCAGTGCTGGTCGGCACCGTGTCGATCGAGAAATCCGAACTGCTGAGTGAATTCCTGATCAAGGAAGGCGTGGTGCACGAGGTTCTTAACGCTCGCCAGCACGAGCGTGAGGCGCATATCGTCGCCCAGGCCGGCCGTAAAAGCGTGGTGACGATCGCCACCAACATGGCGGGTCGCGGCACGGATATTCAGCTCGGCGGCAATATCGAATTCCGCGTGAATGACGAACTGGTGGGTCTGGCTGATGGCCCTGAGCGTATGGCAGCGATCGAGCGGATCAAGGCCGAAGTCGCTGCTGAAAAAGCCGAGGTGCTCGCCGCCGGTGGGTTGTTCGTGCTGGGCACCGAGCGGCATGAAAGCCGTCGTATCGATAATCAGTTGCGTGGTCGCTCGGGCCGTCAGGGCGATCCGGGGCTTAGCCGCTTTTATCTGTCGCTGGATGACGATCTGCTGCGCATTTTCGGCCCGGATACGATGTTTGCCAAGATGATGCGGTCCAACATTGCCGATGGCGAGGCGATCGGTTCGAAATGGCTGTCAAAGGCGATTGAAACGGCGCAGCGCAAGGTAGAGGCGCGCAATTATGATCAACGCAAACAGGTCGTCGAATATGACGATGTGATGAATGATCAGCGCAAGGTGATCTACGAACAGCGCAGCGACATCATGGATGCTGATACGGTTGGCGATGTCGTTACCGATATGCGGACCGAGACGGTCAACACGTTGGTCGGCACAGCCTGCCCGCCCAATAGCTATCCCGAGCAATGGGATATGCAGGGCTTGCGCGAAAATGTGCAGGAAATGCTGGGCATTGATCCGCCCTTCGACGACTGGCTGGCTGAGGAAGCGATTGATCCCGAACTGGTCGAGGAGCGGGTGCGTGAAGCGGCCGACCAGCATATCGAGGCGAAGGCAGCATCGCTTGATCCGGAAACCTGGACCCAGGTGGAAAAATCGATTCTCCTCCAGAATCTCGATCATCACTGGAAAGAGCATTTGTCGACGCTCGATGCGCTCCGTCAGGTGGTCCATCTCCGCGCCTATGCCCAGAAAACGCCGATCAACGAATATAAGCAGGAAGCGTTTGCGCTGTTTGAACGGATGCTCGGCACGATTCGCGAAGATGTGACCAAGACGATCGCGCATGCGCAATTCCAGCTCCAGCAACCAGCAGCGCTGCCCGATCTGCCCGATTTCATTACATCACATTTTGATCCCTTTGCCGGTGACGATGATGGCCAGGTTATGGGCGCGGGGAACCCGCTTGGTTTGGTGACGACCCGGATTGCGCCGCTCGCACAGCCGAGCATCGATGGCGGTGAATTCGGCAACGATCCGGCGCTTTGGGAGGGCCGGGTGAGCCGAAATGCACCTTGCCCCTGTGGCTCTGGCAAGAAATACAAACAATGCCACGGTGCCTTGTGACCACGCGGCTTGCCCCGGCGGCCATCACTGCTATAGACGCTCGCCGACCGGCGGCGTGCTGGCGGGCGTGGCGGAACTGGTAGACGCAGCAGGTTTAGGTCCTGCCATCGCAAGATGTGGGGGTTCGAGTCCCTTCGCCCGCACCAACGCCATCGCTCCGTGCGATGGTGCCGTTTCAAAGAATTAGCTGACGAAAAGAGCCAAAATGCAGACTGTTGAGACGTTGAACGAAGGCCTCAAGCGCGCCTACTCGCTCAAGATCACCGCCAAGGATATCGAAGCCCGTGTCGATGCGGAGATCAAGAAGGTCGCCCCGCAAATCCGTATGCCCGGCTTCCGCCCCGGCAAGGTGCCCGCGAATCTGGTGCGCAAGATGCACGGCCCCGCGATCACCCAGGATGCGCTCAACACGTCGATTCAGGACGGTATTCAGCAGCTGATCAGCGAAAAGCAGCTACGCCCGGCGATGCAGCCTTCGGTTGCGCTCGAGGATGGCTATGAAATCGGCAAGGATGCCGAGATCACCGTCACGCTGGAAGTGCTGCCCGATGTGCCCACGCCGGCCATCGATGCGCTGGTGCTTGAACGTCTGGTTGTGCCCGTTGATGAGGCCGCCGTTGAAGCGCAATTGCAGCGCTTTGCCGATCAGCAAAAGCGCTTCGACGATGCGCCCAAGACGCATAAGGCGAAGACCGGCGACCTGGTCGTGATGGACTTTGTCGGCAAGGTCGACGGCGTCGCGTTCGAAGGCGGCACGGGTGAGGACATGTCGGTCGAAATCGGTTCGGGTCGGTTGATTCCCGGTTTCGAAGACCAGATCATTGGCGTCAAAAAGGGCGCCGAGCTGACCATCAACGTCACTTTCCCTGACGATTATGCCGCTGAAAACCTGAAGGGGGCGGCGGCGACCTTCGATCTGGTGATCAAGGACGTCCGCATCGCCAAGGAAGCAGTGATCGACGAAGAGCTCGCCACCTCGCTTGGGCTGGAAAGCCTGGAGCAGCTGCGCGGTCTGCTGAAAGGGCAGATCGAGCAGGAGCATAACGGCCTGACCCGCACCCATATGAAGCGCAAGCTGCTCGATCAGCTTGCCGTTGGGCATGATTTTGAAGTGCCGCCATCAATGGTGGAAGCCGAATTCCAGCAGATCTGGGCGCAGTTGCAGCACGAAGCGAGCCATGAGGCCGATCCGGCTGCAGCGCTGGCCGAGATGGAGACTGAGCGCGCCGATTACCTTGCCATTGCCGAACGTCGCGTCCGGCTTGGGCTGTTGCTGTCTGAGATCGGCCAGAAGAATGGTGTCGAAGTCACCCAGCAGGAAATGAACCGGCTGATCGCGCAGGCCGCGCAGCAATATAGTCCTGAAGAGCGCACACGCTTCATTGAGTATATCCGCCAGGAGCCGATGGCGGCAGCGCAACTGCGGGCCCCGCTTTATGAGGATAAAGTTGTCGACTGGCTGTTCGAGCAGGCCAAGATCACTGACCGCGACGTGACGCGTGAAGAGATTGAGGCCGCGATCGAGAGCGAAGACAGCCATGTCCACGGCCCCGGTTGCGGCCATGATCATGATCATGACCATGATCACGCGCCGGCCAAGGCCAAAAAGCCTGCTGCGAAAAAGGCCAAGAAGGCGGATGAGCCTGCGCCAGCGGTCGACGCCCCTGCCGATGAAGCGCCTGCTGCCGAGGCCAAGCCTGCAAAAAAGCCGGCCGCCAAAAAGGCACCGGCTAAGAAGACTGAAGCCTGATCACCAGTTGTTTGTCTTTCCCGCCTATCTACCGATCATGTTGATTGGAGATGGCGGGAATGAACGAGCGCGTGTCTGGGACCATGCTGCGTAATGCGGGCCGTGAAGCTGGCCTGGACGCCATCAGGGCGATTGAAGTGGCGATGAGCGATACGCCTGTCATCGCGGTGCTGCTGCCGTGCTATAACGAGGAAGTGGCGATCGCGCAGACGATCGACGGCTTTCGTAAGGCGATCCCCGGCGCGACCATCTATGTGTATGACAATAACAGCGCCGATCGCACGGTGGCGGTTGCGGCGGCGGCTGGGGCTGTCGTCCGCACCGAGCGCATGCAGGGCAAGGGCAATGTCGTGCGGCGGATGTTCGCTGATATCGATGCCGATATCTATGTGATGGCCGATGGCGACGCGACCTATGATGCCGCGTCAGCGCCCGCATTGATCCAGCGGATGATCGACGAGCAACTTGATATGGTGGTGGGGTCGCGCGTTACCCAGGCGCAGGCGGCCTATCGCGCCGGGCATCAGTTCGGCAATGCCGTGCTCACGGGGATGCTGGCGCAATTATTCGGGCGGAGTTTTACTGATATTCTATCAGGATACCGGGTGTTCTCACGACGATTTGTGAAGAGTTTCCCGGTGCTGTCGAGCGGGTTCGAGATCGAGACCGAGATCAGCGTCCATGCGCTTGAGCTGAAAATGCCGGTCGGTGAGGTTGCCACGCCTTATTTCGCACGGCCAGAAGGTTCGGTCTCAAAACTCAGCACCTATCGCGACGGCTGGCGGATTTTGCGCACGATTGCCACGCTCTATCGAATCGAGCGGCCGATGTTATTTTTTGGGGCGATTGGCGCGGTGCTGGCGCTGATTGGCATAGCGCTGAGTGTGCCACTGGTGATTACCTATGCGCAGACGGGGCTGGTGCCGCGTCTGCCCACGGCAGTGCTGGTAACGGGATTGATGATTCTGGCGGCATTGTGCGGTTTTACGGGCCTTATTCTCGACACGGTGGTGCGCGGCCGACGCGAGGTCAGGCGGTTGGCCTATCTCTCCTTTGCTGCGCCGGGGCTTCCGTGGGGCAAGAGGGCTTGAACTCGCTTTCGCCAAGGCCGATGTAGGCACTCTAAGGGAATAAGGACCAGCGAGACCCCCATGCAAAATCCATTTGAAACCGGCAACTTCACCAATCCAGAGACGGGCGGCCTGGTCCCCATCGTCATTGAGCAGTCCAACCGCGGCGAGCGCAGCTTTGACATTTATTCGCGGCTGCTGCGCGAACGCATCATCTTCGTGACCGGTCAGGTCGAAGATCATATGGCGTCGGTGATCACCGCCCAGCTGCTGTTCCTCGAATCGGAAAACCCGAAAAAGGACATCTACATGTACATCAACTCGCCTGGCGGTGTCGTCACGGCGGGCATGGCGATCCATGACACGATGCAATATATCCGACCACGCGTCGGCACTTTCTGCATCGGTCAGGCCGCATCGATGGGTAGTTTTCTGCTCTCGGCGGGCGAGCCAGGCATGCGAGTAGCCCTCACCAACGCGCGGATCATGATCCACCAACCATCGGGCGGCGCGCAGGGCATGGCGACCGATATTGAGATCCAGGCCAAGGAAATCCTGCGAATCCGCCATAATCTGAACCAGCTTTACGCAAAATATACCGGCCAACCGCTTGATGCGATCGAGCATGCAATGGACCGTGACAAGTTCCTGAGCGCCGAAGAAGCAAAGGCATTTGGCCTGATCGACGAAGTGATTGAAAAGCGGCCCATGCCGACCGAGGATGCCTCAACGGTTGCGGCATAACCGATCAAGATCGTAACGCGATTTTGGTGATTGTACGATTGAAGCGGGGCGGTCTACTATGATCGCCCCAAGAATGCGCGCGTATCGTGCGAAGGATGGATTGAATGACGAAGCTGAGCGGCAGCGACTCGAAGAGTACGCTTTATTGCTCGTTCTGCGGCAAGTCGCAGCACGAAGTGCGCAAGCTGATCGCCGGCCCAACGGTGTTCATCTGCGATGAATGCGTGGAACTGTGCAACGACATCATCCGTGAAGAAACCAAGTCCGCGCTTGTCAGCAAGAAGGACGGGGGCGTGCCGACGCCGCAGGAAATCTGCGATGTGCTCGATGATTATGTCATCGGCCAGAAGCGCGCGAAGCGCGTGCTGTCTGTGGCGGTCCATAATCACTATAAGCGCCTGAACCACGGCCAGAAGGGCGCCGATGTCGAGCTCGCCAAGTCGAACATCCTGCTGGTTGGACCAACTGGCTGCGGCAAGACGCTGCTCGCGCAGACGCTGGCGCGCATTCTCGACGTGCCGTTCACGATGGCCGATGCGACCACGCTGACCGAAGCTGGTTATGTCGGTGAAGATGTCGAGAACATCATCCTGAAGCTGCTCCAGGCATCCGATTATAATGTCGAACGGGCGCAGCGCGGCATCGTCTATATCGACGAAATCGACAAGATCAGCCGCAAGGCGGAGAACCCCTCCATCACGCGCGACGTGAGCGGTGAGGGCGTGCAGCAGGCGCTGCTCAAGCTAATGGAAGGCACCACCGCCAGCGTGCCCCCGCAGGGCGGTCGCAAGCATCCGCAGCAGGAATTTCTGCAGGTGGACACCACGAACATCCTGTTCATCTGCGGCGGTGCGTTCAGCGGCCTTGAGAAGATCATTGGCGATCGTTTGCAGGGCAAGTCGATTGGCTTTGGTGCTTATGTCGCCGCCTCCGAGGAACGTCGGACGGGTGAAGTGCTGAAATCGGTCGAGCCTGAGGATCTACTGAAATTCGGACTGATCCCCGAATTCGTCGGTCGTCTGCCGGTGATCGCGACGCTGGAGGATCTTGATGTGCCGGCACTCGTCACGATCCTGACCGAACCGAAAAACGCGCTGGTCAAGCAGTATCAGAAGCTGTTCGACATGGAGAATGTCCAGCTCGACTTTACTGATGATGCGCTGGTGACGGTCGCGCGCAAGGCGATCGATCGAAAGACCGGCGCGCGCGGGCTGCGATCGATCCTGGAGGGCATCTTGCTCGACACGATGTTCGACCTGCCCGGGATGGACGGCGTCGATGAGGTGATGATCGACAAGGACGTGATCGAGGGCCGCAAGGAGCCGATCCGCGTCTATACCAAGAAAGAAAAGGCCGGCGACGCGGCGTGAGTGAAGGGCCGCCGCCATCCGAACGGATGATGTCGGCGGTCCAGCTTGCCCGGCACGATCAACGCCGGGTTATTGCCGCGATGTTGTCGCGCGCATTTTTCAACGATCCGTCGATCGGCTGGATTTTTCCGGATCCTGTCGTGCGATCGAAACGCCTGCCGCGGCTGTTCATGCTGCTGTTCGATACCGATGCCAACAAGGGCATGCGGCTGGTGACGGAACGCGGCGAGGCCGCGACGTTGTGGCGCGCGCCGGGCCAAGCGCATACCAGCATGGGCGAAATGATCAGCAGCATTTTGCCGATGATCGGCTGTTTTGGCAGCGCCATCGGGCGCGCCATTGCGGTTAGCCAGGCGATTGATGCGCATCTGCCCGATGGCGATTATTGGTATCTGCATATCGCCGGTTGCGATCCGCTCCACCAGGGCAAGGGCATTGGCGGGGCAATTGTCCGCGATGGGCTTCAGCGGTCCGTTGACGGGCGTTTCCCCGCCTATCTGGAAACGCCGCTGGAAAAGAACATCAGCTTTTACCAGCGCATGGGCTTTGCGGTGACCGATGAATGGACGGTGCCGCGCGGTGGCCCACGCTTCTGGTCAATGCTGCGGCCCGTCTAAGGCTGGTTGGCGACACATTCGAAGACGCGAATGTCATAGCCGGGGGCGCTTTCGTGCCAGCAAGAGCGGGCAGCGACGAGGTCTCCGAACTGCGGATTGATGTAAGCGAGCAGGATGCGGCGCGCTGGATCACTGGCCTTTGCGGCTTCAAGGCGATCAAGGCAGCCGGCGAGAATTTCCGCGCCGAAAGAATTATAGAGATAACAGAATAGCGGTCCCTCGGGCGGCACATAATCGGCGGCATTTCCCTGCCAGAATTCGGGCACCAGTGTTGCGCCGCCCCGGATTGCAAAGGCGACACTATTCGCCTGAGCGATTTCGGTCAGCAACGCGGAATATTCGACGCCAATTGCCCGGGCAAAGGGCTTGGCTGCCGCCAGCAACACAATTCGGCCCTTGCCACAGCCATAATCGATGAAGGTGAAATTGGCGGGATCGATCCCGGCGACCATGATCGTCTCATCCAGGATATGCGCGCCGCTCGCCTGATAATGGAAGCTGCCTTTCTTCAGCGCGGTTGGGAAATCGAGCGCGTTCATGCCGATCTGGCGGCTGGTGTCGGTGCCCCAGCGGCGATCAAATGCTTGGTCCCGTCGTGCGGCCTCCCGCGCCGACGGCGTCGCCTGGCGAAGCAGGGCGATCACCGTCTTGATGGCCGCGTTTGCCAATTGGGTGGGCGACCGGCCCACCACCCCCCGTTTGACGCGGGACAGGCCGAAAGATGAGGCTGATGGTTGTATGGTCATGAAAAACCCAGGGTGAGCAGACGAAACATGGATTTCGTCCTTACCTTACCGAGGGTTGAATTTAGTTTAACTGCCGCTGATTTCTTTGCTCGGCATCAACACGGAATTGCGCGACTACAGCGTCGCCTCAATCGCGCGGGCGGCGAGATCGGGATCGGCGGCCTGGGTGATAGGGCGACCAATGACCAGCACCGATGCGCCCGAATCAAGCGCCGCACGCGGCGTGACGACGCGCTTCTGATCGCCCGCGACCCCGTCCGCAGGGCGCAGGCCCGGCACGACCAGAAACCCCTTGGGCCATAATTTATGGGCGGCGGCGACTTCAGCCCCAGAACAGACGATACCATCGACCCCCGCCGTCATCGCCAGATCGGTCAGCCGCATTACCTGATCATGCGGATTGCCGCCGACTCCGATCGACTGCAAATCAGTGGCGTCCAGGCTGGTCAATGTGGTGACGGCAACGATTTTGGTATGGGCATGGGCGGCGGCCTTGGCGTCTTCCAGCATCGCCCGGCCACCGGCGGCATGCACCGTCAAAATTGCCGGTTCGATGTCGCCCAGCGCCTGAATCGCCTTGGCAACGGTATTGGGAATATCGTGGAGCTTGAGATCGAGAAAGATTGGCAGGCCGATATCGGCCATCTCGCGGAAGCCCGCGCGTCCATTAGCCAGAAAAAACTCAAGGCCCAGCTTGATGCCGCCGACATGATGCCGAACTTTCATCGCCATCTCCCGCGCTTTGGCGAGATCCGGCGTGTCAAGGGCGACGAAAATCCGGTTCGTCATGCTACGCCTGGCGGGACGGCGGTGGGCACGGCAGTCGGTGGGATGGCGCCTATTTCTGGCCGATCAGTCGGGGGCTGGGCTGGGGGTGTGGGCTGGGGGGCGTTTGCCGCGACAGCGCCACGTAAATCCGCAATCACGCGTTCTGCGGTCGATAATTTCTGCCCCATCCGCCATTTCACTGCATGGTGATAGAGCAGCACCGGGAACAGCCCGGCCAGGAAGGTAAGCACCAAGAGCAGCGGCAAGTTCACATCTGCGATTAACCCGGCCCATAATTTGATGGGTACCGTCGTCCAGTTGCCGATCGAAAACACCGCGACGAGCAACGCGAGCAAGAACCAGAAGAGCGTTTTCAAAAACTGCATGGCGTGCTCCGTGCGACCAGAAGGAGAGCTTAGGGCGCTTAGCGGATTTTTGCCAGCCTCAGCCGATCTCGCTGCGCAACGACGCAATCAGGGGGCCGATCTGCTTCAATTTTGGTTCTTCCTCGTCCAGAATGGCGATGAAGGCCGCGCGTTTGATCGACGCTATCCGGCCCGGCTTCATCTGCATCGAAGCGGGTAGGGTGGAAACGATGATGTCGATCAGGCGCTCGGCACCGTGCAGCCGCCCCCATAGATAGTCGTTTTCGCGATAGGCACGACTGAAAAAGGCACCGAAACTATTGAACTGGATGCCCTTTAGCGTCGCCATTGCCCCGCCGGTGCGGATTGACGTTGCGTCATCGGGGGCGATGCGATCGACCTTTATGGCATCGAATTCATCGACCCCTTCACCTTGAAGCAGCGGCAATGTCGCCACGTCGAAATAGGGAAAACCCAGATAGGCGAGCAGCAGCGGCCGCCTGATCTCGCGCGAGGCCTGGCCAAGGGCAGTGGAGAGCCGCAATTCAGTTTCATCGTCCAGCGGCTTGAGATTGAGCGACTCGGCCAGTCGATCGAGCAACGGCACCGCATTGTTTCGCAACGCACGAACATCGCGCCGAAGCGCCAGATGCGTCTCGGTACGCTTGCAATCGAGATAGGCGGCCAGCGAGGTGTAGATGGCATCGCGCAGCAAGGCGATGTCGGTTTCGGCAAAGCTCACTTCGAGATCGCTCAATCGCCGCGCCATCATCCGCAACCGGCGGATACGGAAGCCCAGATCATAGGAGCGCAAGAAAGCGATGGTTGCAGGGTTGGTGCCGCCCGAAAAGGTCGGCCCCATATCGTCCATGCCCTGCGATCGGACCGCTAAAGTGACCTGGCGGCGGATATGATCGAGCCTTGACTGGCCCATTTCTCCCCCAACGCTCCACAGCAACTGCGTCATTTGTTCAATGACGCCGGCGAGCTTCAAATGGCCATATGCGGCATAGCCATAGCCGGCTTTGCTGGCTGCAGAGCTTTGGGCGCGACGACGCCAGGTGGCGAGCCGAGCGACGGTTGGGCGATCGAGAAACAAGGTATAGCCAAACAGGCTTTCGACCTGTTTTTCCACTTCGGGGCGGATGCCAGCGATGATTTCCGCCATCCGCTCAATCCGATGCGAACGCTCGGCAATTGCTTCCAAATTGTCGCGGATCGGCTGCTGACGCGGCAGTTCCGAAATCGCGCCAATGATAGTCTGAAAGAAACCCGGTACGCCGCCCTTTTTGCCGCCAAAATCGAGCTTCGCGCCCGGATGGGGATCGATATAAACGAAGCGGCGATCAACTTGTCGACGCGCAGGCCGTTCGCGCAGCGCTTCGATCGCGGGGCGGAAGGGCGCATTGGCCAGCACAGATCCGTCGATCAAGACGGTGCAATCTGCCGCATTGGCTGCATATTGACGGGGCAGGCTGCGCTTCAAAAAGTTTTCACGTTCCGGCCATGGCATGTTTCTGCTGGCCAATACCTGATCAAGCTCGCGGATGGTGCAGGGCGGGAAAGCGCCCGGGAAGCTGGATGTCGCCCGTGCGGCAAAGGTCAGCTCGCCGGGATGAGCCAGCATGGTGGTTGATTGGCCGTGATCGGTGAAGGAGAAGATAAGCCGGTGTTCGGTCTCGATCACTTCCGCAGGCGAATTGAGCGCTAATAATTCAGGGTGTCCAGAAAAATCGGTAACGGTCACGAACAGATCGAGCGGCTGATCGACCGGTAACAGGCGCGGCCCGGTGGGGGCCGCCGCCATTGCGTCAAAGGCATCCAGCATCAGGTTGGAAAAGCGCGCGCCACCAAAAGGAGGCTCGAACCAGCGCGACCGGACGAATTTGGACAGTTTGGCGCGGACTTCCTGGCGCGCGCCGACTTCGACCAGTTCATCGATCCGGTCCCCCGTTCGCCGCTGCGCCAGCCAGACGAGCGGCAATGCCCAGATTTTCGAGAGCCGGTGCCGTGGGCCCTGATCAGGATCGATCAGCGCCTCCACATCGGCACTGTCGAGCCATAAGTCGGTTAGCGGCTCAAGCGACTGGCCGGTCGAGATCGCCTGCCCCAAAAACACGCCGTTAATGCCGCCAGCGCTCGCCCCGGCAATGATATCAACCAGAACGCGCAGCTTTAGACCATGGTCGTTTTCGATTTCCTGGAGTAGCGCGCGATAGACGCCCTGGCTGCCGCCAGCCGGCGTGTCGCCATTGGTGAAAGCGCAGCTCGCCCGCGCCAACTGCCAGATTTCCTTGGTAATGCCGTGCATATAGACCGCAAGGCTGATGCCGCCGTAACAGACCAGTGCCAGTCGCAGCTCTTTTTCCCGGCTCATTGCACACCCTCTACTCGTGCCCAGATCGGCAAGTGATCGGAAGCAATCCTTGCCAGCCGGCTATTGTGAACCCCGCACGCAACCGGCATCAAGTCGCGCGACATCATGATCCGGTCAAGCCGGGCGAGCGGGCGACGGGCGTGAAAACTGGGTCCGGTATCGGCAATGCGAAAATGGCGCGCAAATTCGTGCAAACATCCGGTGGTGGCGCTCCATTCATTCATATCGCCCATCAGAATTGTTGGCAGCGGATGCGGATTGGCATGGAGATGGGCAATGATCGAAGCTGCCTGTCGCCGCCGCCAGAGCCCGGAAAGGTCGAGGTGCATGCCAACTACGCGGAGTTGCGCGCCCGCGCTGGTGCGCAGATCGGCCATTACGGCACCGCGCGGTTCGAGCGTCGGCAGATGGATCGCTTCGCTGCGGGTGATCGCAATGCCCTGTCGCAGCAGGATCATATTGCCATGCCAGCCCATGCTCGCCTGCCGCACGCCAAAGGTAACGGGATGCCAGCCCGCTTGTTCGATTAGGCTAGGTGAGAGCACCGCCGCGCGGGTGCCAAAGCGGCGATCGGCCTCCTGAAGGGTGACGATATCGGCATCCATCTCTGCCAATACATCAAGAATGCGTTCCGGCCGTCGCCGTCGATCCGTGCCGATCCCCTTATGAATATTATAGCTGGCGACGGTGATCATACCGCCCTTATCGGCGGGGCGGCACCGGCTCTGCAAGGAGAATGCAGCGCGGCGAT
>MSXQ01000027.1:0-85239 GCA_002083645.1 Proteobacteria bacterium ST_bin13
GCGGGCGGCTGGAGTTTGGCGTGATGTTCTGATCTCCGCCGGAGTCTGCGGATAGCGTGCGACGCTATCCGCAGACTCCGGCAAGATCGGCCAGCGAACAAAACGTCGGCACGACCAGCACTGGCCCGACGTTCGTCGCCTCGCTGACCGCTGCATTCGGTGCTGTCAGTCTTGTGCGAACCCGTCTCTCTACGATGCAGATCGGGCTTTGGTCCGGAAGTTCAATTGGCAAGCGGTTGCCACTCGGCCAGAGCGGCCGAACGGCGTTTTTTGAATGTTTGGCGATCGACGATGTGGCAATCAAGATTGAAGTGATTGTGGACGTTTGCGTGAACCGAGGCGAACTTTTGCAGTGTCTTCATTCGCCTGAACCGGAGCATCGCCCGCTCCCTTCGTCGGAAGGGAAGATGGCTGTTTTCGGCCCGGTTGTTGTCCCATCGACCGATCCCGCGACGATCGAGATTGCCCAGCTCGTGCATCGCGGCGGGATAGGATTTGAGACCGTCAGTGACGATGGTTTCGGCCGGGCCGTGCCGCTTCAGCGCCTTCTTCATGAAGGTGAGGGCCGCTGATTTGTCGCGCTTTTTCGTAGCGTAGCTCTCAAGGATCTCGCCTTCGTGATCAACAGCCCTCCAGAGGTAAGCCATCTCGCCGTTCAGCTTTACGTGCATCTCGTCCAGGTGCCATCGCTAACGGCGAAACCCGCGAATCCGACTGATCCGTTGCCGCCGAATGTCACCAGCGAACATTGGCCCAAACCTGTTCCACCACATCCGAACGGTTTCATGACACAAGTCGATGCCGCGCTCGCATAGCAGGCCCTCGACATTTCGCAGCGACAGCGGAAACCGCACATACATCAGCACCACCAGCCGGATTACCTCAGGTGACGAGTTGAAACAGCGAAAAGGCGAGGCGGGTTTTGCTCTGGATTTGCGGCTCATTCGCGTTCGCTATTAGCACCCGTCGCTCACTGCCACATTGGTTTGACAGCGCCATTCTTGATAGTCACACTCGGGTATACTTGAAATACCACACCTCGCGGCCTTGCCGCCGGGCTTTGCGCTCATAGCGGGTTTCGGGCCAGTCAGCCGGGCGGGTGAGGAAATCCGCCGCGCTGCCCGCCTGCCACGCGAAATCGCGCCGCGCGTTCATGATCATCATCGACCAGCGGCAATAGGTCGGGTCATCCGTGCCCAGCCGGAACTCGCCGCCGGGCTGCAGCTTGGCGTGGATCAGATCGAGCGGCCCGTTGTTGATCATCCGCCGCTTGGCGTGGCGCGCCTTTCGCCACGGATCGGGATGGAGCAGATAGACGCGCTCAAGGCTGGCATCGGGCAAGCGTTCAAGTACGGTCAGCGCATCGCCCATGTGCAGGCGCACATTGGCCAATGCCCCGTCGCGGATATGACCGAGTGCGCCGACCACGCCGTTCAGGAACGGCTCGCAGCCGATAAAGCCAGTGTCGGGGTTGGCGCTTGCCTGGCCAGCGAGATGTTCGCCCGCGCCAAAGCCAATCTCGAGCTGGAGCGGGCGCGGATCGCCGAACAGCCGCACCCCGTCGAGCGGGCCGTCTTCGGGCACCGACACCTCGGGCAGCAATTCCTCGACAAGTGCGGCCTGGCCCTGGCGCAGCTTATGGCCTTGGCGACGGCCATAAAGGCGACGGATGGTGGTGGGATCGTTCATGGTGGGCTCGCGTAGCGGAGCGGACACGAAAGTCCAGCCAAGTGCGCCCTAAGGGAGTGGCGGGACGGCTTGCGAGCCAGTTCGCGATAATCTCCCGCCGATGCTGTCCGGCAGCAAAACACCCCGCGCGTCGGTGGACGCACGGGGTGTTTTTCGTTGCAATCTGCAGTAAAAAAGTGCGGCCTTACGCCACCGCTGCCTTCAGCTTGTCGACCAGATCAGTGGCTTCCCAGGTGAAGGCATTGCCCTCTGCCTTGCGGCCGAAATGGCCATAAGCGGCGGTCTGCTGATAGATGGGTGCGTTGAGCTTCAGATGCTCGCGGATGCCGCGTGGCGTCAGGCGGACGAGCTGGGGCAGCACTTCCTCAACCTTCGCTTCGGAAACGGTGCCGGTGCCGTGGAGATCGACATAGAGCGACAGCGGCTCGGCGATGCCGATCGCATAGCTGAGCTGGATCGTGCAGCGGCGCGCAAGGCCGGCCGCAACCACATTCTTTGCCAGATAGCGCGCGACATAAGCCGCCGAACGATCGACCTTGGTCGGGTCCTTGCCGCTGAACGCGCCGCCGCCGTGCGGAGCGGCACCGCCGTACGTATCGACGATGATCTTGCGACCCGTCACGCCCGCATCGCCGTCCGGCCCGCCGATTTCGAAGCGGCCGGTCGGGTTGACGTAAATCTTGGTTTCGTCGGTAATGAAGCCTGCAGGCAGCACCTTGTGGAAAACGCCGACTACATAATCGCGCAGCACGGCATATTTTTCCGGATCGCTGCCCTCGGCGCCGTCGTCGCAATAGCCCGGGGCATGCTGGGTTGAAACAACCAGCGCGGTCGCGTGGACCGGCACTTCGTTTTCATAGTGCAGCGTTACTTGGCTCTTGGCGTCAGGCTCCAGGAAGGGCGCTGCGCCCGAATGGCGATCAGCGGCCATGGTTTCGAGGATGCGGTGCGAATAATAAAGCGTTGCAGGCAGCAGATCGGGGGTCTCATCAGTCGCATAGCCGAACATGATGCCCTGGTCGCCGGCGCCTTCTTCCTTGTTGCCGCTTTCATCGACGCCCTGCGCGATGTGTGCGCTCTGGCCGTGAAGATGGTTGGCGAAATCAAAGGTCTGCCAGTGGAAGCCGTCCTGCTCATAGCCGATGCGCTTCACCGTCGCACGGACCGCAGCTTCGATTTCCTCGCGTGAGCCCGGCGTCCATTCGCCATTCTCATACACGCCCTTACAGCGGATTTCGCCCGCCAGAACGACACGGTTGGTGGTCGTCAGCGTTTCGCAAGCGATGCGGGCATAGGGATCCTTCGACAGAAACAGATCGACGACGGCATCCGAAATCTGGTCGGCGACCTTGTCGGGATGGCCTTCGGAAACTGATTCGGAAGTGAAGAGAAACGATGCGCGCATGGAAATCCCTCTGATTGGGCCGGAAAATAGGCCGCGAACGACATATAAAGCTTTCGTTATATGCGCCCTATCGCGCTCTTTGGCGAATGGCAACTGCCAGTAGGAGCAAGCCCAAGGTAACCAACGCGGCCATCAGATTGCCAAGTCGGGCAAAGAGCGTTGCGGGATGCGCCGGTGGGATCGGGAGCTCAATCGCGCCATCCCGGTCGGCGGGGATCGCGCCGAGCACGCGGCCGTCGGCATCGATAATCGCCGATACGCCGGTCGGTGTGGAGCGGATGATCGGCAGCCCCTCCTCAATTGCGCGCAACCGCGCCATGGCGAGATGCTCAACCGGGCCCCAGCGGCCATACCAGCTGTCGTTCGAGGGATTAAAGATGAAGGCCGGGCGATGGGCTCCGTCCACGGTCTGCCCCGAAAAGATGATCTCGTAGCAAATCTGAACCCCGACGAGCCCAAAGCCGGGCAAGCTGATCCCTGATGCACCGGGGCCGGGTTTGAAGTCGAAATCGCCGGGCACCAGCCGTGCCAGGCCGAGCGCTGACATGATCGGTCGTGCAGGCAGATATTCGCCCCAGGGTACGAGATGCCCCTTGTCATAGCGGCCCAGCAGTCGCGCGTTCGAACCGACAGCGAACACTGAGTTGGTCCCGGTCGTTAGCTCGCCGTTCGAGTCGAATTGCAGACTGTTGCCGCCTGTCAGGACGATATCCTTCGGCCCCAAATGGCTGGCAATCCGAGCAAGCGTGACCTCAGGGCGGCCCTTCCAATAATATTGGGACGGATAGCCTTGTTCGACAAAAAAGCGCAGCGCGCCTTCGGGCCAAACGATCAGCCGGGGGGCGGGGCCGGGCGTACCGATATGCCGCTCGACCGCGGCGAGATTGGCTTCGGGATAATCGTCGCGCGGGCGCTCCTCCTGATCAAGATTGGGCTGGATAACGCGGATGCGGGGCGCATTTGGATCAGCCGTCAGTTGCGGGGACCGAACCACTAGCCCGGCCACAGAAAGCAGGGCAGCCGCCGCCAATACGGGGGCAGCAAAGCGCCAACGGCGCGCCGCCAGCAGCACCAGCGCGCCGGCCACCACAATTGTCAGCCCCGACAGTGCGTAGGTGCCGACCAACGTCGCCAGCCAGGCCATACCCGGCACCGGCAGCCAGATCACGCCCAGCGGATTCCACGGATAGCCCGTCAACATCGTGCCGCGCAGCCATTCCGATGCGATCCAGGCCGCCCCGGCGACCAGGACGAAGCTGCCACCGACGGGTGTTGTCTGATCGCCGGTGGCGCGCGGGCTTGCCAGCCGCCACATCAGCCCCGCCGCCAGCATCGGATAGATGGCCAGATAGGCCGCCAGGATCGTTACGGCCGGGTAGCCGAGCCAGGCCGGCATGGCATCCTGTAGCGTAAAGGCGCGGGCGATCCAGTTGTTACCGATCGTGAAATGGGCGATGCCAAACAGCCAGCCGCGCCACAGCGCGGTGCGCAAGGTCGGCGCTTCATGCACCAGCCATAGCCAGGCGGCGAAACAGGCCAAGGTGATTGGCCAGAGCTGCAATGGTGCAAAGCCAATCGCGGCAACGGCACCAAGCAGGAGCGACAACAGGGCGGGGCGCTGATTCACCCATTGGCTATCGCGTGGAATGCGGGGATTTGCTAGCAGGATTGCATGATCCGGCCTTTCCATCTCGCCTTTCCTGTCCATGATCTCGCCGCGGCGCGCGCATTTTATGGCGATGTGCTTGGGTGTCCGGAAGGGCGCTCATCGGATCAATGGATCGATTTCGACTTGTTCGGTCATCAAATCGTCGCCCATCTTGATCCGGCGGCAAAACCCGTTGCCGTGGTCAATCCCGTGGATGGCCATGCCGTGCCGGTGCCGCATTTTGGCGTGGTGCTGACCATGGACGATTGGCAGGCGCTGGCGGATCGCGTGGCAATGGCGCAGGTGCCGTTCGGTATTGCCCCCCATATCCGCTTTGCCGGCCAACCCGGCGAGCAAGCGACGATGTTTTTTCAGGACCCAAGCGGTAATGCTTTGGAATTCAAAGCCTTTGCTGATGATTCAATGATTTTCGCGACAAGCTGAGCTTGGGCGCACCGCGCCACGCACTATCAGTCGTCGTGAATCTCGATAACGCCAATGCGGGCGAGTTGTTCGGCGGTCTTGGTGAATTCGGCGAGCAAGGGGGCGAGCATCGGCCCGAGCCCGAGTAAGTCGATCACGCCTGCCGGTGGGGTGACGCCGCCGCGGCAATCCTCGATCAGCAGCCCGCGTTCGATCATCTTTTCGACCTGCCGACGAACCGTCTCGCGCGGGAGGCCAGTGGCGGAAGCGATGGCGTTGCGGGAGATCGGCACCACCCATTCGCGCGGCAGAATCGACGTAGCGGTAAATTGATCGGGAATGGTGCGCTCCCGCATCAATTTCTGCACATTGGCGACACAGACGGTCAGATAAATCAGCAATTCACTGGGGGAAATCGGCACGGTGCCCGAAGTGAAAGCGCGTTCCGTTGACAGAAAGAGATTGGCAATACCGAACATGGCGACGCGCCAATTTGCCTCCATTTTTTGAGGATTTGTGGCGATCCGCACGGTCATGGTGTGGCGATGTTCCTCCCCGAAATCGCCGTGCCCGGCGATCGTCAGCTGATACCCATTATGGGTCAATCGCCGTCTGATAACCCATCGAGCCGCAATCGGGCAAATGAAATGACAACGTTGCCACGCCGATACGGCAAGAATTCCAAACGGCGCTATGAACCGCTGACGCGCCAGATCACATTGCCGACATCGTCGGCGACCAGCAGGCTGCCCGCATGGTCCAGCGCCACGCCCACCGGGCGGCCCTGCGCATCCCCATTTTTGTCTAGAAAGCCCGTCAGCACATCAATCGGCTTGGTTCCTTTCACGGGAAAACCATCGGGCGCAAAGGGGACATAAATGACTTTATACCCGGACACGGGCACCCGGTTCCAACTGCCATGCTGGCCGATAAAGGCACCGCTGGCAAAACGGGTCCCCAGGGTTGCGCCATTGGCAAAGCTCAGGCCGAGCGAAGCGGTGTGTGGTCCCAGCGCATAATCAGGGCGCTTTGAATATTCGAGCAGATCGGGCCGTTCCGGCTGCACCCGCTTGTCGGTATACCCGCCCCAATAACTATAAGGCCAGCCAAAGAAATCGCCGAGACCGACGGCTGTCAGATAATCTGGCGCAAGATCCGATCCAAGCATGTCGCGCTCATTCACGGTGGTCCAAAGTCGGCCGCTTTGCGGTTCAATCGCTAGTCCCTGCGGATTACGCAGCCCGGCACCGAATACCCGGAAAGTCTTGGTTGCGGGATCGACTTCAAGGATATTCGCGCGGTTTACCTCGATATCGAGGCCATTCTCACCGATATTGCTCGACGAGCCGACAGCGACATACAGCGTCTTGCCATCTGGGCTGGCGATGACATTGCGCGCCCAGTGATTGCCGCCGCCGGGGTAACGCACCACGGTTTCAGGCTTGGCGGTGATCTTCGTTTGTCCGGTCACATAGGGCACGCGGACCAGCGCATCGGTGTTGGCAATATATAATTGATCCCCGACCAGGACCATGCCCAATGGTGAATTGAGCCCGCCGATCAGCACCGTTCGAACATCGGCAATGCCATCGCCGCTCGTGTCGCGCAGCAGGGTGATGCGGTTGGCAGAAGGAACGCCAGCGCCCGCTTTGCCCAACAGCCATTTCATCACGAGATTGGTGATGCTGAACCCGGCTTTGCGCGGCGGCGAATTGGTTTCGGCGACCAGAATGTCGCCATTGGGCAGCTGGTAGATCCAGCGCGGGTGATCCAGACCCTTGGCGAACGCCGCGACCTTCAGGCCCGGCGCGGGCACCGGCATAGCCCCATTTTGCCAGCCGACCACATCGGCAACCCTGATCGTCGGGAAGGTCTGGACACGCGGGGCGGAGATTGTCGGGCGGGGACCCTGCAACGCGGCGATCGGGAGCTGGGCTTGATCAGGCTGCGTTGCCCAGAACCAGAAACCGCCGCCGAGCACGGCGAAAATGGCGAGGAGGATGAGGATATGTTTGCGCATGGCGCCCTAGTTAAGGGGCATCGGCAAATCGGGAAAGGGGCAACCGAGGAAAGGCCGAAATAAGTGGCCGCCGGCGAAGGGGGGGTGCCGGCGGCCATATCAATCAGCCCGACTATGATCGGAGACGAGCGAAGGGGGGACGGCGCTTGTCTTTAGCGTGCTGATTGAAGCCTAAATACGTAATTGCTGCATTAACTATTCAGAAACAAACCATGCACTTTGATGCATTGTTCCAAATCATATCATCGTTTTTTGATTTTGGCAAAAGGAGATTAAAACGTATTTTGTCGCCTGACCGATAATTATGCACGGCAAATGCCAAGTTTTATTTTGTTACGCCCAAACGCCCTTCGTCAATCATTGTCGACAGCGGCGTTGATCGGGGGGTGTAGTCGCAATCGCTGAATACGTTTGGTATCGGCCTCGGTCACCTCAAGTCGCCAGCCGCTGGGATGGGTAATACACGCTCCCGCTTCTGGTACATGACCGATCAATACGGCAGCGAGGCCGCCAATTGTATCGATATCGTCATCGGTTTCAGCAAGCCGGGGGTCGATCGTCTCAGCGACATCTTCCAGTTCGGCACGTCCATCGGCGTCCCAGGCACCGCCGTCGATCGGGATCAGCAATTGCTGCGGCGCTTCGTCATGTTCGTCTTCGATATCGCCGACGATTTCCTCGATTAGATCCTCGATCGTCACCAACCCTTCGGTGCCGAAATATTCGTCGAGCACGATCGCCAGATGCACGCGTTTTTGCCGCATATCAGCGAGCAGATCGAGCGTCCCGCGCGACATTGGCACAAACAGGGGCTGACGAATCAGCCCGGCGATCGCGGCGGGGTGCGGCGCGCCTGTCGCCAGAATGTTGAAGACGTCCTTGATATGGATCATCCCGATGATCTTATCGAGCTGTTCGCGATATACCGGCAGGCGGCTGTGCCCCGCTTCAGCGAACAAGGTCACCAGATCGGCAAAGCTGGTCTGTTCCTCCACCGCCAGGATGTCCGCGCGCGGGACCCCGACATCGCCCGCGTCGCGTTCGCCGAAATGGAGCAGGTTGCGCACCATCTGGCGTTCGAGCGGGGAAAGATCGCCGCGCGCATCGGGGGCAGGATCATCCTCATGCGCATCGATCGCTTCTTCAAGCTGGGCGCGGAGCGAGTCATCAGCGGGTTCACCGAAGATGAAGGTGCGGAAGGAGCGCCATAAGCTGCCTTCGGGGGAGCCGGCATTGCCGGTCTCGGTACTGGGGCCGTCGGCCATTGGGGTTGGTTAGTCCTCGCTAGCGTGATCATTCAAATAGGGGTCGGCAATGCCGAGCGTGGCCAGCACATCGCGTTCGATCTGCTCCATCGCCTCGGCCTCTGCCTGCCCCTGGTGATCATATCCTAGCAGATGCAGCGTCCCGTGCACGATCAAATGCGTTGCGTGGTCTTGCAGGGTGATGCCCTTCTCCGCCGCCTCGGTTTCGCACACGCCGTAAGCGAGGACGATATCGCCGAGCAGGACCTCGCCGTCATCGGTATTGGCGACCGTGTCGAGCAAGTCCGGCGCGATCATCGGGAAGGACAGGACGTTGGTTGGCTTGTCTTTTTGGCGGTAGTCGCGGTTGAGCGCTTGCACTTCGTCATTGTCGGTGAGGCGGATGGAGATTTCGACCGTCGCCGCCGCGTCGGACAGCGTGCCATAGGGAGTCGCGTTCAGCGCCGCCGCCGCCGCGTGGGTGGCGAGGGATTCCCAGTCGGTCGTGCTGGCCCAAGGCTCGACGTGCTGAACTTCGACCGCGATCATATCAGCATTGCATCCTTGATATCGGTCTGGGCGAAATCGTCCCCCTTGAACAAAAGGGCAGCATCGTGACGTCGAGCAACGGCATAAGCGAAGCAGTCGCCGAAGTTGAGCGCTGCAGGATCGACACCCTTGCCGAACCGCGCATGCGCCTCCAACGCGAGTTCAGCGTCGCTAGGGTCGACCGCGACGACCTGAATCTTAGCGGCGGCGATAAAATCGGCCACAAGCCCGCGTGCTTCCGTCAAGGGCAGTGCCCGCGCACCTTGCACACCGCGTACCGCCTCCCAGACCGCGAGCGGCGACGCGATCCGAACCGGATCATTGTGCAAGCAATCAGCGAAAGAGCGGGCTTCCGGTTCCTTCGCGATCATCGCAACAATCGCAGACGCATCGACGAAAATCGTCACAGTTCATCGTTCAGCGAATCGTAAAAGCGCTTGTCGGCTTTCAAACCGGTCGGCAGCGGCAGCGGATGTTCGTGCCAGAATTTCTGCAACCATTCGGGCGCTGCGCTGTCGCGCGAATGGCGATCGAAATAATCGGTCACCGCCAACTTGACGATCTCCGCCATCGGCGTGCCCCGCTCATCAGCAAGCCGGGCGATGGTGCGAACAACCTCGGCATCCTCAACCAGGAAAGGCGCGGATAGGGCCTGTTGTTCGGCTCGTGTCGGTGGATCATTCGGCGCGTTCATGACGGCCCCTCATACGCCTCAACGATCCGCCCGACAATCGGATGGCGCACGACATCGCCCGCGCCGAAGCGGCAGATCGACAGGCCGTCGACACCGTCGAGCCGCCCGACCGCATCGTTCAGACCGCTGGCGTTCATGCCGCCGGGCAAGTCGGTCTGCTTGGGATCGCCGCACACGACCATGCGGCTGTTCTCGCCAAAGCGGGTGAGGAACATCTTCATCTGGGCAGGCGTGGTGTTTTGCGCTTCGTCGAGGATGATGAAGGCGTCTGCCAGCGTGCGGCCGCGCATGAAGGCGATCGGGGCGATTTCGATTTCCCCGCTCGCAATGCGGCGCTCTACCTGTTCTGCGGGCAGGCAATCGTTGAGTGCATCGTAGAGGGGGCGCAGATAGGGATCGACCTTCTCTTTCATGTCGCCGGGCAGGAAGCCGAGCTTTTCGCCCGCCTCCACCGCGGGGCGCGACAGGATCAGCCGCTGGACGCTGCCGGTGATGAGCTGCGCGACGGCCTGCGCGACCGCGATATAGGTCTTGCCGGTGCCCGCTGGCCCCAGCGCGAAGATGATGTCGTTATTGAGCAATTCGCGCATGTAATGCGCTTGGGCGACGGTGCGCGGTACGATGGTTTTCTTGCGCGTGCGGATCATGATTGAGGGCGGGGCAGAGGCTTCTGCGCTGATGATGCCGTGGAGCGTTGGCTCGGCCGACATCGCGATCACCGCCTCGATCAGCCCGGTATCGATGATCTCGCCACGAATGATGCGGTTGTAGAGCCCGTTCAGCACATCACGCGCGGAGGCAACCGCCTCGGCCGTCCCCTCAAGCCCCACCTTGTTGCCGCGCGCGGTGATGTACACGCCGAGTCGGTTTTCGAGCAGCAACAGGTTCTTGTCGAACTCCCCGAACAGCTGCGCCATTAGCTGCGGCCGATCAAAGGTGAGTTCGGTCCGGCTGCGGTCGCCGGACTGGGCGGGGACAGACTTGCGGCTCATGCGGTTCCTTCGCGAGAGAGGAGGCTTAAGGTGCTGAGGTTGCGGGTAGGGTGAGATCGTTGCGGGCCGATGACGCGACCGCTGCGGCGGGAATCGCCGGGGGTCGCGCGGGAAGGGCGGGCGTGCTGCATCCGTGGGCGAGTTTGGCAGATCGGGGGAGTGGTGGACAGGGGGAAAGTGGGGGCGGCGTTTCTAGCTGGATATATTTTACTGCGCTAAATTGCACCAATAGTATGATAAAGCTCACAAGACGATTTGGATTTCATGGAGGCCAACGATGGCAACCGTCCGCAAGACCATCACCGTTTCCGTCCAGCAGGACGCGTGGATCGCGGCGCAGATCGAGGCTGGCCGCTACACCAACGACAGCGAAGCAATCCGTGACCTAATCCGCCGCGAGCAAGAGCGGATGTTTGAAGCTGATCGCATTCGGGAGGCGTTAATCGAGGGCGAGGCGAGCGGCGAGCCCGAGCCGTTCGACTTTGCAGTGTTCAAGCAGCGCAAAGTCGCAGAGCATGGCTGAGTATCGGCTGAGCCCAAGGGCGCAGCGCGATCTTGACGGGGTGTTCGATTATACGGTGGCGGAATGGGGCTTGGCCCAGGCGCTGCGCTACACCGATCTTATCGAAGCCGCCTGCGCCGATCTGGCCGAAGCGCCGCTAAGGGTGCCGGGTTGCGATACGATCCGAGCAGGGTATCGGCGGCGCAGCGTTGAGCAGCATGTGATTTACTTTCGGGCGACGTGGTACGGCATCGCCGTGGTTCGCATCTTGCACCAGCGCATGGATGCTGGGCGGCATTTGTGACAGCTGACTTAATGACATGGTGGTTCAGGGATTTCGGACGTTAGGCGCGTTGTTCCGGCAATTTGAACAAATTAGGTATTGTGTCCCCGGAACCTCCGGGGCTTACGTGTCTCCGAAACTGGTAGATTGTTGTACTGTCCTTAATTTGATTGTATTGGACTTAAATAACTTAGAGAGATTTCGAGATGAATTTAATATCGAAATGCGTCATGTATGTTGGATTTGATGATCCCCAGTTTCACCTCCACTCAAATCGCTGCGACTATTTTTCGCTAGGCGACGAAAACGGGAGTGATGTTTGGTTAGAAGGTCAGATCGTTATTGGAGAATCCGGGCCAGAGTTCATTTTCAATGGCAGACTCTTTTGTAAAAATGGCGGTCAAGCAACTGTAATAGACAGTTTTCCGAGAGCAGATCCGCCGTCTGGTTGGACTAAGCAACCGTATCTAGATGGATCTGGGTACACACTTATTGATGCCAATGGAGAAATTGTCTTTGGGTTCCGCGTTGATGCTAATGTTTGCACAGTAGAGGTCGGTTTGCACAAAGCGGATGGGTCGTTTGCTGCGGGTCCCGGGCAAGGGGGGCTAGTTGTTAACATTGCTCCAGCAATGATCGGACGCGATGGTATGGTCTTCGCATGAAACAGCTCTCCGCTTCAGTAGTCGCGACGACAATGGTGATCCGCGATGCCGCCGCGAGCGTAGGGGACGGACTTTTCGTGTCGCCGTTAAACCCCCTTACAATTCTGGAGTGACAGCAGTGGTTTAGGTTAGGCTCGGAGCGGTCCGCCGCACCCCCATCACCGAATTCGCGCCGGCCTCGACAATCTCCACCTCCACCAAGTCCCCGATCGCCGCATCCCCCACCAAATGCACCGATTGCAGCCACGGCGACTTCCCGATCAGCTGGCCTTCCAGCTTGCCGTTGCGCTCGAGCAGCACCGCACACCGCCGCCCAACGCTCGCCGCGTTGAACGTCGCCTGATCGCGGTTGAGGGACGCTTGCAGGCGTTGGAGGCGGTCGTCCATTACCTCCGGCGGCACCTGGTCGGCCATGGTTGCGGCGGGGGTGCCGGGGCGGGGGCTGTATTTGAAGCTATAGGCCTGAGCATAGCCGACCGCGTCGACCAGGCTCAGCGTTTGCGCGAAATCCGCGTCGGTCTCGCCGGGGAAGCCGACGATGAAGTCGCCTGAGAGCGCGATATCGGGGCGGGCTTGGCGCACCCGGTCCAATAACCGCAGATAGCCGTCGCGCGAGTGGCTGCGGTTCATGGCTTTCAGGATGCGGTCGCTGCCTGATTGCACGGGCAAATGGAGGAAGGGCATCAGCTTGGCGACGTCGCGGTGCGCGGCGATCAGGCCGTCGGCCATGTCGTTGGGGTGGCTGGTGGTATAGCGGATGCGGGCGAGGCCGGTGATCCGGTCGAGTGCGGCGATCAGGTCGTGCAGGCCCTTTCCGTCATCGTCCCAGGCGTTCACATTCTGGCCGAGAAGCGTTATTTCCTTCGCGCCCGCATCGACCAGCGCCTTGGCCTCATCGACGATCGCGGCGAACGGGCGGCTGACTTCGGCGCCTCTTGTGTAGGGCACGACGCAATAGGTGCAGAATTTGTCGCATCCCTCCTGCACCGTCAGAAAGGCGCTGGGCGGCACGCGGCGGCGGGCGGGGAGGTGGCCGAATTTCATGTCGACGGGCATGTCGGTGTCGAGTGCTGCCTCACCCCGGCTGGCGCGGGCGACCAGATCGGGCAGGTTGTGATAGGCCTGCGGGCCGACAACGACATCCACCTTCGCGCGGCGGACGATCTCCTGCCCCTCGGCCTGCGCCACGCAGCCCGCCACCGCGATCATCGGGTTGCCGTCCCGTTTGCCGGCGTGCTTCCGGATGCGGCCAATGTCCGAATAGACCTTCTCGGTCGCGCGCTCGCGGATGTGGCAGGTGTTGAGGATGACGAGATCGGCGGCAAACTGATCGTCGGTCGCGGTCAGCCCCTGGGCGGCCATCAGCTCGCCCATCCGATCGCCATCATAGACGTTCATCTGGCAGCCAAAGGATTTGACGTGAAAGGTTTTGGGGGGCGCGTTCATCGCGGCGGCTATAGCGGGGCGCGGCGGGCGGGACAAATGGTCAGGCATGGGGGCGTGGCGCGACGATTATTCTTTCATCCACTTGGCGCAATTGCTGGCAGGGCGGCGTCTGCTGCTGCGCGGTCGTCCTATAATGAAGGATCGACCTGAACGAAGGGGGGCTGGCCATGACGATCCGATTCACCGGGCATAACGCCGCCGGCATCAAGCCCCAGCCTCGGCCGGACGCCATTATCGCCCTGCGCCAGCTGGTCTATATCAGCTATGTGTCGGACGGCATCGCGCCGGCGGAATTTCGCAAAATTCTCGACACGTCGCGGCTGAACAATATGCAATCTTCGGTGACTGGCCTGTTGCTGAGTGACGGGCGTCAATTCCTGCAGGCGCTGGAGGGCGAGGCGCAGGATGTTGCGGCGGTATTCCAGCGGATCAGCGCGGATACCCGGCATGGGGGCATTTCAATCCTTGCCGAGCGCATGGTCGCCCGGCGTGAATTCGGCACCTGGACGATGGCGGCGATTGGTGGAGAGGGGTATCGCAAGGCGGTTGATGCTTTGTTGAGCGAAGTAAGCTGTCCGCGCTTGAAGGCCAAGTTCACCAGTTTCGCGGCCCAGCCATAATCGACTTGCCGAATGTGATCGGCGGCGCGTAGGCGGGGCGCAATCAAACCATTTTTGTCGTCGGATGGCCGACGCCCGATCTAGGGTTCGATGATTGCGGCTGGTGATGCGGCATCTGCGCCAGTTGCGGCGGCGGCTTTTTCCCACCAATCATGCCCGCGAAACGGCAGCAGCGGCGCGCCGACCTGAGCGGTCAAGGCTGCTTCGATCCGGCGGCGGCTTTCGGCCGCGATCGCCTTGCGACCGGGATAATCGCGCGGGTGAAAGGGTTCGAGGAATTCGACCATCACCTTGAAGCTGCCCCTGCGCGACAGCACCCGAATGGCATTGTCCTTGCCGCTTTCGCTGCCCAGCCAGGCGATCTCATAGCCGGTATCGCCGCCATACCAGAGCAGCACGGGCTGGACCATCACCCCGGGCGGGGGCGGTTCGAGCACTTTCAGCATCGGCGTCTTGAACGGCAGCAGCGACTGGCCATCCGTGGTGGTGCCTTCGGGGAAGACGGTGATCGACCAGTTATCGGTCAGCGCATCGCGGAGCCGGTTGATCTGGTCGGCGACCCCCAACCGGTCTTCGCGTTCGACAAACACGGTGCGGTTCATCTTGGCGAGCGCGCCGACCACCGGTGCTTTCGCCAGTTCAGCCTTGGCGACGAAAGCGGTGCCGCTTGCGCTGGAGATCGCCAGAATATCGACCCAGCTGACATGATTGGCGATGTAGAAAACATCGCGCTTGAGCGGCACGCCCCTGATGCCGACGCGCGCGCCACAGATTCGGGCAGCGGTGGTCATGAACAGCCGTGGCCAGGGCGAGGACAGCCGAAGCAGCTGGAAAAGATAATGCGATGGGATCGAGATCGCCGCGATCAGCGCCAGCCCCAAAATGCGCCAGCCAAGCCGCATCCAGCCAATGACGGGAACAGGGCTTGGGTGCCCCGCCGCCGCTGCCTCACGCGCCGGGGTGGTGCTGGTGGCCAGCATCGCCGCAGCCGGCGGGTCGCTCGCAGGGGTCAAGTCTAGACCTTGCGGTCCAGAGCGACCCCGTAAAGCTCCATGCGGTGGTCGACGAGCCTGAAGCCAAGCCGTTCGGCGATCTGCTTTTGCAATTGTTCGAGTTCGGGATCGACGAATTCGATCACCCGGCCGGTTTCGACATCGATCAGATGATCGTGATGCGATTCAGGGGCCGGTTCATAGCGGGCGCGGCCATCACCAAAGTCATGCCGATCCAGGATGCCGGCCTCTTCGAACAAGCGCACGGTGCGATAAACGGTGGCGATCGAAATGCCCGGATCGATGGCGGAGGCGCGCTCATAGACTTTTTCGACATCAGGATGGTCTTCGGCATCCGAAAGCACACGCGCGATGATGCGGCGCTGCTCGGTGATCCGCAGCCCCTTTTCGTTGCACAGCGCTTCAAGATCGATTTTTCGCGCCATCCGCTCGTCTTTGTTTCCTGCCAGCCAATGGTCAGCGGTGTAGCGGCAATGGGCGCTGGGGGAAAGTGCCCCTCCCGCAATGGGGAGGGGCATGTGCACGCAAAGGCGATATCGGCCTTAGCGCGCGATCTTGCGACGCTTGGTACCGAGGCCAATTTTCTTGGCCAATGTGCGGCGCTGTTCAGCATAGTTGGGCGCGACCATCGGATAATCGGCCGGCAAATTCCACTTGGTCCGATATTGCTCTGGCGTCATCTGATAATGCGTCATCAGGTGGCGCTTGAGCATTTTCAACTTCTTGCCGTCTTCCAGACAGGTGATGTAATCTGGCTTGATCGACGAGCGGATAGAGACTGCTGGTTCCTGCTTTACTTCCGGTTCAGCCACAGGCCCGCCAAGGCCTGCAAGTGCGCCGTGCACATTGGCGATAAGTACCGGCAGATCGGAAACAGCGACGCTATTATTGCTTACATGAGCGGCAACGATGTCCGCCGTGAGCGTTATCAGCGTTTCCTGAACTTCGGTGTGGGTGTCCATTATGGTCCTTTCGATACTAAGCGGAGCCATACACTGGCTTCACCCGGTCCATATCGGCTCAAATAAGTCAATGCGCAAGCAACAATTTACATGAAACAGGGTTTTTATGCTAATTGTCGTTCAAACGTCAAAGCATCATATAATTGTCCGCTAGTGCCGCGATAATAAGCAAGACGTTCGCCTACCTTCAAAAAACCGGATGACCGATAAAGATCAAGCGCTTCGTTGCCGCGCCGTACCTCCAAGTATATTTTAGTGGCGCTGCGATCTTGCGCATCGTTTATCACCGAGCGTAACAAAGCACCGCCTACGCCTCGTCGCCGCACCTCTGGTAAACACGCCAGCAATAATAATTCGGCCTCGCCAGCGATGGCGCGCGCCAGGGCAAAGCCAGCGACGTCGCCGTTAAGCGCTGCCAATGTCAGCCAAACACCTGGCATGGCGAGGATGCCGAGGCATTGGCCACGCGTCCATGCTTCGCCAAAACGCGGATCAAAGGCGCGCTGCATGATCCGATCGATCGTCGCAATGTCAGCGGGCATGCCGGGTCGTAACGTGATCATGTTCAGCGTCGTGCTCATGCCGAAATCCCTGCTTTGGGCCTTGCTGGGGTCGCGTCGGGCGCGCGGCCATAGATTGGCCGGGCGGCCAGAGTCGTGAAAGCCGCGGGCAAACTGATCAGATCAGCGGCGTTGGGCAAGGCGTCGATCAACGGCAGAGAAGGATCGATCGCTGCCAGAAAGCGCGTGCCGCTGCCAATCGCCGTGCGTCCTGCCAGCAGGGCGATGGCGGCGGCGGGGGAGAGTGACTCTAGGTCGCTGGTGGGTGCGAACGGTCCGGCGGCGAAGCCCCGAACGAAGACTTCGCCATGCCCCCCTTCGAGCACGACAACGATGGGGCCATGGCCGGGATGCCCAGCGAAATGGGCAGCGGCCAACAACGGGAGCGATGAATAGCCGGACACCGGCACGCCCCAGCCGAGCCCCAGCCCGCGCGCGGCGGCAATGCCAACCCTGATGCCGGTAAAGCTGCCAGGGCCGCAATCGACCATGATGCGATCGCAGCGGCCACCCTGCGGCAAATCGCCAATCATCGGTACGAGCCGCTCGGCATGGCCGCGGTCGACGCGTTCATGATGGCCAGCGATCAGGCAGTCGCCCTCAATCAAGGCAACCGAGCAGGCCGCCGTGGCCGTATCGATAACAAGCGTGCGCATCAGCGTCGCTTAGCGGCTAGCGCGCCGATTGCAAAAGGGGCTGTGGATCAGGCGACGCTGTTGAAAGTGCCAAAATCGGGGCGGGGCAGACGATCGAAGATCGTTGCCGGATCGCCAATGCCAAGCGTTGAAATGAAGTTTGATTTGATATGCGGCGTATCGGCAAAAAACGCTTCATCAACCGCCGCATTGTTGAAGCCTGACATTGGCCCGGTATCGAAGCCGAGCGCGCGTGCAGCGATGATGAAATAGGCCCCTTGCAGCGTGCCGTTGCGCATCGCCGACAATTGGCGGAGCGGCAGATTATTGTCGAACCAGGCCTTTGCATTGGTGTGCGGGAATAGTTCGGGCAGCTTTTCATGGAAATTTTCATCATGGCCGATGATCACCGTAACCGGCGCGGCCAGAATCTTGGGGCCATTGGTGCCGCTTGCGCAGGCGGCGAGCTTGGCTTTGGCGTCATCGCTGCGGCACCAGATCAGCCGGGCGGGCATCTGGTTGGCAGAGGTTGGGCCCCATTTCATCAGGTCCCAGATGGCGTGGCAATCGTCTTCGCTGATGGGCTGGTTGAGATACCCATTATAGCTGCGCGCGGTCCGCAAAATGGTATCCAGCGCGGCATCAGACAATTTCTCGCCCATCACGGTTCCTGTATTGTTGATTTAATGGAAAATTAGACCGCGCGGACTTCAGTGACCTCGGGCACATAATATTTGAGCAATTGCTCGATCCCGTTCTTCAGCGTCGCGGTGGACGAAGGGCAGCCCGCACAGGCCCCCTGCATCTTCAGATAGACTTTGCCCTTGTCAAAGCCCTGATAAATGATGTCGCCGCCATCATTGGCGACCGCCGGGCGGATGCGGGTTTCGATCAGATCCTGGATTTGGACGATGATTTCGGCATCGGCGGGGTCATCGGCATGGCCGCCCTCCATCGGGACCGTAATGGCGGCGGCGCTGCCTGGATTGAACAAGGGCATGCCGCCGGCGAAATGATCGAGCAAAATGCCGAGCACATCGCTTTTCAAGGCATGCCAATAGACGCCTGGCGCGGCGGTGACGGAGATGAAATCCCGCCCGAAAAAGACGCCGGTGACATCGCCCAGTTCGAACAGAGCGGCGGCGAGTGGGGAGACTTCGGCCTCTTCCGGGCTTGCGAAATCACGCGTGCCTGCATCCATCACGATGCGGCCCGGCAGGAATTTGAGCGTCGCCGGATTCGGCGTTGTTTCGGTTTCGATCAACATGCCAACCCATGTGGGCCACCCTGATCGGTTGATCAAGACCAACCCGGCGGAAGATTTGCAGCGACTGGTTGTCACCTGGATTCGTCCCCGTGGGCGACAAATGCCGAAAGCTGACCGATCAGAGCAACTTGCCGGTGACAGCCCGACACCGGTGACTGGCGGAAGCGGACCAACCCCGCTAGACATTGGCGATGCTTCGTCTTGCCCGCGCGCTTCGGCGCCCCGTCGCCCTTTTTCTCCTCATTGGCCTTGTGCTGCCAGGTGGCGTGGTCCCGGCAGGGGCGCAGCGCGCCAGCAGATCCGACCTCAACCGAGCCGAGCGAGTCCGCGAAGCGCCGTCTGCGACGCCCGCCACGACCAGCGCCACCAACGCATCGCCACAATCGGCCAATGCGCATGAAATTCCCTGGCTGTTCCGCGGCAGCGATATTCCGCCCGATCGCGACTGGACCTTTGGCGAATTACCCAATGGCTTGCGTTATGCGCTGCGCCGCAATGGCGTGCCGCCCGGCCAGGTTGCAATCCGGGTGCGCGTCGATGCCGGATCGCTGATGGAAAGCGACAGTGAACGCGGCTTTGCGCATCTGATCGAGCATTTGACCTTTCGGGGTTCGGTCTATGTGCCCGATGGCGAGGCCAAGCGGATTTGGCAGCGGCTTGGCACCACTTTTGGCTCTGACACCAATGCCCAGACGACGCCAACCAGCACGACCTATAAACTCGATCTACCCAGCGCGACGCGGGATGGGCTTGATGAGAGCTTGAAAATTCTGTCGGGCATGATCGCGCAGCCCAATCTGACAGGATCGGCACTCACCGCCGAACGCCCGGTAGTGCTCGCCGAGCAGCGCGAACAGCCGGGTGCGCAGGTGCGGTTCGGTGACACAGTGCGCCAGACCTTTTTTGCCGGCCAGCCGCTGGCGGATCGCTCGCCGATCGGCACGATCACGGCGCTGGAGGGGGCGACGGCGCAATCGGTGCAGGCGTTCCACAAACGCTGGTATCGGCCGTCGCGGGTCGTTGTGATCATTTCGGGCGATGTCGATCCGGTGATCTTCGAACAGCTGGTGACCAAATATTTCACGGCGTGGCAGGGCAATGGGCCACCCCCACCCGAGCCCGATTTTGGCAAGCCCGATCCGACCAAGCCCTTTGCCGTTTCAACGACGGAACCCTCGCTGCCGCCACTCGTCACCTGGGCGGTGCTGCGGCCCTGGGTGTATCGGGACGATACGATCACCTTCAATCAGAAGCGGATGGTCGACCAAATGGCGTTGCGGTTGATCAATCGGCGATTGGAAACGCGCGCGCGGAGCGGCGGCAGCTTCATCCAGGCCAGCGTTTCGCTCAACGATGTATCGCGATCGGCCAATGGCACTTTTGTCAGCGTGCTGCCGATCGGGGATGATTGGGAAGCAGCGTTGCGTGACGTCCGTGCGGCGATCGCCGATGCCCAGCAGGCACCACCTGCGCAGGCAGAGATCGACCGCGAAGTTGCCGAATTCGATGCAGCGATGAAGGCGCAGGTCGATACCGCGCGGGCCGAGCAGGGCGCGCAACAGGCCGATAACATGGGCGAAGCGATCGATATTCGGGAAACCATCGCCAGTGCGCAGGTATCCTATGATATTTTCCTTGGCGCGCGCACCAAAGGCTTTTTCACGCCGGAAGCCCTGCTTGAATCAACTCGCCGGGTGTTCGTGGGGGATGCAACCCACGCGATCGTCAATAGCCGCGCCGCTGATTTGACCGCCTCGGCCCGGTTGGAAACAGCGCTGAAGGCGGATGTGTCCGGATTGGCCAATGCCCGCAACGCCGTGCGAAAGATCAGTTTTGCGCAGCTGCCGAAGCTCAGGACGCCGGGCAAGATCGTCAAACGCACGCCGATTCGCGAAATCTCCGGCCCCACCGAAATCGAGCGGATCGATTTTGCGAATGGTGTGCGGCTGATGATCTATCCCAACAGCGGCGAATCCAATCGTGTCTATGTCCGTGTCCGCTTTGGTGGCGGACTCAACGCGCTGCCGACCGATCGAACGACCGCCGCCTGGGCGGCACCGCTGACGTTGATCGCTGGCGGGATCGGCAAGCTTGGCCAGGAAGAACTCGATCAATTGACGGTCGGGCGGCGGATCGGGATGAGCTTTGATGTCGAGGAGGATGCCTTTGTGCTTTCTGCCGTGACGTCGCCAGAGGATATGGCCGACCAGCTTCAGCTGATTGCGGCCAAGCTCGCCTTTCCGCGCTGGGACCCGAACCCACTGGCGCGGGCGAAGGCGGTTACGCTGGCGGCCTATGACACCAATGCCGTTTCCCCCGGCGGCATCCTGTCGCGCGATCTGGAAGGTCTGCTGCATGCCGGCGATCCGCGCTGGGCGACCGCGACGCCGGATCAGGTGCGGGCGACCACGCCAGCCAGTTTCCGGGCGCTATGGGCGCCGATCCTTGCCTCCGGTCCGGTTGAGGTCCAGGTGTTCGGCGATTTCAAGGCGGACGATGCGGTTGCAGCGGTCGCCAAAAGCCTTGGTGCCATTGCTCCCCGGCGTGCCAGCACCCGGCCGATTCCGCCGGTGAAGTTCCCGGCCAGTACCGGCAAGCCCGTGATGCTCAGCCACGACGGCCCCGCCAACCAGGCAGTGGCGGTGGTCGCTTGGCCGACGGGTGGCGGCATTGACGGTATTTCGGATAGCCGACGGCTGGAACTGCTAGCGCAGATTTTCAGTGATCGATTGTTTGATCGGCTGCGATCAGAGGCGGGGGCGAGCTATTCGCCAAGCGTGCAGAGCGAATGGCCGGTTGGCCTGCCCAGCGGCGGGCGGCTGATGGCAATCGGCCAGGTGCCGCCGGACAAGGTGGACTTCTTCTTCACGCTGGCCAAGGAAATTGCCGCTGATCTGGTTGCCAAGCCGATCGAGCGTGACGAGTTGAAACGCACGCTGCTGCCCTATGCGCAATATATCGCGCGCGCATCGACCGGGAATACCTTCTGGCTCACGCAGCTGGCTGGGGCGAGCTATGATCCGCGCCGGATTGCTGCGGTCAATTCCCTTGCGGTCGATATCGGCAAGGTAACGCCCGAAATCCTCCAGCAAGTGGCCCAGCGATATCTGAAGCCCGATGGGGCCTTTTTGCTGGCGGTAACGCCCAAGGCAGTGGCCACGGTGGCCGGTAAATAAGGTGCCTGCCCGGCCACGCGGTACGTCATCGCATGAAAATAGGGTGAACCCCTCCCCCTGAACGGAGGAGGGGTGATTGGCATCAGCCCGCGTCGACGCTGACCAGGATGGTCTCGTTGCTTGCGCGGATCTTATAGTCGGTGGTCGACAGCTTCTTCTTGATCACGCCATTCTTGCCGATGACCAGGATCGTCGCAGTTGGCACGCCATAGGCAAAATTGTCTTTGGGATAGGCCGGATCGCGCAGGCCGAACGCATCAATCTGCTTGGAGCCGACATCCGACAGCAGCGTGTAGTTGACGGGCACCTTGGTGTTGAACTTGTTCAGCGCATCGGTTGAATCATAGCTGATTGCGGCAAGCGTATAGCCGCGCTTGGCCAGTTCAGGCGTCAGATCGCGGATTTCCTTCAGCTGCTTCTGGCAATAGGGGCACCAGGCGGCCGACCGGAAGAAGACCAGAACCACGCCCTTCTTGCCGACGATCGACGCAAAGTCGCGCGGCTTGCCGGTGATGTCGAGCGCGGTGAAGCCGGCAGGAACCTTGTTACCAACGTCGACAGGCTGGGCAGCGATGGCGGCGGTGGTCGCGATGGCAGCCAGCGGGGCGGCAAGTGCAAGCGACAGGGCGAGCGAAAGGACGGGGCGCATGAAGTATGTCTCCTGGTGACGATGGTCCTCAGGGTACGCGCATGGCGCGCGAGACGTTACACCGCTGGACGCAACGACACCCCCAAAGCCTGAAATAGCACCCCTAGGCGCGATACAGCGCGTCGAGCCGATCACCATAGACCTGTTTCAGCACATGCCGCCTGATCTTCAGCGAGGGCGTGAGCTGTTCATTTTCGATCGTGAAGGGTTCATCGGCAATGGTGAAACGGCGGATCCGTTCGATCACCGACAGATCCTTGTTGACGCGTTCGACCGCAGCACTCAGCGCGGCGCGATAGTCGCTATTGTCGCGCAGCTTGTTGAAATCGCAATGCGTGCCTGATTTCGCGCAGAATTCCTGCGTCCATTCGGGATCAGGGACGAGCACCGCGACCATATGCGGTCGCCGGTCGCCAGCGATCATCGCTTGCAGGATTTCGGGCTGCAGGGTCAGCATCCCCTCCACCTTTTGCGGGGCGACGTTATCGCCCTTGTCGTTGATGATCAGATCCTTTTTGCGATCGGTGATCTTGATCCGGCCCTTTTTGTCGATGATGCCGATGTCGCCGGTGTGCAGCCAGCCATCTTTCAGCACCCGCGCGGTTTCCTCTGGATTGCGCCAATAGCCGTGCATCACGAGCTCGCCGCGCACGAGAATTTCGCCGTCGTCGGCAATCCGCACCTCGGTATTGGCGAGCGGCGGGCCGACCGTGTCCATCTTCAGCCCCACTTTGGGCCGGTTGCAGGAGATGACCGGCGCGGCCTCGGTCTGGCCATAGCCTTGCAGAAAGGTCAGCCCGAGCGACTGGAAGAATACGCCGATTTCCGGGTTGAGCGGCGCACCGCCCGAGACCATCGCCTTGATCCGTCCGCCAAATTTCTTCGATACCTTGGGCCGAAGGGTTGCGCCCAGCAGCAGGTTCATCGGCCCGTCGAGCAAACCCTTTTTGCCGACATGCTCGCGCCCGCCAATCGCCAGCGCCTGATCGAGCAGATAATTGGAGAGCTTGCCCTGCTTCTCGATCGTTTTGAGCATGCGGGCGCGCAGCACCTCAAACAGCCGCGGCACCACGACCATCAGCGTGGGGCGCGTTTCCTCGATATTGGAGGCGAGCTTGTCGAGTCCTTCCGCATAGTAAATCTGCGCGCCAAGCCCGATCGGGAAATGCTGGCCGCCGGTATGTTCATAGGCGTGGCTGAGCGGCAGGAAGGACAGGAAAACCTCCTCCTCCCAGCCGAAATCCTCTGAAATCACGGTGCAGCAGCCATTGACGTTGTGCAGGATCGCGCCGTGATGCTGCATCACCCCGCGCGGTGCGCCGCCGGTGCCGCTGGTGTAGATGATGCAGGCGGTATCGTCGCGCTTGAAGGTCGCCTGGGCGGCGCAGGCGTCGGGGCTGGTCGGGTGATCGTCGATCAGCTTTTGCCAGCTGTGAAAATCCATGTCGCCCGATTGGCCGATCCGCAGATCCTCAATGCCGATCACCATCCGTGCCTGGGTCGCGCGCACCACCGCTGGCAGCAAGGTGCGGGCAAGTTTGGCGTTCGACACGATCACCGCGCGCGCGCCCGAATTCTCGATGATGTGGGTGTGATCGCGTTCGGTGTTGGTCACATAGGTCGGCACGGTGATCGCACCCGCTGCCATGATCGCCAGATCGCTGATGCACCATTCGGGGCGGTTTTCGGCGACCAGCATCACCCGGTCGCCCGGCTGGATGCCGATCGCTTTCAGCCCTGCCGCCAGGCTCGCGACCTGTTCTGCCGCCTCGCGCCAGCTGCGCGATACCCAGCGACCATCCTGTTTGTGCCACAGGAAGGGCTTGTCGCCCTGTTCGCGGGCGCGGGTGAAAAACATCGTGACGAGATTGGGGAAATGTTCGAGCTTGCGCATCGTCTCTCCTGGAGTCGCTTTTAGGCGCAGCCGTTACGGCTTGCGCGATCTTAGTTCCATCGCCCGTTTGGGACGATTATTCGGCGAGTGCAACGCCTACGCTGCGTGGATCTGCTGCACCGACCCAGCCATTCGGGGTCAGTTCGGCCGCGTTGGCCTTCAGACCCAATTTGCTGACCGACACGACATGGCCGAGTTTTTCGAGATCGGCCTTCATTGGCGCCACGGCGGTACCCTCTTCAAGCACCAGCCCTTTTGAATTGAAGTAAACGAGCCCCAACCCCAGCGCCTCACGCCCTGGCATCCCCCAATCGAGATGCGCGATCAGCGCCTTGGCAACCTGCATGATGATCGTCTTGCCGCCAGCGGCCCCCACCGTGAAGATCGGCTTGCCGCTCTCGTCATAAACGATTGTCGGCGACATAGATGACAGCGGTCGCTTGCCGCCCTGAACGCGGTTGGCGACGGGCGCGCCGTCTTTTTCGGGGACATAAGTGAAATCGGTGAGTTCGTTATTGAGCACGAAGCCGCCCGCGAGCAACTGGCTGCCGAACGGCCCTTCGACGGTCGAGGTCATTGTCGAGACGTTGCCCGCACGGTCGACCGCGACGAAATGAGTCGTGCCTGGGACCTCCGCCTGTGTCGCGGCGGTGCGGGGCTTGGCACCGGGCGGGGTGCCTGCATCATGCGCCGACAGCGTTTTATCGATCGCAATCAGCTTTGATCGCGCCTTCATGTACGCCGGATCGATCAGCCCGGCGACGGGCACGTCGACGAAATCGCGGTCACCTAGATATTTCTCGCGGTCGGCATAGGCGAGCAGCATTGCCTCTCCGATCAGGTGCCAGGAAACCGGGTTTGCCGCCCCAAGCTTCTTCATGTCGAAGCGTTCGAGCATGCCGAGAATCTGGAGCACTGTGGTCGCCCCGGATGAGGGCGGGCCCATGCCGCAGATACGGTACACGCGGTAATGACCGCACACGGCGGGGCGCTGCTTGGCTTGGTAGGCGGCCAGATCGGCCAAAGTGATGTCGCTTGGGCTGCGGGTCGATCCCGTGGCGGCAGCAACAATGCCTTCCGCGATCGGGCCCTTGTAGAAGGCATCTGCGCCGCCATCGGCAAGCTGGCGCAGGGTTTGCGCAAGCGCGGGGTTTTTGATCGTCTCGCCCACCGCATAGGGCTTCCCGTCATGCATGTACTGCGCGGCGGTGGCGGGAAAATCCTTCCACAATGTCGACACGAAACCCAGTCCATTCGCCATCGGCGGGGTGACGGTATAACCCTCCTCCGCTAGCTTGATCGCGGGGGCGAATAGCGTTTTCCATGGGAGCTTGCCCCAGCGCTGATGTACCATCGCCATCAGCCGCATATTGCCGGGGACACCGACCGATTTGCCGCCGGGGACGGCCTGCAGAAAGCCCAGCGCGGTGCCATCGGGCTTTAGGAAGCGATCCGCAGTGGCGGTGGCGGGCGCGGTTTCGCGGCCGTCGATCGCGGTGAGCAGTCCGGTCGCCGCGTCCTGATACAGGAAGAAACCACCCCCGCCGATGCCGCTCGATTGCGGTTCGACCACGGTCAGCGCCAGCATCATCGCCATTTGCGCATCGGCCGCGCTGCCACCGGCGCGCAGAATTTCCTGCCCGGCAGCGGCGGCGCGCGGATCAGCGGCGGAAACGACGCCCGGTGTCGTCGACTGGGCCTGAACGGCGGTCGGCAGGGTGAAGGCGAAGAATGCGAGGATCAGCTTTTTCATGGGAGCAAACCTAGACCGGTTTGCCCGCAGCGCAAACATGCTTCGTCATGCCGATCCGATGGCATCAGCGAGGCTGGCGAACCCGTCGCTCTTCAGCAGCGCGGCGAGCCCCGTATTGATGTGGCGGGCCAGACCCGGCCCCTCATACACCAGCGCGCTGTAGAGCTGAACCAGGCTCGCCCCGGCGCGGATACGGGCATAGGCCTCTGTCGCGCTGTCGATGCCGCCCACCGAAATAATCGGAATCTGCCCGCCGGTTGCGCTCCGGACATCGGCCAGCCGGGTGCGCGCCAGCGACGCCAGCGGTGCGCCGGACAGCCCGCCTGACTCAGCGGCATGGCGCGAGCGGAGCGAGGCTGGGCGCGAAATCGTGGTGTTGGCGACGATCAGCGCATCGATCCGGTGCTCAATCGCCGCGCGGGCGATGCCGTCAATCGCTGCCTGATCGAGATCGGGCGCGATCTTCAGGAACAGCGGGATGGCCCCGCGCGCTGCGCCGCACGCCGCCAGCAATTCGGCGAGCGCGGTGCCATGTTGCAGGTCACGCAGGCCCGGCGTGTTGGGCGAGCTGATGTTGATCGTGATGTAATCGGCAATGGCGGCGGCCTTGACGACGCCGGTGCGGTAATCGGCGATCCGGTCGGTCGTGTCCTTGTTCGCACCGACATTGATGCCCAGCACGCCCTGACGTTTAGCAGCAGCCGCGCGCGGCAGCGCGGCGTCGATCCCGCCATTGTTGAAGCCCAATCGATTGATCACCGCGCGATCCTCGACCAGCCGGAAAATGCGGGGCTTGGGGTTGCCGGGTTGGGGCAGGGGGGTGAGCGTGCCGATTTCGACGCTGCCAAAGCCAAGCCCGAACCAGCCATCGATCGCATCGCCATTCTTGTCGACGCCAGCGGCGAGGCCGAGCGGGGTGGCGAAGTCGACCCCCGCGACGGTGGTGCGCAGGATCGGGTCGGGCGGGGAGGCCGCGAACGGGGTGCCCAGCCTTGCCCATGCCGCCAGCGCGTCGATCGTCAGGCCGTGCGCCTGTTCGGCATCAAGCGAGAATAAGGCGGGGCGGATGAGGCTGAACATGGCGAGGCGTTTGGCAGGGGGTTGGCTGGGTGGCAACAGGGCGGTGCGCGTTTTGGTCCGGCGTTGATTTGGTTCGCGCGGAGGCGCGGAGACGCGGAGGTGTTGCGGAGAGTCAGGCGCGAAGCGCCTTTATCGCCAGCCGCCGATTTTCATTTGGCTGCGCCGCTAAATCCCCCTTCTCTTTCTTCTTCTCCGCGTCTCCGCGCCTCCGCGCGAACCAAATCTTCTTCTTCAAAGCTCCCTCCGCCCCCCGCTTAACGGTTGACGCGGGCGTCCTCCGACGCCATTTACCAATCAGATCGAATCCGTCCGATTAGGAAATGCATGCGTCTTTCCAGCCTTGCCGATTATGCCGTCGTGATGATGAGCGCCTCTGCGCGCCATTGCGGCGTGACCGGTCGGCTGAACGCGACGCTGCTGAGCGACGAGACGGGCATTCCATTGCCGACGGTGCAGAAGCTGGTGAGTCGGCTGTCATCGGCCGGGCTGATCGAAAGCACGCGCGGTACGGGGGGCGGCTTCCGCCTGTCGCGCCCGCCCGCCAGCATCAGCCTGGCCGACATCATCGAAGCGGTCGAAGGGCCAATCGTGCTGACGTCGTGCGTCGACGAGGGTCGGCACGACTGCATCATCGAAGAAAATTGCCGCGTGAAGCCGCACTGGAACGTCGTCAACGGTGCGGTGCGCGGGGCATTGGCGGGAGTGTCGCTTGCCAGCCTTTCGGCGGAGTTAGTGGCGTGACGAAGAATTTGTTCGCGCGGAGACGCAGAGACGCGGAGAAGAAGGGGGGCAGCGTCAGCGGCGTAGCTATCTCGCTTTCACCGGCCTGCGATGAAAGCGCTTCGCGCATCGTGCCGGCACAACCCCTCCGCGTCTCCGCGTCTCCGCGCGAACCCTTCCACAGCCGTTCAGCGGCAGGAGCCCGATAATGGCCACCAAGAATGCCGAGGCGATTGCCGCCGCGAACAAAAAGTATGAATGGGGTTTCAGCTCGGACATCGAGCAGGAATTCGCCCCCAAGGGGCTGTCCGAGGACACCGTTCGCTTCATCTCGGCCAAGAAGGGCGAGCCCGAATGGATGCTCGACTGGCGGCTGAAGGCGTATCGCCATTGGCTGACGATGGAATCGCCCGATTGGGCCAAGCTCGATCTGACGCCGATCGATTATCAGGACGCCTATTATTACGCTGAGCCCAAGGCCAAGCCCAAGCTCGGCTCGCTCGACGAGGTCGATCCCGAAATCCTGCGCGTTTACGAAAAGCTCGGTATCCCGATCGCCGAGCAGAAATTGCTCGCCGGTGTCGAGGGCGGTGAAGAGGGCGGCCTGCCCGCGCGCCGGGTGGCGGTGGATGCGGTGTTCGACTCGGTGTCAGTCGCGACGACCTTCCGCAAGGAGCTCGAAGCGGCGGGTGTCATCTTCCGCAGCATCAGCGAGGCGATCAAGGAATATCCTGAGCTGGTGAAGAAGTGGCTGGGGAAGATCGTGCCGATGCACGACAATTACTTCGCGGCGCTCAACTGCGCGGTCTTCAGCGACGGGACGTTCGTTTACATCCCGGAAGGCGTGCGCTGCCCGATGGAGCTCAGCACCTATTTCCGCATCAACGCGGAGAATACCGGCCAGTTCGAACGCACGCTGATCGTCGCCGACAAGGGCGCCTATGTCAGCTATCTCGAAGGCTGCACCGCGCCGATGCGCGATGAGAACCAGCTGCACGCGGCGGTGGTCGAACTGGTCGCGATGGACGATGCCGAGATCAAATATTCGACCGTGCAGAACTGGTATCCCGGCGACGAGAATGGCCTGGGCGGCATCTATAATTTTGTGACCAAGCGTGCCTTGTGCCAAGGCAAGAACTCGAAGGTCAGCTGGACGCAGGTCGAGACGGGCAGTGCGATCACCTGGAAATATCCGTCGTGCGTGCTCGCGGGCGATGGATCGGTCGGCGAATTCTATTCGGTCGCGGTCACGAACAATCGCCAGCAGGCCGATACCGGCACCAAGATGATCCACCTCGGCAAGAACACCCGCTCGACGATCGTATCGAAGGGGATTTCAGCGGGTCGGTCGGACAACACATACCGTGGCTTGGTGCGCGTATCGCCGACCGCGGAGGGCGTGCGCAACTTCACCCAGTGCGATTCGCTGCTGCTCGGCGACCAGTGCGGCGCGCATACCGTGCCCTATATCGAAGTCCGCAACCCGAGCGCACAGATCGAGCATGAGGCGACGACGTCGAAGATCTCCGACGACCAGTTGTTCTACGCAATGCAGCGCGGGCTGGACCAGGAAGCGGCGGTAGCGCTGATCGTCAACGGTTTCGCCAAGGAAGTGCTTCAGCAACTGCCGATGGAATTTGCGGTCGAAGCGCAGAAGCTGCTGGGGATTTCGTTGGAAGGGTCGGTTGGATGACATTCCCCACCCCAACCCCTCCCCTGAAGGGGAGGGGCTTAGATAAAGGCTGGCGACCTGAAGCCCCTCCCCTTCAGGGGAGGGGTTTGGGGTGGGGCCTGTCCGTCGAGCAGCTCGCCAAGTTGCACGAGCGCGCCGCCGACATGCGCCGCAACCCCACCGAGCCGGAAAAGCGACTGTGGCGGCATCTCTCCAATTCGCAACTCGGCGGCCACAAATTTCGCCGCCAATCGGTGATCGGCTGGTTCATCGCCGACTTTCTCTGCTCGCAAAAGGCGCTGATCGTCGAAGTGGATGGCGATACCCATGACGAGGCCAAGGATCGGCTTCGCGATGATGTGCTGGCCGATCGCGGCTTTCGTGTGCTGCGGGTCACCAATGCCGATGTGATGAGGAATATGGATGGCGTCTTGCAGGCGATCCTTGGCGCGCTGAACGATGCGGCCAATCGCTGGGACAGCCCCCACCCCAACCCCTCCCCTGAAGGGGAGGGGCTTGAGAGAGCGGAAGCGCAGAAGCTGCTGGGGATTTCGCTTGAGGGGAGCGTGGGGTGATGCTCACAACACTTTTTTTAGTTTTGGCTGTTGGTCAAACGTCTGCAGAAAATGTCGGCACGCGAGTTTGTGGCGAAATTTGCATATTATCAAATGTCCTTTCCGCGCCTTTGCCAGAAAAGGACTTTTTACTTTCAAAAAAATTTGATGAGGCAATCGAAGCATATGTTCGATGTACTGCTGAGATTATAGCAAATAAACAGCCTTTATGGAACAAAGGCAACTCACAGATTGATGCAGCATTCAGTGAATCATTCAATAAATGCAAATATAAGCGAGACATTGCCCGTGAATCATTAATAAGTGAAACACGGGATGATAAAATAACACTATCTAATGAAGAGGTTGATAGATCTATTGGCCTTACGGCTGGCATATTTATCATGTATGACTCTATTTATCGAGCGCAGGAGCTGAATAAACGAGCAGAAGCGATATCTTATTTTATTTCTATTGTCGACCATGTTAAAATTAAATTGGCTATGGAACACGTAAAGAAATTCCGGAAATACTAAAGGAATAATGTGCTCAAAATCACTAACCTCCACGCCGAAATCGACGGCAAGGAAATCCTCAAGGGCCTCTCGCTCAGCGTCAATGCGGGCGAGGTGCATGCGATCATGGGACCGAACGGCGCGGGGAAGTCGACGCTGGGCTATGTGCTCGGCGGACGGCCGGGGTATGAGGTGACGTCGGGGACGGTTGAATTCCGCGCGCCCACCTCGTGCTCCGGCGAAGGCCGGAGCGCTGGCGATGATGGCCAGGGCTCCGGCCTGCGCCGGAGCACGGAAGATCGTGAGTGGCTCGACCTCCTCGCCCTCGCCCCGCACGAACGCGCCGCCGCCGGGCTGTTCCTCGGCTTCCAATACCCGGTCGAAATTCCCGGCGTGTCCAACGTCCAGTTCCTGCGCGAGGCGCTCAATGCCCAGCGCAAGGGGCGCGACGAGGCACCGCTGTCCGGCGGCGAGTTCCTGAAGCTCGCCAAGGCGCAGGCGGCGGGGCTCGGCATGGATTATGAGATGCTCAAGCGGCCGGTGAATGTCGGCTTTTCGGGCGGTGAGAAGAAGCGCAACGAGATGGTGCAGATGGGCATCATCGCGCCCAAGCTGGCGATCCTCGACGAAACCGATAGCGGGCTCGATATCGATGCGCTGCGTGCGGTGGGTGACGGCATCAACCGGATCATGCGCGCGCCGGACAAGGCCGTGATCCTGATCACGCATTACCAGCGGCTGCTCGATTATGTCCGGCCCGATTTTGTCCACATCCTGAGCAACGGGCAGATCGTGAAGACCGGCGGGCCGGAACTGGCGCTTGAGCTTGAAGCTGAGGGTTATGCCGGGGTGACGGCGTGAGTACGTCGCTTTCAATCCTCCCCGGGACGGTGAGGGGGACCGCGACGCGAAGCGGCGTGGTGGAGGGGGCTCTCCACGAACGCGGCGCTACTTGGCCCGCCCCCTCCACCAGCTTCGCTGGTCCCCCTCCCCGTGCCGGGGAGGATTTATGACGGCGCTTGCCCTTCCTACTCGCCGCGATGAATCCTGGCGCTATTCCGATCTGGAGGCTGTCGCCTCGGTGTGGCCCGTGCCTGCGCCCGAGCGGATCGAGGTTGCGGCGGGCGACGAGATTGCGCGGGTGATCGTGCAGGATGCTGCGCCTGATGTGGTCGCGATCCATGATTATGCGGTCGTGCTCGGTGCGGGGGCACGGGCGACGTTTCATGTGCTCAACACCGGCGGTCGGCTGGGGCGGGTGACGATCGATGTCACGCTGCACGACGGCGCGCATTTTGAGCTCGGCGCAGCGATGCTGGGCGGGGGCGAGCAGACGCTCGAGATCGTCACGACCATGCGTCACATCGAGCCCAATGCGACCAGCAATCAGGTCGTGCGCTCGGTGCTCGGCGGCCAGGCGACGGGCAGTTATCTCGGCAAGGTCGCGGTTGCGCGCCATGCGCAGAAGACCGATGCGTCGCAGTCAGTAAAGGCGATGCTGCTCGCGCGGACCGCGACGGCGAACGCCAAGCCCGAACTCGAAATCTATGCCGACGACGTGAAATGCGCGCACGGGGCGACTGTGGGCGAGCTTGATGCCAATGCGCTGTTCTACCTGATGAGCCGGGGCATTGCGCCGGCCGAGGCGAAGGCACTGCTGCTGCGCGGGTTCATATCGGGCGTGTTCGATGATGTGGCGGATGACGCGGCGCGCGAGCGGCTGGAAGCGGCGGCGAGCGCGGCGCTGGAGCGGATGTTGTGAGTATGGACGACCAGATCCTCCCCGGCACGGGGAGGGGGACCGCGACGCAAAGCGGCGTGGTGGAGGGGGCCCTCCACGAGCGCGACGCAATGGGGCACGCCCCCTCCACCAGCTTCGCTGGTCCCCCTCCCCGTGCCGGGGAGGATTTGAGGCGTGACTTCCCCGGCATCGGCGACTGGCACTATCTCGACACCGCCGCGACCGCGCAAAAGCCCCAGGCCGTCATCGACGCGATCGCGCAAGCCTATGGCCCCGATTACGCCACCGTCCACCGCGGCGTTTACAAACGCTCTGCCGACATGACGCTGGCCTATGAAGCCGCGCGTCGCCGCGTCGCCGGTTTCATCGGTGCAGGAAGCGAAAACGAAATCGTCTTCGTGCGCGGCGCGACGGAGGGGATTAATCTGGTCGCGACGTGCTGGGCCGGTGAACAGCTCAAGGCGGGCGACCGCATCCTGCTGAGCCAGCTTGAGCACCACAGCAACATCGTGCCGTGGCAGATGATCGCCGAGAAATTGGGCGCACATATCGATGTGATCCCGCTGACCGAGGATCACCGCATCGACCTCGACGCGATGGCGGCGATGATCACGCCGGCGCATAAATTGGTTTCGCTGGCGCATGTCTCCAACGTGCTCGGCTCGGTGCTCGATTGTCGTCGTGCGGCGGATATCGCGCATTCGGTTGGTGCGAAGATCTTGCTCGACGGCTGCCAGGCGGTGCCGCGTATGCGCGTCGATGTGCAGGTGCTCGACTGCGATTTCTACGTGTTCTCGGCGCACAAGCTCTACGGCCCGACTGGCTTCGGCGTGCTGTGGGCGCGGCCTGAATTGCTCGAGGCGATGCCCCCCTATCAGGGTGGCGGCGCGATGATTGACCGGGTGTCGTTCGAGAAAACGACCTATGCTCCGCCGCCGGGCCGGTTTGAGGCGGGCACGCCACATATCGTCGGTGCGCTCGGCCTGCATGCCGCGATTGATTATGTCGAAAGCGTCGGGCTTGATCGCATCCATGCAATCGAAACCGATCTGGTCGCGCAGACTCGCGCGGCGCTGCCGCAGATCAATTCGGTTCGGCTGTTCGGGCCGGAGGATTCCGCCGGGATCGTCAGCTTTGTGATTGAAGGCGTGCATCCGCACGACATCGGCACCATTTTGGACGAGGAAGGCGTGGCGATCCGCGCGGGGCACCACTGCGCGCAGCCGTTAATGGCGTCGCTCGGTGTCGACGCGACCGCGCGCGCCAGCTTTGGGGTGTATAGCGATGCCAGCGATGTCGAAGCGCTGGTCAGGGGCATTGGGCGAGTGACGAGGATTTTCGGATGAACGAAGAACGCAAAATCGAGATCGACGAAGTCAGCGCAGTCGAAGCGCCGCCGCGGGCGCGCGTGGAAGACGCCAGCGCCGACGGAGAGCGTCAGCGCGACTATCTCGAAGGCTTTCTGGCGCAAAAGCCCGCAGGCGTGTCGCACGCCGCGCCGGGGGGCGAGACCTATGAAGCGGTGATTGCCGCGCTGAAAGATATTTATGATCCCGAAATCCCGGTGAACATCTATGATCTGGGGCTGATTTACGGCGTCGATGTCACCGAAGATGGCCATGCCGTCGTCACGATGACGCTGACGACGCCGCATTGCCCGGTCGCCGAGACGATGCCTGCCGAGGTGGAAATCCGCGTCGGCGCGGTGCCGGGGGTTGGCTCGGCCGAGGTCAATCTGGTCTGGGAACCCGCCTGGGACCCGGCGAAGATGAGCGACGAGGCCCGGCTTGAGATGGGAATGCTGTAGGTTTCGATCAAAGTGGTACTTTGATCGAGTTTATTGGGATCGAGTGATTATTTGGCCACCGTTCGTCCTGAGTAGCCATTGAGCGAAGTCGAAATGGTGTATCGAAGGACCCGAGCCGCAAGCGCAATGCTTCGATACGGGTCTTCGACAAGCTCAGCCCCTACTCAGCACCAACGGGATGGAGAAATTAAATGGTTGAAGTGAAAACCCGAGCACGCCCCGCCGCGCTAAACCTGACCGCCGCTGCTGAGGCGCGGATCGCGGACCTCATGGCGCGCGCGCCCGAAGGATCAGTGGGCGTCAAGCTGTCGACCCCGCGCCGCGGTTGTTCGGGGCTCGCTTATTCGGTCGATTATGTCAGCGAGGCCAAGGCCTTTGACGAGCGGATCGATACGCCCGGCGGCACGCTCTTCGTCGATGGCGGATCGATCCTGTACCTGGTCGGCAGCAAGATGGACTGGGTGGAGGATGATTTCGCCGCCGGCTTCACCTTTGAAAATCCCAATGCGAAGGGCGCGTGCGGGTGCGGCGAAAGCTTTACCGTCTGAGCACGCCGCTCGCCGTGATCGGCAACATATAGCCGACCAGAAAAGCGACATTCATCAGCGCATTGAGCGCAAAGCCGGTCGCGATCGATAGCGATGAATCGACGATGAACCAGAACAGGATGCTGGCCAGGATCAGCCGCCAGATGCGGTCAGCCGACTGGCCCAGCATCTGCGCGGCCTGGATCGCGGCATAAAGCGTGACGCCCCAGCCGCACATCACGCCGCCCAACACCCCAAGCGTGACCCGCGCCGCCTGATCGATCGCCAGCGGTCCTTGATGCTGCCACTCGAAGAGGAGCCGCGCGGGCAGTTCGGTTTCGGGCAGGGCACCCCCCGCCATGATCAGCCCGAACAGCACGACAATCCCGCACATTGCGTTCACCCAAACCCGCCAAATGCCGCTCATTGGGGTGCCCTCCCTGTTGTCCGGGAGTCGTTAACCACAGAAATGTAGCAAACGCTACATAAATCAGGCGGGCCGCTTCTTGAGTAACGCCGTGCGCAGGCATTCGCAGACAATTTCCTCGCGCTGGTTGATCATGCGGTGCTTCCACGTCACCAGCCCAGCATCGGGGCGCGACTTGCTCTCGCGCAGCTCGGTGACTTCGCTGGTGGCGTGGAGCGTATCGCCGATGAACACGGGTTTCGGCATGATGAGCTTGTCATAGCCAAGGTTGGCGACGAGCGTCCCCATAGTTGTTTCCGCGACCGTGATGCCGACCATCAGGCTGAAGGTGAAGGTGCCGTTGACGAGGATCTGCCCGAATTCGCTTGCGCGCGCGGCCTCTGCATCAAGGTGGAGCGGCTGCGGGTTGTGCGTCATCGTTGACCAGAGCAGGTTGTCGGTCTCGGTCACCGTGCGGCGAAGCGGGTGTTCGATGGTCTCGCCGATTTGCCATTCGTCGTAATATTTGCCGGGCATTTCGTCTCTTCCCTTTGTTCTCCGGCGTAGGCCGGAGCGCTGGCTGGTTGGCGGCACGCTGATGGCCAAGGCTCCTGCCTGCGCAGGAGCACCAGCTTATCCAAGGCCGCCAAAGCCGCGCCCAGCCGTCCAGCCGCCATCGGCGGGCAGCACGACGCCCGACACATAGCGCGCATAATCGCTCGCCAGGAACAGGCACACATCCGCCACGTCGTCGACCGTGCCGAGCCGCCCGAGCGGCACCGCGCGCGCCGACGCCGCTTTGGCTTCGGAGGTGGGGGCGAGGCGGTCCATGCCTTCGGTGCCGTCGATCGGGCCGGGCGAGACGCTGTTCACGCGGATGCCCTCGCTCCCCCATTCGATCGCCAGCGTCTTGGTGATCATGTCGACGCCCGCCTTGGCCGCGCAGACATGGACCTGGAATGCCATCGGGATCCAAGCCTGTGGGGCGGAGATGTTGATGATGCTCGCGCCGGGCTTGGTGAGGTGTTCATAGGCTGCGCGCATGACGTGGAAGGTGCCGAGCGTGTCGATCTCCAGCACCGACTTGAAGCCATTGGGGGAGAGCCCGGCGGCGGGGACAGGGAAATTGCCCGCCGCGCCCGACACGAGCACGTCGATGGTGCCGCGTTCGGCGCGGAAATGCTCGATCGCGGCTTTGACGGCATCGAAGTTGCGGACGTCGAGGCTGTAGCCGAGCGCTTGTTTATCGCCGTGGAGCGCGGCGACGGCGGCGTCGACCTTGTCCTGGCTGCGGCTCGCAACCGCAAGGTTAGCGCCGGCGCGCGCGAAGGATTTGGCGATGCCAAGGTTGATGCCCGATGTGCCGCCAAAGACGATGACGTTCTTGCCCGTGAAATCGAATGGCATTTGGCTCTCTCCTGTTCGGCTCGTTTTTCAACCGTCATCCCCGCGAATGCGGGGATCCAGCTTCTTCTTTCGTTGCCACCGTCGAAAAGGCAGCTGGACCCCCGCCTGCGCGGGGGTGACGGCGTGGTTATGGGCCTGTTTCCCCCCGCACCACCTTCACCAGCACCGTCCCCTCGTTCACCTGCGCGCCGGGGGTGGCGTTCAGTTCCTCGACCGTCCCGTCGAAGGGCGCGGTCAGGCTGTGCTCCATCTTCATCGCCTCGAGCGTCACGAGCCGCTGGCCCTTGGTGACGACGTCGCCCGCCGCGACATCTACCGCGGTGATTCGGCCCGGCATGGGGGAAAGGATCGCGCCGTCGGCGGCGGTGCCGAACGCAGACGGGCGGTTGGTCAAGGCCGCATAGTGCGGCGCTCCATTTGAGAACAGGATCAGGCCTTCGTTCGTCCACAGATTCCCTTGTGCGAGAAACTCGTCATCCTGCCACGGTTCGCCGACCCGGATGGCCGCATCGTAGGCGACCCCATCAACATAGATGTTGGCAGTTGTGCGCCGAGCACGATTCAGCCGAAATCCATCAAGGGTCGCACGATCGCGTTGATCGGGAGCCTGGGCATCTTGCCGGTTGCGCAGCAGAGCGAGCGCAAACGCAACGCCATGGGGCGGCAAGGGCGATTGTGCAGTCAGCCGGTCCATCGCCGTGACGATGAAACCGGTGTCGACTCGACCCTCTACAAAGCTACGCTCTCGAAGCAGCTTGGCAAGGAATGCGGCGTTGGTTTTCACGGGCCAAACTTCAACCCCGTCGCAAACCTCGGCCAGGCGCGACAATGCGGTTGTCCTGTCAGCCGCCTTCACGACAAGCTTCGCGATCATCGGGTCATAATGCGCCGAAATGGTGTTTTGTCCGTCGACGCCGGTTTCGACCCTTGGTTTCCACTCGCCATCGACCGCAATTGCAACCCAGTCCTCGTCGAAGCTAGGCCGCGAAAGCAATAGGTGCTCCAACCGACCCACACTCGGCAAAAACCCCTTCGCCGGGTCCTCTGCATACAACCGTGCCTCGATAGCCCATCCGTTGATCGCCAGCTCGTCCTGCCGCTTCGGCAACGGCTCCCCGCTCGCCACGCGGAGCTGCCATTCGACCAGATCGACGCCGGTGATTTCCTCGGTCACGGGGTGTTCGACCTGCAGCCGCGTGTTCATTTCCATGAACCAGATGCGGTCGGCGCGCAGGCCTTCGCCCGCGTCGGCGATGAACTCGATCGTGCCCGCGCCGACATAATCGACCGCCTTGGCGGCGCGAACGGCGGCTGCGCAGATCGCTTGCCGTGTTTCCTCGGACATGCCGGGGGCGGGGGCTTCCTCGATCACTTTCTGGTGGCGGCGCTGGAGGCTGCAATCGCGTTCAAACAGGTGGACGACATTGCCGTGGGTGTCGCCGAACACCTGCACTTCGATGTGGCGGGGGGAGAGGATGTATTTTTCGATCAGCACGCGGTCGTCGCCGAAGCTGGAGGCGGCCTCGCGCTTGCAGCTGCTCAGTGCATCGGCGAAATCGGCGGCGTCGTCCACGCGGCGCATGCCCTTGCCGCCGCCGCCCGCGACGGCCTTGATGAGGACGGGGTAGCCGATTTTGCCCGCTTCCGCCTCCAGCACATCAGGCGATTGATCTGCGCCGAGATAGCCCGGCGTCACCGGCACGCCGGCGGCGATCATGCGTTCCTTGGCCGCATCCTTCAGCCCCATCGCGCGGATGCTGTCCGGGCGGGGGCCGACCCAAATGAGCCCCGCGTCGATCACCGCCTGCGCGAAGTCCGCATTTTCGGAGAGGAAGCCATAGCCCGGATGGATCGCCTCCGCGCCCGTGGCCTTGGCGGCGGCAATGATCTTCTCCCCCACCAGATAGCTTTCGCGCGCGGGCGACGCGCCGATATGCACCGCCTCATCGGCCTGGCGGACATGCAGCGCCTTGGCATCGGCGTCCGAATAGACCGCCACGGTCCGCACCCCCATAGCCCGCGCGGTGCGGATGATGCGGCAGGCGATTTCGCCGCGATTGGCGATGAGGAGCGAGGTGATCATGTTACTCCGAGCAACCCGTGGTGCGGCTGGAATAGGTGATGTTGGCGATCTTCCAGTTGCCGCCGTCGCGCACCAGATCGAAATGATCATAGCCGCAATGGTGCAGCTTGCCATCGATGTAGAAATTGAACCGGCCCCACACGAGCGCGATGTCGCCGTCGATTTCGATCGCGGGATCATAGAGGCGCTCTTCGAGTTTCGGCCCGCCGGGTTTTAGCCGGGCCATGAAATCGGCCATGGTGAGGTGGGTGATCTTGCGGCTGCCATCTTCACCCTCGCTTGCCACGAACAGATTGCCGTCCGCGCGCAACACGGGGCGCAGCATCTCGCCATCGCCGGCGGCAATCGCGGCGAACACGGTGTTGACGGGGGCCATCACCCCGGAAAATTCGCTGACGGCTGCCGGCGGGGGGGATGGATTGCCCTTGGGCAGCGGCGGCGTGGGCGTGACTTGGAGGAGGAGGGGGAGAAGAGTCAGGGGCATGGAGTATCCTTATCTAAATCCTCCCCGAGCTAGTCTCGGGGAGGTGGCAGTGCGAAGCGCTGACGAAGGGGCCGCGGCGGATGATCCCCCAGGCGATTTTGCCACGGTTGGCCATGAGAATACCGTCCGTCACAATTGCGTACCCGATTCGACCGGTCGCTCACCCAGCACGGTGACGAAACGGAGCAAATAGCCATCGGGATCTTGGACCAGCAGTTCACGCTGCCCGTGTTCAAGGCCATTGGCACGATACCAGTTTTCCGCGACGTCGATGAAAATGGGCACGTTGCTGGCCCGCAGGCGATCAGCAAGGGCATCAACATCGTCGATTTCGATTTGAAGATTGATACCGCGACCGAATGGCGGATCCAGCGTGCCGGTCGTCCAATCGCTCGGACCTTGTTCCAGCATCAGCTGTGCATTTCCTAAATCGAGATAAGCAAAGCCTGGTCGCAGATAGCCTACAGCAAAGCCAACAACGTTGGTATAAAAGTGCATGCTGCTCGGCAGATCGGAACAGGTGAGCTCCGGGACAAGCGCCGCCCATGTCCTGTTTTGGCCAATCACATCCGGAACACCCCAAACCGGGGCGCCTCCGGGATCGGCACATTCAAACATGCCGCCAGGCTCAGCCCCAGCACGTCGCGTGTCTGCGCAGGATCAATAATCCCGTCGTCCCAAAATCCCGATCTGGCCATCACCGGCCAAAGCTGCCTTCGCGAACGGCGAGCATCCTGAACTCGTAGGTCACTATCCCCAGCGCAGGAAGCTCGTCTTCCTTGATCAATTCCCTCGCCCGCGCCTCGTCAATACCTGAAGACCAGATCGTCATTCCCAGAAATGGTAGCCCCTCGAACGCGCCACTGGCGATCGTCGTCCCGTTGTCGGCGAGTTGGTGATAAATCGCCTGATGCGCGCGCGCTTCTTCAGCATATTTGGCGCGATCCGCGAAGTTTGGACCTGCCCGCGTCATCATCACCAGATTGCGTGAAATCGGTTCTGCGTGCACTGACGGCGCGGATTGAGCGATTGTCATCACTGGCGTCGCAACCAAGGCGAGATACGAAATCGCGTGTCGAAGTTTCATTTGATCACCTAGCCTCCTCAATTCACATCCGGAACACCCCAAACCGGGGCACCTCCGGGATCGGCGCGTTCAGGCACGCCGCCAACGACAACGCCAGCACATCCCTTGTCTGCGCCGGATCGATAATCCCGTCGTCCCATAGCCGCGCGGTGGCGTGCCAGGGGTTACCTTCGTCCTCATATTTCTGGCGGATCGGGGCTTTGAACGCCTCGGCTTGCTCGGGCGTCCAGGTCTCCGCATCGCGGTGCACGGTCGCCAGCACCGACGCCGCCTGTTCCCCGCCCATCACGCTAATCCGCGCATTGGGCCAGGTGAACAGGAAGCGCGGACCATAGGCGCGGCCGCACATGCCATAATTGCCCGCGCCGAACGATCCGCCGATCAGCACCGTGATCTTGGGCACACTGGCGGTCGCCACTGCCGTGACCAGTTTCGCGCCATGCTTGGCGATCCCCTCTGCCTCATATTTGCCGCCGACCATGAAGCCCGAGATATTCTGCAGGAACAGCAGCGGTATCCGCCGCTGGCAGGCGAGCTCGATGAAATGCGCGCCCTTTTGCGCGCTCTCGCTGAATAGCACGCCATTATTGGCGAGGATCGCGACCGGCATGCCCCAGATATGCGCAAAGCCGCAGACAAGGCTGGTGCCGTAGAGCGATTTGAACTCGTGAAACTCGGAGCCATCGACCAGCCGCGCGATCACTTCATGCACGTCATAGGGCGCGCGGACGTCGCTTGGCACGATGCCGTAGAGTTCCTCGGCGTCGTATTTGGGTGGCCTCGGCTCGCGGAGTGCTCCGGCGGAGGCCGGAGCGTTGGCGGCCAGGGTTCCGGCCTGCGCCGGAAAACCGAGAAAACTCACGATGTCGCGGACGATCGTCAGCGCATGTTCGTCATTCTCGGCGACATGATCGACCACGCCAGACCGGCGGCCATGCGTGTCCGCGCCGCCCAGTTCCTCGGCAGAGATCACTTCGCCCGTCGCCGCCTTCACCAGCGGCGGCCCGGCGAGGAAGATCGTGCCCTGGCCGCGGACGATGATCGTCTCGTCGCTCATCGCGGGCACATAAGCGCCACCCGCGGTGCAGCTGCCCATCACGCAGGCGATTTGGGGGATGCCCAGCGCCGACATATTGGCCTGGTTGAAAAAGATCCGGCCGAAATGGTCGCGGTCGGGGAAGACCTCGGCCTGATGCGGCAGGTTCGCCCCGCCCGAATCGACGAGGTAAATGCAGGGCAGGCGGTTCTCCTGCGCAATCTCTTGCGCGCGCAAATGTTTCTTGACGGTCAGCGGGTAGTAAGTGCCGCCCTTCACCGTCGCATCATTGCAAACGATCATGCACTGTCGGCCCGACACGCGGCCAATCCCCGCGATCATCCCCGCGCCGGGAATGTCTTCGCCATAGACGTCAAATGCAGCGAGCTGGCCGATCTCCAGAAACGGACTGCCGGGGTCAAGCAACCGCTCGACTCGGTCGCGGGGGAGCAATTTGCCGCGCGCGGTGTGGCGTTCGCGCGACTTTTCATTGCCGCCGAGCGCGGCGGTCGCGACATCGGCACGCAGCCGATCAACGAGCGCGCGATTATGCGCGGCATTGGCGCGGAATGACTCACTGTCGAGCGTGATTTTGGTGTCGAGCACCGGGGCGCTCATGCGGGGCATCCTTTATCTTTTGCGGACCTGACTAACCGGGTGAGAAGCCGTTGGGAAGCCGTCGGGGTAGCAAACCGATCGACCGATCGAGCGCCAACGCTTTGGGCTTGCTCCGCGCCTGCCGACCGGCTAGTGAAAATGTAGCAACTGCTACATAACGGGGACTGACGATGACCGCTTTTCGCCTCTTTCTGGCCGCCCTTGGCCTCACCATCCTGCTTTACACCCTGCCAGTCATCGCCAATCACGGGATGGATTTGTTGCCCATATTCTTCGGCGACATCGCCAAGATGGATTGGCCGGGCCAGTTCAACGTCGATTTCTCGACCTTTTTGTTGATGACGATGCTGTGGGTGGCGTGGCGGAACGGCTTTTCGGTGCCGGGCCTGCTGCTTGCCTGCCTGGTGCCGGTGGGCGGGGGCATGTTCACCAGCGGCTATGTGCTGTTCCTCAGCTTTCAGCTGCGGGGCGACATGGCGGCGGTCCTGCTCGGCAGCAAGCGCGCCGCTGCGCTGCGGCGTTAACCCGCGCCGATCAACTCGCGTCCGATCAGGAAACGGCGGATTTCGTTGGTCCCTGCGCCGATGTCATAGAGTTTGGCATCGCGCAGGAAACGCTCGACTGGCCATTCCCTGGTATAGCCCGCCCCGCCCAGCGCCTGGATTGCCTCCAGCGACACCTTCACGGCATTTTCGCTCGCCAGCAGGATCGCGCCGGCCGCATCGAAGCGCGTGGTCTTGCCGGCGTCGCAGGCGCGCGCGACCGCATAAACATAAGCGCGCGCGCTGTTGAGCGCGACATACATGTCGGCGATCTTGGCCTGCATCAGCTGGAACGAGCCGATCGGTTTGCCGAACTGCTTGCGGTCGCGGACATAGGGCAGGACCACGTCGAGACAGGCCTGCATGATGCCGAGCGGGCCTGCGGCGAGCACCGCGCGTTCATAATCAAGCCCTGACATCAGCACGCCGACGCCGCCGTTGAGCGGCCCCATGATGTTCTCCGCCGGGACCTCGCAATCCTCAAATACCAGTTCGGCGGTGTCGGATCCGCGCATGCCCATCTTGTCGAGCTTTTTGGAGACGCTGAACCCGGCCATGCCGCGTTCGATCAGAAAGGCAGTGATTCCGCCTGATCCTTCCCCGGTTTTGGCGTAAACGACCAGCGTGTCGGCCTCAGTCGAATTGGTGATCCAGAATTTGGTGCCGTTCAGCACATACCGATCATTGCCCTTGAGTTCGGCCTTCAGCTTCATCGACACGACATCGGAGCCCGCGCCCGCCTCTGACATGGCCAGCGACCCGACATGCTCGCCCGAGATCAGCTTGGGGAGATATTTGGCCTTTTGCTCAGGGTTCCCCCAGCGACGAATCTGGTTGACGCACAGGTTCGAGTGCGCGCCATAGCTGAGCCCGATTGACGCGGAGGCGCGGCTGACCTCTTCCATCGCGATGCAATGTTCAAGATAACCAAGCCCCAGCCCGCCCCATTCCTCCTCAACGGTAATGCCATGCAGCCCGAGCGCGCCCATTTCGGGCCAGAGCGAGCGATCGAATGTGTTGGTTTCGTCGATCTCGGCGGCTCGGGGCGCGATCCGGTCGCTGGCGAAACGGTGCGTTGTCTCGCGGATCATATCGGCGGTTTCGCCGAGCGCGAAATCAAGGGCGGTATCCATTGGGTCTCTCCAACCGGGCGTTTCAATTGCTACTAGTATCCTCCGTTAGTCCTGAGTAGCCATTGAGCGAAGTCGAAATGGCATATCGAAGGACGGTATTTGGGGCAGGTGCTTCGATACGGCGCTTCGACAGGCTCAGCACCTACTCAGCACGAACGGTTGAGTGGGAGGAAAATGGGGAACTCATGAGTCTTTTTCGTACCAAGACGATTCTGCACGGTGATGATCGCCCGGTCGAACACCGGATGGCGCGCACGCTTGGTTGGCCAAGCTTGGTGGCGATGGGGGTGGGGGCGATTGTCGGCACCGGCATTCTCACGCTGATCGGCGTCGGCGCGGACCGGGCGGGGCCGGCGGTGTTGCTGAGCTTTGTGGTGGCGGGCGCGATCTGCGCCTGTGCGGCGCTGTGCTATGCCGAAATGGCAACGATGATCCCGGCCTCAGGCAGCGCCTATACCTATAGCTATGCCGTGTTGGGTGAGGTGTTCGCCTGGGTGGTCGGGTGGAGCCTGATCCTCGAATATTCGCTCGTCGTTTCCACCGTCGCGGTTGGCTGGTCGGGCTATGCGGTCGGGTTTCTGAAAGGGCTCGACATCATCGTTCCCGCCGCGCTCGCCAATGGCCCGGCGCTGGGCGGGGTGATTAATTTGCCCGCGATACTGATCATCGCCGTGGTCGCCGGATTGTTGATGCTTGGCACGCGGGAAAGTGCACGCGTCAACAGCGCGCTGGTCGTGCTGAAGATCGTTACGTTGGCCCTGTTCGTGTTCGTCGCGTTGCCGCATTTCGATCCGGCCAATCTCCAGCCATTCGCGCCGTTTGGCTATGGCAGCACGGTCGGCGAGGGCGGCGCGAAATATGGCGTGATGGGTGCAGCCGCGATCATCTTCTTCGCCTTTTACGGCTTTGATGCAATCTCGACTGCCGCCGAAGAGGCCAAGAACCCCGAACGTGATCTGGCGATCGGCATTGTCGGGTCGATGATTGCGTGCACGGTGATTTATCTGGTGGTGGCCGCTGCTGCTGTCGGTGCCATTGGCTTTGCGCGCTTTGCTGACAGCCCTGAACCGCTGGCCTTGATCCTGCGCGAATTGGGGCAGGGGCAGATCGCGACAATAGTTGCCGCCGCGGCGGCCATTGCCTTGCCGACCGTGCTGCTCGCCTTTCTTTACGGCCAGAGCAGGATTTTCCTGGTGATGGCACGCGATGGCTTCCTGCCGCGCGCGCTCGCCAAGGTTGATAGTCGCGGCACACCCGTCCGGATTACAGCGGTCACCGCGATCTTTGTCGCGATCATTGCAGGACTGGTGCCGCTCGATGTTATCGCCAGCCTCGCCAATGCCGGCACGCTGTGCGCCTTTGTTGCGGTGGCAGCGTGTGTATTGGTGATGCGACGACGCGCCCCCGATGCTCGGCGGCCCTTTAGAACGCCGATAGCCTGGATAGTCGCCCCAATCGCAATACTGGGCTGCATTTACTTGTTTACCAGCCTGCAAGAACTCACTCAATATTCGTTTCTGATCTGGAACGGCATTGGACTTTTGATCTATTTTGGCTTTGCTCGTCCGCGAACTAGCAAGATTGCGTAAATTATGGTAAACAAGAAATAATTGTTCACCAATAGGGAGCAGGATGATGACGCAAGGTGTTGCTTCGCGGCGTGATTTTATCGGTACGGCAATTGCTGGCGCGGCAGTGGTTGGGCCATTGGCGATGATCAGCGGCAGCGCCCCGGATGAATTCAAGGCTTGGTCCGCTGTGGTGGGCGAGCCCATCTGGATTACCGGCCCGGATGGTGCGCGCCACGGCAAAATCGTCGCAGTCCGTCGCTTGGAGGCCAAGGGCGCGCGCCCGGGGCATGTCCGGCGCGATTCCTTTGCGCTCCAGCTTGAACTTGATCACGGTGCCGATCTGGCGGGCGACCAGCTCTATGCTGTCGCGCGCGCCGGGAGTGTCGGCACCGCGATGTTCCTGCAACGCGGTGGCGGTAGCGACCCGGTCAGGCTCTCGACGATCTTCAACTGATCGCGGGTTTGACTTGGATCACGGGCGGCGCCGCTCAGAGTCGAGGGGCGACGTCGCTTCGGGATCAGCGCGACGGCGCTGCAATCCGCACGCGGACGATGCCAATCAGGGCCACCAGCCCGATCAGCGCCCAGCCAATCTCCAGCAAGGCTGCCGGATAGGCGCCGTGCCAGATGACGTTGATCGCCAGCGTCGCACCACCCAGAAAATTCATGGCCTGATAGAGTGCCGACTTGCCTGATAACCTGCCCATTGAGGTCAGCAGATAGGCGGCGAGGCACAGCGCCGATCCGGTCCAGCCGATAATCTCGATCAGCAGCGATGATTCGCTCACGCCGCCTGGCCACTGCGCCGCAATCGCAGCAAGGTGAAAATCCCAATCCCCGCCCAGGCGACATTGAGCACCGCCGATGGCAGCGCGCCGTGCCAACCGCTATTCAAAATGAAGCCCCCTGCGCCGATCACATTCATCCACTGGAACGTCACCGACGTCCCCGACAGCCGCCCAGTCGACACCAACAAATAGGATGCAAGGATAAGCAGGGCGGCGGCCCAGCCGATGATTTCGATAAAGATGGTCACAATCAGCCTTCCCAGCTTCGCCCATCGATGGGGCGGATTTCAACGCGCGCATAGGTTGCGGGATCGAACAGGCGCATATTGACGCCCATGCGATCATAGGCCGGATCGAGCGCCGTCCAGTGCGTGGTTGACCCGCAATGCGCGCACCAGTGGGTGCTTAGGGCCGCCTCCTTTAGGTCAGCGCGGATATAGCCGTGTGTCTCGCCGCTGATCGTCACGTCGGCGGGCGAGAAATAGCCCCACAGCCCGCCGCGCGTGACGCATAGCGAGCAATTGCAGTCGTTGAGATAGTCAGGCGCGGCGGGGATGGTGATCCCCACCGCGCCACAATGACAGGTCGCGGAAAGCGCGTTGCTCACGCGACCGCGAGGTTCCTCAGCACATACTGCAAAATGCCGCCGTTCAGGAAATATTCCAGCTCGTTGATCGTATCGATCCGGCAAAGCGTCTGGAAGGTCGAGCTGGTCCCGTCGGCGCGGGTCAGGGTGACGTCGACCATCTGGCGTGGCTTCAGGTCAGCGACACCGGTGATGGTGAAGGTCTCGCTGCCGTCAAGGCCGAGCGTCTTGCGATCAGTCCCTTCGGCGAACTGCAGCGGCAGCACGCCCATGCCGACCAGGTTCGAACGGTGGATGCGTTCGAAGCTTTCGGTGATGACCGCGCGCACGCCGAGCAAATTGGTGCCCTTGGCTGCCCAGTCACGGCTGGAGCCCGTCCCATATTCCTTGCCCGCGACGACGACCAGCGGCGTACCGTCCATCTTGTAACGCATTGCCGCGTCATAGATCGCCATCACTTCGCCGGTCGGGACATATTTGGTCACGCCGCCTTCGATGCCGGGGGTCATCTCGTTCTTGATGCGGATATTGGCGAAGGTGCCGCGCATCATCACGTCATGATGCCCGCGCCGCGCGCCATAGGAGTTGAAGTCCGCCTTCGACACCTGATGCTCTTGCAGGAACTTGCCTGCCGGGCTGTCCGCCTTGATGCTGCCGGCCGGCGAGATGTGATCGGTGGTGATCGAATCGGCGAACAGGGCGAGCGGCCGTGCCTCGATAATGTCGGTGACTGGCGCCGGGGTCATCGTCATCCCGTCAAAATAGGGCGGGTTGGCAACATAGGTGGAGCCCGCGCGCCAGACATAGGTGTCCGACCCCGTCACATCGATTGCCTGCCACTTGGCGTCGCCGGCGAAGACATGCGCGTAACGCGCCTGGAACATGCCGCGATCGATATTGGCGTCCATCACGCTGCGGACTTCGGCATTGGTCGGCCAGATGTCCTTCAGGAAAACGTCGCTGCCATCGGTCGCCTGGCCGATGGGGGTGGTAACGAAATCGGTCGTGACGCTGCCCTTCAGCGCATAAGCGACGACCAGCGGCGGGCTGGCGAGGAAGTTGGCGCGCACATCGGGGGAAACGCGGCCTTCGAAATTGCGGTTGCCCGAGAGCACCGAGGCGGCGACGATGTCATTTTCGTTGATCGCCGCCGAGATGGCGGGCGCGAGCGGGCCGGAATTGCCGATGCATGTGGTGCAGCCATACCCAACCAGGTTGAAGCCGACCGCGTTGAGATCAGCCGTCAGCCCGGCCTTGTCGAGATAATCGGTCACCACCTGCGATCCCGGCGCGAGCGAGGTCTTCACCCAGGGCTTGGGCTTCAGGCCCAGCGCATTGGCCTTGCGTGCGACCAGGCCCGCAGCGACCAGCACCGACGGATTCGACGTGTTGGTGCAGCTGGTGATCGCGGCGATGACGACGTCGCCATCGCCAATGTCATGGTCACGGCCCGCAACAGCCACGCGCTTTTCGGTGGCGTGCTTATAGACCTTGGACAGGTCTTCGTTGAACACATCGTCAACCTCGGTCAGGATCACCTTGTCCTGCGGGCGCTTCGGCCCGGCCAGCGAGGGCACCACGGTCGCCATATCGAGGCCGAGCGTGTCGGTGAACACCGGATCGGGCGCATCGGCGAGCCGCCACATGCCCTGTGCCTTGGCATAAGCCTCAACCAGCGCGATCTGCTCCTCGGTCCGGCCGGTCAGGCGCAGATAGGTGAGCGTCGCGTCGTCAATCGGGAAGAAGCCGCAGGTCGCGCCATATTCGGGCGCCATATTGGCGATCGTCGCCCGGTCAGCGAGCGACAGCGCATCAAGGCCGGGGCCATAGAATTCGACAAAGCGCCCGACCACGCCCTTGGCGCGCAGCATCTGCGTGACGGTCAGTACCAGATCGGTCGCGGTGATGCCCTCAGCGAGCGTGCCGGTCAGCTTGAACCCGACGACTTCGGGGATCAGCATCGAGACGGGCTGGCCGAGCATCGCTGCCTCCGCCTCAATCCCGCCGACGCCCCAGCCAAGCACGCCAAGGCCATTGACCATCGTCGTATGGCTGTCGGTGCCGACACAGGTGTCGGGATAGGCGATCATGCTGCCATCGGGGGCTTTGGACGACCACACCGCCTGCGCGATATTCTCCAGGTTGACCTGGTGGCAGATGCCGGTGCCGGGGGGGACGACCTTGAAATTGTCGAGCGCCTTTGATCCCCATTTCAGGAACTCGTAACGCTCATTGTTGCGCTGATACTCCAGCTCGACATTGTCTTCGAATGCCTGGGGCGTGCCGAATTCATCGACCATCACCGAGTGATCGATGACGAGGTGGACGGGCACCAGCGGATTGATCTTTTGCGCATCGCCGCCCAGCTTGGTGATCGCATCGCGCATCGCCGCCAGATCGACGACGCATGGCACGCCCGTGAAATCCTGCATCAGCACGCGCGCAGGGCGATATTGGATTTCGCGGTCGGACTTGCGCTCGGTCTGCCAGTCAACCAGCGCCTGAATGTCCTCGAGCGTCACGGTCTTGCCGTCTTCGAAGCGCAGCAGGTTTTCCAGCAGCACCTTCATCGAAAAAGGCAAGCGGCTGATATCGCCCAGCTTCGCTGCCGCCTTGGCCAGGCTGTAATAGCTATAGGTCGCCCCGCCAGCGCTCAGCGTATCACGAGTGCCGAGCGTGTCTTGTCCAATGGCGGTCATAAGCGGTCCTTCCTTGATGGCCCGGGGTCGACACGGCGGCGGTTGGGGAAACCGCGCGCACGCGGCACGGCCGATGCGTTGCAATGAGCGCGGCCTTAGCAAGCAGGCGCGCAAGGGGGAAGGGGGCGGCGCGCGCGAAGGACGTGGTTGGGCGTTTGAGGTGCAGAGGAGGCGGGTATCGGGCTGGGGGGCGAACGGGAGGTTTTAGAAGAGAAATGGGGCATGCTGTGATCGCGGCTCTTAAAAAGATAACCTCCAACTTCGACGTGCGGATAAAGCGTTTTCGTCAACACCCGTACGGAACAACGAAACCGAGCCAAAAGTAGAGCTAATTAAGCACATTCTCAACAAAACAAATTTTTTCTGCGCCAATTGGCGAAACCGATTGCCAACACAAGACGAGCGCTGGCATGCTCAACTTTATTCTCCGACGCATTGCCTACCGCTGCCGGTATCAATCGGTTTGGTCGAGCGCCTTTGATACTACGCTTTGGCTTTGCCTGTCTGTGCAGACCGTTAGCTTCGCCGACGCAGCACGAGCCAATGCCCAAGCAGGTACCATTCCCGAATCCACTGCGCCAGTACTCTTCCTCACTTCTGCCTCAAACGCTGGGAGGTGCCCCGCTCCGTTACGGAATGCCGCAACGGACCGATCCGCCGCCCCCAGCCGCGTTATTTTCGACGATCCATCCAATAGTTGCGCGACTTGCAATCGCCGACCGTCCTCTGACTGCATAGCCCGCACCAGCGATCCAAGATCGCCTTGATCTTGCAAGCGCATGAGAGATTGGCGGATCAGACTGAAGTAGGATGCAGCATCGCGAGTGCCTTCGGCCATGTAGCCGCTTGGAGAAAATTGGAACCAGTTCGCACGGAGCGCAGCATCAAGCGTGACCCTCTTGGACCACGACTGTTCGAGGATTTGTGCTCGCCAATTCGGCACCCCAAGGGTGATGCCACCGCACATCTTCGAAGTCTCGTAGAGGCTCGCGAGCCCTTCCTCGAGCCACTGGGGTGCGTTGGGATATGCATTGTGAACGATGAGGTGGGTTATCTCATGAAGGAGGGTTCCGATCTTCCGGCCCGAAACAACTGCCGAGACGCTCAGGTCTCTCTCAAAAGCGTAACCTATGGTTCCATATGCGAGCTCGATCCCATGCGACTTCGCTGCGAGGGATTGTAAGCTGAAGATATCGGGCACGAGATAGACATAGATCGTTTGGGCGGGACGCTCGAACCCGAAGGCGGCACGCAGCCAAGCGATATGGTTTTTCAGAGCAGTCACCGCGTAATGCAGGTCGTCCGCCGACTGCCCAGATTTGCTACATACAATAAATCCATCCTGTTGCAGGACTATACAATTCTCCAATTGCTGCTGAGCCACGTCCACGGCATCCGCCGCATCGAGCGGCCGTCGGCGCGCTGCGAGCGCAGAATCATCTACCTCATTTACCTCGATAGTCTGGCTCATTGGAGCAGCTCTCTTGTCGAGCCAGTAAAATGTCTTGGACTCGATGGTAATCGACGCGGGGATGAGCCACCCCGAATTGAGCGTTTTGGGCTTGGCCTTTTGCCCACAGTCGCGAAGCTCCAAGGAGACGACCGCTCTCTGCTCTTGCGTAAGCGGACGTTTGCGAACTTCGTCCAGCAGCACCCAGCCGTTGTCCTCGAGACTGGGAATTCGACATGCGCTTGTCCCTTGAATGTAGAGCGCCTCGGTCGTCTGGCCCACGGGAGGCAAAAGCCTCGAGATGATCTTGGCAGCGCTGACGTAGTCGCCCGCCCGCCAAGCGTTACGAGCACCGCTCAGCGAATCTGGATTTGCCGTTGCTGCGGTCGACGTCAGCCAAAGGATAAAGCTAGCGCCCCAACATCCTGCGGATCTCATCTTGCGCATTTTTCGCCCCCTTCGAAGTTGACGTATTCGTATCAGTTTCCCTGACAGCGGATGTAGCGTCCGGGCTTTCCTGAGGAAATTCTTTCGGAGTCTCGTAGCGCGATTCAACTTGTCTGAAGTAGACCGGCGTATCTCTTGCGTCCACCCTGTAGGTAACTGACAGTGACACGACCACGAGGGCAGAGCCGATTGTGCAAAGTATCAGGCCTGGCGAGCTGCTCTTGATCGCCATCTGCAGGCCAGTGACTTCGGAGGCATCGACTCTTAGTTCGGCGACCACGAAGGCAGCACCTAAGAGCGCGATGAGCATTCCGGTGACGAAGCCCATGTTACGGGTCCACATCTTCGAGAGCATCGCGGCCTGAGCCTGGTCATATCGGCGCTCAACGATTTCCAGCTCAAGCAGCGCAGCTGTCCGCGCCTCCGGGCTCAGTTCGCTTGCAGCCTCTATCGCCAACAAATGCGTATCTCTTTTTGGAGCTAGCTGAGCAATTGTTGCGTCGTAACGGACGGTGACAACAACTGAGTAGGCAAGGGCTGCAACGATTATAGCTGATGCCAGCACGAATTTTCCGAAGACCTTCCAGCCAAAGTGCATAGGAACGTCACTCATCACAATACCTCATCATAACTGGTCAACACTAACAGTCGCTCGCTCGAAGGGAAAGACACTTAGAAATTCCGAAGATGCGGAGGGCAAATCCTGCCAGTCAAACCAAGGTCGAGAACACCGTGCGATATATGTGTGTCAACGTTGACGACGCGCTAATACTTGCTCAGGGAACTGAGGTTTGATGGATTCGGCTCCTCGCCGCCGGCTGGCGAGCCAGCTGCTTCGCCAAAGATTGCCCATCCCAAAGAGGCAAAAGACATGAGATCCAGCTTAACAGACCGCGGCTTTCGGCGTTCACTCCGAACAGCTAATTCTGGGGCGCCTAACAGTCCCAAGACCATCATCACTCCAACACCTCAGCCACCAGATCCTTGCGACTCAGCTTGCCGATCATCGTCTTCGGCATTGTATCGCGCACGACGACGGCGTCGACTTGCTCTACCTTGCCGATCTGCGGGTTCAGCCAGGCCGTCAGCGCCTCGCCTGTCGTATCGGCACCCTCATTCAACGTGACATAGGCGCGCGGATGTTCGCCGCGATAGCTGTCGGGGATGCCGATCACTAAGGCCTCCTTCACGGCCGGGTGTTGGTACAGCACCGCCTCGATCTGGCTGGGGAAGACCTTGAAGCCGCCGACCGCGATCATGTCCTTCAGCCGGTCGACGATCTTGACGAAGCCATCGGCGTCAATCTGGCCGACATCGCCGGTGCGCAGCCATTTGGTGCCATCGGTGTCGAACACAAACACATCGGCGTCCGCGTCGGGGCGGTTCCAATAGCCTTTCATGATCTGTGGCCCGGCGACCAGAATTTCGCCGGGTTCGCCCGCCTGGACGGGTAGCGAGGGGTTCTCCTTGTCGACCAGGCGGATACGCGTGGCGGGCAGCGGCTGGCCGATCGTCCCGGTCTTGCCTTCCCCCAGATAGGGATTGGCCGACACGACCCCGGACGATTCCGACAGGCCATAGCCTTCAACCAGCCGTGCCTTGGTCACCTGTTCGAACTTGGTGCGCAGCTCACCCGGCAGTGGCGCGCCGCCCGAAATGCAGACGCGCAGGCAGGAAAAATCGGTCTTGCCGATCTTCGGATGATCGAGCAGCGCCTGGTACATGGTCGGCACGCCAGGCAGCGATGTTGCCCGCGTCCGCCCGATCGCCGCCAGCGCCTGTGCGGCATTGAAGCGCGGCAGCATCACGATGCACCCGCCCGACACCACCGTCCGGTTGAGCACACAGGTATTGGCAAAGACATGGAACAGCGGCAGCACGCCCAGGATGCGGTCCTCCATGCCGGGTTCGGGGTCGATCGCGTTGACCTGGCGCGCATTGGCGGTGAGGTTCTGGTGAGTCAGCATCGCCCCCTTGGGGCTGCCGGTGGTGCCACCGGTATATTGGATCAGCGCAACATCGCTTTCCGGATCGATCGGCACAGGGGGCAATTTGCCGTCATTATCGATCAGTTTCGAAAAGGCGGTGATGCGCGAATCGGCGGGCTTTCTGGCGACATCCTTCTGGCTGAACAATCGATAGAGGATCGATTTGCCTGGCGGCAGCGCGCCCGCCACCGACCCGACGATCAGTCGTTCCAGCGCGCTTTCCTCCAGGACTTTCAGCGCGGTGGGCAGCAGTGCCGACGCTGAGATAGTGAACAGCGCGCGGGTGCCCGAATCCGCCACCTGATGAGCAAGCTCGGCCGGGGAGTAGAGCGGCGAGAAATTCACCACCGTCGCGCCGAGTTTCAAAATCCCGTAATAAGCGGCGAGATAATGCGGCACATTGGGCAGGAACAGGCCGATCCGGTCGCCCGGCCCATAGCCAAGTGCCTTCAGCCCCTTGGCCACACGGTTGGCCCCGTCGAGCGTCTCGGCAAAACTATAATGCCGACCGAGGAAATCGATCAGTGGTGCCTTGCCGCCCTTGGCGGCCGCCGAATCGAACATCGCGACCATCGACAAGGGAGCAAAAGCCTGATCCCAGGCTCCGGGGTGACGATAGGCGTGGCGCCACGCATTTTCTGGTTCGCAATCGATCATTTACATTGGTGTAAGCACCGTCACGTAACGGTGCAAGCCAGCCTGAATGTCATCAATGATGATTGCTTCAGATGAAGCGCTTAGCGGTCCAGGTGACGAGCAGCGACACGGCCATGACACCAATATCGACCGCCGCACTCACTTGCTGCGGGGCCCGGTCACCGGCCTCATGCGTCATGATCCGGATATCAGCGGATGGGTGCCGCAGCGATACAATCGCCAGCAGCGCAACAAACCCAGCCAGTGCAATACGACGATTACGCATGGCGCATCGACCTCCTGGCGCAATATTTACCGTAATCGTGGCGCGGGCACAAGATGATGCTTAGGCGGCAAGCGCCATATTGTGGCGCGCGCAATCACGCCCCTCGGTTTTGGCGGCAAACAGCGCGCGATCGGCGCGTCGATAGAGCTTTTTCCAGTCGATCTCGCTGGTCAGCGGACCGGCGGCAGTGCCGATGCTGGCGGTAACGGTCAGATCGAACGGCATGCGTTCTGCGCGCAACCGATCGAGAATCGCATTGGCGTCGATCGGCTCCCCGGCGGGCAGAACGATGGCAAATTCCTCGCCGCCGATCCGCGCCACCAGCGCTTCTGCTGGCAATGATGCCCGCAGCGATCGGGCGAAGACGCGCAGCACCTCGTCACCGCCATCATGGCCGATCGTCTCGTTGACCGTTTTGAAATGATCGAGATCGGCAATCATCAGCACATGATCGCCCTGGCGTCCGATCGCCCGATCCAGAAAGGATCGGCGATTGAGCAGGCCGGTCAGCGGATCGGTATCGGCCAGCGCCCGGGCGGCGAGTTCCTGCACGCGGGCATCGTCGCGTTCGCGGCTCAGCATGCGGATTCGATAGGATATCGCCAGGGATGACAATAGCGCCTCGCTGGTCATCGCCAGGATTGTCGAGTTATCGACCCAGAAGTTCCAGTTCAGGAAATTGAGGCTGTTGGCCACGCGCAGCCCGGCAAAAATAATCGGCGCGGCCCAAGTAATGGCGAAGACCCGCAGATAGCTGCTCCTTGTCCGCCACGCCCGCCACAGCACGGCGGGGATCAGCGCGACCATCGCCAGGAAGGAGAAGGCGAAGAATTTGTGGAGCGCCAGCGCTTGCCAGGGGACCAGCAGGGCGAAGCTCAGGCCGCTGGTCATCAGCATAACCATCACCAGTCGAACCGCCACGCCGATCCAGCCGGCAAAGACGCGGGGTTCGAAATAGCTGCGTGCGAAGAGCAGCGCTAGGCTCCCCGACGACGACAGCATCAGATAATTGATCCTGATGCGGTCCATATCCGGCATGGACGGCCACAGCCACGCCAGGGCACCCGATGATGACAGAGTGTAGATCATCAAGGTGACGACCATCAGGCAGTAGATGATCTGGAAATCATGCTTCATCGCCCGCCACATCGCCAGGTTATGCACCAGCAAAGCGACGCATAGCCCGCCAAAAGCTGCGTAGAGCGCCGCCATGAACAGGTTGTTCCGCACGCTCTCCGCCTGCGTCGTCACCTGCGCCCCGACCACGATCCCGCGCAGATTGGATGCACCTTCGACTCGCCAGAGGAGCTGGACCAGCGGAGCAGGGTGGGCAGGAATCGCCTGTTCGACAATTGCACCAAGCTGAAGGTGGCGCGAAACATCGCTGCGACTCAGCGGTAGCGCCACGATCGCGCCATCGGCAAAGCGGCCGTAGAGCGTCGAATGGCGTTGCCAGATGGCGGCGGTCCGCACGCTTAGCGGTGTGGCTGCGCGGGCGCTGATCGGCAAATGGGAGGCGAGTACCCAGAAATCGCCGCGTCCAAATTGCGTCTGTGGGGTGCTGCAATCAAACGCAGCAGGCGATCGGAAAAGCCGGGCCGGCGCGTCGCCTGAAGCGACTGGCTTGATACATAGTTTCAGCGGGGTGCTGCCCAGGCCGATTTGCGCTGCCGCCGGGTTCGCCAAGCCAACGATACCCACCATCAATATCAACAAGTAAAGGGGGGACAAAAATCGATAGGCTGAGCGGGAGATCATCCAGCAGATATAAATTGGCTATGGCAAAGATTGGGTAAAGATTGGCAACAATCGGGTTGGGGCGCCGCCATGGCCCCGACGCTGCGCGGCAGCATCGGGGCCGGTATGGCAATGCCGCTCAATGCGAGCCGGACTGGCCCTCCACCGCTGCGACCTCTACGCGCCCCTGCGCTGCGCCCACCCGTTGGGCGAGCTGACGGCGGGCATCGTTGAGCGCCGCGTCGCGGCAAGCGCGATCAACCCGGCTGACGGCGATGGTGGGACGGTCATCCGGCGTGCAAACCCGATCAGCGGCGCGGGCAAGCCGTGCATCTATACGCAGGCGACCGGCCTTGGTCATCAAATCGGCCGGGTCGAATGCGATGATCAGGCGTTGGCGATCCTCGCCTGTAGTTTGGCCAAAAGCGGGGGCGATAACGGCAGCCGCGAGCAGGGCAGCAACCGACAGCCGATGAGTCATGATCGACATGGTGATCTCCTGGGAAGGGGGATTGTCCGCAGTATTTGCTGCGTGACGCGCCTCCTCTAGCCGCGGCGAGAGGCTTCCTGATGACCCGGTCGTGACGAAGAGGCGAATAAATTGAGACAGTTATGCTGCCGCGTCGACGCTGAAATCAGTCTGGTCGATTTCTGCGCGGTACAATCGGGTGCGCCATTGCCCGCAACGATTCGGGCCGGTGCGGCGATCGCTTTGCCGTAACAGATGCGACCATAGGATAGTGCTCATCGGCGCGAGGGGAACCCCGTCCCCCTCGCGCCGAGCCTGTCACTTCGCCTTGACGGGCTCTGCCTTGCCCTTTTTCTTCGGCTTTTTGGGTGCTGCTGGCGTAATCTCAAACGCCAACGCATTGTCCTTCAGCTTCACCGTCACCTCGCCGCCATGGACGAGCTTGCCGAACAGCAATTCCTCGGCGAGCGGCTGCTTGATCTTTTCCTGGATCAGGCGGCCCATCGGGCGGGCACCGTAGAGCTTGTCATAGCCCTTGGTAGTGAGCCATGCCTTTGATTCGTCGTCGAGATTGATGTGCACCTGCCGGTCCGCCAGCTGCAGTTCGAGCTGGAGGATGAACTTGTCGACCACGCGGGCGACCACTTCGGGCGGCAGATAGCCGAACGGGACGATGGCATCGAGCCGGTTGCGGAATTCGGGCGTGAACATCTTCTTCACCGCTTCCTCATCCTCACCTTCGCGCGTCATCGCGCCAAAGCCCACTGCTTCGCGCGCCATGTCGCTGGCACCCGCATTGGTCGTCATGATCAGGATGGTGTTGCGGAAATCGACGGTCTTGCCGTGGTGATCGGTGAGCTTGCCGTTGTCCATCACCTGCAACAGGATGTTGAACAGGTCCGGATGCGCCTTTTCGATTTCGTCGAGCAGCAGCACCGAATGCGGCTGTTGATCGACCGCATCGGTGAGCAGCCCGCCCTGATCATAGCCGACATAGCCCGGAGGCGCGCCGATCAGCCGGCTGACCGAGTGGCGCTCCATATATTCCGACATGTCGAAGCGCTGGAGCGGGATGCCCATGATCGACGCGAGCTGACGTGCGACCTCGGTCTTGCCGACACCTGTGGGGCCGGTGAACAGATAATTGCCGATCGGCTTGTCCGGATCGCGAAGCCCCGCCCGGCTGAGCTTGATGGCGGATGCCAGCTTTTCGATCGCGGCATTTTGGCCGAACACCACCCGCTTGAGATCGGTCTCCAGGCTTGCGAGCGCGGCGGTATCGTCCTTCGATACCGATTTTGGCGGGATGCGCGCCATTGTTGCGATTACCTGTTCGATCTCCTTGGCGGTGATCGTCCGCTTGCGACGGCTTGGCGGCACCAGCATCTGCATCGCGCCGACCTCATCGATCACATCGATTGCCTTGTCGGGCAATTTCCGATCGTTGATGTAGCGCGCCGACAGCTCAACCGCGGTCTTGATCGCATCGGGGGTGTATTTCACGTTGTGATGGTCTTCAAACGCGGTGCGCAAACCAGTCAGGATCTTGATCGTATCCTCGATCGTCGGCTCGTTGACGTCGATCTTCTGGAAGCGCCGCAGCAGCGCGCGGTCCTTTTCGAAGTGGTTGCGGAATTCCTTGTACGTCGTTGAGCCAATGCAGCGGATCGTGCCGCCCGATAGCGCTGGTTTCAGCAGGTTCGATGCGTCCATCGCGCCGCCGCTGGTCGCGCCAGCGCCGATCACGGTGTGGATTTCGTCGATGAACAGGATCGCATCGGGCAGCTTTTCGAGCTCGTTGACGACGGCTTTCAGCCGCTCCTCAAAATCGCCGCGATAGCGCGTGCCGGCGAGCAGCGCGCCCATGTCGAGCGAATAGATGACGGCGGGCTTGAGCACTTCGGGTACGTCGCCCTCGATGATTTTGCGCGCCAGGCCCTCGGCGATCGCGGTCTTGCCGACGCCGGGATCACCCACATAGAGCGGATTGTTCTTCGAGCGGCGGCAGAGGATCTGCACCGTCCGATCGACTTCAGCATGACGGCCAATCAGTGGATCGACCTTGCCGTTCTTCGCCTTCTCGTTGAGATCGACGCAGAACTGCTTGAGCGCGCTTTCGTTCTTGCCCTTGCTGTCCTGCTTGGCGGGCTTTTCCTCTTCGGCGCCCTTTGGCGTGGAAGCTTCGGTCGGCGTGCTGCCTTTGCCAACGCCGTGGCTGATGAAGCTGACCGCATCGAGCCGGCTCATATCCTGCTGCTGCAGAAAATAGACGGCATAGCTTTCGCGCTCGCTGAACAGGGCAACCAGCACATTGGCACCCGTGACTTCGTCGCGGCCGGATGACTGGACGTGAAGAATGGCGCGCTGCACGACGCGCTGGAAACCGCTGGTGGGCGAGGGATCAGTCGCCTGTTCGACCTTCAGCGCTTCAAGCTCGGTATCGAGATAATGCGCGACGGTGGTCTTGAGTTCGCCCAGATCGACGCCGCAAGAGATCATCACCTTGCTGGCATGCTCGTCATCGACCAGCGCAAGCAAAAGATGTTCAAGCGTCGCATATTCGTGACGGCGCGACGTCGCCGCTTCAAGGGCCTTATGGAGCGTCGTTTCGAGGGCAGAGGCGAAGGAAGGCATTATCGTCTACTCCAAACGGGCCGCCAGCAATGTGCGGCCCTTTCCAGCTATGTCGGAAGGCAGCGCTCCCGCATCAAGCACTTGACAAATTATCGCCTCAGCCGGGCCCCGAGGCGATTGTGTCGTCACCGCTTGAATAACGCGTCAGCGCTTGCGCGATGGTTAACGGCGCGGTGCAAATGTCGCTGGGTGCGTTCGATTTCTGCCGTCAGCGCAACAATGCGCGCTTCTAGCTCCTCGACCGAGAAGGGATCGAGATCATGCCGGGCAAGCGCATCCAGAGGATCGCCCGCCCGACGCGCGAGAGGCTCGTCGGGCTCCATCGTCACAACGTTGACCCGCGCGGCGGTCGTGTCAATAAGGGCTTCGGGGCTTTTTCCTACAGACCAAAAAAGGGCGACGGACTCGATGACCGCGATTCCCGACACGATGACTGCAATCGATCCAGTTACGCCGGGCGGGCCGGAGGTTCTTCTCCCGGTGTCGCGGCCCGTGCCGCAACCTGCAGCCGGGGAGGTGCTCGTCAAGGTGGCGGCTGCCGGGGTGAACCGGCCCGATGTGCTCCAGCGCAAGGGTATGTACCCGATGCCGCCCGGCGCTCCGTCGATCCTGGGGCTCGAGTTGGCGGGCGAGGTGGTCGCGATTGGCGACGGTGTTGAGCGTGAAATGCTCGGCCAGTCGGTCTGCGCTTTGGTCGGCGGCGGGGCCTATGCGGAATATGCCGTCGCGCCTGTCGGCACGTGCCTGACCGTGCCGCCAGCGCTGTCGATGGTCGAAGCGGCGGCAATCCCCGAAACGTTGTTTACCGTATGGACCAATGTCTTTGAGCGCGGATACGCCACTGAAGGTGACACCGTGCTGGTGCACGGCGGGACCAGCGGGATCGGCACGATGGCGATTGCGCTAGGCGCTGTGTTTGGGCTGACCGTGATTGTCACCGTGGGATCGGATGACAAATGCGCAGCGGCCTTGGCGCTGGGTGCAGCGCACGCGATCAATTACAAGACCGAGGATTTTGTCGATCGGGTGAAGGCAATCACGGCGGGCAAGGGTTGCGCTGTCGTGCTCGACATGGTCGGCGGCGATTACGTGCCCCGCAACCTGCAATGCCTGGCCGATGACGGTCGGCATGTGTCGATCGCGGTGCAGGGCGGGCTGATGGCGACCATCCCGATCTTTGAGGTGATGCGGCGACGGTTGACGTTAACCGGCTCAACGCTGCGCCCGCGCGACCTGAGCTTCAAGTCAATGGTCGCAGACGAACTGGCGCGCGTCGTCTGGCCGCATGTCGAGGCGGGCAAGCTCAGGCCAGTGATCGACCGGACCTTTCCGCTGGCCGAAGCTGGCGCTGCCCACGCCCGGATGGAAGAGGGCGACCATGTCGGCAAGATCGTGCTGACGATGGGGTGAGGGTTCAGGAAGGGCAGCTGGACCCCCGCCTTCGCGGGGGCGACGGGGAGGGAGCAGTGATCGACAAGACCACTCATATTTTCTTCGTCTCCCCCGCGACGGCGGGGGTCCAGCTACCTTTCTCCGCAGCCCGGTGAGTGCCGATGGGCGGCTGGGTCTACATCATGGCCAACCGCTATCGCGGCACCATCTATATCGGCGTCACCGCCGACATCTCGCGCCGCGCCTTCCAACATGCGACTGGGGAGGGCGCAGACTTCTGCAAGAAATACGACCTGACCCAACTCGTCTACGCCGAATATACCGAGCGGATCGAGGATGCGATTGCGCGCGAAAAGGCGATGAAGAAATGGCGGCGCGATTGGAAGGTTGCGCTCATCGAGCGGGCGAATCCGGATTGGCTGGACCTGTTCAATACATTGAACGGCGCGCCGGAAGAATAGCTGGACCCCCGCCTTCGCGGGGGCGACGGCAGCCATGCAGCGTTACTCTCCCCCCGTCTCCCCCGCGAAGGCGGGGGGCCAGCTGCCTTTTCTCCGTCACCGCAAACACCGCCCCGTAAAATCGGTACGCCCCCCATCCGATTCCGCTATCGCCCAACCCCAAGTCCTTCTAATATTGTGCGCAACAGGAGAATGTTCGTGTTTGCGGTTCTGGGTGCGTCGGAGAGCGTCGTTTTTGTGTCGGCGCTGATTTTGATGCTGTTGATCGGCGCGGTTCAACTGGTTGGTCTGGGCGGGCACTTCGGGATCGACGCGCACGTCGATGCCGATGTCGACGCGGAGATCGACTTGCTCGGCTGGCTTGGCGTCGGCACCTTGCCGCTGATGATCCTGATCGTCGTTTTTCTGGCACTGTTCGGGACGACGGGGCTGATCATCGAACAGGCGAGCCATGACTGGCTTGGGACGTTTCTGTCGCCATTGATCGCCGGGCCGGCGGCGCTGGTCGCCGCTCTGCCGCTGACAGGGTTCAGCGCGCGCGGGCTGGCGCGCATTTTGCCGCGCGATTTCACCACAGCCGTTTCGCTCGACACGTTAGTTGGCGAAACGGGCAAGATCGTCACCGGTCGCGCGTCCCATGGGTCGCCCGCCCGGGCCCGGGTGGAGGATGTCCACGGTCAGGCCCATTTCGTGATGGTCGAGCCCAATGCGCCCGACCAAATCTTAGAGGAGGGCGAAGCGATCCTCCTCGTGCGGCGCGAGAACGACCTGTTCCGCGCCATTTCCCGCGGCGATCATCGCTTGCCGCAACTCGGAGTGTAATCAACATGAACGACCTGGTGACTCAGGGCGGCTCAGTGCTGCCTTATGTCGTCTATCCTGGCGTGGGCCTCATCGTCCTGCTGGTCATCGGCCTGATGCTCGCGCGGCTTTATAAGCGTGCATCGAAAGAGGTTGGCTTCGTTCGAACCGGGTTCGGCGGGGAAAAGGTGGTGATCAACGGCGGCGCGCTGGTGCTGCCGGTGTTTCACGAAACGATGCCTGTCAATCTCAACACCGTGCGGCTGGCGGTCGAGCGCAAGAACACCGATGCGCTGATCACCTTCGACCGGCTGCGGATCGACGTGAAGGCGGAATTCTATGTCCGGGTGAAGCCCGATGCGCAGTCGATCGCGACCGCCGCCCAGACGCTCGGCATGCGGACGATGCACCCCGATGCGCTGAAGGAGCTGGTCGAAGGCAAGTTCGTCGATGCGCTGCGTTCGGTCGCAGCCGGCATGACGATGGCGCAGCTGCATGAGCAACGCAGCGAATTTGTGCAGAAGGTGCAGCAGGCCTCGTCGGTCGATCTCGCCATGAACGGGCTTGAGTTGGAGAGCGTGTCGCTGACCGGGCTCGACCAGACCTCGATCGAGCATTTCAACGCCAACAACGCCTTTGACGCCGAAGGTCTCACCAAGCTGACCGAGCAGATCGAACTGCGCAAGAAGGCGCGGAACGACATCGAGCAGGATACCCGCGTCCAGATCGAGACCAAGAATCTGGAAGCGTCGCGCCAGAGCTTCCTGATTGGGCGCGACACTGAATTTGCGCGGCTGGAGCAGGAGCGCGAGATTGAGGTGAAGCGCGCGGCGCAAGCCTCCGAAGTGGCGCGCGAACAGTCGCTGCGCCAGCAGGAGTCGGAGCAAGCCCGGATCGAGGCCAAGAAGCAAATCGACAGCCAGCAGATCGAGGCTGACCGCGCCGTCAAGGAAGCGCAGATTGCGCAGACCCAGGCGCTCGAACTCGCCCGACAGGAGCAGCAGATCGCGGTCCAGAACAAGAGCCGTGAAGAGAGCCAGGCGCGCGCCGAGGCCGATGGCGCCCGCGCCAAGGCGGTCGCCGCCGAGGAACAGGTCGGCACCGCGCGGGAAACCGAGATCGCCGAGCGCCAAAAACGCATCGAACTGATCGATGCGGCGCGAGAGGCCGAACGCGCCGCGATCGGCGTCAAGGTGCAGGCCGAGGCTGAGAAACAGGCTGCGGCTGATCGTGCCGAGGCGCAGCGCCTGACGGCGGAAGGCGATGCCGAAGCGGTCAAGCTGAAGGCCGAGGCGGACAGAATCCGCTTCGAGGTCGAGGCGGCCGGGCAACGCGCCGTCAACGAGGCCGCCAATATCCTGTCGTCCGACACCATGTCGTTGCAGAGCAAGCTTGCGCTGCTGAAGGTGTTGCCCGAAATCATCCGCGAAGCAGCCAAGCCGATGGAAGCGATCGACAGCATCAAGATCGTCCAGGTCGAAGGGCTGAACGGACAGGGCGGTAATGGCGGCAGCCATGATGGCGGCGACCAGAATCTTGCCAATTCGGCGGTATCGGCAGCGCTCCGCTACCGCGCCCAGGCGCCGTTGATCGACGGACTGATGAAGGAGCTGGGGCTGGACGGATCGTCGCTCGACGCGCTGACCAAGATCGTCGCACCGCCCGCAATTGCGGGCCCAGGAACGGCGGCGCCCGCCGCCACACTTGAAGGGGGGGTGGGGCAATGACCGACACGCTGATCCTGCACGAATATGCCCCGTCGGGGAATTGCTACAAGATCCGGCTGACGGCCGCGCATCTAGGGATCGCGTTGGAGCGGCGGGAGTATAACATTCTCGCGGGCGAAACGCGGACGCCTGCCTTCTTGCGCGAGGTGAACGCAAATGGCCGTATTCCGGTGCTGCAGATCGGCGACAAATTCCTGCCCGAAAGCAATGCCGCCTGCGTCTATCTGGCGCACGGATCGGCGCTGATTCCTGCTGATCGCTTCGACCATGCCGACATGCTGCGCTGGATGTTCTGGGAGCAGTATAACCACGAACCCAACATCGCGACCTTGCGTTTCTGGCTGGCGTTCGTCGGCGCCGAGAACCTGTCCGATGCGCAAAAGGGTCAGCTAATGGCCAAGCAAGTCGCGGGGATGGCGGCGCTCGCGCTGATGGATGCCCAGCTGGCCAAGACGCCGTTCCTCGTCGGCGACACGCTGACGCTCGCCGACATTGCGCTCTACGCCTACACCCATGTTGCCGAGGAAGGCGGCGCCTTCTCGCTGGCACCCTATGTCAACGTCGTGGCGTGGCTGGCGCGCGTGGCGGCGCAGCCGGGGCACGTCGCGATCTAGCGAGACTCGGCGCCGCTATTCGGCGGCATCGGTCACCATGACACCCGCCAGTCTGATCAGCGTCGCGCGGTCACCCGGCGGCAGCGCTGCAAGCATCGCGCGGCAATTGTCGCGCTGAATCTGTAACAACCGGTCGGCCAGCACTTCGCCCTCGGCGCTCAACGATACCAGCACGCTGCGCCGGTCGGTCTCGCTCGGGATGCGGCGGATCAGCCCGCGCCGCGCAAGCCGGTCGAGCGCGGAGGAGATCGTTGAATCGGGCGCCCCAAACTCGCTCGCAAGCACCCGAACGGGCCGCCCATCGCCCGGCTGGAGATGGGTGAGCAGACCGATGTCGTTGTGGTGCAGGTCGGCATAGACGCTGTCCGCCAGCAGGCCGGGTTCGAGCTTGAACCGCCGCAACAGCCCGATCACGCCCGAAAGCAAGGCGTCGACTTGCGCTTCTTCGACGGGGAACTGCGGCGCAACCATGCCATTGCCTAACCCGTGACGCGACGATCCTGCAAGTGGTGCCTTGACATATGTAACGATCATCGGATATTCCGAATATCGTAATATCCGATGATCGTGAATTGGGAGCGCATGATGCGGGCAAAGGTGATCGCGTGGTTGGCAATGCTCGGTGTGCCGGGCCCAGCGGTGGCGGCAGCATGCGCACCGCCCGCTGGATATTCGAAGGCGCCGCCGCCCGCGCCGCTGCCTGTGGAACGGCTGGTATCGCGCGTGGAGACCACTCGGATAAAGGCTCCGCTGTCCGTCGTCGTCGCGTCGATTGCCGAAACCAAGCTCGAAGACGCCATTCCGCGGCAAAAGAACTTGCCGTCGGTGACGGGTACCAGGCTGCTGACGCCCGGCGCGTTCGACTTTCCCGGCGCGCGCCGCATCGTCTGCTTGTCGGATGGCTCGACATTGATGGAGCAATTGCTCGAAAATCGGGCCAGCGCGACCGAGGCGCGTTTTCGCTACATTGTATGGAACTATACCTCGGCAACTGCCCGCCCGATCAGCTACGCCGTCGGTGATTTTGTCCGCACCCAGCTGCCAACGGGCGAGACCCACGTCCGCTGGACTTATGCCTTCAAGATGAACCGAACGCGCTTGCCCGGGGTGCTGGGCTTTGTCGGCGACCAGTTTTTCCGGTGGTGGTTCCTCGACGGTGATTATGCACAGATGATGCGCGCAACGCTCGCCGCCGACAAACAGCGCGCCGAAAAGCGGGCATCGATAGGCCGACCGTAGCAAGCGCCCCCCAGGTGCGATTGACCGGCCATGCGTGCGCATCGGCCCCGCGCAACTGCGTCAACTTGGCATTGCACGCGCACGTGCCGAGGGTGCCGGGCTATATCGGGATTCTCGATTAAACATGGGTCGAAAAAACCGCCGAAACTGATGAATCGCGGAGCCCTAACGATTCAAAATGTAACATAAACGGGGCATAGCCGACCAACCAAGGGATGGTTGCGGGGTTACGCGCATGAATATTGCCCAGCTTTCGATCGATAGCGGGTTGGCCGATTTCGCCGATTTCGTGCATTCAGAACCGGCCATCCCAGAACGGACATTTGGTGGGCGGCAGCAGTATCGCACCATCTGGATATCAGACATCCATTTAGGTACGCGTGGCTGTAATGCTGAGATGCTGATCGATTTTCTCGATCACGTGGATAGTGAGACGCTCTATCTGGTTGGCGATATCATTGACGGGTGGCGGCTGAAGAAGAAATTCTACTGGCCGGCCGCGCACAACGACATCGTCTGGCGGCTGCTAAAGCGCGCCAAGCGCGGTACCAAGGTAATCTATATTCCTGGCAATCATGATGAGGTTTTTCGTCAGTTTTCCGGGCTGGATTTTGGCGGTATCGCGATCCGGCGCAAGGCAATCCACCAGACCGCCGACGGGCGGCGATTGCTGGTGCTGCACGGCGATGAATTCGATGCGATCACGCTGGCGCATAAGTGGCTCGCGCATGCGGGCGATCTCGCCTATAACGCGCTGATGGCGCTGAACCGGCTGGTCAACGCGTTTCGTCGACGCTTTAACCTGCCCTATTGGTCGCTATCGAAGCACGCGAAGGCGAAGGTGAAAAACGCAGTCGAGTTTATCTCGAATTATGAAGAGATTGTCGCACATGCAGCCGGCGCGCGCGGCGTGGATGGAGTGGTTTGCGGCCATATTCACACCGCAGAGCACCGCATGATTCAAGGTGTGGAGTATTGGAATGACGGAGATTGGGTAGAAGGTTGTACCGCATTGGTCGAGCATTTCGACGGTCGGATGGAAGTGCTCCATTGGGCGGACGAAATCGCAGTGCGGGAACTCGCCACAATGCCGGCCATGGCGGCCTGACGCCGGTGCGGATCGCAATCGCCACCGACGCGTGGAGCCCCCAGGTCAACGGGGTGGTCCGCACCCTGCAATCGGTGCGCGCCGAGCTGGAGCGCCAGGGCCATCAGGTGCTGGTGATCAGCCCTGAACATTTTTATTCGATGCCGTGCCCGACCTATCCTGAAATCAGGCTAGCCTTTGCGCGGACGTCATCAGTCGGCAAGATGCTCGCCGATTTTAACCCGCATGCGATCCATCTGGCGACGGAAGGGCCGATCTGCCTGGCGGCAAGGCGCTGGTGCCTGTCGCGCGATTTTCCTTTCACCACTGCCTATCACACCCAATTTCCGGATTATGTTTCGGCGCGGACGGGAATCGATCCGGGCTGGATCTGGCGGTACATCACCTGGTTCCATTGGCCGGCGCAAGCCGTGCTTGCCTCAACCGCCTCAATCGCGCGCACGCTGCGGACGCATGGCTTGAACAAGATCAGGCATTGGGGCCGCGGCGTGGATTTGTCGATTTTTGGCCCTCACATCACCCCCGATCCGGCGATCCGTGCGCTGGGCGGGCCAATCCAGCTTTATGTCGGCCGGGTGGCGATTGAAAAGAATATCGAGGCCTTTCTCGAAGCGAGCGTGCCCGGCGTCAAAGTGATCGTTGGCGACGGCCCCGCGCGCGCCACGCTTGAGGCGAAATATCCCGAAGCCCATTTCCTGGGCCCGAAATTCGGCGCTGATCTGGCGGCTGCCTATGCCGCCGCTGATGTGTTCGTGTTCCCCAGCAAGACCGACACATTTGGCCTGGTCATGATTGAGGCGCTGGCGTCTGGCGTGCCGGTCGCCGCTTTCCCCGTGACTGGGCCGATCGATGTCGTGAAGGCGGATATCGGCGCGATGGACGATGATCTCAATGTCGCAATCGCCGCCGCGCTGACGCGTGATCGCGCGGCCTGTGCGGCTTACGGCCGAACCTTCACCTGGGAAGCGAGCGCCCGCCAGTTTCTGGAGGCACTGGCCCCGATCCAGCTGGATGATGATGAAGCCATGGCCGCCTGATGGCGGGTTGGCAAAATCGTCGTGTCCGTTAAGCGCCTTGCCCCGGCAGGCGATCCGCATTAAGTCATCCGCATTACAGGCCGCTCCTTAACGGGGCGGCCCTTTCTGTTTTTAAGGAGTTTCCCGTGGCCCAGCCGCTCATGCCGCATGCAACCGCCTCTTGGCTCGTTGACAATACTGCGCTCAGCTTTGAGCAGATTGCTGAATTTTGTGGCCTGCATATCCTGGAAATTCAGGCGATTGCCGACGATACTGCCGCCACCAAGTTAACGGGTCGCGATCCTTTGCGCGCGCATGAGCTGACGCAGGACGAAATCGACAAAGGCCAGGCGGATCCCAATTATCGGCTGAAGATTCTGAAGGGACCAGAGCAAATCCGCCGGACCAAGGGGCCGCGCTACACGCCGGTTTCCAAGCGTCAGGACAAGCCCGATGGCATTGCCTGGATCATCCGCAACCACCCCGAAATTTCGGACGGCGCTATCGGTAACCTGATCGGGACCACCCGGACGACGATCGCCGCGATCCGCGACCGTAGCCACTGGAACATCGCCAATATCACGCCGAAGGACCCGGTCACGCTCGGCCTGTGTTCGCAGCGCGAACTTGATGCCATCGTCGCCAAGGCAGCTAAGGCAGCCGGCATCGAAGCGCCGGTTGACAACCGCCTTGAGGGCGACCGCGCCGCGTTGATCACTGAATTGCGCGCGCAGCGCGAACAGGCCGTCCGTGACGCGGAGAATGCCGGCATAGAAGAAACTGAACTGGAAGCGCGCGGCTTCGAGGACCCCTTCAAGCGCCGCTGACGTGACGCGCATCTCCCCCGATGCCGCGCTGGTCGCTGATGAAAGCTTTGTGGCGACCAGTCATAAAGGGCTGACCTATCCGTTCGGGCATGTCGGCCCTGAACCTGATCAGGTGATGACGGTGGCCGATGGACTGCGCTGGGTGCGGCTGACCGTGCCGGGCCCATTGAAGCACATTAATTGCTGGCTGATCGACGATCAGGATGATCGCGGGCCGGGCGTGGCGCTGGTCGATACCGGCATGAACCTGCCAGAGGCGCGGGCGGCGTGGAAGGCGATCAGCAAGGGGCCATTGGCGGGCGTGCGCATCACCAAGGTGATCGGCACGCATTTCCACCCCGATCATATCGGCCTGGCTGGGTGGATGTGCGATCATCACGATGCGCCACTGATCATGACGCGGGGTGAATGGCTGACCGCGCGGATGCTTGCGGCCGATGCACGCGATATTGTGCCGGGCGAGATGATCGCGTTCTGGCGTGCCGCGGGCTGGGGTGAGGAACAGATCGCGCATGGCACAGTACGCGGCTGGAGCGGTTTCCGCCGGATTATTACCCCGCTACCGCTTAGCTATCGCCGGATTGCCGATGGCGGCACGCTGATGATCGGCGGGCGGCCCTGGCGGATCGTCACGGGATCGGGGCATTCGCCCGAGCATGCTTGTCTGTTCGACGAGGAACGCGGGTTGCTCATTTCGGGCGATCAAGTGTTGCCGCGGATCAGCTCCAACGTCTCGCTGGGCGTGACCGAGCCCGAAGCTGATCCACTCGGCGAATGGCTCGATTCAATCGCTAAGCTGAAGAAGCTGCCCCACGACCTGATCGTGCTACCCGGGCATGGCGATGTGTTTTCCGGGTTGCACGCCCGGCTTGACGCGCTCGACCGGGAGCATCGCGATCGGCTCGATGAACTGGCGGTTTTCATCGCCGAAGCGCCGCGACGGGCGATTGATTGTTTCGGGCGGCTGTTCCGCCGCGCGATCGGCCCTGAGGTCTACGGCATGGCGACTGGCGAGGCGCTGGCGCATCTCCGCAGGCTCGAGGTCGAAGGGCGCGCCGTCAAGGATGTGATCGACGGCGTCTGGTGGTATCGCGCGCCGCACAAGCCTTGACGCCAGCGCGCCGATCTGTTCTTTTTCTGTTCTGAAAAAGGGGAGAGTCGCCATGGCTGGTATTTTGACCTTCTACACCAATCCGATGTCGCGCGGGCAGATTGCCCGCTGGGCTATTGAAGAGAGCGGGGCGTCTTATGAAACCGTCCTGCTCGATTACGCAACGACGATGAAGCAGGAACCTTTTCTGTCGATCAATCCGATGGGGAAGGTGCCGGCGATCGTGCACAAGGGGCAGGTTGTTACCGAATGTGCGGCGATTTGCGCCTATCTTGCCGAAGCTTTCCCCGATGCCGGGCTTGCCCCTACGCCAGCCGAGCGCGCTGCCTATTATCGCTGGCTGTTTTTTGGCGCGGGGCCGCTGGAACAAGCGGTTACTAACCGCGCAATGGGTTTTGCACCGACCGATGATCAAGGGCGAATGGCCGGTTACGGCAATTACGATCTCGCGGTTGATGTACTCGAAAAGGCGGTAGCGGCATCGCCCTATATCGCGGGTGACCGGTTTACCGCCGCCGATGTCTATGTCGGATCGCAGGTCATCTGGGGCGTGCAATTCGGCACCCTACCCAAGCGGGCGGCGTTCGAGGCGTATATCGCTCGGCTGGTCTCGCGCGATGCCTATGTTCGCGCCAAGGGGATTGATTTGGCGCTGATCGCTGAGGTGCAAGCCACGGCCTGACGGGGCTGTTAGCCCGTCATCGCCTGTCGCCGCGCTGGCAGGGCGGCCATCACCTTGGCGCGCCATTCAGCGCTGCCGCTCGTCCAGCCGGCGATTTCATGCAGCGACCGCGCGCAGCCCGTGCAGAGCTGGGATGCCGGATCAATGGCGCAGATATTGATGCAAGGGCTGGTGATCGTCTGAATCGGGACGCGTTCGACAATGCCCGACATGGCGTGCGTCAGCTGATCTTGGCGCGCAGGAAATCCGGCAACGGGCCGTTCCAGCCGCCATCATCGTCGCCGTCATCAATCGCCGCCGTCCGGGCCGGCGCTGGTTTGGCCTTTGGCGGCATTGGTTTGGCCGCTGCCGATGGGGCCGAATTCGGCGTAGCGCGCGCTGGTCGTGCAGCAGGCTGCGCGCGTTCGGCATGGGCATCGATCAGACGATCATCATCGAATGTTGGCGCGGGCGCGGCAGTCGCACGTTCGGGCTTGGCGGCGGCCTTGGCTGCGGGCTTACGCCGGGATTTGCGTGGCGCCCGCTCATCCTCGTCGGCAGGGCTGTCGACAGGTCCGCTTTCGCTGGCGAAACGATCGATTTTCTGCCCCGTCAGCTTTTCGATATTGGCGATATTCTCAGCATCGTCGGGCGTGACGAAAGTGAAGGCAACACCCGTCGCCCCTGCGCGACCAGTGCGGCCGATGCGGTGGACATAATCGTCCGGGTGCCACGGCGCATCATAATTGAAGACGTGGCTCACGCCTTTGATGTCCAGCCCGCGCGCGGCGACGTCAGACGCGACCAGGATGTTGACATCGCCTGCCTTGAACCGGTCAAGCTCAGCGATGCGCTGTGATTGTTCCATGTCGCCATGGATTTCGCTGGAGCGATAGCGGTCGCGCTGCAGCGATTTGTTGAGCTCGCGCACCGTCGTCTTGCGGTTGCAAAAGATGATGGCGGTCTTGACATCTTCGGCGCCGAGCAGCTCGCGCAGCCGATCCTTCTTCTTCGATGCCGAGACCGAAACCACCCATTGCTTGATGTTGACATTGGCGGTGGCCGGCCGAGCGACCTCGACCATTTTTGGGTTTTCGAGAAATTTGTCCGCCAGCCGCTTGATCGGCGCAGGCATGGTCGCGGAAAACAGCAGGGTCTGGCGCTGCTTGGGCAGCTTGGTGCAGATTTCCTCGATATCGGGGATGAAGCCCATGTCGAGCATCCGGTCCGCTTCGTCGATCACCAGAAGCGAGCAGCCGTTGAGCATGATCTTGCCGCGCCCGAAAAGATCCATCAGGCGGCCGGGGGTCGCAATCAGCACGTCAACGCCTTTTTCAAGCGCCGCAAGCTGGTCGGTCATCGAGACGCCGCCGATGAGTAGCGCCATCGAAAGCTTGTGATATTTGCCGTACTTCTCGAAATTTTCGGCGACCTGGGCGGCGAGCTCGCGCGTTGGCTCGAGGATCAGTGAGCGCGGCATACGGGCGCGACTGCGGCCCTGGGCCAGAATATCGATCATCGGCAGCACGAAGGACGCGGTCTTGCCTGTGCCCGTCTGCGCAACGCCGATCATATCGCGCATCATCAGGATCGAGGGGATTGCGCTCGCCTGGATGGGGGTGGGCACAGTATAGCCCGAATCCTCGATTGCGCGAAGAAGTTCGTCAGATAGGCCGAGATCGGCAAAGGTCATGCTGTGTCCGGAAAAAGGGTCCGCTGGCAGCGGGCCTGAAAGCAATAGTGGCGGTTGCGGATTCCACCCCAAATGTCAAGATTTGCCTTGGGACAGGCCGAATACCCGATCGGCGTCAACGCTTGCGACGCAATTCCCTAAACGCCTCGATCCGGCAGGAATCGCCCGATCGCGATCTTATGGCATCGCGCTTGGCGCAAATCATGCCGTCAATGGTGCGGCGGATATACAGGCCGGCATAGAAATCGATCGCTGGACAATCATCGTCGAATTTGGCGCGCAGCCTGCGGCCATCGATGGTAAGCAGATCAACACTTTCGGTCCGGCTGACGGCAACACCTGTAATCGATCCGATCGCGAGGCATTTATCGGCCTTCATCTCTTTCCATCGGATCGGCGACGCCGCGATTTGTTGAGGCGCGCGCGGTGGATTGGGCAGCTTGGGCACGCGGATCACAATGCGTTGGCGATAGGTCATAATGCCATATTGAACCGTCTGCCTCGCCTGTCCGTCTTTATCGGGCATCGGCGCGGCAAACAGCAGCATGAGTGCGGGGGAGAGCAGGGCAGTCATCATGAGAAGCAACGCTGTTAACCCAGATGGTTGAACAGCGGATGAATTGGCGGCGATTTTTTCGACATGGCTGGCCGCCCGTTAGCGCTTCGCCGGAGCGTTAGTTTGCCTGCAGCTCAGTCTGGCCTGCGCCCCGGCGACGGGGCGGGGGCACCGACATTGCCGTTGGCGGGTGGCGATGCAATCGCGCCACCCTCATTATCCCATCGGGATAGCGCGCGCTTGCGAAGCGCCGATGCTTTTTTGGGGGGGGCAGGATCAGTCATTCGTTCTTTCCTCAAAAGGCGCGGCTGCATCATCACAATCCAGCTTCAGCGCTTCCGATCGATCATAGGACAGGACTGGCCAGGCGCCGACCATTGGCGTTGCTTGGTTGCGCGCCCGCCGCTGCGGGCTCGATCCTCGATCAAGTGGCGCTAGATGCCGAACAGAAATTCAAACAGCGACGGATATTGTCGGCTACCGGTTCCATAGCTGCTGTTGTTGATTGAAGTGCGGTAATTAACCTCGAGCCGGTTGAAGCGCGCGTTCAAATCATCGCGCTCCCAGGCCGTGATGCCGGGGCGGCTCTGGCGATACTGCCCTTCAAGTCGGGCAATTGTGTTAAATTCGCTGCGAAGCCCACTAGCCTCCTGCTGCGTTACCCGTCGGTCGCTGACCGCACGGCTCAGCCTGCCATTGAACTGGGACTGGCGTTGGTTCAAATTGGTCCAGCGGCTGTCGTTGTTATTGCGCCCGTTCTGAATCCGGTCCGACAGCAAATCGAAGCGGCGATTGAGATCGTTGCTTTCCGCCTGCGTTACGTTGCGGCCGCTGACGCGATATTGAGTCTCCAGCTGGGCGATGTCCTGAAACTCGGCGCGCAGCTGGCTAGCCTCGGCAGTCGTCAGCGATCGGTCACGAACGCCAGCATCAATTCGCGTGTCGAGCGCGACCTGGCGGGCGTTGATGCCGGGACCGGCAAGGTCATTGTCGTTGCGGTTGTTCTGGATCCGGTTCGACAATTGATTGAATCGGCGGTTGAGATCGTCGCTTTCCGCCTGCGTTACGCTGCGGCCGCTGACGCGATATTGCATCTCCAGCTGGGCAATGTCCTGAAACTCGGCGCGCAGTTGGCTGGCCTCGGCCGCCGTCAGCGACCGGTCATTGACGCCGGCATTGATCCGCGCGTCCAGTTCGGCCTGGCGGGCGTTGATGCCGGGACCGGCAATGTCATTGTCGTTACGATTGGTCTGGATCCGGCTCGACAATTGATTGAAGCGGCGGTTGAGATCGTTGCTTTCTGCCTGGGTGACATTGCGACCGCTGACGCGATATTGCATTTCCAGTTTGGCGATGTCCTGAAAATCCGCGCGCAGTTGGGCGGCCTCGACCGCCGTCAGCGACCGGTCATTGACGCCGGCATTGATCCGCGCGTCAAGCGCAGCCTGGCGTTGGTTGATGGATTGGGTTTGATTGCTGCTCTGCGCGTGGGCGGTCACAGACATCGCGCCAGCCAAGCTCGAAGTGAATAGCATATACATGACGGTATTTTTCACGTTTTGGGTCCTTTGGCATTCAACCATCCAATAAATAACCAGATGAAGGTGTATCGGAGGAATATTATGAACCCAAAACGCATCGGCGTTATTTTAGTTTCCCGAATATTTTATTAAATATCCTATACCTTAATTTGCGTAGTTATTATGTAATTTGAATTGTATAGTGACTATCTAGCATAGGTCTTCTGAAGATAAACCGATCGTACGCATATGTTTCCAAGCGGCGAAACCATTGATTCCGCGCCATGATTGGGTTCAGGTGATTATTCACCCGCCGAAAGAATGTTTTCAGGCCAGCGGCACCTATCGCCGCTTGTTTCGGCATGCGGCCCGATCGCGACTGCACGCGCTGCGCGATGGACGGCGGCGGGCATCATGCTAATACCCTCGCGAAATGACCGCCGCGCAAACTTCCCTGATCGAGACCCTGAAGGATCGCCTTGGCAGCAAGGCAGTGATCACCGACGGTAATGATATTGCGCCCTGGCTGGTGGATTGGCGCGGCCGATATCATGGCGCGGCCGCGGCGATCCTGGCCCCAGCGACGACGGCCGACGTCGCCATGATCGTGGCTGCTGCGGCTGAAGCCGGGGTGCCGCTGGTGCCGCAGGGTGGGAATACATCGATGGTCGGGGGCGCGACCCCGCCTAGCGATGGATCGGCGCTGATCCTGTCACTGCGGCGCATGAACCGCATTCGTCACATTGATGCCGGGGCCAATCTCGCGGTGGCGGAAGCGGGCGTTATCCTTGCCGATCTGCATGATGCCGCTCATCAACAGCACCGGCGTTTCCCGTTGACGCTTGGCGCGCGTGGCAGCGCGACGATTGGTGGGCTTGCCTCCACCAATGCCGGTGGCACCCAGGTCTTGCGCTTTGGCACGATGCGCGCGCTGGTCGCCGGCGTTGAGGCGGTATTGCCTGATGGGTCGGTGCATGACGGGCTGACCGCGCTGAAAAAAGACAATCGCGGCTATGATTTGAATCAGTTGCTGGTTGGCGCAGAGGGAACGCTGGGCGTCATCACGGCGGTAACGCTGCGGCTGGTGGCCGATGTCAGCGCGCGCGCGGTGGCTTGGGTGGGGGTGGCCAATCCGGCTGATGCGCTGGCGCTGCTGCGGCGGATGGAAGTCGCCACCGATAGCATCGAAAGCTTTGAAATCGTCCCCGATCACTCGCTGCAGCTCGTCATCGATCATGTCCCCGGCGCGCGCGCGCCATTGACGGGCCAGCATCCCTGGCATGTCCTTGTCGAGGCTGTGTCGACTGCTGCTGATGCCGAATCGCCTGCCGCCATCGTGGAGCGGCTGCTGACTGGCGCGATCGGTGATGGTCTGGTCGCTGATGCAGTGATTGCCGCCAGCGAGGCCCAGGCCGACGCATTTTGGCGGCTGCGCGATTCGATCTCGGCGGCGGAACGCGCCAGTGGTCCGGCCGTGCAGCATGATATTTCGGTGCCCGTGGCAGGGATGCCCGGTTTCATGATCGCCGCCGCGCGAGCAGTCGAAGCGCGCTTCCCCGGTACCAGCGCTGGTGCTTTTGGCCATTTGGGCGATGGCAATGTGCATTTTCACGTGCGCGCGCCTAAAGATGTCGATGCGGAAACTTGGTATGCTGAACAGGCCGTGCTGATTACGCCCTACGTCAATGATCTTGTCGTCGCGGCAGGCGGGTCTATTTCGGCAGAACATGGGATTGGCCAGATGAAGCTGCACGAGTTGGAGCGGCTGTCCTCACCCGCCCGGCTTGGGATGCTCCGCGCGATCAAGCTGGCCCTCGATCCGGGACAGATCATGAATCCCGGCAAGCTCGTAGCGCTTGCGCCAGCGCGCCGGGCACCATAGAGGCGGCGCCAACTCGCCATTCGGCTTGTATCTATTTTTTTGACGGAGATGATGATGGCCAGCGCCCCGCAGGGACTCCCGCTTTTTTACAATTCGCTCGAACCGCTTTCGAGCCAGGCGCATGCCGATTATCGCATTCGTCCAGCGATGACGGCACCGTTTTTGATTGGCCAGCATGCCATCCCCGTGACCGTTGACGAATTCGCGCTGGTTCAGCGTTTCATGCCGATCGTCTTTTCGACGGGCCCCGATGCCATTCCGCTGGCGCTGATGGGCCTGAACGAGGGCGTCAACGTGTTTGTCGACGCAGAGGGCAAGATCAACCTGCCGAATTTCTACGTGCCGGCCTATATCCGCCGTTACCCCTATATGCTCGCCAAGCTGACCCCGAATGCCGAGGAACTTTCCTTGTGCTTCGACCCAACCTCCGACACGATCGGCAAGTTTGATGAAGGCGAGGCGTTGTTCGCCGATGGCCAGCCGACCGAGACGACCAAGAATATCCTGTCGTTCAACGAGATGTTTGAACAGGCCGGTGCCCGGACGGCAGCATTTATGCGCGATCTGACCGAGTCCGAATTGCTGATGGACGGTGAAGTCAGCATCCAGGCTGATGGCGTTGCGCAGCCCTATATCTATCGTGGCTTCCAGATGGTGAATGAAGAAAAGCTGATGGACCTGCGCGGCGATCAGCTCCGCAAGATGGCCAAATCGGGCATGCTTCCCTTGCTCTATGCGCACCTTTTCTCGTTGTCGCAGATGCGGGAGATTTTCCAGATGCAGGCTGAGCAGGGCAAGACCCCGCCGCCGGTATTGGCTGCATAAGTCGTTCATTATTAGGGGGTTCGTTAAAACCCAATTTGGTGCTTGAAGCACCGCGAACCCAAACCTATATTGGTTAGGCGCGGCCCCGTGTTCCCCCCCTTTCACCGGGTTGCGCCACCCATCTTTCAGATGGGTACTCCCTGAACCTTGGCCACCTCGCGCATCTGTTGCGCGGGGTGGTTTTTTATTGGGCTGTAGGCATTTATTCGGCGGCCAGGGCGCTGGTGCTGGCGATTGCCTCGTCGGTGACGGCGGCGATCATCTGGCGAAGCAAGGCCGCCGTGGCGGCAAAGCCAGGCCCCGGCGATTCGAGCGCAGAGTCGAGATAAAGGCTGCGGTCAAATTCGATCTGCACGGCATGGATACCGCCCGCCGGCCGGGCGTGGCGATCGAGGATATGCCCGCCCGAATAAGGGGAGTTGAGTGCATGGGCGATGCCCGCAGCCTCCGCCTCTGCCTCCAGCCTTGCGACAAAGCGCGGCCTTGCCGATTTGCCGAAACGATCGCCAAACACGATCTGCGCGGCTTCTCCCGGCGGACCAAGTGTTGGCATCGAATGAATATCGAGCAGGACGGCCACGCCGAACCGGGCGTGCGCCGCCGTCAGCAGATCGGCGAGGGCACCATGATAGGGCCGGTGATCGGCAACGATCCGGGCGGTCACGTCGGCATCGCTCAGCCTTTTGCCCCAAATCTCCCCGACATTAGCCAGCCGACGCGGGATCAGGCCCAGGCCGCTGCGCAATTTTGCAGACATGGCAGGCTGCCGGGCCAGATCAGCGCCGTCATCCAGCTTGGGATCCCTTTCATGTTCGGCGCGATTGAGATCAATCCAGGCGCGGGCGGGGCGCTGGATCAGCGCGGTTTCCACGCCGCGCGCCGCCAGCGCGAGCAGGTCGGCATGGCGATCCTCCAGGGCCAACAGCGCGGTAACGGGCACCCTGATCGCCGCCAGCAGCGCTGCGGGATAGTCACGCCCGGCATGGGGCACCGACAGGATCACCGGGCTTTGTGGCGGAACCGGACCGTGACAATTGGCTGAAAGGGCGCTGCGCGACATGAGGTGCGAGCCTAGGCCGACCGATTGGCGGCTGCAATCAACCCGATACGAACTATCTCGGCTTGGCTGGAAAATATTAAGGGCTTGGCGCATAAGGTGGGCGCAACAGAGACAATGGAAAGCCGGTCATGATCAGGATTTTGCTGGCCGAGGATGATCGCGTGATGCGCGAATATCTGACGCGTGCGCTCGAACGATCGGGCTATGCGGTTACGGCGGTTGATCGCGGCACTGCCGCTATTCCCTTGCTGGAGACCGAGCCGTTCGATCTCCTGCTTACCGATATTGTCATGCCCGAGATGGATGGCATTGAACTCGCGCAAAAGGCGAGCGAGATGTGTCCAGAGCTGCGGGTGATGTTCATCACGGGCTTTGCCGCTGTCACGCTGCGCGCAGGCAAATCAATGCCGCAGGCACGCGTCCTGTCGAAACCATTTCATCTGCGCGACCTGGTACTGGAGGTCGATCGGATGTTTGAAATGGATAAAGCGACGCGCGGACAGTGAGCCAGGGCGAAACGGCGCTTGCGCCCGACCGCCACCCCCGCTAAGGCCGCGCTTCCGTGGGCGTGTAGCTCAGTGGTAGAGCACTGTGTTGACATCGCAGGGGTCGCAAGTTCAATCCTTGCCACGCCCACCACCGAAAACCCCGGAAACCATCGGTTTCCGGGGTTTTTGTTTGGGTTTTACGCAGGGGTCGGCTGGTACGTATGTACCAGGGCACTCGCCGGATTGGCGAGGCGGAGCTGATATTCACGCGGTAAATTGGCGTTCTGGACGAGCTTCTGGCGCATGATCACCACTCAAGCGCCGCGGCTGCATCTTTCATGAAACTCGGACTGTATCGAGCGTATGTGCGCTCTGTGACCCTGAACGATGTGTGCCCCAAAAACTGGGCGATCTTCTGCATCTGCACATCTGCCTGTGCCATCCAAACCCCGGCGGTATGGCGGAACACATGGGGAGAGCAGGGGATCCCTGAGCGTTCAGCAGCCATCCGTATCGCCTTCTTGATGCTTTTCAGCGGCTTTGCATCCCATTCGATCACATGGTTGGTCAGCGCGGCCGGTGCGGCCTCCTCGAGGGCGGCAAGTGCGCGGCTGTTGATGGGGACCTCAGCACGCCGCTTGTTCGACTGCTCGCGTCCCGCAGCGTTAAAGTTGATGGTCTTATGCTTGAAATCGACCTGGTCCCAAGTGAGATCGAGGATGGCGCCCATTCGTGCGCCGGTCGCAACGGCTAGGATGATGAACAGCCGGACATGCGGTGTGTTGACGTGCGCCAGCAGCGTCTCAAGCTCATCGCGGGACAAATAGCGACTGCGAGGTGTGCTTTGTGGTGGCGTCCAAACATGGGTGTTGCCCTTGCCATATCGTAGATTGAGGCAAGCCCGCAGGAGCTCAAGCTCGGTTCGGGCCGTGCCGATTGCGGCGCCCTGCCTGCACCGGAGCTTTGCATATTCACGGCAGTCGTCTTTGGTAACATCATAACCGAAGCGCTGGGCGAAGAACGGAGCCAGCCGCTTCCACGCATTTTCCTGCCGTGCGGTATCACGACCATCCTTTGTGCGCTCGGTGAGGTATAGTCGCCAGAGATCCTCCACTCGATCGGATGCCGGTGCGTCCAGTGTTTGAAAGATTTTTTCGGCGATGACGCGGGCTAAGCCCGCGTCATCCGTGCCAGTCGAAAATCGGCGGCGAGTCTCTCCGTGGCCAACGGCGACGGAGAATTTTCCGCGGTGTTTGACGATTTCATATTGAGGGTCTGATCGGGGGTTTGGCACTCGATTCTTTCAACTTCCATGGCGGTGATGCGGATCAGTTTGCCAAGGCGAAAGGCTGCAATCTCTCCATCGTGATACATTCTGCGGATGTGTTCCGCGCTACAACCCCAGCGGTCGGCTAGGGTCTCGGGCGTGAATGGTATGGCGGTCATTTCATGGGGTTCTTCTCGCTCTTTTGTGGGTTGCTGTTCGATATGTGTGCAATATAGAACACATATCGATTTGTCGAGTGGGAAAATGGTACACGCCGGTCATGACAAGCGATCGTCCTGACTTTCCATTTGCTGACACCGCAGCTGCGCGCATGCTGTCAGCAGGTCTCCAGCACAGCAGTGTACGCAGGGGCATCAGCCTGCGGCAGCATGGCAAGGCGCTTGGCTACAAGCAGGCGGTCGTTCTTTCGCACATGGCTAATGGCCGGGTGCCCATTCCGATCGATCGTGCAGTCGAACTGGCCAAAGCGCTGGATATCGACCCGAGCGCTTTCCTGTCGGCCGTGGTTGCTCAACGGCACCCCGACGTTGATTGGGCGCTCCTCAATCCCGTCGACGAAAGTCTAGATCGCACATCGCTAATCACTGAGTTTACCGGAGGACGCGCGCTGGATGAGCTGACACCAGGCCAACGGGGCGTGATTAGAGAGGCGACTGCCGATCCTCAAGCCGAGCGCCGATGGTTGTCGCTGCATGAGCTCGCTGCGATCGAACTGCTGCGAGAACTCCGGCCGGCCATGGTGAAGCATGGCTTGGGTCGATCGGATTGCGACGCCCTGATTGCTGCTTTGAAGGGGCGGTGAGGGGCCAACTATGGGGCAGGCGGCACGCCGCTGGCTTTCGGTGCACGAGATCGGCGCAATCGAGCTACTCCGCGAACTCCGGCCCGACCTGGCACGACAATGGTTGACGGCAGCAGACCGTGAAGCCGTTCATGCCGCGCTGAACTCGATCTAATCGTACCGCTCTTCGCAATTTTGATTCCGGCGTGTCTGAACACCGGATGATAAACGAAGATGAATCACCGCAAGCTTATAAAATTAAAGCTGAAGGGTGGGGTAGGTGTGTGGTTGTAGTGCTCCCACCTCCCCCCTTTTCTTAAAGAATAAGGGTTCCGAAGTATGGGACACGATTCGTAGGGAGATAAACCGCAGAACTCCGGTGTTTCCAAATAATTGCTAGGGCGGCGCTCGGACCGGCTTTCTCCCTTTCGTAGGGACGAGAATTTTAATCTTCAGCAGATTCCGTAGGGGGGTGTCCGTGCAACTCCGCGAGCGCTGTTTTGGCATTAAACGGATCCCACACCCTCAACTGAGACCCCGGCATCAGCTTGGTTTCCAGCACGTCTATGCGCTTCAATGCTTGGTGCACCCGGCCTCGAAGAATTTCGAGGATAAGGCCGCCGGCGGGTTGATCCGCGATCATCTGCTTTGCAATCGCATATGCGGTGGATGGCAATTTTTGTGTGGCGAGCACGGTACGCCTGAACCAGACATCGACCGTGAAATGGCGGTTTTCAGGATAAAGAACGATCGTTCTTGGCGCACTCCCCGACAATCGATATTGCTCATAGCGGCCGGCACGATAAATGCGTTCGCGGCCGAGTTGCTCCATCAAAACTTCTGGGATTTCGCCGTCCTTGAGTTTCTGGCGTGCGGCCTTTTCGCGTTGCTCTTGCTTTCTTGTTGTTTCGCGCCCTTCGAGTCTCGCCGTTTCTTGCTCGGCCCAAGCCTGTGCGTACACGTCGTTGCTGTTTGTGAAGGGGCCCGCTTTGGCGAGAGCCCGGACCACATTCCTGAAACGCCTCGCTACTCGCTCTCCATCGACCTTGTCGTTGAGTACGGCTACTCCGCCAGCCGCTTTAAATTCAGCAACCGCTTTACGAACCTCGTCATTTATACCTAATCGAGTTTCCGACACTTTTTCGCACCCCTGCCGAGCCAAGCACTTGTTGCAGCGACTTAGGATCCAACGTTTTCGAATGAACTTCGAATCTTCGTGTCCAAATCGCAGCCACGCCGTCGGTACACCAAAGCAGGGTTTTCCGCTCAATCGGGGCATTGATGTTACGTTTCCTGCGATAGTCGAAATTTTAGAAATGATAATGGTTTTATTCGGAAGACGAAGGCCCTCCCATGGCTTCTCTTGTCCCCAATAGGAAAGTTTTTCGATTGGCCCCATTTGCTCTAATCGACCGATTTCCGTAATATTCTCGAGTTGTGAACTTCCCATTGATTGCCCCAGAAACCCTTGCGAGCGTTTGTGAATTAAAAAGTCTAGATCATCCATCGTTTGATTGAGTCGCTTCATGTCGCACTGATGCAACTTGATATCTTGTCGAGGACGCAGCGATGAGGAGCCGATGTATCCCACCGCAAGGTGGCCTCGGTTCGATGATAGCCGGTGATTGGCAACCGCTATGGAGTTCAGCCCGATCCTGCGAGTAATACCTTCGCATCCAACGACGACGCAGCAACGGAGCCTGCGGTTTAGTACGATGCTGCCGCTGAGCGAAACGAGATCATCCTCGCCTCGACCGCAGCATCGTTTGAACCCTCGATCAAATCACCCCAGCCAGAGGCATATCGACCTATTTGGATGGAGGCGTCGAGGCGGCGGGCACAACCATTACATCGGGAACGGCAGCTGCAACGGTAAATGTAACATCTTCATCAATGAATGCCTTCACCGGGGCGCCGACTGGTATCGTCGCACTCGTGCCAGTCGTGAAGAAGCCCACCACAGGAACAAAAGCGACGGCGGCTACGACACCAACGGTGCCGGTAACGCCCCGGTCATCGACCGTGCCTGTCATCCGAATCTGTCGACCATATGCGCGCACGAACAATACCCGCGCTGCGATCCGGCCAGACTTGCCCCACATGCCCTTATTGCGAACTTCCGTCACTTCACCCGTCACCGGGCTGCCGGCCGGGATCACGATTTGACCGTTAATCTCCACTGGCGCCGCAGTGCTCATCATGAAGCGTTGCCCTGACTTTAATGCCTTCCCCTTGGTCGTCAGTTCCTCCGAAACGGTGAGCGGCACTTCGGTGCCAGCGCGCAAGACCGATTGCTGGCCAGCGATAGGAGCCATGGACACAGCAGCTGGAGGTGCGACCGGCGTCGACGATGGCGACGAGGTAGTAACAGGGGCCGATGCAGGCAGCGTTTGCGCAGCAAGCGGGGCAGCGACAAAACAGGCAGCGCCGTAAAGCGTGATCGAAACAATTTTCATGAAACCCCCTGAAATGCTGGCATTTTTATGCAGCATGACTGCGTTGGTCGCATTGGAGGGGAGGTGTCAAGGATGAGCCGGTCAGTATTTAAACAAGCAAGCGCTATCGGAATTCTTCCGAGTTGGTCGTTGTTGAACCGAAACGTTTAACATCAGTGCGCGTCCAGACGCCAGTCGAGCTCTACCTCCTCAGGGCTCCGCTGAACCCAATGAGATCAATCAAGTCAGGGCTCTTGGATGTATCCGGGACCGACCATCGAACGAGTTACCGCGAGAACATCCATCATGGCGCTCATAGTGTTCCATGTGAGCCCGTTGGCCATCAGTGCCTTCTTTGTGCGCTCGCACCCGTCCATGGCATTCGAGACACCGCATTATTCGAGATCGAGGCATCTGGAGTGCATGGGCTAAGCTGATCGGTGCCCATACTCGGTTGACTGATAGCTCGCATGCTGGCGCTTCGTCACTCATGGTTTCAGGTGATCGTGGCTATCGGCGCCAAGCCCTACCGAGGTAGGGAGCTGGGACTTACCTGCCATTCCCAGCCGTGGCGACGAACGACAGCTTTCGGATTGAGCTGACGATCAGACGTTTGCCGACGCCTGGTGCCGATAGAGCAAGGTTGGCCGATCGCGGCATGACAACATCTCTGGGACAAAGCCATTAAAGCTGACGTTGCGGCCTGGGCCAGATGGCTTGCGGCGGCTGATCACCGCGCTCAATAGGGCGTGGCTTGCGCCATTCGTTGATGCGCTGCCGCCGCGGCCCACCATTCGAGATCAGCAGCAAAGCGCGGGAACCGTCGATCGAGGATTTCTCCACCCTCTCCCTGTGGGAGGCCGTCGGCATCGAGAGCCTCGCCGACACTACCGAGCACGATTGTGCTCGAAATGACGACCATCCCCATTTCCGACAGGGTCGGGTGCCAGGCCATTGCCGCGCGGGCACCGCCGACTTGTCCCGGTGAATAGCTAACGATCGCCGCCGGTCGCCAGAACCATTCTTCGAGGAAATGATCGGTCAAATTCTTCAGGCCAGGCTGCATGCCCCAGTTATATTCGCCGATCACGAACACAAAGCCGTCCGCCGCGCGAATCTTCGCCGCCAGATCGGCCATCGCGGGGGGCGCCTCGCCCGGCGGATATTCTTTGAACATCCGGTCGAGCATCGGCAGATTGATCGCTTTGGCGTCGATCAGCTCGGCATCGTGGCCGCGATCGGCGAGTCCTTGCCGGACATAGTTCGCAAAACGAATGCCGACACGGTCGCGGCGATAAGATCCGTAGAATACGAGCATCTTCATGTTGATTTCACCTGTCGCTTCCGGCCTGCTTGCATTCACGGCTGTTTAACGACCGTTGCAAGCGAATGGGCCCCGCTCGCCTTCGAAGCGGAGCCCGTTCCTTGTCATCGATCCGATCGATCGGATCAGTTGCCGTGATGGACGTCCGACGACAGCAACACCGTTGGCACCTTGCCGCGGTTGATCCAGTAATGCGAAATCCCGTCGGCTTCGCGCGCGATGTCGCCGGCCTTGTGCAGGATCGGCACGGCGCAGTTGCTGCGATATTCGGTGATCTGGCCGCTGACGGTATAGATCAGGGCCGGACGGTCCTTGTGGCTGTGCAGCGGCACAATCCCACCAGGCTGAACGACAAGGCGACGGGTGCGCAGCTGACGATCAGCGACGTTGATTTCCGCGCCGAGATCGACCGAGCTAAGGATGGTATCCGTTACGCCCTTGGGCATCGTCGGTGCGCCGGTGAGCGCATTGACTGCATTTTTGTTGACTGGGCATCCGCCGGCAAAGGCTGGCGTGGCGAGCGTGGTTGCTGCGAACAGCGCGAGCACGGCGTTGCGAATGGTTGTTCTGGTCATGATCGTCATCCTGTTACTTGGTTATGGGGGTCGGCAAACCGGGGGCGGTTCGCTGACACAATCAGGATGTACGCTTCGGGCTGATCCCGGCCCAATCCCATTGCCGCATCGAATTGATGCAGAAACGGCATTTCATGCGCGGCAAAAGATTGGGCAGTTGCCGGTCATCATTTCCAAAAGGATGCCCGTCATGGACTTGCCAGCTATCTCGACCACCGCCCCAAAACTACTCGCCGGACGTGTCGCTGTCGTTACCGGATCAACCAGCGGAATCGGCCTGGGGATCGCGCACGCTTTGGCTGCGGCCGGTGCCGACCTCGTCATCAATGGCCTGGGTGATCGCGATGCCATCGACGCAACCTGCGCAGCCTTGTCCGCGCATGGCGGCAGTGTCGCCTATGATGGCGCCAATCTGCTCGATGCAGCCGGTGCGGCTGGACTGGTGGAAAACAGCATCGCGCTGCTCGGCCAAGTCGACATCCTCGTCAACAATGCGGGCATCCAGCATGTCTCGCCAATAGAGGATTTTCCCGTCGACAAATGGAACGCGATCATCGCGCTCAATCTATCGGCGGCGTTTCACACGATCCGCACCGCCTTCGCGCCGATGAAGGCTTCGGGCTATGGCCGCATCATCAACGTCGCCTCGGCACATGCGCTTGTCGCGTCGCCGTTTAAAAGTGCCTATGTCGCCGCCAAGCACGGCGTGCTCGGGCTGACCAAGACCGTTGCCCTTGAGGGGGCCCAGTTCGGGGTCACCTGTAACGCGATCTGCCCTGGTTACGTATGGACTCCGTTGGTGGAGAACCAGATTGCCGACACCGCTCAGGCACGCGGCATCGACCGTGAGGCGGTGATCCGCGATGTTCTGCTCGCAGCGCAACCGACAAAGCGCTTCGCCACCGTCGAAGAGCTCGGCGCGCTTGCCGTGTTCCTCTGTGGTCCCGGCGCTGCCTCGATCACCGGCGCAGCACTGCCCGTCGATGGCGGCTGGACCGCGCAATAACGGCAATCGGTCGCCCCGTTGCGACCGATTGCCGCCCCCCCTTTCTCGATTAGGAGA
>MSXQ01000028.1:0-82591 GCA_002083645.1 Proteobacteria bacterium ST_bin13
TTATCGCATAAGCATATTTGACGCCTCTTTATAAGGTGCGCTACATCGGCACCGATGGATCACGCCGCGCCGATCGAGGAAAGCACGCTGCTAAGCGGGGAAAACAGCGCTCCTGCGCCAACAGGGGCGGCCGACGATCTCGCCTGGGCCGTGGTGAAGATGCACGCTGGAGCGCGCATCGTCGTCAACGAAGCGCTGATTGCGGCATACCAGGCCGCGTCGTCGCCGCACAGCGTCCGCGCGCTCAAGTCCGACCTCGAAGCGTTCGACTTCTGGTGCCGGCGTCACAGCCGCATCGCGCTGCCGGCGACGCCGGAAACCGTGGCGGACTATCTCGACAGTCGCGCCGAGAAGGGGAGCAAGCCGGCGTCGCTCGGTCGCTACAAAGCGTCGATCGCCAAGATCCACCAGCTGCTCGATCTCAAGGACCCGACGCCGGCACCGCTGGTGAAGCTGCGCCTGCAGGCGATCCGTCGCCGGCTCGGCACCGCGCAGAAGCAAGCGCGGCCGCTGCGGTTCAAGGGACCGGTCCGCAATGTCGAGCGCGACGCGCCCCGCGGGCTCAACGTGCGGGCGCTGCTCGAGAGCTGCGCGGAGGATCTGCCGGGTCTGCGGGATCGTGCGCTGCTGTCGGCCGGCTATGATACCGGGCTGCGCGCGTCCGAGTTGGTCGCGATCGAAGTGGAGCATATCATCGAAGCGATCGATCTGGACGCGCGGCTGCTAACCATTCAACGCAGCAAGGGCGATCAGGAAGGGGAGGGGGCAACCGCCTATCTCAGCCCCCGGAGCGTGCGCGCGATCGCGGCATGGCTGGAGGCTGCACGCATCGAGGCGGGGCCGGTGTTTCGGCGGGTGAACGTGCGGCGCTACAAGGCCAAGGCGGCGGTGCGGGGCCGGTCGATTGACAGCATCTCCGGACGCGAAACTTGGGATCTGCGCAAAACGTTGTCGAAGCCCGCCGTGGCGGCGCGGGTTGAGTATGATGTGGGGGAGGGGGCACTCCATCCGGCATCGGTTGGGCCGATCTATCGAGCGATGATCCGGCGGGCATTCGATGCCGGTGCGTTGGCCGACCTGACGACCGACGATCTCGCCCGCCTGCTAAAGGGGATCAGCGCGCATTCGACGCGGGTCGGGCTCAACCAGGACCTGTTTACCAGTGGCGAGGATCTGGCTGGGATTATGGATGCCTTGCGGTGGAAGTCGCCACGTATGCCGCTTGCTTACAATCGGAATTTGGCTGCCGAGCAGGGGGCGGCGGGTCGGCTGATGGCGAAGATTGGGTGATAGCGCCGAAAGTCAGCGGCAGGATCGTCGCTCATTTCAAGAGAACCTCGGCGACGTCGGTGTAGCGGGCTGGATGAACGTGGTCCTTGGTACGGAAGTACGCGAGATCGACGGACTCGTCGCCAAAGGAGATCGCTACAGCGTTCACGAGGTAGGCGCGAGGACGGGAATAAGGGAGCAGCCAGATGGCGCGCCGAGTGGAGATGGTCTGCCGCAGCCTGCTCAATTTGGCGATCAAGGCGGCGGTTGGTTCATCATTCGATCCAATTGCAAGGATACAGGTGTCGTACGATTTTCCCGGCCTGCGCCAGCTCAGAATCTGCGCGGCGGTCGCGCGCTCCATGGCGATGACGTCACAGCGGCTGGCGTAGCGAGCGTTGATCGCCTTTGCCGCGCCAAGGCCGGTGCTGTCGCCTAAGATGAGGCACTCGAACATCGGCGTTCCTCTATCGACCACAAGTTATGCGGCAGGTTCGGTGCAGGGCAACGTTTTCGAAGTGGGTAACGGTGAAAAGCGGCAAATCCGCGGTCACTCGACGCCGCCGATCGCCGCCTCGACATAGGCTGCGACTTCAGACAGATCGGCGTTGCCGAGCATAAAGGAATCGCCAGCCTCTCCAAAAAAAAGTTGTACCAGCTCATCGTCGGACTCGGGCCTGTGCAGCATCGCGCCTGGAAATCGGGTGGTCCAGCGCTCGTTGACGAACCGCAGAACCTCCAACCATCCCGCTGCATCGTTCTCGTGGAGGCTGATGTGTTCCTTGCCGCAGTAAATGACGACTAAGACCGCGACATGCATATCGCCTCACCGTTAATATCCCGCTGGCAGATTCGTGCTGCCGCGCGCGCCATTTATAAAACAGCAACTTGAATGGATTCGATGTCGATTGTCATCTAAAACAGTCTCCACTCTGGTCGAATTTAGACCAACGTCGAGGAATCTGCGCCACCTTTGCGTTAGCTGTCGCCGTAGGATAGCGAGGGGCAGCACCGGATTGTCAGGGCACGGCCGAATGACCTTCAGCGCGCCGGGACAATCGTGCATGAGCTTATCGATGGGGCGAATGCGGCGTGGCACATATGTCAGCTTTGGAAATTCAGAACTGGATCGCGCTCTACACTGCGGCCAGCTTTTGCTGCCTATTTGCCGTCGTCCTGTCGATCGCTACAATCTGCGTCGAGCTTTATCGGGAAGAGGCATGGCATGATTTGACCACACTTCGTGGCACGATTCTGTTCGTTCCGAAAACGTGGTGGCGTTGGCAGAAGCTCTACCTGCTCTCCACGCCCGTTACCCTTGGGATCGTCGGGTCGTTTGCAACGACCCTTTCCTGGGGCTAAATGTGCCCGAGCGGACGGACGGTCATTCGACCAACGCCTTGTACAAAAGCCCGTAGAATTCCCCGCGCTCCATGATTTCGGGGACAATAGGCACAACGGGTGCGATCTGCTCCAGGCGCCGGCGTTTGTCGGTTTGCGGCGCGAGTGCGTCTTCGCTCGTACGGCTCAGTGCCTCGACGACGATCCGACGGATCTCACCCGTGACCCGCGACCTCGCCTCGATCACGAAATCAGGGCGACAGGGGCCGAGAATGGTGAGGCGGTCGAATACCGGTTTCTCGATCGCGAGGTCGATCCCGTCGCGATCGAGAATGCGCCTGGCATCGAGTATCGACCGAAGTACGCTGCGGTCGAACTCGGTCTCGATCGGCACGAACCTGTTGCCGGAGAAGATTGGTTGCGCATAGGCGCGCAACGGCGCGTAGCCGTGCGCCTCGGGATATTCGCCGACCACGACGATGACAAGATAGGGCCCCTTTATCGGATTTCCACGCACCGATGGCGACTGAATCCGATTTGCGATTGTTATCGGATCGCACCCGGCTGGCTTTAGGGTCGATCCTTGGAAATCCTGGGCAAAGAGCGTGAGGAAGCCTTGTGGTGCGTGCCCGCGCGGCCAGTTATGGGAAAGCTCCCGAATCTTTGCGTGGGCGCGCTTGCTGTGGAGCGCGAGCCCGTGCGTCCAGAGCGCTCGGCCGAGTTCGATCCCGGGCGCGATTTCGACCTTGGCGGCGGCCGCCATGAGGACCTTGAACTCGTCGGAAATCGTGCGCTCGAGGGGCTCCTCGGTACAGGGGGCGATAATGTTGAGGCCAGAGCTGCTGAGGAGACGCCAGAGGAGGCGTGCCAGGCGAGGGATGGACGCGTTGCGCGTGCGATCGTCGCTGCTCTCTTCGATGGGTCGTTGCGCCAGCTTTTCCGGGGCGGGTCTCAGAACCTCGAAATATCCGGTCGGCGGGTCGGCTGGCGTGTCGACGTTCCGGACATCCGTGATACGGTTGGTGACTTGGTCGCGAAAGAATGGGCAGTCGGAGAGGTGTTCCGGCCGCTTTGCGCTCGTCAGCCGACGTAGGTAGTAGGTTTCGGCTTCCGAGAGGAACGCCGGGGTGAGGATGGGAGGAGCACGGTCTGTTCCGAGGCAGTCGCAGCCTATCCATTTCGCGCCGATGCGCGCCTGCTGAACCAGCGTAATGCCGGCATCTTCGTCGTGCCGCGAACCGTCGCCGACATACCACCGAACTAGCGCGGCTCGAACCGGCGCCGGGAGCGGAATCCGGGCTGCACCAAGTCCATCGGTGCGACGATCAATCAACCACATGAAGGGGGCGTCCAAGTCGGTTTCCGCCGATGCTTCCGCAGACCCGCCAGATTGACAACCACCTTAGGCCTGACCTCCACTTCGAAAATTGGCGTCAGGGAGAAGTTCCATGCGGTTTCTATTGGTGACGTGCTTAGCTATTTCACTGGGCGTGATGGCTGGGGAGGGGCAAGCGGCCCAGAGGTTGGCGCCGGTGAGGACGGCCCGGGTCATTTCGATGACGGCAGCTCCGGCGCCGATACCGTCGGACGAAGATTCGGGGCCGGGGGATGGCGTGGATTTAAGTGCTGGCGGCCCTGCAGCGCCGCTGCCAGAGGCTTTCCAGATCCACGATCTGAGCCGCCGATGGGTGGCGTTCGAGATGGCGAACCGGTTTGCTTCGAACGCGGCAGCGCCGTCGCGCGCGAGTGCCGATGATGCGGATCCGTTCGCCAAGATCGGCACCGCCCAACTGGGCTCTGTACCACAGGACGCCCATGTTCCCCCGGCACCGCTGATCGCCATTCCGGCTTGGATGCGGGATGGGCGACGTTTCTCGACGACGCTGGCCACAATCACGCCGGGATGCGCGCCGGGCCTTTATCGCCCGTCCGGCTTCCTGAGCGCCACGGCAGAAACGCGACGTTTCAGTTACTATGAGATGATGAGCAGCATCGCCTGCGAATACGGGATTCCGGCGGGATTGTTCGACGCGCTCATCATCCGGGAGAGCGGGTACAAGGCCGATATCTACTCCGACAAGAACGCCTTTGGGCTGACCCAGCTCATGCCGGATACGGCGATTGGCTTGGGGGTGAATCGCTACGACGTGGAGCAGAATCTGCGCGGCGGGGCACGCTATCTGCGACAGCAGTTCGACAGCTTCGGCCAGGTTCACCTGGCGCTCGCGGCTTATAACGCGGGACCTGGGCGGGTTCGGAACGGACGGGTGCCGCGCATCGCGGAGACCCAAGCCTATGTCGATGGTGTCCTGCTGAACTGGCAGCGGCTTGCGGGACTGTCGCGTGCCGCAACAATCCAGACTTCGATGGCGCCAGCAGCGCGGGCGCCGCGATCGGCCGTTCGGACGGCAACGGTTTCGTCATACTAGGGCAAAGTTGGAAGCGTGACATTCTCCTGCGCTTGCGCTGCGGTGAACGGCGCTGTCAGAAGCCCATGCTCGAGACCTGGGAGAGGTGCGCCCTGCGCGCCATGACAGCCGAAACCTCCTTGACGAGTTTCTCGACGACCGCTTTGCGCAGCGGACCCGCCCACTCCTTGCGAACCTCGGTTCCGTCCATCCCCTCGATTTCGTCGAGGGCTGCGACAAGCATCGCAGGAAGACCGTGGAAGAGCTCAGTCAGCATGGCGAGTGATGTCTGGAAGCGTTCGTCGAGGAAGAGCTTCTGATCGCGGTAGGTTTCGACGGTGATGATGGCCTGAACGAGATTGATGTCGAGGGCATCGAGGATCAGCTGGAATTCGCTGAGCGACATGGTCGCCCGCTTCGAGGGATCGCTGTGGAGGACGAGACCAAGCCGGCTCTTGCTGATCCCGGATTTGAGGGCAAGCTTGCGCTGCCCGATGCCTTTTTCCGCCATGGCGTCGAGGATCAGCGGGATGAAATCCCGCTGTTGGCGGTTGACGGAACTATCCGCACTTTCGAAGGTCTCGATTCGAGCAAGAGAAGACAACTCCGGGCGCCCCCGATCTCTAGTCAGGGCTCAAACGAACCATAGGCCGCTTGTCTTGGCAAGCCTGCCATCATTTTGCGACTGCAGCATTTTGTTATCTGCGCTATCGGGGTTTCGCTGTTTCCCCCGCTGCATTGTCGGCGTCGTTAGTTGGATTTGGAAAATCATCGGGATCGCACAACCCGAGGCGTTTTAATACGCGTGCTGCTTTTTGGCCGACGACATAGTGAAACAGCATGACCGAGAGCGTATCACCGACCGTGACGTTGGAGCCGAGCGTTTCGCCCAGGCGTCGCTTCACTTCGCTGAGATTATCCGCGCTCGATTTGGTAATGCTGAGATAGACCCGGATATCGCCCTTTGTCGGGATCGCCGAGAGGTGTTGTCGGATCGTCTCGGGCTCATGGTCGTCGAGTGATGAGGGTGCAAGAAGCCTCTGGTTAATCAGGCTCGTGAGACTCTCATAGCGCCTGGTCTCGTTAGAATGGAGGCGTAGGCTCTCTGTCGTCAGATGGAAGAGGTGCTCGGAGATATCGAGCGCATAACTGCGTGAACCTCCAGTCATAGCAACCGCCCCCGACCGTCCCTGATGCGCTTGGGTGACGTCGTAGGCTGCCGAACACTTATCCGCCGGGCTGGCTCGTCCGCCGCGAATCCCATGCGCGAATCTACCTCGCTTTGTCGTCGTTTGCAATTCTTGCCACCGGCCCCGGATGGCGGGGCGGTTTGCCCCACCATGCTGGGCGCGGTGCCCCGGAATCCGGGGCAGCCCGCCCCAGTTAATGGGGAGGGCTGCCCGTGATTCGCGGACGACTGGGGAAAAGTTTCAAGTGGTGCGCACGGGGCGTTGAGCTGCGTCGGGAATCGCGTTGCTCCGCTCCCCTTGCGCGCATCACCCTTCACTTGGGCGCGGATCGATCGCGTTCGTAATGAAGGGAAACGCTCATGCAGTCTGTCATCAAGCACAGCGGCCGCGCGGAGTTGGCGATGCTCGCCCTCGTCGCATTGGCCATCGCGCTCTTCCTCCTCGCCGGTCCCGCATTCGCCGGCGCTGACACTACATTCGACACCGCGCTGACGAAATTCACCGACTTCCTCGAAGGCTCGGGCGGCAAGATCATTACGGTCCTGTCCCTTGCCGGCGGCATCGTGGCGCTGGCCTCGGGTCGCTTCTCGATGGGCCAGATCGCGATCCCGGTGGGCGTCGGCGTCGGCGCCGGCACCGGCATTCCGATCGTCACCTCCACCGTCACCGCGACGATCTGAAAGGTCCGATGGTCGGTCGGAATAGCAGAGCCGGCCGGCTTTTGGGGAGGGTGGTGAAATGGCCGCGGACAAGTACGTCATACCGTCTCATCTAGACGATCCTGAGCTAATCGGGCTGTGGACGATAGATGAATTCCTGGCGATGGTTATTCCGTTCGTCTGGGGAATCCTGTCTCAGCACATTCTCATTGGCGTCGTGCTCTCGGGTGCAGGCTGGTGGGGACTGAAGAAGGCTAAGGCAGGGCGGGCGACGTCCTGGCTCCTCCATCTGGCCTATTGGCATCTTCCGGCCGGGTTCACCGGCATGAAGGCCACGCCACCCTCTTATCTCCGACTGATGGCCGGGTAAGATGGAGATCACTTACACGCACGCTCAAAGCCAACGCGTTCTGAGGCAGCGTAATCTCCTCGTATTCGTGTCGGTGATCCTGGGCGTCCTCTCCGGCATCTTGCTTTTGGTTACTGCGACACGCGACCGCGAGATCGTCCTGCAACCGGTTCTGGCGCGGCCATTGGCGGTCAACAGCGCAGGCGTCTCCCGCGAGTATCTCGAGTTGATCACCCGTGACACCGCGGTGCTCACCCTCGATCGCAGCCCCTCCAACCTCGAATATTGGATGAAGTCGGTCCTCGAGATCACCGCGCCGAGCGCGCAAGGAAAGATCCGCGGCGACCTCATGAAGATCGTCAACGAGCAGCACGGTTCCTCGATCGCGCAGTTCTTCACAATCCAGACGATGGAGATCGATCCGAAGAACCTCTGGTCCGCCGTGACCGGCGATTTGCACACGATCGTCGGGAACAAGGTCGTCTCCAGCGAGCGTCGGACCTTCCGCTTCGATTGGCAATATTCCGGACTGTCCCTGAAGCTCGTCGGCTTTGGAATGGTGACGACCGGCAAGGAAAGGGATCAGTGATGTCGGTCTACGCCATTGGCAGCGCCGCGACCGGTGCCGTCTTCCTCTCTCGCTACTACTGCTATCTGAGCCGCATCATTGGCGCGTCCCTATTGGCGTTATCTTTCTTCCTCATCGCGGGGCCGGCCTGGGCTGACCAAACGGTGATGGCGTCCGACGGCAGCCAGGTCGACTGCGCCGCTTCGGCAAAAGACCTTACCAGGATCAGCCTCGTTGAGGACGAATTCGCGTCGGTCTCGAAAATCTCGACGGGCAATCCCGCCGACGATTTTTCGGTCGTGAACGAGCCGGTCCGCGGCGACATCTACCTGTCGGTGCCGGAGGGGTTCGGACGCCAAGCCCTTTCCTTCTTCGCGACCAGCAAGCGGGGTTACGTCTACAAGTTCGTGTGCCGGATCTCGGGTGAACAGGCGGTCCAGGTGTTCATTTCGAACCCGGCGATCGCGAAGGACAAGGCAGGCGATGCGGCGCCGCAAGTAGCAGCGGTCGATCCGCAGGAAACTGCCGTCGAACTCGTGCAGGCGATGTATTCGAATAGCGTCGTCGATGGCTACGAGATGCGCCAGCGTGCGCTTCGTCCGGTCTATGTCGGCACGCTCAAAGTCCAGATGATCGCTGAATATCGCGGCGCCGATCTCACCGGCCGCGTCCTTCGCATCGAGAACAAAGGTTCAGGGCCGGTCACGCTGACGGAAGCGACCGTCGCGCCGTCGAGCGCGCTGGCAGTGTCGATCGCAGAGCCGAAGCTCGATCCAGGGAAGGTCACGACGGCCTATCTCGTCTCGCAAAACGGGAGGCAGTGACATGGCTTTGGCCGATATCTTCCGGCGCAGGCGCGCGCCGCTCGATGGGGGAACGGAAGAGGAGGGCGTCTCTCCCGTCTCGAGCGATCTGACCGCGAACGAGAGCGTTCGCAAAAAGCAGCGGCTGCTGCTTGCAGGCGTCGCCGGTGCTGGGCTCATCGCATCTTCCTTTTGGATCTTCGGCGACGACGGCAGAAAATCAGCGTTCACCGACAGCGATGCCGCGAAGGTCGAGGTCTCGACCAAGGACATGGTCAACAAGAATCTCAACCAGCAGGAGTGGATGGCGCTCTCGGAAAACCAGATGCAGTCGGTCGAAAACCAGCTGAAATCGGTCAACGGGCAGCAACAACGGGTCGATCAGCTCGCCCAGCAACTCGAACTCATGAAGGGTGAGAATCAGGCGATGCGTGCCGACGGCGCGCGGGTGCTCTCTGCCTACCAGGCCGAGAATGACCAACTGAGGCGGCAGGTCGCTTCCAAGGCAGCGCCGCCTGCGCCGGCGCCTGGCCCTTCTGCGATGTACGGCCCGAACGGTGTCCAGAACTACCAACGCCCCGACGCCGGCACCGCTGGACGGCCAATGCCAATCAGCAGCGGCGCCGAGGTCAAGATGGTCAGCTTTCAGACGGCGGACACCGGCACGGCTACGCGCGTCGCCAAGGGCACTACGACCTACAGCGACAGCATCAACTATCTGCCGCCCAACAGCTTCGCGAGCGCCAAGGTGATCGTCGGCGTCGACGCGAGCGCTGGGGTCAACAGCCAGACCGATCCGTTGCCCGTGGTGCTTCGCGTCACCGGGCCAGCACGGTCGGTCTACCAGAACGGCAAGCTCCTCACGACGAAGATCGAGGGTTGCCTCATCAACGGCGCGGCGCGTGGCGATCTCTCGAGCGAGAAGGTCTACGTCAAGCTTCAGAAGATGACCTGCCCTCAACCTGGCGGTCGCTACGCGGTATCCGAGGTGAAGGGGTTCATCGCCTTCGGCGGCAAGACTGGCGTGCGCGGGCGCGTCGTCAGCCGCGAAGGGTCCCTCGCGATGCAAGCTTTCCTGGCCGGCCTGGTCAGTGGCGGCGGCAACGCGCTCAACACCGTCTTCAACCAGCCCTTGGCGACCATCGCCAATGATGGCGAGGGCAGCATCAACCGCACGCCCAATTTCGGCAGTGTTGGCCTGCGCGCGCTCGGCGGCGGTGCTGCGGAGTCCGGCAAGGACGTCTCGAAATATCTGATCGAGCGCGCCGAGCAATATCAGCCTGTGATCGAGATGCCGACCGGCATCGATGTTGAAATCGTCTTCCTGGAGGGTGTGTATGTCCGCAATTGATCGACTGCGTAAGCTGCGTCTTTTCACGCGGCCGGCTCCCGTCCTGGCTGCGATCGGCGCGATCTGCGTGGCCAGCATCGCACTGGCAGCCGATGTGGCGGGTCCAGACGAAGTGAAGGTCACGGGCCTTCTGAAGGCACGCCTGCCGAAGACGGAAGTCTCCAAGGTCAATTGCGAGAAGATCGAAGGGCTCTGCGAGGTGACCGCGGGCGCGAACCTCTTCTACGTCAATCACAGTGCTCGCTATCTCATCATCGGTCGCGTCTACGACATGGAGACGCGCCAGGATCTGACCGCGGCCCGGCTCCTCGAGATCAACCCCGACATGCTGGTCGGCGGGGCTGCAAAGGCGAATGCCGCCGCGGCCTCAGGAGGCGAGGAGGGCGGGGGCGAGGTCACGGCGGCTGCGGTCGGCAGCGGGCGGACCACGGTCCCCGTCCGCCCGGCTATGCTGAACTTGAATGGCTTGCCGAACGAGGGAGCGATCGTTTGGGGCAATAAGGCGGCCAAACAGACCGTCACCATCTTCACGGACTTCCGCTGCGGCTATTGCCGCGCGCTCACCAATGTCTTGCGCGACATGGACGTGAAAGTGGTCGAGCGGCCGATCTCGGTCCTTGGCAGCCGTGACATTGCCGATCGCGTCTACTGTTCCAGAAACCAGGAACAGGCACTTCACGCCGCTTATGCAGGTGAGCCGTTCAAGGCACCAGCTCCGTGCGACACCAAGGGCCTCGATGCCAACGAGAAATTCGCCCAGAAAAATGGCCTGAACGCGACGCCAATCATCGTTCGCAGCGACGGCGCGATCCTCGAAGGCTATCGGCCGAAGGAGTTCCTCGAGACCTGGCTCAGGGGGGCGACGTCGTGAGCCAGCGTCTAGATCGATCCCGCCGATCGCCGGTCGTACTCGGATCGGCCGGTCTGGCAGCGCTGACCGTGCTAAGCGGGTGCGCGACGTTCGGGAGCAACGTGCGAGGCAGCTTCTCATGCGCCGCGCCCGATGGCATCTGCGCGCCCTCCTCATCGATTGACGATCGCGCGCTCGCGATGATCGCAGGGGAAAGTGGCGGCGATGCGGTGCCCGCCGGGCCGTATATCGAAACCCGCTCGAAGGCTCGGGCGTCGCGGACCGCTGCGACCAGGCAGATCGTGCCCGTCGAGCCTGGCGATGCGCGGCGCACCCAGGAGCGGGTGCTTCGGATTGTCTTCCAGCCCTACATCGATGAGCGCGGGCGATTGCACGAGATGAGCGCGGTCCACGCGGTCGTGCAGAGCGGCGAATGGCAGCAACAGTCCCTGGCATCAGCAACGCTTATTCCTGATCGCAATGCGTCCTCGGTGCGCACAATGCCGGAATCGCTCTCCGAGGCGGTCGATCGCGCAGACCCGGCGATCGTCGATGTAGCGGCGATCGATCCAGATCTTCCTGATCCTACGATGGTGGCTGCTGCGCGGGCGCGCGGTGCCGATCCGGTCGCGGCGATCAAGTCCGACGTTGCGGCTCGCCTAGCCCCCAAGGCGGGCCGCAACGCCCCGACCCCCGTACCGTCCGGGGGAAGAGGGGCGGCGCAGCCGGTGACGGCAGCCACGCCAGCACCGGCGGCCGTTCGCCCAACGGGTAGCTCAGGTGCAGCGCCGGTCACGTCCAAAACGACGAGCGCCAGCCCGACCAGCGTGACGACGACGCCCAAAACGACCGTCGGTTCCGAGGCCATCGCACGGGTGAAGGCGAGTCCGCCATATCAAGCGCGGGCAACCGAGGCTCAGGACGCGGCCCGAAGCGCGGCCGCAGCGGGTGCACTGCCGGCAGCCAAGCCAGATGCCAAGCTAGTCGTCCGCGCCGCAGGATTCCCCGCATCCGTGCCCCAGGAGAATTGATATGGCGCGGCGCTTTTTCGACGATCTCCTCGCTGGCGTGTTCGGCGATAGTAAGCGTCCTGACGCCCAGCAGCCGGATCTCGCGGTCCCGATGCTCGCGCACTGGCTGCCCTATCGCAGCTACGATCCGAAGACGGGCATCTTCTACAACAGCGCTTCGCGCGGGTTCGTGATCGAGGCGGCGCCATTGGTTGGGGCCGACGAGCGCACCGGCGAAATCCTGGCACAATTCCTTTCAGAGGGTATCCCGGCGCCGGGCTGTCTCCAGTTCCACCAGTGGATGTCACCACGTATCGGCGAGCGGCTCTCGAAATGGTATCTCCCCCGCTACTCGGCGCGCGGTGTCTATGAACGGATGGCCAAGCACCGCGTCGATTTCCTGACGGACGGTGTGTGGGATTCGTTATCGGCGGACGCCCCGTTCTGCCTCCGCAACCACCGAGTAGCAATTTCCTACTCGACACCGGAATCATCGAGCGTGTCGGTCGAGCAGATCGTCTCGGTGATGGAGGGGATCATTTCGTCGCTTGCGTCGATCAACGTCGCGGCGCGCGCGATGGACCCCGTGGCGCTGATCGGATGGATCGACGACATCACCTCGCCTACCACCGCCGCCGGCGATGACGCCGTTAGCTACAATCCGCTCGATCCGATCGCGGACCAGGCGATCCGTCGCGACATCGAGTTGCAGGTCGAGCCAGATCGGATGTTACTGCGGACAGAGCGCTTCCGCCCGACCGGCAAGACGGTCAACGGCGCGCCGGAGATCGGTGAAATCTATCCCGACGTGTTCGATGTCCGGTCGTTCTCCGTACGCAATCTGCCAACGCGCTGGGCGCCGTGGGACGTGGCGCGTCTGATCGGCGATATGTTCACCGACAAGCTCCGCATGCCGTGCCCGGTTGCGACCAACCTGTGCATCGATTTTCCCGACGCCCAGACTTCGACCAACAAGGCCAGCTTCAAGTTCATGCGGACGACGAGTCTAGCGGATTCCAAGTCGTCCAAGTTCCTGCCGCAGCTGCGCGATCAGTCGCAGGAATGGCGCTACGTCAACGAGGAGATCCGGCAGGGTCGCAAGCTCGTGCGGGTGTTTTTCAGCGTCACCGCCTTTTCACCCAAGGGAAAGGGCGACAGCAACGAGCGCGTACTCAAGTCCGTCTACCGGGCTGCAGGCTGGGACCTGCTCGACGACCGCTACCTGCAGGTGATGGGGCTGCTCTGCGCGATGCCGATGACGATGGCCAACGGCCTGTCGAAGGATCTCGAGCGCATGAAGCGGATGCGGACGCTTCTCACTACGACGGCGGCCAATTTGGCACCGATTCAAGGCGAATATCTGGGCGGCCAGGTGCCCCACTTGCTGTTGATCGGTCGGCGCGGCCAACCTTTCTTCTGGAGCCCGTTCGAGAATGCCGCCGGCAACCACAATGTCGCGGTCTTTGGAAAATCAGGTTCGGGGAAGTCGGTTGCGCTCCAGGAGCTGTGCGGCTCGCTCTGCGGCGCCGGCGCGAAGGTGGTCGTGATCGACGACGGCCGCTCGTTCGAGCACTCGGCAAAGTTGCAGGGCGGCGCCTTCGTCGAATTCACGATGAGCTCGGGCTTCTGCCTCAACCCCTTTTCGATGATCGACCAGGCTCAAGCGGCAGAGGACGAAGATTACCTCCTCGACTGCATGGCGATGCTCAAGGCGATCATCAATCAGATGTCGCGGCACATCAACGTGCTCGACGATACCGAGCGGGGCCTGATCGACGGTGCGGTCAACGAGGTCTGGGAGGAGCATGGCAGCAAAGGTTCGATCGATCTGGTGATCGCAGCCCTGGAGGCGACCAGCAACCCGCTGGCGTCCAATCTCGGCATCGCGATGCGACCCTTCTCGTCAGGAGGCACGTACGGGCGCTTCTTCCAGGGTGAAGTCTCGTTCGAGCTGCAAGCGCAGCTCACTGTCTTCGAGCTGTCCGATCTCTCGGCGCGCGAGGAACTGCGCAGCGTCGTGCTGACCGCGATCATGTTCATGTCGCAGCAGATGATGCGCAAGCTCGATCGTTCGATCCCGAAAGCGCTTCTGCTCGACGAGGCGTGGCAGATGCTCCGGGGCGGCGCGATGGCCGACTTCATTGAGACCTATGCCCGCACCTGCCGAAAATACGGTGCATCGCTGGTCACCGCGACCCAGTCGCTCAACGACTATTACAAATCGGCCGGCTCGATCGCCGCGCTCGAGAACTCGGACTGGTTCGTCATCCTGCAGCAAAAGCCGGAGACGATCGCGGACTTCAAGAAGCACGATCGCTTCGAGATGGACGACTACACCGACGCCCTTCTGCGGTCGCTGAAGCGCAATGGCTTCGAATATTCGGACATCATGATCAAAGGGCCCGACACACTCGCGGTTGGCCGCCTGGTGCTCGATCCCTATTCGGCCACGCTCTTCTCCTCGAGTCCGAGGACATTCGCTGCGATCGACGCGCTGATCGCGGAAGGCATGAGCATGGACGAGGCGATCGAGCGGATCGCCTTCCCCGACAATCCGGAAAAATGGGTGAGCAATCTCGTCGACACAGACGAGATCGCGATCGCGGCGGAGTAGGATTCATGGCGACGAATGCTGACGATGTGACGATCGCGAGGGCTCGAAAGGGCAGACTGACGGCGGCCGAATGGCGGTCCGTCCTCTACTTCACGCTCCATGGGTTTGGATTCCTGGGCAGCACGATGCTGATCACCTGGGGGCTGTTCTTCCTGTTCTTCCTAGCGATCGGCGGATTCTCCTTCGACGGCCTCATCCACCAGCTCAACAATTTCACCACGCGCTATGTCGCGGCCGATCCGGCTCGGACCGGAGCATTTCTCAACATCTTCGCGATTGCGCACATGATCCTCTCGGCGGCGGTCATCACCCTCCGCCGGGATCGTATCCTGCCCGACCGCATGCAGGAAGGGATCCGCGATAATGGCTGAGCAACCCGAACTCGACCTCCCGCCCGCACCTCCGCCGCCTCAAGCCGCGGATCCCAAGCGAAGGATCGGCTTTGGAGGCTTCACGCGGCAACAGATCATCATCGGCCTGTTCGCTCTCGTTTTGTTGATCTGGGGCATGTGGGTCTCGCGCGCGCTCACGACGCCAAAGCAGGACCACATCGTGTCGGCCAGGCTGTCAGCCCTGGTTGGTGACTATGTCGAGGCCCAGCGGTTCTCGGGCTCGCCGCCCGATCGGGTTCAGGCCGAGATGAGGGCATTCATGTCTTCGCTCGATAAGGAGCTTCAGCGCCGGAGCGAGGGCGGGCAGGTGGTGCTAGTTGGCGAAGCGGTCCTCACCAAGAATGTGCCGGACATCACGGAGAGCCTGAAGAAGGCGGTGTTCGCGTCCGGTGTTCCGGAGCCAAAACGCGTGTCTGTCGAGCAGCTGCAGCGCATGCAGGAGCTGTCGGCCGCACAGAATGCGCTCACCGCCTCTCGGCAACCGCCGTTGACGACGCCGGGGCAGATCGACCCCATGGGTGGGATGCAGGCGGTGTCACCGCAGGATCCATCCGCCGCTAGCCCGTTCCCGCAACCGATGCCGCAGCCGGTACCGGGGCAGGTTTCCGGAGCGTCGGTCTCTACCTTTGGAGGGCCCGATGGCAACGGCGGCCAGTGAACTCTCCGCCCCGCGCTGGCGGCCACGCAGGCGTCTGTGGGCGATGCTGGTTGTCGCGCTCGTCGGAACGGGTCTGCTTAGCGCGATCAGCGCATGGCGCGACAGCCACGTCTTCCTCATCAATGCGAGCGAATCCCTCCCTAACTGGGCTTTCCTCATACGCCGGCACCAATTGCCGGTCCGCGGCGACTATCTGTTCTTCGATCCGCCGCAGAGCGCCCTTCTACGTCGCCATTTCGGCGCGAAGCCGCAGATGTTCGGCAAGATCGTTTATGGCATGCCGGGTGATGTCGTCGCTCATCGCGGAATGGTCGTGGCGATCAACGACAAGCCTATCGGGCGGATGAAGCCGCTCACGCGTTTCGGCGAACTGCTGACACCAGGCGCGGAGGGTGAGATCCCGCCGGGCTGCTATTATGCCGGGTCTCCCCATCGCGATGGGTTCGATAGCCGGTACGCCGAGATCGGATTCGTCTGCGGCCGCCAGATTATCGGTGTCGGGGAGCCCGTGCTGTGAAGCGGCTGCTCGCCGCTGGCGGAGCGGCCGTGCTCCTCGGTGTAGGCGCCCTGATCATGAGCCCCGCGCGCATCGAGGCGCGTGACTATGGTCAGACGGGTCAGGCCTTCCCGATCATCGAGACGGATCTGCTCTCGACGATCGAAGCGCGGCTGAAGCGCGCCGAAGCGACCGGCGAGCTCGCGCGCACCAACGAGATGTTCGCCAGGCGGGTCGAAGCGAAGGTGCGGCGGCCAACCCCGGTTGCGGGCCTCTCGCCAGCGACCGAGACTAGGGACTGGACCTATGATCCCACGGTCCAGCTCGAGCACGATATTCGTGATCAGAAGGGCAACCTCATTGGTCGCGCCGGACAACGGATCAATCCGCTCGACTTCGTGGCGATCAGACAGGCGCTCGTGTTCGTCGATGGCGACGATGCGGACCAGATTACCTGGGCCACGAGCCGATACACTGATCTCAACGCCAAGATCATTTTCGTCAGCGGCTCGCCAATCGAGGAGATGACGAACCGGAAACGCCGATTCTACTTCGACCAGGAAGGCAAGCTCACTTCGCGTTTCGGCATCGAACACACGCCCGCGATCGTGCAGCAGAACGGTCGGGTGATGCGCGTCTCCGAGCAGGTGCTGAAGAAGGGGAGGGTCGGTTGATGCCGCTCTGGCTCGATCTGCTTCGTACACCTATGGCCGCGCCGGAAACGCCTGTGCTTCGTCGCATGCGGTTCACTTGGCAGGCGCTATGCGTCACCTGCGCCCTCGTCGTCGGTCTCTTCTCGCCGCTGCGCCACGTGGTCGGCCGGGCGGCGCCAATCGGCGCAGCCCTCATTCTGCTCGCAACCGCCGCTTTCACATGCCTTTATCTGTTCCGAAAGCAGCGCGCCGACCGAGCTTTCCTAGATAACGTCGGAGGCGTCGAATGACCCGGTGGCTTCGCCGCATCGTCGGCCTCTTCGCATTCTTGCTCGCCTTGCTCGCGCTGTCGCCGCCGGCCACCGCGGCCGGGCCGACCTGCAATGGGAAGTTCGTCAATCCGATCACCGACGTCTGCTGGTCGTGTCTCTTCCCGCTGTCGGTCGGCGCGCTGAAGATCTGGCCGAGCGGCCGACCCGACCCCAGCAATCCAGCATCGCCGATCTGCGCCTGCGCCGACCCCCTTCCGCGCATCGGCATATCAGTCGGCTTCTGGGAACCGGCGCGCCTTGCGGACGTGACCATGAAGCCGTGGTGCTTTCCCAATCTGGGTGGCATCCGGATCGCGCCGGGGTTCGACATCGGGCAGGGTTATCTGACCGGGCCGTCCATGGTCGGGGGGCGGTCCCAGAGCACGGCCAAATGGCACGTCCACTGGTACGTTTATCCGTTGCTCTACTGGATGGAGATACTGACCGACTTCGCTTGCTTCGAGCAAGCGTCATTCGACATCGCCTACATGACCGAGGTCGATCCGCTCTGGCAGGATGACTCTCTGGCAGCACTGATCAATCCCGAGGCGATCGTCTTTGCCAACCCGATCGCCCAGGCCGCTTGTGCCGGCGACTGTATCGCCGGCACCGTGCATCTGCCGCTCGACCCGCTATTTTGGTGCGCCGGCTGCCAGGGTTCGATGTATCCGCTCAACGGGAACATCCCGTCCTCGATCGGGCACGTCCAGTCCTCGCGGCTCGCGCTCTCGCGGTTCGCTTTCAAGATGCACCGCGAAGCACTTGCGTGGGGGACGATGGGATCGGCCGGGCTCTGCAAGAAGTATCTGATGCCGATCATGCGGAAGCAGCAGTACCGCTTCCAGATGGTCAATCCGATCCCGACCGTCAGCGGACGCTTCGCTTGCTCCGCGATCGGCGCCTCCACCATGCCGCCCGACGCTGGTCGTGCCTATCCCGCCGGCGGCGAGGACATGGGCTATCTCGTCTGGCGCAAACGCAATTGCTGCGTGCTCTAGGGGTCTGACGATGCGTTATCTCACCATCGGCATCCTCGCCGCCCTGGGCACCGCCGGTGTGTCCGCGCTGCTCGCTCAGACCGTCGACGGCGTAGACGTTCAGGCGGTCAAGAAGCGCTCGGCCGACCTCGCCGCAGAGGCCCAGGCGTTTGTCGACCAAGTCAAGGACAGGGGCGACCAGTTCCGGGAGGAAGCCGCTCAGGTCCGCGACGGCGGCACCGAAAATATGCGCAAGGTTGCGTCGACTGAGCTTCCGAAAGGTCCGGCAGGGCCGGTCGATTTCGACGAGATCGTCAAGGGCGCGTCCCAGAATGCGAGCGCGAGGGGTGGGGAGGCGCCACAATTCATCGTCTTCGCAAGCCTGTCGATGCCGGACGCGACATTGAAGCAGCTCGTGCGCGATACCTCGAGCGCCGGCGGCGTGGTGGTGTTCAGGGGCTTTCCGAACAATTCCGCCAAGGAGTTCGTGACGCGGTTGGGCAAGGTCGTCGACAAGGGGCAGTTCGCCAGTATCGGCATCGATCCAAGACTCTTCCGCGCGTTCGATGTGCAGGCCGTCCCGACCTACATCACGGTCTCGTCGGACTTCGATCTGTGCGCCGGCTTCTCCTGCCAGACCAAGGTGCCGCCTTATGATCGCATGATCGGTAATGTGACGGTCGAATACGCGCTCTCGACTTTCGCGGACGGCAGCGGCCCGGGTGCCCGCGTAGCCGCGGTGGCTCTCTCCAACATGAAACGTGACCGGCAATGATCGTGCGCCGCCTCCTTGGCGGGCTGTGCGCCCTGCTGCTCACGGTCGAGCCTGCCGCCGCGCAAGAGATGACTGTCGATCAAGCTCGCGCTGAGGGCAGGGCGATGGCGCAGGAGAAGAGGAACGATTCCTCGCTAATTCCGTCCAGCGACGCGCAGGCTGCGGCTGTTCCCGGATATACTGGCACCAGCCAGCCACAGACGACCTATTATGACGATCCGGACAAGCTCGTCGCGGATGCGCAGGCGCAGAAGTCTTCAGACCAAGGCTACCGGGTCACAACAGACGCCGATCACACCCGCCCGACATTCAGCAACGCCGAGATCCTGGCGACGACGAACCGCGCAACGACCGTCGAAAACGACCCGTCGGCCTATCTCGCCGGTGAGGCGTACAGCAGCACCAGCGGAACCTGCACACCGCTCCCGCCGGGTTCGGGAACGAGCGGCTACTACGAGGCCACATGCAATCAGGGAACCAAGATCGAGCAGGAGCCGCGATCATGCTCGATCAACATGGTGCCCGAGACCTCGACAATCGACGCGTACAAGTTTTTCGTCGTGCCCAACGGAGCGTACGGCACCCCCTTTGCTCGATATGACGCGATGGCGCCGCACCTGGCTTCGGGTGTCTGTCGACCAACGGGTGTAGTGATGCAGGCTTGTCAGGCCCACAGGATCTACGGCGTTTCGACCAACAAGTTCTGCGACGACTATAACGCGACCGAATATGTCTGCTCTGAGAATCTGACCGATCTTTCCCTCCTGCCAAGCCCGATCACGGGCCAAGGCTGGCACGCCAAAACGACCGAAACGCAGGTGACGACCAAAAGGGTTGATGGTTGCGGAGCCATGGCTGGCGATACGATGTGCACGGCTGATCCGGCCGGGGAAGTTTGCACAGAGGGCCCCGAGACCCGGATCATCGATGGCGTACCTGTCACGCAATCGTGCTGGGCGTGGAAGCGCGATTTCACCTGCAACGTCATGTCGGCTGGCAACGATTGCGGGGATCTGGAGAGCAATCGCTCCTGCACGTTCCTCCGCGAAGATTGCCTTGATGACCCCCAGAGTGGTCCCTGCAAGGTCGCTGAGAAAGTGTACCGCTGCCCGACCCCTTCGAGCACTGTCGGGGGCGACAAGCAGTATATCTGCGGGGACGATGTCTTTTGCATCAACGGCGATTGCGAACCGATCGTCCGCGAGGCGTCGACCGAATTCAGGGACGCGCTCGTCGGGCTTCATGCACTCGATCAAGCCGGCAAGGAGTTCAACGAGGCCGACTTCAAGGTTTTCACCGGCACGCGCGAGACCTGCCACAAACCTGTTTTCGGGCTGATCAACTGCTGCGCGGGAAAGGTGTCGGGCCTGGTGCCGCTCGGTGCTGGTGCAGCAGCGCTCGCCGGTGGGCCGGCCGCGATCGCTGCCTTCGCCACGCCGCTTCTCGTCCTGTTCGCGTGCAGCCAGGATGAAATGAAGCTCGACATCAAAGATCGGATGGGCCTTTGCCACAACCTCGGAAGCTATTGCTCGTCGAGCTTCCTCGGGATCTGCTCGACCAAGCGCACCGCCTATTGCTGCTTCGAGAGCAAGCTTTCGCGCGTCCTACAAGAGCAAGGCCGCCCACAACTCGGCAAACCATGGGGCAGCGCGAAAAAAGAGCAGTGTCAGGGCTTCACGGTCGATGAATTCGCGCGGCTCGATCTGTCGGTGATGGATTTCACCGACGTTTATTCGGATTTCCTGGACGCAGCGAAGCTGCCCGATGAGGTCCAGACGATGTCCGACATTCAGGACAAGATTCAGGCCTATTATGACCTTCACGGCAAATGACTCCTCCGTCTCGACCGCCGATCTCGCCTGCGAGTGGGACATGACCGTGCTCGAGCTCGCAGTCTTCCTTGCAGCCTACCGCGCGAAGCATCCACCGCGGTTCGACGGGGTGCTTGAGACCCTAAGCGGTTGGTTTCAATGCGCCGTCCCTAGAAAGGTCCTGAGCAGGGCCATTTTGAAGATGGGCGCCAGGGGTTGGCTCGTCGCGGATGGCGACAAGCTGTTGCCGGCCGAAGCGGGAAGGCGGGCGGCGTGCCCCCACGTCAAAGGGATTATCCAGCTGCTCGATCAGGGAACGCGGCTGATCGACGTCGCCCTGATGCTTGCCGTGCTGAGACTGACTAAAGAGGAGTTGGAACATGGCAATCTCCATAATTGAGCTGCCGGCGCTGATCGCATTGCTGGCCGCTTCGCCATCTGCCGCGCCAGCGACACCGCACGGCTGCCGAGCTGGCACCGTCCCCCGCGACTTCGACTGCTGCATCCACCTCGCGGTCTGGGACGGCCAAGCTGCCCACCCCCAAAATCCTTCCTCCTCCGCGCAATCCGCCCCATCCGATGAAAGGACGTCCAGCGATGATCGGGTTCGGTAGACTCTCAGTGCTGCTCCTGGCGGTGTCGCCGATCGCTGCGGTGATGCCGCTCAGGGCACAGGAGACCGCGGCCGCGCCCGACGCGATCGAGCAAGACGCACCGGATGATTTCTATTGCGGCGAGCGCAAGCTCGGTCAGTGGTTCTATTGTGTGAGGCCGAAACCGACCGAGGGTGCCCCCAACGCGTTACCGGAGCCTCAGGCGAGCGCGGCCGAGCGGATCGCGTCGATCACCAGGCAGCTCGATGAACTCAAGGCACGCGCAATCCTCGAGCCGACCGAGGCCAACGTCATCGCCTATGTCCGTTTCCAGCGTGAACAACTCGATCGAGCGTCGACATTTTCGGACACCTGGCAGCGGGCTCTCTGGCAGAACCCCGATCTGGACTACACGCTGCAGCGGCCGGTCTCGACGGTGGGCAAGCGCCTCTGGCTCGACAATCGCAAGGCCGATCGGGATGCGGTTCTGACCAACCTCGGCCAGCGATACGGTCTGTTCTATTTCTACGCACAGAGCTGCGGCGCCTGCGAGGTGTTCGCGCCGATCCTGCGCTCTGTGACCGACAGCCACAGGATGAGCGTGATGGCCGTCTCGATGGATGGTGGGCCGAACAAGGAATTCCCCAACTATGTGGTCGATTCCGGGCAACGCTCCAGGATGGGCGTTCCCGGCAATGAGACGCCAGCGCTGGTCCTGTTCGACACGCAGACGAAGCGGACGATCCCCGTTGGGTACGGCGTGCTCAGCGCAGATGAAATCATGGATCGCATCTTCATGCTGACCAACACGAAAGTGGGGAGCGACTATTGATGGAACAGGCACCAGAGCAGGGGCGGCGGCGCCCATTCGGCAGAAAAGCAGGGGCGTGCCTTGCAATGGCGGCCGCGTCGCATTTCGCCTTGATCGGCGTCGCCCGTGCTGACGTCGCCTCGGAGATGAATGGCTTCTTCAATGACGCGGGCGGTGCTGCCAACGTGACCGGACCAACGGCATTTCAGGGCCAATCAGCAGGCTATTATTCGCTCGGCAACGTCTGGACGCGCTTCCCCCAGAAGAGCGTGTCGCCCTTCAATCTGCAGCTGCCGAGTGCGCGCGCCGGATGCGGCGGTATCGATCTCTTCAGCGGAAGTTTCTCGTTCATCAACGCGTCCGAGATCGTGGCGATGCTGAAAGCCACCGCGAATAATGCCCTGGGCTTTGCATTCAAGCTGGCGATTGACTCCGTCTCGCCGGAAATCGGGAAGGTGATGGACGAGTTCAGCCAGAAAGCTCAGCTCCTCAACCAGATGAACATCTCGAGTTGCGAGACCGCGCAGGCGCTGGTCGGCGGGATCTGGCCGCAGATGGACTCGACCCGTTCCACCATCTGCGAAGCCGTGGGCAACAGCCAGGGCGTATTCTCGGACTGGGCTGCATCCCGGCAGGGCTGCAACAACGGTAACAAACGAGACGCCACAATTGCCGGCAACACCGATGCGAACATGAAGGACCAGCTAGTCGGGGAGCCGCACAATTACACGTGGGAGGCATTGAAGAAGTCGGCCAAGTTCGGGGCCTTCGATCAATCTTTCTCCGAATATATCATGACGCTGGTTGGTACGGTCGTCACCCAACCTTCCACCGATCCTACCGTGGGCGGGAAGGTGGTGATGTTCGGGCCGGCGGAGGAGGCCGTTGTCACCGCACTGCTTGATGGTACGGCCGACGCACCGGCGGTCAAAATGCTGAAGTGCAACGATACGGATTGCTACGATGTAGGCGAGCAGACCTTATCGGTCCCAGCCTCGTCCGCACTCCGGCCGCGGATCGCGTCGATGATCAAGTCGATGAGCAGCAAGATCCGCACGGACACCGCACTCGACGCTGCAGAGAAGCAGCTCCTGAACATCGCGACCGTGCCGATCTACAAGATCCTCGCGGTCCAGGCGTACGCGCACTATGCACTGACCGACGGCGAGATCGAGACCCTGTCCGAGATCGTGGCAGTCGATCTGCTGGCCGCGATGCTCGACAATATGCTTGATCGTGTTGAGCAGGCCCAGACGCACTATCAGACATTCGATCAGGCTACGGCGACCCAGTGGAAGCAACAGATCGCGGCGACCCGGCAGAAGTTCGCACAGCGCGATGTGAAGCTATCGAACAAGCTGCAGGTGACGATGCAGATCATCGACCGGAGCATCATGCTCGAGTCCACCCTCCAGAATTCGATGACGCCGGGAATGTCCTCCGCGCTCAATTTTTCGCGCGGGTTGAACGCTCAAGGGCTGATGTAGGGCAGGGGGCCGGGGCGATGGTCGAGGTCTTCACGGTCGGGGGCGGCGAGTATCTCGTCAATACCTTCAACGCTGTCGCTGCCTGGTCGGGAGGCGGGGGATATCGATCCTTGCTCCGGGTCGTGATGGTTATGGGCCTGATCTATTCGCTGCTGGTAGTCGCCTTCACGCTCAACTTCCGCGTTTGGATGAACTGGTTCCTGCAGTCGACGCTTATCTACCTCTGCCTCATGGTGCCGACGATCGACGTGAAGGTGACGGACCGGATCAATCCATCGCTGGCGCCGGCCACGGTTGCGAACGTACCGCTCGGTCTCGGCGTGCTGGCCAGCTTCACAACCCAGGTCGGCGATTGGCTGACGCGGACGGCCGAGACCGTCTTCGTGATGCCGGGCGAGCTGAACTATACCACCAATGGGATGGTCTACGGTGCGCGATTATATGACGCGACCCGGAATTTCGTGATCCGGGACGCGGAATTTTCGACAAACCTCGAAGAGCACTTCAAGAAGTGCCTGTTCGGCGACGTGATGCTTTACCGTAAGTCACTGACCGTCCTCGCTCAATCCAAGGACCTCTGGGCGGAGATAGGCCCTGGCTCCGAAGCGCGCTCTCAGGAATGGCTGGAGCGGCAAGGCGATGGCACGGTGAACAGCGCGATCGTCACCTGCCGGCAGGCCTATGACATGCTCAACGCGCAATGGGCGCCGATGATTGAAGCGAATACGCCGCTCTGGGGCAAGGAGCTTTATCCGAAGCTGAGCAACACGCTCGCGGCTGACAAGCTCAAGCACGACCTACCCATCGTGAACGCGGCCTTCACGGGCTCCGGGAGCAACTATTCCGATTCGATGCGCCAGAACACCGCGATCAACGCGTTCATGCAGGCCCGAAACAGCATGGCAGGTGGGTCGGGTGCGGCGACGATCGACACGTTCGCGCAGACTCGCGCTGATATACAGGCGCGCAACACCTACAATTCGATCGCCCAGCAGGCGATGGCCTGGGTGCCGATTTTGAACATCGTCCTGACGGTTGTCTTCTTTGCGATGTTCCCGGTGATCTTCCCGTTGTTCCTGATGCCGCAGACGGGGCTTGGGACCTTGAAGGGCTACGCGATGGGGTTCTTTTACCTCGCCGCGTGGGGACCGCTTTACGTCATCCTCCACATGATCTGCATGACAAGGGCAGAGGCGGCCGCGGCTGGAGTAGCCGGGGGCGGCGTGACGCTTGGCACCTATGGCGGCATCGGTGCCGTGAACGGTGAAACAGCGACGATCGCCGGTTTCATGCTGATGAGCATCCCGTTCCTTGCCGCCGGCTTGGCCCGTGGTGCGATGTCAATTGCAGGGCAGGCGACGTCAATGCTTGCTCCCGCGCAGAACGCCGCCGAGGCGGCCGCGCTGGAGCAGACCACCGGCAATTATTCCTACGGGAATGTGAGCTGGGCGAATTCCACATCGAACATGCGCCAGAGCGATCAGTGGACAACGGCGCCGAGCTACATGGGCGGTGCGACCAGCGTCGGCTGGCGGCAGGATAACGGCGCGGTCGTGTCAGGCTTCGGCAATGGTCAGGAGGTGTTCGACACCAGCGGCGCAATCTCGCGGCTAGGGTTCACGCCAACGACGAATTCCGGAACGGTTGCGGAATGGCGGGAGATGGCGAGCGAAGCGCATCGCCAGGCGCAGGCGTTCGAGAATGCCGCCCAAGAGATCCTGACCAGCACACACACCAACCGCAGCGCCCTTGGAACCTCGTCTGAGCGCTCTTCGGGCTTTGAATCCGGCGCCGGTAGTTCCGCGAATACGAACGTCGAGAAGTTTGATCGGACGACCGGCTCAAGCTCACAGGGCCTGGAAGAGCGCTCGTCGACCGGCCAGAGCCAGCGGATCTCCGAAGGTCACGATCGGCAGGCGCAAACCGTGGACTCAGTAACCGGCGGTCTTAGTGGGCAGGTTGGTGGGGGCGCCGGTCGGGGCGCTTCGCAAAAGGGGCGACTTGGCGGCATCTTGGGCGCGGGTGGCTCCATCGGCGTGAGCAAAACTGGAAGCCAACAGGACTCACTTCGTTATGCCACGGACCAGAGTAGATCGACGGATAGTTCAAGCTCGTCGTCGAGCGGCGTGCGCGATGAACACGCGAGCGGCACCGGAGCATCTACCACCGACGGCACTTACGAACGGTCGGGCGTTTTCAGCCGGTCTTCCGCGACGTCCTCCTCCTCGCAAAGCACTGAAGATGCCCTGGCTCGGGCGCGCTCCTACACGGAAGCGGCACGCAAGATGGAGGAGCTGTCCGAGTCGCTCTCACGTGACGCCAGCTTCGCCGAAACGCACGGGATGCAACTCAGCGAGAATCTGAGCCAGGACCTCGCGCAGTGGTACCGGCAGCAACAGCTCCTTCACCCGAACCTGGACGCACCAGAGGTATGGGCGACGAACCTGACCGATCAGCAACGTGCTGTCAGGTCGCAGATGATCCAGCAATGGTCTCAGGAAAAACGTGACGCGCTTTGGAATGAAATCCAGGGCAGCATCTCCGAGCCGAATTTGGTGGATGTGCGCCGTACGGATGTAGGAGGGCCTGGGGATGTCCGAGCGTCTTACCGTCCGCACGGGGTTGATCGGCTTGGCGGCGGTAGGCCGGGCGGCGACCCCAATGCCGCTGTAAGAATCATCGATGAGGGTCGGGCCAGGCTGAGCGACGACAGAGCTGCGGCAGAGGCCGCCCGAACCAATCGAGCAGGCGCAGCTGTTGATTTGCAGTCGGAGGTAAACCGGGATCAGAATCGGGGATTTTTTACTGATCCCAATCTAAGGGAGTGAACGAGCGGTCACCACGCAAACGCTAGGTAAGCGCCAGTCCCGACCAACAGCATTACCGATATCAGGCTGCCGATCGCTTGGCCGGCAGTGAGGGGTCGGTCGTCGTCGACACCCGTATTTAGCTGCTGACGCGATTGATATTCCGGCGTGTGTTCCTCCGGGATGAAGGTTGGTCCGCCGGGGTTATCCTTCGTCAGAAGATAGGTCGTCATATCGAACATGATCGAAGCTCCGAACGGTCGATTTTTACAGTGTTCGAAGTTTGTTCGCAATGGCCTCTTGCCAACTATCGGGTTTATCGAAGCACGACAGATCGTGCTTATGTCCATACGAATGCTCGAATGATGCCCCTCGGGCTGGGCATTTTGCCGCTCATCCTTGCAGCTCGAGAGTGCCTCGTAGAGATGCGGCCAGCGCATTCCGAGGCGGCGATCCGCGCGGCAAGGACCAGCTTGCAAAGCCTTTGGTTGAAATCGTGTCTATTTCAGCATATATGGAACTGACTCAACAGGAATGATCGAATGGTTCGTCCGGCAAATATGGGATTCGTTGATGCGGATCGTGTCCTTCACGACCGTATAGTGGCAAGCACCGATCGCATCATCAAAATGATGCCGGCGGCGGCAAAGGCGGCCGCCATCAGCAGTATCGACGTACCCAGCCTCGTCTTTCATCTCGCTCTTGGCATCCCGGCGGTCGAAACAGATAACCCAGAGGCGGCAGATAGGATCACGAAGGCCATCGCTTTCAAGCGACGGATGATCGACGCGGCGGGCGGCGCGTTGACTGCGGAGAAGGTGCGCACACTGCTTGGGCACAAGACGATTCAGGCCGTCTATAAGGCGGTGAAGGACCGGCGATTGTTGATGGTCGAGGACAACGGGACCAAGCTTTTCCCGGTGTTTCAGTTCGACGGCAACGCGATCATCCCAGGCGTTTCGAAGGTTCTCAGCGCCGCACCGCACACGACCGGCTGGGCCGTTCTGCAGTTCCTCGTCGGTGGCGATCAAGGTCTTGATGGAATGAGCCCGATCGCGCTTCTCAAGGGCAGCGACGCGGAGATCGAGCGCGTTGCGCGGTTCGCCCGTACGCTCGAAGACTGACGCATATGGCGCCGAAAAGTGGGATGCCCGTGGCGACGATCGCTGCGGGCAGGGTGCTGCATCGGGTCCATGGCGCCACGGTTGCTGCCAGATGGTATGGACGCAAGGACGGGACCTGGCGGTGGGATGATCCGGAAGGCAAGTTCGGGGTTCTCTATTTGGGCAAGACGCTGATCGGGCCCTTTGCTGAAGCACTGCTGCGAACACCAAATGACCGAGATGTCCTTTGGGATCAGGTCGCCAGTAAACGCGCGGCAGGTTTCACCACGACAAGGGCTATCCGCCTAGCGAAGGTCCATGGACCCGGCCTCGGCTGGTTCAGGACCACCGCCGCCGGTGTCTCGGCCGACTTCGACCCGGTTGATAATCCAGGCGCCTATGCGGTGCCGCAGCAGATTGCCGCGGATATTTATAAGAGCACGAGCCTCGACGGCGTTCAGTATCGATCGCGGTTCGATTCCGACGAATTCTGCATCGCCCTTTTCGACCGAGCCGATGACGCGATCGCACCGGCGACCGAAGGAGTGGCTATTGGCAAGGACTGGACGCGGAAGCTGCTCGCCAATCGCGGCTACACGCTGATCGAACTCTGATTCCGGCCTGGCAGTTCACGGCGCAATGCCACTGGCGGGCAGGTCGAACGGACCGCCTAGCCACGAACTGAGATATTCTGCCACCATCGAGAGGAACCGCTCACGCTGATCGGCGTCGGCGCGGGTAAACATTTCCAAGGGCCAAGCGAGCAGGCCATCAAAGGGACGTGGATGGATAGCGAAGCGGGAGGCGAGCGGAATGGAAAGCTGGGTAGCCGCAGCGGCGAACAGGGCACGCTGGATATGGCCATTCCCGTCTAGGAACGGGTGAATTTTGCCGAACCAGCAGAACAAGTGTGTCAGGATGAGCAACTGCTGAAAAGGCGGGGCCGACATCGCCGGAAGAAGCTCTCGGCGAACTTCCGAAAGCAGAAAGTCGATCCTTGAGGCAACGGTTTCGGGCGGTTCGAATGAAAAGCTCTTCTTGAGACTGAAAAGTTGGGGAGCACCTGAACGGCGTCCCTCGAGCGAAGTGCCGACGGTGCCCCTGTAGGTGCCGGCATATTCGGAATATCCAGGCGGCGTAAGTTCCGCGAACAGGTGCCGGTGAAGGGCTCGCGGATCGGCTAATATGGAAGAACGATAGGCGGAATCCGCGAGGATCCGCCGGTGCAGTTCCCAGCACGCCGGCGTCATCGCTGCATCGAAGTTCGGCATGGTATAAGCCTGCCATTCCGGCGCGGTCGTCATACTCACTTCTTCCAGGATTTCGATTTTCGTTCCGCCGACACCTTAGCCTCGCCGACCTCAACGATATCAAAGAAATTTCTCGCCCGCATGATCGTCAAAGATCGCTGCGTCCCGAACATAGCCTGCCACCGTGTCGAGCGACTTGTGTCGCGAATGATCCTTCATCTTGAACAAGTTCGCTCGCATCGACGCGGCCTCCGTGAGAAAGCCTGCGCGCAGGGAATGCCCGGAGAAAACCGCAGGATCAAAGCCCGCCGCCAGGGCGCACGCCTTCACCAGGCGGGCAACTGTTTTGTCGGTGATCGGATCTTTGGTCATCGCATCGCCCCGTGTCAGGCGGCGGAACACCGGACCAACCCGCGGCTTGCCGCTTTCGGGATCCAGCCCGCTCAGATCAGCCGCGTCGAGCCAGCCTTTTAGCAAGGCTACGGGCTGAATGAACCTGCCTTCCGGGATCGCGATCTCCTGGCCCTCGGCATCCTGATCCCCTTTGGAGCGCGGTATGGTTATGCGCACGCCAGAGGTCTCGAACTGGAGATCGGGCAACTGCATGCTCGCTATCTCGGAGCGGCGGAACGCACCCGCCATCCCCACGGCGAGGATCGCTCGATCCCGAACGGCTCGCAACCCATCACCCGCGATCGTCGTGAGCATGGCCTTCAATGTCTCGGCCTGCGCTGGGGCCTTCTGATCTTTCTTCCGCGCGTATTTCCGGCGGATGCCGGCCATCATCTGCGCAATGACGCCGGCGGCGTCGCGCGCCGTTGGCGAGGCAAGTCCCGCATCCTTGTGGTGATGGTTGATCGCGGCGACACGGCGGCCGATGGTGGCCGGCGCGATGCCTGCCTCGGCCTCGACATGGGCGAACAGCGCTAAAATGTCCGGATGGGCGGGCAACGCCTCGACATTGCGCGCGTCACAGAAGTCGCAGAAACGCTCCCAGTCCGACGCATAGGCTTTCTGCGTGGAACTGGCCTTCGACGCCGCCAACGTATCGCGCGCGCCCGCGATCTCCGCGAGGAGGTCGGCCGGGAGGTTGGTCGACAATGGAAGAAGGTCTCGGGCCATCGCAGTGATCGTAGCGGAAGGCCCCTTCCATGCCAATTCTTACGTCCGAGAATCGCGCTTATCGGACGCAATGGCCTTCTCGAGGCGCGTCGTGTGTCGTTTTCCCGAGATCATTGGACTCCCGACGGGTGTGTCTCAGCCTTGGGGTTTCGGCACAAAATCCAGTAGACTCGGCACAACTAGACAGCAATCAACCCTTATGAAACAGGCAGACGAGTCCAATGAATGCGGAAAAGCGACAGGTTCGCTGATCAACGCTCTGGCCGCTACAGGTACTTATTCCCCCGATTATCGAATGCGGGCTTCGTGCCCTCGAGAACATTGACGACAGCCTGGTTGAGAGCGGGGTCTTCGATCGAGCCCGCAAGATAGGTGATGCTGCACATGGCACGCTGCCGTTCGCGCTGACCGGCGGCATCTGGATGCTCTACCTGCTCGGCTTCAACCAGTCGGTCGCGACCGGCGTCGGGTTCATCGCGCTGGCCGGCGTCTCGGCCGAGTTCGGTGTGGTGATGCTCCTCTACCTCAAGAATGCGCTCGCCGAGCGCGGTGAACATCCCCATCCCGCGCAAGTCGAAACGGCAGTGCGCGACGGCGCGCTGCTGCGCGTCCGGCCGAAGGCGATGAAAGTGGCGGTGATCCTTGCCGGCCTGCTACCGATCCTGCTGGGGTCGGGTGCGGGATCGGAGGTGATGAGCCGCATCGCCGCGCCGATGATCGGCGGGATGCTCACCGCGCCGCTCCTGTCGATGTTCGTCCTGCCCGCTGCCTATCTGCTGTTCAGGCAGCGGCGCTCGCATCCCAATGTCTTGGGCGAGAGTGATCCAGGAACGGAGCCATGAGCCTTCTGTGGAACTAGGCCCGCCTTAGCGCGCCCGCTGCCAGTTCGGTAATGGTGTAGACAGCTTCGCGTTGCGCCCCGCGATTGTGGTGGTCGACGCGGTAGCCCTGGTAGTGCCGTCGAATGAGCCCAGCCCGCACGAGATCCGACACTGCTCGACTGACATTGCAGCGGCCGGAGCGCCGCACGCGCCTCCGCACCTCATTGTCGATCAGACGGGCGGCTTCCTGTGCATCGTCCGGTAAGGCGTTCTGTTCGGCAAACGAGGCCCGGATCTCGTCAGTGAGAAGGAGACGGCGCGCGTCGCGCTTTGCGATCGGAACTAAGGAATCACATAGCCAATCGCGCAGCGCCACTCTGCAGCTGTTGTCGTCGATGACATATGGGCCCGCAGAACCGCTGTTGCTGTTCGCCACCTTGGCGATCAGGTGGAGGACCATGAAGGTGTAGCGCGGTCGTGGCGAAACGTCCGCGATCCGCTCGATCAGGGCAGGCAAATTCAAGCTCTCCGTGACGAGAGCCTGCTCCGTGTCGGCTGTGTCAAAGAGTTCGGTCTGATGGAACATAATGGGAATCTTAACAGCGTCTGCGGCGTTGTGAATCCCGCTCGTGCAGCAGAAGCCAATTTTTTCACCTGTGACACTCTGCGAACGGCAGCCATTGGAGCGGCGCCGCGACTCCGACGGGTCTAGCCCAGCCCCTGTGGCCGACCACGGTGGAGGCGACGCCATTTCTTGGGTGTCATGCCCGCCCAATCCTTGAAGGCGCGATAGAAGGAGCTGATGTCCTGATAGCCCAGCATAAAGGCGATGGTCTCGACGTCGATCGAGGGGGTCGCCAACAATTGCTGCCCGAGTTCCTGTCGGGCGTCGGCAAGAATTTCCCGGAAACTCGTCCGTTCCTTAGTGATGCGGCGCTGCAAGGTGCGCTCACCGAGACCTAAGCTCAGTGCGACGTCCGCGATATCCGGTCGACCGCTCGGAAGCACACGCTTCAGCGCGTCTTTGACCCGCGCGCTCGTACCTTCCGAAACCTGGGCAACATCGCTGGTACCGGTGTTCGCGGGCGAAAGGATTTCTCGCAGCTCGAGGAGTCGGTTCGGGAAAGGAAGCATCAGATCCTCGGATTTGAGCACGAGCATATTGCGCGGTGAAGCGTATCGGATCTCGCATCCGAAATAGTCTCTATGGAACTCGCTTTCCGGGCCTGGCCGCTCGTATTCGATGCGCTCCGGTTTGATGCGTCTGCCGGTCCCCCTGCGCCCGAGATCTATGATGCAGGCGAACGTCAGATCGATTGAATGAGATGGCTCAGGCTGGGTCGTAAAGGGCCAATGCTTGGTGAAGCGCATCAGACCGTTCCGCTCCTCGAACGACGGCCGCGCGAATGAAGAGAAGCGCATATAGCGCCAAATTCGCGCTATCCCGTCGCGAAAGTCGGTCCCTGAACACGCGGCCAGAAATGCCGGATGATACCCGGTCGCCCTTGCTGCTTCGACCATCTTGATGCCCAAGGCCTCGTCGGAGGTGACCTCATCGAGCGCGCGCCAAATCGCGAAGAACTGCTTGGTCGAAACGAGCGCTCGATCATTCGAGTGAACGGTGTCCGGTAGGCCCGCCATATGCAAGACGGCTGACGGAGACACGCCAAGATGGCGGATTGAGCGCCAGAAACTTTGCGGTACCCTGGATCGATCGATCGCACCGGCTTCCATCATCGGTATCCGACGGTCGATTTTGCGTCACTCGTGCTGGCCGTGTCGTTCCTCTCCTGCACTGGGTGGTCCTCCGCGTCTTCGGATAGGGCTGCTTGAGTCGCGTCTGCGACCGCCGGTTAGGCCGCTCGATCGTTTGGTTATCTGATCCGCACCGGTGGCGCGGCAGGCTCGCTCAGGCCGGGTGAAATCCCATCGCGATGCCGTTTATGCAGTAGCGGAGGCCAGTTAAGCGCGGGCCATCGTTGAATACTTGACTGATGTGACCGGCAATTCGGCCCCAGGTAACTTCGATCCGATCGATCCCGAGTGAGCTATCGCTGTGCTCGCCAATGGCATTGGGGAGATGATCGAAGAAACTCGGCCGGCCGGTCCCGCTGTCGATTTTTGTCGCCAAGGCGAAGATTGGGAAGGCGCATCCGGCGCAGAGAAGGTACCTTGCCAGCGCTCATTGTTGAGCGGACTGGCGACGGGATATTTCGTCGAGGCTTGGCGGAGTATCGCATGGGCCTGAGGCAGCAATCGCTTGCGCCATTGGGCATCTGTCAGCCGCAAAGGGACGGGCGTAGCGGTGACGGACGAGACGTTGCGGGGCTCAGCGAAGCGCCAGGTTGCGACGTGCAGCGGCGCGGTCGTATCGAGACCGAACAAACCGCATCGGGAAAATCTGGAGGATGAGCGTGTCATGCCTCTTTCTTCGCCGTGGGTCCTCGGGCGGTTACATGGCGTGCGTACGCTTCGTGAGATCGTTAAGCGGCTACCGGTTAAGATATTAGCTGAAAGCCTACAGCGGCGAGTTCGGCTAGGCGGGCTGGACCTTGGCCCAGCGTTCTGACCCATATGCTTCGAGAGCACGACGTTTCATACTCTCCCAGGAAGCAGCGGCGGTGTCGTGAACCTCGTGACCGAGCGCACTCAACGTCGCGACCTTGGCGCGCCCTTTCGGTGCCGGCGCGACCGTGAGCCATCCAGATCGCTGAATCGGACCAAGCGCTCTGTATAGCGACGTTCGGTCAAGCACCACCATTTCGGCAAGGCGGCTTAGTGCCACGCCGTTTTCTTCCGCTGCATTGATCGCGTGCAGGATTGCGAAATGAGACGCGTGCATACTGCACGGCGCCAGAGCCGCGTCGAAAGCCCCGCTCATTGCACGCGCTGGCATGCGAAGCGTCGTGCAAACACTAAGGTCAGTCATCTTACGGGAGTGACCCTACATATGTATAGTGTATATACAGGATTGGCGATATCTACCTTTGGTCGTTTGCGAATTCGCCGTTGAGGCTCGGCCATTCGTTGAACTCGCGCCGTACGAAAAACCGGATCCGAAACCCCACCCGTTCGAATGCTTTTTACAAACCGGATCGCCATCGACGGCTTCGGCAAGCGTTATTGCGACATCCGCAGTAATGATCTGCGAAGGTTGGCGATTATCATCGACGCGCTCGTGCGGGAAAAGGGCTGTCCACGAAGGAGGCAGCCATGTCCTATATACGATCGAGTCTGGTGATGAAGGCTCCAGCGCTGCCGGCCGCGGCGACGACCGCGGGCCCGTGGAGAGCCCTTCGATCGCTGCTGCGCGGATCGGACTCTCGCCGCAAGCGCGACAGGAGGGCCGTGCCGATCGCCGACGTCCCCGGAGAGGCGATGTTGCGAGCACACAGTGGAGATGGCGCCGCCTATCGAGAGGTGCTCCGTTGGTCCTCTCAGTGGCTGCGGGTCTTCTTCGAATATCACGACCCGGATCTGAACAGCTGGGAGGTGGATGCCGCCGTCAAGGAAACGATCGCCGCCATCCATGCGAAGCGGCACACCTTCGACGGTCGGTGCCTCTACGCTGAATGGTTGGGGGCGGTTGCCCGGTACAAATCCAGTTCGGTGCTTTGCCATCTCCGTGCCGGCGCGCCAGCCGAAGCAACTTATTGAACGATGGAGAATATTATGTTCGATAGTTTGAAATTCGATCATGTCGGCATTCGCGTGACCAACCTCGCGGAGGCGGAGGCTTTCTACGCGAAGCTCGGCTTCGTGATGGACCCGGACGAGGATCAGCCGCAGTTCCGTGCGCGCGGTCTGGTGAACGGTACTGGCCTTCGCATCCACCTCATTTACAATGGCGAGCAGCCTCAGGGCGGAAACGTACTGATGGATGTGAAGGAGAAGTGGCCGGGCTATACCCACGCTGCTTTCATTATCGAGGACATGGACAACCTGGTCGAATGGTTCGGTGAGCAGGACATCTCGATCACCGAAGGTCCGAGCGTGTTCGGCCATGGCCGACGCAAGGTATGTTTCGTCCGGGATCCGGATCGCAACGTCCTCGAGTTCAACGAGATCCTCAAGGACTGACGGTACGTGTTACCATGGGTGATTGGCCGTCGCTTCCTAGCCACTCGGGACCAAGAGCGACGGCCTGCTCAGTTGGCTATCAGGCTATCTGTTTGAGGGTCTTCATGTCGATCACGAAGCGGTACCTGACGTCGCTTCTCAGGACGCGTTCGAACGCATTGTTAATGGTGCCGATCGCGATCGTTTCGATATCGGACACGATCCCGTGCTGGGCGCAGAAGTCGAGCATCTCCTGGGTCTCGCGAATGCCGCCGATCACCGATCCCGCTATCGCGCGGCGACCGAAGATGAGATTGCCGACCGAAGGTGACGGATGCGGCTCGGCCGGGACGCCGACCAACACCATGGTGCCATCGATCGTCAGCATGTTCGTGTAGGCGTCGAGATCATGGCTGACTGCAACTGTGTTCAGGATGAAGTCGAGCGTGCCGGCTCGAGCTACCATGGCGTCTGCATCGCGAGATACAACCACTTCGTCGGCGCCGAGTGCATGGGCATCCGCCCGCTTGGATTCCGAGGTCGTAAACGCGACAACGTGAGCACCGAGCGCATGGGCGAGTTTCACACCCATATGTCCCAGGCCGCCAATGCCGACAATGCCGACCTTCTTGCCCGGCCCGATGTTCCAGTGCTTGAGTGGAGACCAGGTCGTGATCCCGGCGCAGAGGAGTGGCGCGACAGCGGCCAGTTGCTCTTCCGCGTGATTGATTGCGAGCACGAAGTCCTGATCGACCACGATATGGGTGGAATAACCACCGAGTGTATTCTCGGTGCCGCCCTTGGCGCCGCCGTTGTAGGTCTGGATGAAGCCGTGCTCGCCGAGACAATATTGCTCATGGCCTTGTTCGCAAGGGGCGCAGACGCGACAACTGTCGACTATGCATCCTACGCCGACGATTTGTCCTGGTGTAAACCTCGTCACTGACGTGCCAACGGATGTCACGCGACCGACGATTTCGTGGCCAGGAACGCTGGGGAACAAGACGCCTGGCCATTCACCGCGGGCCGTGTGCAGGTCGGAATGGCAGACCCCGCAGTAGAGGATGTCGATTGCGACGTCGGCTGAGCCGGGTTCGCGGCGTTCGATCGTCGTGAGCGCAAGCGGGCTTGTCGGCGTCGCCGCCGCGAAAGCTTTGGTGTGCATGAGAACTCCTTGAAAAAAGGGATCAGGCGTCGAAGCTGGTCGCAGTGCCAAGCGCGGCCCAGGCGTCATAGTCGGCAGTCGCGCGCGCAATCTTGCTTCGGTTGTTGCGGTAGCTGTCGGGGCCAAGCGCGAGGCGCAACGGCGGTACCTCGGCGTCGAGAGCTTGGAGAATTAGGAGCACGCCCTTGGCGGGATCGCCGCTTTGGTGGCCGTTGTTGGCGAGCGCTCCAGTCCGCACGGCACCCGCCGTCTCGCCATAGGCGTCAATACTTTGTCCGGCGACCGCGATGGACCTGTCGAGAAAGTCGGTCCGAAACGCGCCTGGCTCGACGATGATGACACGAAGGCCAAGCGGCTCGAGTTCGGCGGCGAGCGCTTCGGAGAGACCCTCGACCGCGAACTTGGCAGCGCTGTACAGCCCGAAGCCTGCGCGACCGAGCATGCCGAGGGTGGAGGAGAATTGTACGATCCGCCCTTTTCGCTCACGCAGGCTCGGCAGGGCCGCACGCGTAACCTCGATTAGACCGAAAAGATTGACCTCGAAAAGCGGGCGATATTCCTCGGGCGTGCATTCCTCGACGGCACCGATCAGGCCGTAGCCCGCAACGTTGGCAAGGATATCGATGCCGCCATAAGCCGAGATCGTCGCGTCGACGGCTGCTTGGATTTCTTCTGATTTGGTCACGTCGAGCGCCGCAGCGAGAGCATTGCCAGGATAGGCAGCCACGAGATCATCGAGGTTGGCTGGGTTGCGGGCGGTCAGCATTGCCCTGTCACCGCGGTCGAGCGCTGCCTTCGCCAGACCGCGCCCGAAACCCGACGAGGCGCCGGTAATGAACCAGATTTTCTGCGGCATTGCTCAAGCTCCTATGCGTCGAAGGAGGAAGTAGCAGTGCCGATTGCCCGCGATTAGCCGTAGATTGAACGAAGGGCTTTTAAGAAGCACTTACGGGTGTTGGCCAGCCGCCGCCGAGCGCCCGAATCAGTAATGCTGTTGCTTGATGCTGCGCGCCGACGATCTGCACGAGGCGACGACGCGCGATGAGCTCGTTGCGCTGGGTGTCGAACAGTTCGAGTTGGCCGGTCTCGCCATTTCGATATTGCGCTTTGGCGATTGTGGTTGCGCGCGCGTAAGCGGCGACCGCTCGCTCACGGTCCGCCCTCTCCTGCCCGAGCGTCTGCAGGGCCGAAAGTTGGGTCTCGACATCGCGAAATGCACCGAGCACGGTGCCACGATATTCAGCGAAACTGCGATCAAGATCGGCCCTCGCCCGAGCGACGTCGGCCGCGCGGCGGCCACCATCGAACAAGGTGCCCGCCAGCAAGGCGCCGACCGACCAGACTTGTGCGCCATTCGCAAGCATGGATCCGAGATCGGCAGAAGCGCCTCCTCCGCGCGCGGTGAGGGCCAGCGAGGGGAACCACTGTGCGCGCGCGACGCCGACACGGGCCTGGGCGGCAAGCATCGCCTGCTGCGCTGCGGCGATATCTGGTCGTCGCTCCAGCACTTCGCTCGGCAGGCCCGCAGGCACGAGCGGCGGGGCAACCAGGGGCGGCTGCGGAGCAACTTCAAAAGTCGATGCTGGCTCGCCGACCAATGCCGCAAGGGCGTTGGCGAGAGATGCACGATCCCCGCGCAGGGCAGCGCGTTCGCCTTGGGCATTTGAAAGCTGGCCATCGGCTCGGTCAAGATCGATTGGACCGCGTTCACCCTCGGCAACTTGGGCGGCGATCAGCGACCTGGTGCGCTCATAGCTAGAGATGGTGTTATCTAGGACAGCGCTCTCATCATCGATCGCACGTAGCGTAGAATAGGTCGTCGCGACCTGCGCTTGGACCAGGAGCCGCGCATTGCGGAGCAGTTCCGCCTGGGATCGTGCGTCCAGTGCCGCTGCGCGGGTCCGCTGCCGCAATCGGCCGAACAGATCCACCTCATAGGAGAGCTCAACGCCTCCTTGGCTGAGACTGTTGGGGCCGGGCTGGGTGGCGATCGGCTGGCCGCCAATGCCAGCACCTCGCGCCACGGAGGCGTTGGCCACGAGCTGGGGCGCTTGGTCGGCACGAACGTTACGCAAATCGGCGCGAGCGCGGTCGAGATTGGCGACGGCTATGGCTATCGTATCGTTCCGGGCTTCCGCCTGCGCGACCAGGTGATCGAGGACTGGATCGGCAAAGATTGCCCACCAGTGCCCCTCGGCCGCCACGGGCACCGCCGGTCCATCGGTCGCGGGTTGAATCCGAAAGGCTGCCGGCGTCGAGGGCAACCCGCCCGGCAAGGGCGGGAGACCGGCACAACCGCCGAGGGCGAGGCTCGCAGCGATGGTAGCCGCCGTGATTTTGTACTGCGGGAAAGGTGCCTGCATCGTGCTTCTCCGCTTTTACTCGGCTGGGTGAGCCGGAGGTACGGCGAGCTCGTCGCCTGGTTCGCCATGGTGAGCGAGCGGTCGATTGCCCGCGAGTTTCCGAAGGGCGACGTAGAATGCCGGCGTCAGCAGGAGGCCGAAGAGCGTCACTCCGAGCATACCGCTGAATACGGTAATGCCCATTACCCGACGAACCTCGGAGCCTGCGCCAGTCGAGACAACTAGCGGGATCACCCCCATGATGAAGGCGCAGGAGGTCATTAGGATCGGCCGCAGTCTCAGCCGTGCCGCCTCGAGCGCAGCCTGCGGTGGGGTGCGCCCGGCAAATTCCAGCTCACGGGCGAACTCCACGATGAGGATTGCGTTCTTTGCCGACAGGCCGATCAGTACCATCAGCCCGATCTGGGTGAAGATGTTGTTGTCGCCGCCCGTCAGCCAGATGGCGGTGAGCGCGGAAAGGACAGCCATCGGCACGATCAACAGGATCGAGAGCGGCAGAACGAGGCTCTCGTAGAGCGCGGCCAGCACCATGAACACGAGGATCAGCGCAAGCGGGAATATCCATATGCCGTTCGAGCCGGTGAGAATCTGCTGATAAGTAAGATCGGTCCATTCATAGCCGATCCCGGGGGGCAAGGTTTCTGCGGCGACGCGCTCGATCGCAGCTTGCGCTTGGCCGGACGAATAGCCCGCCGCGGCGGTGCCGCTGACATCCGCGGTAGTAAACCCGTTGTAGCGCATAGCGCGCTCGGGACCCGCGCTTTGCCGGATCGTCATCAGCGCGGAGAGCGGGATCATCGCGCCGCTCGCGGAGCGCACCTTGAGTGCGCCCAGATCCTCGACCGAGGCGCGAAACGGCGCGTCGGCCTGGGCGCGAACGGTGTAGGTCCGGCCGAACTGGCTATAGTCGTTTACATAGAAACTGCCGAGATAGACCTGGAGTGTGCCGAAGATGTCGGGGATGGCGACACCAAGTTGCCGGGCCCGCTCGCGATCGACGTCGGCTTCCACCTGGGGCACGTTGACCTGAAAGGATGAGAACATCCCACTCAATTCCGGCTGTTGCGACGCCTTTTCGAGAAACGCCTTCACCGCTGTGTCGAGCGCGCCATAGCCGAGTGCTGCCCGATCCTCGATCTGTAGACGGAAGCCGCCGGTCGCTCCGAGGCCGCGCACCGGTGGTGGCGGAAAGATCACGATGCGTGCGTTTTCGATCTGGGAGAAGGATTTGAGCAGCCGCGCGCGTACCGTGGCGGCGTTGTGAGCGGCCCCGTGGCGCTCGGCGAAGGGTTTAAGGTTGATGAACGCGATGCCCGCATTGGTGCTGTTGAGCTGGCCATTGACCGAAAGCCCCGGGAAGGCGAGCGAGGCGCGGACATCGGGATCCTTGAGCGCGATCTCGCTCATCTTGCGTATCACGGCTTCGCTTCGGTCGAGCGTAGCGCCGTCTGGCAACGTCGCGCTGGCGATCAGATAGGTTCGGTCCTGTTGTGGAACGAAACCACCGGGCACGAGACGGAAGAGGATCGCGGTCGCGATCACCAGCACTCCGTAAACGAGCATGAAGGCGGTTCGACGCGTGATGATTCGCCCCAGCCCGTTGCCGTAGCGCTCACTTGCGCGACGAAAGCCCCGGTTGAACCAACCGAAGAAGCGCCCGAAGGCTCGGTCCATCTGGCGGGTGAGCCAGTCCTTCGGCGCGTCGGGTGCCTTCAGGAGCAGCGCGGCGAGCGCTGGCGATAGGGTGAGCGAATTGATCGCGGAAATGACCGTCGAGATTGCGATGGTCATCGCGAACTGCCGGTAGAACTGGCCGGTAAGTCCGGTCGTGAAAGCGAGCGGGACGAAAACAGCGACCAATACCAGGGCGATCGCGATGATCGGGCTCGTGACCTCGCGCATCGCGCGAAGGGCTGCGTCCCTGGGTTCAAGGCCGCCCTCGATGTTGCGCTCGACATTCTCGACCACGACGATCGCATCGTCGACGACGATGCCGATCGCGAGCACCAGGCCGAACAAGGTAAGCGCGTTGATCGAATACCCCAGGAGCGCCATCACCGCGAATGTGCCGACGATCGAGACCGGGACCGCGATCAGGGGGATGATCGACGCGCGCCAGGTCTGGAGGAAAAGGATCACCACTAGAACGACAAGGAAGATGGCCTCGAACAGCGTGCGGACTACCGCATCTATCGAGGCGACGACGAACTGGGTCGGGTCGAAGACGATGCGATAGTCGACGCCCGTGGGCATGTCCCGTTTGAGCTCAGCCATCACTTGGCGAACCTGCCGGCCAATCTCCACGGTGTTGGATCCCGGCGCCTGGAGAACAAAAAGCGCGGCGGCGGGCTGATTGTCGATGAGCGATCGGACAGCGTATTCGGCCGAGCCGAGCTCGACCCGCGCGACATCCCTCAAGCGCGTAATGGCACCGTCGGGGGCTGTGCGGACGATGATATTGCGGAATTCCTCCGGGTCACGGAGTCTGCCTTGGACATTGACAGTGAGCTGGGTCTGGACTCCATTTGCGGAGGGCGTGGCGCCCAGAGCACCGCCGGCTGCCTCGACGTTCTCGTTACGGATCGCCTCGACGACGTCGGAGGCAGACAGCCCGCGCTCGGCGACTTTTTCGGGATCCAGCCAGATGCGCATCGAATAATCGCCGGCGCCGCGGATCGTGACCTGACCCACACCCGGAATACGGGCGAGCCGATCACGGACGTGCAGCAGCGCGTAGTTGTGCAGATAGTTCATGTCATAGCGGCCGCCGGGCGACAGCATGTGCACGGTAAGGGTGAGGTCCGGGGTGCTCTTGATCGTCGTGACGCCGAGCCGTCGCACTGCCTCGGGCAGCCTCGCCTCGGCTTGCTGGACACGATTCTGCACGAGCTGGGTGGCAAGGTCCGGATCGGTGCCGAGCCGGAAGGTGACCACCAGAGTCAGCAGGCCATCGGTGGTCGCCTGACTGCTCATATACAGCATGTTCTCAACGCCGTTGATCAATTCCTCGATTGGCGTGGCGACTGTTTCGGCGATGACGGTCGGGCTTGCGCCCGGGTAGCGCGCGGTGACGATCACCGTGGGTGGCACCACCTCGGGATATTCGGAGACCGGAAGATTCGGGATGGCGATCAGCCCCGCGATAAAGATCAGCGCCGACAGCACGCCCGCGAAGATCGGGCGTCGGATGAAGAAAGGAGAGATCGACATTGGCTCAGCTCGCCTGGACGGCCATGGGCGCACTGCGCGGCTGCACGAGCGAGCCAGGCTTCAGTCGTTGCAGATTGGAGATTACGATCCGCTCGCCCGGTTGAAGACCCTGGGTAACGACACGCAAGCCGTCCAGGAGTTGCCCCAATTGAATGTCGCGACGGACCGTCCGATTGTCGGGCTTGAGAAGAAGGACGTAGCGCCGACTCTGATCGGTGCCGATCGCGGTCTCGGGAATCAGGATGACGGGCTCGCGCTTCGCCTCCCCCAGGCGGATCCGGGCGAATTGGCCGGGCGTGAACTTTCCATTCGGGTTGGCGAAGGTTGCGCGCAGCAGAATCGTACCCGCTCGGGCGTCGACCTGGTTGTCGACGAGTTGAAGGTGCCCGGCGACGGGCGCGAGCGTTCCATCGAGTGTTGCGCTCACCGGGATGGCGCTGACGCGGTCGCGGTTGCCCTCGATCCCGACAAGCGCTCGGGCGGCAGTATCTTCGTCGGCCTCGAAACCAGCATAAATCGGATCGACCGATAGAATGGTCGTGAGGACAGGCGCGCTAGGGCCCGCATCAACCAAGTTACCGACGGTAATCGCACGCCGTCCTATCCTTCCGGAAATCGGCGAGCGGACCTGGGTGTAGGAGAGGTTGAGCTGGGCTGCCCGCAGCGCAGCGCGAGCCGTTCGCAGGTTGGCCGCTGCTTCTGCCGCGTCATTGGCACGGCGATCGCGGTCCCGCGCGGCAATGGCGTCGGTCTCGATCAGGCGGTCGGCGCGGTCGGCCTCGGATCGGGTGAAGCGGGCGCGCGCGTCGGCGGCCGCGACTTGCCCGGAAAGGCGATCGACCTCGGCGCGATAGGGGTCGGGGTCGATTTGAATGAGCAAGTCGCCGCGCCGGACCAGGCTACCCTCGCGGAAGTGAATAGAGCGGATAGCGCCGGAGACGCGCGCGCGCACATCGACGGCGTCGACCGCTTCGAAGCGGCCCGAAAATTCTTGCCAGAGGGCGGCATCACGCCGCGTAACGACAGCGACAGAGGCTTGGATCGGCGCGTCGGCATCGGACTGCGCGCGCGCAGGCTCGTCCTCGCCGCCAAGAAGGAAGGCGGCACCGCCGGCACCGAGCATGACGGTTGCCGTGAGCAGGACGACGCCTCGTCGTAGCTGGACGTGCATATGAATCTCCCAAGGGCAAACATCCGGCAGGCGGCGCATGAGCTGCGACGTCCAGCTATGGCCGGTCGATTAGGGCTTGATAACCGATGCAATCGTGCATGGCTTTGTAAGCAGCGCCGCATAATCGAGGATATTCACTCGGCGCGATTGTTTAGCGTTGCTTCAAGACCTGTCGCGCATTGCCCTACTTATCGCGGCTCACCGGCGCTCGTATCTGTAAGGACACGTTCAGGAGAACCATCATGAGCACGTCGAAGCTATTCTTTATCACGGGCGTCAGCAGCGGCTTTGGCCGCGCCATTTCGGAAGCCGCTCTCGCAGCCGGTCACAGCGTTGCCGGCACGTTGCGCAAGCCTGAGGAATGCGCCGAGTTCGAGGCGCTGGCTCCGGGGCGGGCGCATGGCGTGCTGCTCGACGTGACCGACGCGGAGGCAGTGTCCGCTACCATCCACAGGATCGAGCGGGAGATCGGTGCGATCGACGTCGCGATCAACAATGCTGGCTACGGCCATGAAGGCCTGGTCGAGGAGTCGACGCTCGATGACATCAAGCGTCAGTTCGACGTCAATGTCTTCGGCGCTTTCTCTGTCCTGAAGGCGGTCCTGCCTCATATGCGCGCGCGCCGCGCCGGGCGGATCGTCATCATCACGTCGATGGGCGGGATCGTTACAATGCCTGGCCTCGGCCTCTATCACGCAAGCAAGTTCGCCCTCGAGGGCCTCTCGGAAAGTCTGGCCAAGGAGGTCAAGGATCTCGGCATTCACGTAACCGCGGTTGAGCCCGGCTCCTTTCGGACGGATTGGGCCGGTCGGTCGATGGTACGCGCGCCGCGCAGCATTGCCGATTACGATGCGCTCATGAACCCACTGCGGGAAACGCGTCAGGGCTATAGCGGGAAGCAGAAGGGCGACCCTGCGCTTGCAGGCGCTGCCATCCTGAAGCTGGTCGAGGCGGAGAACCCGCCGATGCACCTGCTGCTCGGTTCGGATGCCGCCCATTTGGTCGCGGAAAAGCTCGCGACACTCCAGGGCGAGTTCGACGCCTGGAAGGACGTAACGCTCTCCACCGATTTCCCTGACTGATTGAAGGGATCTTGCGATGGCCACCGTTGCTCCAACGTCGCGGATGATTCAGGAGCAGGATGACCGGGTGCGCACCCGCCGCAGTTGGGCGTATGGCCTGATTGCGGCGGTCATCTGGGGCGGTTTCCTTGTTGCGTCGCGCCACGCGATAGGCGCGGGACTACATCCGACCGACCTTGCGTTCCTGCGGTATCTGGTGGCCGGCGCGATCCTGTTGCCCTGGTTCGTCCGTCGCTCGCCTCATCGGCTTGGCGGGATGGGGTGGCGCAAGGGCGTCACCCTCGCGGTACTTGCCGGCCCGCTTTTCGTCATCGTGAGTTCGAGCGGCTACCGCTTCGCGCCGCTTGCACATGGGGCAGTGATACAGCTCGGCATGCTGACCCTTGTCAGCATCCTCCTCGCCGCGGTCTTCGTCGGTGAGCGGCCGGGAAAGCGCCGGATAGTGGGGATTCTCGTTATCATCGCCGGTCTCGCGGTCGCCGCAGGCCAGGGGCTGATGGCGGGAAGTCCGACGGCGTGGGTGGGAGACCTACTCTTCGCTACTGCCGGCTCGATGTGGGCCCTGTTCACGGTCCTGCAGCGGCGATGGACGATTGCTCCCTTGTCGGCCACCGCCGTCGTTTCGGTTTTGTCGGCGGCGGTCTACGTCCCCGCGTACCTTGCCGAGAATGGGCTCCGTCTGTTCGCCTCGGCCAGCCCCGCGATGCTGGTCGAACAAATACTGGTCCAAGGGGTGTTGTCCGGGGTCATCGCACTCTTCGCCTTTGCCCGTGCGGTCCAGAATCTCGGGGCCGGTCGGGCTGCGCTCTTCCCGGCCCTAGCGCCCGGCGTCGCCATGCTGATCGGCATCCCCGTCACCGGGGAGATACCGACGGCCATCCAGATATTGGGCCTGCTCATCCTCTCGGGCGGCCTGCTCATCGCCGTGCGCGGCGATCCAGCGGCGAGCAACCGCAGATAGCGTCCTCAAACGAAGGATCCATGAAATGACAATCGCCGACACCACCAACACGCCCAAACCCTACGATTTCGGCGACTTGTTGATCGCCGGCAAATGGGTGCGGGGTCGCGCCGGTACGGTTCATGAGGATGTCGATCCCTATACGGGCAAGACGCTTGTCGAAGTCTCGCAGGCAAGTGTTGCGGATATCGAGCTCGCCTTCGACGCCGCGGCCCGCGCACAGAGGGAATGGGCGGCCGGCCTGCCCGGCGAACGGGCTGAGATCCTGAGGCGGGCAGCGGCGGTCATGGACGCGCGCCATGCGGAGATCGTCAACTGGCTGATCCGTGAATCGGGGAGCGTGCGCCTGAAGGCCGAGATGGAATGGTCGGCGGTCCGTGCGATCATCCTGGAAGCTTCGACGCTCCCGACGCGCAGCTGGGGTCGGATCATCCCCGGCGATATTCCGGGCAAGGAGCATCGCATATATCGCGAGCCGGTCGGCGTGGTGTCGGTTATCAGCCCGTGGAACTGGCCGCTGCACCTGAGCAGCCGGGCGGTAGCGCCGGCATTGGCGCTGGGCAATGCGGTGGTGCTCAAGCCCGCTTCCGAGACCGTCGTGTCCGGCGGCTTCCTTCTCGCCAAGATACTGGAAGAGGCAGGGCTGCCGGCGGGCGTGCTGAGCGTGGTTTCCGGCGACAACGGCGTGATCGGCGATCCGTTCATCCTCCATCCGGCGTCGCGCGTTATCTCGTTCACCGGTTCGACGCCGGTCGGGCGCCGGATCGGTGGCCTGGCCGCGACCGGCAAGACGCTGAAGAAGGTGCAGCTCGAATTAGGCGGCAACAACCCGCTGGTGATCCTCGACGATGCCGATGTCGATCTGGCGGTCGATCTAGCGGTGGTTGGCCGATTCCTCCACCAAGGGGAGATCTGCGTCAGCACCAACCGGATCATCGTTGATGCTGGGTTGCACGACAGCTTCGTGGAGGCCTTCGTCGCTCGCGTCGCCGCGCTGAAATATGGCGATCCGATGGAGGCCGACACCATCGTCGGACCGGTCGTGAATGCGAGACAGCTCGATGGGCTGACTCGGATGATCACCGAGGCCCGCCAGGACGGCGCGACCGAGTGGCTGGGTGGTGCTCCCCAAGGGCTGGTGCTTCCACCTCACGTCTTCACCGATGTGACGCAGGAAGTCCGGCTGGGCCGAGAGGAGATTTTCGGGCCGGTCGCGCCCATCATTCGAGCAGAGAACGAAGCGGATGCGCTCCGAATCGCAAACGACACCGAATTCGGGCTGTCGAGTGCCGTCGTGACCCGCGACCTTGATCGCGGAGCGCGGTTCGCCCATCGGATGGAGGCCGGCATGTCTCATGTGAACGACATGCCCGGGATCGACCTGGCGAACATGCCGTTTGGCGGCGAGAAGAACTCGGGTCTCGGCCGGTTCGGCGCGCACGGCGTGATCGAGGAATTCACGAGCGAGCACTGGATATCGATCCAGCACTCGCGCCGGACATATCCCTTCTGACCAATGACCAGGAAGCAGCGGAGATTTAAATCATGGAGTACGTCAAGTTCGGGTCCACGGGCCTCGAGGTGTCCCGTCTTGTGCTAGGGTGCATGAGCTTCGGGGACCCCGGCAAGGGAACGCATCCCTGGACGCTCGGCGAGGAAGATGCGCACGCGTTGATCAAGCAGGCACTCGAGGCCGGCATCAATTTCCTTGATACGGCCAACAGCTATTCCGACGGCACTTCCGAAGAGATTGTCGGCCGTGCCATCCGGAAGTTCGCCCGCCGGGACGAGTTGGTCGTTGCCACCAAGGTGTTCAATCGGATGCAGCCCGGGCCGAACGGCGCGGGGTTGTCGCGCAAGGCGATCTTCCACGAAATCGACGCCAGCCTGAAACGGTTGGGTACCGACTATGTCGATCTCTACCAGGTCCACCGCTGGGACGAGACGACGCCGATCGAGGAAACGATGGAAGCGCTCCACGACGTCGTGAAGTCAGGGAAGGCGCGCTATATCGGCGCATCGTCCATGTCGAGCTGGCAGTTCGCCAAGGCAATCTATACGGCGCGGGCGCGAGGCTGGACACCCTTCGTCAGCATGCAGAACCACCTTAACCTGCTCTATCGCGAGGAAGAGCGGGAAATGCTGCCTTTCTGCCGCGACCAGAAGCTCGCCGTTATCCCGTGGAGCCCGCTGGCGCGCGGACGTCTGGCTCGTTCGTTGGATGCGACATCGACACGCCAGGAGAGCGACGCTTTCGGGCGCAGCCTCTACGTCGATTCCGATGCAGCCGTGGTCGAGGAAGTGGGGCGTATAGCTGAAGTCCGCGGCGTATCGCGCGCTCAAATCGCGCTCGCCTGGGTGCTGCAAAAGCCGGGTGTGACGGGACCGATCGTCGGCGCAACAAAGCCGCAGCATATTGCCGATGCGGTCACGGCCCTCTCTGTGAAGTTGGACGAAAGCGAGGTCGCGGCGCTGGAGGCTCCTTATCACCCTCATGAAGTCGTCGGATTAGGATTGCCGCGCCGTGACAGTGGCCGTCAGTGATCGAGGCTCAAGGCAGCTCGCTTTCGGATTTGCACGCCATTCGTGCTTGGATCAGGCGCCGTTTGGTACACTCCGGATTCTCAATGAGGGCGTCTACACGCAATGGGACGGCGACGGTATCCGCCGGCAGTGTGGTGTCGTTCGTGGCGGCCTATTGGTGGCGCCGTCGTTTGACCTTTGCTGCAGGCGTGTCGTTCGCGTTGATCGCGACGGGCTTCGATCTCGCACTACCCTCCGCATCGGCAACGCTGGTCGATGTGATCGCCGCGGGGCGCGCAGAAAGCGGCGCCGTCTGGCGTGCATGGGGCACGTTCGTCGTGATGTTCGCTGGGTTCGCGATCGCGCGAAACATCGCCCATCGCCTCTGGATTCCGGTGGCAGCGCGCAACATGGAGGAGATGGTCGGCGAGACTTTCGCTCGAGTCCAGGCGCTGCCGGCGGCTTGGCATACGTCCGCCCTTACGGGTGGTATCGTGCGCCGTGTCAGTCGCGCGATGTGGGGCTATGACGAGATCACCGATGCGCTGACGATTCGGATCGGACCGGCGTTGCTGGTGCTTGGCGGCCTGGCGGTGATGCTGTTCCTGCGCAACCCGATCGCCGGCATGGTTGGCATGGGAGCCGTACTGGCGTTCACCGTACTGAATCTCGGCCTGACAGCGCACTATGTCCGTCCTGCCAGCCTGCAATCGACTGAGCTCGACGCCGTCGCGAACGCAACACTGGCCGATGCCTTGGCTGGAAACCCGGCCGTGAAAGCGTTCAGCGCCGAGGCGCGCGAGAAGGAACGGGTCGCTGCGGACATGGCGCGCTGGCGAGCGTCGGTGTTTCGAACCTGGGGCCGCTTCGTCGATCTGGGGCTTGCCCAGAATATCGTGTTGTTGCTTCTCCAGATCGGGGCAACCGGGATGATGGTCCGCGCCTGGCTCGCGGGCCGAGCTTCGCCCGGGGACGTGGCGTTTGCGATGACTGCCTTCCTCGTGATGAGCGGGTACCTGCGCAATCTTGGCGACAATGTGCGCGAACTACAGAAGGGCATCGACGACACTGCAGACGCCGTGCGGTTCGCCGGTATCGCCGCCGAACCGCTTATTACACAAGCACCGGCGCTTGCGGTGGCCGGCGGCGAGGTAAGGTTCGAAGGGGTTTCGTTCGCGTATGACAGCGAACTGCCACCTGTTCTGGATAAGTTGCATCTTGCGATCGGGTCGGGTGAGACGGTCGCGATCATCGGCCCCAGCGGCTCCGGCAAATCGACACTGATCAAGCTGCTGCACCGGCTGCATGAACCGCAAGCGGGCCGTATTTTGATCGATGGCCAGGACATTGCCGGGGTATCGCTTGGCTCGCTGCGCAGGTCGGTCGCGATCGCGCCACAGGATCCCGTACTTTTCCATCGTTCGATCCGCGATAACATCACCTATGGTCGCCCGGACGCGTCTCAAGCACAGGTCGAACGGGTCGCGCGGATCGCTTGCGCCGACCGCTTCATCGATCGATTGCCCGATGGCTATGACACGCTGGTGGGTGAGCGGGGCGTGACGCTTTCAGGCGGAGAACGCCAGCGGATCGCGCTGGCCCGGGCGCTGCTTGTCGATGCGCCGATCCTTGTTCTGGACGAAGCCACGTCGGCGCTCGACCTCGAGACCGAGGCAGAGGTACTTGGCAACCTCGCTGCCGAGGCGACACGGCAAACCCGCATTGTCGTCGCGCACCGACCGGCGTCCATTGCCAGCGCTGGACGTGTGGTGGCGATCGGAAATCCTCCCGCGGCTACCCGGAGCCCGGTGCCCTGACGTCGCGCGGTCGCTCGTCAGGCGAGGGACGTCGTGCTCAACGGGGCAGAAGAAGGTCGGCCGAGGCTGGTGGCATTCGTTCGGCGCGCAGGAAGTCGATCAACGCGCGGAGCTTGGCGGGCACCCGGCGCCGATCGGCATAGTAGAGGTGGAGATCATCGAATCGTGGGCTCCAATCGGCGAGGACGCGGACCAAACGGCCGTCTTCGATGAAGCGCTCAATATAGCCGTTGATCATATAGGCTATGCCGAGCCCATCGAGCGCGCTTTGTACAAGCGCCTCGGAGTCGTTGATGATCAGTCGCCCGGTCGGCGAAAGCTCGAAGGTTTCGCCCTCCTTGGAGAATTCCCAGCGCTCGATCTGGCCTGTGGTGACGTGACGGAACCGAATGCAGTCATGGCTCTGGAGATCCTGGGGAACCTTGGGCATCCCGCGGCGGGCGATATAGTCAGGCGACACAATCATGAAGGCCTCGATCGGCGGTCCTATCCGAACCGCGATCATGTCCTTTTCGATGAGGTCTCCGAAGCGGATGCCGGCATCGAAACCTATGCCGACGATGTCGACCAAAGCGTTCTCGAGCACCAGCTCGATTGAGACATCGGGATAGGTATCAAGGAAGCGCCGCAGGATTGGCTGTATGACGATTAAATATCCGGCGCGGGGGACATTGAGGCGCAGGAGGCCACCAACGCGCTCGGTTTCATCGCCGAGCTCCTCATTGGCTTCGGCGAGCTCGCGGACGTAGGGTAGAACCCGGTCATAGTAGCGTTGACCGATTTCGGTGAGGCTTACGCTGCGGGTGGTGCGGTTGAACAACGGGACGCCGAGGCGGTCTTCGAGCGTGCGAATGGCCTGGCTTACCGCCGACGCCGACACGCCAAGCCGGACCGCTGCCGCGGAGAAACCGCCCTGCTGGGCGACGCTCACGAACGCGACCAGCCCATCGAATTGATCCTGACGCAGCATTGGTCCGTCCTGCACTGCTATTTGACAGGACCGCTAGCTAATATGTCAGGGATTATCCGGCAAACAGTCTTGATCCCTTCTCGCCGAATTCTCAGGTCGGTATCATCGGCACTGCTCCGATCAGATTTTCGCGGCCGCGAGGATCGGCCCGCCGGCCTTCGCCTGGACAAGGATCGCACTTTTCAGGCCGCTGGCATTGTTGCCGGGCAGCGAAATCGTCTGTGCGCGGCCGTTCCAGCGACCGATTCGGATGAGTTGCCGGACGATGTCGCGGTGTGGAATGGTGCGACCACCATTCTCGCCCGCGCGGATCGCTACCTGGACAGTGCGCGGATCGTAGCGGACGAGGAGCACGTCGGCGCCGCCCGATGGCGCGGTGCCAGCGCTCAGACTCAGCGACGATCCATTGACCGTAACCGCCGGGCCGCCGGAGGGACCGCCCTGACCGATGAGCTGGGCGACCCGAGATGGATTGGCGCCCAACACGGTCTGTCGCCCGTTGATCCAGTATTGCGGGGTAGCGACGCCGATACCGTTGTTGCGGTCCGAATAGTCGCGCTGTCGCTGCGTGAACTGCGGCGAGGCGAAACTGTCCTTCCAGCCGAGATAGTCCCAATAGGTCACCCCGAATGAAAGCGCGAGCACATCGGGGCGGTCAGCGAGCCCGTTGAGGTTGATCTGAGCGGGCGGACAATCGGAGCATCCCTGGCTCTGGAACAACTCGACAACAACCGGGCCGCGAGGGGGCTGAGCGGGCGCCGTAGGCTGGGCAGCCAAGGCCATCGTTCCAATCGCGAGGGCGGCAGTGGCGGCGTAGGCGAGATGAGTGGCTTTCATGGCGTTGTCTCCGGAAACTCTCGCAGAGAGATTCGGCGGCGACGGGGCGCCGGTTACATCGCCCGAGATTTCGCCGGTCGCCGCGCGCCGTTCCGTCGTACTGCGCAAATTATCGCGACATCCGCAATAATGATCTGCCGACTATCTCCATTATCGCTGACCGCGATTGGTGCGAAATAACTGTCACCGGCGCTGACCGGCCCCCTGACCTGTCCACCAAGGAGAACTCAAATGGCTCGTGTTACCATCCCGTCGCGTGACGAAAGCCCCGCCGCCTCGCAGCCGCTGCTCGACGCAGTCGGCGCTCAGCTCGGCGTCATTCCCAATCTGTTTCGCCTGATCGGCACCAGCCCGGCCGCGCTCGAGGGCTTCCTCGGCTTCAACGGCGCGCTCGGCAAGGCGCTGGACGTCAAGACCCGCGAGCGGATCGCGCTCGCCGTCGCGCAGGCCAATGGCTGCGACTACTGCCTCTCTGCGCACACCTATCTGGGGCTGAACCTGGCCAAAATCGACGAGGCCGAGATCGCTCTCAACCGTCGCGGCCTGTCGGGCGATGCGAAGGCAGCGGCCGCGGTCAAGTTCGCTCGCAGCGTCGTCGACGCCCGCGGCAAGGTGTCGGACGCCGATGTCGCCGAGGTTCGTCTCGCCGGCTTCACTGACGCCCAGGTGGTCGAGATCATCGCGCTGGTCGCGGTGAACGTCTTCACCAACTACCTGAACAACGCGCTGCACACCGACATCGATTTCCCGGTCGTGAGCGCGGCGGAAGCTGCCTGATCCCTGCCTGCCCCCCGGCCCCGTGGTTTCCTCCACCACGGGGCCACCCCTTACTCCTCACCCGCGGAGATCGGCATGAAGCTCTACTACCATCCCTTGTCCGGGCACTCGCATCGTGCGCGGCTCTTCCTCGCGTTGCTCTCCATCGAGCATGAGTTGATCGAGGTTGACCTGGCCGCCCGGGCGCACAAGACACCAGAATTCCTGGCAATGAGCCCCTTCGGCGAGATTCCGGTACTGGTGAATGGGGAGACGGTCGTCGCCGACTCCAACGCGATCCTGGTCTATTTGGCGCGGATCGCCAACGCGACCTCCTGGCTGCCCAAGGACGTGGCAACCGAGGTAGAGGTGCAACGTTGGCTTTCGATCGCTGCCGGCAAGATCGCCTATGGCGCATGCGCTGCGCGGCTGGTCACGGTGTTCGATGCGCCTTTCGATCCTGACGAAGTTATCCACCGCGCACATGACACGCTGAAGGTCGTGGAGGCGACGCTTACGACACGGACGTGGCTTGCTGGCACGTCCGAGCCGACTATCGCGGATGTTGCGCTCTACAGCTATATCGCGCGTGCGCCGGAGGGGAATGTAGACCTGTCCGCCTACCCGCAGACGCGTGACTGGCTCCAGCGCGTGGAAGCGCTCCCCCGTTTTGTACCGTTCCAGAAGACACCGGCCGGGCTCGAAGCCTGAAGCCGGACGGCGGGGCGCGCCGTTCCCCCTCCCCCGCGGCCGCCCCGCCCATATGGAGACCATGTCGATGCTGGAAGATCCGGACAACGATCGAACTTCTCCCTGGCACGCAGGCGAGATCGCCTTGCAGGAGACGGTCGGTGTCGTCGCCGAAATGGCGACCATGGGCCCCCAGTTCATTCGCGATAATCTGGTCGACCAGCATCGCCGCTTCTACGCGCAGCTTCCCTTCGCCGTATTTGGGTCGGTCGATTCCGAAGGGTTGGTCTGGGCAACGCCGCGCGCCGGACGACCTGGGTTCCTGCGAGCGCTGGATTCGAAACATCTCAAGGTCGCCACGGTGATCGATCCTGGCGACCCCGCCACGAGCGGGTTCGCGGCCGGCGAGGCGGTTGCGATGATCGGCATCGAGCCGGCGACGCGGCGACGCAATCGTCTCAACGGACGGGTTCAGGCGACCGACGACGGCGGCTTCACCATTGCGCTGGATGAGTCCTTCGGAAACTGCCCACAATATATCCAACGCCGCTCGCCCAGCTACACGCGCGAGCCGGATATCTTGTCCGCGTCGCCACCCGAAGCGCTTTCTACATTGGACGATGAAGCGCGCGCGATGATCACAAGCGCGGACAGCTTCTATGTCGCGAGCTTCGCCGACACGACGAATGGACGTCGCGTCGACGTATCCCATCGGGGCGGCCGACCCGGCTTCGTGCGCGTGAATGAGGACGACACGCTCACCGTTCCCGATTTTGCGGGCAATCAGTTCTTCAACACGCTCGGGAACATCCGGGAGAGCGGCAAGGCCGGGTTGGTGTTCATCGACTGGTCGACGGGCGACCTTCTGCAGGTCAGCGGCGATGCCGATATTGTGCTCGAATCGCCGGAGATCGCGGCCTTTGCGGGCGCAGAACGCCTATGGCGCGTCCATCCCCACCGCATCGTCCGCCGGCGTGCCGGCCTGCCGCTCACATGGCGGTTCGAGGATGATGCCTGGTCGCCCAATCTCGCCGCGACGGGCACCTGGGCGGATGCGGAAGCGAAGATCGAGGCTGCGCGCCTCGGCCAGGCATGGCGACGGCTCCGTATCGCGCGGATTGTCGAGGAAAGCAGCGTCATCCGCTCCTTTCACCTCGAGCCGGCGGACGGAGCCGGACTGGCGGCCCACGAAGCCGGCCAGCATCTTCCGATCCGCGTCTCGCCTCTCGGCGAGCCGCGCCCGCTGATCCGAACCTATACGTTGTCGTCGGCGCCGGGCGATCAACTCTACCGGATCAGCGTCAAGCGCGAGGGCGTAGTGTCTGGTCATCTGCATGGTCTCGACGTGGGCGATGTCATCGAGGCGCGTTCGCCGGCCGGCGCGTTTACGATCGACGCGGCCGCGCCGCGTCCGGCCGTACTGTTGGCCGCCGGCATCGGGATCACGCCGATCCTCGCGATGGCCCGCCATCTGATCCTGGAAGGAGCACGCACCCGCAAGCTGCGCCGTGCCTGGATAATCTATTCGGCGCGCACCGTTGCGGAACGCGCCTTTGCGAACGAGATCGCTGCGATCGTGCGGGCCAGCCAGGGCGCGATTCAGGCGGTTCGCGTGCTCAGCCAGGCCGACGGCGAGGGAGCGAACCGCGACTACGACTATCGAGGCCGGATCGACAGCGATCTGCTGCGCAGCGTCTTGCCCTTCGACGACTACGACTTCTATCTGTGCGGCCCATCAGCGTTCATGCAAGACGTCTATGATGGGCTGAGAGGCCTGAATATCGCCGATGGCCGGATCCATGCCGAGGCGTTCGGCCCCGCCGCGATGACGCGTAGCCTCGATCCGACGGTGGTCCCCTCACCTCCTACCGCTGCGGCGGCAGAGGAAGCGACCGAAGTAAGCTTTGCTGCGGCCCGCAAGTCGACCAACTGGACGCCCGGCATGGGCAGCCTGCTCGAACTTGCAGAGGCATCCGGATTATCCCCCGAATTTGGCTGCCGGTCGGGTACTTGCGGATCGTGTCGGACGCGCGTGCTGGCCGGCATGGTTACTCACACCCGAAAGACTGGCGCCGAGGTCGGCGCCGACGAAGCCCTCATCTGCTGTGCCGTCCCGGCGAAGGGGAGCGGCGCGATTTCTCTTCAGCTCTGATCGACGCAATAAGGAAGGATATGACCATGGAGGTGAATGCCGATTTCTCGCAGCGGGTTTTGGTTCATTCGGCCGAAGAGCCCTGGGTCCCCTCACCGATGGCAGGCGTCGATCGCCGAATGCTCGACCGTGTCGGCGGCGAGGTTGCTCGCGCGACCACGATCGTACGCTATGCGCCACAATCCTACTTCTCTGCGCATACCCATGGCGGCGGCGAGGAGTTTGTGGTGCTCGACGGCGTCTTTTCCGATGAACACGGCCACTTCCCGGCCGGGTCCTATGTCCGCAATCCGCGCGGCTCGCGGCACACGCCTTACTCGGATGATGGCTGCACCATCTTGGTCAAGCTGTGGCAGTTCGATCCGGCCGACCAGACGCACGTCCGCCTTTCCCCCGATTTGATCCGTTATGCTGCTGTCGCCGATCGATCGGGCGTGGCGGCGGTGCCGCTGCACAGCTTCGGTGACGAAGTCGTCCGGCTCGAGAGCTGGGATGCGCTGACGCCGGTTCGGATCGAAAACCCAGCCGGTCTCGAGTTGCTGGTCCTCGACGGCACTTTGAGCGAAGGAGGCGATCTGCTCGATGCGGAATCCTGGCTGCGTCTTCCGCCGGGGCGAGACTTCGATGCGATTGCCGGGTGCGCTGGCTGCACGGTCTGGATCAAGACCGGCCACCTGACGGCGATCGACGCCCAAATTGCGGGCATGGCGTTGTGAGAGTTATACCAGCGGCGAGCATGCTGGCCGCGGCGACGATGATGCTGTCCGGCCCGCCTGCGGTTGCCGCGCCGGTTGCCAGGCGCGTTTCCGCGCACGCCACCGCGTATCGTACCGTCGAGGTCGATGGCGTAAGGGTCTTCTACCGCGAGGCTGGCCCGCGCGACGCGCCAACGATCCTGCTGCTTCACGGCTTCCCGTCGTCGTCGCGCATGTTCGACACGCTCATCCCGCTGCTTGCAGATCGCTATCACCTGGTAGCGCCCGACTATCCCGGCTTTGGCAACAGCGACGCGCCGCCGGCCAATCATTTCGCCTATACGTTTGACCATATCGCAACGCTGATCGATCGGTTCACCGAGAAGGTCGGCGTCCATCGCTATGCGCTCTACATGAATGACTATGGCGGCCCGATCGGCTTTCGGCTGGCAATCGCCCATCCTGATCGCGTCACCGCGCTGATCGTCCAGAATGCCGTTGCGCACGAGGACGGACTGGGGCCGGCCTGGGAGCCTCGCAAGGCCTTCTGGCGCGATCGCTCGGCCCATGAAGCAGATATCCGCAAGGGCTTCCTGTCCCTCCAGACAACGAAGCTTCGCCACCTCGGTAGCTCGCCCGCTCCCGAACGTTATGACCCTGATCTGTGGAACGACGAATATGCGTTCCTCCAGCGGCCGGGAGAGGCGGATATCCAGACCGACCTTTTCTATGACTACCGCACGAATGTCGCCGCCTATCCGCGATGGTCAGCCTGGTTGCGAGAGCATCGACCGCCGCTGCTGGCGTTGTGGGGACGCTATGATCCGTTCTTCGCGCTGGCGGAGGTGGACGCTTACAAACGGGACGTGCCCGAAGCCGAGATCCATCTGCTCGATGGCGGGCATTTCGCTTTGGACGAAACTGTTGACGAGAGTGCGACGTTGATCCGAAGATTTCTGACACGCCATTCGATGCGGCGATGAAATTGTTCTTCTTCATGCGCCCGTCAGACATGATGTAACCAAACACGGTTTCAGCCGAACCTTCCCACGTGGATCTTTCGCGACGCGGGTCGCGGGGGGCGTCGAAGGGGAAACGAAAATGGGCAAGGCGTCGTGATCGATGCGGCAGCATCGTCGGTGAGGCTTGCCCATACGGGCATGCCGCTGTCCCCACTTGTGCTGCTGTTCGGAGCGACCTGTGCGTTTGTCATGGGGAATGCAATCCAGCGCGGAAGCACCTGTCTGGTCGCTGCAATTGACGAGTTGCTCATTGCGCGTCGAATCACGCGTCTCCTTGCCATTGTCGAAGCATCGCTTTGGGTGACGGGCGGGCTACTCGTGGCACGAGCGGTAGGTGACACGGTCGCTGTGCCCCAACCGTTCACGACAACAGGCTGGGCGATCGCCGGCGGCTGTTTGTTCGGCATCGGGGCCTGCATCAACGGTGCCTGCGCGTTCGGAACGATCGCCCGACTGGGCTCGGGTGAATTGGCCTACGTGTTTATGCCACTTGGCCTGTTCGCCGGGGACCTGTCCCTCGGCCATGTTTTGCAGATGATGGCGACGAGCGCGCCGGACGACTCGCTTATGCTCGCTATCGGGAGCTGGTTGCTGGTACCGGTGATAGTGCTGATCGCCTGGCGAGTACTCGGGCTCGGTCGTTCACTCGTGTCGCTCGGTTCGGTCTCGCGGCCATGGTCGGCCCATGGCGCGACGACGGTGATTGGGGTCACGTTCCTGGTGATGTTCCTGACCGTGGGGCCATGGGCCTATACCGATATTTTGTCGGACATTGCGCATGGCGCTGGAGGTGTCGACGACTTCCGCTGGATTCTGATCGTAGCGCTTCTTCTGGGTGCGATCAGCGCGGGGTGGCGGACGGGGCGTTTTCAATTCGCGGTGCCGGCTGCCCGAGCCGCGGTCCGTTGTTTTGCCGGCGGCTTGCTGATGGGCTGGGGCAGCGCACTCATCCCCGGTGGCAATGACGGTCTGCTGCTGATCGGCATGCCGCTGTTGCGTTCCTACGCATGGAGCGCGGCTTTGGCGATGACGGCGACGATCCTGGTGACGCTTTCGATCGCGCGCCTACCGCGCGCGGCGTCCGAGAGGATCTGATCCATGCGTGGCCAGGGATGAAACAGCAGGGAATGCTCATCTGCCAATGGCGAAAGTTCTGAGGTGGTACCGTCTGGGAAGCGTGCGTGCGGTCGCTGGTTCGTTAGCGTCCAAAAAGATCACGGCCGGGATGTGGATTTTCACCTGGCCTACGTTCCCCATCAAGAGCCGGGATCAATCTTCAGCCCGCTCGGACCGGAAAGCATTGGGGCGGACAGGATGAAATTTGGGACATGTAGGGTGCAAGTCGGACTTTTCGGCACAGGCGTAGCGTTGGCGGCGCTTGTGGCTGGCGGGGCCACCGCACAGCAAAGCGAGCCGGGTAGCAGTGTGAGCGTGGCATCGGGTGCATCGGCAATTGGGGAGAGCGCCAAGCCTTCGCAGCCGTGGACGCAGACGATGAGTGATCTGCCCGTCGATCCGGACGTCCGTTTCGGGACGCTCCCGAACGGGTTGCGATATGCCATACTCCATAACGCGACGCCCCCCAAACAGGCGTCATTGTGGCTGCGCGTCGACGCGGGGTCGCTCAATGAGAAGGAAAACCAGCTCGGTCTGGCACACTTCATGGAGCACATGGCGTTCAACGGAACGACCCATATTCCCAAGAACGACGTCATCACGATTCTGGAGCGTCTAGGTCTGCAGTTCGGTGCCGATCTCAACGCCGCCACGAGTTTCGACCAGACCTTTTACCGGCTCGATCTTCCCCGAAGCGACGACAACACGCTCGAAACCGGACTGTTGGTCGTGCGCGAACAGGCGTCGGAAGCTACGATGGATCCGCAGGACATCGTCGATGAGCGCGGCGTCATCGCCGGCGAGGAGCGCCTGCGCAATACCCCGTCGCTGCGCGTCAGCCGCAAATTGCTAGATGTGGTCGCGAAGGACCAGAAGGTCGCGGATCGCTTTCCGATCGGCGACCTCAAGATTATCAATGCTGCGCCGCGCGAGCGCTTCGTCGACTTCTACAACAGCTATTATCGCCCTTCCCGCGCGACGCTCGTGGCGGTCGGCGACTTCGATGTCGATGCGATGGAGGCGAAAATTCGTGCTCGGTTCGCGGACTGGAAGCCTAAGGCGCCGGATGGACCGGAACCGGACCTGGGCGAGGTGGCGGCCCACGCGTTTGAGACGCACATCAACGTCGAGACCGGTATAGGATCGAACGTATCGATCATGTGGACATCGCCGCCGGATCTTCGGTCGGACACTGTGGCGATACGTCGCGAAAGGCTAGTCCGCGAACTCGGCCTGGCCGTCCTGGATCGTAGGTTCGGCGAAATGGCGCGTAGCGATGATCCCCCCTTTATAAGTGGAAATGTAGGCGAGAGCGATGTCGTCCGAAGTGTTCATCTCACGTCGTTGAGTGCTTATCGCGAACGCGGGCAAGCAGGATCTGGGACTATATCCCAATACCGGGATCGGGCCTTTTGGCGACGGCGCTGGTGCAACGCTACTTTCGCCTACCGAAAGCTATAGCGGGTCCGTGGCCGTGAAGCGCCAGTTTAACAAATGGCTGAGCCTCTATGGCGAGGTGGGTTATAATCACTATTCAAGCTATGTGTTCGGGAACCAGTCGTCGGGCCTGTTTACATTGCCCGGATCGTCCCCGCTCAATCCGTTCCAGAACACGATCACTATTGCGCTGCCATCCGCGACCCCGAACTATCGCAGCACCACTGATAGCCAAACCATTCGTGTGCTGGCGGGCGCCATTGTCGATCTGCCGTTCGACTGGCACGCCGCGCTCGACTTCAATTGGAACTGGAATCGTTTCAGTCAGTCACCGGGCGCCCCGTCCTACGATGCTGCGACGCGAGTTGGGACGAGCAATGGCTCGATCAATCTGCTGCAGGATACCCTGCAACACCCGCTCAACCTCACGTTCCTGAACAGCCCGTCCTCTGGGCTCATCACGCCACCGCGCTCTTACACCCGTTCCATTTCTCTGAAACTCGCCGGCCCGCTGCCGCTAATCCGGCTCTGGGGCGGCAAGCCGATCGCGACCGTCTTGTTCGAGCGCGACAAACAGCGCCAAGGCCAATACACGTCCTTTTTCAACGACACCCAGAATTCGAACGTGACGTTCACACCCGTGCGGACCCAGCAGACAGACAGCGTCTATGGCGAGGTGCGTTTCCCCATTCTGGGCAAGGACAATCACGTGCCCCTCGTCAGGGAACTCGAGTTTCAGACAGCGCTGCGCTACGATCATTATATTGGGGTGGGTTCAAATAGTTTCCTGACGTGTTTTCCGACCAGCGGTACCTATCCCGCACCACTCCCCGCCTCGGCCTATACTACGCAATGCCCAGCATCCGGTACGCAGCCGACCTTCGAGACTACGCGTAACGGCTCGACCAACCCGACGCTCGCGCTGAAATGGACCGTCACACAGGATATCGCCTTCCGCGGGTCCTATTCGACTGGCTATCTCCCGCCATATTTGAACCAGATCGTACCGGCTGCCGCGGGTGTCTCCGGTACGATCCTTGCGGGCAAGTCAGCGGTCAACGTCACCGACCCCCTTCGTGGCAATGAGGCTATCGGCACACCCCTCTTCCCTGGATTCAATCTCGTCAATGCGACAATCGGCGGCAACCCGAATGTTAGCCCGCAGACGTCGAAGAGCTGGTCGGCCGGCACCGTCTTGACTCCGCGCTTCGTTCCCGGCCTCCGCCTGTCCGTGGACTGGACGCGGATCACCCAGAATAACGTCTATTTTTCACCCATTTCGCTGCTCAATTCGGGGACGACAGCACTGGGGCAATCTCAGTTCGATGATTTCATCGCCGCCTTCCCGAACCGGGTTACGCGCAGCACCGATCCAACTAAATTGGGCGCCTTTACCGTCGGCCCGATTATCGCGATCGATGCGAGCACCGCCAATCTGTCCTACCTCCGATCTGAATCGCTTGACTTCGCAGCGACCTACGACAGGAAGGTCGGATCGGGTTACCTCAACGTCCAGGGATCGGCGACGTATCTCATCGATCTGTCGTCGCGGCTGACGCCCAGCTCACCTTTGGTCGTATCGGCAGGCGTTCTCGACAACAATTCCGCGCTTCTTATCGGCGCATCTGGGGGCGTCCGATGGCGTGGGGTGGTCTCCGCCACCTACTCCACCGACAAATGGTCCTTTGGGGCCCGCGTGCGGTATTTCGGACCTTATTTCCTCAACATCAATCATAGCGTCAGCGCCGTTCAGGGATCGGCCACGATACCGGCGCAGGCCTATGTGGACGTCTATGGCAGTTACAAGATCACCAAATCGATGGAAGTGCGCGCGGGAGTCAATGACATCTTGGACAAGTCCCCTCCCATCAATCTGTCGAGCGATATTCTTTACAGCACGTATGGCGATCCCCGTCGTGCCAACTTCTACCTGAGCGTTAATCGAAAATTTTGATGGCCCGAAGGTGGCGAGCGTCTGGGGTGTGCTCGCCACCTTACATTTGCGACGTTTCGACAACGAGAACCAGCAGACGTAGTCGTTCGAAGGTCCGATGTTGGCGTGAGGCGGAAAGTGCGCAGCTGTCCGGCAAAGGTCGCTGGTCAACTGTGATTGTCGATCCCCGCGTCATCCGGTGCAACGAGCTTCAAGGGGCGGTTTGCCAGCGGGGTACCGGTTCGACCATCGATCACGACTGGTTCGACCAGTTGCCCGGTCTCCATATCCATTAACCGCGACACAGCACCCTCGCCGTTATGGCGGTGACCCCATTCCCCGATCACATACAGGACCGGCAAAAAGTCTCTGCCAGCGTCCGTCAGGACATATTCGTCGCGCGGTGGGCGGTCGTTGTATCGACGCTTTGCAAGCAGGCCGGCTTCCATCAGCGATCGAAGCCGCTGAGTAAGGATATTCGGGGCGATGTTCAGATTGATCCGGATTTGATCGAAGCGGGCAAGCCCAGTTGCAACGTCGCGAAGGATCAACATGCTCCAGGCGTCGCCTACCTTCGACAACCCACGCACCAGCGGGCAACAATTGTTCTCGGTCTGCATCTTCTTGTCCATTGCAATATGATAGCGACTCACTATTAAAACGCAAGTGACTCACCCCGGGTCGCAGGAGATATAGACCATGAGTGATTCTACCCTTGGAACGGCCCTCATCACGGGCGCGTCGTCGGGCATCGGCGCAACCTATGCGGATCGCCTGGCGCGCCGCGGCTACGACCTCATCCTCGTCGCGCGCAACAAGCAGCGGTTGGACGCTCTTGCCGAGAAACTCCGCGCCGAGACCGGCCGTACGATCGAGGTCCTGGTTGCCGATTTGACCGATGGCGACGATCTCAGTCGGATCGAGAAGCTTCTCGCAACCGATTCATTGATCAGCCTCTTCCTCAACAATGCGGGCGCTGCGCTGAAGGGCGGCATCCTCGACAATGAAACTCCGGCATTCGAGAAGCTGATCGCGCTCAATGTCACGGCAACGACCGTTCTGGCTTCTGCCGCGGCCAAAGCATTCAAGGCCCGCGGCTCGGGCTCGATTATCAATATCGCTTCGGTTCTTGCGCTCGCGCCCGAGCTGTTCGACGGCACCTACAGCGCGACGAAGGCGTTCAATCTGCACCTGTCGCGCTCACTTAGCACGCTTCTCGCTGACAGCGGCGTCTACGTGCAGGCGGTTCTACCCGGTGCGACTCGCACGGAAATCTGGGAGAATTCGGGAACCCCCGTTGAGGCGCTGCCGATCGAGATGGTGATGGAAGTAGACGACCTCGTCGATGCTGCGCTGATTGGGTTTGATCGCCGTGAGAATGTTACGATCCCCCCGCTTGAAGACGAAGGTCAGTGGCTCGCTTTCGATCAGGCGCGCGGTGCGCTCCTTCCGAACCTCTCGCGAAATGTGGTGGCATCGCGTTACCGCGCGGAAGTCGATGCGTAAGTAACTCTTTGCGGGGAGCCGATCGTGTTGGCGGTTGGCTCCCCGCGTTTTCGCGACAACGCGACTGCTCGTTTCCTCACTCGTTTGCAGCCGCAGTGGTGACATTTAGACCGCCCATGGTCTCGTGCAGGATGAACCCTTCGATCGGGTCGGAATCAGAGCGCCAGGGCGATGCTTCAAGCATGCGCATCGTGTGAGCATAGCCTGCTTCCCAGCGCTGGCGAATGCTCGAGGGGCTGAAATCCACGTCCTTGCTGTGATCTTCATAACCGAGCCGGGGCGCAAGCAGCCGAATGACATGCATGCGCGTCCTGCACCCATAGGCGAGTAGCTCCTGAACGCGTGGATCCTGGCGGATCTCTTCACCCAGATGATCGGCGATTTCCGTTATGACATGTCGCAGCCGGTGGAGCTGTCGTTGACGCTTGATATGGCTGGCCGAGCGGCTCGAATATTGGACATCCTTGTAGCGGTTCATGACGTCGTGCATCGATCGCGGAGGGGGGCCTTCCGGGTTCCAGATATGCACCGAGTAAATCACCGAATTGCGTCGAGGGTTATCGTCGAACACGGTTTCGACCGGAGTGTTCGAGAGAACACCGCCGTCCCAGAAAAAGTCGTCGCCGATACGGACCGGCGGGAAAGCGGGCGGCAGAGCGCCGGATGCCAGAATGTGGCATATAGCGAGAGCTTCGTCCCGAGAGTCAAAATAGACCATCTCACTGGTGCTGACGTTTGACGCGCCGACGGTCAGGCGGGTGGCAGCGGAATTGAGAACGTTGAAATCGACAAGGTCGCCGAGCGTGCGCCGGAGCGGTTCGACTGAGTAATAGCCAGCCTGCTCGCTTTCGATCTGGGCATGGGACCCGAACCCCATCGCCATGTTGGGCTCGAAGAAGCCTGGGATGCCGGTGGCCATCGCCGACCAAAAACGAAGCGTCGTTGACAGCGGCCCGGGGAAAAAATCGTCGAGCCATCCGCCATATTCGACACGCTCCCAAAAGGCGCGAAGACGGTGGATACGGTCGGCGGGCGCGTTGCCGGCGATAATCGCAGCGTTGATGGCGCCGATTGACGTGCCGATCGCCCAATCCACTTCGATTCCCGCGGCATGGAGTGCTTCATAGACCCCAGCCTGGTAGGCACCGAGCGCACCACCGCCCTGGAACACGAGTACCTGTTGACCGAGCTTGCGAAGCTCTTCGCTGAGAGGCGATTGAGGCACGATTAGGCTCCTTGGTGAGCACGACTTGCCCGTCCGAGAGGGAAGCCTGGTTCTGACGGTAGTTCGCGATCGGTGGCTTCAAGTTACAGGCTGAACGCCCCCGCTCTCACAAAATGATCGCTGTAGGCTTGTAACCGGGCAGCCTTGCCGAGCGAAAATTGCTGCAGGTCCATCGGAAGAGATGACGCCGTCACATGAAGAGAGAGTAATTCCCATGCTCGTAATTGATGTCCTGAAGAACAAAGACGGCGATGTTCGGCTTATCATCGAGACGGCGACCATTGCCGCTGCCGCGGCACTAATGGTTTCGTCGCGTGTGGGCGCTCTGGTGGTCGAAGATTCCAACGGCTCGCTGAGCGGCTTGATTTCCGAGCGCGAGATCACGGCGGCGTTCGCGCGCTGGGGCGGCGACGCCCATCGCCATATGGTTCACGAAGTAATGGTACGCCGGCCCCTCGTCGCGCATCCCGACGATGCGCTGATGCATGTCACGGCGTTGATGACCCATCATCGCGCCCGGCACGTTCCCATCCTCGGCGAAGGCGAGCTCGTCGGCATCCTCAGCATCGGCGATGTGCTGAAATCGAGACTCGACGAGAAGATCCAGGAAAACCTGGTTTTGCAGGATATCGCTCGCCTGCGCTCCGCGGCGTGAATGACGGTCGAGCTTGAGGACGAAGCCGAGCCCAAAGCGCGACGCGCCCGATTGACGCGCTAATTTTCGATCCCAATCAGGAGAAAAGTGATGTTACGACTTAACCGGCGTTTCGCCGTTGCGATGATGATCCTGGCCACGCCGATGAGCGTTCTGGTGCCGACCGTGGCGTCCGCCGCCGTGCCGGGGTCCACCTTGGCTGTGAATGTCGATGGCGCAGGCGTGGCATTGCGCGGCTACGATCCCGTTGCCTATTTCGACGGCGGCACGCCGACCAAGGGGGTCGAGACGATTTCGGCCAGCTACAAGGGCGTTCGCTACCTGTTCGCTAGCGAAGCGCATCGTCAGGCGTTCCAGGCCGACCCCCAGCACTACCTGCCGGAGTTCGGCGGCTTCTGCACTATCGGAACATCCTTCGGTGAGAAGGTTGACGCCGACCCGGAAACCGGCCGCGTCGTCAACGGCAAGCTCTACGTCAATTTCGACCAGCGCGCGCAGGCGCTCTTTAACAAGGATGTGCCGGGCACGATCACGCGCGCGGACCAGAATTGGCCAACCGTGAAGGACAAGGCTTTTCAGAGATAACGAAGGGATTGATCAGCGGCGGCGATGGTCGATGTCGCCGCCGCTGATCAGAAATTGGTGGGCATAGGTAAACCGGAAGCTACTTTTCTTCGGGATCGCTACGCGGATTTCGTGAGCGTATCTGCTAGCAGATCGACCGGACGAATTGCGGGCGGTTCTGCTAGCAACTCATCGGCGTGAGCCATGAGTGCAGCGGCGATTGGACCGTTCAGATGGGCGCTGCGGCCGGCATTGTCCTCGAACGCGTCGAAGATCCCAAAGGTGGTCTCGTCGAAGCGGAAGGCGAACCAGACAAGCGTTTGCGGCTCCTGGAGCGCCACTTCACGGGCGCCGGCCAGGAAATCGGCCACAACGTCCCCCTTCCCTGCCTTTGCTTTGAGTTCGACGAATAGTCCGACACGGCTCATGCTGTTTCTCCTTCAGGGTTATTCAGTGAGTGCCTGACGCAGCAAGCTTGGTTCTGCTGCGACGATCGTATCCGCCGGCGCCGTCGCCGGAGCACCATTGGGGTGCCGGTAAGGGAAGCCGCGTGGGGTTGCGGCGGCGACCGGGAATTTGCCGCGGGGAGAGACAAAGGACCTGTTGCTCATCGCCCTTCGTTCGGTGCTGGGCCGCCCTAGGTTACAGGAAGGATCCCGGAATTTTCAATGATGGCGGCTTTCCGCCTGGTGGCGGGACGCCAGCAGCTACGCGAAACACGATTGGTCCCTCTCGATGAAAAGCCCAACCGACGTCGGCGTTGGCCCCGTTGTCGTGCCGATGATGCGTATCGCAATCATACCGTCGAGCTGGGCGTGGCCAATGGGGAAGCGCCATAGAGGCGATCGAGGTGTGTAACCACGCAGGTCGTTCGGTCGAACTTGGATGGGAACCGATCGGAGTTAGCGTCAAGTGTCACGTAAAATCCTATTCGCCGCAGCCGTTCTCACCGGCGGCTCCCTTTTCGCTTCGCTGGGCCCCGTCCGGGCTGAAGGGCCGGTCCCGGCCCCGGCCGCCAAGGTACGCGAGAGCGTCACCGGCGCGCGCGAGTCGGCGATCTTCGCCGGCGGCTGCTTCTGGGGTGTCGAGGGCGTCTTCTCCCATGTGAAGGGGGTGATCAGCGCCACGTCCGGATATACCGGCGGCACAGCCGCAACGGCACAATACGAGACGGTCTCGACCGGCACGACCGGGCACGCGGAATCGGTCAAGGTCGTGTTCGACCCGCGGCAGGTGAACTACGCCGATCTGCTCAGGATCTATTTCTCGGTGGTGGCAGATCCCACGGAAGTTAACCGCCAGGGCCCCGACGAGGGCACGCAGTACCGGACTGCCCTGTTTCCGCTGTCACCGACACAGGCCGCGACCGCCCGCGCTTATGTCGCCCAGCTTTCGACGGCTCATGTCTACACACGACCGATCGCGACGAAGCTGGAAAAGCAGCAGGAGTTCTTCCGCGCCGAAGCTTATCATCAGGACTTCATGGCGAGGAATCCGAACTACCCCTACATCGTTTATAACGATCGACCGAAAGTCGAGGCGCTGAAGAGGATGTTCCCTCTGGTATGGAAAAGCTGATCGCCAAGCGGTGATCGGTGGTGGTTATGGGTCGGCCGAGGAAAATTTCTAAGCCGGTGTAACCCGACCGAACGCTGCGTCGAAAGCCCGACAAAGCAACGGAGAGAAATCATGCCTGTCTTGCGCAATCGGCTCGTAGTCGTCGCCTTCGCTGCCACTGGTTTGGCCCTGGTCTCGGGGTGCAACAGCACCAATGGCGGATCCTCGACCAACGGAGCGGCGTCCGGCACGAGTGACAATGGCGGCGCGATGGCGGATGGCGCGGCGATGGTGTCGTCCAATGGAAGCATGGGCGCGGACGAGAACTCCATGTCGGCGGGCGGCGAAAATGGCGGAAGCATGCAGTCGACCGACAGCATGCAGAAAAACAGCCACTAGCCCGTCGGGCGGCGAGGCGCTGACGCGCTCGGCACGGCGACACGGAATTTTTCCGGTGTGGCCAGCCTTCGCCTGACGTGTCGCCCTCGCCGCTTTCCGCTGCTCAACGATGCCCGTTGCCGAACGCCCACCGGGTTCGGCGCTGTTCATCCGTATATCTTGAGGCCGGCGGGATGGCCTGGAACCATCGTCCTCCCGCGAGGAGTTCGCCAGAAGAACGAATAGTCAATCTTCGCGGAGCTGGACTGTAACCGAGCGCCCAACCTTCTCGAAATCACATCCGATCGCGGCGCGCGCGCCGGGTAATTCAACCGATTGATCGGATTCAGCGATGCTCTCAAACTATTCGGACTTTCGGTGGAACGCCGTTGGCACTCAGGTGCGCTCGTGAGCAGCGCCCTCAATCCGGCGCTCGCCTATGCTGCCGGCGCCTTGACGATCCTGTCACCTTGCGTGCTGCCGTTGGTCCCGATCGTGCTGGGGAGCGCTGCACAGAAGCACCGCTTCGGCCCGCTCGCGCTGGCTGCTGGGCTCGTCGTCTCCTTCACAGTGACCGGTTTCGTCATCGCTACGGCAGGCGAAGCGCTGGGCATCGACGGCGACGTGGTGCGCGTGGTCGGCGCCGTCCTGCTGCTCGTGATCGGGCTGGCGCTGATCATCCCGCATTTCCAGCGCGTGGCCGAACGGATCGCCGCTCCGCTCGCGAACTGGGCAGGGCAGCGCCAAGCCGGGCTGGAGCGTTTTGGTCTAGCCGGGCAGGCCGGCATCGGCGTCCTGCTTGGCCTGGTGTGGAGCCCGTGCGTCGGCCCGACCCTTGGCGCAGCCACGGTCCTCGCCGCGCAAGGGCAGGATCTCGCCGAGGTCGGTGTGGTGATGGCCGCGTTTGGCCTGGGTATCGCGACCGTTCTCCTTGTCCTTGCGCTCGCCGCGCGCAGCGTGATCGCAAAATGGCGTGGCAGGCTCATGAGCGCGGGCAGCGGTGGCAAGAAGGCGCTCGGCGTGCTCATCATCGCGGTCGGTCTTCTGATCGTGACCGGGAGCGATCACCTGATCGAGAGCGTGGTGCTGAATGCATCGCCACAGTGGCTCACGGATCTCACGACTTCGATCTGAATTTGGGACAAAGGACTATGAGCGCTCCATGACGAGGAGCGTCGACGTCGCGGTCGCGTGGAGCCGACCAGCATCGTCTTTCAGGCTGGCCTCGGCAAAAGCTGCGCGACGACTGAAGCTGACGACATGGCCCTCGGGGCGCAGGGTTTCCGTGTTTGCCGTGATCGCCTTGTGATAGGCCACCTTCAACTCGAGAGTTGTATAGGCTTGCGTTGCGGACAACTTCGAGTGGACGGCGCATCCGCAGGATGAATCGAGAAGCGTGGCCGCATAGCTGCCATGGCGGCAAGGCCCGGCGTGCCGGTGAAGATAGCCTATCCCCTCCCCCACATCGGTCGGGTCGAAGTCGAGGGTCTGGGCGATCGGCGGTCGCCTGCCGGCAGCGATGAGCGCCTTCAGGGTCTTGAGGCCGCTGAGCCCAGCCGCGATTTCTTTGACGAGGTTCATGCAGCCAGCTCCTCGATCAAATCTTGGGCAGCCACGGGTTAAGTCGAGGATTCGCGGATCACTTTGCAGAACCGCGCCTGCCCTCTGACAGCAATCAAATCTGGCAATCCGATATGGAAGTTCAACGGCGGGGTGTGGATACGCAATTGAGAATTGCGTCTTTCGCGGCTGGTCCCCAGCCACCCATGGGCTAATCCACAATCAACTCAGCAGCCAGTCGTACGGCAGACGCGCCGGCAGCGGCTGATACATCGCCAGCACCAACAAGGGGTAAAAAGCCATGCCGAGCTTCACTCGTCGACAATCCTTGCTCGCAGTCGCCGGCGGCGCAGGTGTCGCTCTTGCACTTCCCGATCGCATCAAAGCCGCGGCGCAGTCCGCGCCGCCGGTCGTCCATCATGTCAGCTACAAGACGCAGCGGGTCGGTGACGTCGAGATCTATTATCGCGAAGCAGGGCCGGCGAACGCGCCTGTGCTGCTACTGCTCCACGGTTATCCGACCAGCAGCCATATGTTCCGAGGGCTCATTCCGCTGCTCGCCGACCGGTTCCGGGTAATCGCGCCCGATCTGCCGGGCTTCGGGCTGACCAAGGCACCACCGCGCGGCCAGTTCGCCTACACGTTCGACAATCTCGCGAAGGTCATGGACGGGTTTACGCAGGCGTTGGGTCTGCATCGCTATGCGCTGTACGTGTTCGACTATGGCGCGCCGACCGGTTTCCGGCTGGCGGCGGCGCATCCGGAGCGCGTGACGGCGATCATCAGCCAGAACGGCAATGCCTACAAGGAAGGGCTGAGCACCGCTTGGAGCCCCTATCAGACCTATTGGGAGAACCCTACCGAGGCGAACCGCGCGGCGTGCCGTGCAGCCCTGACCCCCGAGGCGATCCACGAGCAATATGTGCACGGCGCCGATGCGTCGCAGGTCTCGCCGGACGGATATATGCTCGATGCAGCCTATATCGCACGCCCCGGCTCGGACGAAATCCAGCTCGATCTTATCTACGACTACCGCACCAACGTGGCGCTGTATCCGGCCTGGCAGGCTTATTTCCGTACCAATCGTCCGCCCCTGCTCGCGGTCTGGGGCGACAAGGATCCTTATTTCCTGCCGCCTGGCGCGCGTGCTTTTTCCCGTGACATCCCGGGTGCGGAAATCCACTTCTTCGACAGCGGTCACTTCGCGCTGGAGACGCATGGGGCCGAGATCGCGGATCGGATCCGTGACTTCCTGGGCCGGCATGTCCGCGCCTGATTGACGATGGCGGCATGGCACCGGATCGTCGGGCCATGCCGCCTTCCACGTTCTAGGGCTAACCCGCGGCGCCCGCCAACGCGCCTTCGCGAACAAGCTCCGCCAGGGCCGCCGCAAGATCGAAGTGCTGGTCGATGTCGAGGGCCGCGGCCCAAGCGGCACCGAGCGGTCGGCCGGAAGCCAGCGCAGCAACGAAAGCGGCGTCCGCGGGTGGGAGGCGAATGACAACAGCCTGGCCTTCGCCCGTCCGGGTGACCAGAATGTCGTCGCCGCCTCGCTTGAAATCGGTTCCTGCAATGCGGTCGTCGCCGACCGGGTTCTGGTGCCAGATCCAGATGAGATAGATCGGATAGGCTGATCTGATCAGGGTCGCCGAGGGATGCAGCGCGGCGTGCCGCTCCATCAGTTCGGCCGGCGGCATGGACGCCAGCACCGCAAGGTCGAGTCCTGGCGCTTCGTCGGCAAAGGTTGCTCTGACGCGCGCCCACTCAATCCGGGCAATATCGGCCAGATAGGGCACCGACGCCGCCGCGGCATGTTGGTCGAGAAAGTCCGGGAAGGTAGCGCCATAAGCTGAGATCCAGCCCAGCATTGGCGGATGATCAGCAGCGAAGAGACGCGCGGCCTGATCGAAGAAGGACGGGCCGACCAGACGGGCTACGATCGGAAAGCTCTGCTGGAGGGCAGCGACGATCGAGTTGCGGACGTTGCGCGCATGAATCGCATAGCCGGGACCGAACGGGCTGGCCGAAAGCGCTTCGTTGCCAATCAGATCCTGCGCGAAGCGGGCCTGGAAGGCGGCGAGATCCCCGCTGCTCATGCGTTCTCGCGGACAGTGTTAATGCGGGCCGCCCGGGCCGCTTCGTCCAGCAGCGTGTCTAGCGACGGCCAGTTACAGTCGCGCTCTACGATGGTGGGACGCGGGCCGATCCTGCTGACGAGCGCTTCGTAAAGTGCCCAGACCGGCTCAGCGACCGCGCATCCATGCGCATCGATGAGGAGGCCGCTGCCGCCGGCATCAGGTTCGTGCCCGGCGAGATGTACCTCGCCGATCGCATCGACCGGGATTTGGTCGAGCCACACTTCAGTATCCCGCACGAGGTTGCAGGAGCTGATGAAAAGATTGTTGACGTCCACCAGCAACCCGCAGCCGGTTCGTTCGACCAGTCGAGCGAGGAAAACGCCCTCGCTCATCACTGAACCTGGAAGATCGAGATAGCTGGACGGGTTCTCGATCAGGATGGACCGGCCGAGATGACGCTGAACCCGATCGATGTTCCGCGATACGATATCCAGCGCTTCGCACGAGAGCGGAAAAGGCAGAAGATCGTTGAAATAGACTCCACCGCGCCGACTCCACGCAAGGTGTTCGGAGACGCGGCACGCGCCGATGTCGGCCGCAAGCGCGCACAGCCGCTCAAGATGATCGGTGTCGATACCTTCCGCTGAACCAAGCGACAGCGCGACACCATGAATGCTGATCGGGTAGCGATCGGCGATCTCACCAAGGGCGCGATAGCGCGGTCCGCCGCGCTCAAAATAATTCTCGGCATGCACTTCCAGCCAGTCGACGGCCGGGTCACGACCAGGCTCAAGAAACTCAGCGTGATACGGGTCGCGTAACCCAATCCCGACCCAGCCCGTCGACGGCGTGACCGACATCAGGACTTCGATGGTCCCGTCGTGCCTCCGGCGATCTTCTTGCAGGTGCCGGCCGGGACATAGATCCAGGCATCGGCCTGACGATCCACCCTGGAGGTGCCGCCGCAGGAGTTGGCGGGGCCAAAGCAGTCGTTGCCGCCGGCCTTTGCGACACCATAGCATTTTTCGAACTTGTAGGTTGGCTTGGGGACATTGACCTGGCCGTGGGCGGCACTTGCGGCAAGGGTCACCGCCGCGAGCAGGCCGGCCGCACTGACAATCGTCGTATTCTTATTCATCGCCATTCTCCCTGTGTGATCAATGTAGAAAGCCAAATTCAATAGAACGAGAAGCGCGTTCCCATGAGGAAGACCTGGCCCGACTGGCGAGAGCGGTCGGTCTCGATGACGCTCGTTTCGAAGCGGTAGACATAGACGCTGGCGAAGAGTTTGACGTCGGTGTGGAATCGCTGCCCCAGCAGATCATGATTGCGATCGACGAGATAGGATACGCCGACTTCACCGATGTCGACCGTGTCGCGGGCCGGAACGAGGGTTTGGCTGTCGGCCGTCGCATGCTGATAATAGCCGCCGACGGTCCAGGGACCTCCGACATAATCCGCGCTTGCAACGATACCGTAGGGTTTGGTCGCCGATCTCGTGTGGTTGGGCGCATCCGACACCTGGGAGAGTCCATCATAGGTCGCGCTCAGCCCGAGCGACCAGGTGTCGCGAAAGGTGGCGCTCAAGCCGCCACTGATCGAGTCCGAACGCTTTAGCGAGGAATAAGGAGCGCTCGATGAAACGGGGTTGGCATGTGAGTAGGTAGCACCGACCGACACATCGAGCGTCTCGGTCCGATGGTTCCACACGAAAGCCGCCTGCACGACGTCGTGGAAGCGGGCCGGTGCCAGCGAACCGTCCACATTGCCATCATGAAAACGCCCGTCATCGGCGACGGTGAAACCTGCAGGCCGGACGGTGCTCGGGGTATAGGAGACGGCACCGTAGAAGCCGCTGCGCGTGCGCGGCGTCAGGTAGATGATCTTGGGCGACGAGTCGCCATAGAAGCGTGCTGCATAGCCGAGATAGGTCAACGCATCGATGCGCGACCCCAATCCCCTTGGTAGAAAGCTCGTTGGCAGCCCGCCGTTCGGATCGAGCCTCGCGCCCGATTCAGGCCCAAAGCCTGGTGTGGTGAAAGCGATCTCCGACGGCGTGAAGCCGACCAGGCTCTGCGGAAAGCCTGCGCGCTCGCCAAGCTCGATCCGACCAAAGTCTCCGATCGCGAAGACGCTCAGTTCCGGAACGGAGAGGCGATAGAAACTGTTCGGATCGCTGGCGGCGCCCCGCACATTCGCCACGCCCCGGGCGGCAAACACTGTGCCGGATGTCGTGCGATATTGAGGTGTGATTTCCAGCTCGGTTTCGCCGAGCGCACCGATCCCCGTGTCGGCTTGCGAACCGACATCCGAACCGGTGGCGTTGGCATAGCCACTCACCTTCAGCGCGAATTCCCCCGGGGCCGCTGTCGATTGCGCCAAAACGGGAGCGGGAAAGGCAGCGGTCAAGCCGCATCCAATGAGCGGGAGCAGCCGCCACGCGGAGCGGGCTGGTTGGGAGAAGGCGGTTCGCATCTCAAGGGGATTCGCTGCGGAAGCGACACGGTTACAAGGCCGGAAAATATTTCGGCCCAGTCCGACGCGACCGGTTGGCACCAGGCTGACCTTCGCCCCGTTTGGTCGATGCGACCATCGAGACGAGTAACCGGCCAGCCTGATCGGTCGAATGGGGATAAGAACTTCATTCTATTGGGAGCTTATCCGTGAAGCTGACGCTGGACACACTGAACGGCGGCCGCAGCACGCGGTCTGCACCACATGTCGTTATCGTCGGTGCCGGCTTTGGCGGTCTCGCGGCGGCGGAGGAACTGGCGCGCTATGACGTGGATGTGACGCTGGTCGACCCGCAGAACCACCATCTGTTTCAGCCCCTGCTCTATCAGGTTGCAACCGCTGGCCTGTCGCCGGCGGACGTGGCCGCGCCCGTTCGGTCTATCGTCAAGCATCAGAAGCGGACGCGGGTCCTGCTCGATCGGGTGGATGGGATCGATCACGAGCGAAACGTCGTGACGCTGGCCAGCGGCGCGAGCCTCTCATACGACTCGTTGATTCTAGCGACTGGCGCGACCCACAGCTATTTCGGCAACGAAGAATGGGCGCGACATGCCCCGGGCATCAAGACGATCGACGATGCGCTGCATGTGCGCCGCCGGATTCTGCTTGCACTCGAGCGCGCCGAGACCAACCGTCAGGAGGACGTCGAGGAACGGACCGAGTTCCTCACGTTCCTTGTCATCGGTGGCGGACCGACGGGCGTGGAAATGGCAGGCGCGGTCGCCGAGCTTACGCGACATGCCGCCGAAATGGATTTTCACTTCATCACGGCGCGCTGTGTGCGGATTATCCTCATCGAGGCCGGTCAGCGCCTGCTCAGCACGTTTCCCGAGAAGCTGAGCGAGGCGGCGAGAGGCTCGCTCGTCAAGCTGGGCGTCGAAGTCCGCCTTGGCGGCCGGGTGACGGAGATCAACGAAAAGGGAGCAGTCGTGGATGGCGAGTTGATCCGCGCCGCCACAATCATCTGGGCAGCCGGCGTCAAGGCCTCGCCGGCAGCGCAATGGCTCGATGCCGAGGCTGATCGGGCGGGCCGAGTGATCGTCGATGATAATCTGCGCGTACCCGGACGCGAAGGCGTCTATGCGATCGGGGACACAGCTTCCGCCATGGGCGCCGGCGGCGCGCCCGTGCCGGGCATCGCGCCGGCCGCGAAACAGCAGGGGCTCCATGTGGCACGGCACATCGTCGCCAGGCTCGGCCGCCGGCGTCCACCAGCCGCCTTTCGCTACCGTCATTTCGGCAATCTCGCCACAATCGGTCGCAAGCGGGCGGTTGTCGATTTTGGGTGGTTTCGCTTCTCGGGGCTCGTCGCATGGATATTCTGGTCGACCGCGCACATTTATTTTCTGGTCGGATTTCGGAACCGCATCGTGGTGGGAGCGAACTGGCTCTGGAACTATATAACCTTCGAGCGGGGCGCGCGACTGATCACCGGGTTGGGCGCTGAAGTGGATAATCCATAAGCGCTTCCCCCGCCCCGGGAACGTCTCACTGGTGCCGCGGCCCCTGTTGCGCGGGCGCCCCGCCACCGACACGTTCGGCAGCGCTCATCGGTCGTGGCACATACGGTGCTACCCACTCCAACCACGCCTTTCCCCAGCCCAAGGCCGCGCCGCGCACTTCGGACCCTGTGAAGTCCGCAAGCCGATGATCGCTGCATAATGGTTGCCGCTGCGACAATGGTCCAGCCAGCATATCCGATCGGCTGATTGATACAGAAGAGTATTGCGCAATTGGGTTCGACGCTCGAGCAGTCGACCCGGAGGTGGCCGTAGGGCGATCAGACTGGTCTGGCGTGCAAAAAACCCTGCGACCGATAATCAGCTAGTTTGCACGTCGCCACGGCAGTTCCCGGCAGGTGGCAAGGCGCCGCCTCTCCGTGGCGAGCGGAACTCATCGCGGGTGCAGGAGAAGACGAGCCGAAGAACTACTCGCCTCGGTGCCTGGTTGTCCGGATGGTGGCCTGTGATGAGTTGCCAAACCCCGCGCGGGGACGGATTTGATCACCGCTTGGGCAGCTTCGACAACCCGCCACTGTGCCAAGCGGCTCCACAGAGTTGAACGCCGGGCCTCGCTATCTTCGCGTCCATGTTACGGGAGCGAACCCCGTCCGGCCAGTTCTCCTCCGAAAGAACCAGTACCAGCGGGAATTGGAACCGATGCCGTTGGTAGTTTTGCGCCTCCTTCGCGAGACCTTCCGCAACCCAAACAGCAAAAGCCGGCAGGGTACGAGGACCCCGCCGGCGTGCGGTTGGTGAAGAGAGGTTCGTCAGTCCGGCATTCCGGTACTCGACCCCATCAACGCTGCATTGCGACCATCGTGGTGTCGCTCACCCAGACGCGCATCGGCGCCTGGATCGGTGCCCGCGGCCCAAATTGCCGCGATGCGCGCCACTCATAATGGCCAGCGCCGCCGCTCTTTTCGTTGGCGGCCATATCAAGCGTTGTCCGACGCGCGTCCGTTTGCTGGTTACCCGATGCATCCACCCAGATACGGACGGGAGCACGGAGAGGAGCACGCGGTCCGTTTTGCGGCGCGGCACGCCATTCGTAATGGCCGGACGTATTGGTCGCCTCTGCGGCCATGGCTGCAGTCGGTACCGAGAAGGCAGCCGCAACGGCGGCGATGATGGAAACAGTGGCCGCAACCGCGGCAGTCGAAGAGAAATACTTGCTCATGATAGTCATCCTTGAATTGAATTGAGTTGAATTCGAACGGGGTTGCGCGAGGCGGGCCGTGGCGGATCGATTGCGATCCCCAGCAGCGCAATTCGCGCGTGTTACGAAAATCAATTCAGGAGACTGGGAGGGTCGAGTTCCGGAGCGTAGGAGCGGCCGATCAGGCGGGAGGTCGATGACCAGTAGAAAGCTTTCGACGCCAAGGGTTTGATTGTCGCCGGCGTGTTGCCCTCGTTGAGGAGGACCGGCGCCACACAGCCCATCTGGGCCATGCAGTCCGGGGTCATGCCCTTGCAGGGTTTGGACCCGTCATGATGAGATGGCGATTCCATCATCATCCCGGCGCAATCCATGCCACTCATACCGGCTATCTGCTGGGCCGCCGCAGCCGGGCTCGCCAGATCCGGGCCTCGTGCGAACGCCACCTCCTGACCGAACAGGCCGGTCAAGGCTCCAAGCAGGAGCAAAAAGGGGAGCACGCGCTTCAGCACCATCAGATCCTTGTTGAGACCGATCAGCCGGTCACTGGTCAATTCGCCGCGACATCCGGAAGGGTTACAGCACGACCCGCTAGCCGACTCTTTTTTATGGGCTCATTCGTTCGGCATGAGTTGGGCAACCAGCACTTTCATCGCTCTGGCTGCGGTGCCTGGATTCAATATCGCAGGGGTCCGGGTCGAGATACCTGTCTGTGTCACCATAGAAGGAAAGTGAATCGGGATGTTCCGATCGCTGCACAGAGGCGCTTTACCTTTCTGGTCCAATGGGAATTGACTTCCGTCGCACCAACACGCAACCAGATTGCATGCTGAAAAGGCTAATTCGCCATCTCCTGCTCCTGGGAGCGATTCTCGGGCTCGCCGGGAATGGTGTAGCGCAAGCAGCGCCGTGCAGCATGATATCGACGCAGAGCCAATCCGCCATGGCGGCGGGGATGCCGGATTGCGACATGCCTGATTGCCCGAACTGCGATTCGAAAGGCGACAAGAATACCAAGCCCGGCTGCATGATGATGTCGGGCTGTACCGCATTGCTGGCGGCTAAGATCCCGACGCCTGCTTCAGCGGCTCCTCGGCTTGTTTCGGCCACCTATTTCTGGTCCGTCATACCCGTATTGGCCGGACGAGATGTCCCGCCCGAGCCGGAGCCACCGACCTTCCTTGGCTGAACCCTCGCGTACGCGCGGCTGATCGGCTGTGCCGTCGTTCGACGGTGGCTGCGATCCGCGTGCATCGAACACAGTTCATCCAAGGATTACATCGATGACCAAGACGATCTTGGCTGCCATATTGGCGGCGGCAACTTTGGTTGCACCTTCCGCGCACGCCCAGTCCGCCGTTCCCTCCGATAAGAGCATCCCCACCATCACCGTACAGGAGCGCCAGGTCCAAGAGGCTTGGTGGGCAGCTCGCGCTGCACGCCATGCGGAACGGCTCATGGCGACGTGCATGATAATGCCTAAAGGCAGCGACCGGCGGACGATATCCGACCTACCCTCGAACAAGGGCTGAACGTCGCGGCCCGCGACTGGCGCCAATGCCAGTTCGCGGGCGGCCGATCCGCGTCCGTCTCTCAGGAAGGCTGCCATGAGATTTTCTTTATTTCCGGCCGTGCTGCTGGCCGCCGGCGTCATGCTGCCCGAGCCAGGCTCAGCCCAACCGCTGACCTATGCCGAGGCGCTCGAACGCGCAGCTGCGAATGCGCCGAGCTTGAAAGCGCGCGCGGCCACGACCGACGCCGCGCGCTCCTCTGCAGTCGCCGCTGATCGTCTACCCGACCCGACGCTTGACCTGGGCGTCTCCGGGTTTCCGGTAACCGGGCCCAATGCGGGCAGCATTACGCGCGATGATTTTACGATGGCGACGATCGGATTCAGCCAGCAATTCCCCAATCTCGCCAAACGGCATGCCCGCGAAGCACGGGCGACTGCGGAGGTCGGCATTGCCGAAGCCGGCGAGCTGGTCGAGGGGCGCAACGTCCGGCTTGAAACCGCACTCGCCTGGATCGACCTCTATTATGGCCAGCGCAGACTCGAACAGCTCGATATCCTGACGTCGAGCCTCGATGATCTACAGAAGACGGTCGCCGCACGGCTCGCTTCGGGCAGCGCACGGCCGAGCCAGGCACTCGAGCCCGAACAATTGCGCGGCGCGATCAACGACCGGCGCGCGGAACTGATCGCCGTGATTGCACAGGCCCGCGCCAGACTTGCCCGGTATACCGGGGATCCCGAGCCCGAAGTCTCGGGCAACCCTCCCCTGCTTGAGGTGGACGCAGCCCAGCTCCGCGCCAACATTGACTCGCTCCCGGCACTGCGCGCGCAGGATGCACGGATCGCGGCCGCAGATGCTGATGTCCGCGTGGCGCGAGCCGACAAGCGCCCCGACTGGAAGGTCGGTGTTGGCTATGGTCGGCGCGATCCGCGGTTCGGCGACCTGGCATCGATCGGCGTGTCGATCGACTTGCCGCTATTTGCAGGCAAACGCCAGAATCCAAGGATCGATGCTAGCGCAAGCCTGGCCCGGGGTAGCCGCCTCGATCGCGAGGCACTGCGGCGCGAGCTGGTGGCCGCGGTGGAGGCCGATCTGGCCGATCACGCGATGCACCACGAGCGATTGCGCAACGCGCGCGATACGCAGGTGCCGCTCGCCAAGCGCCGGGCCGAGCTCGACCGCGACAGCTACGCTGCCGGCAAGACCGATCTTGGAACTGCATTGCTCGCGACGCTCGCGCTCGCCGAGACCGAGGTCGACGCGCTCAATCGTGAAGCCGATGTCGCCCGCGACGCGGTGCGCATCACTATCAGCTATGGGGAAGAACGGCCATGACACTGACGCAAACACAGGCCGCTCGTTGGCGCGCCTCGATATTGGCGGCGGTGCTCGTCGCTGGCGGCGGTGGGTATTGGATTGGCCACCACGGCACGAGCGCAACTGCCCCCGCAGCGGCGGGCGGCGAAGCCGGCAAGCCGCTTTATTATTACGACCCGATGTTCCCGAACCAGAAGTTCGACAAGCCTGGCAAGTCGCCCTTCATGGACATGGAGCTTGTCCCAAAATTTGGCGATGGCGGCGGTAGCGCCGCGCCGGGCGTGACAGTCGATTCGGCGGCTCGGCAGAGCCTTGGCATTCGTGTGGTCGCTGCAAGGATGGGGAGCCTCGTTGCCACGCTCGACGTGACCGGCACGATCGACTTCAACCAGCGCGACGTCGCAATCATCCAGGCGCGCTCAGGCGGGTTCGTCCAGCGTGTTTATGCTCGCGCACCGGGCGATGTAGTCCGCGCCGGCGCGCCAATCGCCGACCTGCTGCTGCCCGAATGGGGTGGGGCACAGACCGAGTTTCTGAGCGTCAAGCGCCTCGGCAAACCCGATCTCACCACCGCTGCCCGCCAACGGCTGCGGCTGATGGGCATGTCAGATGGCTTGATCGCCGGCGTCGAGCGCAGCGGCCGACCAAATGGGGTTGTTACCATCACCACACCAATCTCTGGCGTGATCCAGACACTGGACGCGCGCGCCGGTGTAACGCTGGCGATGGGCCAGACGCTCGCGCAGATAAGTGGGCTCGGAACAGTCTGGCTGAACGCAGCCGTGCCCGAGGCGCGTGCCGCCGATGTTCGGATCGGACAGACCGCGACGGCGGCGCTAACCAGCTTTCCCGGTGAGAGTTTCGGTGGACGCGTAATCGCGATCCTCCCCACCGCGCAGACTGATAGCCGCACCCTCACAGTCCGTATCGAACTCGCCAATCGCGGCGGCCGGCTCCGGCCTGGCATGTTCGCCAATGTCGCGCTCGGCGGCGATGCGCGACCGGCCCTGCTGGTGCCAAGCGAGGCAGTGATCCGAACCGGGACCCGCACCCTGGTGATGCTGGCTATCAGCGACGGGCGCTATCATCCCGCCGAAGTCCGGGCCGGCCGTGACGCGGGCGGCCAGACCGAAATCCTCGCTGGCCTTGCAGAAGGTGAGAAGGTTGTCGCCTCCGGCCAGTTTCTGCTCGACTCCGAAGCCAGCCTGACCGGCATCGCGGTGCGACCGCTGGGCGGTGCAAAATGATCGAACGGATTATCAGAGCCTCGGTGAAGGCGCGGGCCTTCGTCATATTGGCGGCATTGGTGCTGGTCGTGATCGGGATAGGTGCGGTGCGGACCACGCCGGTCGATGCACTGCCGGATCTCTCCGACGTGCAGGTCATCATTCGAACGACCTATCCGGGCCAGGCGCCACAGATCGTCGAGAACCAGGTCACCTATCCGCTCGCGACCACGATGCTGTCGGTGCCCGGCGCGCGCGTCGTGCGCGGCTATTCGTTCGTCGGCGACAGCTTTGTCTATGTGCTGTTCGACGACGGCACCGATCTCTACTGGGCGCGCAGTCGTGTGCTCGAATATCTGAGCCAGGTTCAAGGAAGGCTGCCGCCGGGGGCAACCGCCTCGCTCGGCCCCGACGCAACGGGGGTCGGCTGGATCTACGAATATGCGCTGGTCGACAAGACCGGCCGCCAGGACCTGCAGCAATTGCGGAGCCTGCAGGACTGGTTCCTGCGCTACGAGCTTAAATCGGTACCAGGGGTCGCCGAGGTCGCCAGCATCGGCGGCATGGTCAAACAGTATCAAGTGGTGCTCGATCCGCAGAAGCTGATCTCCTACGGCGTGACGCAAGCTGAAGTAACCGAGGCGCTCAAGCGCGCCAATTCTGAAACCGGCGGTTCGGTGGTCGAGATGGCGGAAGCCGAATATATCGTCCGCGCCACTGGCTACCTCTCGTCGCTCGACGATTTCCGCAGCGTGCCGATCCGTACCGCTTCGGGCGGTGTACCGGTACTGTTGAGCGATGTCGCCACCGTTCAGGTCGGGCCCGACATGCGCCGCGGCGTCGCCGAGCTGAACGGTGAAGGCGAAGTTGCCGGCGGCGTCATCGTCATGCGTCAGGGCAAGAATGCACGTGAGGTGATCGAAGGCGTCAAGGCGAAGATCGCGGAACTCAAGAAGAGCCTCCCTCCCGGGGTCGAGGTGGTCACGACCTATGATCGCTCGACGCTGATCGACCGTGCGGTCGACAACCTCTCACACAAGCTGCTCGAAGAGTTTCTCGTCGTCGCGGTCGTCTGCGCGCTGTTCCTGTGGCATGTCCGTTCGGCGCTTGTCGCGATCCTTACCTTGCCGCTCGGCATCCTCGCCGCGTTCATCGTCATGCGGGTGCAGGGCGTCAACGCCAACATCATGTCGCTGGGCGGGATCGCGATCGCGATCGGGGCGATGGTCGATGCGGCAGTCGTTATGATCGAGAATGCCCATAAGCATCTCGAACGCTGGGCGCACGATCACCCGGGCGAAGAGTTGAAGGGACCAGAGCGCTGGCGCGTGATCACCGACGCGGCCGCCGAGGTCGGCCCGGCGCTGTTCCTCAGCCTGCTCATCATCACCTTCTCGTTCATTCCGATCTTCTCGCTTCAGGGACAGGAAGGCCGGCTCTTCGCACCGCTCGCCTTCACCAAGACCTATGCGATGGCGGCCGCTGCGATCCTGTCGGTCACGTTGGTGCCGGTGCTGATGGGCTGGTTGATCCGCGGTCGGATACCGAGCGAGGAAGCGAACCCGGTCAATCGCTGGCTGACGCGCGCTTATCGCCCCGCACTCGACTGGGTGCTGGCACGGCCCAAACAGACCCTGCTCATCGCGGGCCTCGTGTTCGCCTCCAGCCTGTGGCCAATCAGCCAGACCGGCGGGGAGTTCATGCCGCAGATGAACGAAGGCGACTTGCTCTACATGCCGTCCGCGCTGCCGGGCATCTCGACCGCCAAAGCCGGGCTGTTGCTCCAGCAGACCGACCGCCTCATCAAGACGGTGCCCGAGGTCGAGAGCGTGTTCGGCAAGGCCGGCCGCGCCGACACCGCGACCGATCCCGCGCCTCTCGAGATGTTCGAGACGACGATCCGCTTCAAGCCCAAGAGCGAGTGGCGGCCGGGGATGACGCAGGACAAATTGGTGGAGGAACTCGACCGCGCGGTAAAGGTGCCGGGTCTTGCCAATTTCTGGATTCCGCCGATCCGCAATCGCATCGACATGCTGGCGACCGGCATCAAGAGCCCGATCGGTATCAAGGTATCGGGGTCCGATCTTGGCCAGATCGATCAAGTGGCGCAGCAGATCGAAACTGTCGCCAAGACCGTTCCGGGCGTCAGCTCCGCGCTGGCCGAGCGGCTGACCGGTGGGCGTTATATCGATGTGCAGATCAACCGCGCTGCAGCGGCGCGCTACGGCATGAACGTCGCCGATGTACAGGAGGTCGTATCGGGCGCCATCGGCGGCGCGGCGGTCGGCGAGACTGTCGAGGGGCTGGCACGCTATCCGATCAGCGTGCGCTACCCGCGCGAGCTGCGCGACAGCCCGGGGAAGATCGTCAATCTGCCAATCCTGACGCCGTCCAGGCAGCAGATCACGCTGGGTACCGTGGCGGACATCCGCATCGTCAACGGGCCGCCGATGCTGCGCAGCGAGAACGGCCGCCCGGCGACCTGGATATATATCGACGCGCGTGGGCGTGCGTTGACCGATATCGTTGGCGACCTGCAGCGCGCCATTGGGGCCAAGGTGCCGCTGCCACCCGGCATCAGCGTCGCCTATACCGGCCAGTTCGAGTTCCTCGAGCGTGCGATGGAGCGCCTGAAGATCGTCGTCCCGGCGACACTCGCGATCATTTTCCTGCTGCTCTACCTGACGTTTCGGCGGCTCGACGAGGCAGCGCTGATCATGGCGACGCTACCCTTCGCACTGACCGGCGGCGTGTGGCTGCTCTATCTGCTCGGTTACAACCAGTCGGTTGCAACGGGCGTTGGGTTCATTGCGCTGGCCGGGGTCTCCGCCGAGTTCGGCGTGGTGATGCTCATTTACCTCAAGCATGCGCTGGCCGACCGTGGAGCATTCCCCAATGGCGGCGAGGTCGAAGGCGCGGTGCGCGAAGGTGCGTTGCTGCGTGTCCGTCCCAAGGCGATGACGGTCGCGGTAATCCTGGCAGGCTTGCTGCCGATCCTGCTTGGCACCGGCACCGGTTCGGAAGTGATGAGCCGGATCTCGGCCCCCATGATCGGCGGCATGCTAACCGCGCCTTTGCTCTCCATGTTCGTCATCCCCGCTGCGTATCTCCTCATGCGACGACGGAGCACGCGATCCGTTCCTCAAACCGATGAACTTTGAGGAAATCCGCGTGAAGGCCGCCCGCCTTGCCTCCTGTTTACAGCCGCCTGCGGCACCGGGATTCTTCCATTGGCGGCGAAAGGATGAGCGCATTACGAGGAGGGCCGATCCCGTGAGGCGCATCGCTTCGCCGGCTACAGACCAAATGTTGGGTGCGTTGCTCCCTCAAGACGCTCACTTGGTGCTGCATCGTCCCGTTGCGTGCCGCATTGTCCGTTTTTTGACCGGCGTTGCGAATCG
>MSXQ01000029.1:0-6439 GCA_002083645.1 Proteobacteria bacterium ST_bin13
CCGGGGGCGATGCAGCCGGTGCCGATGCTTGGTCGCCTTCATCAGCAGCAGCAGGATCAGCAGCAGGTTGGGCGGTGATGATCGCCACATCGCTGGCAATGGCCGTGTCGGACGGTGCGGCAATGGAGGCGGTGGCCATATGCAGCGCTGCAATCAAGCTCGACACTTTCTTAACCCCCTATCGCGGAAAATCGCGCGGCGGTTAGCCCAGATGGCGATAAAGTCAAATTGCCAAATGTTGCTGCGTTTCGTGATGAATGGCGAATGCGCCACGCGACATGCCGTCCTTTGATCCAATGATTAGCTTTATGCCTGGCCTCAGTGCCAATTCCGCTGGGCAGTCGAGGCGGCTAGGCAGGACAAGCGGATCATATTTTTTAGCGCGTTGCTCAAGCGAAGGAGAAGGGTGGTTCGCGCGGAGGCGCGGAGGCGCGGAGGAGTTTCGTCCGTGGCTCTGTCTCGCTTCAGCGAAACCCTCATCTTGCGTGGCCACGTAGAGCATTGGGTCGGCTGCGCCGAGGGACCTGACCACAAGCGCACCCCCTCCGCGTCTCCGCGTCTCCGCGCGAACCAAATCTTCTGCTTTGTAACAAGCGCCCCCCTACGCTATTGCCCGCAACCTTATGACCGACAGCACCGCACCAGACTATAAGGACACCGTCTTCCTCCCGAAGACCGAGTTCCCCATGAAAGCCGGCCTTCCGCAGAAGGAACCGGGCATTTTGGCGCACTGGCAGTCGATCGGCCTCTATGAAAAGCTCCGCGAGGCGCGCAAAGGCCGCGAGAAGTTCATCCTGCATGATGGCCCGCCCTATGCGAATGGCGACATGCATATCGGCCATGCGCTCAACCATATCCTGAAGGACACCGTCTGCCGCACGCAGAGTCTGCTTGGCAAGGATGCGCCCTACGTCCCCGGCTGGGACTGCCACGGCCTGCCGATCGAGTGGAAGGTCGAGGAGCAATATCGCGCCAAGAAGCTCAACAAGGACGAGGTTCCCCCGGCCGAGTTCCGCGCTGAATGCCGGGCGTACGCGCAGCATTGGGTGAACACGCAGCGCGAGCAGCTGAAGCGGCTCGGCATCAATGGCGATTGGGATCATCCGTACCTGACGATGGATTTTCAGGCCGAGGCGACGATCGTCACCGAGCTGATGAAGTTCGCGGAGTCGGGCCAGCTTTATCGTGGCGCGAAGCCGGTGATGTGGTCGCCCGTCGAAAAGACCGCGCTCGCCGAGGCTGAGGTCGAATATGAGGACGTGGTCTCGACGCAGATCGATGTGGCGTTTGAGATTGTGGACGCGCCGAATGCGCCGGAGCTGGTCGGCGCCCATGCGGTGATCTGGACGACGACGCCGTGGACGATCCCGGTGAACCAGGCGCTGAGCTATGGGCCGGAGATTGAGTACGTTCTGCTGTCCGTTACAGCGGATACCGTAGGAATCGGTGCGAAAGGCGACAAGCGCGTTAACGAGGTGCTGGCGGCAGCCGGACTGCCGTTCCATACTAACCGAATTTCCAAGTTTCTCGTTGCGAAAGACTTGGCAACTTCCTTCGCTGACCGGCTAAACAAGACGGCGAAGTCGCTCGATTTCGGTGAAGTCGGTGCACCCTCTCTTCAAGAGTATATTGATCCATACTCCGAATTCGATCAGTCGATTCAAGGCTCGCAACTTGCTGGCGCCACCGCGCGCCACCCCATGGCCAAGTTCTTCCGTCACCCCGGCCTTGAGCCGGGGTCCCGCTTCTCGGCGGCGTCGGAGGAAGGCAGCGGGACCCCGGGTCAAGCCCGGGGTGACGTGGATAGTGGGGCGGGGGCGGGGCTGAATATCGACCCCAATTCCCCGCTCGCCGAATTTTTCCTGCGGCCCCGCCCGTTCCTGCCCGGCGATTTCGTCACCACCGATGCGGGCACGGGGCTTGTCCACATGGCCCCCGACCACGGCGAGGATGATTTCCTGCTGTGCAAGGCGCATGGCATCGAGCCCGTCTTCGCGGTCGATGCGGCGGGGATGTACCGGGAGGATTGGGCTTGGCTCGGGGGCCAAGGCTCGGTCATCAACAAGAAGTTCGTCGCCGCCGATGGCCCGATCTGTTCGGATTTGCGCGCGAGCGGCGGGCTGCTCGCGGCGAGCGATGATTTCAGGCACAGCTACCCGCATAGCTGGCGGTCAAAGGCCAAGGTGATCTTCCGCTGCACGCCGCAATGGTTTGTGCCGATGGATAAGCCAGAACAGGATCTGACGCCGCTGCCCGTCGTCACTGATGAAGACGAGAAGGGTCATGCCCGCGGCATCGGTGGGACGCTGCGTGAGAAGGCGCTTGCCGCGATCGAGGCCACGCGCTGGCTGCCCGCCAAGGGCCAGAACCGCATCACCGCCATGGTCGCTGGTCGCCCAGACTGGGTGCTGAGCCGCCAGCGGGCCTGGGGCGTGCCGATCACTTTGTTCGTCGATCGCAAGACCGGCCAATATCTCTGCGACCCCGCCGTCAACGCCCGCATCATCGCAGCGGTGCGCGCGAACGGCGTCGATGCCTGGACCGACGAAGCGGCACAGTCGCTGCTTGGCGATGACTATGCCGCCGCCGATTACGAGCGCGTCACTGACATTCTCGACGTGTGGTTCGACAGCGGCTGCACCCACGCCTTTGTGCTCGAATCGGGACGCTGGCCCGATCTCCTGCGGCCTAAGGGATATAAAGGCCCGGCTGCCGATCTCTATCTAGAAGGCTCCGATCAGCATCGCGGCTGGTTCCAGTCGTCGTTGCTCGAAAGCTGCGGCACGCGCGGGCATGCGCCGTACAAGGCGGTGCTGACCCATGGCTTCACGATGGATTCGAAGGGCATGAAGATGTCCAAGAGCCTCGGCAACACGATCAACCCGCTCGATCTGATGAAGGAGAGCGGCGCGGACATCCTGCGGCTCTGGGCGCTGACGGTCGATTTCACCGAGGATCACCGGATCGGCAAGGAAATCCTGAACGGGGTGTCCGATCAGTATCGCAAGCTGCGCAACACCTTCCGCTACATGCTCGGCGCGCTCGACGGGTTCGATGAGGCAGAACGCGTTGACGTGGACCACATGCCCGAGCTCGAACTCTACATGCTCGAACTGCTCGGCACGATGGACGTCCAGCTAAAGGCCGCGATCGATGATTTCGACTTCAACAGCTATGTCCGCTTGCTGACCAATTTCGCGAACGAGGATCTGTCGGCATTCTATTTCGATATCCGCAAAGATTGCCTTTATTGCGATGCGCCCGACAGCATCAAGCGGCGGTCGTGCCGGACGGTCATGGACATTTTGTTCCACGCGCTGGTGCGCTATCTGGCCCCGGTGCTGGTCTTCACCGCCGAGGAAGTCTGGCAGAACCGCTTCCCGAGCGAGGATGGATCGGTGCACTTGCTCGAATGGCCGAAACTGCCGAGGATGCCGGGCGATCGACCGATCGGCACCAACTGGGCCGATGTCCGTGCGCTCCGCGTGCAGGTCACCGAGGCGATCGAGCCGCTGCGCCGCGACAAGATCGTCCGGTCGAGCCTGGAGGCAGAGGTGACGGTGCCCGCACTGCCGCTGTCGGCCCAGGCGCTGGCCGAAATATTCATCGTGGCGAAAGTGACCAAGGGCGATAGCGTGGCGGTGACGCGCACCGATTACGCCAAATGTGGCCGCTGCTGGCGGCTATTGCCCGATGTGGTAGAGGACGGTGCGCTGTGTGATCGGTGCAGCGAGGTGGTGGCATGAAGCGGTTGCCGATTATTGGGTTGGTAGCAGCAGCGATCGTGTTTGCGATTGATCAGCTGATCAAATTCATCGTCACCGGGCCGCTGGGGCTCTCGTCGCTTGCGGGACCGACGATTGATGTGCTGCCGATTTTCCGGCTGCGCTTCGTCGCCAATATCGGCGTGTCGCTGGGGCTGCTGAATGCCTCAAGCGATGCCGGACGCTGGGGGCTGGTGGCGCTGACCGGGGTTATTGCCACGGGCGTCCTGGTCTGGATGTGGCGCGAGCGGAACCGGCAGGACCAGTTTGCGCTGGGGCTGGTGCTTGGCGGCGCGCTTGGCAATATTCTCGATCGCATCCGCTTGGGCTATGTGGTCGATTATGCCGATCTGCACTTTGGCGAATGGAGCCCTTTTTTGGTCTTCAATCTGGCGGATTCGGCGATTACGATAGGTGTATTAGTGTTGCTGGTGCGCGCGATCCTGGTGCGCGACAAGCCGGTGCCGACTGTTTCAGTGGAGAATGGGAATGCGTAAATATAGCGGGCTCGTCATGGGCCTAGGCCTGACCGTTTTCCTGAGCGCGTGTGGCGGTGGCACCGGCCTGAACCGTGCCCGGCCCGATGAATTCGCGGTTGCGCGTCAGGCGCCGCTGGTGATTCCACCCGATTTTTCCTTGACCCCGCCAAAGCCCGGCGCAGCCCGCCCGCAGGATACTGGCCCGCAGGCCTTGGCGCTTGAAGCGTTGTTCGGCGGTCCGGCAGCGCGCAGTGCGGCTGAGCGTTCGGTGCTGACTCAGGCGGGGAGCGATTCGGCGGGCGAGGGTATTCGTTCAGAGGTTGGCGATCCGCAGACCAATGTCGTCGACAAAGGGTCAACCACCCGCGACATCGTCGCCGCGCCAGAGGGCGATGGCCAGAACGCAACGACCAGCACGCCAAAATGATTCGGCGGTCGCGGCTAGAGCGTGATGACGTTAGGTCGCTTCAACGTTATACCCGTTCGGCCCCGGATCAAGTCGGTAATTATCCCCTTGCGACATGTAAGCACATGTGGCATACAATACCTATGAGCACGAAAACCCCCACCCTTCGCCAGTTCCAAGACCAGTTTCCCACCGAGGAAGCGTGTCTCGATCATCTGTTTCAGGTCCGCTACGGCACTGACTTTGATTGCCCCGGCTGCGATCGGCCCGCTAAGTTTTCGCGTGTAAAGGCCCGCCGTTCGTACCAGTGCCAATGGTGCGCGCATCAAGTTTATCCAACCGCTGGCACGCCGTTTGACCGCACCCGCACGCCGCTGCGCGACTGGTTCTTTGTGATGTTCCAGTTCTGCACGTCGCGTAACGGGGTTGCGGCGAAGGAAGTCGAGCGCCAGCTTGGCGTGACCTACAAAACCGCGTGGCGCATGTGCCATCAAATCCGCGAGTATATGGGCGACGTTGACGGTGATGACTTCCTTGGCGGTCCCGGCACCACAGTTGAGATTGACGAGACCATCGTTGGCGGCTCGATCAGTGGCAAGGGCAACGGGTACATGGGCAATAAGGCCGTTGTCGTTGGCATGAAGGAACGCGGCGGTAAGCTGGCGATGCGCGTTGTAGCGAGCCGCACGCGCGGCCCGATGGAAGCGCTTATTCATTCCTCCATCGCTCGTGGCACAACGATCAGCAGCGACGAGTTCGGCTCCTACCGCTTTCTTGGTCAGCAGGGCTTTGACCACATCACGGTTAGCCACAAATCGGGCGCGCACGTTGGCGAGCGCGGCGCTACCACAAACGCCATTGAAGGCATGTGGGCGCAGCTTAAGCGTGGCATCAACGGCACGCATATTCATGTCAGCGCGAAACATCTTCCGAAGTATCTTTCGGAGTTTGAGTATCGCCACAACATGCGTCAGACGCCTCACTTGATGCTGGAGCGGCTAATGGTTTCTTTTTCCCGCTAGGAGCGGGGCCGTTTAACATTGCGCCTAGAAGGCGGTTGAAGCGATCCTGGGGAAGATGCATATATTCCTCAGCTAATTACAGGAATGTTGGCGCGCACAGTGGCGGGCAACTGGTCATAATGCTTCTGCGTCATCAGAAGAGTGCAGTTAGAAAAAATTCCACCCACAAATTTGCAATCTTGAAAAGCAGTAAGCCCAAAAGCCGATTTGACGCTATCGGCCAAAATGACAATTTGCGTAAACTTGAAAGTGACGTTTTCAAGTTGGCCGCCCGTCACAAGGACAAGGCCGGGGCCGACAACACTGCAATCTCGGAAATCTTTATTCCGGTGGCCGATATAATTTGGATCGTAGAAATCAGACAGCCTTATAACAGCTTTCACAAAGTGGGTTTCTAACGGATTTAGCGCTGTTCGCTGCAGAATTTCGGCTGTTCGCTTTCCGGTTACAAATTTGCTGTAGGACACGGCTAAAACGTACAGGATGACGGACGCCACCAACGACCCAGCAAACCCAGCCGCAACCCATGATAAAGGCGCATAAGGAGCCATGAACGGGCTCACAAACGTAGCCCAGGCCGGGACAGCAAACGCAACAACGACAGTGCCGACTTGAATGACTTTGTCGTAGTTTCCCCAGCACCACGCGCCGATCTTGGAAAGCTTCCCCACTTCGACTCCCTTTGGCCAATCCCAACTTCGGATAAGTCGTCTATGGCATATTTTACCCTACATGTCCAAAGGGTATAACTACCGAACAAGTCCGGGG
>MSXQ01000030.1:0-22557 GCA_002083645.1 Proteobacteria bacterium ST_bin13
TAAATTGCTCCGAAGGCAGAGGCCACTGGTTCGAATCCAGTCGGGTGCACCAGTTTTCCGCAGTTTGCGCTCCACCCGGTTTCATGGGCACCAAGATAAGGTGCTTTTGGAACCACAGGGTGATGCAACGAGGGAAATTCAGCCGGAACCTCGGCGATAGCGCAGCTCGCAGACGGGCAAATCCTCTCGGCCAAATGCCGCCAGTCCAGCGATTGACCCATCACCATGAACCGCCAATGATCTGCCGATGATCGGGCGACCATGCCATGCGCCGCCTTCGATCCGCCCGACATTGCTGGCAGCGGCCACGGCGACGCCGCATTGACGCGCCAAGCTGCCATAGGCGCTGCGCCATTCGCCGCCATAGGGCGTGACCGCTTCGTCATGGTCATCCGGAACAGCCCAGGCTGACGGCGAAAGAATGATTTCAGCGCCCATGGCCGCCAGCGCTGCGCCAATTTCGGGAACCAGCAGATCAGCACAAATGGCAATGCCAACCCGGCCGATCGATGTGCCAAAAACCTCCAGCTTGGCCCCGGTGGCATAAAGCGATCGCGCAAAGTCCAGTTCGTTGATCTTGCGATGCTGGCCAATGATGGTCCCGTCCCGGTCGATCAGAATGGCGGCGTTGTACATTTGGTCGCCAGCACGCTCGCTGAGTCCGGCCGCCAACACGATGCCAGCGGCGCCTGCGCGCGCCGCAAGCAATGCTGCTCTGGGGCCGGGGATCGGCTCAGCGCCTGACCGCGCAGCGTCGCTGGCCCAGCCGAAATCGAGGCATTCGGGGAGGACCAGGACCTCCGCGCCCGCCGCCGCTGCCGCATCGATGGTCGCCAGCGCCCGCCCGATATTATCGTCGGCCCTTCCAGGCTCGACAAGAATCTGGCCGAGCGCGACCCGGACGCAGCGGCCGTTCATTGGTTCATCGCCGTGGAAACTGGTCAGCGAACCTAGACAGGCCCAACCGCTCGTTCCCAATGATCGCCGTTTGGCGGTCGATCGTCACGGGTGGTTGGCCTCGGCCCCCGACAGCCGGAGCACGCCGCCCCGCATCAGCGCACGATAGGCGATCGTTCGGGTCAGCGGTTCGCCATTGATCACGCTGCCGCCCTTGCCCTGCGCGATCGCAAGAGTCTTGCCCTTTGGCAGGCTGACCGTTGCGTGCGCGACCAGCGGTTGCCCCAGCACAAAGTCGCCGCTCGTCGGGTTGACGGGGTAGAAGCCGAGCGTCGCGAATATGTACCAGGCGCTCATCTGCCCGCAATCATCGTTGCCGACGATGCCGTCCGGGGTGTCCTTGTAAAAGCGCGTCGCGATTTCACGGACCAGTTCGGGGCCGCGCTCAGGGCGGTCGGACCAGGCATAGAGCCAGGCGATGTGGTGGCTGGGTTCGTTGCCATGCGCATATTGGCCGATCAGCGCCTCCTGCCCAAGGAATTTCGATTCCTCACCGGGCAGCGAGAAGAAGGTGTCGAGCATATTTGTAAATGCCGCACGCCCGCCCATCGCCGCGACCAGGCCATCCACATCGTGCAGCGCGGGCGTCCAGCTATATTGCCAGGCATTGGCCTCGGTATAATCGCCGGGGTTGTTGAGTGGCGAGGTGGCGGTGAGCGGATCGAACGGCGTGCGCCAAGCACCTTTGCTGTCCTTTCCCCGCGCGAGCTTTGTTTCGGGGTCGATGAGCGCGCGATAGCCGTTGGCACGGGCGCCGAATCGTTTTGCGGACTCGGTGTCGCCCAGCATCGCCGCCATCTTCGCCGTGGCAGCGTCGCCGATCCCCGCCTCTAACGTGCGGGAGACAGCCTCATTCGATAGCTTGTCGGTCGGGTAATAGCCGTAGCGATCGAACAGGCTCCAGTCCGATTGGGCATGGTCGGTCGTGGATGTCGCGCGCATCGCAGCAAGCGCTTCCTGGCCATCAAACCCGCGAAACCCCTTGGCCCAGGCATCGGCGATCACCGGCAGCGCGGGATCGCCGATCATCGTGTTGGTCTCGCCACCCCAGATCGGCCAGAGCGGCAACGTGCCCGCGGCCTTGGCATGGTCGAGCAGAGTCAGGACGAAGTCATTCACGCGTTCTGGGATCAGCAGTGTGTAAAGCGGGTGTGCGGCACGGAACGTGTCCCACAAAGACAGCGTCGAATAATAATGCTGCCCGCGCGCCTTGGCGATCTGCCCCGTCGGCCCGCGATAGCGCCCGTCAGCGTCGGAGATGATGCTGGGCTGCAGGAACAGGTGATAGAGCGCGGTGTAGAAAATCCGCTTGGTGCGCGCATCGGCATCGATGCGGATGCGGCCGAGCAGCTTTTCCCATTCGGTATCGGCGGCCCGCGCCACGGCGTCGAAATCCCAGCCCGGCAGTTCGGCCAAATTGGCGCGCGCACCCGCGACATCAGTGGTCGACACCGCGACCTTTGCTTGCAGTACAGCGTGTTCGCCGAGATCAAAGCCAAGCAGATAACGCGGCGCCTTGGTCGAGGGCAAAGGGCGGACTTCGGCAACCGGATGGTCGAATTCCAGCGCGAAGGCGATCGTCCGCTTGGTCCAGTTGGTTGCGGTGATGCTGCCTTCGGCGCCGGTTGCCGTCGTGCGGACCGAAGCCGCATCGACTGGCTCCTTGGTCAAGAAGCGCAGCCGGTGTTCAGTATCGACCAGTACCCACACCCGCCCGCCGCGCGCGAAACGATAGCGGTGGAGCGCCGTGCGGAGGCCGCAGGTGAGTTCTACCTTGGCACCGTTGTCGGCAAGGGTGACTGCATAATAGCCGGGCCGCGCGACTTCGCTCGCCTTGTCGTAACGACTCGCCACGTCATCGCGCGGGTCGAGCACCGGCTGGAGCAGGATATCGCCAAGCTCGGGAATGCCGGTCCCGCTCGCGCGCGTCTGCGAAAACCCCATGATCTTCGGCGCGCGATACTGATACCCGCTGGTGAAGTCCCAGCCGCTACCGGCATTGTCGGGACCAGGCTGAACCATACCGAACGGGCGGCTGGGGCCAGGAAAACAGTGCCCGGTGCCGTCCGTGCCGATGAACGGATCGACGAAACCGGTCAGTGCGCCCGGCACCGGCGCGCGTGCGAGTGCCGGCAGGGCAGGGATCGCCATTGCCGCGCCCAGCACGCTGCGGCGATCGATAATCATGCAGTGGCTGAATGATAGAGGACCGGATTGCCAGGCGTATCAATCACCGCACCGACGGTCGCACCCGCGCACCACTTCGCCCAATCCTCGCGTTGCTGGGCATTGGTCGGGTCGGCCAGCGTCATCTCGGCATCCATATAGATGACCGTCATTACTGATCGCGGCGTGGTCGAGATATTCGGCCCGGCGCGGTGGAACAGCCACCCGGCATGAAAGCTGACATCGCCCAGGTCAAAGGGCGCGTCGACGATCGGGTAGTTTTGCGCTTCCATCGCCGCGGTGATCGCCGCCTCGCTTTCGTCCGAGATCGGCAAGTCGCGGCCGAGCGCGCTGTGGTGGCTGCCGGCGTAGAAGGCGAGCGGCCCCATCTCGTGCGGTACCGCCTGAAGCGGGATCCACGCGGTTACACAGCGATCCGATGCCATCGGCCAATAATATTGGTCGGCATGCGCAGGCGTGATGCCACCGCCCGGCTCCTTGTAGAGCGATTGGTCGTGATAGAGCCGCACGCCGCCCACTTCCATCAACTCAGCGGCGATCCGGGCGAGCGTCTTGCCGAAAACGAAGTCGCGCACGACCTGGCTTTCCTGCCACAGGTTCATGACCTGCAGGAAGGCGCGGTCATAGGTGGTGCGCTCGGCCAGCGGCAAAGTCTGGGTGTTGAGCGCGATCGTCAGCCGGGTGATTTCGCGGCCATAGTGATCGAGCACCTCAGGCGGCAGCACTTGTTTGAGATGGACGAAACCCTGCGCGCGGAAGGCGTCAATCGTCGCGCGGTCGAGCGGATAGGGGCGATCCAGATCGTTGGTGAGTGTCGTGGTCATGTCGGCAGGATAGGCCATCATCGTTCCCGTTCGAAGCGGCGCGACTGGCGGCCTTTGGGTGAAAAACTGTCAGGATGTTGTCTGTGGTCGGTCATTCGCCCGGCACCGCGAGCACAGCGCTGTTCGGCATGATCATTGTCGAAGCGGGATCAGCACCGATCGCGACCAGCGTTTGCCAGCCGGTCAGCAACCCGCCATCGATTGCTTCATCGCCGAGATTGAACACGCATCGCACCCGCTGCGTGCCTGCGATGCGATCGAACGCCAGCAGCGGCCCGCCGCTGTCCAGCAGCTCCAGCGCGCCATATCGAAGTGCTGGATGCGCACGCCGCAGCGCCAGTAAGCGCCGCGTCAGATGAAGCGTCGACGAGCGATCGCGCTCCTGCACATCAACGGCAAGGGCCGCGTGTTCGGCGCTGATTGGCAGCCAGGGCTCGCCGGTCGAGAAACCAGCATGGGGTGTTGTTTGTGACCATGGCATTGGCGTGCGCGCGCCATCGCGGCCCAGCGTTAGCGGCCAGTTCTTGATCGCCTCAGGGTCGCGCAGTCGATCGAAAGGGATCGTTGCTTGCGGCAGGCCGAGCTCCTCGCCCTGATAGACAAAGGCATTGCCGCGCAGCGTCAGCAGCAACGCCATCGCCAGCCCGGCAGGCAGCGGCGCACCCGTGGCCGACTGCCAGCGCGAGACCACACGCGGCGCATCGTGATTGGAAAATGCCCAGGACGGCCAGCCCTCACCGCGGGCCCCCGACCATTGTGCGAGCGCCGAGCGGACCAGATCGGCGGAGAGGCGCGGCGCCGAAAGGAAGGCAAAGCTGTAGGCGCTATGCAGCCGCTGATCGTCGGCGGTATAGCTTTTCATCTCGGTTCGTGCCCATTCGCCGCCGATCTCGCCGACCAGAAACGCTTTGCCGCGCGCCTCGGTCAGCGCCCGCAACCGCCCAAGAAAAGGCAGGATTTCGGGCTGGGACTGATTGTGCAGATGGCGCTGAAAATCGAACGGGCGGGTGCGCGCGCCTTGGGTCGGCGCCCGCGGGGGATTATCGCTCAGCGCGCGGTCATGCATCGCATAGTTGATCGCATCGAGCCTGAACCCGTCGACCCCGCGGTCAAGCCAGAAGGCCATCACGTCGAGCAGGGCTTGCTGAACCGCCGGATGATGGCCGTTCAGCTGCGGCTGTTCGGGCAGGAAATTGTGCATGTAGTATTGCCGGCGGCCGGCATTCCACGTCCAGGCCGGGCCACCGAATACCGATTGCCAGTTATTGGGCGGTGATCCGTCCGCGCGCGGATCGGCCCAAACATACCAGTCGGCCTTGGGATCCTCCGCGCTCGATTGGCTCGCCGCGAACCACGGGTGCTGGTGGGACGTGTGCGAGAAGACGAGATCGACAAGCACCCGCAGACCCAGTTCATGCGCCCGGGCGAGCAAGGCGTCGAAATCGGCCAGCGTGCCGAACATCGCGTCGACATTGCGATAGTCGGCGACGTCATAGCCATAGTCGCGCATCGGCGAGGTGAAAAAGGGGGATATCCACACTGCGTCCACGCCAAGCGATGCGACATGGTCGAGCCGGGCCGTGATACCGGGCAGATCCCCCACGCCGTCGCCACGCGTATCGGCAAAACTTCGCGGATAGATCTGATAGATGACCCCGCCCCGCCACCATGGCGGCGCTTCGGCGCGTGAAACGGCGTCGGTCGTCATTCGGCATCCTCGTCCTACCGCGTTGTGGGGCGGTTGACGGTCATAATCACGCCGCCAGCTGCATTGTCTTGCGCAAGCGGACCGACGACAAAAAGCTGACAGTTTTTGGCAGAGGAAATGGCAGTCTGCAGGCCGGACGGCGCGCGCATCGGCAGCTATCGTGTTGGCAACGCGTGGCCTGGCAATCGATCAGCGTCGCCAGAGGGGAGTGGGAGTTTGATGGCGTCGGCTGCGCTGCAATCGGCCTATCGGCAAGACGGCTTTGTCGTTGTGCCCGGCTTGGTGAGCGCCGCCGAGATCGCAACGTTGCACGCCGAGACCGGCGCCGTGGCCGGCGAAGATGTCCTCGCGATTCATTTCCCGCACAAGCTATCTCCGGTATTTCGCGCGACGATGCGCCATCCCGCGATTGTCGAGGTCCTCACCGCGCTGATCGGGCCCGACGTCAAAGCGATGCAGTCGATGCTGTTCGTCAAGCCAGCGGGCAAGCCGGGTCAGGCGTGGCATCAGGACGAGCATTTCCTGCCGACGCGCGACCGGTCCTTGTGCGGCGCGTGGATCGCGCTCGACGATGCGACGATCGACAATGGCTGCCTCTGGGCGCATCCGGGCTCGCACGCGCCGGGCATCCTCTATCCCATGCAGCCGCATGGCGAAGACCGCTTCGACGTCAGCGAGGAAGCCCAGGCATTCCCCTATCGCCGCGAAGGCGGCGTGCCGATTGAGCTGGCGGCGGGGAGCGTGGTGTTCTTCAACGGCTATCTGCTCCACCGATCCTTGCCCAACACGACCGCGGGCACGCGCCGCGCCCTGGTCATTCACTATATGAACGCGGCGTCGCTGCTGCCGTGGAACCATGACGGCCACAGCCCGACCGAGGATTTTCGCGACATCGAGCTGATTGCGGGCACTGATCCTTATGCCTGGAAGGGGATCGCCAATCTGTCGCGCCCCTTCATCCGTGCTGAGGTCGCCGCCTGATGCTGGCCATGCAACGTGACCGGACACCGGCCTTTTATCTGCTGATCAGCTTGCCCGCGACCGCGATGGGCTTCGCGCTGTCGGTCCAGATTTCGGTGCTGAGCTGGATGCTGGCGACCCGCTATGGCCTGAAGATCGACGAGATCGGTCTGGTCTGGGCGGCGGGGCCGCTTGCCGGGATATTGGGGCAGGTGCTGGTCGGGGGGCTGAGCGACCGGATCTGGGTGTGGGGCGGGCGGCGGCGGGTGTTCATCATCGGCGGCGGGGCGATGGCGGCGCTGGCGATGCTGCTGCTGCCGCAGATCGGGGCGATCGCGCATGGGCTTGGCCTGCCCGGCGTGTTCGGCGTGGCGATCACCGTGGCGCTGGCGCTCGACCTGGCCGTCAATGTCGGATTCAACCCGACCCGCGCGCTGATTGCCGATGTCACGCATGAGGGCACGGAGCGGACGCGCGCCTATAGCTGGATGCAGGTCGTATCGGGCAGCTTCGGGGTCGGCGCCTATGCGATCGGCGCGATCTTCGGCAATGATGTGCTGATCTATGTCGCGGTCGCGCTGGTGATGGCGTTCGGCGTGGTGCCGTCGCTGTTGATTGCCGAGCCCCGCCCGGAGGCACCGACGGCGGCATCGAGCGACACCAGCCGCAGGCTTTCGCTGCCCGCGATCGCCTGGACGCTGTCGCCGATCTGGGCGTTGCTGGTCTATGATCTTTACGGGCTCGGCGCGCGGGTGCTTGGGTTGGCCGAAACCGGCTATGTCGCTGAAGGACTTTGCGCCGCCGCGACGCTGGGGCTCATCGTCCATGCCTTTGTCGCCCGGCCCGATGGCGACAGCGCGTTTCGCCGCACGGTCGCCGCCAGCGCGTTGTGCTGGCTCGGGGTGCAGCCGATCTTCGTCTATATGGTCAGCTTCCTGCAACAGCGGATGCCGATGCTCGATGCCGCCGCGCTCGGCCAGACGACGTCGATCGCCTTTCTGGCGCTCAATGCGGTCGCCGCCGTCGCGCCGATCGGCCTTGGCGCAGTCGCTCGGCGTTTTGGGCCGATTCCCGTCCATGTCGCAGCGGTCGCACTGATGGCGGCGGGGTGCGTTGGCGTCTGGTTGTTCGTGGCAGCCCCGTGGCATCTTTATGTGCTGATGGCGGTGTGCGGGATTGGCTGGGGATCGATCGTCAGCCTGCCGTTCGCGATCATGTCAGAACGCGTCGATGCCACGCAGATGGGCCTGTTCATGGGCCTGTTCAATCTGTCGGTGGTGCTTCCTCAACTCGTCACCAGCCTGGGCATCGGAAGGTTCGTGGCTGCGGTCGATGACAAGGGGCTGGTGTTCGCGCTGTCGGGCGGATTTCTGGCGCTATCGGCATTGCTCTGGTTTTTCACGCGTGGCGCGCGCGTGCCATGATAAGGAGGATATCGCCTGTGAAATCGACCCTGATCGCCCTTGCCGCCTTGCTCGCTGCGACGATAGCGCCGCCAGCTATTGCCGCCCCGCGTCCCGCACCGGTGGCGGTCGATCCGCTCGACGATGCCGTGGTCTACCACATCTTCCAGCGCAGCTTTCGCGACAGCAATGGCGATGGGCACGGTGACTTGAACGGCATCACCGCCAGTCTGCCCTATCTGCAATCACTGGGGGTCACAGCGATCCTGCTGACCCCGCTCTATCCCAGCCGCGTCTATCACAATTATTTCGCGACGAGCTTCGAGGGGATCGACCCGGCCTATGGCACGGTCGACGATTTTCGCCGGCTGGTCGCTGAGCTGCACAAGCGGGGCATGAAGATCTTCCTCGACATGGAATTCCAGTATATGGCTGAGGGGCACCCGTGGTGGACCGCTGCGCTTGCGGATCGTGCGTCGCCCTATGCCGATTACATGCTGTGGGACGACCGCGCGCAGGGTGTGGCCGAGGAAGGGCCGTTTGGCCTCCGCGAGATCATCAATTTCAACAAGGATACGCACGGCGTGACGACGGTCGCGCTGAAGGCGCCCGTCGTGCGCGCCTATTTCGATCGTTACCTCCACGACTGGGTCGATCCCAACCGTGACGGCAAGGTGGACGACGGCGTCGATGGTTTTCGGCTCGATCACATGATGGACGATCTCGACGGCAAGGGCCTGCTGACCAACCTGTTCACTGAATTCTGGAAGCCCGCCTTTGACAAACTGCGCCGCGTGAACCCGCAACTGGTATTCGTTGCTGAACAGGCCGAATGGGCGGATTATGGCGAGGGCTATCTGAAGCGCGCCGATACCAGCGCGGTCTTTGCCTTTCGCATTCACGAAGCGATCCGCAAATTTGACAAGGCCGCCTTGGTTGCGGCGATCGACCGCACTGCTGCGATCACCCCGCCGGGCAAGCACCAGTTCGTGTTCGCCGAAAACCACGACGTCAGCCGAATCGCCTCCGACCCCGAGATTTCCCCTGAAAAACTGCGCACGGCGGCAGCGCTGGCGTTTTTCCTCAAAGGCACGCCGATCCTTTATTACGGCCAGGAAATCGGCATGCGCGGTGCGATCGACAAGGGCTATGACAGCGACGAGAGCGGCATTCCGGTGCGCGAGGCGTTCAAATGGGCTGCGGTCGATGCCGCCCCCGGCCAGGCAATATGGTATCGCCGCCCCGGCGAACGCTTCTGGGACCAGCGTTATGCCCGCGACTATGATCGCGTCTCGGTCGAGGAGCAGACCGGCCAGCCGGGATCGCTGCTCACACGTTATCGGGCATTGGCTGCGCTGCGTCGTGCCCATCCGGCGTTGCGCACTGGAACCCAGCGCGTGCTCGATAGTGTGCCCGGTCTGCTCGTGGTTGAGCGCAACGGCGGCGGTGAGCGGTTCGTGATCGTGTCCAATTTGACCTCGGCCGTTAAGCGCTACGAAGGGCCCGGCGCGGGTTCGCCGGACATGATCGGCGGCGGCACGGCGAGCCTGCACCCATGGCAGACCATCCTGTTGCGCTTGCCAGACACTGGCGACTGACTTGTCGCGCTTCGCGCAAACTGTCATGAATTTGCGTGATGGTGATGCAACCAATCTGCGAACCGGTCGATTTGCCGCTCGGCCTGACGGCGCTGGTGGCGCAAGTCGCCATGGCGGCCGGGTCGCTCCCGCCCGCACGGTTGCTGCATTTTCATGATGTTGCCGAAATCGTGCTGTTCGGTAACACGCATGGACGCCTGTTTTGCGCAGGCGAGAGCTTCGCGATCCGGCCCGGTTCGGTCGTGTTCGTCCCCAGCATGTGCTATCATGATTATCTCTTTGATGACGGGCCGAAACACTGGACGCTGATTCAGATCGAGCCTTATCTGGTCGAACAATTGGCACGACAGGGCGATGGTGCCACGCTCGCGCGCGCGCTTTGCGTTGATCCCGACAACGCAAGCGGGGGGCGATTGCACATGCTCGCCGAATGGCTGGCGGAAACCGCGCGCACCAATGCGGCCGATCCCATGATCGATCGGATCGTTGGCTTGATCCTCAGCGCGCTGGTGCGCCTGCCGACCGTCGCTGGGGAGCCGAGCGCGGACACGGCAAGCCATTTGTCGCGCTTTCTGCCGGTGGTCGAACGGCTGCGCCAGGCCCCTGGCGGGCGGCTGACGCTCGGCGAGGCGGCCACGCTGTGCCACGTGTCGCCCGCCTATTTCTCGCGACGTTTTGCGGCGGTGTTCGGCTGCGGCTTCGCCGATTATGTGACGTCCTACCGCCTGCACGTTGCCTCTCGCCGGATCGCGACAACGGCAACGCCCTTGTCAGAGATTGGCTATGATCTCGGCTTTTCATCGCATTCGCACTTCACCGCGCGCTTTCGCGAGCGCTTCGGAATCGCCCCACGCGAGTATCGCAAACGCCTGGCGCGCGCCCTGGCCTAGGCTGGTAGCTCCTAAGTGCCGGGGTGAACGGCCCTCCAGCGCTGCGGGAAATCGTCAGTCCAGGCCCAGCGAGAACATGAAAGAGCGGCCGGATCCGGGCGCGCGCGCGATCAATCCTCGAACACCTGCCTCCGGTCCGTCTAGAGCGTGATGACGTTAGGTCGCTTCAAGTTATACCCGTTCGGGCTGAGCAAAGTCGAAGCCCACGCGCTTCGCATGCCCTCCGACGTCGCTCAGGGCGAACGGGGTTTGGGTTGGTCCAATCCAAAGTCATCAGACTCTAGCAGGGAGCGCCGGCCAGGGCGGCAACCTCAATTGCAGCCGTCTGGCCTAACGACAGCGATGCGCCGGATTAGGAAGTCTTGAGGGCCCAATCAACCAAGGTTCTCACCGGTTGACACGATAAATCTATATAGGTAGAGTTTGATTATGGTACGTCGCGCTCATTCATCCCGCCAAGCTCTTTTGGTCCTTGAAGCCCTGTTGGCTCGGCCAGACCAATGGCGGCACGGCTATGATCTGCTTCAAGAGACGCAGCTCAAGTCCGGCACACTCTATCCGTTGCTGATGCGCTTGGCCGATGACGGACTCCTCGAATCCGAATGGCGCGCACCCGTTCCACCTGCCCGCGCGCCGCGTCATGCCTATCGGCTCACCCCCGCAGGGTGCGCCTTTGCGCAGGCGCTGCGCGTCCGCACCGATGGGCGCGGCCTTGGTCTGGTCGGGGTGACGGGATGAACACAGATCGTCGCGCTTTGGCCTACACGCTCATCGGCTGGTGCGCTGCGCTGCTGCCCGCCGGTCGCGCCTCCTGGGCTGCTGCGATGAAAGCCGAACTGAGCGCTATTGAGGACGGGGATGCCGCCCTCTCATTCGCCGCTGGCTGTGTCTGGGGCGCTATCAAGGAAAGGACGTTGACGATGAACTTCGCTGTGCAATCGGTTCGGTTCGCCACGATCTTGGGGATGGGGGCGCTTGCCCTCATAGCTGCCATGACAGCGGGACGCATGGCGGATGTCCAGACGCCGAGCGCCTTGGTTTTCGGCCTGACATCCGCGCTATTTGCGACGGGGGCAGTCTGGAGCTACCTGCGGGGACCTCTGGCGTTGGTGCAGGCCGCCAGCTCGATGATCCCCTTTTACATCATAGCCTATGCCTTTGTGTTGTCGCAGAAAGGCATTGCCCCCGAATGGGCAAACGCAAGGCTGTATGAGGCTCTCGCCGTCGAAGGCATTGTGATCTGGGCCGCTCTCTTGGCTGGCGGCATCTTCATGCTCCGCGGTGGAACGCTCTCCTTAAATATCCGGAAGTGAATTGGATCATGAGAGAACGGCACGCTTATGTGGTCTGGACTGGCGCCGTCCTGTTGACGATCACGGCCTTGTTTCACTTCACTGGCTATTTCGAGATCCCCGCTGCTCGACCCGACGCGGGCTCGCCCAGTTTCTTTGACGCTTCACTTCGGCCCTTATGGCTGTTCGCCAGCCTCCATTGGCTTCTGACAGCCGCCGTCTGCATCTTCGTGACCAAAGCCGAGCCAGCTATCGCTCGATCGATCCTGCTTAGCTGCGCCGCAATCGTGATCCTGGATGCGATGCTGCTTTACTGGTTCATTGGCCCCTTTATCGGCGAAGCCTTGCTAGCGGCTGTGGCGCTGCTGATGGTGATAGGCGCTTACCGATCTCCCACCGGTGTCAAAGCCCAAGGGTTGTGAGACAAGCCGGATGATCGGCGTTCTACCCGGCGGCACCCAAAATCCGCGATCTTATCGCGCGGCGATGCGCGCATCGATCGGGCCATAGCCGCCGCCGCCCGGCGTTTCGATCACGAAAACATCTCCCGCCAGCATGTCGGCGCGTGCCGACGAGGGGAGAATTTCCACCCGACCATCGGCGCGTTCGATTGAACTGCGACCGCAAGCGCCATCCGCTCCACCGGCCAGCCCGAACGGGGCAATGCGGCGGCGATTGGCAAGGATGGTGGCGGTCATCGGCTCGCGAAAGCGCAGGCGGCGGATCGTGCCATCGCCGCCGGGCTGCGCGCCATCCCCGCCAGACCCTTGGCGGATCGCAAAGCGCTCGACCAGGATCGGAAAGCGTTGTTCGATTACTTCGGGGTCAGTGATGCGGCTGTTGGTCATATGCGTCTGCACCGCCGATGTTCCGGGAAAGTCGGGGCCCGCGCCTGATCCCCCGGCGATCGTTTCGTAATATTGTCGCGTACCATCGCCGAAGGTGAAATTATTCATCGTCCCTTGCGCCGCCGCCATCGCCCCAAAAGCGCCGAATAGCGCGTCGGTCACGACCTGGCTGGTCTCAACATTGCCCGCGACGACGGCAGCGGGCCATGCGGGGTTGAGGATAGAGCGTTCGGGCAGCACGATCGCAAATGGCGCCAGGCAGCCATCGTTGAGCGGGATTGGCTCATCGACCATCACCCGCACGACATAAAGCAATGCGGCGCGCGCAATTGAGGCGGGGGCGTTGAAATTATCGTCACGCTGCCCGCTGCTACCGGTGAAATCGACAATTGCGCTACGGCTTGCCTTGTCGATTCTGACGCAGACCGCGATCACCGCGCCATTGTCCATTGCATAGCTGAACTGGCCGCCCTCAATCCGATCGAGCAGCCGACGCACCATTTCCTCGGCATTGGCCAGGACATGGCCCATATAGGCCTGGACGACGGGTAGGCCGTGCTCGGCAACGGTTGCCCGCAGCGCTTCTGCGCCGCGCGCGCAGGCGGCGATCTGGGCCCGGATATCGCCGACATTCTGGTCGATGTTGCGCGCCGGCCAATCGCCCGAGCCGAGCAGCGCGCGCAGTTCCGCTTCACAAAGCCTTCCGCCATCGACCAGCAGGAAATCCCTGATCAGCACGCCTTCGTCTTCGATGCGGCGGCTGTCGGCGGGCATCGATCCCGGCGTGGTCCCGCCGATATCGGCCTGATGCCCGCGCGCGGCGACATAGAAAGCGGGCATGTCGGCTTCGACAAACACCGGCATGATGATCGTGACGTCGGGCAAATGCGTGCCGCCGTCATAGGGATCGTTGAGTGCATAGACATCGCCCGGCTGCATCGTCCCGCCGCGATTGGCGATGATCGTGCGGATGCTCTTGCCCATCGATCCCAGATGCACCGGCATATGCGGTGCGTTGGCGATCAGCTTGCCGTTGGCATCAAACAGCGCGCAGCTGAAGTCGAGCCGCTCCTTGATATTCACTGACCAGGCGGTCTGCTGCAGCGCGACGCCCATCTGCTCAGCGATGCTCATGAACAGATTGGCGAACAGCTCGAGCCGCACCGGATCGACCTGCGTGCCCGCCGCCACCCGATTTTCGCGGCGGACGACGCGGTCGAGCATCAAATTGGCCTGCCCATCGATCGTCGCGCGCCAGCCCGGCGCGACAAAGCTGGTGCCGGAGGGATCGACGATGATGAGTGGCCCCATCGCCGACCAACCAACGGACAGGGTGGCGCGGTCGAACAGGGCGGCGGCGACCCGTTCGCCGTCGATATGCAGGTCGATGGCTTCGGCCACTGGCTCCCCTTGACCGGCAGCAAATTGCACAGCCGCGGCTGTCGATCGGCCAATCGCCTCTGCCTCGCCCGCTTCGATGATCAGCGGCGTGTCGGGATCGAAAAAGCCGAACCGTGTCGCGTGGGCGTCGGCAAAGCGTCGGCTCAAATCCGCAAAGGGCGCTGCATCGATCGTCAGCGCCGAATCCGCGCCACTATAGCGCACCCGCAGCCGCCGTTCGACGCGATCGATCGCGACCGCCTGCTCGGCCAGCGCCGCTGCCGCGTCTGCAGCCAGCCGGTCGAGTACCGCCACGACCTCAACCTCCCGATCGATCGGCAGGGCGATCGTCGCCTCGCGTACCACTCGGTGCGCGGCCATCCCCATGCCGAAGGCGGAGAGCACGCCGGCAAGCGGATGGATCATCACCCGGTCGATTCCCAGGATATCGGCGATCGCGCAGGCATGCTGCCCGCCAGCGCCGCCGAAACTGGCCAGTGCATAGCGCGCGAGATCATGCCCGCGCTCGACCGAGATGGTGCGGATCGCACTTGCCATTGCGTCATTGGCGATGTCGATGAACCCGGCGGCGAGGGCTTCGGGTGTGGATCCGACCTCTTCAGCCAGTGCCGTGAGCCGTGCACGCCCCACTTCCAGGTCAATCGGCTGATCGCCATTGGGCCCGAACAGCGACGGAAAATGCGCGGGCTGCAGGCGCCCCAGAAACAGATTGCAGTCGGTAATCGTCAGCGGCCCACCGCGCCGGTAACAGGCCGGTCCCGGATTGGCCCCGGCGGATTCCGGCCCGACGCGCAGCCGCATGCCATCGAAGCGGCAGATCGACCCGCCGCCCGCCGCGACCGTTTCGATCTGCAGCATCGGCGCGCGGACGCGCAGCCCCCCGACAATCGCCTCGCCGGTCCGCTCGAGCTGACCGGCATGGTGCGAGACATCGGTCGAGGTGCCGCCCATGTCAAAGCCGATAACGCGGTCGATCCCGGCCAGCCGCGCGGTCTCCGCCATGCCAACGATGCCGCCTGCGGGGCCCGACAGGATCGCATCCTTGCCGCGAAACGCGCCCGCGCTCGCCAGCCCGCCATTGGATTGCATGAACAGCAATTCGGTATCGCCCAGCGCCGCGGCGACCCGGCTGACATAGCGATCCAGCACCGGCGACAAATAGGCATCGACCACGCTCGTTTCGCCACGCCCGATCAGCTTGATCAGCGGGGTGACCTCATGGCTGACCGAGACATGGCCAAAGCCGATCGCTCGGGCGATCTCGGCCAGTCGCCCCTCATGCGCGGTGTAGCGATAGCCGTGCATCAAGACGATCGCGATAGAGTTCAGCCCGCTGGCGAACGCTTCGGCCAGCGCGGCGTGCGCGGCGTCCTCGTCAAGCGGCTGGAGCACTTCCCCCTCGGCTGTCACTCGTTCGTCAATCTCGATCACAGAGGCATAGGCCTGTTCGGGCAGCACGATATGCTTGGCGAAGATATCGGGCCGCGCCTGATGCCCGATCCGCAAAGCGTCGCCAAAGCCGCGCGTGATCGCCAGCAGCGTCGGCTCGCCCTTGCGTTCGAGCAGCGCGTTGGTGGCAACCGTCGTGCCCATCCGGACCATATCGACATCCGCGATTGTCGCCCCGGCGGCGGCGGTCATCCGGGTGATCCCCTCGACTACCGCATCGTCATAGCGCGCATCCTGCGACAGCAATTTGGCGGTGCGGATTTGGCCGTCGGGCAACCGCGCGACAATGTCGGTAAAGGTGCCGCCGCGATCGATCCAGAACTGCCAGCCGGTGTGCGCCATCACCTCCCTTTGCCAATGTTGGCGGGCATTGCAAAGGCCGCTGGTCTGACTGGGCAAGGCCGGTTAGGCTCGGGCCGATGGGCAGGGGCGAACAGGTCGGGGCGATTTCATAAATGCTGGTGCTCGCGGGCATAGCCGTCATCGCGCTCGGCTTTTTGCTGCGGTTTAACCCGCTGCTCGTGGTGGCGGTGTCGGCGCTGGTGACCGGGCTCGCCGCCGGGCTCGATCCGTTCAAGATCCTCACGGTCTTCGGCAAGGCGTTCAACGACAACCGCTTTGTCAGCGTGGTCTATATCGTCCTGCCCGTGATTGGCTTGCTCGAACGGCACGGGCTGCAGGCGCGCGCCGCCGCTCTGGTCCGGCGGCTGCGCGGCGCCACGCCGGGCCGATTGCTGGCGCTCTATCTCGTCTTTCGCCAGTTCACGGCGGCGCTTGGTCTGGTTTCGATTGCTGGCCACGCACAGACCGTGCGCCCGCTCGTCGCGCCGATGGTCGAGGCCGCGGCCGAAACCGAGGCCCCCGGCGCGCATGATCCGGAAAAGCTGCGCGCGTTGTCAGCTGCCACCGACAATATCGGGCTGTTCTTCGGCGAGGATATCTTCATCGCGATCGGGTCGATCCTGCTGATGAAGGGCGTGCTGCAGGGCTATGGCATCACCGTCGAACCGCTGCAGCTGTCGGTCTGGGCAATCCCCACCGCGGTCGCGGCGCTGTTGATCCATGGCACGCGGTTGTTGTTGCTTGATGCCCGCGCAAAGCGACGCCGCGCATGATCGGGCTCAATCTTGTCTATTTGGTCGCGGGCACGACCTTTCTGGCCTTTGCCGTGCTTGGCGCAAGCGGCAGGCGCTGGAGCAATGCCGCTTTCCATCTCCTGCTCGCGATCAGCCTGTTGCTGGGCGATGTCATTGGCGATCTCGGTAACGGCTTGCTGGTGATCGCGCTGATCGCGGTCGCCGCCACCGGCAGGATGCGCGCCCGCCGCACTGATGATATCGTCGCCGTGCCGCCACGCGGCGCTTGGCTGTTCGCGCCTGCGCTGATCGTGCCTGTAACCGCGCTGATCGGCACCCTGGTGTTCAAGCAAATCCCCACGATGATCGATCCCAAACAGGCGACGCTGGTCGCGCTGACGTTCGGCGTGCTGCTGGCGCTCGCCAATTGCTACGCCTGGCTAAGGCCAGCCCCCGCTGCACCGTTTCGCGAGGGGTTGCGGCTGATGGACGATATCGGCTGGGCAGCGGTGTTGCCGCAAATGCTCGCCAGCCTGGGTGCGGTGTTTGCGATTTCGGGCGTGGGCGAGGTTGTCGGCGGGATCGCTGGACAAGCCATTCCGCAGGGCAGTCTGATCGGCGCGGTGATCGGCTATGGGCTGGGCATGGCGCTGTTCACGATGGTGATGGGCAACGCCTTTGCTGCCTTTCCAGTGATGGCAGCAGCGATCGGTCTGCCGCTGCTGGTGCAGGCGCATGGGGCTGATCCCGCCCGCGTCGCCGCGATCGGTATGCTCGCCGGGTTCTGCGGCACGCTGATGACGCCGATGGCCGCCAACTTCAATCTCGTGCCCGCCGCCTTGCTCGATCTCAAGGATCGCAGCGGCGTGATCAAGGCGCAGATCCCGACCGCGTTGCCGCTGTTGGCGTTCAACATTGTGCTGCTCTGGCTGGTGATCCGATGACAATCCTCGACGCGGCACTCGCTGATCGTTTCGCCCGGCTGACGCTTGGTCATCTCGACCAGGAATATCCGCACAAACTCGATCATGTGCTGAATGGCCCCGCCGACGTGGCAACCCCGTCTGCGCTTCATCCGATTTTCTACGGCAGCTTCGACTGGCACAGCTGCATTCATGGCTGGTGGCAGATATTGCGTCTCGCACGGCTATTCCCGGATATGCCCGCCGCTGCCGATATTCGCGCCCGTGCCAGCGCGATGCTTACCGCCGACAAGGTCGCGGTCGAAACCGCCTATCTCGCGCGCCCAGGCAGCGCTGGGTTCGAACGACCCTATGGCTGGGCCTGGGCGCTGGCCTTGCATGGCGAGGCGATGCAGCACGACGCGCCTTGGGGGCCGGCGCTTGAACCGCTGGCGCGGGCCTTTGCAGCGCGATTCACGGCGTTCCTACCCAAGCTGACCTATCCGGTCCGCACCGGCACGCACGGCAACTCCGCCTTTGCGCTGCTGCTCGCGCATGAATGGGCAGACGTCCATGATCCAGCGCTTGCCGACCTGATCGTTGCGCGAACGCATGATTGGTTTGCCGATGACCGCGGCTGTCAGGCCTGGGAGCCGGGCGGGGATGAGTTCCTGTCATCGGCATTGAGTGAAGCGGCCTTGATGAGCCGGGTGCTCGATCGTTCCCAGTTTACCGTCTGGTTCGGCGATTTTCTGCCGCATCTGGCGCAAGGACAGCCAGCAACGCTGTTCACGCCGGCCCATGTTTCTGACCGCAGCGACGGCAAGATTGCGCATCTTGATGGGCTCAATCTTAGCCGGGCATGGGCGTGGCGGATCATCGCCGCGGCGCTGGGTGATCAGCATCCAGTCCACGCCATCGCGCAGCATGCGGCAACGCACCATATCGCCGCCAGCCTGCCGCATATCGCCGATGATTATATGGGCACGCACTGGCTGGCGACCTTCGCTTTGCTTGCCCTTTTGCCGCCGCCATCGGTGTAGGTCAGGCGCCACAGCCGCGCCTCAAGACGCCCGCGGCAACATCCGCCGCGAAGGGGGCAATGAGGACCATTCCCGATTTGGCACACTGCGCTTTCGATGACCCAGCATCGAACAATCGTCATAAGCTGTAGCCATGATCCAGAGGATGCACCCTATCCTTGCTTGCCCTGAAGGTACGGAATTTCCGGATTGAGTGAGCTAATTTGATCAACAGGCAGGTTTTTTTCGATGCGAGCGGCACGCGTTCGCGGTGGACGACTCGCGCCCTGATTTTTGGCTATCTCGCCCTGTTTGGCCTCATCGCCATTTTTTCGGCGACCGTCTTCGATCTGCCGAAGCCCGATCCACTCTCGCTGTCGCTGCAAAACGCCCGGCCGCGGTCATCAAAGCCGCTGCCGCCGGGCGCTATGCCCGATCTGGGCAGCGCGATACCCGTGCAGGCCCCGCCCATGCTGGCGCCCCTACGGGTTGCTCGATCTGCGGCGCCAATCCGGGTCGGCTTCTATGTCCCTTGGGATCAAAATGGCGCCGCGTCGCTGGCACAGAATAGTGGCCAATTGGACTGGGTTGTCGCGGGGCTCATTTCTGTGGTGGGGCCAAGACACGAGCTCAACGTGGCTGCCGATGAGCGGCTCAATGCCGCGCTGGCGGGCGCCAGGCGACCCATCGCGCTCTTCCCGATGGTGCGAAATGCGGTGGAGGAGGATTGGGACGGTGACGGCGCCGCCGCACTGCTGGCCGATGCGGGCGCGCGCAGCACGTTACTCGATCAAATCAGCAACCCGCTGGTCGATCTGGGTGCCGCCGGGGTGGTGTTCGATTTTGAGGAGCTCCCCCCAGCGGCGCTGCCGGATTATCTTCGGCTGATGGAGGCGGCAAAGGCCCGTTTTGCAGCCCGCAACTTGCAGGTGGTTGTCGTGGCACCGCCGGATAGTTCCGATTGGCGGCTCGCAGCGCTTGCCCGTGTTGCCGACAAGGTGATCGTCAAAGCTTTTGACGAACATTCGGCCAGCAGCGGCCCGGGGCCGATCGCCAGCCAGCGCTGGTTCACCGCCCAGTTAATGCGGGCACTGTCCGCCATCCCGCCGAACAAACTAATCTTGGCCGTCGGCAATTTTGGCTATGATTGGGGTGCCAAGGGCGATGCAGCGCCCATCTCTGTCGAAGAAGCCTGGCTGATCGCCCGTGACAGCATGGCACCCATTCGCTTCGACTCCCGCACCAGCAATCCCGTGATTGCCTATGAAGAGGAGGATCAACCGCACACGGTTTGGCTGCTAGATGCCGCGACGGCATGGAATCAGATGAAAGCGGCTTATGCGTCCGGCGCGGCGGGGATCGGCATTTGGCGCCTCGGCACGGAGGATGGCGGCCTATGGCGGGTCCTGCGATCGCTGGATCGGGATACACCGCCCGACATTGCGACCCTTCGATCGACCTCCAATGTCGATGTCGAGGGTCGGGGTGAAATCATGCATATCGCCGCGGTCCCGACGAACGGCCGCCGGGCGCTAACCGTCGACCGCGATAGCGTGATCGTCGATGAACGCTATCTCAGGCTGCCCACGCCCTATGTCATCCGTCGCACGGGCGATCATCCAAGCTATGTCGTGCTGACCTTTGACGATGGCCCCGATCCGGTCTGGACGCCGCAGGTGCTCAACATCCTGAAAGAGAAAAAGGCGCCGGCAACCTTTTTCGTGGTCGGTCAAAATGCGCTCGGCCAACGCGCGCTGCTCAACCAGATCGTTGCCGATGGCCATGAGCTCGGCAATCACAGCTTTACCCATCCCAACATCGCCAATGTTTCGGGGGTTCAGGCGCGGCTAGAGCTGAATGTGACGCAGCGTTTGGTCCAGGCCTATACCGGGCGATCAATGCGGCTGTTCCGCGCGCCCTATTTCGGGGATGCCGAGGCATCGACGGCGGGCGAATTGAACGCCGCCCTGATCGCGCAGGAAAGCGGCTACACCAATGTCGGGCTGCATGTTGACCCACAAGACTGGCAGACGCAGCCGGCTGACGAGATCGTTCAATCGGTCATTGCCCAAGTCGAGGACCGTTCGGGCGACGAGACCCGTCAAATCATCCTGCTGCATGATGGCGGCGGCGATCGGCGCCAGACCATATCGGCGCTGCCCAAGATCATCGATGAACTCCGCGCGCGTGGGTTTCAGTTCGTCAGTGTGGCGACACTGGCCCGGTTGAGCCGCGACAATACGATGCCCCCGGTCGTCTCCGGGGACATGATTGCGGTGCAGGCCGATACCGGGCTGTTCATGCTGTTGTCGGCGCTGGGTCAGGCGCTGAACTGGATATTCCTCGCCGCGATCCTGATTGGCATGGCGCGCGCGCTGATCATGACCAGCCTTGCCTTTCTGCAATATGACCATAGCCGCCACCAAGCGCGACCGCCGATCGATCCATCGCTGCTGGTGACGGTGATCATTCCGGCCTTTAACGAAGAACGCGTCATCGAAGCGGCGGTGCGGCAAGTGCTGGCCAACCGCGACGCGCATATTGAGGTTTTTGTCGTCGATGACGGATCGACCGATGCCACGGCAGCGATTGTTCGTGCCGCCTTTGGCGACGATCCTCGGGTTCAGCTGATCTCCTTGCCCAATGGTGGCAAAGCAAAGGCACTCAACCATGCCATCGGCCTGGCCCGTGGCGAAGTGTTGATCGCCCATGATGCCGACACCTTGTTTGGCACGGATACCATCGCTCGACTTGCGCGCTGGTTCGCTGACCCGCGGATTGGCGCGGTTGCGGGAAATGTGAAGGTTGCCAATCGGGTCAATCTGATCACGCGCTGGCAGGCGATCGAATATGTCACGTCACAGAATCTGGAACGGCGGGCGTTGGCGGCGGTCAACAGCATCACCGTCGTCCCCGGCGCCGTGGGGGCGTTCCGGCGCGCGGCTCTGGTGCCAGGCTATCCTGAAGACACGATGGCTGAGGATCAGGACCTAACGATCCGGATCCAGCGCAACGGATGGAAAGTGATCTATGATCCATCCGCCATGGCCTGGACTGAGGTACCCGAAAGCTTTGGTCTATTGGCCCGCCAGCGGTTTCGATGGGCGTTCGGGACGCTGCAATGCCTGTGGAAGCACCGGTCAATCCTGTGGACCTTCAAGCCAATTGGCTTGGCCCTGATCGGCATTCCCCAGGCGTGGGTCCTGCAGATCGGATTTGCCCTGATCGCGCCGTTGATTGACCTGCTGCTTGTCTTCAACATCACCTCCGCCCTCGTTCAATGGCTCCAGCATGGCGCTGGCGAAGTGCGCGTGGAGGTGGCCGTCTTGGCGCTCTACTGGTTTGGCTTCACGATCATCGACGCGCTGTGTGGCTATGCGGCCTATGCGATGGAGCCGCGTCGCGAACGCTGTCCGGTCTTGTTGCTGATCGCCCAACGGCTCGTCTATCGCCAGTTGATGTACTGGGCGGTCATCCGCGCGATTATGGCGGCGCTGCGTGGTCCTTCGGTGCGGTGGGGCAGGCCAAAGCGCCGGGGGCAGTTCGGCATCCGCCGTCAACGCTTGTTCTTCCGGCGCGTGAAATCAATTTGAGCAAGTAGAAACTGAATGGCGGCGAGCTGGGGCAAGCTGGCGGGTGGGCGCGGGTTAGCGTTGTTTCTTTGTGATCGTCGCCGTGAAATCCGGATCCTTCTTTGCGACCCAATCGACGAATTTGCGGATGGCAGGATTGGCCAGCAACGCGTCCACATCCAACCCGTAACGCTCGAGTTCCGAATTTGTAAAATTGGCGATCACCGTCTGCTGGCAAATCGGGTGCATGGGCACGACGTCGCGTCCGCCCCGGCTCTTTGGCACGGGATGGTGCCAGACGATGGTCTCGCCCGTGGGCCGACCACATAGCCAGCACGGTACTGCCTCTACCGGCGCCTCGTCCTTGGGCTGCGGGTCTTCATAGGGGCCATGTTTTGAATGTTTGCGTGCCATGCGCCTGTCTGCAGTCGGTGCGCGCGCTGCCCAAAGCGGATGAGGTGGATGGCT
>MSXQ01000006.1:0-60912 GCA_002083645.1 Proteobacteria bacterium ST_bin13
CCCGTTCTATGTCCTGACCCCCATTGTCAATGCCGACATCGCCAGCCCAGCGGCGGCCATTATTTTCAAGATACGCATTACACATCTCCAACCCGGGGATCGGGTGGTTGAGAAATACGCGCGGCAAGCCTTAGCGTAGCTGAATGCGATTGATAGCTGAGGTTCAGGCAGCCAGCCGGGTTTGGAAGAACGCAATCACTTCGTCGGCGGCTTGCCGGGTTGGCTCGTTCGCGCCGTCGATCAAGTCGCTGGTGAACACGCTGTGCGGCGGCTTGCCCGCTCTCATCAAAGGACTTTGGGGATTGGCGCAATCGTCGGGCAGCTCGACGCCAGTAAAGGCCCCACCGAATTCGGTCCGCAGCGTTGCGAATTTTTCAGGTTTGGACAGCGGATCGCCATCAAAACGATAACCCCGGATTTCTAGCCCGTCATCGATGGCGCGTTGCTTGACACAAGCCAAATCGGCTTTGGAAATGTCGAGCCCCGCCGGCTTGGTCACCGGCATCCCCGGTTGCGACAGGACCGGGGCCATCACCACCGGATCGACCGCCATCGATAGCGCGAAGCCTCCGGTCAGGCACATGCCGATCACGCCCACGCCCGTGCCGCCGCAGTCCTTGTGCAGCTCGCGCGCAAGCGGCTTCAACCAGTCGACGATCGGGCTTGATTTGTTGGCGGAGAACAAGGTGAATTCACGACTGACGCAGAGATGCAGAAGGCGGCTGCGCTTGATTTTTTCGGGATTGGTCGCATCGGGCGTGCCCAGCAGGATCGGGGCATAAGCCCGCATGCCAGCGTCCGCGATCCAGCGGCAGAAGCGGGCAAGCGGCGGCGTGAAGCCATAGACTTCGTGGATGACGATGACGGCAGGGCCCTGGTTGCCGATCATCAGCACGGGTTTCGTCTTGCCACCAAAGGTGAAATCGCGGCGCGAAAAATCGCTGATGTCGGCACTCAACGTCATGCGTCACTCCCTCAGGCGAATTAGTCCCTCTTGCGCGCAGCTCGCGACCAGGCGGCCGTCGCGCGCGAAAATCTTGCCGCGGTTGAAGCCGCGGGCATGGCCCGACCAGGGGCTGTCGCAGACGTAGAGCAGCCAGTCGTCGGCGCGGAAGGGCTCGTGTAGCCACACCGTATGGTCGAGGCTCGCGGTCTGGAGCTTGTGCGTCATCCAGTTGACGCCGTGCGGCAGCGTCGCGGTGCCGAGTAGCGACATGTCGCTGGCATAGGTCAGGATCGCGCGATGCAGCGCCGGATCGTCCGCGAGGGGCGCGACGACGCGGAACCAGTTCGCCTGGCGCGGTTCCTGTTTCTCGGGCTCGAACCAGCTGCGCGGGTTGATCGGACGGCTTTCGACCATCCGCGGGCGGGTGAAATTGGCGCGGAAGCGCTCGGGCATCTGGTCGGCGGTTTCCAGCCGGATTTGCAGATCGCTCTTAAGGTCTTCGGGCGCTGGGACATCGGGCATCGCGTCCTGATGCGACAGGCCTTCCTCGGGCCGTTGAAGCGAGCAAGTGAGCGTGAGGATCGGCACGCCCTTTTGCGTGGCGATCACCCGGCGCGTGGCGAAGCTCTTGCCGTCGAAATCCCGCACCACGCGGTAGATGATTGGGTGATCTTCGGCCCCGGGCCGCATGAAATAGGCGTGAAGCGAATGCGCGGCCTTGTCGTCGTCGGTCGATCGCTGGGCAGCTTGCAAGGCTTGCGCAAGCACTTGCCCGCCGAACACGCGGCCAAAGCCGTCGTGCCCGCGCTTACCGCGGTAGAGATCGGTATCGAGTTCCTCGACGTCGAGCAGATCGACTAGGTTCTGCGCAAGTTGAGCGGGGGAGGGGTGGTCGGTCATGCAGTATCCTCTTTCCGCCCCGAGCAAGCTCGGGGAGGATTTTTCAGTACCCCGCCGCGCGTGCGAGCTGATCGGCGTGGAAATTGGCGTCCCCGAACATCTCGGCGAGCACGCGTCCGCGCTTCATGTAGAAGCCGATGTCATATTCGTCGGTCATGCCGATGCCGCCATGCATCTGGACGCCCTCCTGCACCGCCAGGGTCGTCGCCATCGCGGTCATTGCCTTGGCGACCGAGACCGCTTCGTCGGCCTTGGCATCGCCGCTATCGAGCAATTGCTGCGCCTTCAGGACAGCCGCGCGCGCGACCTCCATTTCCGAATAGAGGTGCGCCGCCCGGTGCTGCAGCGCCTGGAAACTGCCGATGCGAACACCGAACTGCTTGCGTTCCTTCAGGTAATTGACCGTCATGTCCATCGCCCCGCCGCCGACGCCGAGCAATTCGGCGGATGCGCCAACGCGACCGGCACGCAGCAGGCGGTTCAGCGGATCGCCGCCATGATCGACCTCGCCAATGACGGCATCGGCATCGACCTCGACGCCATCAAATTTCAGCCGCGCGGCGAGTGAAGCGTCGGCGAGGCGCTCGGCTTCGGTGGTAAGCCCAGCGGCGTTGCGGTCGACCGCGAACAAGGTGATTCCGCTCGCGTCATCGGGCGCGCCAGCTGTCCGCGCGGCGACGATGATGATGTCGGCGATATGGCCATGCGTCACGAACTGCTTGGCACCGGTCAGCTTGAAGCCATTGCCTGATCGTTCGGCCTTCATGCCGACGATTGCACGGTGCTTTGCGCCTTCATCGATCGCCAGCGCCGCCACCGTGTCGCCAGCGATGATACCGTGAAAATAGCGTGCGGCATGCGGCGTGCCCTTCAGCGCCTCAACCGCCGCCACGGCGGTGGCGAGGAACGGGGAGGGGGAGAGATTGCGACCAATCTCCTCCAGCACGATCCCGGCCTCGACATGGCCGAGGCCAAGCCCGCCATCATCCTCGCCAATCAGGATGCCGGTCAGGCCGAGTTCGGCGAATTGCTTCCACAAATCTCGGCTGAATCCGTTCTGGTCGTTCGCATCACGCAGCGCGCGCATGTGCTTGACCGGGGCATGTTCGCCAATGAACCCGCGCGCGGTGTCCTGCAGCTGAATTTGTTCTTCGTTGAGATAGAGGGGCATGGATAATCCTTGTTTTCCCGCGCAGGCGGGAACCCAGGGTTCCACGCGCTGCCCTACATTGCTCTGGGCTCCTGCCTGCGCAGGAGCACGGTGTGCTAAGCGCCCGGCAGTTCCAAAATCCGCTTGGCGATAATGTTGAGCTGAACCTCGCTGGTTCCGCCTTCGATCGAATTCGCCTTGGTCCGCAGCCACGCGCGTGGCCCCGCGCCGCCGTTCGACCGATCGCTCTCCCATTCGAGCGCGTCGGAGCCGCCCGATGCCATCATCAGCTCGTGGCGGGACTTGTTCAATTCAGTGCCGTAATACTTCATCATGCTTGGCTGGGCGGGGTGCGCCTTGCCCGCCTTTAATTCGTCGATGAAGCGTTCTGACATCATCCCGAACGCCTTTGACCGCACCTCAAACTGCGCAATCGCCGCGCGCAGCAGCGGATCGGCGAGGCGGCCTTCGTGATCCAGCCCCACGGTGGCAATCGCCCCGTCGACCAATGGATTGCCGCTGACTGAGCCGAGCCCCATGCCCGAAATCATCTCGCGCTCATGCCCCAGCAGATATTTGGCGACGTCCCAGCCCTTGTTCTCCTCATGGACGCGCTGGCTTTTCGGCACTTTGACATTGTCGAAAAACGTCTCGCAGAATGGCGAATAACCGCTGATCAGCAGGATCGGCTTGGTCGAGACACCGGGGCTGGCCATGTCGAACAACACGAACGAAATGCCGCCTTGTTTGTTGGTCTTGTCAGTGCGGACCAGGCAGAAAATCCAATCGGCCTTGTCGGCATAGCTGGTCCAGACCTTTTGCCCGTTGATGACATAATGGTCGCCCGCGTCCTCGGCAGATGTCGCCAGGCTGGCGAGGTCGGACCCGGCATTGGGTTCCGAATAGCCTTGGCACCAGCGGATTTCGCCGCGCGCAATCTTGGTGAGATGCTCGAGCTTCTGCTCCTCAGTGCCATATTTCAGCAGTGCAGGTCCGAGCATCGAAATTCCGAAGCTGTTGAGCGGGTTGCGGCACTTCATTGCCGCCATTTCTTCACGCAAAATCTTCGTTTCGGCAGGCGACAGGCCGCCACCGCCATAGGCCACCGGCCAGTCGGGCACAGTCCAGCCGCGCGACGCCATCGCGTCCATCCATTCTTTTTGTCCGGGTTGGAAATCCGCGTTGCGGCCGCCCCAATTGGCGTCCTTTTCGGTGCGGGCGGGCTCGCGCATTTCTGGCGGGCAATTCGCCTCAAGCCAGGCGCGCGTCTCAGCGCGGAAGGTTTCCAGGTCGCTCATCGTTTCAGCTCCTCATCAAATCATGGGCCGCGCGCGCGACGGCAATCGCTGTCCAGTCGCGGTTGTAATCGGCGATCACCTGCACGCCGATCGGCAGGCCATCGGCATCGGTGCCCACCCGAACGCTGGTTGCGGGCAGCATCGGGAATGTGGCCAAGCCGGGCAGCGCCATCTGCATGGCGGCAGGGGTCGGCGTGCCGTCGATTGTCAGCATCCGCTCGCCTAGCGGGGTGTCGTCATGCGGGTAAGCAGTGGTGCCCCAGATCGGCGCAATCACCGCATCATAGCTGCCGAACAGCCGGCCCCAATCGCGGCGGCACTTGGCCTGCGCGTCGATCAGCCCGAACCAGTCACCAAGCGACGTCGGCGGCGCGCCATTGGGCGGCATCCCGCCACGCGACATCGCGGTCAGCAGCATGCGGATATAGTTGGCCGACTGGGTGATGAGATCGGGTAGCAAAGCGGTCTCGCGGTCGACTTTCGCGCCTGCTGCCTCGAACGCCTTGCCAGTGGCTTCGATCGCCGCGCGGATCGATGCTTGCACGGGGACGTTGGGGTGCGGATCGAGCAGCAGGATTCGCCAGTCGTCCGGTCCGCGTGGGGCAGGGCGGGCAAGCGCATCGCCGCCCATCACCTCGAAGAGCGCCTCCAGATCATCGGCATCGCGCGCCAATGGCCCGATGACGTTGAGCGCAACACCGCAGCCTTCGGTACGCGGGAAGTTATGGCCGTAACTTAACAGCGCGTTGTAGGTCGGCTTGTGCCCCCATATGCCGCAAAATGCTGCAGGCAAGCGGATCGATCCACCAATATCGGACCCGATTTCGATCGGCACATAGCCCGCTGCCAGCGCCGCTGCCGCGCCGCCCGACGAGCCACCGGGCACGCGATCCAGATTGTGCGGGTTGCGCGTCCGCCCATAAACCGGGTTGTTGGTCTGCAAATCGGCAAGCGCGACCGGTACATTCGTCTTGCCCAGAATGACGGCACCAGCACGCTTCAGGCGCTGGACGGCGATGGCATCCTCGCTCGCCACGAAATCGGCATGCTCGGCAAAGCCCCAGCAGCTGACCAGACCGGCAACGTCGAAGCTTTCCTTCACCGTCATCGGCACGCCGAGCAGTACGCCGGCCATGGCGCCCGCCGCCACCTGCGCATCGACCGCGCGCGCCTGATCGCGTGCGCGGTCGAAGTCACGAACGACAACCGCGTTGATCTCGCCGTCGCCAGCCTCGATCCGGGCGATTGCCGCTTCGCACTCGGCGATGGCGGTGGTCTCGCCGGATCGGATCGCGGCGGCGATGGCGAGGGCGGTCTTCAACTAAATCCTCCCCGGGACGGGGAGGTGGCGGCGCGAAGCGCCGACGGAGGGGGTAGGCAGCAAGCGCTGCGTTCGCGGCGATCCCCCTCCACCAGCCTGCGGCTGGTCCCCCTCCCCGTAAACGGGGAGGAATGTCGCAGCAGCCGTCACTTGAAGCGGCTCCCGGTCTCGGCATTGCTCCTCAGCAATTCCGCCACCTTGAAGCCGTGCTTCTCCAGCCCAGCGACGATCTTCTTGGCACCCTCGGTATCTGCCCAGAACATCGGTCCGCCGCGATAGACCGGCCAGCCATAGCCATAGATCCACACGACATCGATGTCCGATGCGCGCTGCGCCATCTTCTCTTCCAGGATCAGCGCGCCTTCATTGACCATCGTGTAAAGCGTGCGCTCGATGATCTCTTCATCGCTAATGTCACGCTTGGGCAGGTTCGATTTCGAGCGGAAATCCTCGATGATTTCGGCGACGCGCGCGGACGGCGTCGGGTTGCGCTTTTCGTCATAATCGTAAAAGCCCGCCGACTTTTTCTGCCCCCAACGCCCCTCGGCGGCGAGCGCATCGCGAATGCTCTCGATCCGCGTCGGATCGCGGTGCCAGCCGATATCGACGCCGGCGAGATCGCTCATTTGGAACGGTCCCATCGGCATGCCGAATTCGACATGGACGCGGTCGATCTGCTCAGGCGTCGCGCCTTCCATCAGCAGCTTGTTGGCTTCGACCTGGCGCGGCATCAGCATGCGGTTGCCAATAAAGCCGTGGCACACGCCGGAGACGACCGCGACCTTCTTGATCTTCTTGGCGAGCGCCATGACGGTGGCGAGCACATCGTCTGCGGTCTTCGCGCCACGCACCACTTCGAGCAGCTTCATCACATTGGCGGGCGAGAAAAAGTGCATGCCCAGCACATCCTGCGGGCGATCCGTCGAAGCGGCGATCTCGTCCACGTTCAGATAGCTGGTGTTGGAGGCGAGGATTGCGCCCTGCTTGACGATCTTGTCGAGCTTGCCGAACAGCTCCTTCTTGACGTCCATGCTCTCATAAACCGCCTCGATCACCAGATCGCAATCAGCGAGGTCGTCGAGGTTTAGCGTCGGTGTCAGCGCACCCATCGCCATGGCGACCTGTTCGGGCTTCATCCGGCCCTTGGCGGCGGAGGCTTCGTAATTTTTGCGGATCACGCCGGTGCCGCGATCAAGCGCCTCCTGCTGCATCTCGACGATGGTCACGGGGATACCCGCCGACAGGAAGTTCATGCTGATCCCGCCGCCCATCGTACCGGCACCGATCACGCCGACCTTCTTGATCGTGCGCAGCGCAATGTCGGCGGCGATGCCGTCGATCTTGGCGGCCTGACGCTCGGCGAAGAAGATGTGGCGCTGGGCAGCGGACTGCACGCCCATCATCAGCTTCATGAATTCGGTACGCTCAAACGCGATACCCTCGTCAAAGCTTGATCCGTCGGCTGCCTTTTCGACACAGGCGATGTTGGCGGCGGGCGCATCGAAGCCACGGAAGCGCTTGGCATTATCCTTCCTGAAAGCGGCGATGGCCTCGGCATCGGCCGTTGCGGTTTTCTCACGGGCGCGGGGCAGCGGGCGAGCGGCGGCGACATCGCGGGCGAAAGCAATCGCATCCGCGGCCAACGACTCCTCGCCAGCCAGCCGGTCGATCAGCCCCGCCTGCATTGCCTTGGCCGCCGAAATCGGATCGCCCTTTGCCGTCATTTCCAGCGCGAGAGCAACGCCTGCAATCCGGGGAATGCGTTGTGTACCACCAGCGCCTGGCAGCAGGCCAAGCTTTACTTCAGGCGTGCCGATCTTCGCTGATGGCACCGCGATGCGATAATGACAGCCCAGCGTTACCTCGCACCCGCCGCCGAGCGCGGTGCCGTGGATCGCGGCGATCACGGGCTTGTCGAACGCTTCGATCATGTCGACAACGGTCGGCAGGCCCGGTTCCTGCATTGCCTTGCCGAATTCAGTGATGTCGGCGCCCGCGAAGAAAGTCCTGCCGTCGCAGCGGATGACTACCGCCTTGATCGAATCGTCGCCAGCGGCTTCCTTCAAACCGGCTTCAAGGCCCTGACGGACGGCGGCGCCGAGCGCGTTGACCGGCGGGTTATTGGAAATGATGACGAGCACGTCGCCATGGCGTTCGGTGGTGATGGGTGAGGTCATTGGTGGCTCCTACTATTCGTTTTTTCGTTATCCCCGCGAAGGCGGGGACCCAGCTACTTCCTTCAGCTTCCATGCGAAGGCAGCTGGACCCCCGCCTTCGCGGGGGCGACGGTGGTTCAAGTCAACGCGCTATAAATCAGTGTCTTCAATTCCCGGCGTATCGGGTAGGCGCTCGATGGCTGTAGCTGCGTCATGAACACCATGCTGATGCGTTCCACGGGATCGATGAAAAAGGCGGTCGAAAACATCCCGCCCCAATAATATTCCCCTTCAGACCCCGGCACCATCGTTTTTGCGACATCAACATTGACGGCAAAGCCGAGCCCAAAACCGGTTCCGGCATTGGCCGCCTCGCTGAACAGCGATTTCGACATGCCGGCCAGGTCGCCGCCACCGGGCAGGTGGTTGCGAGTCATGAGGTCGATTGTCTTGCGCCCGACAATCTTTACCCCGTCAAGGGTGCCGCCATTCAGGCACATCGTGCAAAACCGGTGATAATCCAGCGCGGTCGAAACGAGCCCGCCGCCGCCAGACAGGAATTTTGGCTTGCGGCTCCATGCGCTTGCTTCGCCCCGGTCGTACATCACCGGCTTGCCGCCCGGCACATAATTATAGCAGTCGGTCAGCCGGTGAACCTTGTCCTCGGGCACGTTGAAGAAAGTGTCCTGCATGCCAAGCGGCGCGAAGATGCGCGTGCGGAAAAATTCGTCGAGCGGCATCCCCGAAACCCGCTGGATCACCGCCCCTAATACGTCGGTTGCCACCGAATAATTCCATGCTTCGCCCGGCGAGAACTCCAGCGGAAGCTTGCCCAAAGCCGCCACAAAGCCGTCGAGATCGAGATTGCCGTGCCAATTCTCCAGCTTGCCCGCGCGGTACGCCGCATCAATGTTGGACCGGTTCTGAAAGCCATAGGTCAGCCCCGACGTGTGCCGTAGCAGATCGACCATCCGCATCGGCTCGGTCGTCGGCTTGGTAAGGAACGGCACACCTGCACCGCCGCCATTATAGACGCCCAGCCCCTTGAACTCGGGCAGCACGTGGTGGACCGGCGTGTCGACGGCGACTTTGCCCTCCTCGACCAGGATCATGAAGGCGATCGAGGTGATCGGCTTGGTCATGCTGGCAATGCGAAACAGCGATGTTTCATCAATCGTCGCGCCGCCCTCTCGCGCGCCGCCCTGGCTGGAAAAATGAACGATCTCTCCCTCATGGGCGATCAGAATCTGGGCGTTCGGCAGCTTGCCGGGCGCGACATAGCGATCATGCAGCAGCGTATCGATCCGGGCCAGGCGCGCGGAGTCAAAGCCATGTTCTTCCGGCTTGGCGATGTTCATGCCTGCTCCATACCCCTGCTTCGAAACGGTCGCCTCCCTATTGCCTTGAGCGGCGCATGAATCAACAGTAACGTTGGTGAAAATGGCAGATAAGCCAAACCCGAAATTCAAGAGTTGGAGAGAGACTGTGCCCGATTCCGTGCTGAACGAGCCCCTGATCGCGCTTGACCCGGCCTGGCCCAAAATGGGGATTGCGGAGATTGAGGCAGCCCTGACGGCACCAGGGGCACGCTTTGAAATGGAAACCGTGGCGATTGGCGGCGTGCCGACCCGCACCTGGAAGCATGCTCCCCCCAATCTTGCCCTGCTGGTTCAGCTCGCGCGCGGCCATGGCACCCGCGAATTCACCATCCATGAGGATGAGCGCGTCACCTATGAAGCGCATTTTCGCGCTGTCGCCACGCTCGCCAGCAAGCTACAGGGATTGGGGATCACCAAGGGGGATCGCATCGCGCTGGCCATGCGCAACATGCCCGAATGGCCGGTCGTCTTCTTCGCTGCCGTCAGCATCGGCGCGATTATCGTGCCGCTCAATGCGTGGTGGACCGCCGCCGAGCTTGAATATGGCATCAATGATTGCGGCGCGCGGCTGCTCGTGCTCGATGAGGAGCGCCACACACGCCTCGCCGAAATCTATGGCGCGCTGCCTGCCATCGAACAGATTCTTGTTGCGCGCGCGCTCACCCCGATGTCGGGCCATGCATCGGCGCTTGAGGACTTAATCGGGACACCGCATGAATGGGCCGCTTTGCCCGACGTGCAACTGCCCCAGGTCGCGATCGGCCCGGAGGATGACGCGACGATCTTCTACACCAGCGGCACCACCGGTAATCCCAAGGGCGCGCTGGGCACGCATCGCAATCTGATCACCAACATTTTTTCGAGCGCGTATAGCGCGGCGCGCACGCTGATGCGGCGGGGAGAGGCGATCCCTGAGCCGACCCCCAAAACGATGTTGACCGTCATCCCGCTCTTCCACGTCACCGCGTGCAGCGCCGCGCTGATGGGCGTGGTCGCGGCGGGCAGCACGATGATCTTCATGCGCAAATGGGATCCGCTCCGCGCGATGGAGATTATCGAGCGTGAAAAGGTCCATGCCACTGGCGGGGTGCCGACCATCGCGTGGCAATTGCTCGAGCACCCTGATCGCGCGAAATATGATCTCTCCTCCTTGGAGACGATCGCCTATGGCGGCGCGCCCTCCGCGCCCGAATTGGTCAAGCGCATCTATACCGAATTCGGCGCACTGCCCGGCAATGGCTGGGGCATGACCGAGACGATGGCGACCGTCACCGGCCACGCCGCCGAGGATTATCTCAATCGCCCGACCAGCGCCGGCCCTCCCGTCGCCGTCGCTGATCTGAAGATCATGGATGAGGACGGCGTGACCGAGCTGCCCGTCGGCGACGTCGGCGAGCTATGGGCGCGCGGGCCGATGGTGGTGAAAGGCTATTGGAACAAGCCAGAGGCGACCGCGGCGACCTTCGTCAATGGCTGGGTCCGCACCGGCGATCTCGCCCGGCTCGATGAGGAAGGCTTTGTCTATATCGTCGATCGCGCCAAGGACATGATCATCCGCGGTGGTGAGAATATCTATTCGAGCGAAGTCGAAAACGTCCTCTACGCCCACCCCGCCGTCACCGATTGCGCCCTGATCGGCATCCCGCACCGGACGCTGGGCGAAGAACCCGCCGCTGTCGTCCATCTCGCCCCCGGCATGGAAGCGACCGAGGCCGAGCTGCAAGCATGGGTCAAAGCGCGTCTTGCGATCTTCAAGACGCCGGTGGCGATCCGCTTCGTGAAGGAAACGCTGCCCCGCAATGCGAACGGGAAGATCCTGAAGAAGGATTTGAAGGTGCTGTTTGAGGATAGGGTGGGGGTGGCGGCCTGAGGGGCCGGACCGGAGACCACCCGCCCCATCACAGGCGAACGATCAACCAGACGTTCGCGATATGGTTATGGCGGGTCGCGCCAGGCCGAAACACCGTCTGATTCAGATAGCCCGGTTCAAGCGTCACCTGCTTGCTGATAGGAATCGCGATGCCGCCGAAGGTGCGTACCTGATCCCACCCGGCACGCTGGCCCCAGTCCGTCGTGTTCAGATTGTAAAAGGGTTCGGACCAGACCACTGCCGAAAGCCGTGACGTGTTGCCCAGCTTGTGTTGCAGCCGCACTTGCTGGCGCAGCCGCCAACCGACGCTACCGGAGCCCTCAACAAAGCGCTCCTCCAGCCGAGTGCGTCCGGTGATGGTCAAAGGGGCGCCATCCCGGCTGAGCGGCAACAGCACTTGTTGCCACAGTCGATGCTCGCTTGTGACCGGCCGGTCGATGGGATCGGTGCGTATAAAGGCATAGCCCGACAGCATGGACGATCGCTTGCCAAGCTGGACGCCGATTGCCGCGCGGATCAGCAACTGGCCGAGCCGCTGCGCATCGTCCGTGATGCGCGGCTGCGCTTCCAGCCAGAATAGGGCGTTTCCTTTGATCTTGCCCTGGACAATGACGGCTGGCCAGGCTTGGCCGTCCGCCTGTGCCTGGGCGGGGGTAGCGATGGCCAGCGCAGCCAGCGCCGTGGCCGTTATCAGAGCGCGTTGCATGTCGTCCCCATCATCGTGCTTCCAATCATAACCGACCGCGCCTTGCCCGCGCCGACGATATGATTCTCCTTATATGAAGTTTGGTGGCGAAACAGACCGACCCGCTTGCTTTCGGGGGAATCGAGCGTCGCCGTCATCATCGACCGGTGATGCCCTGGCCGAGCACATTAAGACGCCGGTGGCGATCCGCTGCGTGAATGAGACGCTGCCGAGGAACGCGAACGGGAAGATTTTGCAGAAGGATTTGAAGGTGCTGTTTGAGGACCGAGTGGGGGTGGCCGCCTGATCCTTGCCGATCAATCTTCATCTTTTGCGGCAAAACCGACCCGGTTTCACGGTGCGGCATTGGGCATAAAGGGTCCTAATTCCTAAGGACGACCGCGCCAGGGGTGTCGCCATTGCCGGTGCGGTCGGCGCGCAACCGCATGATTCCCCTTATAAACTGCTCGCCGCGTATGGGCCCAGATGGGGTCCAGCGCCGCGATTGCCTGCCAGCGCCATTAACCATGCGCGGCAAGGATTGATTAGGGCGGGTAAACGTTAACTCAGGGCAGCCGCGATGACGAAAAGTCAGGCGGCAACAGGAGAGAACGCACCCATCAGCACGACATCGGCACAGGCCTGCGCCGCTGACGTTGCTGGTCCCCGACCAATTAATTTCCGCCTCTGCCACCGCTCGTCTGTCCACGCCAATGGCGCGGGCCGAGCGATTGGATGGCTGTGCCAAAAAAACTGGGAGAATTTTCATGATTTCTATCCGTTCCATCACGGGCAGTGCCAGCATTTCGGCGTTCTCGGCCGCTGCGCTGGCAGCCAATCCCGCCACTGTCGCCACCGCCGTCGCAACCGCAGCGACCGTAGTCGTGGTGGCTGCAGCGAGCGTCGGTGCCTTTAAGCCAACTGACGCCGGGCCTGATCAGTCGATCACCTTGCCGGACAATCGGGTTGTGCTGTCGGCGCGCTCAAATGGCACGCGGGTGGAGTGGCGGCAGATCGGTGGCCCGGTTGGCGCGATCATCGCCTCGCCGACATCGCTGGCGACCAGCGTTACCTTGCCGCGCGCCGGGACGTACACGTTCGAAATCTGGTCGCGCAAAGTGGCCGACAAGGTGATCGGGTCTGATCGCGTCAGGATCACTGTTCGGCCCGCGCCAGCAGGGACGCCTGGGGTGCCGGTTTGGAAGCCGCTGGCGATTGGCGCTGGCGGGTTCATCACCGGTATCGATCTCCACCGTGACGGCGTCGAACGCGTCATCCGTACCGATACCTATGGCGCGTATCTATGGGCCAATGACAAGTGGAACCAGCTGGTCACCGCCACCAGCATGCCAGCAGACGAACGCCTGCCAAATGGCGGCGGTGTTACTGATGTGGTCATCTCGCCGACCAACACGCAGCGGCTCTATATGTATTACAACAGCCGTTTCTATCGCAGCGATAACAAGGGCGCGAGCTGGACGCGCAGTGCCGGCTTCGGTGAATCGGCGGCCAACGCCAATGACGATTATCGCACCGGCAGCTACAAGATCGCGGTCGATCCGATCAACGCCGACATCGTCTATGTCGGCACGCGCGACGATGGTTTGCGGCGCAGCAGCGATGGCGGCGTCACCTGGACCACGGTCGGGGAAATCCCCGTCGGGTTGCACCGATTTGACGCGCAAGGCCGTGTGACGGATACGGGCGGCGGCATCAGCGTGTTCTTCGATCCGGCCGGTGGGCGCACCGGCAGCCAGACGAGCGTCGTCTACGCATCGTCCTGGGGCAACGGCATCTGGCGATCGGCCAATAGTGGCGGCAGCTGGGTCAAGATCGCTGATGGCAACAACAGCCCGATCCAGGGGTGGCGATCGGAAATCGCCAGCGACGGCACGCTGTTCGCGATCGACAAGCCAAATGGCAGCGGCGCGGTGTGGCGCTATCGCGGTGGGGTCTGGACCAATGTGTCGCCCGCCAACAATCTGCAAACGGTGACGATCGATCCAACCAATCCCAATCGGGTCTATGTCTTTAGCGGCTCTGGCGAGCCGTGGCGGACGGTCGATGGCGGCGCAACCTGGACCCGGCTCGATACGCCCGGCGTGCGGACGGCGGCCGGTGATGTGGCCTGGCATGCCTGGACGAGCGAAGATTTCTTCTCGACCGCACAGGTGCATTTCGATCCAAAAATCCCCGGCAAGATCTGGATCGCCCAGGGCATCGGTGTGTGGACCGCGCAAGTTGACGACACGACCCGCAAGGTGACCTGGCAGGCGACGAGCCGCGGGGTCGAGCAGCTCGTCATCAACGACATCATCGCCCCGCCGGGTGGCCAGCCCGTGACGGCGGCGTGGGACCGCGCCATTTTCTACAGCGAATCCTTGAACCAATTCCCCGCCACGCACGGCCCTGCCTTCAATTTCAACAGCGCCTGGGATCTCGACTGGAGCCCGGCCAACCCCCGGTTCATCGTCGCCAATACGTCTGATCACCGCTATTGCTGCACTGATCAGGGCGATCCGACCCAGGCCGGCTGGTCAATCGATGGCGGCAAGAACTGGACGACCTTTGCCAGCTTCCCGCAGATCGACACGTCGATCAATCCCGACAACCCAACCATCCGGCTGGGCTTCCCGCAGCAGCGTTTCGGCTTTGGCGACATTGCCGTTGCTGCCAACACCATCGACAACATCATCTGGCTCCCCAGCTGGAATCGCCAACCGGCCTACACCCTCAATCGCGGCGCCAGCTGGTCGATTGTCCGTCTGCCGGGCGAGGTGAATGGCGAATATAATTCCCATTTCGCCAACTTCCTGAACCGCAAGGTGCTCGCTGCTGATCGTGTCCTGCCCTCGACCTTTTATTACTATAACGCAGCCGGCACGAATATTCAGGGCGTGTGGCGCACCAGTGATGGCGGCAAGAGCTGGGCGCGGTTGTTCGTGGGCGAGATCACCAATTTCTCGGTCTTCAACGCGACCTTGAACTCAGTGCCGGGTAAGGCAGGTCATTTGTTCTTCACCCCCGGCCCGTTGAGCGGCGATCCTGATGTCCCGCTGCGGCGATCGGTGGATGGCGGCGCAACCTGGACCGATGTGCCCGGCATCTCCCGCGTCCATGCCTTTGGCTTTGGCAAACCCAAGGTCGCAGGCGGGTATCCGACGATCTTCGCCGCGGGCACGGTCAACGGCCAATATGGCATCTACCGATCGACCGATGAGGGCGCGTCCTGGCAATCGATGGGCTTCCCGAACAACAGCCTGGACACCGTTCGCACGATCGATGGCGACAAAAACGTGTTCGGCCGGGTGTTTGTCGGCTTCGCTGGCTCAGGGGCGACCTATGGCACAATGAACTGAGACCTGAGTTGATTGCGACGGGGCTGGTCCCAGGACCGGCCCCGTTTCTATGTCCATCCAGCCCCCGGCATGGAAGCGACCGAGGCCGAGCTGCAGGCGTGGGTGAAGGCGCGTCTGGCGATCTTCAAGATGCCGGTGGCGATCCGGTTTGTGAGGGAGACGCTGCCGAGGGATGCGAATGGGGAGATTTTGAAGAAGGATTTGCAGGTGTTGTTTGAAGGCCGGGTGGGGGTGGCGGCTTGAGGGGGGCCAACTTGGTTGCTCGGCCCACAATATTCCTAATGCGTAAACCCCCATTCATTTGAATCTTTTAGGCGTTCACGAGTGATGAGCCGATGCCTTTCCAATTTTCGGGTGACGCCGCACCAGCTCGATTCTCCCTTCGTCAGTGAGATTTGTGGCTCGTCGCATTAAAGCGTGACGTTCCAAAGAGCACAAACTGCTATCTCAAAACCTGCGTTTCACCCGGTTCACGATCACGCCAATCTCGCGAGAGCTTAATGGAGCGGCAAATTTGTTGAGCCGCTGCGCACTGTAACTGCCATTTGACATGGCAGTTACAAAAATCTCAACCAGCCCTTTCAAGTGAGCGTCCCGAAACGCAGTCTGTTTCGACTCTGACTTCATCTCCTCAAGTTCGGACAGCGCGTTCGCGGACATCTCCCTGTCACGTGCCATTATCTGCAAGCGCTTCAGCCGGAGTTCGAAGCGACCATCGATGGCGATAGCCTTTTCAAGTTCGGCCACAGCAACGTTTGGCTGTCCTTTGAGTTCGGCATGCTCAGCGAGCACTTCGTGATACGTGCCCATTCCTCCGGGGTGCGCTTGAAGATCGCTAAGGGCGTCTTCGTACCGCTTATTCAGGTCGGCTGGAGCGGGGTTTCGCAGCGTCGCTCCCGAGTGCATCCAAAGAAGATAAACACGGCATAGTGCGTGTTTGGTAAACACGGTCTGTCGCACCTTCGCCCAGTCCAGCGCGTAACCCTCGGCGAGTCTGAAGTCCGGTATCTTCGTAAGAAGGATACATTTTATGAGCGGACGGTAGATCCGCTCTAACCGGTTTCCCATTCCCTGATTCAGTCCGAGAGCCTCCTCGTATTTATTCGTCGCCTCCAGAAAATGATGCTGAACCTCTAAGTTAAATGCTTCAAGAAAAGATCCTATTTCTTTACTATTATAATCGCTGTTAAGTAGTGTTATGCATGTCTCGATATCTGCTCTTTGATCTGTTCTAATTGCGGCAAGTCCGAAATAACGAAGTAGTTCAGTCCGCGATGCCTTAGAAAACGATGCTCGTGTTGCGAACGCTTTTTTCAAAAGACGGTGAGCCGCAGTGTGTTGCCGCGCGTGATAGAGACGTACGCCAGCTTGAAACCAATGAGATGCAGAAATGAATTCTTCGATCAGTTTCGGTAATTCGTCCTTGCCGGTCCAAAGTGATGCTTGAATTCTAGCTTCGATCCTAATAAATTCATTTTGTTGCGATTCAAAATCGATCGGCGATTTGGCAAAGTTCTCAATAACTGAACGGCGCCACTCCACGAGGTCCTGACGGACTAAATGGCGAGCCAATCGTCCCGATAAGAAGGGTGTCAACCGGTAGAGTCCGCCACTGTCGCGCTCCACAAAGCCAAGCTTCATGCATTTTGATATGATGTTAAGGATGGATTCTCCACTATCCTCGAATATAGAACTTAAATCTCGCGGATCACAAGGACTGACATCATTTAAAAATAGAAGAAGACGTTGACATTTTATGTCATCGTGCAAAGTTCCAAATGCCCAATCTACATAATAGGCAATGGACTGAAGTGCCGTGTTCTTGGCATGGGCAACAAGTTCATCAACTTCTCCTAGATCGATCACGGAACTTGCTGCTTGTGCGAGCGTAACAAGCAAGCCAAGATTTCCCTGTGCAGCCTCAATCAGGTCGTTGACCGCCTTTGCGGTCCATCGCTCCGGCTGAGGATCGAAATGCGCTAAAAGGGCCTCGGTGAAGGAGGTAACCTCGTAACTGGAAAAGCCAGGCACGCGCTGTTCCGACATCTTTTCGAAGCAGGATTTTCTGCGCTCGATAGAAAGCGGCATTTGCGACACGATAAACAGTTTCGGGCGTTGCGATGGTTCGAGGGCACCAATTACATCGTCAAACCATTCGGGTAAATCGACATTGTTCTGCAGGATCATCTCGTGCCTGAAAACGACGTAGTTTCCGGCGTTGAAAATTCTGTCAATCCTAGCAGCTACACCCGAAGGCAAAGCCGCTTCCTCGGACTTTTGGACCTGCTGTAACCGCTCGAAATCCGCCCCCATTCCCAAGCTCTCGAGTTTAAGACAGACCTGCTGAGGGAGGGAGGCAGCATTGATGTCGATTGGGATGACGCGTCCGTTTGGCGTCATTGACCTGTTTAACTGCGTGACCAGCGTTGTACGCCCTGCCCCCGGAAAGCCCGACACCCACATGGCTGGATAGCACTTAAACCGTTCCTTCTGAACGGCTGACCGCATTGGTTCGAGTACGTCGTCACGGGGGAGCATTGGATGAGCTATATTCATTGCGGGCTCGATGAACCGTTGTACTAAATGGCTCGCATCATCGACTGAGATGTTCGGCCTAGAAGTGCGGACGTCGAGGAGTCGGGCCAAATCCAAAAACACCGGCTTCAATTCGCCGGGCAAATCATCGCTCCAAGTGATTGGAAAGTCGTCCAGTCGCAGGATCAAGGGCGAAAGCGCTCCTCTCGCGATAAGCTCAGCCGCCTGTTTCAGTTCCCGTACGCAACCTTCCGCCCGTACGTAATCCTTTGACCAGAAAACTATAAAATATTTGGAAGACGGGAGTTCGCGCCTCGATATCTCGTCCCACAGTTCGGCGCCCTCGTCGCCAGCCGTTGAGTATAGGTATGCCCAGTCACGAGGTAGATCGCTCCAGATATGATGAGCAAACTTCTCGTTCTTTGAGCTAACAGAGAAAAAAACAGGAAACATTGTTGTGTAGCCTCAGCATTTTTGGACACAGGCGAACATATTGCAGTCTACGGTCGAACCTTTCCCGCTGTGCTACAGCCAATGTTAGCTGTTTGGCTAGGTTGAAACAATCGCGTGTTCGAAGCAAGGCAAGGGCGTTAAATAATTGAAGTTGCTTACTTGGAAATTTCACCCTGCCTCGGACAACTGGCTGCTTTCTGTTCTGAAAGTACGGAAGCCGCAATTCAGTCCCGGCTCAACAGTTACCGTAACGCGGAGTTCTCAAGCTATCGTAACTTTTCTACAATCCGATGTTGTGATAACAACGCGGTCAAGTTTTTACTGTATCTCCTCGCTCCCTCTCATTGTCGCATCTTCCAGGCTCGGTCGATCGCCTCGGCGAGCCAGCACGACTATACTACTCCGCCGCCTCTGCAAAACACGTCGAGACCCGCAACCCCCGCAACCCCCGCAACATCAAACCCCAGCCAACCCCACCACGCTCTCCACCGCGCGCTGCCACCCTGCCAGCCGGGCCGCGCGCACGCTGCCGTCCATGCCGGGTTCGAACACCTCCACCGCGCCGCGCATGGCGCTTGCTTCCTCCAGCCCGCTGAACAGCCCGCTCCCCACGCCCGCCAGCATCGCGGCGCCCAGGGCGGTCGTCTCGGCGAAGGCGGGGCGTTCCACGGTGATGCCGAGGATGTCCGCCATGTCCTGCGCCATCCAGTTGTTGGCGACCATGCCGCCGTCGATGCGAAGGCTCGCCCAGTCGACCCCGTCCGCCGCGAACGCCGTTTTCAGGTCATGCGCCTGGTGCGCCATCGCCTCTAGGGCGGCGCGGACGATGTGCGCGCGGGTGTTGGTGAAGCTGAGGCCCGATATCGCCGCGCGCGCCTCTGGCTGCCACCACGGCGCGCCCAGGCCGGATAGCGCCGGGACCAGATAGACCCCGCCATTATCGGCCACGCTGCGCGCGAGCGCCTCGGTCTCCGCCGCAGTGCCGATCAGCCCCACTGAGTCGCGCAGCCATTTGATCAGGCTGCCCGCGACGAACACCGATCCCTCCAGCGCATAGGCGCGCTTGCCGTCCAGCTGCCACGCGACGGTGGAGAGCAGGCGGTGGTGCGACACGGGCGGGATCGCGCCGGCCTGCGTCAGGATGAAGGCGCCGGTGCCAAAGGTCGCCTTGGTCTCGCCGGGCTGCAGGCAGGATTGGCCGATCGTCGCTGCCTGTTGGTCGCCCGCCATGCCGCAAATTGGGATGGCCGCGCCGAACAAGGTCGTCTCGCCAAAGCGCCCGGCGCAATCGACGATCTCGGGCAGCGCGCGGGCGGGCGCGCCGAACAGGTCGATCAGCCCGTCGTCCCACCCGCCGCTGCCAATCGCCATCATCGCGGTGCGGCTGGCGTTGGTCGCGTCGGTGATGTGCAGGCCGCCCCGGTTTTCATTGGCGGTCAATTTCCAGATCAGCCAGCTTTCGACCGTGCCGATCGCGAGCCGGTCTCCCGCTTCCGCGAGCTGCGGCCAATTGGCCATCGCCCAGCCGATCTTGGAGCCGCTGAAATAAGGATCGAGCAGCAGCCCGGTCTTGGCCTGCACGGCGACCTCATGCCCCGCTTCTTTCAGGTCGCGGCAGATGCTGGCGGTGCGGCGGTCCTGCCAGACGATGGCGGGCGCTAGCGGCTCGCCCGTCGTCTTGTCCCAGAACACCACCGTCTCGCGCTGGTTGGTGATGCCAATCGCGGCGATGCGGTCCGCGCCGCCCGCTTCTGCGATCACCGCCTGGGTCACCGCCAGGCTGTGGCGCCAGATTTCGCCTGCATCATGCTCCACCCAGCCGGGCTGCGGATAATGCTGGGTCAGCTCAATCGCCCGGGTGGCGATACATTCGCCGCCCGGCGTCAATAGCATCGCCCGGGTTGAGGTGGTGCCCTCATCGATCACAAGAAGATAGTCGCGCATAAGCGTGATGCTAGCCGGGATTACAAGCGAGTGGAATGCCGCTAGAATGGGCGGATGGAACAAACGCCTGGACCCCTTGAACGATCCGACGATGATCTGCCGCCGCGGCCTGTTAGCGGCAATGTGCAGGCAGTGCCTGGCGGCGGGCTTGGCCTTTCCGCGCCGGGGGAGGATGCGGTGGCGATGGATGAAGACGCGCGGCGCCGTGATCGATTGCTGGCCGCGCTCACCTTGATCGCGGGGCTCGGGCTGGCGCTGGCTTTGCCCTTTGCGTTGAAGGCGGGGGCGGAGTTTTTCCTCCCCGTCACGGCGGCGTTGGTGATTGCCGTTGCGCTGGTGCCCGTGCTCGAATGGCTGGAACGGCACCGCATGCCAGCGGCGCTCGCCTCGCTCACCTGCGTGCTGCTGTTCCTGGCGGCGGCGAATATCGCGCTGGCGGCGATCATCGTGCCGGCCGTGCAGTTTTTCCGGATGCTGCCCGAACGAATCGGGCAGATTCAAATGAACATCGCCCCGCTGCTCGATCTCTATTCCAGCCTCAACAAATATGTTGATGATACCGCGATGAAGCTGGCGGCCGGCGGTGCCCAGAAGATGGCGCGCGTTGCCGAGGCGACCAGCGTGCCGCCGCGCTCGCTGGTGGAGCTGGTCGCCAGCACCGCGCCAACGGTGTTCATCCAGATATTTTTTGGCACGCTGGTGGTGTTTTTCTTCCTGTCCGGGTGGACGCGGCTGCGGCGGCGGACGATCACCAGCCGATCGAGCTTTGACGGCGCGATGGCAACCGCGCGGGTGATCCAGGATGTGGTCGACGATACGTCGTCCTATCTGGGCACGATTACCGTGATCAACCTGTCGCTTGGCCTGTTCGTTGCCTTTGCCGTCTGGCTGATGGGGATGCCCTATCCGCTGATGTGGGGCGGTATCGTCGCGCTGCTCAATTATGTGCCCTATTTCGGCCCGATCGTCGCCGCGCTGCTGCTCGCGCTGGGCGGGTTGATGGTGTTCACCGATATCTGGGTGGCGCTGATCCCGGCCTTCATTCTCATTGGTGCGCATCTGATCGAAGCCAACGCGATCACGCCCTTCATTGTTGGCCATCGGCTGACAATTAACCCGATCATGATCCTGATTTCGTTGAGTTTTTGGGGATGGGTCTGGGGCACGCCAGGGGCGCTGCTCGCGGTGCCATTGCTGATTATTTTGCAGACGGTGATCGGGGCGGCCGGCCAGCCGGATATTGCCGGATTCCTATTTGAACATGGCACGCTTGATCAGCAGCGGCGGCGCGACGAACGCGCATCGCGGCCGTCATCGCCCTGATCCTTTGCGAGGATGGTTGACACCACCCGGCACCTCAACTAGGTGCCGCGCCTCACGCTTTATAAGCGGGTGTAGCTCAGTTGGTTAGAGCGCCGGCCTGTCACGCCGGAGGTCGCGGGTTCGAGCCCCGTCACTCGCGCCATAGCGTGGACTTCAAAAAACCAGGGGTGGGGACGCGCGGTGAGCGAGCGCTGGGAAAACTCGGCTGCTGCGTGGATTGAGTCGCAGGGCGAGGCCGGCGACTTTACCCGGCGCTATGTGCTCGATTCGGCCATGCGCGCGCGAATCGAGGGGCAGGGATTTTCCCGCGCGCTCGATATCGGCTGTGGCGAGGGGCGCTTCTGCCGGATGATCGCCCCGCATGTCAGCGCCGCCACGGGGATTGATCCAGCGCCATCGCTGATCGCCGAAGCCATCCGCCGCGATCCGGTAGGCGATTACCGGCTGGGCCGCGCCGAACAGCTCGATTTTGCCGATGGGGCGTTCGATCTTGTCATTTCCTATCTGTCACTGATCGACATTGACGATATCGACACCGCGATTGCGGAAATGGCGCGGGTGCTCGCTCCCGGCGGGATGCTGCTGATCGCCAACCTCAACAGTTTTAACACCGCCGCGGCGCAGGGCGGCTGGCAGCAGGATTGGCGGGGCGGCAGCCGGTATTTCGCGATCGATGATTACCTGATCACGCGGCCGACCCGTGCCGCGTGGCGCGGGATAGATGTCGTCAACTGGCACCGGCCCTTATCGACCTATTTCTCGCTGTTGATCGACGCTGGCTTGCGACTGACCTTTTTCGACGAACCAGCGCCAACCGGGGGCGATCCGGCCAAGGCCGATCGCTATCGCCGTGCGCCCTATGCCCATGTCATGACGTGGCGGCGCGCTTAAACCCGCCAGCGCCCCGTTTCCATCCAGCGCAGCAGCGGTTTCATCGGCACGATCCAGATAATCCCGACAAAGGCATAGAACAGCATCTGGGCAAGGACCGGCCAGCCCGACACCGTCTCCGCCAAATTCGCGATCAGCACGGCCCAGACGAAGATCGACACGATCATCATCAGCGCGCCCGCAGGTTTACGCCAGCTTGGGGTCATTCAGCGCGGCTCCGGTCCGTTCCAGCCATATTCGTCGATGACGCCGTGGAGAGGCACATCCCACGGATCGACCGGTACCGCCTCTGCGCGCTGGATGGACCAGGCGACGCCAATTCTCAATACCGCCGCAAGGGCAGCAAAGGCGCGGTCATAATAGCCAGCCCCCTGGCCAAGCCGGTTCAACTGGCGATCAAAGGCGATCAGCGGCGTCAGGATGATGTCGGGCGACAGGGCAGGGGCGTCGGCCGGGGGCTGGCGCAGCCCAAAGGGGCCGATCACCAGCGGTGCGCCCGGTTGCCAGGCCAGGAAGCGCATCGGCGCTGCCCGTGTCGTGATGTGCGGCAGGGCGATCTGGCAGCCCGCCTGATGCGCGGCGAGCGTCAGCAGGCCCGGATCGGCCTCACCCGCCATCGCCACATAGCTGGCGACCACGCTTGTCGGCTGCACTCTGTCGAGAAATTCGCGGGGCGGGATGATCGGTGGCGCAACGGCGGCATAGGCCAATCGCGCGCCCCGCATCCGGGCGCGCAGGTCAGATTTTTTCGCAGCCGTTTCTGCCTGCACCATCATCATCCCCGGCCGGGAGCGGTGGCGGGACCGCCATGGCCGTTTGCCTGAATATCCTCTGACGCCGGTAACGTCAGGTGGGGGCCATTTTCTCGGACCAGGATCCGCGAAGGGACAGCCCCCCAGGATGAAGAATCGCCTCAGGGATGTTCGTGAAGCTCGTACCGGGCAGTACCCGCCACTTCCCGAGGTAGGCGCTTTGTGTGAGTTACTCAAGGGCGGGGATGTTAGGGGCTGGGTTTGGGGGGAAGGTGGGGGGGCGAGCGGGCATCATGGGTGGGGGGGGGATTCGAATGGGGCGGGCGATGCCAATTGGCGAGTGCTGCAGCCCAGCGATTGATGACTTGCATTGGGCTGGCTGCTGACAGACTGCTTATAGGAATTCTTGCGGGGTAGGGGCCATTCGTTTGGTCAAAGGAATTCGGCAGCTCTCGACCCAATTTTCGCCGTTCCGTTTTGAAATCATTCGCTCAGAAGCGGACGTAACAAACTTCGCGAGCTTACAAGACGTTCTGGGACGCGAGCGCTCAAGCCGATCTGAGAGGAGAGTACAATACAACTGTAGGCCAGGGCGGCGAACTGTTCTAGCTCGACGAGATTTGAACGTTCAGTTGACGCTGAGCATATCCTCGTGTTTATTTCAAATCGAAATCGCCCGAGGCTAGAGGTTGAAAACCTAATAGATGAGTCCCTCGCACAGATATCAAGATTATGTGAGCTCGTTTGCTCCCGAACGTCCGCGCTTGCCGCTAATGCACACAACCAAGGGCAAGCGGTTTGTCTCGATTATGGACAGCCGTGAAATCGAGGTGGGAACGCTAGATGAACATATTCAAAAGGAAGTAAGTTTTCACTTCTACGGTAAGCCGAGCTACCGACCAAAGCCAAGTGAGATTTATAGTAGTCAAATAGGTTCCGCGCTTTTTTGTCTAATACTGGACATGGACAAGCTCCCACAGCCGTGCAGCATTTTGCCGTTCGACTCTGGCGGCTATCGGGAACGTTATGCTGATCATTGCGACGGCATCGATTTGGACGAATTCTATCTTCCCATCGACGAAGACTCGCCTGGACGACTCGTTTCCGCAATGCATGGGACGAACTACAACTACTTCATGATGAACGCACGCGCCGATGTGACCAAGGAAATCAACGGCTTCGACCTTCATTCGGCAGGTCTTGCTCGGCTTGCCGCGGCTGACAGCCATAAGAAGTATGATCAACGTGCATGCTCGATCGAGGTGCATTACGATGTTCCGCTCCGATTGGAGCCGGACAATGTGCTGGCGATCGTTGCGCCCGATATTGCGTGCGAGAATCCGGATTTGCTGGCTTTTGCGCAAACAATGGCCGCCGAACGTGTGCCCTATATCTTTGACATGGAAGAGCCTTCGGTGCGCCAGCGCCAGATTCGCGATGCCGTCCTCGGCTGGCTAGTCCGCAAGAATTATATGGCGGTATCCTGATGACCTCCTATCTCTGCACCGGAGCTTTGCACCCGATTGGCTTCGGGGATGCGCCCGTCATTCCGCTGTTTCGCTCCAAGTATGGGGAAAGCGAAGGCATTTTCATTCAGCGCGCTAGTGGAGATGTGGTGGTCGGGTTTGATCCCGTCGAACTCGATAGCGATGACGTAATTCTTGAGCGGAATGACCTTAAGGAAGTGTCGATGGGCGATAGGCCGTTGCACGGCTTTAAATCATTCGCAGACGGCTTGTTTATCGGGAACCGCTTCCAGATCATCGACTATCTTTCGTCATACATGATGCGGCTTGAAGATCGGCCTGCGTTACGCCGACTAATCGACTCCCTGTTGCGCAAACATTTTGAAGTGGCGAATGACGCGCTTCCCGAACGGACGGACGCTCGTACTTTCGCAATGCTCGCACCGGTTCGGGAAGTGATGCGTCGTGCTGAGGTCCGGCAGCAGTCGGTCATCTCGCGTATGGAAAGCCATGGTTCGCTGGCACCGGCGCTGGACCATGATCTCGCGACAGGGGCTGGTCTACCAATTGGCAGGATCATCGTGCAAGATTGCATCAGCGCGATGTCGGCAATGCCCGCACGGTCGGTCAACATGGTGTTTGCTGAGCCACCCTATCATCTTCAACTGGATGGCGACCTCCATCGGCCAGATGGCAGTCTTGTGGACACGATCGCTAGCGAGTGGGAGAAGTTCGACAGCTTCGCGGCATACGAAGCCTTCACCCGCGCCTGGTTGGCAGAAGCGCGTCGCGTGCTAAAGGACGATGGCACGATCTGGGTGATCGGAAGCTATCACAATATCTTCAAGGTCGGAGCGGCGATCCAGGATCTTGGATTTTGGATACTGAACGACATCGTTTGGCGAAAGGCCAATCCGATGCCGAACTTCAAGGGTACCCGCTTCACCAATGCGCACGAGACGTTGATCTGGGCGTCGAAGGGTGAGCGTGCCAAATACACGTTCAATTATCGCACGATGAAGACGCTTAATGACGAGCTCCAAATGCGATCTGATTGGGAAATCCCGATCTGCGGTGGCCTTGAGCGCCTGCGCAAAGCCGGCCTAAAGGTCCATCCGAACCAGAAGCCCGAAGCTTTACTCTACCGCATTTTGCTGGCCGCGACGAAACCGAACGACATCGTTCTAGACCCGTTTTTCGGCACCGGCACAACGGGAGCCGTCGCGCAGCGACTTGGCCGTCGGTGGATCGGTATCGAACGCGAGTCGCGATATGCCGAGGCGGCGCGCGAACGGATCGACAGTGCGCTCGCGCTTGACGAAAAGGCACTGACAACGATGCAGGCTCCTAAATCGGCGCCCCGCGTCCGCTTCGGCCAATTGGTCGAGAACGGTTATTTAGCGCCGGGCCGGGTGCTGACGGACGCAGCGCGCCGTTGGCGAGCAACCATTCGGGCAGACGGCTCGCTCGAGAGCGGAAAAACAAGCGGCTCGATCCACAAGCTCGGCGCAACGCTGCAAGGCGCGCCTTCGTGCAATGGCTGGACCTTCTGGCACTATGATACACCTGACGGTCTGCGACCGATTGACGCTCTGCGCCAAATCTATCTGCTCGCGACGCAGCCATGAGGAGGAAGCTTCAGGGCGTAGCGCTTCCATGAGCTTTCGCTTTAGCTAAGTTCGTCGACTAAAGCGGTCAGGCAGCAAAGTCCCAGACCCGGTCATTTGCGGGTGGTGACCGCGAGCCCGGATGAACGGCAAGTTTTAGGAACGGCGAGCGCTCCGCCAAATGGCGATAATTGCGGCAACTTCCCACCCCACAAACCCCAACCCACTATCCCAGCGCAGCGGCAATCGCCTCCAGCCGATCCGCCAGCCGATCGAGATCGGGCACAGCTGCCTCCGCAACGGAGCCAGTCGGCGGCTCGCATGGGCGTTGCTCGGCCTCGTCCAGCGCATCGGCTAGCATCAGCGCCACGAACAGCATCGATCGTTCGTCGCTCAACCCGCCAGAGGCGCGCGCTGCGGTGGTCCAGCGCGAATCGATCATTGCGGCGATGCGGCGCAGATGATCCTCGGTGCCGTCCTTGCAGGCGACCTTGTGCTGGCGATCGCCGATCTTCAGCATGATTTCGGCCATTATTCTGCCCCCATGGACTGGCCTGGGGACTGGCCGGTGGACAAGATCGTATCGAGCGCGGCGATTGCCTCGGCCACGCGCTGCTTCAGCGCGGCATGACGCTCAGCCAGATCGGAATCACTGGCAGCGCCATCAGCAAGCGGGCTTCCAGGCGGCGCTGGTGCAGCGGGGGGGCGATCGGCCAGGGCCGCTTCGATACGGGTAAGGGCCAGATCAATGCGATCAGCCGCCGACAGGGAATGCACGTCGACCATGGCGTAAGGTAGCAGGACGGCACCACACGGCAAGCCGCGAATCGATCTGAAGGTTGACGGCGCGGCCTTGCCACAGCAAAGACGCGCCACATCATCCACCTGCCTAGCCCATGATGCGTGCTCCACGCGGGCCGGCAACCCGGGAAGCAACCGATGGGCGTCGCGCCGATAACTCTCGCCAATGCCATTCGCGCGCTTGCGATGGACGGGGTCGAAGCCGCCAATTCGGGGCATCCCGGCATGCCAATGGGCATGGCCGATGTCGCCACAGTGCTGTTCACGCGACATCTGAAATATGATCCCACCGATCCGAAATGGCCCGATCGTGACCGCTTCGTGCTGTCGGCCGGGCATGGATCGATGCTGATCTATGCGTTGCTGTATCTCACCGGCTATGCCGAGCCGACGATTGAGGACATCCGCAACTTCCGCCAATTTGGCAGCCACTGCGCTGGGCATCCGGAGAATTTTGAGCTGCCGGGCATTGAATGCACCACCGGTCCGCTGGGGCAGGGGCTGGCGATGGCGGTCGGCATGGGGATTGCCGAGCGGCATCTGAACGCCGTGTTTGGCGATGACCTGGTCGATCACCGCACCTGGGTGATCGCGGGCGATGGCTGCCTGATGGAAGGCATCAATCATGAGGCGGTCGGGCTGGCTGGGCATCTTGGGCTCGGGCGGCTGAATGTGCTGTGGGACGATAACCGCATCACCATTGACGGGGCGGTCAGCCTGTCGTCCAGCGAGGATATCCCCGCGCGTTACCGGGCAAGCGGCTGGCATGTCGTTGAATGCGATGGCCATGATGTCGATGATATCGATCGCGCGCTGAGCGAAGCCGCGGCTGATCCGCGCCCGTCGCTGGTGCGCTGCCGCACGATCATCGGCAAGGGCGCGCCCAACAAGCAGGGCACGTCGAAAACGCATGGCTCGGCGCTCGGCAAGGATGAAGTCGCCGCCACCCGCGAAGCGCTAGGCTGGCATGCGGCCCCGTTTGAGATTCCCGCCGACATCCGCGCGGCCTGGCTCGATTTCGGCAAGCGCGGCGGGGCGGATCGCATGGGCTGGCAGGATCGGTTGGCCGCGCATGCCGATCGCGCTGAATTCGAACGCCGGATCGCCGGTGTGGTTGATCTGGAGGACGCCGCTGGCTGGGCCTTTGCCAATTGGGATCGCGTGCCGGTGTCGGTCGCGACGCGCAAATCATCGGAATTCGCGCTTGAAGGGCTGACCGCGGCGATGCCCGAACTGGTTGGCGGATCGGCCGATCTTACCGGCTCCAATCTCACCAAGACCCCGGCGCTCACCGCGATGGCGGCGGGTGATTATGCTGGCCGCTACATCAATTACGGCATCCGCGAATTCGGCATGGCGGCGGCGATGAACGGGATGGCGCTGCACGGCGGGATTATCCCGTTTGGCGGCACTTTTCTGGTGTTTTCGGATTATTGCCGCCCTGCGATCCGGCTCTCGGCGATCCAGCAGGCGCGCGTCGTCTATGTGATGACGCATGATTCGATCGGCGTGGGCGAGGATGGCCCGACCCACCAGCCGGTCGAGCATGTGATGAGCCTGCGGATGATCCCTAACCTGGATGTGTATCGCCCGTGCGATGCGGTTGAGGTGGCGGAATGCTGGGCGCTGGCGGTGGCGGAACAGGGCCGGCCGAGCCTGCTCGCTTTGTCGCGGCAGAATTTGCAGCAGCAACGCACCGGCGGCGACATGCTGAGCGCGAAAGGCGCTTACCGGTTGCGCGCGGCAACGGCAGCACGGCAAGTCGTGGTGATGGCGACGGGATCGGAAGTGGAAATCGCGGTTGCGGTTGCGGCGGCGCTTGAAGCGCTGGGGATTGGTGCAGATGTCGTCTCGATGCCGTGCTGGTCGCGCTTCGATGCGCAGGACGCCGCGTATCGCGCTGATGTGATTCCGGCCGATGCGCTGCGGGTCTCGATCGAGGCAGGCGTTACGCTCGGCTGGGAACGCTATACCGGCGACAATGGTTTGCGCTTTGGCATAGACAGCTTTGGCGCGTCGGGGCCGATCAAGGCGCTTTATGCGCATTTCGGGCTGACGGCTGAGGCGATCACGCCGCAGATCGTGGCAAAATTACAGAAGTGACGGAGAAATTTCGATGACGGTCAAGGTGGCGATCAACGGGTTCGGGCGCATCGGTCGCCTGGTCGCACGCGCAATGCTTGAACAGGGCGATACCGGGCTTGAACTGGTGTCGATCAACGATCTCGCCGATGCCAAGGACAATGCCTGGCTGTTCTCGCGCGACAGCGTCCACGGCAAATATCCGGGATCGGTTTCGGCTGAGGGCAATGATCTGGTCGTCGATGGCAAGCGCATCCGCGTGACCGCCGAGCGCGACCCCGCCAATTTGCCGCACAAGGAATTGGGCGTCGATCTGGTGCTCGAATGCACCGGCTTTTTCACCGATCGTGCGAGCTGCCAGAAGCATCTCGATGCCGGTGCCAAGAAGGTGCTGATCTCGGCCCCCGGCAAGGGCGTTGACCTGACCGTGGTGTTCGGCGTCAACCACGACATGCTGACTGCGGATCACGTGATCGTCTCTAACGCCTCGTGCACCACCAATTGCCTGGCCCCGGTTGCCAAGGTGCTCAACGATGCGATTGGGATCGAACGCGGGCTGATGACCACGGTCCATGCGTACACAAACGACCAGAAGATCCTCGATCAGGTCCATAGCGACCCGCGCCGCGCACGCGCCGCCGCCATGTCGATCATCCCGACGACGACCGGCGCTGCTCGCGCTGTTGGCGAAGTGCTGCCTGAGTTGAAGGGTAAGCTCGACGGTTCGGCGATCCGCGTGCCGGTGCCGGATGTGTCGCTGATCGACCTGACCTTCACGCCCAAGCGCGACACCACCAAGGACGAGGTCAACGCCATCCTCAAGGCGGCGTCCGAAAGCGGGCCGCTCAAAGGTATCCTCGCCTATACCGACGAACCGCTGGTTTCGATCGATCTGATGCACGATCAGGCATCCTCGACCGTCGACAGCCTCGAAACGGCCGTGATCGACGGCAAACTCGTCCGTGTCGTCAGCTGGTACGACAATGAATGGGGCTTCTCGAACCGCATGGTCGATACGGCGAAGGCCATGGCGGCGTTCCTCTGATCGCCATGGGTGCGGGCGGTCAGGGCATCGTTGCGGGCATCGCTCGTCACGCTTCTCCGCGCGCGCCGATGGAAGAGATTGAGCGCGCGACGATCACCCCGGAATTCGGGGTGGACGGTGACTGCAAGGGGCGCTTCAAGCCTGGCGGCCGCAACCGTCGCCAGGTCACGCTGATCGAGCGACAGGACTGGGACTCGGCAATGGCCGAACTCGGGGTAAGCCATCCCTGGTCGGCGCGGCGGGCGAACATATTGGTCGACGGGCTCGATCTGCCACAGGTTGCAGGCACGGTGCTGCGGATCGGCGAGGTTCGCCTGATGGTGATGGTCGAATGCGATCCCTGCCAGCGGATGGATGCAATTGAGCCCGGGCTTCAGGCGGCCCTAAAGCAGGATTGGCGCGGTGGCGTGTGCACGCGCGTGCTGACCGGCGGGGTGATCGCGGTTGGCGATGCGATCGCAGTGGAGAAGGATTCGTGACGGTTTTTCGCACGCGCGTTGGCAAAGCCCTTAGCGTCGGCAAGCACGCACTGGTCGCGATCATCCTGTTCTCCGCGCCGATGCCTGCAGCCGCCGCCACGCCTGAAGCGGGCGTGAAAGCGGCAATCCAGCGGCTATGGAAAGCCTGGGAAACCGGCGATGTCGGCGAGGCGTCGGCTGTCTATGATCCTTCGCTGATCGATACGGATTTCTTCGGTACCCGCCGTCGGTGGCCAGCGGTCCGCGCCTTCCTAAAGCCGAACAGCCCCGATGCCGCCGTTGCGATCGACCTGCGCGATTTTCAGATTCAGCTTCATGGCCGCGCTGCCGTCGCGAGCTATTTGGTCAGCGACTGCCGCACGAGGAGCGGCAATCGCAGCTGTGTTCGGTTCGCAGCAACGGACGTTCTCGTAAAACGGCAATCAGGCTGGCGCATCGTCGCCGCGCACCAATCAATGATCGTCGAAAAACCGACGGCGCAATCAGGACTCTGATTTCATGGCATTTCGGACGCTGGACGACATGGGCGATATCACCGGCAAGCGCGTGCTGGTGCGCGAGGATTTGAACGTGCCAATGGAGGGTGATCGGGTGACCGATGATACCCGGCTGCGCGCAACCCTGCCGACGGTGACCGAACTGGCAGATCGCGGGGCGATCGTGCTGGTGCTTTCCCATTTCGGTCGTCCAAAGGTACCAAGCGCCGACACTTCGCTTGCGCGGGTCACGCCGGCCTATGCTGCTGTGCTTGGCCGCCCGGTCAACTACATTGATTGGGAAGGCGATGCCGCCGCCGTTGCCACGCTGCAGCCGGGCGATATCGCCGTGCTTGAGAATACCCGCTTCTTTGGCGGTGAGGAAAAAAATGATCCCGCGACTGTCGCGCGCTTCGCAGCGCTGGGCGATCTTTATGTGAACGACGCCTTTTCAGCGGCGCACCGCGCACATGCATCAACCGAAGGACTGGCGCATGTCCTGCCCGCCTTTGCCGGGCGCGCGATGGAGGCAGAACTTGATGCGCTGGAAAAGGCACTTGGCAACCCTGACCACCCTGTTGCGGCGGTGGTCGGCGGGGCCAAGGTTTCAAGCAAGCTCGATGTGCTGACGCATCTGGTCGACAAGGTAGATCACCTCATCATCGGCGGTGGCATGGCCAATACTTTTCTCGCGGCGCGCGGCGTCGATGTCGGCAAGTCGCTGTGCGAACATGATCTGATCGCGACGGTTGAGGGGATTTTTACCGCCGCCGACCGCGCGCATTGCACGATTCATCTGCCCTATGATGTTGTTGTATCAAAAGAGTTCGCGGCCAACCCGCCGAGTCTGCGGACGTGCAACGTCCACGAAGTCGCGGCCGATGAGATGATCCTGGATATCGGCCCTGCTGCGACCGAAGCGCTTGCCGATGTGCTCAAGACCTGCCGAACCCTGGTCTGGAATGGCCCGCTCGGCGCTTTCGAGACGCCGCCCTTCGATACAGCAACGGTGGCACTGGCGAAAACGGCAGCCGCCCTGACCAAGGATGGGTCGCTCGTCTCGGTCGCAGGCGGGGGGGATACCGTGGCGGCCCTTAATCAGGCAGGTGTGGCGGATGATTTCAGCTTCGTTTCGACCGCCGGCGGCGCGTTTCTGGAATGGATGGAGGGCAAGCAACTCCCCGGCGTGGCGGCGTTGCAGCACTGATCACCGGCTTTGCCATTATTCATATGACTATTGATGCGACAAATCCCGCCAACTGTGCTATTGCCTCCGCATCACTCGAGTACCCCATCTATTTCTCCCGTGACTGAGAGACCTGCGCGCTCCCGTAACAAGCCCAGTTGGAGCGGCGCCTTTGGACCTCAATTATCTTTTTCGGCGCGAGCAGATTTCGCTCGTTAATGCGCGGCGCGCGAACGGGCGCAGTGCCCGTGCGGCCCATGCAGCTTTGGCCCGCGGCTATGCGGCGCAAATCGCGACGCGCCACGGGCTTTATCGTTTTCGCAAGGCGCCAGTGAAGCCGCTGGCCGTGTAATCCGCTTCGGCGCATCGGCCGGGGCCGGGCGATGCGCCGTCTTCTTTATATCGGCCCCAACCGGCTTGCATGATTGAAACGTGCCGCCGGATCTACTCAAGGAACTACGACTATGCCGATTGGCACCGTGAAATTTTTCAACGCCGACAAGGGCTATGGCTTCATCGCACCGGAAGACGGCGGCAACGACGCATTCGTGCACATCAGCGCGGTTGAAGCTGCTGGCATGCGCACGCTCGACAAGGAACAGCGCGTTTCTTACGAGCTGGAGCAAGATCGCCGCGGCAAGATGTCTGCGGTCAATCTCTCCGCTGCCTAACTGATTGGGGGGTGCCGGGTTTACGCCTGGCACCCTTTTTCGCCCAATTGAAATGCCGACAGACGGAGGGTTCGCGATGACGACCACTGCACCATTTTGTCGGGAGCGCGCCCAGCAGGCTGCCGCCGATGCTGCCACGGCAACGCTCGACAATGTTCGCGACCGCTATTTGCGCGCTGCCAAGGCATGGGATGAGATGGCGAGCCGCGCTGAAAAGACCGCAGAGCGCCGTGCCGTCAACGAAGACGCCAAAATGGCGGCGGAACCCGCATAAAGACCATTGTTTTTTTCCGCTTTTGGGGCGTTGCCCCTTTGTTGCCGCGCCGCTAACAGCCGCAGGGGCTTGGTGATGCAAATAAGGGGGAACATCGATGACGCCGACCGTGAAGGCTATTCTTGCCAATTACGAGTCTGACAATCCCGGTGTGAAATCCAATCTCGCGCGAATCCTGATGCAAGGTCATCTTGGTGGTACGGGTAAGCTGATTATCCTGCCGGTCGACCAGGGTTTCGAACACGGCCCCGCGCGGAGCTTTGCCGTCAATCCGGCGGGCTATGATCCGCATTATCATTATCAACTGGCGATTGACGCCGGGCTTTCGGCTTATGCAGCGCCACTCGGCATGCTCGAAGCGGGGGCGGATACGTTTGCCGGCCAGATCCCGACGATCCTGAAATGCAACAGCTCGAACAGCTGGGCAGGGGCTGCCAATCAGGCGCTGACGGGCGGCGTTGAGGATGCGCTGCGGCTTGGCTGCGCGGCGATTGGCTTCACCATCTATCCGGGTTCGGACGATGTCTTCGACATGATGGAGGAGATTAAGGAGCTGTCTGCCGAGGCCAAATCAGTTGGCCTGCCGACCGTGCTCTGGTCCTATCCGCGCGGCGGCAAATTGCCCAAAAGTGGCGAACTCGCGCTCGATGTCGGTGCCTATGCTGCGCATATCGCCGCGTTGATGGGCGCCCATATCATCAAGGTGAAGCTGCCCAGCGACCATATCGAGCAGGCAGACGCGAAAAAGGCGTATGAGGGCAAGGATTGGTCGAAACAGGCCGATCGGGTCGCGCATGTTACCGATGCCTGTTTCAACGGTCGCCGTATCGTCGTCTTCTCGGGCGGTGCCGCCAAGGGTGAAGACGCGGTCTATCAGGACGCGCGCGACATTCGTGACGGCGGCGGCAACGGGTCGATCATCGGCCGCAACACCTTCCAGCGCCCCCGCGGCGACGCATTGGCGATGCTCGGCAAGCTGGTCGCGATCTACAAAAACGAGGAATAAATGGTCGAGCGGACCGCCGAGCCGGACCCTGCTTGGACGGCGGTCGACAGCTATATCAGCGATAAGCTGCTCGGCGCGGATGCAGTGCTGGCAGCCACGCTCGCTGCCAATGCCGCCGCCGGGCTGCCCGATATCGACGTATCGCCAGCCCAGGGCCGCATGCTGCATTTGCTGGCGCAGATGGCGGGGGCGAGGCGAATCCTGGAGATCGGCACGCTTGGCGGCTATTCGACCATCTGCCTTGCCAGGGCCCTGCCAACGGACGGGCGGCTGGTGACGCTCGAGATTGATCCGCATCATGCCGATGTCGCCCGCGCCAACATCGCCGCAGCGGGATTGGCGGCAATTGTCGATGTCCGCACCGGCGCGGCGCTGGACACGCTGGATCAAATGATCGCCGCGGGCGAGGGGCCGTTCGACCTGGTTTTCATCGATGCGGACAAGGATAATGGCGCCAACTATGTCCGCGCGGCGATGGCACTTGGTCGGCCTGGTACCACAATCATCGTCGATAATGTCGTCCGCGAAGGCGGCGTGCTCGACCCAGCGAGCGACGACCCACGCATCATCGGCACACGCGCGCTGTTCGACATGGTCGGCCACGAACCCCGGCTAACCGCCACCGCAGTGCAGACGGTCGGTGCAAAAAAATGGGACGGTTTCCTGCTGGCTATAGTAGGGCCGCCTGCATGATTGACGACAATGACCCCCTTGGCCCGCTCGCCCCCGATTTCGCCGCGCAGTTCAAACGCGATGACCGTCGGCCTGCCTGCCAGCTCTACCTGATCTCGCCGCTCGATGTGAGCGGTGGCTTCCCGGATCGCTTGCGCCGTGCGTTGGGGGCAGGACCCGTCGCCGCCTTTCAGTTTCGGGTGAAGGACATTGACCAGCACGCCGCCGCTGCGCTTGCCGAGCCGCTGCAGAAAATCTGCGCGGAGCATGACGTTGCTTTCATCATCAATGACAGCATCGCGCTCGCCAAGCGGCTGGGTGCGGACGGCGTGCATCTGGGGCAGGGCGATGGTGATCCACGCGAGGCGCGCGCTGAGCTGGGGCCTGGCGCGCAGATCGGCGTGACCTGCCATGCCAGCCGCCACCTTGCGATGGAGGCGGGTGAGCGCGGCGCGGATTATGTCGCGTTCGGCAGCTATTTCCCCACCACGACCAAACAGGTGGAACACCACGCCGAGCCGGTGCTGCTCAGCTGGTGGTCGACAATGTTCGAAATTCCCTGCGTCGCCATTGGCGGGATTACGCCTGCCAATGGTCGCCCGTTAGTCGAGGCTGGCGCCGATTTCCTGGCCGTCTCGCACGCGGTGTGGGGCGGGGACGAGGAAGCGGCGGTCAAGGCCTTTGCCGCGGTGCTCGCCCGGTAGCGGCGCGCGCTGTTTTTTGCTATAAAGACGACATGAGCAAATTGTCGCCCATCGAGTCCGAATTTGCCACCACTGAGGAGGCGGAGGCCTATGACGCGTGGTTTCGCGCCAAGGTGCAGGCTGCGCTCGACAGCAAGGAGCCGGGTATCCCGCATGACGAGGCGATGGCCTTCATAAAGCGCAAGATGGAAGCCAAGCGTGCTGCGCGTCAGCTGGACGAATAGAGGTCTCGACGATCTCGATCTGATCACCGACTATATCGGCGATCGAAATTTTGCGGCGGCCGAACGAATCCGGATATTGATCGAAGACGCAGCCGAGCGTTTGCCCAATCATCCCTATGCGCATCGACCGGGCCGTGTTCCGGGGACTCGCGAGGCCGTGGTGCACCCCAACTACATCATCGTCTATGCGGTAGGGGCTGCAACGATAACCATCCTCGCCGTCATCCACGCTCGCCAGCAATATCCCTGAGCGGGCACGCCGCGTGCTTGCCCCGCCCACCAGCTTGCCGGAACCGCACATGGCCGCTAAGGGCGTCCCCTTCGCTCTTTCCAACTTGCAGGCACACCCATGAAGATCAGCGGCGTCGACATTCGCCCCGGCAATATCATCGAATATGAAGGCGGCATCTGGAAAGCGGTGAAAATCCAGCACACCCAGCCCGGCAAGGGCGGCGCGTACATGCAAGTCGAAATGAAGAACCTGATCGACGGGCGCAAAAACAATGTCCGCTTCCGTTCGGCTGAAACGGTTGAGCGCGTACGGCTCGACACCACCGATTTCCAGTTCCTGTTCCGTGACGGCGATCAGCTGACCTTCATGGACAAGCAGACCTATGACCAGATCACGCTCGATGCGGGGATCCTGGGCGATGCGGCGGCCTTCCTGCAGGACGGCATGGACGTGGTGATGGAGCTTTACGACGAACGCCCGATTTCGGTGCAGCTCCCCGACACGATCGAGGCGTTGATCGTCGAGGCCGATGCGGTGGTGAAGGGGCAGACCGCCTCGTCCTCCTACAAGCCCGCGCTTCTGGAAAATGGCGTGCGCGTGATGGTCCCGCCGCATATCGGCGCTGGTACGCGGATCGTGGTCGATGTGTACGAGCAGACTTATGTGAAGCGGGCTGATTAAGCCTTCTCCCTCTCCCCTCCGGGGAGAGGGCCGGGGTGAGGGGCAGCCAAGCAGCGCTGCGCCCGGAACCACCCCTCACCCAACCCTCTCCCCGCAGGGGAGAGGGGGTTAAGGATTTAAAATGGTTTCCCACTCCGGCCTTCTCACCGTCATGGAACGCGCCGCGCGCAAGGCAGCGCCACGCTTGCGGCGTGACTTCAATGAAGTCCAACAGCTCCAGGTAAGCCGCAAGGGGCCGGCCGATTTCGTCTCGATGGCCGACAAGCGCGCCGAACAGACGATCTATGAGGAGCTGAGCCACGCCCGCCCCGACTGGGCGTTCATCATGGAGGAGCGCGGCGAAATCGCCGGCGATCCCAACAAGCCGCGCTGGGTCGTCGATCCGCTCGATGGCACGACCAATTTCCTCCACGGCATCCCGCATTTCGCGATCTCGATCGCGGTCGAGGAACCGCGCCCCGATGGCCGCTATGACACGGTGTCGGCGCTGGTCTATCAGCCGCTGACCGACGAAAGCTTCTGGGCGGAGCGCGGGCGCGGCGCGTGGCTGACCGACCAGCGGCTGCGGGTGTCGGCGCGCAACGACCTGTCGGAGTCGCTGATTGCAACGGGCATTCCCTTCCTCGGCCACGGCGATTTCGCACAATGGACCCGCATCTTCGGCGCGGTCGCGCCAGGCGTGGCGGGCATTCGCCGGCTCGGCTCGGCGGCGCTGGATCTGGCGTGGGTCGCGGCGGGGCGCTTCGACGGCTATTGGGAATCAAGCCTCAGCCGCTGGGACGTCGCGGCGGGCATTTTGCTGGTCAAGGAAGCGGGCGGCTATGTCACCGATTTCCGCGGCGGCGACAAGATGATGGAACGCAACGAGTTTCTGGCGGCGAACGACGCGCTGCACAACAAGCTGCACAAGCTGGTGGCGGGGGCGTTACGGTAGGGGGCTGTCGAAGCGGTTGGTTCGTAGCGTCTTGAAGTGGTGGAAAGTGCTCGGTCAGCTTTCGCGAGTCGACGGGTGGAAAGCTGCCGTTATAAGCATCGTTCAGGACAGATTCTTGCACTTAATCCGGCGGGCTGCGACGATCTTGGAGACGACGAAAACAGGCCGGTCTGTCCCGTCAACTTCACCGTTTACACCGCCCTTAATGCGCAGTGCCAGGCACGTCAGTGCGGCGTCTACCCGCACCGGGGCGAGCGCAACGAATCGTCGCTGATCACGCGGGTTGGGCAGGCGAAGAATGTACACGCCGCCGTCTGACGCTTGAAAATGGGCGTATTCACCGGAAAACCAGACGCCTTGCTTCTCCATCGCTTGGTCAATGGGATCGATGCGCTGATGGGGGACACACCCTCCTAAAAGCCACACCGTCCCAAACGCGATACCCACGTGTTTCTTGATCATGGGCTTCCAATCTAGCGTCAACTTTCAGGCACGCTATCGATGCCAATTAACGGCGACAAGTGGGCGTTAGCGGACCCACGGGGTAGTTTGGACCCAGATCGTAGGAACGCCGTATTTGACGGCCCACCGCTCCGCCGCTGCCAGAGCGTCGGCAAGGGAAACGTCATTCTCGGCTAGCGAGCCATAGCCGACCCACTCGCCGCTTGGCTTCCACGCTGAGCCAGTGCCAAAGAACCGCCCGTCGTCCGACGCCTCCACAAGCAGCCACGGCTTGTCGTCCCCGTGATCAGGCATTTGCTCGTTCGACGGTAGGTAGATGATTGCTGCCATTGATGCGAAGATGCCAGCACATTCCAACGTCCGCTAGTGGGCGATTGTTGCCATCTCGAACAACCGTCACCCCGGACTTGTTCCGGGGCCCACCTCTCCACAATTGACACTGCCAGATGAGGCGCGGTGGGCCCCGGAACAGGTCCGGGGTGACGAGGGAACAGGGGACGCCGGGAGCTAGGTGGCCCGAGCTGGCAGCAACTTTCCTACATCGCTGCGGGGTGATATAGGCAGCGCTCGCTCTTTCTCATCGTCGAACTTGCATGATTTTTCCCGGCCAAAAAACCGAAGTTGCGGGAAAGCGATGGAGACCCGCAACTTCCGCAACTTCGCCTCGGGCGAAAAGCGTGACGATCTTTCTGGAAAATCAAAAAGCCCCCGTTCGCCCTGAGCGAAGTCGAGGGGCGTGCGCAGCGCGTGGGCTTCGACTCCGGTCAGCCCGAGCGGATGGGGTAAATGAAGCTAATTCGAAGCCGATCGAACGGGGGAGGCGAGGTTTTACCCCATCATCTCCACCGCCACCGCCGTCGCCTCACCACCACCGATGCACAGGCTCGCCATCCCGCGCTTGCCGCCCGTCGTTTGCAGCGCCGAGAGCAACGTCGCCATGATCCGCGCGCCACTCGCACCAATCGGGTGGCCGAGCGCGCAGGCGCCGCCGTGGATGTTCACCACATCATGCGACAGCCCCAGGTCGCGCATCGCGATCATTGCGACGATGGCGAAGGCTTCGTTGACTTCGAACAAGTCGATATCGCTCGCCGACCAGCCTGCCTTCTCCATCGCCTTGCGCATCGCGAAGACCGGCGCGGTGGTGAACAGCGCGGGGGCATGGGCATGGCCCGCCGTCGCGACGATCCGCGCGATCGGGGTGAGGCCGAGCTTTTCCGCGACCGACAGCCGCGTCATCACCAGGGCCGCCGCGCCGTCCGAGATCGATGAGGCATTGGCGGCGGTGACGGTGCCGTCCTTCGAAAAGGCGGGCTTGAGGGTCGGGATCTTGGCGGGATCGCCCTTTAGCGGCTGCTCGTCCTTGTCGACCGTAACAATGCCCTTGCGTCCGGCAATCTCGACCGGCGTAATCTCGCGGTCGAACCCACCAGACGACTGCGCCTCCTGCGCCCGGATAAGCGAGGCGATCGCGTAATCATCCTGCTGCTCCCGCGTAAACTGATACGCAGCCGCCGTATCCTCAGCGAAATTGCCCATCAGCTTGCCGGGTTCATAGGCATCCTCGAGCCCGTCGAGATACATGTGATCCTTCAGTACATCATGCCCGATCCGCGCGCCGCTGCGGTGCTTCATCGACAGATAGGGCGCATTGGTCATGCTCTCCATCCCGCCCGCGATCAGCAAGTCGACCGAGCCCGCCGCGAGCGCATCCGCTGCCATGATCGCCGCCTGCATGCCGCTGCCGCACATCTTGTTGACCGTCGTCGCCTCGATATGATCGGGCAGCCCAGCCTTGAGTGCGGCCTGGCGGGCAGGGGCCTGGCCCAAACCGGCGGGCAGCACGCAGCCCATGTAAATCCGCTCGATCGCCGCGCCCGACAGCCCTGCGCGCTCGACCGCACTGCCGACCGCCGCCGCGCCAAGCTCGGTCGCTGATGCGCCCGACAAAGCCCCTTGAAAACTCCCCATCGGGGTGCGGGCATAGGAGACGATGACGACAGGATCGGTGGCCATAGGGAAAGCTCCTGCAGGAAGGATGAGTTGGCCGCGATCTAGGCCCGTGGCGGGCGGAATACAAATCGCCTATCGACGGCGCGTGGATCAACTCGCCGCCTCCTTATCAGCGCTGCCCGAATGGCAATGGGCAAGCCTGTTAGGGGTGCTTGGTGCCATCATCGGCAGCTTCATCGCTGTGCTCGTTATCCGTTGGCCACAGGATCGATCCGTGCTGGCAGGGCGCTCGCACTGCGATGCATGCGATGCGGTGCTTGGGCCCGTCGATCTGGTGCCGCTGCTCAGCGCGCTGGCGATGCGCGGCCGCTGCCGCCACTGCGCCGCGCCGATTGATCCGCTGCATTGGCAGATCGAGCTGGCGGCGCTTGCCATCGGCGTCTCGGCGGGCGCGTTGATCGTGGGGCCGACAGCCATTGCGGTCGCGCTGTTCGGCTGGCTGCTGCTGGCATTGGCGGCGCTCGATATCACTGATTTCTGGCTGCCCGACCGGCTAACCCTCACGCTGGCGCTGGCGGGGATCGCGACCGGGTACATCGGCATCGCGCCACCGCTGATGGATCGGTTGATCGGTGGCGTCGGTGGTTTTGCCGCGCTGTGGGCGATCGCGGCGGGATATAAGGCCTATCGCGGGCAGGAAGGGCTGGGTGGTGGCGACCCGAAATTGCTCGGCGCTATCGGGCTGTGGCTGGGCTGGCAGATGCTGCCGGTGGTGGTGCTGTTGGCGGGCATGATCGGGCTTGGCGTTGCGCTGTTCTGGATGCTCAGCGGGCGCGGCGTCCGGCGCGACGATCGCCTGCCGTTCGGTGCGCTGCTGGCGGTTGCGGCTTACCCGGCCGCCATCGCCATGCTAATGATGCCGCTATGAAAAAGCTTCTGATCGTGGCGACTCTGGCCGGCATGGCGAGCCTAGCCCCTGCGGCCCCGCCGCAATCGACTGCTGCAAAGCCATTGCCGATCTCGATCGATGGCCTGCCCATCGGCGCGATCCCGCAACAGGAATTGCCGCCAAGCGGGTGCGCGGCCTTTCTCTGGTCGAAAACCCAAACCCGCGCACTGGTGGCGATGATGACCAGCGATCCGGCGCAGATTCGCTTTGCGCCGGGCGGCACCGTCACTGATCTGGTGCGCGTCGGGCAATCCGGGCCAGGCGAGCGCGGCTTTGTTTCAGCGACCGATTATGCCGGCGGCGATTACCGGGTGCGGATTGAGATGGAGATCGTCACGCGCGGCGATTTGACTGATGGCGCGGCGATCCCGTCCGCAACGATGCGCGTCGATCACGACGGGCACGATAGCGTGATCGTGCCGGTGGCCGGCTTGATTGGCTGCGGTTGAACTTACGAAAGGAGATCGCGATGGCGACGATGCAGGATATCTTGGCCGAACAGCGCGCCGCCTTCATGGCCGAACTGCCGGTGCCGATCGCGGTCCGCAAGGATCGGCTGAATCGCGCCGCCGCGATGATCGCGGACAATGCCGATCGTTTTTGCGACGCGCTGAGCGAGGATTTCGGTCACCGCAGTCGCGAACAATCGATGGTCACCGATATTGGCGGCTCGGTCGCGCCGATCAGGCACGCGATCAAATCGCTCGATAAATGGGCGCGGCGAGATCCACGGGCGGTGCAGTTTCCGCTCGGGCTATTGGGCGCACGGGCCTGGGTCGAGTATCAGCCCAAAGGCGTGATCGGCGTGATCGCGCCGTGGAATTTCCCAGTGCAGCTGGTGATGGGCCCGCTCGCTGGCATTTTTGCCGCGGGCAATCGCGCCATGGTCAAGACCAGCGAATTCACGCCCGCCACCGCGGCGTTGTTCGAAGAGATTTGCCCGAAATATTTCGCGCTGGATGAACTCGCTTTTCTCTCGGGCGGACCGGATATCGGCAAGGCCTTTGCCTCGCTGCCCTTTGATCATTTGCTTTTCACCGGCGCGACCAGCATCGGCAAACATATCCTGCATGCAGCGGCCGACAATCTCGTGCCGGTCACGCTTGAACTGGGCGGCAAATCGCCAGTGATCGTCGGCAAATCGGCCGATATCAAGCAAACGACCGAGCGGGTCGCGCTCGGCAAGATGCTCAATGCCGGGCAAATCTGCCTCGCGCCGGATTATATGATCGTGCCCGGGGATCAGGAACGGGCAGTGGTCGAGGGGCTGAAAACGGCCGCCAGCGCGATGTATCCCACGGTGCTCGCCAACCCTGACTATACCGCGATCGTCAATGATCGGCACTTCCAGCGGCTCACCGACTGGCTCGACGATGCCCGCCAAAAGGGGGCGACGATCGAGACGGTCAATCCGGCCAATGAGGATTTCGGTGCCAGCAACGCGCGGAAAATGCCGCTCCACATCGTCACTGACGTGACCGATGACATGACGATCATGCAGGAGGAGATTTTCGGGCCGATCCTGCCGATCCGCCGCTATGACAGCATTGACGACGCTATCGCCCAAGTGAACGCGAAGGATCGCCCGCTCGGCCTCTATTATTTCGGTACCGATGTGGCAGAGCGCACCCGCGTGACTGACCGGACGATTTCCGGCGGGGTGACGATCAACGATGTCGTCTTTCATGTCTCGATGGAGGAATTGCCCTTTGGTGGGGTCGGCCCATCGGGGATGGGCAGTTATCACGGGCCAGACGGCTTCAAGACTTTCAGCCATGCCAAGGCGGTATACCAGCAGCCCAAGATCGATGTGGCCAAGCTTGCGGGCATCAAGCCGCCTTATGGCAAGGCAACGCTGGCGAGCGTGAAGCGGCAGCTGAAGTAACTCGGCTCAGCTGACCTCCGCCCGCCGCTGCGCCAGCCAGCGCCGTTCGGCCTCGCCTGGACCGAGCGCTAGTGCCGCGTCATAGGCATCACACGCTGCCGCGTTCAGCCCAAGCCGATAGAGCAGCCCGGCGCGCACCGCATGATAGGGCAGGAACTGCGCCAGCCCCGGCACATCAAGCGCATCGACGGCGTCGAGCGCGGCTTCATAGCCAGCCACTTCAGCAAGCGCGACGGCGCGGTTCAGCCGGGTGATGGCATCGTCGCGCACGGTCAGCAGCGCGCCATAGATGGTCAGGATATTGGCCCAGGGCGGGGGCTCGGCAAGCGATGCGCGGGCGCACCATTCGGCATGAATCAGCGCCGCCACGACGCGCGGCGCGCGGGGACTGAGCCGGGCAGCGACCGCGAAATAGCCGCGCCCTTCTGCAATTAATGCGGCATCCCACAGCGCTGGGTCCTGTTCGGACAGCGGCACCATAATCCCGTCTTGATTGACCCGTGCGGGGCGGCGCGCCTCGGCAAAGCGCACCATGGCGGCAAGCGCCAGCACTTCGGCCTCGTTCGGCAGCATTTTGGCGAGCGTGCCGGTGATGCCCAGCATCTCGGTCGCATAATCGGCATGCCGCCCGCTGCCCGCGCCATCGGCATGGGCGTGGGCATAGGCCACCTCAATCGTGCTGAGCACGGCATCGAGGCGGTCAACCCAGGCCTCCGGCCCCGGCACGTCAAAGCCAATACCCGCCAGCGCGATCTTGCGTTTGGCGCGCACCAGCCGCTGCGCCAGCGTCGGTTCGCTGATCAGGAAGGCGCGGGCAATCTCCTCGGCGCTGAGGCCGCAGACCAGCCGCAGCGTCAGCGCGGCGCGCGCTTCGGGGTGGATCGCCGGGTGGCAGCAGACGAAGATCAGCTTCAGCCGCTCATCGGGGATTGGGCTCGCGTCGAGCATCAGTTCCTCCGCGGTAGGGTCGGGCTCGGGTTCGGGCAAAACCATACTCGAGCGGACGGTGGCCTGACGCACCCGATCGAGCGCCACGCGCTCCGCGACGCGATAAAGCCACGCCGCGGGATCGCGCGGGGGCGTGTTTGCCCAGGCCGCAACGGCGCGGGCACACGCTTCGGCGAAAGCCTCTTCGGCAATATCCAGATTGTGAAACCGGGCGGCGAGCGCGGCGATGATCCTGCCGCCATCCGCGCGCGCCGCCCGATCGAGCGGATCAACCACCCTGGGCGAGGACTGGCCGAATTTCGATGGCGCCGTCGGCGGCCAAGGGGACATCCTTGGCGATGGCGATCGCGGCGTCGAGATCGGCGGCCTCGATCACATAATAGCCGCCCAGCTGCTCGCGGCTTTCCGCAAACGGGCCGTCATGGATGCTCGTGCTGCCGCCTTCGGTGCGCACGGTCGTGGCGGTGGTGCTCATTTGCAGCCCGTTGCCGCCGACGATCGACGCGCCATGCTTCTGGCCAAACGCCATATGCTTGGCGACAATCGCTTCGAAGGCGCCGGGTGCTGCATAATGGGCTTCGTCTTCAACGATCATCATGAGGTATTGCATCGCTCTATCCTTCCCTAAGGCGACCGCGCCTATCGCGATCGTACCCAGGAGACGGGCGAAGGGGAGCGGAATCGACAGCGGCGCGAAAAATTATTTGGGTAACTGCGCTTTTGGGAACCCGGCCCAGACCGCATCGTAATCAGGATCGAGCGCGGCGGATTTGAGCGCCTGCTCGGTCGGCTGGAACACCCAGCGGCTTTCGACCATGAACGCCATCGTGCGATCGATCTTGTGGGGTTTGAGATCGGCCTTGCTCGCGGCTTCCCAGCTCGCGACATCGGGGCCGTGGCCGCTCATCTGATTGTGGAGCGACAGCGCACCGGGGACGAAGCCGTCGGCCTTGGCGTCGTATGCGCCGGTGATCAGCCCCATTGCCTCCGACATCACATTGCGGTGGAACCAGGGCGGGCGGAAGGTGTCTTCGGCCACCATCCAGCGCGGCGGGAAGATGACGAAATCGACATTGGCGGTGCCGGCGATATCGCTGGGTGAGGTCAGCACCGTGAAGATTGACGGATCTGGATGGTCAAAACTCACGGTATTGATGGTGTTGAAGCGCGCCAGATCATAGCGGCAAGGCGCGAGATTGCCGTGCCAGGCGACAACGTCCATCGGCGATCGGCCAAGGTTGGTCGTCCACAGGCTGCCACCGAATTTCTGCACCAGCTCGAAATCGCCCTCGTCATCTTCATACCAGGCGACGGGGGTTTCGAAATCGCGCGGGTTGGCCAAGCCGTTCGCCCCGATCGGTCCGAGATCGGGCAGGCGGAAGGGTTCGCCGTAATTCTCCGCGACATAGCCGCGCGCATTGCCATCGGGGAGCGTCACCCGGAAGCGGACTCCGCGCGGGATCAGTGCGATCTGGCCGGGGGTGATATCGATCCGGCCCATTTCGGTGAGCAAGGTGAGCGCGCCTTGTTGCGGCACGATGATCAGTTCGCTGTCCCCGGACACAAAGGCGCGGTCGGTCATGTCGGTGTCACAGGCGTAGAGGTGGACCGCGACGCCGGTCTGGCTAAGCGGGCCATGCCCTGCGACGAGCATGGTCGTCAGGCTATCGAGCCAGTCGGTGCCGGGCACACCCTCGATCGGGCCCCAGCGCAGGCGATTGGGGGCGAGCGGGGTGTTGGGGACGCTTGGGGCGAAGTTCGGTGCCCCATCATATGGCGTGAAGGCGGGGTGCGCTGCCGAGGGGCGCAGGCGGTAGAGCCATGACCGACGGTTCTCGGCCCGCGGCGCGGTGAAAGCGGTGCCGGAGAGTTGCTCGGCGTAAAGCCCGAACGGTGGTTTTTGCGGGGAGTTGCGGCCGATCGGCAGCGCGCCGGGGATGGCTTCGGTCGAGAAATGGTTGCCGAAGCCGGTCATGTAGGTGGTCGTCATGTCGGGTGTCGCTCCAGAATGATGTCGCGGGTGACATGAGCGCTGCCACTGGCGTCATGCCGGAGTGGCATGATGCCAGTGCCGCCCTGATTGACCATCGATCGACGATAGGCGGGCGTCACGCCGAACTCACCGTCAAAAACGATGTCGTCGATCCAGTACGGGCGCTTGCCGGGTTCGAGCACCGTCATATGGATATGCGCTGGGATGGTATCATTGGGGTAAGGCGCGGGCTTGATCGTATCGTAATGGTAGCGGCCATCAGGACCCGTCTTGATCCACCCGCGCAGCCGACCGTGACGGCGGCTCCACAAGGTTTCGGCCGTGCCGTTGGCGTAACGGCCTGCCGCGTTGGTCTGATAGGCATAGACGATCACGCCCGCAGCGGGAGTCTTGCCATCGCTCTGATACACCACGCCATCGACCGCGAGCGCGGGCCCCCGATCGATACCGGGGCCGATCCGCGCGCTGTTGGTCAGGGTAGCGGCGTCGGCTTCCGATACCGCTTCGCAGCCCTCACATTGGTAGAGGTTGGCGCGGACACCGGCCTGCGCAGGGGGGGCGAACGATGCTAGGTCGGATTTGTGCGCCGGTGCCTGCTGACAAGCTGCCAGCATAAGAGCTGCCATCGCCGTCGCGAGACGCACGAGGCTTACTCCGCCGTCGCCGGAATAACGCCGCGCCGGATCTGGTCCAGTTCGATGCTCTCGAACAGCGCCTTGAAGTTCCCCTCGCCGAAGCCGTCATTGCCTTTGCGCTGGATGATCTCGAAAAAGATCGGGCCGACCATGTTCTCGGTGAAGATCTGTAACAGCAGCCCGCCGCCCGTTTCCGGCGCGCCGTCGATCAGCACCTTGCGCTTGCGCATCTCCTCCACGTCATGGCCGTGGCCGGGAAGGCGCTTGTCGATCAGGTCGAAATAGGTGTCGATCGTGTCCTGAAAACGGATGCCATTCGCGCGCAGCGTGTCGACCGTCTTGAAGATATCGTCGGTCGCCATCGCGATGTGCTGGATGCCTTCACCCTTGTAATCCTTGATGAATTCCTCGATCTGCGAATGTTCGTCCTGGCTTTCGTTCAAGGGGATGCGGATCTTGTCGTCGGGCGCGGTCATCGCCTTGGAAACGAGCGCGGTCGCCTTACCCTCAATGTCGAAGAAGCGGATTTCGCGGAAGTTGAAGATGCGCTCGTAATAATCCGCCCAGTAATTCATCCGCCCGCGCATCAAGTTATGCGTCAGGTGATCGAGCGTGTGGAGGCCGACGCTGTTGTCATCGGGGGTCGCACCGGGGACGGGCTCGAAATCAATGTCATAGATGGTCGTGTCGCCGCGCCGATCGACGAGATAGAGATTCGCGCCGCCAATTCCCTCGATCGCCGGGATGTTGAGTTCGGCAGGGCCCACCTTACCCTCGACCGCCACCGCGCCGCGCTCGGTCGCGAGCTTCACCGCCTTGGCGGCATCCGCGACACGAAACGCCATCGCATTGGCCGACGGGCCGTGCGTGTCGCGAAAACCAGCGACTTGCCCGGCATTTTCCATGTTGAGCAGGAAATTGATGTCGCCCTGCGCATAGCGACGCACATTCTTTGAGCGGTGATTGGCCACATGGGTGAAGCCCATCTTGACGAACAGATCGGCCAGCGCCTCCGGGTTTGGCGAGGTGAATTCGACGAATTCGAAGCCGTTCAGGCCCATGGGGTTATCGGTCGCGGTGGCGGCGAGGGGGGCGATCGCGGTCGTCATGGCAGGGGTCTCCGTGGCGGCAGATGGTATCAGATGAAACTATGTAGCGGGTTTGGTTCCTGAGGAAAAGGGGCAGTGCCATCCTTTGCCATAAGCCGGGCTGCTTTGCTTTAAGTCTGTCACGACATGCAAGGCGATCAACACCTGGCCAAGTCGGTGCGACGGCCGCATAGTAGGTGCAAAGTATTCGCATGGGAAAGCGGCTCTTGCCTGTTAACTATATGTTGCTGAACATGCCGGGCGATTCGCGATGGGGACAGGAATGGTTAATGCGGTGACCAGTCTTTGCAGCGCAGCCATCCAAATGGCGGAAAACGTTGTCTCGAATACGTCCAGTGGCGCGTCAGGGCCCGGTTGGTGGCTCGGTTTAGGAAACTTGCCCGACTGGATCCAGCTGTTCATCGCAGCCACGAGTGTCGTCGTCAGCATCTCGGTCTTCCAGTTGACTTACGCCCTAAAGGATCGTTTCCCAGAGCCAGAGAAGAGCGGCGCGGTCGAATTCGTGACGATGCTCTGCGATCAGGTTTGGGACTGCACCAACCGGATCACCAGTGTTTTCGCGCAGCGGCTGCGACAGCCCCCCACCGACATTGCAGCGATGCGCATTCTGGTCCGCCATCTGCGCGAAGACTTGAGCATTCCGATGAATTTCATCGAGCAAATGCGCGCAAACCCGCCGAGCGACTGGCACGGCACCGGTGTTTTCAAGGCCTTCACCAATTGGAGCGCGCAAATCGCGGCAATGTCGAAGCAACTCGACGATCTGCATCAGGCGATCACCTATCCCTTGCTGCGGGAGCCGGTCGACAAGCAGCGCGATGCTATGTTGGTGTATCAATATCATACCGAACAGGCTTTCCTCGATCGCCGCGTCGATGAGCTGACTGGCCGTGCCTATGAATTCTGCGCGGTTGCCCGCAAAGTGCTGAAGAAAAAGAAGAAGCAGATCAATGCCGAGGGCGACGCTGATCAAGAGGCGCATGATTGCCCTTGCTGCAAGCGTCCGCCCGCGCAGCACCGCCACAGCGCCCGCGATCCGCTTCAGCCCATCGTGTTGCCACCAGCGCCGGTGCCCCCGCCACCGCCACCGCCCGCGCCGCCCGCACCGACGCTTTGTCGCTGCACGGTCCCGCGCGCTTGCCAATGTCTGCGCCACTGTGCGTGCGCTTGCCAATGCGTCCCTGTGCCCAGCCCGCAACCGGCCCGCTGATTTACCCTGCAATTGGGGAAAGCATGCCACGGTCGTTCGCGTCGCTGGTGGGAAATTTCCCATCCGCCCTCACACCGCCTAAACCGCCCTCGTGAAATCCTTCGACCGCCATGACCGGCTCCTTGCCATCGGCCTGTCCGCACTCGCGGGCTATGTCGATGCGGTTGGGTTTCTCGCCACGGGCGGGTTCTTCGTTTCCTTCATGAGCGGCAATTCGACGCGGCTCGGGGTGGGGATTGCGGAGATGTCGGGCAATGCCGCGATTGCCGCGATGCTGATCGGCTGTTTTCTGGTCGGCGTTATAGCGGGCTCACTGATCGGGCGGGTGGCGGGGCGGCGGCATCGGGAGGTGGTGCCGCTGGTGCTCGCTGGATTGCTTGGCGGGGCGGCATTGCTGGGCGATTTTCAGCTGCTCTGGCCCGCCGCGGTGCTAATGGCGGTGGCGATGGGGGTGGAAAATATCTTCTTCGCCGAGGGGACCGAGGTGCGGATCGGGCTCACCTATATGACCGGGCGGCTCGTCAAGATCGGGCAGATGCTGGCGGCGGCGCTGGCGGGGGAGGACCGCTGGGGCTGGATCCCGCATGTCCTGCTGTGGAGCGGGCTGCTCGGCGGCGGGGCGGCGGGGGCGGTGGCGTTCATCCTCGTTGGCAGTGATGCGCTGTGGGTCGCGGCGGGGGCGGCGCTGGTGATTGCGCTTATTGCCAGGAAGCCCATCACGGTGGCACCACCGCCTGCATGACCCAGCTCAAGCTCGACAAATTCCTGCCGTACCGCCTGTCGATCGCGTCGAACCGTGTGTCGTCGGCGGTGGCGACGGCGTATCAGGCCCTGTTCGCCCTCAAGATCCCCGAATGGCGGCTGATCGCGGTGATCGCCGAGGGGGAGGCGATGACGCAGCAGGCGCTGGGGGCGGCGACGCAGATGGACAAGGTGACGGTCAGCCGCGCGGCGATTGCGCTGGTTGATCGTGGGCTGGTGGTCCGCGCGGCCAATCCGGATGACCAGCGATCGCATCTCTTGTCCCTGAGTCCCGAGGGACAGGCGCTGTACGAAAGCGTCGCGCCCAAGGCGCTGGCGCTGGAGGCAGCGGTTTTCGGCGGGTTTTCGGGCGAGGAGATGGCGCAGTTCGCCGCGATGCTCGAACGGATCGAGGCAGCGGCGGCGCGTTTGGCACCCGAACGGGGTTGAAGCCGGTGGGCCGCTTGGCCTAAGCGACACGCGCCTCCCCAGGCCGATCATCTTGCCCACCCAAGGAGGAATCATGTCCGTTACCGTCGATCGCGCCGGCCTGAAGGTCGCTGCCGAGCTTGCCGATTTTGTCGAGAGCGCCGTGCTGCCGGGGCTGGGCATAGCGGCGGACGGTTATTGGCAGGGCGTGGCGGATATCTTCGCCAAGTTCGCGCCGGAGAATGCCGCACTGCTCGCCAAGCGCGAGACTTTGCAGGCGGCGATCGATGCGCGGTACAAGGCGGGTGAGGCGGTCGACGAGGCGTTTCTGCGCGCAATCGGCTATCTGGTGCCCGAGCCTGGCGCTTTCACGATCGGCACCGAGAATGTCGATGCCGAGATCGCGACGATGGCCGGGCCGCAGCTGGTGGTGCCGATCCTCAACGCGCGCTTCGTGCTGAATGCGGCCAACGCGCGCTGGGGGAGCCTCTATGATGCGCTCTATGGCACCGATGCCTTGCCGGGGGCGGCCAAGCCGGGTGGGTATGATGTCGAGCGCGGCGCGCAGGTGATTGCGGCGGCGAAGGCGTTTCTGGATCAGGCGGTCCCGCTGGCATCGGGCAGTTGGGCGGACTTCGCGGGCGATGATCCGGGGCTTGCAGACCCGGCTCAGCTGGTCGGGCGGGCAGATAAATCTCTTCTGCTTCGCCACAATGGGCTGCATATCGAGATCGAGCGAAACCGCAACGCGATCGGCTTGAGGGACCCTGCCGGGATTTCCGACGTCATCCTCGAATCTGCGCTCACCACGATCTGCGATCTCGAGGATTCGATCGCCGCGGTCGATGCGGAGGACAAGGTCGCGGCATACACGAACTGGCTCGGCCTGATGAAAGGCGATCTGGAGGAAACATTCGAGAAGGGCGGCAGGCAGCTCACGCGCAAGCTCAACCCCGATCGCACTTATGGCGACCTCACGCTCCCTGGCCGTTCGCTGCTGTTCGTCCGCAACGTCGGCCATCTGATGACGACGCCTGCGATCCATCTGCCCGGAGGCGGTGAGGCGCCCGAGGGGATTCTCGATGCGATCATGACCTCGACGATCGCGCTCTACGATCTGCGCGGGCTCGGCACGCTAAAGAACAGCCGCACCGGGAGCGTCTATATCGTCAAGCCCAAGATGCATGGGCCGGAAGAAGCCGCCTTCACCAACCGCTTGTTCGATGCGGTCGAGGATCTGCTCGGCCTCGCGCGCCACACGGTGAAGGTCGGCGTGATGGACGAGGAGCGCCGCACCTCGGCCAATCTCGCCGCCTGCATCCACGCGGTGAAGGACCGCATCGTCTTCATCAACACCGGCTTCCTCGATCGCACCGGCGATGAGATGCACACCGCCATGCACGGCGGCGCGATGATCCCCAAGGCGGAGATGAAGACCAGCGCCTGGATCAAATCCTATGAGGACCGCAACGTCCGCATCGGCCTCGCCCACGGGCTGTCGGGCCGCGCACAAATCGGCAAGGGCATGTGGGCCGCGCCTGACCGTATGGCCGATATGATGGACCAGAAGATCGGCCACCCGATGAGCGGCGCCAACACCGCCTGGGTGCCGTCGCCCACCGCCGCCACGCTGCACGCAATGCATTATCACAAGGTCGATGTGTTCGCCCGCCAGAAGGAAATTGCGGGCGAGGCAATCCCCGCACTAAACGGCCTGCTCACCGTGCCCTTCGCCGGCGGCCGCAACTGGACCGCCGAGGAAGTCGCGCGCGAACTCGACAATAATGCGCAGGGGATTCTCGGCTATGTCGTGCGCTGGATCGATCAGGGCATTGGCTGTTCGAAAGTGCCCGACATCCACGATATCGGCCTGATGGAAGACCGCGCCACCCTGCGCATTTCGTCACAGCACATCGCCAACTGGCTGCTCCACGGCGTCGCGACCAAGGCGGATGTCGATGCCGCGTTTGGTCGGATGGCGGCAAAGGTCGACGCGCAGAATGCGGGCGACCCGCTTTATCGCCCAATGGCCGGGCATCCGGACAGCATCGCGCTGCAGGCGGCCCGGGCGCTGGTGTTCGAAGGCGTCAACCAGCCGAGCGGCTACACCGAACCGCTGCTGCATGCGTATCGCGCGCGCGCAAAGGCAGGCTGACACCAAAAAAAGGGCGCCCCCAATTGCTTGGGGACGCCCTTTCAGTCTCGGTGATCCGTCGTGACAACGGTTAGAAGTTGAAGCGGAAACCCCCCGCAAAGCGACGGCCGAAGCGTTCCCATTCGATCGTCTGGCCCGTTGCAAACCGCGTCGGGGTGCCCGTTGCGGTCAGCAAATTGCCAGGTTCGGAGAAACGCCGTCCCGGCTGGTCGAGCAGGTTGGTGGCATCAAAATAGATTTCGAAGTTCTTGTTGATCGCATAGCGCGCCGAGAAATCCATTTCGTCATCGGTCGCCCAATAGGTGTCGCCGCCATCGGTCAGGTCATCGGCGATGGTATCGAGCCAGTTGGTGCGCTTCTGATATTGCAGGCGGAACGAAAGGCCGTATTTCTCGTAATAGCCGCCGATATTGTAGACCACGTCCGACGTACCCGGCAACCGCACCCGGCGGGCTGGAATGGTGCCGGTGGCTGGCTTGGTGACTTGGCTGTCGTTGACGGTGACGTTGGCGGTGACGCCAAAGCCGCCCATCCAGTCAGGCAAGCCAAGGTCGTTGGTCCAGGGTTCAAGCTGGAGCTGCGCCGCCGCTTCGCCGCCGAACAAGCGTCCTTCGCCGCCGTTGGTGATGCCGGAAAAGAGATAGGCCGAACGATCAATGCCATTGGTGTCCAGCGCATTGGAACCAAAGCTCCGCCGCTGGGTGTACAGCACGTCTTCCACCTTCTTGTAGAAGAAGCCGACACTCAGATAGCCTTGCGGGCGGAGATACCATTCAAAATAGGCGTCGATGCCATAGGCACGTTCGGGCTTCACGGAAGGGTTGCCGCCTGAGATCGTCTGGTTCGGGTCGTTGATGACCACATTGGGCCGCAGCTGATCATAATCGGCGCGCGCTGCGCCCGAGTTGAATGACAGGCGCAGTTTCTTGGTGTCATCGACATTATAGTTGATGTGCAGGCTGGGCAAAAACAGCGTCTGGCTCGATCCGGCGGTGACTAGACCGCTGGTTGCCCCAATTGTTGCCTGCGCAATGCCACGGTTCTGCAGGTTTTCGATACGAACGCCGCCGAGGATCGAACCCCAGTCATATTTCAGCGTGCCCATCAGGAAGCCGGCAAAGACCCGCTCGCGCACATCATAGTTGTTCCCCGTGACCGGCACCAATGTGAAGTTGGCGCGCGCCTGGGCAGCGACAGCGCGCATCTGGTTGGTATCGAAATAGCGGAACGTATAGTCCAATGGGATCTTGCCGAGAAAAGGCTGTTCCAGCGAGAACCGGTTATAATTCGCGGGCAGGCCGATTGTGGCAAATTGTGCTGTCGTGTTGAGCACGATGTTATTTTCGTTCGCGACCTTGGTCCGCTGATCGAACTGGAAGCCCGCTTTGAACGTCGCGTTGCTCCCCAGGAAAGTGGTTTCCCGCGACAATACCAGCTTGCCGGTATAGGCGTCGGTGGTGTCGACCGCATCGAGCACGGTAAAGGAAACCGGTGCCTTGGCGAAGCTGTCGATTGCCGTCACCCGCGCACCAGCCTGAAAGCGGGTTGGGCCGGTCAGCTGCGTCGTGGTGAACAGCTGGGTGCCCCCACGATTAGGATTGCTGAAATCATAGCTGATCGTCGGGCGCAGGTTGCGCGTGGTCGGGCTATCATAAGCCGCTTCACCCACGACGGAGCGATCGTCCCTCGACTGGGTATAGTTGCCCAACCACATCAGGTGCCAGCCATCGGCAAAGTCATGATCACCGGACAGCGTGCTGGTGGAGATTGATTGCCGGAAGGCGCGCAGCGTCGCGCGCTGGCGAATGTCAACGCCGTAAACGGTCCCGACCTGCGGGGTGTTGCCAATGCAGATATCGGCATAGCCGCTGGTCGTTGGCGTCGGATTGAAGGTCGGCGTGCAGGCGGCCGTATTGGCGACCAGATCACCCTGGCGATCGTCCAGATCGAAGCGATAATTGTCGCGTGCCTCATCGTCGGTGAAGATCGTGTAGATCGACCGCAGCGAAATGGTATTGTCCGAATCTGGCTTGTAGTCGAGCCGGCCCGTGAGAGACCAGTTTTTGCGGGTCAGGCGATACAGCTTGTTCTCGGCCTCATGCGCCCAGAAGCGGGACTGGTTGCCGGGACGCTGATCCTGCGCAACGCGCTCATAATCGACTTCGAAATTGTCGGTGATCTGGCCGCGCTCGAAATAGCTGCCCGATACCAGCACGCCCAGCTCGCCTTCGCCGATCTTGAACCGGTCTGAAGCGACCAGTGACGCCTCATATTGGTTGCGGCTGCCAACTTGGGCGACGCCGAACCCGGCTTTGCCGATCACATGTGCACCAGCGTAATCAAACGCTGAACGCGTGACGATGTTGACGTTACCCGATACCGTTTCGCCGGGCATTTCCGGCGTCACGGCCTTGGACACGATGACCTGCGATGCGATCGCCGACGGAATTGAATCGAAGCGTGCGTCGCGGCCTTCAGGGCTGACGACGTTGATCCCGTCAAACGATAGCGTGGTCCAGTAATTCGGCTGACCGCGCAGCGAGATATAGCGCGCCTGGCCCTGATCGCGTTCAACCGCGGCGCCCGGCAGGCGACCAACCGCCTGGGCGATGTTCTGGTCGGGCAGGCGGCCGACGGAGTCGGCCGACAGGACGGTCACCAGCGAATCAGAATTTCTCTGGATCTTCAGTGCCCTGGCTTCCGATTCAGCAATCGGACGCTCGCCATTGACGATGATGTCGTCGGCGCTTTCGGGCGCCGCTGCTTGTTGGGCCTGTGCCGCAACTGGCAGGAAAACCGATGCCCACGCCAAAGCCATCGCCGACACCAGCGGCGATCCAACTATATTCCCCGACATTATTAGTCCCCCGACGATCGTGTGTGATTCTGTATTGATCTGGTGCCCGTTGTTGCACCGCAGCGGTCCCTTGGCGTCGGCAGGTTACGTCTGAATGACGTCTGGAAGATCGTTTGGTGAATCATTTGTAACTTGTTGTTGCTGAAGGGCGGCACGGTGCGCTCGATCGAACATTTCACTTTTCCTGTCATCGCGCTGCCATCACCGCCACCCAGGGGGGAGAAATCGAGCAGGGGAATTAAGCGATGTTGGGCATGCGATCGACGCCGCCGTTGGCAATGCGGGTGGCGGGGCTGGCGGCGATGCTGCTGGCGGGATGCGGACACGCAGTTGCCATGCAGACAGGTGGCGCTGACCTCACCCGCTCGGTTCCCGCGCTGCGCGAAACCGATGCCGTCGCCAGTATCGACGATGCCGCCGATGATCCTGCGATTTGGCGCAACCCAACCGATCCGGCAAAGAGTCTGATCGTTGCAACTGACAAGAAGGCCGGGCTCAACGTCTATGGCCTTGATGGCCATCTCCGCTCAACGATAGCCGCCGGGCGAGTCAACAATGTTGATCTGCGCGGCAATGTCATGATCGCTGGCAAGCGCTCTATCCTGGTCGCGGCCAGTGACCGCAATGTCATTGGCGACGGGCGGCTGGCGCTGTTCGCGCTCGATGGCAAAGCCGCGAAGCTGACCGAAGTCGCGCGGGTGCCGATCGCGATGGCGGAGCCCTATGGCCTGTGTCTCTATCGCGCGGGCGGCAGGCTCTATGCCTTTGTCGTCGGCAAGGACGGGCTGATTATCCAGCTGCGGATCGACACCGCCGGTCCCACCGCAACGGCCATCCCGGTCCGCACAATGAAGCTCGCCACCCAATCAGAAGGCTGTGTGGCTGATGATCGTACCGCGACGCTCTATGTCGCGGAGGAGGATGTCGGCATTTGGCGCTTCGGTGCCGCGCCCGATGCGCCGACCACCCCGATCAAGCTCGCCGGTGTCGATGGGGTGCAGCTGATCGCCGATGTTGAGGGGCTAGCGATTGCCGCAAAGGGACGCAATCGCGGCTGGCTGATCGCGTCGAGCCAGGGCGATTCAGCCTATGCGGCCTGGCGCTTGCCCGATTACCGCTATGTCGGTCGCTTCCAGATCACGGCTAGTGGCGCGATCGGCGGTACGAGCGAGACCGACGGCATTGATATCTCGACTGCCAATCATGGCGGCGATTTCAAACACGGCCTGATGATCGCCCAGGACGGCGACAACGCCCCGAAAGCGCAAAACTTCAAACTCGTTCGCTGGGCTGATATTTCGGCGGCGCTTCAGCTGAAATAAGCCATCGGCCTTATGCGGTACGCGCGCTGCTATTCGAAGGCGCGCAGATCCGGCTTGCCGAAAGCGACGGTCGCGCGTGTCGCGACCGTCGCCAGGTGGCAGATCAGGCGAAGGTGATCACGCCGATCTTGTTGCCCGTTGGGTCGCGCAAACGCGCGATGGTCGCGCCCGGCAGACCAGCCGGGGCAGGGGCGTCCTCGGCCGTGCCGCCATTGGCGAGGCCAGCGGCATACCACGCGTCAACGGCATCCTTGGATTTGGCGCTGAACATGATCGTGCCGCCATTGGCATGGGTGGCCGGGTTGCCGTCGATCGTGTCAGTGATGAAGAACAGGCCAGTTGCGGGATCGCCATACATATAGGCTTGTGGTTGTTCGCGGAACTGTCCCTTGCTCGGGATATCGAGCGTTGCAAGGGTTGCATCATAGAATGTCTTTGAGGCTTCAAGATCGGTGGCACCCACCATGACATGGAAAAACATCGGCTCTCCTGTTGGTTGCAATTACGGGGCTTGCTACCTATCGATAGATAGGTAAGCCTTTGTGGCGTCAATGTCCCAGCCCGTCAACGGCTATCTAACGATAGGTAGAATTATCTGAATGACCATTGCTCCGGCGGCCACCGCCTCATCTATTCTCGATGCTGCACAGCAGATCATGCAGGCTGTCGGCTATAACGGTCTCAGTTTTCGTGACGTGGCCACGGCCGTCGGGATCAAGAGCGCGAGCGTGCATTATCATTTCCCGACCAAGGGGCATTTGGCGGCGGCGGTCGCGCGCCGCTACACGGATCGACTGGTCGCGCACTTTGATGCGATTGACCAGAAGCGGCCGGACCCGCGTGCGGCGCTTGCTGCTTATGTCGCCACGATCCGGGCTACGCTGGAACAGGATGGCAAGATGTGCCTGTGCGGCATGCTGGCTGCAGAAACCGATGCTGTTCCGCCCGAGGTCAAAGCCGAAGTACGCCGCTTCATCGATCTCAATGTGACCTGGCTTGCCACGATGCTCGGGCGCGCCGCCGGCGCGCCAATCGATAGCGATGTGATGCGGGATCATGCAATGGCATTGTTCGCCGCGCTCGAAGGAGCGATGATGATCGCCAGGGGAGCGGGCGATGTCTCGCGCTTTGATGCGATGAGTACGCAATTCGGCCGCATCGGGTTGTGGCCACAATAGCAGGGTTGGCAGCACAATAACCGAGGAAACGGCAGGTTTGACGTCGCTTCCCTTTGCACCCTGCTGGAAAATCGAATATCAGGTATGGGCACAGGAGGTGCCACAATGGATCATGTCGACGTTATCGTGGTGGGGGCCGGGATTTCCGGGATCGGGGCAGGCTATCACCTGCAGGACAAAAGCCCTGACCGCAGCTATATGATCCTGGAAGGCCGCGCTGACATGGGCGGCACCTGGGACCTGTTTCGCTATCCCGGTATCCGTTCCGATTCCGACATGTACACGCTCGGCTACATCTTTGAGCCGTGGACCGAGGCGAAGGCGATTGCTGACGGGCCGAACATCCTGAACTATGTCAAGCGCACCGCCGCCAAATACGGCATCGACAAGCATATCCGCTTCAACCACCACGTCTCCGCTGCAAGCTGGTCGACCGAGGACGCGCGCTGGACGGTGACCGCCGTCACCGACGGGCGCGAGGTACAGTATAGCTGCAATTTCCTCTTCATGTGCTCGGGCTATTACAACTATGCCAAGGGCCATATGCCCGATTTTCCGGGCGCAGAGGATTTCGCCGGGCAGATCATCCACCCGCAATTCTGGCCCGACACGCTCGATTATGCCGGCAAGAACGTGGTCGTGATTGGCTCCGGCGCGACCGCCGTCACGATCGTGCCCGAAATGGCGCAGACGGCCGCCCATGTAACGATGCTGCAACGCTCGCCCACTTATGTCGTCTCGCGCCCGTCAGAGGATGCGCTGGCCAATCGCCTGCGGAAATTGCTGCCCTCAAAGCTCGCTTATGCGCTGGTGCGCTGGCGCAACGTATTGTTCGGCATGTATTTCTACAACGCCGCCCGCAAGCATCCGGTCCAGGCCAAGCAGCGCGTGCTGACGATGCTCGGCGAACATTTGCCAAGCGAGACGATCGCCGAGCATTTCACACCCCGCTACAATGTCTGGGACCAGCGGCTGTGCCTGGTGCCCGATTCCGACCTGTTCGATGCAATCAAGGCGGGAAGCGCATCGGTCGTGACCGACACGATCGCGCATTTCGATACAGCGGGCATAGCGCTGGCGTCGGGCAAGCGGCTGGATGCTGACATCATCGTCACCGCGACCGGGCTGGAGCTGCAATTGTTGAGCGACGTCGCCTTCACCGTTGACGGGCAGCCGCGCGATCTCGCCAAGACATTCAATTACAAGGGCATGATGTATAGCGACATGCCTAATCTCGCCTCGTCCTTCGGCTATACCAATGCCTCCTGGACGCTGAAGGCTGATCTGACCTGTGCCTATGTCTGCCGCTTGCTCAATACGATGAAGAAGCGTGGCCTGCGCCAAGCCACGCCGCGCATCGCTGGCGATCTGGAGGCGGCGCCATTCCTTGATTTCACCTCGGGCTATGTCACCCGCGCGATGGAACGTTTCCCCAAACAGGGCGATAAGCAACCCTGGCAAGTGCATCAGAATTATCTGAAGGATTTGACCGCGCTGCGCTTTGGGTCGGTGGATGACGAGATGATATTCTCGAATCCTGAGCCAAAGGCGGCGGTTGGCGCGATGCGACGGGAGCCGGTTTCGGCCTGAATTTGGCGCGCACCGCACAGTCGCCTAGAGTGCGCGCATGACCACTGACCTCGTCACGCGCGCAACCGCCATCCTTGAACAGCTCATCGCCTTTGATACCACGTCGCGTGAGTCAAACCTTGCGTTGGTCAGCCATGTCGAGGCGTTGCTGAGCGGGCTGGGTATCGCGTCGTATCGGGTGATGAACGCGGAGGGAACCAAGGCGAATTTGTATGCGACGCTCGGGCCAATGGTCGCGGGCGGTGTCGTGCTTTCCGGCCATACCGATGTGGTCCCGGTCGATGGGCAGGACTGGACCAGCGATCCCTGGACGCTGACGCAGCGTGGCGATCGATTTTATGGGCGTGGCACCTGCGACATGAAGGGGTTTCTCGCGCTCGCTCTGGCCGCCGCCCCCGACATTCTTGCCGCGCGACTCGAGCGTCCCGTGCACCTCGCTTTTTCCTATGACGAGGAGGTCGGCTGTCTCGGCGCCCCGTCGATGATCCGCGAACTCGTGCGGAATCTGCCCGCGCCGATGGCGGTCATCGTCGGTGAACCCACCAATATGGAGGTTGTCACAGGCCATAAGGGCATTTCAAGCTGGATCGTCAATGTCACCGGCCACGAAGCGCATTCCAGCCTCACCCATCTGGGTGTGTCGGCCAATATGGTGGCAGTGCGATTGATGCAGAAACTCGCCGATATCGCCGATCAGCTTGAACGACAGGGCGATCCACAATCCGGGTTCGTGCCGCCACACGCCACGCTCACGATCGGCCAGATTCAGGGCGGCACCGCCGTCAACATCCTCGCGGGCAAATGCAGCTTTGTCTTCGATCTGCGCACGCCACCGGGGCAGAATCCGGAGGCGATCGTTGCGCCATTTCTCGCCCTGGCCGCAAGTGAGGATGCCAGGATCAAGGCACAATTTGGGGACGCAGGCGTATCGGTGGTGCGGCGATCAAAGACACCTTGTTTAGTGCCTGATCCCGATAGCCCCGCCGAACATTTGGCGCGCCGCTTGGCCGGTGACAACGGCCCGCCCCGGATGGTTCCCTATGCCGCGGAAGCAGGGCAGTTTCAGGAGGCGGGATTTTCGACGATCATCTGTGGGCCCGGCTCGATCGAGCAGGCGCATCAACCCGATGAATATCTGGAAATCGCCCAATGGGTGCGCGGCGCTGGCTTTATGGAGCGGTTGATTGAGGCGCTTCGCTAAGCGCTGCGTGAGCAATTCTTACGCAAAATACGCAGTTTACGAATCGCAATATGTCCCGATTCGGGAGACCGTTTCAAATTGGTACACCAGCGTGACAATTGAACGCTTGCCAATTGTTGAGCGGCTGTGATCGGCCCGATTCCAACAAATTTCCCTGAAAAATCAGTTTCTTATGAGGGAATCGAGCCGATTATGCAGTTACCAGGGCTTCATTTCTTCCTGGTGGAACAGCGATACAAAAAGATCCAACATCATTTGTCTCCCAGACTACGTTCATGACGAACGCGCTGTTTTATTAAAACTTTTTTTACCATGATGCAATGCGACGGTGCTAAAGCGCGGAGATCGCTGCTCGGCTTTGGCGCCTGAAATCGGCGCTTAACCTTTCTTTCAAGGCTGAGCCGTACAACCCAAGGTGAATGATGCGTGCTGCTGATCATGGCCTCGGTCACATGGATGACCGCCTCACGCGACGATCGCTTTTTGCGTCCGCCTCCGCGTCTGGGATCACTGTGTCGGGCGATATTGGGCTGCAGCTCGATATGCCGTTCATTGTCAAAAGCTTGCCGCCTGCCCTGGACGACTTGGCTGCCGATTTGTCGGACGCTTTACCGATGATCGCCCCTTGGCGGTTCCTGTGTTTTGCAGAAATCATGAACTTCGTGCCCTTGCGGCGGCATCTTGGTGCGCCGCGTGCGGATTGCCTGATCATGGATGTTGCCGATCGGGTTTCTGAACATCTGCCTGACGCGCGCCTGGCGGTGGTTGGCAGAACCACGCTGGAATTTGGCTT
>MSXQ01000031.1:0-64126 GCA_002083645.1 Proteobacteria bacterium ST_bin13
TAACTACCGAACAAGTCCGGGGTGACGGAATAGGCTTTCGTCAGCTCAGCGTCGGCACATAGTTCAGCGTCTTCAGCGCCGCCAAGATCGATCCTGCATAACGTTCCGGCGCGACATCGGTCCCCATCGCCCAGGCCATGATATCGACATCCTGTTCCTCGAGCAGTGCCTCGAACAGCACGATCTCCTCTTCCGACCAGCCCCTCCCGTGCGCGTCGAAGAATCCGCCGATCAGCAGATCAGCTTCCTTGGTGCCGCGATGGTGCGCGCGGAAGTGCAGGCGTTTCAGGCGGGTGGCGCGGTCCATGGGCTTTCCAACGACGATTGGCCGACGGTCCTTTGCGCGGGCCGTCGGCTGGGGGTAAGACAGCCCAGATAGTCATGCGGCCAGAAATCCTCAATCCACTCTTTGCCGAAGTCACCGCGCTGAAAGGTGTGGGGCCAGCGCTCGCCAAGCCGCTTGATCGGCTTGGGCTGAGCCGCGTCGTCGATGTCGCCTTCCATTTGCCGACCGGCTGGATTGATCGGATCGCGCGCGACGAGCTCGACATGGCGGATGCCGGGCGGACGATCGCGATAACGCTGACGGCAGTGTTGTACCGATCGAGCGCGGGCCGGGGGCCGACCCGCGCGCAGGCGACCGATGCCAAGGGGAATTATGTCTCCCTCGTCTATTTCGGCGGCAATTCGGGCTGGGTGAAGAAGTTGCTGCCGTTGGGCGAGCCGCGCCGTGTGTCGGGGCGGCTGGAAATGTACGGGCAGGAGTTACAGATCGTTCACCCCGATTATGTTCTGCCGCTGGAGGAAGCGGGGGATACGCCTGAGCGCGAGGCGATTTACCCGCTGTCCGAGGGGCTGACCTCGAAGCGGATGGGCCAGATGGCCGCGCAAGCGGTCGAGCGCGCGCCCGAGCTTGCCGAATGGATCGAACCCGGGTTGCTCGCGAAACACCAATGGCCTGCTTGGCGCGCCGCGCTCGCGCGTATCCATGCCGACCCCTCGGATGCCAAGGCGCGTGAGCGGCTGGCCTATGACGAGCTCTTCGCCAACCAGCTCGCGCTGACTTTGGTCCGCGCCTCGTCGCGGTCGCGCAAGGGCAGGGCGCTGATCGGCGACGGACGACTGCGCGCGATGCTGCAATTGCCCTATACGCCAACGGGCGCGCAATCGCGCTCGATCAATGAGATCGAGGGCGACCTGCGCCAATCGCAACCGATGCTGCGGTTGCTGCAGGGCGATGTCGGCTCGGGCAAGACCCTGGTCGCCGCAATGGCGCTGCTAGTGGCGGTGGAGGCGGGCGCGCAAGGGGCGTTCCTTGCGCCGACCGAAATCCTCGCGCGCCAGCATTACGAAAGCCTGCGCGGGTTGCTGAGCGGACTGCCCATCAGCATTGCGGTGCTGACCGGTCGCGACAAGGGGCGGGTGCGGGAGGCGACACTGATGGGGCTGGCGGACGGTTCGATCGATATCCTGATTGGCACGCATGCAATCTTCCAGGAATCGGTTGGCTACAAGGATCTGGGCCTTGTCGTGGTCGATGAGCAGCATCGCTTCGGCGTCGCGCAGCGGATGCTGCTGACGGGCAAGGGCCAGCATCCGCCGCACCTGCTGGCGATGACCGCAACGCCGATCCCCCGCACGCTGACGCTGGCGCTGTATGGCGAGATGGATGTCAGTCGGCTGGATGAGATGCCGCCGGGCCGCCAGCCGATCGAGACGCGGGTGCTGTCAGAGGATCGGCTCGACGATGTCGTCAACGCGCTCGGCCGCCATCTGTCGGGCGGGGGACAGGCCTATTGGGTGTGTCCGCTGGTCGAGGAAAGCGAGAAGACCGATCTCGCCGCTGCCGAGGCGCGGGCGGAGACCCTGCGGGCGCGGTTCGGCGACAAGGTCGGGCTCGTCCATGGCCGGATGAAGGGGCCGGAAAAGGACGCGGTGATGGCGGCTTTTTCCGAAGGGCGGACTGGCGTGCTGGTCGCGACTACGGTCATCGAAGTCGGCGTCGATGTGCCCAATGCGACGCTGATCGTGATCGAGGCGGCGGACCGCTTTGGGCTCGCCCAGCTCCACCAGCTACGCGGGCGGGTTGGGCGGGGCAGCGGGGCCTCCAACTGCCTCCTCATCCGGGGCAGCGCGCTAAGCGAAACGTCGCGTGCGCGACTTGCTCTTATGCGGGAGACCAATGACGGGTTCCGCATCGCCGAGGAGGATTTGCGGCTGCGCGGCGCGGGCGAATTGCTGGGCACACGGCAATCGGGTGAAGCGCAGTTCCGGCTCGCGACTCCCGAAATGCTGAGTGAGCTGTTGCCGATCGCGCATGACGATACGCGCCTGCTGATCGATCGCGACGGGGGCTTGAGCGGCCCGCGCGGCCAGGCAGCACGGGTAGCGCTCTATCTGTTTGAGCGCGATGCCGGGGTCGCACTGCTGCGGTCAGGGTAGACCGGCAGGCGGATTAGCGCGCCTTCAGCATCACCGCGAGCAGTTCATAATAATCGGCCAGCTCAATCGACCGGTCCAGTTCGCAGCCGATACGGCCGCCAAGCGACCACCGGATCTGGGCGCTGACGGTCCCCAAGATAGGCAGTTGAATGCTGATCCGGTCACCCGGCTGATAGCTGATCTCGCACCTCGCCATCAGCCCCATGGCGGACATGTTGACGATCACCAAGGCTACCGGTTTGGCGTCGGGCCCGAAGCCCTTGGCCCGGAAATGCACTTCGTCACGACCGGCGGACCGATCGTCATTCAGTGCAAAGGATGCCCTGCTTGCCATCCCAACCTTCCCATTGCTGCCCTTACGGAAACTAAGGGTGGCGGATGAAGAGGATCGCTACAGAGAGGGTTAAGCGAATTTTTCCGTTTGCTATTCAACGGGATTGAGCAGGCCGTGGTTCTTCTTGCCCGCGGATATGCGGATAGTTTCGGCGCCGATCGGGATCATGAAATTCTCGTCGGTGATCTTTTCGCTCTCGACGCGAGCGCCGCCGCCTTTGATAAGGCGCCGCGCTTCGCCCTTGGATGCGGCAAAGCCCAGGGCGACCAGCGCATCGACCAGCGCGATGCTGCCTTTGGCGACGTTATGGCTGGGCAGCGCATCGCCCGATGTGCCTTCTTCAAAGGTTTTGCGCGCGGTTTCGGCTGCTTCTGTCGCGGCGGCATCGCCCCTGCACAGGGCGGTGGCTGCATTGGCGAGGACGATCTTGGCCTCGTTGATCTCTGCACCCGGCAATGCTTCCAGCCGTGCGATTTCAGCCAGCGGCACATCGGTGAACAATCGAAGAAAGCGCCCCACATCGCGGTCGTCGGTGTTGCGCCAGAACTGCCAATAGTCATAGTTGGAAAGCTGCGTCTCATTCAGCCACACCGCTCCCGATACCGATTTGCCCATCTTGGAGCCGTCTGCCTTGGTGATCAGCGGCGTGGTGACGCCGAACACCTCGGTACCGTCGATCCGGCGGGTCAGCTCGACGCCGTTGACGATATTGCCCCATTGGTCCGATCCGCCCATCTGGGCGCGGCAGCCATAACGGCGCGACAGCTCCAGGAAATCATAGGCCTGGAGGATCATGTAATTGAATTCGAGGAAGGTCAGTGGCTGCTCGCGATCGAGCCGGAGGCGGACCGAATCAAAGGTCAGCATCCGGTTGATCGTAAAGTGGCGACCGACATCGCGGAGCATATCGATATAGCCGAGCTTGCTCAGCCATTCGTCATTATTGACCATGACGGCATCGGTCGGCCCGTCGCCAAAGGTCAGCAGGCGTTCGAACACGCGGCGGATCGAGGCAATGTTGGCGTTGATGCCATCATCGTCGAGTAGCTTGCGGACCTCGTCCTTGCCGGACGGGTCGCCGATCTTGGTGGTGCCCCCGCCCATGATGACGATCGGTTTGTGCCCGGCCTGCTGGGCGCGGCGGAGCAGCATGACCGAGACAAGGTTGCCGACATGAAGCGAGGGGGCCGTGGCGTCAAAACCGACATAGATTGGCACCACCTGCTTTGCCGCAAGCGCATCGAGCCCGGCTGCATCGGTCAGCTGGTGGATATAGCCGCGCGCGTCGAGCAGGCGGAGCAGATCGGAAGTGTATTCGGTCATGGCAGCGGCCCTTACCGGAAGAGCCGGGCCGCGCGCAACGTCGCCCTTGCCTCAGCGTTTCGGCAATTGCCCCAGCGGATCAACCGCAGTGCGGCCATTGCGCAGTTCGAAATGGAGTTCGGGGCGATCAGCAAAACCCGTATCGCCTGACAGCGCAATCGCCTGGCCGCGCTTAACCGATTGGCCGCGCTGCACCAGCAACTGGCGATTATGGCCATAGACGCTGGTCCAGCCATCGCCATGTTTCAGCATCACCAGCCCGCCAAGCCCGGCGACGCCATCGCCGGTATAGGCAACCACGCCATCCGCGGTGGCAAGCACGGGCGTATCGAGCGGCACTGCAATCTTGATTCCGTCGTTGCGCTCACCACTCGCGCCTGGCCCGAACTTGTGGACTACGGCACCATTCACCGGCCAGATGAACGCGCCGTTGCGCCGCAGTGGTGGTTCGACAGCGGCTGTGGGCGGCAGGATGCGGCTGGGCGAAGTGGTCGGGCGCGCCGGGCGCTGATTGGCCTCGAGCGCGGGTTCACCGCCGGTGACGATATCCTCAATGTCGAGATGGAAGGCTGCTGCGCGCTCGGCCGGGGTCAACGGGCCGTCATGCGGGATGATGATGCGCTGGCCAGCGCGCAGCACAAAGGGTTCGACCAGATCATTGTCAGCGACGATCCGCGACCAGCTGACGCCGTAGGCGCGGGCAATGGCGATGCCGGTCTCACCCGGCCGAACAAGGTGATAGCGGCCACCCGGAATATTCAGCCGTTGCCCGGCATAAATTGTATAGGGCGGCAATATGCCATTGGCGCGGGCGATAACTTCCGATCCAGCGCCCGTCCGATTGGCAATACCGCGCAGCGTGTCGCCGGGCTGGACGATATAGTCGCCAGCGGCAACATCCTGGGCATCGGGTGAAACCGGGCGCGCTTCCCATGCCTGTTGCCGCTGCCCGGGCGATATCGGTTCAATCGGTCCCCGATCGATGGGGCCGGGGTCAATTTGCGGCCCAGGGTCGCGGTCGAGATCATAGCGACCGCCATTGGGGATGCAGGCGGGCAACAGCGCGACCAGCACCAGGGGAAAAATCATCTTGCCGATTATGCGCATGATCCTCCCCCCATCGCCACGCCGTTATGCATAGATGTCGGTGAGCATATCGAGTGAATCCCGATGTGTCAGGTCAAGATGCAGCGGCGTGACGGCGATATACCCGTCTGCCACGGCTTCGACATCGGTTGAATGCGCTGGCGTCTCGATCGAGGGGCCAAGCCCGAACCAGAAATATTCATAGCCGCGCGGATCGCGATTGCCGATGATCTGCAACCGGCCATAATCGCGCAAACCCTGAGCGACGACGCGCACGCCGAGCACCTTGTCGGCAGCCAGCGCGGGAAAATTGATGTTGATCAGCGTGCGCGGCGCCAGCGGCGCATCAATCAGCGGGCGCAGCACTTTCTCCCCCCATGCCTGTGCAGCATCGAACGGCACGACATCGCCCATGCCCTCGCGCGCATAGACCTGGCTGAGCGCGATCGATCGCACCCCGGCCAGCGCGCCTTCCATGGCGGCGGAAACGGTGCCCGAATAGGTCACGTCCTCGGCCAGATTGGCACCGCGATTGACGCCCGACAGGATCAGATCGGGCGGGGTGTCCTTCATGATCTTGGCCAGCGCCATCATCACAGCATCGGTCGGCGTGCCCGCGACGGCGAAGCGCTTTTCGCCATGTTTGCGGACGCGCAAGGGGCGGGTGAGGGTGAGCGAATGGCCAGCGCCCGATTGCTCGTCGGCCGGGGCGACGATCCAGACATCGTCTGACAAAGTCGCGGCAATCGCCTCCAGCACCTTCAGGCCGGGCGCGTAATAGCCATCATCATTGGTGAGCAAAATGCGCATCAGCGTTGTGGCTCCAATTGAGTGATGCCGCCCATATAGGGCAGCAGGGCCTCTGGCACCGTGACGCTGCCGTCTTCATTCTGGTAATTCTCAATCACTGCCACCAAGGTGCGACCGACGGCGAGACCGGAGCCGTTGAGGGTGTGGACGAACTCAGTCTTCTTCTGCTCGCCCGCCACGCGGTAGCGCGTGTTCATCCGGCGGCCCTGAAAATCGCCGGTGTTCGAGCAGGAGGATATCTCGCGATAGGCGCCCTGGCCGGGCAGCCAGACCTCGAGATCATAGGTTTTTCGCGCGCCGAAGCCCATGTCGCCGGTGCAGAGCAAAAGCTTGCGATAGGGCAGGTTCAGCCGTTCGAGGATCGTCTCGGCCGCGCGGACCATGCGCGCGTGCTCGGTTTCGGAGTCTTCGGGGCGAACGATGCTGACCAGCTCGCACTTTTCGAACTGGTGCTGGCGGATGAACCCGCGCGTGTCGCGCCCCGCCGCGCCTGCTTCGGAGCGGAAGCAGAGGGTGAGCGCGGTAAGGCGCATGGGGAGCGCGCTTTCGTCGAGAAGCTCGCCCATGACGCTGGCGGTGAGGGAGACCTCGCTGGTGGGGATGAGGTAATGACCGGGGATGATCGAACGAAGGTCGTCAGAATCCACCTCCCAAACAGATGGAATGTTGTCTGGGTCCGAAAAGCTGTTGAGTTTAGTGAACGCGTTCCACGAAACGGCAAAGTCAATTGCCACGTTAGAAGCATCGAACGGAAAAATGTCATCAAGAGACCGGATTTCGGGCATTTCTGGGGGCACCCGATAGGTCTGAAAACTATCCGCAGCAAACTTCGGCAGCTTGTCGGTGCCGTACATCGCCTCGTCTTTGACCAGCACCGGCGGGTTGCATTCTGTGTAGCCGTGCTCGCGGGTTTGCACGTCGAGCATGAACTGGCCGAGCGCGCGGTGCAGGCGGGCCATGTGTCCACGCAGGAAGGTGAAGCGGGAGCCCGAAAGCCGTGCGCCGGTTTCGAAATCCATGCCCAGCGCGGGGGCTAGGTCGGCGTGTTCCCTTGCTGTGAAGGCGAAAGCACGCGGCGTGCCCCAGCGGGCGACTTCGACATTGTCCTCCTCGCTCGCGCCATCGGGCACATCGGCGGCGGGCAGATTGGGGATGATGGCCAGCGCGGCCTGTAATTGTTCGCCGAGCAGCTTTTCCTCGGTTTCGAGCGCGGACATCCGGTCCTTCAGGGCGGCAACTTCCGCCTTCAGCGCTTCGGCCACATCTTTGTCACCCTTGGCCATCGCCGCGCCGATTGCCTTGGAGGCTTCATTGCGGCGTGCCTGGCCAAGCTGGGCTTCGGTGATCAGCGCGCGGCGACGCTCGTCGAGCGCAACCAGCGTCGCTGCAACCGGCGCCACGCCGCGCCGGGCGAGGCTAGTGTCAAAGGCTTGCGGGTTGTCGCGGATCAGGCGGATATCGTGCATGGCCGCAGGCTATGGCGGGCCGCCGCGCACCGCGCAAGCACCGAGCACTGTCCGACGGGGGCTGAATGACTCCCGTCGCCGCTTTCACTCGTCGATGGCGGGCGGTGCTGCCTTTTTGGCGAAGCGCTTGCGACCGACCAGCGCGGCGGCGGCGGCACCAAACAGCAATACCATGGGCGGGGCAGGAACGGGCGTTGGCGGTCCGCCGCTGCTCGTCATGCCACTGCTGGTCATGCCACTGGTCGTCATCCCACTTGTGGTCATGCCGTTGCTGGTGCTGAAACCGGTGCTGCTGGTGCTGAAGCCGCTCGAGCTGGTGCTGCTCGACGAGGCGACATTGCTGCTTGAGCTGGTCGAGCTTGAGGAGGCAACGTTGCTGCTCGATGAGGAGGCGACATTGCTGCTGCTGCTGGTCGATGAGCCGCCAGTCGAGGAGGTGGTGCTGGTCGATAGGCCGCCCGTGCTGGTCGAGCTGCTGGTTGACGATCCGCCACTGCCGCCGCTGCCGCCGCTACCCCCACTGCCACCGCTTGACGTACTGGTTGAAGAGCCGCCCGTGCTGGTCGACGACCCACCTGTGCTTGTCGACGACCCGCCCGTGCTTGTCGACGACCCACCCGTGCTCGTCGATGACCCGCCGGTGGACGATCCACCCGTGCTGGTCGACGATCCGCCAGTCGACGATCCCCCGGTGCTGGTAGATGAGCCGCCTGTGGATGATCCGCCAGTGGACGATCCGCCGGTGCTGGTCGACGTCCCGCCGCTGGAGATTGATCCGCTCGAAGTCGACGAGATATTGATGATCACCCCGCTGGACCCGGTCGTGCCCGATGAGGTGGTGCCAGAAGAGGTGGTACCAGAGGACGTGGTGCCGGACGACGTGGTGCCGGACGACGTGGCACCCGATGATGCCCCTGACGACGCCCCTGACGATGTCGACCCGCCGCTGGTGCTCGATGTCGACGAAATGACGATGTTGCCACCGCCGCCGCCACCGCCGCCGCCAAAGAATCCACCGGCAAAGAAGCCGCCGCCACCAAAGCCGCCGCTGCCGCCGATCAGGACGGGGCCTGCGCCAACGCCGCCACTGCTCGAGACAACGGGAAATTCACCGCTGGAGCCGAGATAGGGGGGCGGCAAGGGCACCGGGGTGCCCTGGCTGGCGACGGTGATGACGGCAGGCGGACAAGCCGCGGTTGTTTGCGTGACGACGCGGCGCACCCGGGTTGCCGACCGGCGCGCGACCGAGCGCACGACGCGCTTCGCATGCGCTTTTTTGACATAGGCGTGACGTGGCTGGGCCGATTCGGTGACATGCACGGCGCCGCCACCGATCAAGGCACCCCCGCAGGTGCAGGCGCAAAGTTTCGCCAAGGCCATCCGAACAGACATCACGTCTCACTTTCTTCACCGCACTGCGTTGCCGCTCGCTGGTCCAGACAGCAGCAGGCGTGCCGTTATTGAACCAAAGTGCAGAAGAAAATATTAAGTTCAACCGTGTTAACCAACAAATTGCCCATTGGTCGCCAGGTCTTTGTTCTTGACCTGCATCCCTTATGGTTAACGTTTCATGCCGGGACATAATATCGATCGTCAGATCGGCGAATGTTAACTATTCGGTATCGATTATTGATGCGGGCGTAAGCCTGGCCCGTCTGGGTTTGTGCTTTAATTCGCACGCCAGGTTGCAGAAATCGATAAGGGACGGGAAAAGCGTCGCTTCGGCCGCTTCAGTTGCTTGTGGTGCGCTGATTGCGTGAGTATAGCGCCGCGAAGGGCCAGCCGAGGCGCTTAAGTTGCCGGGCTACGGTCGACCGGAGAGTGGGGATGGCAACGGTGTTGAAACGCGTGGGTGATCATAACCAATCCGATTCGCTGCCAAAGGCGGGCAGCGTTGAAGGCTATCGTCCGAGCGCGGATGAGCCCTTCATGAATCCGCAGCAGCTCGATTATTTCCGTGACAAGCTCAATGCCTGGAAAGAGGCGATTTTGCTTGAGGCGCAGGGGACGCTAACCCAGCTGCAGACCGACAGTTTGCGCGAAGCCGATCTTACCGATCGTGCATCAAGTGAGACCGATTGGTCGATCGAGCTGCGCACCCGTGATCGCCAGCGCAAGCTGATCTCAAAGATCGACGCTGCCATCCGCCGCATTGATGAAGGTGAATATGGCTATTGCGAAGTCACCGGCGAACCGATTTCGCTGGCGCGGCTGGAGGCTCGGCCGATTGCGACGATGACCGTCGAAGCGCAGGAGCGCCACGAGCGCCACGAAAAAATTTCGCGCGAAGAGTAATCGGGAAGCGGCTGCGTTAAGCCTTTTGATAAGGTTCACGGTCTAAATACCCCCATCAGCCTTGTTTCTTTCAGAGCAGGATAGATGGACCAGTTCGCACACGATCCCTTCAAAATGGCCGCAGCAGATGATGCGGCCAGCCAGCGCCATGAGGTTCGGGACAGCCTGTTCCTCGTCGCCCAGTTTCGCTTGGCCGGGTCACGTCAGTCCGAACAGGTGCGGATTCGCAACCTTTCGGCGGGCGGCTTGATGGCAGAGGTGTCGAGCCCGATTGCCCAAGGCACTGAGGTGGAGCTGGATGTCCGTGGCGTGGGCTGGATCAGCGGCAAAATCGCTTGGTACGCAGCTGGCCGGGTTGGCGTTGCCTTTGATCAAATGATTGATCCGATTCTGGCGCGCAAGCCAATCGGTGGTGGTACCCAAACCCCGGTCTATGTGAAGCCGATCCTGCCGATTTTGCCGACGCGCTGAAGCGTTGCACCTGTACCCCTAGGATCTGCAACCGTCAGGGCGATACCGGCGCCTAACCGGATCGCCCTGGTGACTGATCAGCCGATGCTGATCTCTTCCTTCAATCGCAGCTTTTCCTTTTTCAACGCCGCGAGCGTCAGTGGATCGGGCAATGGTCGTCGCGATTCACTGGCAATCCGGCTATCGAGTTTTGCGTGCTTTGCTTCCAGTGCCGAAAGATGAGCGCTATGCATGAGAGCGAACCTCCTTGGTTGATGATCGACTTCACCGAGTCGAAAGTTCAGTAAATCACGCAATGAACGGCTTGTCGCCCCCCTGTGTCGTTGATCGCGGTGGATACCCGCTTTTTGTCGATAGTCGGTTTTGCCCCTCGCGATGCTTCACCAATTTGCTAAGGGTGAAGGCGGTGGTTGAGGAGTTGAGATGGACGAGCGCCTGATCGCGAAGCGAATCGAACTGCTACGAATCGAACATCGCGATCTCGATTCCGCCATCGACGCGTTGCTGGAGCAAAATTCGATCGATCAATTGCAGATCGCGCGGCTGAAAAAGCGCAAACTGCGTCTGCGTGACGAAATTGCCATGCTCGCCGATCAGCTGGTGCCTGATATCATCGCCTAATCGATCCGATATGGGACGGATGGGCTAACCGACCCGAATAACTGGGCTATTGCGGGCAACCGCATTTCTGGCACGAAGCGTTACAGGGGATTTTTGTGATCGAACTGCGCGTCCATCGTCGGCTAATTGATTCGCTCTATGTCGAAGCGATGCTGCTTGCCGACGAAGCGCGGACCTATTTTGATGATGGCGGGCGGCAGGAGCGCGAGGCGCTCGATCCGCTTTCGCGCGTGGCATTCTCTTGTGAAGCGCTAAAGGTGACGACTCGGTTGATGCACGTCATCGCCTGGCTGCTTACCCAGCGGGCGATCGATGCCGGCGAGATGAGCCAGCGCGATGCGCTTGATCCGTCGCGCCGATTAGGGGCAGCACCCGTGACCGATGCGGCGGCTTTCGCGGCGATGCCCGAACAAGCGCAGGCGCTGATCGGCGCTAGTGTGGAATTGTTCCGCCGTACAGCAATGCTCGACGATGCCCAGGTCGAATCGCTGCCCGCCTTGAGCCCGGCGCGCTCGATGCTCGAGCGGCTGGAAGTTGCCTTTTAGCCTTTTCGGTCGTTCAGGCGACTACGGATTGCCGTGCTGGCGCAATCCGGGCGAGGGCAGCGCGATATTCCGCTTCGAGCCGATCGACCCGCACCGCGACGCTTTCAATCGCATCGACCGCGCCAATGCCCTGACCAGAGCCCCAAATGTCGCGCCAAGCTTTGGCTTTTGAGCCATTATCGCCGCCGAAGTTCATCGTCTTCAAATCGCCCTCGGGCAGATTATCGGGATCAAGCCCGGCTGCCTCGATCGAGCTGCGCAGATAATTGCCATGCACCCCGGTGAACAGGTTGGAATAGACAATGTCCGCCGCTTTGCTGTCGACGATTGACTGTTTGTAGGCAGCGTCGGCATTGGCCTCGTCGGTGGCGATAAAGGCCGAACCGATATAGGCGAGATCGGCACCCATCGCCTGCGCGGCGAGCACTGCGCCGCCATTGGCGATCGACCCGGAAAGCGCCAGCGGCCCGTCGAACCATTGCCGGATTTCCTGGATCAGCGCGAAAGGCGACAGCCGACCGGCATGGCCACCTGCACCGGCTGCAACGGCGATGAGGCCGTCTGCACCCTTTTCGATTGCCTTGCGGGCAAAGCGATCATCGATGATGTCGTGCAGCGTGATGCCGCCCCAGCCGTGAACCGCCGCGTTCAGGTCTTCGCGCGCGCCGAGCGAGGTAATCGTAATCGGCACCTGCCATTTGGCGCAGGTCGCGAGATCGGCTTCCAGTCGGTCGTTCGAGCGGTGGACGATCTGGTTGACGGCATATGGGGCTGCCGGCCGATCGGGATTGTCACGATTCCAGGCGGCCAATTCCTCGGTGATCCGGTGCAGCCATTCATCCAGCAGCCCCTGCGGCCGTGCATTCAGTGCCGGGAATGACCCGACAATCCCTGCCTTGCACTGGGCGATCACCAGATCGGGACCGGAGATGATGAAGAGCGGGGACCCGATAACGGGCAGCCGCAGGCGATCGAAAAGCGAAGGAAGGCTCATGCGCGTTTCATAGCGCAACTGATTAGTCTGTCCAGCACCCCTGGAATTGCATCGCTTGACGAAATGGTTAGGGGTCGCTCGGCATCCAATCTGGAGTATCGTGATGAAGGTTTCTGCTGCCGCCCTCCTGTCGCTTGCTTTGATGGCCGGGGTATCAACGCCGGCATTGGCTGCGGGCGAGTTGCCACGCACCGTGCTGCCCGTCGTCTATGACATTACGATTGACCCGGATGCCAAGGCCAAGACCTTCACCGGCCGCGAGACGTTGACGGTCGATGTCAAGCAATCGACCAGCACGATCATTCTGAATGCAGCCGACCTCACCATCACCTCGGCGATGTTCGATGGCGAGAAGGCGGCTTTCACGCTTTCCCCGGATGATCAGACGATGACGATCACGCTGCCCGCCGCTGCCAAGCCGGGCAAGCACGTGCTCAGTTTTGTTTGGAGCGGCAAAATCAACGACACTGCCGCCGGTTTTTTCGCAATCGACTATAAAAATCCCGATGGCAGCGATGCCCGGATGCTCGCTACCCAATTTGAGGCGCCTGATGCGCGCCGTTTTGCGCCAATGTTCGACGAACCGGCGTTCAAGGCAACGTTCAAGCTGAGCGCCGTCGCGCCCTCTGGGCAGACCGCCTTCTCGAACATGCCGGCAACTATCACCCCGCAGCAAGATGGCCGTAAGCTGTTCAGCTTTGCCGAGACGCCGGTGATGTCCAGCTATCTGCTCTTTTTGGGCATGGGCGATGTCGAACGCAAAACGGTAATGGCCGGCAAAACCGAGATCGGTGTGATTACCCGGCGCGGTGTGGTCGATCAGGGCGATTATGCGCTGGCATCGGCCAAACGCCTGCTGGCCTATTATAACGACTATTTCGGCCAGCCCTATCCGCTGCCCAAACTCGATATGATTGCCGGGCCCGGCTCCAGCCAGTTTTTCGGTGCGATGGAGAATTGGGGGGCGATTTTCTATTTTGAACCAACCCTGTTGTTCGATCCCAAGCGCGCAACGCAAAGCGGGCGCGAACGCATTTTCACCGTTGTCGCGCATGAAGTGGCGCACCAATGGTTTGGCGATCTGGTGACGATGCGCTGGTGGGACGATCTCTGGCTCAATGAGGGGTTCGCGTCATGGATGGAAAACAAGGCCAGCAATGATCTGAACCCCGATTGGTTTTCGAAGGCGAGTGCGGTGGCCAATGATCGCGAAGGCGCGATCGGGCTGGATGCGACAGCAGCCACGCACCCGATCATCCAAAAGGTCGAAACCGTCGATCAGATCGGCGAGGCGTTTGACGGGATTACCTATCAGAAGGGCCAGGCCGTGATCGGCATGATCGAATCCACGATCGGCGCCGATGCGTTCCGGGCAGGTATTCGCAACTACATGGCGAAATTCAAATACCGGAACACCGAAACCGACCAGCTTTGGGCTGAACTCGAAAAGGCTTCGGGTAAGCCAGTGGTGACGAGCGCGCATGATTTTACGCTGCAAGGCGGCGTGCCCATGGTCACGTTGACCGGGGCGACCTGCGCTAATGGGCAGACCCAAGTGCTGCTCTCGCAAGGTCGGTTTGGGCTCGATGCGCCGTCGAAGAAGTCGCAAACCTGGCACGTACCGCTGACGCTGGGCATGGTTGGTGGACCAGTGACGAGCACAGTCGTGAGCGGCGAAGCGCCGACACTGGTCAATGTTCAGGGCTGCGGCACCGTTGTGCTCAATCGCGACAAGGGCAGCTATTTGCGCGCTCGGTATGACGATGCCGGGCATGCCGCTTTGGTGCGCGACTATACCAAAATGGAACTCACCGATCGGCTCGGCACGCTGGGTGATGATTTTGCGCTCGCGCTCAGCGGGGATCAGGATCTGGCGCGGTACCTTGCCTTGATTGGCGAGGTGAAGCCCGACGCAAATCCGCTGGAACTGGCCAAGGTGTCCGACCAACTCGGCACGATCATCGGGGTGTTTGAAGGCACGCCGCTGGAGACGCCAGTGCGCGCCCGCACCGTCGCTTTTCTGGGACCAGTGATGAAGCGGGTCGGCTTTGAGGAACAGGCTGGCGAATCGCCGCTGATCACCAATTTGCGCGAAAATACCATCCGGCGCCTGGGCGTGAATGGCGATGCCGAAGTGGCAGCTGCGGCGCGGCGCTATGTGGCGGCGCTGATTGCCGATGGCAGTGCGATCCCGCCCGCCATTCGCGGTCCGATCCTGGCCACTTATGCCGTCAACGCCACGCCGGCCGAATGGGATGCGTTGCTCAAACTCACCCGCGCCACAACGAACCCGGTTGTGCGCAACGGTTATGTGCAGTTGCTCGGCTCAGCGCGCGATGCGGCGCTCGCGAACCGGGCGTTGCAGCTGTTGACGGCGGATGATTTCACGGCCCCGCAGAAATCGAGCCTGTTGCGCGCGATTGCCGGTCGTCATGCTGATCTTGCCTTCGACTATGCGATTGCGCATCTCGATCTGGTCAACAGCTTCCTGGAGACGAGCACGCGGTCGGGCTATGTGCCCAGCCTGGGGTCGGGGTCGAGCGATCCGGCGATGCCGGCGAAAATCCTTGCCTTTGCCGAAAAGAATCTGCCGGCCGCGTCGCAGGGCGGGGCCAAGCGGACGGTGGCGGTGATGGGTATTCGTCAGCAGCTTGCTGATCGGACCCGGCCAGCGGTTACCGCCTGGGTAAAGTGATGACCCCCAGATCAGTCTTGATGCGCGCGTAGGAACCCGTTGTCACCCAAATGGACGCAGCAACGATAATTCCGCCAAGACCAACCTTCATCCACTTTGCCGATGAAGGTTGGAAAAGTACCACCCGACCATTTATGCGAGAAGGTCGACCTTCCGAGATCTTGGCGCGAAAAAAATAAACTCATTGAGAAGGTCTAACAGACTGTCACCTTGCAACAATGCATCTACAATATCCAGTAATTCAAACGTTAATTGAATTGTGTGGGGTTTAAAGTATTCTATCCGAACACACTCGTATCGGTTTAGCTGGAAAACCACCGCGCTGAAATTCAACACTCTGCGCGATAGATTTGCCCTTTTGATAGGCATATGCTCGCGCGACTAGGTTTTCATCAACCGTAATTAAAGTCAAAGTCCATGGGGAGTTGCCATCAAGAATCCCTCGGCCATCGGGAATCGGGAATGTGCTCTCCGTTATTGATGGATAACTGTAACGGCAGCTAGGTTCTTCCGGTCGTATTAGCTCGTATTGATTAGTTTTCGTTAGGAGGATCAATCTGCTCATAGCACCTGGCAAAAAGGTCGATCTTTTATCCCTATAACGGTCAATCACAATAAGAGGGCGCGCAGACAGGTTAACAAACCTAAACCCATTTGTGTGCGAGCAGGACAGTAATGGACCTGCCAAAAATGCTGCTAATACTAATTTAAGCCTCATCTATGCCATCCTTATAAAAAGCGCCGGCAGGATTCGCCCGCGTCAATCGACGCGGGTCAGCCCCTTGGCATAGCTTTGGCTCTTGTCGACATAGTGATCGGCAGACGCCTTGAGCATGGCGGCGGTTGCAGCATCGAGTTCTCGGATCGCGCGCGCCGGGCTGCCGACGATCAGGCTGTTTGGCGGAAATTCCTTGCCCTCAGTGACCAGCGCGCCCGCGCCGACGATGCAGCCTGCGCCGATCACGGCACGGTTCAGGACAATCGCTCCCATGCCGATCAGCACCAAATCGCCGATCGTGCAGCCGTGCAGGATGGCGTGATGGCCGATGGTGCAGCCTTCGCCGATCGTCAGCGGCGCACCGAAATCGGAATGGAGCATCGCCGATTCCTGGATGTTGGTGCGCGCGCCGATGATCATCGGGGTGTTGTCGCCGCGGATCACCGCCCCGAACCAGACGCTTGATTGCGCGCCCAGAAACACCTCGCCAATCACATCCGCGCTCGGCGCGACCCAGGCCCCTTCGGGCGCGACAACCGGGCGTTTGCCCTCAACTTCATATAACGGCATGCGGGTTTCCTCTCTGCTGGCGACAGGTCGTAGCAAAGAGGGCGCGTTACGCAACGCAGGCGCGGCCCGCTTCAGGTGCTACCCAGCGTGATCATCAATGCTATGGTGGCACCGGGAGAGGGTGTGATGCGCGTTGGTCCGCTCAAATTGAAGCTGCAGCTTTATTGCGGTGATGAACCCGCCATGGGGCCGGGCAAGGCTGATCTGCTGGAGGCAATTGACTGCAGCGGATCGATCTCGGCCGCCGGGCGCGCGCTGGGCATGAGCTATCGGCGGACCTGGCTGCTGGTCGACAGCATGAACCGCTGTTTTCAGGATCGATTGGTCGAGGCGACGGCTGGCGGGGGCAAGGGGCGGGGCGCGCGGCTGACCGATGCGGGTCGCGATGTCCTGGCGCGCTATCGGGCAATGGAAGCACGGCTTGCCGATCAAGTGGCAAGCGATGTTGCCGGCATGGCAGCGCTGCTCCGGGCGGATCCGTTGCCTTGATTGCCAGTGGTCGGCGACGCACAGGAACAGTGCTTGCGTGTCCGCACCAGCCCCGCCAAACTCCCCGATAATAATAATCCGAACAGGGGGGGATTTATGGCCAGACACGCGATGCTGCTCGCTGCGATTTCAGGACTAGCGCTGGCGACGGCTGCGCCCGCTGCCGGGCCAAAAAGCGGCCGGGCGCTTGAGGCGGCGTTCGATGCGCAGATCAGCGCCAGCGACCAGATCGAGTGGCTGAAGCGCATGGCTTCCGAGCCCAATCAGGTCGGATCGCCGCATAACAAAGCCAATGCCGAGGCCACGCTGGCCCTGTTCAAATCATGGGGCTGGGATGCGCATATCGAGACGTTCCAGGTGCTCTATCCCACGCCGATCGCCACCACGATCGAGATGATTGCACCGACCGCGATCAAGCTTGGCGGTCAGGAGCCGACGATTGCGGAAGACGACACATCGGGCAACCTCGCCAACGCCTTGCCGCCCTATGTCGCCTATCAGGGCGACGGCGATGTCACCGCCGATCTGGTTTATGTCAATTACGGCCTGCCCGAGGACTATGAAGCGCTTGAGCGGCGCGGCATCAGCGTCAAAGGCAAGATCGTCATCACGCGCTATGGCGGCGGCTGGCGCGGGCTGAAGCCTAAGTTGGCGCAGGAACATGGCGCAATCGGCTGCCTGATCTATTCGGACCCCGCGCAGGACGGCTATGTCGCGGGCGACACCTATCCCAAGGGCGGCACGCGGCCGCCAACCGGGGTGCAGCGCGGATCTGTCGTCGATCTGGTTGTCGCGCCCGGCGATCCGCTCACGCCCGGAATCGGCGCGACCGAGGGGGCCAAAAGGCTCACACGGGAAACCGCACCGACGGTCCTGAAAATCCCGGCGCTGCCGATTTCCTATGGCGATGCCACCAAGTTGCTGAGCCAGCTCGGCGGCCGCAAGGCACCGGCCAATTTCCGGGGCGGGCTGCCGCTGACCTATCATCTTGGCGGCGACGGTGGCGTGAAGGTGCATCTGGCGGTTAAGTCCGATTGGACGTTGAAGCCGCTTTACGACGTGATCGCGACGCTCAAGGGCGCGAAATATCCCGATCAGTGGATTGTTCGCGGTAATCATCATGACGGCTGGGTGTTCGGCGCGCAGGATCCGCTGTCGGGCAATGTTGCGATGCTGTCAGAAGCCAAGGCGCTTGGCGCGCTGCTTAAGACCGGCTGGCGGCCTGATCGAACGATCGTCTATGCAAGCTGGGACGGCGAGGAGCCCGGCCTGATCGGGTCGACCGAATGGGCAGAAACGCATGCAACGGAGCTCAAGGCCAAGGCGCTGATCTACATCAACACCGATGGCTCGGGCCGCGGGTTTCTGGGGGCGTTGGGCAGCCATGACTATCAGCATCTCGTCAGCAGCGTCGCGGCCGATGTGACCGATCCACAAACCGGGCGCAGCGTGCTGGAGCGCCTGCAAAAGGGGATCCGGGCGGATGCCTTTGCCGGCGGTAATTTTCCTGCAGACTTGCTCGCCGGTGCTGAGGCGGGGGGCGATTTGGCGATGGGGCCGCTCGGGTCAGGCTCCGATTATTCGGCTTTTCTGCAGCATCTTGGCCTGCCCGCGCTTAACATCAGTTTTGGGGGGGAGGATCAGGGCGACGGCGTCTACCATTCGATCTACGACAGCTATCATCATTTTACGACCTTTGACGATCCGGGGCTTGTCTATGGCACGGTGCTGTCAAAAACGGTTGGCCGCCTGGTGCTGCGCATTGCTGAGGCGGATACCCCGCCGCAGCGGTTCGGCGATTTCGCCAATGCGGTGTCGGGCTATCTCGCTGAGGTGAAGAAGCTCGCGAGCGACCGCCGCGTCGCCGATGAGAAGCGGGCGAAGCTAATCGCGGACGGGGCATTTGGTCTAGCGAGCGATCCGCTTGATCCCGTTGCTGCGCCATCACCGGTCGTGCCGACACCCTATATCGAACTCGCCGTGCTGGAAAATGCCGTGGCCCGTCTCAAGGCGAGCGCAATAGCCTATGATGCGACCTATGCGGCCAAGGGCGCTGGGCTCAGTCCAACGACGCGTGTAAAGTTGAATGCCTTGCTCGCTGATATCGACCAGCTGTTGATCGACGACAAAGGCCTGCCGGGTCGCCCCTGGTTCCGCAATCTGATTTACGCGCCCGGTCGCTTCACTGGCTATGGGGCCAAGACGCTGCCCGGCGTTCGGGAAGCGATTGAAGAGCGGCGCTTTGACGATGCGGCAACATATGCTGTGCGCACTGCGGCGGTGATCAATGCCTATGCCACCCGGCTCGATAGCGCGCGTGCGCTGATCGAATAGCGTCTGACGACGTTAGGTCGATTGAACCGCACACTCGTTCGCCCTGGGTGAACGGGGGATGGGGTGATCCACACCGCCGTTACAACACTCTGAGGACAGGGCGGGGGCGGACCGATCTGCCCCCGCCTTTTTGCTTTGATCGATGGCGAAGCTATCCTTTAGCGGTGCATAGCAAAGCTAACTGTACCGAACGTTCGGTACATTATAGTTGATGTGCATCCGCAGTGACGCGGACACGCATCAATCAAAGGATCTTCTCCATGGCACGCATTTCTTATCCTGACTCGATCGACACCGCGCCTGCTGCATCGCAGCCTTTCCTCACCAAGGTGCAGGGCCAGCTTGGCTCGGTGCCGAACCTGTTTCGCTTGGTTTCGACCAGCCCGGCCGCGCTTGAAGGCTTTCTTGGCTTGAGCGGCGCGCTCGGCAAGGGCACGCTCGGTGCCAAGACCGGCGAACGGATCGCGCTGGCAGTCGCCAATGTAAACCACTGCACCTATTGCAATTCAGCCCATGGCTATATCGCCAAGAACCTCGTCAAATTGAGCGATGAGGAAATCGAAGCCAATCGTCGTGGGGGCTCCACCGACCCTGCCGCCAACGCCGCTGTTGCCTTTGCAAAGCAGGTTACGGAGACGCGCGGCCAGGTCAGCGCTGCCGATCTCGACGCGGTCCGTGCCGCTGGCTTCACCGATGCCCAGCTCGTCGAAATTGTCGCCCATGTCGCGCTCAACACGCTGACCAACTATGTCAACGAAGTGTTCGGCACCGAAGTTGACTTCCCCGTCGCGGCAATTGCTGCCTGACGCATTGGAACAGCGATGGTCCTGCCCGCCGTAAGCCTTTGGGCTTGCGGCGGGCAACCTTTTGGGAGGATTGAGGGATCATGGCTGTCAGCGATTCCGAAACCCCGCGCGATGCGTTGATCGCAACCTTGTACGAGATGTTCCGCACGCTTGGTTTCCAGGGCGTGTCGATTGGCGATATCTCCCGGCAGACCGGGCTTGGGCGATCGAGCCTTTATTACCATTTTCCGGGCGGCAAGGACGATATGGCGCAATCGGTCGCGCGCACGGCGGTCGATTGGGTCAAGGCAAATGTCATTGCACCGCTCAATGCACCCGGCGATCGCGAACACCGCACCGCCGCAATGCTGGCCGGTGTCGAAACCTTGTTCCGTGATGGCCAGGCCCCGTGCCTCATCGCCAGCATGACGATGGCCGGTGCCCCGCCGCCGGTGCGGGATATTCTGGCGGCCGCACTTGCGGATTGGCTGGCGGCGCTTGAAGCGATGCTGGTCGATACCGGCACATCAGCAGAATCAGCGCGGGCGGCCGCCAGCACCGCGATCAGCCGGATCGAAGGGGCGCTGATTGTCGCTCGCGCGCTAAATCAGCCAGCGGTGTTTGCCCAACAAATAGCCGAAGCACGCACTGGGCTGATGGCTGCCTGAAATCTATTGGGGCGTCAGTTGGGGCTGGGGTTGGGGCATTTGGCGTGACAGCCGGGTGGCGCGGTTCGATTGTAATGCTGCCTGGCAGCTCGGCGAGACTTTTTCGCGGTTCGCACGGACGCAGGGGCCAAACTTGCCATCGCCCGGCACCATCCCGGCGCAAAGTGATTGGAAGTCCGCGCGACAGGCCTGCATTACCGCGCCGCGTTGACCAGCGGCCGGGGGCGGTGCCGGGTTGGTCGCCTCGGGCGCGGAGGGCGAACTGGCGTTCTGGGCAAAGGCCGCGCCGCTAAGCGCTGCGATCGCGGCAATCAACAAGGGCAAGCGCATCGGGAACTCCTCACCGGGTCTGGGCGTCTCTTGCTGTAACCCTCTGTCCCGAAAAACCCTTCGCTCTTTGGATCACAGGCTTTTGCGCAGACGCTGCAGATCGCTAAGGAATAAAGGCGCGAGTTCGCGTCTTGGGGGGATTCGGACATGCCAGGTGGCTTGGTAGCATTACTCGACGATATTGCGGCGATCGCAAAACTGGCGGCATCATCGGTTGATGACGTCGCGGGCGCGGCTGGCAAGGCTGGTGCCAAAGCTGCCGGTGTCGTCATCGACGATACAGCCGTGACGCCGAGCTATGTGATTGGCCTGACGCCGGATCGCGAACTGCCGATCATTGGCAAGATCGCGATCGGCTCCATGCGCAACAAGATTTTGATCCTGCTGCCGGCGGCATTGGTGCTCAGCTATTTTGCCCCCTGGGCGATCACGCCGATCTTGATGCTGGGCGGCGCCTATCTGTGTTTCGAAGGGGCGGAGAAGATCATTTCAGCGCTCACCGGTAATGATCATGCGAGCGAAGCCGTGGAGATCACTGATCCACGCGCCCTAGAAGATCGCCAGGTGGCGGGCGCAATCCGCACTGATCTGATCCTCTCGGCAGAGATTATGGCGATCACGCTGGCTGGCTTGCCAGTGATGGCGATTGCCATGCAGGCGACGGTGCTGGCCGTGGTTGGCGTCGTTTTGACAGTTGGCGTCTACGGCGTGGTCGCGATCATCGTGAAGATGGACGATATCGGCCTGAACCTTGCCCGGCGCGAGCCGCCAATGGTGCGCGCGATCGGTCGCGGGCTGGTCAAGGCCATGCCGTTGCTGCTGGAAGCGCTAGCGACGATCGGTACGGTGGCGATGCTGTGGGTTGGCGGCGGCATCATCATCCACGGGCTCGAGGTGTTCCACCTGGAGGCCATTCCGCATCTGGTGCACGGCGCCGCGCATGGCGCAGCAGCGGCAATACCGATGATGGCCGGGCTGGTGGAATGGCTGGTCGGGGCGATTGGATCGGCGATCATCGGTCTTGTGGTCGGCGCAGCAATTGCCGGCGCCCTGCATTTCATTCCCCGTAAGGGCGGCAAGCCGGCGCATTAATGGCAGGCGTGCCGGCGCTGGCGGGCTGGCTAGACCCCGCTCGTCACCGCCCCTTGCGATGCTGATCCAACCAGGGCGGCATATTTGGCATAAGCCCCGGTTACGACCCGCTTGGGCGGTGATGCCGCCGAGCGGCCATCCAGATCGGCGTCGGTTGAAATCGTCCGCCCCTCGACATCGATGACAATCCGATCGCCCGTCATCAGCCGGCCGATCGGGCCGCCGCGGGCCATTTCGGGGGAGATATGGCCGACCATGAAGCCATAGGTCGCGCCCGAAAAACGCCCGTCGGTCACCAGCGCGACGCTATCGCCAAGCCCGCGCCCCTGGATGGCAGCGGTCACGCCCAGCATTTCACGCATACCCGGGCCGCCGACCGGCCCTTCGCCACGGATCACCACGACGTCCCCCGGTTCGATCTCACCAGCCGAGACGGCGGCAAATGCCGCTTCTTCGCCGTCAAACACCTTGGCCGGGCCTTCATGCTGCATCCGCTCATGCCCGGCGAGCTTTACGACACAGCCTTCGGGCGCGATATTGCCATACAGAATGCCATAGCCACCGCGTGGCTTTAGCGGATGATCGGCCGACAGAATTACTTGCTGGCCGGGCGTTTCAGCCGCGTCGCGGAAATAATCGAACAGGCTTTTGCCGGTCACCGTTGGCGCATCGGTGATCAACCCGGCTTCCATCAAGCGCCGACCCAGCAATGCGGTGCCGCCCGCCGCTGACATATCAGGCGCCATGAAGCGACCGCCGGGCTTGAGATCGGCGATAACGGGCGTGCTGCGCGAGATGTCGTCGAACAGATCGATCGCAAACTGGTCTTCGCCAATCCCGGCTTCGCGCGCGATGGCGAGCAAATGAAGGATCAAATTGGTCGATCCCGCCGTTGCCGTGCCGGCGACAATCGCGTTTTTCAGGCTGGCGGGTGTGATGAACTGGCGGGCGTTGCGGCCTTCGCGCACCGCATCCATCAGGATGCGGCCCGCTTCACGTGCGGTGTCGTTCTTGCTGGGGTGTGGGGCGGGCACGTCGTTCAGCCCCATGGGGGAAAAACCAAGGAAGCTCATCGCCAGCGCCATCGTATTGGCGGTGAACTGCCCGCCACAGGCACCCGCACCGGGGCAGGCTGCTTTCTCTACGGCAAGCAGGCCGGCATCATCGACCGTGCCGGCGCCGTGCCCACCGACGACTTCGAACACGTCTTGAATCGTGATTGCCTTGCTGCCGAGCTTACCGGGCATGATCGAGCCACCATACAGAATCACGGAAGGCAGATCGAGCCGTGCAGCCGCCATGGCAGCGGCAGGAATCGTCTTGTCGCAGCCGACCAGGAACAGCACGGCATCAAGCATATGGCCGCGCACCGCGAGCTCGGCTGAATCGGCGATGCATTCCCGGCTCATCAGCGAGGCGCGCATGCCCGGCGTGCCCATCGCGATCCCGTCGGTGACCACGATGGTGTTGAAATCGACCGGCGTGCCGCCGGCTTCGATGATGCCGGCACGCGCATGTTCGGCAAGGTCGCGCAGATTGATGTTGCACGGCGACACATTCGACCAGCTGTTGACGATTGCGACCATTGGCTTGGCCATCGCAGCATCATCAAGCCCGGTGGCGCGGAGCATCGCGCGGGCAGGGGCCCGGGCGGCACCATTGATCAGTTCACGGGACGGCAAGTCACGCGGGGGGGGCGCGGGATTGGTCATTTCATCGCCTTTGGGGGTAGGTTTGCGGAATCGACGAAACTTTCCATCGCACCAACTCCATTCTTGCGCAATATTAGTTTGCTGATAAGGAGCGGGCTCCAATTTATACCGCCGATCCGCCCTCATTCCCGATCGGGATCGAGGGCTTTCTTTTGGGGAAAAGGGACTTTCTTGACCACCAGCAACGCCAGCATGATTGCCGATATCGCGGTGCTGCCCGGTGACGGCATCGGGCCTGAGGTTACGGCGGAGGCGATCGCCTGCCTGACCACCTTGGCCCAACGTTTCGCGATCGGCATGCGCTTTACATCCTATGATTTCGGCGGCGTCGCAATCGATGCGCAGGGCGATCCGTTGCCCGAGGCGACGCTGGCGGCGGCACGCGCGGCCGATGGCATTTTGATGGGGGCGATTGGCGGGCCGAAATGGGCTGGTTTGGCCGTAACGCCTGAAACGGGCCTGTTGCGGCTGCGCAAGGAACTCGGCTTGTTCGCCAATCTGCGCCCGGCCCGGATGATCGCTGGGATGGAAGATTTGTCCCCGCTGCGCGCTGAACTGGTTGCTGGGATCGACATCTTAGTCGTCCGGGAACTGACCGGCGGGCTTTATTTCGGCGAACATATTCTGGCCGACGATCATGCCAGCGATGTCTGCGCGTATAGCCGCGTGGAGATTGAGCGCATTGCTCATGTCGCCTTTCAGGCGGCTGAAGGGCGTTCCGGCAAGGTGACGTCGGTGGACAAGGCCAATGTGCTCGCCTCATCGAAGCTCTGGCGCCGGGTCGTCACGGAAGTCGCGACATCCTATCCGGGTGTCACGCTCGATCATCTCTATGTCGATGCCGCCGCGATGGAATTGATCAAGAACCCCAAGCGGTTCGATGTGATCCTCACCGAAAATCTGTTCGGCGATATTCTGTCGGATGAATTGTCGGTGATTCCAGGATCAATCGGTTTGCTGGGCTCCGCGAGCACGGGCGCCAGCGGGAGCGGGGCAGGGCTGTTCGAGCCGATCCACGGGTCCGCGCCCGACATTGCCGGGCAGGATCGCGCCAATCCGGCCGGGATGATGGAAAGTGCGGCGATGCTGCTGGCGGCTTTGGGCCATGCATCAGCCGCGCAGGCGCTGCGCGACGCCGTTCGCGAAACCTTGCTGGACGGCATGCGCACCGCCGATCTTGGCGGTACCGCGCGATGCAGCGAATTTGGCGATGCCGTCCGCGCGCGGCTGCAAATATCGGCTGATGCTGCGGCCTGAATGCCCGGCAAAAGAGCTTTAGGAAACATGACAATGCAGCCGCACCCGCAGACACTTTATGAAAAGATCTGGAACGCGCATGTCGTCGATCGCCGCGATGATGGCACGTGTCTGATCTATATCGATCGTCACCTTGTTCACGAGGTAACCTCGCCGCAGGCGTTTGAAGGGCTCAGGCTGGCGGGTAGGCGGGTGCGGCGGCCTGATCTGACGCTCGCCGTGCCTGATCACAATTTGCCCACCACCGCGCGGGTCGATGCCGATGGCAAGCGCATCCCGATCGCCGATCCGGCGAGTGCGGCGCAGCTTGCCGCGCTTGAGGCCAATGTCGCGCTGTTCGGCGTTCCTTATTTCACTGATCGCGCGGCCGAACAGGGGATTGTCCATGTCGTCGGCCCCGAACAGGGGTTTACCTTGCCGGGCACGACTTTGGTCTGCGGGGATAGCCATACAGCGGCGCATGGCGCGCTCGGTGCGCTGGCCTTTGGGATCGGCACTAGCGAGGTCGAGCATGTCCTCGCCACGCAGACCTTGCTGCTCACCCCGTCAAAAACGATGGAAGTCCGCGTTGACGGGGATCTTGGCCCCGGGGTCACGGCCAAGGACCTGATCCTGACGATTATCGGCGTGATTGGTGCCGCGGGTGGTGCCGGCCATGTCATCGAATATCGCGGATCGACCTTTGAAGCGATGAGCATCGAATCGCGCCTAACGATATGCAATATGTCGATCGAGGCAGGCGCCCGTTCCGGCCTGATCGCGCCTGACGACGTGACTTTTGCCTATCTCGCCGGTCGCCCGATGACTCCGCGCGGTGACGATTGGGACCGGATGGTCAGCTATTGGCGCACGCTCCATACCGATGATGGCGCGCATTTCGACAAGCGCGTCGTGATCGATGCCGCCAGCATCGAACCCAGCGTCACCTGGGGCACCAGCCCGGATGACGTGGTCGGCGTGTCGGGCATGGTCCCCGATCCGGCAGCGATGGCTGATCCCGTCAAGCGGGCCGCAGCCGCCAAGGCACTCGATTATATGGGGCTGACCCCCGGCACGGCGATGACCGACATTGCCGTCCAGCATGTCTTCATCGGCAGCTGCACCAATAGCCGGATCGAGGATCTTCGGGCAGCAGCGGCGATCATCGGCGGCCGGCATGTCCATCCGGGCATCCGGCAAGCATTGATCGTGCCCGGTTCGGGCCTGGTCAAGCGCCAGGCCGAGGCCGAGGGGCTTGACCAGTTGTTCATCGCGGCGGGTTTTGAATGGCGCGAGCCGGGGTGCTCGATGTGCTTGGGCATGAACCCCGACAAAGTGCCGCCGGGCGAGCGCTGCGCATCGACGTCGAACCGCAATTTCATGGGTCGGCAGGGGCCGGGCGCGCGCACGCATCTCGTTTCGCCGGCGATGGCAGCGGCAGCAGCGATCAACGGCCGGCTCAGCGACGTGCGGGAGATGATGGCATGAACCCCGTCGACCAAGTCACTGGCCGCGCAATCCCGCTTGGTCTCGCCAATATCGATACCGATGTGATCATCGCGGCGGATCATCTCAAGACAGTCACACGCCTTGGCCTGGGCGCGCATGCGCTGGAATCGCTGCGCCGTGTGCCGGGCAATGTGATCGACGATCCCGCCTATCAGGGAGCGACGATCCTGATCGCCGGGGCTAATTTCGGCTGCGGATCGAGCCGCGAGCACGCCGTCTGGGCGTTGATGGACCGGGGTATCATGGCGGTGATCGCGCCATCTTTTTCCGACATTTTCTCGGGCAATGCTTTCAAGAATGGGATGGTCACCGTCGTCCTGCCGCAGCCCGCGATCGATCGGCTGATGGAAGTCGCCGCGACCGAGCCGATCACGATTGATCTGACGACCATGACAGTAACGACCCCCTATCAGGATCGTTTCACTTTCGATCTTGATGCCTTCCGTCGTGATTGTCTGATTCATGGCACAGACGAAATCGCGCTAACGATGGAAAATGAAGGAGCTATTGGTTCCTATGAGGCGCGGGTAGAAGCATTGCTTCACTCTCCTGGCGCCTAAGCGCTTCAAACGGCTTACCTGCGCCCATTAGCGCGTGCTCCACGGCGTTCGGGGAAAGCACTCGGCGGGCGCGCCTTAATCGCGGCGAATGGCTTCAGTGGCGATGGTGCCCAGGATATGCCATCCGGCGAGCACGACACCGCGCAGCGTACCGGAAATCTTTGATTTTCCGCGCAGCCGTCGGCGATAGTCAACGGGCACCTCGATCACCGCCATTCCCTGCCGATGCGCACGGATCTGCATTTCTACGGTCCAGCCGAAACGGCGGTTGCGTAGATTAAGCTGTACCAGAGCAATGCGGCGAATGGCACGATAGGGGCCAAGATCGGTATAGTGCGCGCGCCACAGCCACCGCATCAGCCAGCAGGCAAGCGCGTTACCCAGCCGCTGCTGCAGACTGAGTGATCCTGCCTCGCGCTTGCCGAGAACGCGGCTGCCGATGACCAGATCGGCAGTGCCAGCGACGACCGGGTCGATCAGCCGTGCGATCTGGTCGGGCCGGTCGCTGCCATCACCATCGAGAAAGGCCAGAATGTCGCCAGTGCTTGCAGCGGCACCGACAGCGCAGGCGCTGCCATAGCCGCGCAAGGGTGCAGCGACGACGCGCGCGCCAAGCGCCTGCGCGACGTCGGCGCTGCCGTCGGTGGAGCCATTATCGACGACGATGATCTCATCGACCCAGTCTGGCAATTCAGGGAGCAGCAGCGCCAGCGACGGCGCTTCGTTGAGAACAGGGATGATTGCCGCGATCCGATCAACCCCGCGCATCGGCAATCCGCTGACGAAGCCCGGTCACAACAGTCACGACCCAGGCCGGCGCGAAGCCGATCCACGGGGCGATTGCCGCGCCCCATCCCGCCCTGTCGGCAAAGCGCGCATAATAAGCCCCGACAAAAGCGACGAGCAGCATCGCCGCCGCCTCCGGCGTGAACACCAGAAAAGGGACCAGCCAGGTTGCATACCAGCTATAGCCAGTGGGGCTGAGCAACAGCAGCGCGAGCACCGTATCGCGCCAGGCCGCGATCGTCGCCGTTGGCGCATCATTGGCGGCGCTTACCCCCCAGCGCAGCGCCAGCCCCCCCACGATGGCGGCCACCAAAAAACGCGTTAGCAGCGCAGGGTCTCCCCCAATCGCCAGCGCGGTAATCATCGCCTGCAGCGCCGGGAAGGCCAGGCTGTTGCGCACCCAGCTTTCGGCATAGGCGGACAGGCCGCTGCTCGCCGGATCGAGCGCCAGCAACTGTGGCGCGAGCAACAGCGCCGCGCTGCCGATGGCCAGCGCGGCGAGTGCGATCCGCTGCGGCCATTTCTCAACGCGCCAGGCCAGCCCAGGCACCAACAACAGCGGCCAGAATTTCAGTGCAGCGGCGACCCCGATCAGCACCGCCGCCGAACGTAATCGCCCTTTAAGCATCGCCCAGATCAGCCCGGCCAGCGCCGGCATCAGCAGCACGTCCATATGCGCCCCATTTGCAAAATCCTTGATGACGAGCGGGCAGAGCCAATACAGCATCGCCCAGCCCGGCGGTCGCTGCGCCGCGCGCAACCCGCCCATCAACAGCCACAAAGTCAGCGCTTCCGCCGCCAGCCCCACCACCTTCCATGCCAGCAATGACCAGGGCGACACCAAGTGTGCCGCTGCAAAACCAAGCTGCGCGAGCGGGGGGTAGATTGTCGTAACGCTGGGGTAACTCACCCGCTCCAGCACGCCCTTTGACTGCACACCCAATACAGCCTCTGGCGATGCCGGTCGCGCCGTTCCTGGCATTTGCGGGAACAGCGGGTGGATGTCGTTCAGGATAGAGGACGGTGTGCGGGCATAGGGGTTCAAGCCCGCCGCGGTAACGCCGCCATCCCACAGATAGCGGACATAATCATCCTCATAGAGCGGCGGGCTCAGCAACAGCGCCAGTCGCGCTGCGAGGCCGATAATGATCAGTGCCCGCAATATTGTTGCCGATCGTCCAACCCGACCAATCACCAGCGGCAGGGCGAGCCAGATGATCCCTGCAATCACCAGCACGGTCGCCAGCACCACTGCCGGCCAGCCCCCCGTGGCCAGCGACAGCCAGCCGAGCAGCGCGACGAACACTATCGCTGCCAGTGCAATTGCCGTTAACGTCAGCGCCCCGTGGCGCGGTAATCGGGCAAGAATCACGAGCCGGAGGATTGCTCGCCATTCGACGACGATGGCGCTGTAAAGTCATTCTGACGAGGAACGACGTCATTAAGCGACCAGTCGAACTTGCCCGTCTCCACGCGGGTCACCGTGGCGAGCTTTGCGGCGAGTCTGGGTTTGGCAAACTGCTTCAAATGCGCGATCAGCCGGGCATCTTCCCCACCGAAATACATTCGGTTCAGCGTATAGACTGGTGATACATAGGCCACATCGGCCTTGACCACGACGACTCCACCCTGATTGATATATTGCGCGGCCGCGGCATTGAGCTGCGCATCGATTATTGGACCAGAAGCGGCCTGCTTCTGAACCTCGGGCCCGCCCTGAGCTGGCACCAGCAACGTTGCCAGAATGCGTGGATCGCCGAAATAGCGCGCGAGGATATGCGTCCGGATATCGTTAAGGCTCAGCTTTATACCGCTCAGCCCAAGGCTTTGCGTACTCCAGTCCGGGCCATTGACCAATGCTTCGACGTTTCGCACCGGATATCGTTGCGTCGTCACGCGAACGACCTGCGCATTGTACAGGTTGATCCATAACGCCAGCTGTTCATTTTTGCTGAGGAGCTCGGGGCGCAGCGTTTGAATCGCGGACACAAAATCATCAAGAAATGGCGCCGCATTCTGCTTGATTGCTCGATAGCCAATCTCCGTATGGCCCGTATCGAACAACACCAGCTTGCCGACAAACTCGCTCCAGACGGCATAGCTGATCGGCGCCCTTGGTGCCTCGTCGGCCGTGGCGAAGATCGCAAAGGGATCGTCGGCGGGACGGTTGGCCTCCGCGCCCGGCATGGTTGGCATTGGCGTGGTCGATTGCTGGGCGATCGCCTGCAGCGCGATGATGGCGGCTGTGGCCAGCGCCGCACCAGCGCCAAGCGTCATAGGTCGCGACAGCGCGAACGGTAACCGGGGATTGTCCATCGCACATCTTCCTTCACTGGCTGGTTGGGGTCGTCATCCTGGTCATCAACGTTTCAACAAAATCCTCGCCCACATCGGTGCCGAACCAGACAGGCCGTGCATCGGCAGGTGCCGTGTGATCCGGAGCCGCGATCAGCATTGGCGGCGATGACGGATCGATCCAGGCCCGTCCGGCAAAACCCGATACACCGCCGCTGGCGCTGGCATGGCCGACGGCAAGTGTATCGAACGGCATGAAATAATCGAGGCCGAATTGATCACGCCACAAATCGAGCCAGTCACGCGCGGGGCCGTGCAGGGTGCTGCAACCGGCATCCGCCGTTGCCAGCCGTGCAATCTCCGCGCGCCCAAGATGAACCTTCGAACAGACCGTCCATGATGTCAGCGCGACTGGCACCGCGCTGGCCAGAACGACGCGGGCTGCCGCCACATCCTGTTCGAAATTGAGATCGGCAAAGGCCTCTGTCTGCTGCACTGACGCGCGAAACTCTTGTCCCGGCAGCCGCCCGGCCACCCAAATGATCGACGCAATCTGCTCGGCAATGTCGGGCGCAAGGGTGAGCGCCGCCGCGATGTTGGTCAGCGGGCCCAGCGCCAGGATCGTCAGGCCCGGTTGCACGGTGCGCCGCGCCGCATCGATTAGCGCTTGTGCTGCCGGAGTCGCATGCAAATCGCCCGGCGTCGCGGCTCCGCGGTGGACCGGCATGTCGATTGGGCCAAACGCCGCGACGATCGCTTCGGCGCTGGCGTGGCAGCAATCAATGTCACCGTTGCCAAAGATCGAACTAACGCCAACCACGCGCAGCTCTGGCGACCGAAACGCCAGGGCAATGGCGAAGCCGTCATCCACCTCATGCCCCCCCGGCAGCACGGTGGGATCGCTATCGATCCAGACGGGTAGGCGCGTGATCATGCGCGGATCAGCCGTGCGGCAAGCGCGACCAGCGCGGCCTTGCGCTGATCATCGATCGGGACCGGTAGCGGCGCGACGCCGTGGAGCCGTCGCCACAGCTCGATACCGGCAAAGCGCCCAACCAACGCCGCGTCGACCGCGCCACCGCTTGCCGACTGATAGGCGGCGCTTAGGTCATTTGGCGCATCTGCCTCATCACCGGCAACGATCAGATGCGCGGCCATCACGCCCAAATCGAATTCGGGCGGGCCGAACAGGCAGAATTCGGGGTCGATCACTTTCACGCCATCATTGCCGTACACCCAGGCACCGGGAAAGAAATCACCGTGGAGCAATGGCCCGGCGCCGAGCAGATAGCGATCGCCAAGCAGGGAGGCCGTTGCCGCCAGATCCCGATCCGCCTCGGCAAAGGGTAGGGTGAAGATATGGGCGTGGTTCAGCACCAGCATCGCGCGATTATCGGGCATCGCTGCGTGTGGTACCTCCAGCGCGTGCAGCCCGGCCAGAAACGCGATCAGCCGCGCCCGCGCCGCCGGGTCGGCCGATGCGCGATGATAGAGCGCGGCGCTATCCGCCTGCCGCCCAACATCCTCCAGCAGCAGCAGATGCCAAGCCGGATCGACCCCCAATAGCTGCGGCATGAACGCCCCAAGCGCGGGGGCGGCATGGACCAGCCGGTAAAAGCTCGCCTCGACGGCTGATCGCGCCACCGGGGCGGCAATGGCGGGATATTTCTCTACCCAGGGCCGCGCCTGTTTGAGGATCGCGGAGCGGCTACCTGCCGATACCCGCAGGACGAGGTTGAGATTGCCATCGCCTGCCGTTGCAGCCTCGGTCAGCGCCTCATTATGTGCCAGCCAGCCGAGCGCCCGCAGCCGGTCCGCGACCAGAGCGACATCAGCCGCCGTCAGCCAAATCGGCGCCGTCATGCGGTGGCGCTCGAGCCTGTCAGCCCGGTGACAGCGGCCAGCCACGGCCAGCGGACGGGATCGATATCGGCCAGCGTATCGATATCATGGTGCAGCGGCAGCATCCCGATCCGGGCACCGCACCCAGCGGCATTGCGCTCCAGCGCTGCCCGTGCGGCACCCGTGCCCCAGGGCAGATCGGCCATCAGGGCAGGCAGTTGGTCAGCGGCACCAGCGGAAAGACCGAACAGATAGAAGCCGCCATCGATCGCCGGCCCCAGCGCCACGTCGCATTCATCGAGCAGGGCGAACCCTTGCGCGATCAGTGCAGGCGTTAAGGCCGGGCAGTCAGCTCCCATGACGACGATCCGTCTCGCTCCCTGTCGGACACTGGCGACGAGCGCCCGGTGCACGCGATCACCCAAGCCTCCATCGCCTTGGTCTATGAAGCGATGATGCTTGCCAAGCCAGGACGCTGCCGCCGTCGATGTTGCGCCCGTAATTAAGACGCGAACAGACGCGCCCATCGCGACCGCCGCCTCATCAGCCGCGGCAAGGCAATAGCGCGCCATTGCATCATGGGCTGCGGCTGCCCTGGCGGGGCCAACTTCGTCGGCAAGCCGCGATTTGACATCACCGGGGGTGGGATAGCGAGTGAAGAACAGCAAATGATCGGTGCTGGCATCAACAGACATGACAAGCAGAAATCCGGCAGCCGAAGAAGCTTGGCCGATGCATTGGGCGGGCTTGTCCGTCAATCGGCTCGCGCTGAAACGATCGCGGTCAAGTTCCTTTGACGTCCTCTCGCATCACTCACAGGCGGAGGGTTTTCGGGGCTCAAACCAGTAGCAATTCACAGCATCACGAAGGGGGAACCTCGGTAGGTGCAGGCACTCTCGGTGCGGTTGCGTGTTCCTCTTGGTTGGGCAGCAAGAGCGAAGGGATAATTGCTTCGAAGCGGCTCCCGGTAGGGCTAGATGACGCAAGCGACAGATCGCCCTTATGACTACGAAGGATTTGTCGGCCAAGCGCCAGCCCTATTCCTGTGCCTTCTGCCTTGGTGGTGAAAAAGGGGCGAAAGATCTCGGCCTGAACGGCCTCGCTCATGCCCGGTCCCTTGTCGGCGATGGTAATCAGCGTTTTGTTCACGAGCGCACGAACGCTGAGCGTCACTTGCGCTGATTGTGTGTCATGCTGGACCTCGGCTGCGTTTTGCAGGACTGCCCAAAGTGCTGCGGTCAACTGATCGGGGTCTGCGACGATATAGGCTGGCGCGCTACTGGTCTCTACCACCAGGGCAATAGCGGGCCAGCGTGTCGCAAACAGGGTGGCCAGATCATCCACCAGGCGCGGGACGGCGATTCGCTGGAGCAGCGGGGCGGGCAGCCGCGCCAGCGACCGGTAACTTTCACCAAACCGGTGCAGGCTGGCTGCTCGCCGTGCCACGATGCCGAGCGCATCGCGTATCTCCGGTAGCGCCGGCACCGGATCATCGAGCATGGCCACGGCTGTCTCGGCAAGCGAGGCGATGGGGGTCAAGGCATTGACGATCTCGTGGCTCAGCACCTGCACGAGTTCGCGCAGCGCGGTTGCTTCTGCGGCCTTCAATTCAGCGTCGATATCAATGAGCGCGCCAATCCGGATCATCCGGCCCGACAACGCCAGGTCGCCGGTCGCCAGCACATAGTTACGCGGCTCACCGGTATCGGAAAGTTCGATTGTTGCCGTGCCGGGCGGGCCGGGCGCAGTGAGCGCCGCGATCAGCGCAGCGGGCGGTTCCGGCACCACATCGTTCCTGCCGAACAAATGGCGCGCAGCGCGGTTGACGGCGCTGAGGCGGCCACGTTCATCAAGCGCGACGAGCGGGGCGGGCGACAGGTCCAGATAGGCGATCAACCGTCGCCGCTCCTCCTCATCCGGCAGCGCTGCCGGGGGCGGAGGTGGGGGCGGTACCACGATCCGTCGCGACGCATCGACCATGCTCTGCACCGCGATCCACGCGGCGATCAGCAATCCCAGCAGCGCCGTTGCGTAGAGCCCTTGCACGGCAGCGAGCATCGCGGCCGCGCCTGCGCCGGCAGCGCCGAGCGTCTGGAGAACCGCGCGGACGCGATCAGAGACCATAACGGGCCATGCGCCGATACAGTGCCGCGCGGGTCAGCCCAAGCTCAGCCGCGGCCCGGCTGACATTGAAGGCATGGCGCCCCAAAGCGGCCGAGATCAGGGCCTCCTCGTTGCGCGCCAGCGACAAATCGGCGGCGCGTGGGCGATCTGGCGTCGCTTCGCGCGAGAGCAGGAAATCGCCCGGCGCATAGCTGTCGCCGCCAGCGAGCAGCACCGCGCGCTCCATCGCCTGGCGCAGGCCGCGAACATTGTCGGGCCAGTGACCAGTGGTGATGGCATGCGCGGCATCGTCGCTCAACGGCTTGGGCGGCTTGCCATGCCGATAGGCGAACAGCGCCAGAAAATGGCGCGCGAGCAACAGTGTGTCGCCCGTTCGGTGGCCAAGCGGGGGCAGGGCGATGTCGATCGTGCCGACCCGATCGACCAAATCTTCGCCGATCGTGCGGTTTAGCTCCGCGCGGTCAAGCCGGGTAGTCGCGACGATGCGGGCAGCGTTCAGGGCTTTGGCCAGATCGGCACCAAGCGCCCGGGGGAGGCGATCGATATGGTCGATCACCAAGGTGCCACCCGACGCTGCTGCCGCCTGCTCGGCGATCATGGCGGCATCGGCCGTGGCCGCATCGAGCGTTACGAAGGGGCCGTCGGCGTGGGATGATCCCCGGTGGATAAGCCGCGCGACCAGCGACTTGCCCGTACCTGCCGGACCATGCGCGAGGACCGACGCTGCTGTCGGGGCGATACGGGTGATAATGTCGCGTGCATGCTCCACCGCCGAGCTGTCGCCCAGCAAAAGCTCGTCAGTCACTGGCGGCGCGGCGGCGATCTCCAGTTTCGCCCGGCGAAGGGCAATGCCGCGCTCGACCGTTGCGAGCAGGCGCTCATTATGCCACGGCTTGATCACGAAATCGGTGGCACCGCTGCGCATCGCCTGCACCGCCACCGCGATCCCGCTATGCCCTGTAACAACGATCACGACGGCGTGGCGGTCTGCGGCGACCAGCCGGTCGAGCATCGCAAAGCCTTCTTCACCACTGGTATGGCCGCGAACGAAATTGAGATCGAGCAGGATCACATCGATCCGTTCACTGGCAAGCACAACCCACGCCGCCGCCGGGTTAGCGGCTGTCGATACGCGCATGCCGTGCCGGACAAGCAACAGCCGCGCGGCGCGGGCAATGTCGATATCGTCGTCGATGACCAAGATGTGCGATTCGGTTGACATGGCCGCGATAGTGTCCGGAAACGGACAGTTGGTACAGATGCCCCGATTTCCCGCCCGTCAGATTTCTCATAAGATATATAAATCAGTTGCTTAGCGCTGCGGCCTGGCATCGCGTAAACTGTCCGCATGACTGAGACGATCCGAACAGGCAGCGGTGCCGCAATGGACCGGCGCATTGAACGCCCGCAGCACAAACGCCGCAAGTTGATGATACGCGTGGCGATTGGCGTCGTCGCACTCGCGATCGCCGCCATGTTGTGGTGGTCGCTGCCGGGCGCCAATGCCTTGACGGTGGATGCCAGAGCCATCCGGACGGGTGCAGTCACGCGCGCGCCGTTTCGCGATTTCGTACCACTGCGCGCTGAAGTTGCACCGCTCCGCACCGTTTTCGTCACCGCGATCAGTGGCGGGCAGGTGGCCGATCTGATGACGAGTGATGGCGTGATGGTTGCCGCGGGCAGCCCGCTCGCGCGGCTTTCCAATCCTGCGCTCGCAATCGAAGTTGCCAGCCGTTCGGCGGATATTGCTGGTCAGTTGAGTGCGATTAGCGGCCAGCGTCTGGCCGTCCAGACCAGCCGACAGGGCAGCGCCCGTGACCTGGCTGAAGCGCGCAACGCCCTGTCCAAGGCGCAAACGCTATTGGCGCAAAAACAGGTGCTGTTTGAGAAGGGGATCATCACGCGCGGGGCGATTGATCCGCTGCGCGACGACGTCGCCTATCAGCAGAGTCGGGTGACTGCGCTCGAACGCGGTGCGGATGAGGCGGGCGCAACGCTCGCCGATCAGGCATCGGGCATCGCCGCAACGGCGCAGCAACTACGCGAAAGCCTGAACATGGTCCGCGCGAGCCTTTCTGCGCTCGTACTCCGGGCCCCTGTCGCCGGTCGCCTGACCGCCTTTACGCTGCAGCCGGGCCAGACCCTCAAAGCGGGCGATGCCGTCGGCCAGATCGATTCCGAAGGGCAGTGGAAGCTGACCGCCGATGTTGACCAATTCTATCTGGGGCGCGTTCGGGCGGGCCTGCGTGCGACGGCGGCGATCGACGGACGCAACTACCCAATGGCCGCGCTGAAGGTTCTGCCGCAGGTCACCAATGGCCGTTTCCGCATCGAACTGGGGTTCAGCGGCAACGTGCCGCCCGGGCTCAATCGCGGGCAGACGCTTGACGTGCGGCTGGTGCTGGGCGCGGATAAGCCGGCGATCGTGGCGCCGACGGGGGGCTGGCTCGACGCGGGCGGGACGACGGCCTTTGTCCTCGATACCGAACAACATGCGGTTCGCCGGTCTATCGTGACCGGTCGGCGCAACCCCGATCAGGTCGAAATCCTGTCCGGCCTCGCCCCCGGCGAGCGGATCGTGACGACCGCGCTCAACACCTACACCCCGTTTCAAACCCTCATCCTCCGATAGGACCCGATATGATCCAGCTTCAGGACCTCAGCCGCACCTATGCCTCGGAAGACATCGAGACGACCGCGCTTGGCGGCATCGAGCTTGCGATCGACGCTGGCGAATTTGTCGCCATCATGGGCCCATCGGGGTGCGGCAAATCGACCCTGCTCAACATCATCGGGACGATCGACCGCCCGACCGACGGGCGCTATCTGTTCGACGGAGCCGATATCGCGCGGGCGCCAGAGGCGGAGCTGGCCAAGCTGCGCCGCGACCGGCTGGGCTTCGTTTTTCAAAGCTTCAACCTCATCGATGAACTGACGATCCAGGAGAATGTCGCGCTCGGGCTCGCCTATCGATCGATGTCGGCACAGGAGAAAAAGGCGCGGGTGGCGACCGCGATGGACCGGGTAGGGATCGCCCACCGCCAGCGTCACCATCCGCATCAATTGTCGGGCGGGCAGCAGCAACGCGCGGCGATAGCTCGCGCGATCGTCGGCGAGCCGCAGTTGATTCTAGCCGACGAGCCGACCGGCAATCTTGATACCGAAAATGGCGCGCAGGTGATGGACATCCTCAGCCAGCTCAATGCCGATGGGGCGACGATTGTGATGGTCACCCACTCGCCCGCGCATGCCGATGTCGCCCGGCGCACCGTTCACATGCTCGACGGGCGGATCCTGTCATCAGCGCGGCGGGCAGCCTGACATGTCAGCCCTGACCAGCCTGTATCGCTCGCTCTCCCGCCACCGGCTGTTCGCCGCGCTCAACATCGGTGGTCTTGCGCTTGGTATTGCGACGTTTTTGGTGCTGTTCCTGTTCGTTCGTTTTGAGACGAGCTTTGACCGGGCATTGCCGGAGCAGGACAAGCTATGGGTGCTTGAAGAGCGCTATGTCATGCCGGGCTATCCGCCCGATACCAATCCCCATTCATTGGCTGCCGAGCTTGATTTGCTGCGTGCTGATTATCCGCAGCTTGTCGGCGCGCGGTACAACGGTGTCGCTGCCACCATCAGGCAAGGCGCGCAGTCGACAGCCGAAGATCTTGGCACGGTCGATACGAACTTCTTCGATTTGATGCGCTTTCCGGTGGTGGAGGGGAACCCCGCTGCCACGCTTGCCGATCCCGACGGGCTAGTCATTACCCAGGCCGCCGCGCGAAAATATTTCGGCAGTCAATCAGCGATCGGCCAGACCCTTCGGATCTCCATCGACGGCAAGCAATATCCCTATCGCGTTGGCGCCGTGCTGCGCGACATGCCTGAAAACGTAACGCTCAAGAACGAGATGTTCGCGCAACTGGTGCGGGCGCGGTTCGGCGGCGAATATTGGGATCATTGGGGCAGTACGTCGCTGACGACCTTGCTTCGTTTTCCCAATGAAGCCGCCGCCCGCGCTTTCGAACGGCAATTACCGGCGTTTCTCGATCGCCATGCTTATGCCAGCGGGAACATAAAGAAGGGCGAGTATTTTCAGTCGCTGCGCCCTTTGTCGGGGATGCACCTCTATACACCGGGCGACCGCGCCATCGTGACGACGCTTGGGATCGTTGGGTTGCTGACGCTGCTGATTGCGATCGTCAATTACATCAATCTGGCCACCGCGCGGGCGGGCTTGCGCGCGCGCGAAGTGGCGATGCGCAAGGTGGTCGGCGGCACGCGGCGCGCGCTCGTGCAACAACTAATGGGTGAGGCGGTCGTTACCGTCGCTGTCGCGGCGCTGATCGGCCTTGCGCTCGCGGAAATCGCGCTGCCGTTCCTCAATGCGCTGGGCGGCACGAAACTGGCGATCCAGTATTTCGGTATGAACAGCATCCTGTTGCCGATGACTCTCATGGTGCTGGGCGTGTCGGGCGTAGCAGGCTTGTATCCGGCCTTGGTGCTGTCCGGGTTTCGCCCCGCCGCCGTTCTCGCCTCCACTCGTGCGCCTGGGGGAGGCAGAGCCGGCGCGCGACTGCGTGGCGGACTTGTCGTCATTCAGTTTGCGATCGCGATCGCCTTTGCGATCACAACGGCGGCAATGCTAGCGCAGACCGCGCACATCCGCGACGCCGATCTCGGCTTTCGGCGCGACGGGTTGATGATTGTGCGATCGTTCAACGATTCAGGGCTGGATGACGCACAGCGCGCGGCCCTGCTCACCACATTCAGCAGCGTGCCGGGGGTTATCGGCGTGACGACCGGCAACAACGCCCCAGGCGACCAGAATTCGACGAACTATTCGGGCTATTCCCGGCCGGGGAGCCCTGAGCGGAAGACCTCGATGATGGTTGTCGGCACCGGCCGCGACTATTTCCGTATCTATGGTGCGCGGCTGGCTGCTGGCCGCTTGTTCGACGCCGCGCATGCCGATGACCGTGCACGCCTGACCCCCGATCAGCGCAAAGTGATCGGCCCGAACATTGTGCTCAACCGAACGGCGGTGACGGCGCTCGGTTTTGCATCGCCGGCGGCCGCGCTAGGGCAGACGATCGGGGATGGTGATCGCTCTTCAACGATTATCGGTGTGGTCGATGATCTGCGCTTCAGAAGCCCGCGTGATCCGGTCAACCCGACAGCCTATTCGTACAATACGCTCGATATTCCTGATCCTTTTGCAGCGGTTCGCTATGACGGCCGAGACCCCAAAGCGATGGCGGCACGCCTGGAAGCCGCGTGGAAGCGCGTAGCGCCGGGTGTCCCGTTCCTTGCGCGTTCGATCGAGGAAAATTTGTTCGAGCGTTACTACAAGGCTGATGCGCAGCGCTCGCGGCTGTTTTCGATCGGCGCGCTGCTGGCGGTCGTGATCGGCTGCATTGGTCTGTACGGTCTTGCTGCATTCGATACCGCGCGCCGGGTAAAGGAAATCGGCATTCGCAAGACGCTGGGCGCGTCAACGACCGAGGTGCTTCGGTTGTTGATCGGCCAGTTCATGCGACCGGTATTGCTGGCAAACCTGATCGCGTGGCCGCTCGCTTATGTCGTCCTCCAACGGTGGCTGGCGGGGTTTGATGATCGGATATCGCTATCGCCCTTGTTCTTTATAAGCGCGAGCCTGTTGGCGATCGCGATTGCCGTGGCGACGGTGTTTGGCCAGGCATGGCGCGTTGCCCGTGCCGAGCCTGCGCGCGCGCTGCGTCACGAATAGCAGCCCGGCCATGCCATCAGCCCTGCTGACGCTTTACCGATCGCTCACCCGCCACCGGCTGTATGCGATCCTCAATATCGGCGGGTTGGCGCTTGGCATCGCCGTCTTCCTGGTGCTGTTCCTCTTCGTTCGGTTCGAAACCGGCTATGATCGCGTCCTGCCCGGATGGGACCGGATCTGGGTGGTCAAGCGGAGCATGCAGTTTCCGGGTTCGCCCGAAATGGTCATTCCGTCTCCGCCCGATCTACTGGGGCAGATCCGGCGTGACTGGCCGGAAGTAGATGGTGCCCGGATGCTCGCCGCTGATGTGCCCGTGCAGAACGGCGTGGCGCTGGTGACGGAAAAGGTCGCCTGGGTTGATCGGGACTATTTCTCGCTGTTCCCGTTACAAGCGATTGCGGGGAACGCGGCAGCTGCGCTTGCGACGCCCGACGGCATGGTGATTACCAAGCGTGTTGCCGAAACCTATTTCGGCAAAGCATCCCCGATCGGTCGGACGCTGACACTGATTGTCGATGGCAAGCCGACGCCGTTTCGCATTGGCGCGGTGATTGCCGATCCGCCTGCCGCCAGCTTCTATCGCAATGCCATTTTCCTCGCGCTGCCTCGCTCCGGACAAGCGAGCGCTGGCCCAAATGGGCTGTTGACCACCTTTGTCCGCTTTCTCGACGCGTCGACAGCCTCACGTCGGGGGCCAGGCTTTGCTGCACTGGCGCGCCGACATCCCGATCCAAGCTTTGCAGGGCTTGCGCCCGATGTGCTGCGCCAATCGCTGATCCCCTTGCCGTCGCTGCATCTGGCCAATCCGCGCGATGGCATTGTGGTGGGGACGCTCGGGATGGTGGGTGTGCTCGCCCTGATGATCGCGCTGGTGAATTATGTGAACCTGGCGACCGCCAGTGCCGCCTTGCGCGCGCGCGAGGTGGCGATCCGCAAGGTCGTGGGCGCAACGCGAAAAGCGCTTGTCGGCCAGTTCATCGGCGAAGCGATGGCGACGGCGGTTGCTGCCGGGCTGATCGGGCTGGCGCTGACTGAACTGGCGTTGCCGATGGTGAATGTGGCGGGCGGTACGTCGCTTTCGGTGGCCTATTTCGGCAGCGATTCCATCCTGCCACCGCTTGCGCTGTTGATCGTCGGCGTAGGCATTGTCGCGGGGGCCTATCCTGCCTTTGTCCTGTCGCGATTCCAGCCTGCCGCCGTCCTCGCCTCGGTGCGTGCGCCGGGCGGGCAGCGCACCGGTGCGCTGCTGCGGCGCGCGATGGTTGTCATTCAATTCGCGATTGCAACCGCACTGATGATCGGCACTGGCGTGCTCGTCGCCCAGACCCGGCACCTCAAATCATCAGACCTGGGGTTCGACAGGGCCGGGCTAATCGCGGTGCCGATGGGTGATCGCGCGGTTGATGACAGCCAGCGCCGCGCGTTCGTTGCTGGCGTGGCGCGCCTGCCGGGCGTGGTCGCACAGGCTCAGTCTGCGATCGCGCCGGCGGGTGGCAGCTTTTCGATTGGCCCGATGCACCGGGACGGCGCAACCGGCCCGGATCCGACGATCGTCCACGCCGATATCGCGCGCGGTTTCTTCACCACCTATGGCGCGCGCCTGCTTGCTGGGCGCTTTCTCGATTCCCAACGTCATCCGAGCGATGCGGTTGATCCGGCGTCGCCACGGCCAAAGGCTGTCGTGCTCAATCGGCGGGCAGTGGGTCTGCTTGGCTTCGCTGATCCGACACAGGCGATCGGCGTCACCATCGGCGACGGTGAGGAGCATGCCGCCACCATAGTCGGGGTGATTGGCGACATGCGCTTCAGTTCGCCGCGTGATCCCGTCGAGCCACTGGCATATTTCGAGCGCGACCGCGGTTTTTCCAGTGCCGTGCTCACGGTTCGCCACCTTCCCGACGCTGGCCGCGCCATTCTTGCGGCGATGGAGGCGGACTGGCGCCGCATCGCGCCCGCCGCCCCGTTCAAGGCGCTGCCGGTCGATCAGCAATTATACGAATCCTTTTACCGCGCTGATGAACAGCGGATGCGCTTGTTCATGATTGGCGCCGTGCTCGCAGTTATCATCGGGTGCATTGGCCTTTACGGCCTCGCCGCCTTCGACACGGCCCGCCGAACGAAGGAAATCGGGATCCGCAAAGCCCTGGGCGCGTCAACTGCCGAAATATTGCGGATGCTGATCGGCCAGTTCCTCAGGCCCGTACTGATTGCAAACATCATCGCTGTGCCGGTGGCCTTTGGCGTCACGCGACAATGGCTGGCCGGTTTCGACGACCGCGTCGCGCTTTCACCCTGGCTGTTTGTTGCTGCGATCATGCTGACCGCAGGCATTGCCGTTGCAACCATCGCGGGCGAGGCGTGGCGGCTTGCGCGCAGCGAGCCCGCCCGGGCGCTGCGTTATGAATGAAATCTGGCGTCTTGCGCTGCTTCATGGGTTGGAGCGTAAACGGGGATGTCGATCCGCCGTCAGCCAGGGCATCAAGCGCGAACAGGTGGTCGCGGCGATGACGCATCGCGCTGGTACGCGGGGCACCCAGGACGCCCGCGACAAGATTGGGGCCAGGTGGAGCGCCTATAACGACAGGCGGCCCATATCGTTTGGCTGGCTGACGCCGATCGAATATTCTGCTGCTGTGGCGGCCAAGATCGCCGCCGAATGAACGCTGGATCCTCACCCTCGACCCGGATGAGAAACCGGGGGACCCTCCATCACCTCATCTTTTCTTTTCGTTGAAACGTATGTCGTACACGTGGCGTCTAACGGGTGAGGGCGACGTTTGCGGGGAAAATTTTTGGGGAACGTTATTTCAGGTTCGACGATGGGTTTCTGTGCGTGATGAGCACTTTCGTCAGTCGGCCACCATCACTTTCCTGGCCTGGATATCGTGCCTTAAACGAAATTGACGGCAGTTCTGGCGGCATTGTCATCAGCCACGGCCTGATTGAAAGCGCCGATATTGTCGGCGTCGAAGCGGTCCTTCCCGCTGATCAGATCATGCTTTGCGTCCATATTGGCGGATCGATCCGGATGCGAAATCGATCGTCCTTCACCAGTTTTGAGCGTGAGGGGCGGGCCGGTACCGCCAACCTTGGGGTCGGCGGCCTAACCTATAACATCGAATACAGCGCAGAGCGCTGCGAATGCGTCCGGTTTCTGATCGCGCGCAGTTGGTTTGACCATGTGTTGGAGGACCAGGCGCCAAATACCCAGGTCGAGTTCATTGACCCCCAGAACCGCCCGGATCACCAGCTGACCCTTCTCGCGCAAATGACGCTTCGCCGCAGCGCCAATAGTCCAGTCGACCGACTGCTCGCAGACTCAATTGGCTATGCCGTCGCTGCTGAAATCTTGCGCACATGGTCCAACATCACCGTTACTGGAACGGCCCATAGCCTTGAAAAGACTGGGCCCGCTGACCGTCGAATGATGCTCGTTCATGACTATATCGAGGACAATCTGACGGAGCCGGTTTCATTAACGGATCTGGCGGCCATTTCGGGCCTGTCGATGACCCAGTTTATGCGGCTGTTCAAGGTGACCTTCGGTGTAACGCCCTATCGCTGGACACTTCAGCGGAAAATGGACCGCGCTAAGCTTTTGCTCACGCAAGAAGGGCTTTCAGTGACCCAGGCTGCGTACGAGCTCAATTTCTCATCTTCGCAGCATTTTTCAACGATATTTCGTAAACTTAACGGGATTGCGCCCTCAACGTTCAAACGGTTGATGGACCCTTCCAATGATTAGAATCTGTACGTCCGGCCGTAACGTGAACGACGAGGTGTTCCCGCTGCGATAGCCCGATGGAAGGCAATTCCATTGGGGACGCGTTGCATTGGAAGAACATTCGGAATGTAGCGAGTTTGCTTTCCTGCGCGATGTGATCGCCAATGCGGTGCCGGACGGCGAAGCAGGGCAAGCACGCCCGATCGTCGTTCGCGGATCGGTTACCGGTAACCGTGGTGCACATCTGAACGACAAGGCAGTAACGACAGGCCTGGTCTTTGTGTTGGCAAGGCGGCGCGTCGACCGATGCTGGGTAACCGGCGACGGAGACTATACCCTAACAAACCTGGCACAGCATTCGATATCCGCGATTATCCTATCGGAAAACAAAGATATTTTGATCCCCCGCTGCCCGAAAACGCTCCTTTTTCTCTATATTCCGTTGGGCAACTTAAATTTATCAAATGAAGATTGCCCGGCTGAAAAATGTAGTTTCTTTAATCTACAAGATAATGCTCTATTTAGAATCGCAGAAGCGGTAATGTATCATTTGACGGCCCGGCAATTCAAAGAGAGTGGCGTCGTCGAGCATCTCATCCCTGGGTTCATCCAGGCGGCTTTCACGCTAGCGCGCAATAATAATGAACATAAGACGGAACAAAGTCGCATTCACCTTACATTTCGTCGGCTGTCTGATATTGATCACTATATCAGGACAAATTTATCACGATCAATCCGAGTCAGTGAGCTCAGTCACATCGCAGGATATAGTCAATTTCATTTCATCAGGGCGATGAAATTGCAGACAGGCTATAGCCCGCACCAATATGTATTGAAGCACCGTATTGAGAAGGCGCGCTCTTTAATCGCCAAATCTGATATCAAGCTGGCAGATATTGCGACCGAGTTGGGGTTTCATAGCCAAGCACATTTCACGACGGTTTTTCGCCGCGTCACTGGGCTGACGCCAGGAGGATTTCGGCGGTTGATTGCGGATCAATTTTATCCCGCTGCAGAAGCCGATCCGCCGCAAGCATTGCCGAATATCGTTCTTGCCGCGCAGCTCGGTTTTGATCGTCAGCGGTTAGGGGCCCCAAGAGGCTAACGCAGCGAATTGAGGAAGTGATCGATCCGGCAGGTCAGTCAGCGCGCTGCTGTGGGCACAGCTTGCGATAACCGATTTTGGTGTGCACGCCGGACGTCGCCGAGCGCTTGGCGGGCTCTAGAAGACCGCAACAACACCCAACATCTGCGCCCGAACCATCGGGAGGGGCGGGGCGCTCGCCCCTCGGTCCATTTTTATGAGAGGTAGGTAAGAAATATTGGTCGGCCAGCATCACCGCGACTGCTTCTCAGGTCGCTGTACCGACCAATATTCTCACCTGTATCAAGACATTAGCATCGCATTTTTGTCTATTTTCATTTTGCGGCCGCTGGGGGCGACACGCTCTGCAAATAGGCGATGATGCTCGCCCGCGTTGCCGGATCGGCAATGGTCAGGAACATTTTCGAACCAGGTGCCACTTTTTGCGGACCCTGTAGCCATGCATCGAGCCGGGCCGGCGTCCAGACACCCGTCAGCTTCTTGATCGCTGCCGAATACGCATAGCCTGCAACGCTGGCAGGCTTTCGCCCCACAACGCCGCGATGCGATGGCCCGATCCGGTTTGAATCAAGCGAATGGCATCCGCCACATTTTGCCTGGTAAAGCGCTGCGCCGGGCGGGGTCTGGGCAACAGCACTACCGACCATTCCCCAACTGCCCAGGGCGAGCACCGACAAGGTCAGCGCGCGTCGGATTGGGAATAATGCGGGCTGAATCATGCCAATCTCTCCTAGCCGAAGAGATAAGGCGTGGAGGGAACAGCGTTCCCCAGCGCATTGTTCAAAATCGCCCAATGAACGGCTTCGTCCGTTGAGAGCTGAGCAAACAAGGTTGCGAGCGACCGATCCTTCAACGCCGCCACTTGGCCGACATAGGCATTTGCAGCGCCTTGTTCGAGCCGGGCTGCCAGTGCAATAACGTCCCCTTGCGATTTCAACGATCCAAGATCCAGGTCACGCGTATATTCAGCATCGCTCTTCGGGTCAGCAGCCTTACCGCCCGCCTTAATGATCAACGATGCAAGGGAGTCCCGGTGCGCCTTATGGTGGCCAAGAAAGACCAACGCGACCTTCAGCACCTCGGCGGACAATAATCCGCTGCCGCCAGCGATCGAATAGGCGGCAATACCCTCATTCTCAAGGGCAAGAGCACCCTGCAGCACAGCAATATCGCCATCGCCTGACCCTGGAAGTTTCCGCTTATTTGAAGTAGCGGCATTAACCGGTGAAGCGCCCATCATAACAGCGGCACCAATACCGGCCAAACCAATACCTGTATTTGTCAGAAACTTACGTCTTTCTAGGGTATCATTATTCATTGCGTGCCTCCTTTAACATCTCTTTGATATCGCTAGAGGCGCGCAGTCACAACGAAAACGCTCGCTGTTCTACCAAATTTAGCAGTTTTCTATAATATTAAGACGCCAATCCATTGATCGGTTTGGCGGAGCAGTGGGGTTGAGGTTCAGAACGGCGGCATGACCCGCGACGATCCGAGCGATGCCGAATGGCGGGAGATCCCACCGATGGCGTCGAACAAGCCGAGCCGTGCGATTGCCTTACGCGTCCGGCCCCGCGCCCCTATCTGCCGGGGTGATAGCTCCGCTCAATCTGCCCTTTCAGATCGGCCCGGTTGAACAGCACCGGCTTGGTCTTCATCTGCACGAACAACGGTGCCTGATCAGAATAATGGGGTGATTTGGCGTCCATCGTCGCAGACCCGAATTGGTGGATGCTGCGTGAGGAAAGCTTGCCTGCCTTGTCCCACGTTACGAACATGATGAAGGTATCGCCGCCATTCCCTGTCAGCGTGCCATCGTCCTGCTTTTTGCCATAGACCGCCCGGTACACATCGGGCCCGCCCGCAATCGGCAGATCGACCTTGCCGCGCCGCAGCCGGTTGACCTGGCCCCATTCCGGATCGAGCCGCCCGAAATGCTTCTTTAGGTGCACGATCGCTGCATCCAGCGCCGGGCGGAGCGGCGGCGTCGGTTCGCCCATTTCGAGCGCACGTCCGATGGGCTCGCCCATCAGCACTGCCAAAGCCGCGCCGCGATTACTGGTATCGGTTCGCCGGTCCCAATTTTTCAGGATTGCCTGTGCAGCCGCCAGATCGCGGTTGCCCCTGGCATCATAGGCGAGTGCCTGCGTGATCAACCCGGCGAGCACGCTCTGGTCGCTATAGGCCAGATCATATTTGTAGGTCTCAAACTCCTCGGGCGTGATTGATGTGTCGCGCGCATAGGTTTCCAGCACGCGGTGCGCGCGATTGGTCATGTTGGTTTGCAGGCCCAGATTATGCGCCAGTGCATCGGGCTTGATATTATCGGCGGGGTCGGTGGCGATTAGCGGGTTGTTGTTAGAATTGAACACATAGCCCGATTGCGGATTCCACACCTGCGGCAACTGCGCAAACGGCACGCGCTGCGTCCACAATAGATCGGGCCGATCGCCCGGCAGCGTGCCCTTCCAGTCGAAACCGTCCTTGCGCACGGGGAACTGGCCGTTCGACAGATAGCCGATATTCCCTTTGTCATCGGCGTAGATGAAATTGATGCTCGGCAACGCCTGAATGCCCATTGCAGCGCGCCACTCGTCCAGTGAGCGCGCCTTGTTCATCGCCATATATTGGTTCGGCTGGCGCACTTCATGCTCGCCTGCATAGCTGAGCGCGAAGGTGCCGTGATCGGTTTCGAATACCGGACCATGGACGCTCCACAGCACATCGCGGTTCACCGTCCACAGAATTGGCCCAAAAATCTTCACGCGAAATGTTGCGACCGATTTTTCAAAAGCGCGCCATTGGCCATTGAAATAATATTGACCCGGCTTGGCGGGATCGGTTTTCAACCGATAGACGTCGGACAGATCCGGCTTGTTGACCGTGCTGGCCCAGCCAAGATGCGCGTTGTGGCCGTGGAGCATGAACGGCGATCCGGGGAAAAATCCACCCGCGACGTGCCAGCCTTCACCGCTGTCGAGCACCGCTTCATACCAGGCGACCGGCCCTTCATAGGGCTGATGCGAATTGACGAGCAGCCGGGTCGCGCCATCCGATGACCGCGACGGGGCGATCGCGATGCCGTTCGATCCCTTGGGGGGCGATGTATCGCGTGCGGGTGTTTTCTCGGTGATGGACTTCAGCACCTTGTCGAGCCCATAGAAAAACGGCCCACGAAAGATCGTGCCAGCCGACACGTCACGTCCAGAGAGCGGCACAACGCCAGCGGGCACCAAGTCCGGATGCTGCGCAGCATAAAGGTTAACGCCGTCGGCATAGCCCTGCATGATCGCCCGCGCTTGCGGGGTGATCTGTGTGTCGTATCCCACCGCGACCTTTTCCCACACCCGGAATAGCCGGACGAGATAATCGCCGATAGCGGCATCCTTGCCCTTGGTTTCAGCGGCGCGCCCGCGCGTCGTCAGCACGGCATCGACGATCGTCGCAAAATCATCTTCGCTATGCGCATAGCCCATGCCGAAAGCGACATCGGCATCGCGCTTGCCCGAGATGTGTGGCACGCCGAACCGATCGCGCTCTACCAGCGCGTCATAGGATTTGGCCCTGGCGATCAGCGGGGCAGCATCGAAATCCTGCCCGAGCGGTGCCAGCCGGACGCCCGCACCATAAACAGCCACAATCGCCAGAATCACGGCCAGCAGGCCCCAATATCGCTTCTTCACGCTGCGGCTCCCCCATTTAGCCTTTTGCTTTAGCGCACCCGCCCCGGAATCCAATCTATCCCTTTGGCCGCATGGTCGTGGCGATCCAGGCTAGACTGGGTGAGGACAAAGACCCAAAGACCGGCGGCCAAATCCAAACGCCGCGCCCGCGCATGGGAAGGAGCGCGCCGGTCGTCCCGATGAAGGGGCGTCGCTCGCTGCCATGGCACGCGGTGCAGAGCCCAGCGCACCATAGCGGACGCCCCGCAATTGCCTCCTCTGCTGTAAGCCGATACCCAAAGGACCGGACCACAGGGTTTCGCTTGTTCTGGATTTGCGGCTCGCTGACCTCGGCTCGGCCCAGCAATTACCGCTTCTTGATTCCGCGTTGCCGATTTCGTGTCGTCCAGCGTGAATGCCTTAGGGGAACATGGCCATGAAATCGCACCTTCGCGCGTCCCGGGTTTCGGCAACAGTGGCCCGGCGGGGGCGATGGGCCCGTTTTTTCCCGGTGTCGGCGCTGCTGGTCGGCGTGGCGACTTTCTGCAGCGCCGCCGCCATCAGCCAGAATGTCGTTGGCCAGAATATCGCTGCTCTGGACGATCCATCGTCAACGCCTGACCCCGCCCAGCTTCGCGCGTTCATTGGCCAGCAGGTCGGCGGCATCGACAAGCTGAAGGTTCCCGCGACAAACGCCGACCTTCCTTTACCGCGCCAAGCGGACGGCACCGTGCCCTATCGTTATGAAATGACCGAGGCGAAGCGGTTTCTGGGCAAGATGCTGTTCCATGATCCGGTTCGCACTGCGCGCGTCAATGAAAACCAGGGCCAGCCGCTCAATCTGCCGGCTGGCACCGCCTTTGGCGGCACGGTCGGCTCATCGACACCCGGCATCCAAAACATTGTCGCCATGACACGCCAGACCGGGTCGTGTGGCAGCTGCCATATCGGCGAAGCGGCGGGGAAGGCGGGTCAGCGGCTAAACTTCAACACCGGCGGCGAAGGCAGGGGCTATACCGACGAGCATGGGAATTTTTTCCCCCGCCGCCGACCGCAAGCGATCCTGACCAAACTCCGCCCCAAGCCAATTTTTGCCGGGGACGTGCTTGTCGATGCGTTGCCGACACTGACCGACATCTTTGTCGATTCACGCGGTCGCCGTGTCATCACGACCCCCGCGCTTTTCTATCATGAGCCTAAGCCAAGGGCCTTGCTCCAGACCGGTCGTCTTGACGAATTGGACAGCGTCGGGCGCCTGTCTCCCAACATGGTCGGTGCCGGTTTCAACAACCGCCTGTTGTTTGGCGGCTTTGGCGGTGAACCCCAGTCGACACCCGGTTCGCTCAATCCGTTCAGCGATCCGGCGCCCGAAAATCTGACGCTGCTGCTGCTGGACGCGCATCGCATGCTGAACTTTCAGTCGGCAGCGCTGTTGAGATTTCCGACCTATATCAAGCTGTTCCGGGATGCCTTCCCGCAAGAGGCGGCCGAGGCGGATAGCAGCGGGGACCTGACCAAACTGATCAACGATCAAACCGAATTCCGGGCGCAGGCAGCGTTCCTGCGCACCATCATCACGCGCGAAACGCCGTTCGACCGATTCCTGGCCGGCGACAACAACGCGCTTACCCCCGCGCAACTTCGCGGGGCAAAGCTGTTCTTCACGCCCGCCGCCAATGGTGCCGGCGGAGCGGGCTGTTCCGGCTGCCACAGCGGCCCGGCGCTCAACAAGCAACCGAATGACCCCGATGTCACGGGCGCCGGGCGCTTTGTGGAAGAAAATTTTTTCAACATCGGCATCGGCGATCATCCAGTGCAGGCGCTGAACGCTCAGGCAAGGCGAACGCTCAATCGGCGGCGCCTTGGTGCGGACGGGTTTCCCTATCATGCCGAGGATACTGGCCGCCAGGAAGTGACCCATCGGCCCCAGGACGCGTTCAAGTTCCGCGCGATGACGCTGCGTCAGCTGAAGGGCAGCGGTAATTTTTTCCACAACGGATCGTTCGACACCGTCCGGGCCGTGGTCAGTTATTTCAACGCAGGGATACCGCAAGACCCCACCGCCGGCGCAGCGGCCACCCTGTCGCCCCGATTTACCAATCCGCGGGGCCCCGGTTATCCCAGGGGGCTTGGCCTCACGCCGCGCCAGATCGACGATCTCACCGATTTCATCGAAAACGCGCTCTATGATCCTACATTCGTCACCTATGATCCGAAATCGCGGACCGATACGCTCCAGCCCAACCCGCGCGATCTGGCTTATTCGAAATACCGGCCTGACCTGGCAGCATTGGGGGCAAAGGATGGCCTCATGCCAAGCGGCCTGGCAATCGATGACAATGATCCCCTTGCTCGGCGCGATCAGGGGCTGGAATTCCTTGATGTAACGTCAAAACTGAATATCAGGCTGGTCGCGTCCACGATCGACGGACAGCGGCAGGCGGACCAATATACACTCACCAATACAAGCCGATCCGTCGTCGACACCCATCTGCTGGTGATCGTGCGGGGGCTGTCCAAAGGCATCCAATTGACCAACGCCAGCGGGCGCACGGCCTCTGGCGATCCCTATATCCGCGTTTTCCTTCGCCAGGGCGTGCTCGACCCAGGCAGTCAGCTGTCCCAGGCCCTGGCTTTAGCCGGACCGGTTGGCGCGAATGCGCGCTCGGCCTATCAGATCACCGTCTTGTCGGGGCAGGGCAATCCGTGATGCGCGTTCCACGGTCGGCAAGCGAAAGGCGCTAGAAGGGTAGGGCTGTTCGGCCAAGATGGGTGCAGCGCACGTTGCGGTGGCGCTGCCCGACTGCAATCTACCAACCCTTGGTGTTATTGTAGACAAGCGAAGGCCACAAAAGCGGCCAATTGGCCGCCTCGGCAGCTCAGGGGCGATTATGGCCGCACGTCCGGATCTGCTGTTCGCCGATCGAGCGATGAATCTTTGTGGATAGGGCGGGGCGGTCGGCCCGGACCAAACACGGCAGCGCGCGAGTTGGGCCGTTTTTCCTCGAAACCTGGTCTCGATTGAATTTTCCCGGAACTAGCCCCCGTCGGACCTTGCGAAAAGGTGATGCAGAAAGCGGATCGAACTGCCGGTTTCTGGGTTTTAATCGCATCGATTGGACGGCCGAGAATGATCGATACCGATTTCATCTGCGCGCGACGGCCATGCGGCGCGTTATCGTCGCCGCTTTCAGGAGACCCGCCATGGCAAGCACGAATGCCTCGATTGAAGACGTTGGTCCAAAGCCGCAATCGCTCGACATCGAACGCGCGACGAAACAAAATGGGGATTACAGGTCAGTCGCATGGAGCGGCCGCTATCTGCAGGTGACGCTGATGTCGATTCCGGTTGGGAGCGACATTGGCCTGGAAGCGCATCCGGAGACTGACCAGTTTCTCCGTCTCGAAGCTGGCAACGGCCGGGTCCAGATGGGCGCTGCGAAAGACCAGCTGATCTTCGACGAGAAAGTTTCTGACGGGTGGTGTGTGCTCGTTCCGGCAGGAACCTGGCACAACATCACGAATATCGGCACGGCGCCAATGCAGCTTTATGCCATCTATGCACCCGCGCATCACGCACCCGGGAAAGTGCAGCCGACGGCAGCCATTGCAATGGCCGACAAGGCAGACGCTCCAGCGGATTGGTCAGTGCAGCCCGCTCATGTACCCGACAAACACGGCTGATTGGGGTGATCTGCACGATCCCCAGCGCATCGGCCAAACGATTACCATGAAATCACTTCATTTTGCCCTGATGCTGGGGCTCAGCCTGCTAGGAGCATGCGTCGTGGCGACCGAAGAACCATCCTTCACTGTCAGTCTCTCCAAAGGTGAATGTGAAGTTCGCGATTATCCGGCGCTGGTCGTGGCGGAAGTGTCGGTCGCTGGTGACCGCAAGGAGGCCGCGAGCAAGGGGTTCCGGCTCCTCGCGGGCTATATCTTTGGCGGCAACACCACCAAGCAGAAGATCGCGATGACGGCGCCAGTCGTGCAGGCGCCTGCGGGTGGTGAGAAGATCGCGATGACCGCCCCCGTCCTGCAGAGTGGCGGCGATGGCAAATGGGTGGTCCGATTCATCATGCCGCGCGGTTCGACGCTAGAGACTTTGCCAGAGCCGAATAATCCCAAGGTGCACCTTCAAGCCATCGAACCCGCGCGGATGGCCGTCGTTCGGTTCAGCGGGCTGGCGCAGCAAAGCGCTATCGCCGCGAACACTGATACGTTGTTGGGCTTTATGAAGGCGCAGCAGTTGCACGCGATCGGGTCGCCTGCCTTGGCGCAATTTGATCCACCCTGGACGTTGTGGTTTCTCCGCCGGAACGAGGTGATGATCCCGATTGCGCGAAATGAATCAGCCTGAGAGAATCGCAGCGGGCGATATCCAGCCGGATGAGGCTGGCTGGTCAGCAATCGACTAGTCCGAGCCAAAAAGTGACACCTGCTCCCGCGTCCAGTTTCGATCAGGCTGACGCACCGCTGAGTGACCAGCACTGGTTCTAATGAGCTGCACCCGGTTTTGTGGACACCGAGATAAGGTGTTTCTGGAACCGGAGGGTGATGACCCAACGACGGAAGTTCAGCCGGGAGTTAAAGCTCGAGGCGGTGAAGTTGGTCTTGGAGCGGCCGATCGCTTGGGTTTGGCACCCCTTTTCCGTCGAATGCCGAACGCTGGGCCTTGATGTAGGTGCTGCCGATCGCGGTGCTGCTTTTAACCGCCCCAGCCCTTGCCAAGGCATCGAGCAATTTTGTCTAGAAGCCGCGCCGCGACCAACGGTTGAAGCGATTGTAGATCGTTCTCGACGGGCCATAATCCGCTGGGCAGTCGCACCAGCGGCAGCCCGATTTTAGCACGTGAATGATGCCGGAAATCTCGCGCCGGTCTTCGACACGCCGTGCTCCAGGCTGGTTCCCGGGCAGGAAAGGTTCGATCGCCGACGAGGTTTCGTCGGACAACCAGAACAAACAACGCGACGTTGCAGGGCCTCCATCTGTCGTGGAAGCCCATTGAATAAACCAATCTGTACATTTTTAAGAGACTGACTGGTTTTTGACCCTAGTTCCAGACGCTGGTTCATGTTCGATCCGCAACCGCTGCCTCGATTGGGCAGTCATGCTTGTTCAAGATTTGTGGGAGCAATCGCGCGCAAGCGTTGGGGGAAACTTTCTCGACAGCGAGATCGCTAATTTCTTCAAGCATGCCGGATGTTGATCAAAGTAGGTCAGACGTTGCAACTTTGGCGCGGGTGATGCGGTGCGTTTCCTGGCGACACCGGCAGCAATATTTTTCAATCTTTTACGGACCCACAGACCTGCCCTGAGGATTCGTGCCGCGAGCCAGCCAATTATCCAGCAATCACGCTATAGCTATACCGGCAGATGCTTGTTTTTGAATGTTTGGGGGGATATCCCGGTCAAGATTTATTCTGATCAAAACCATCATTTTGACGCGAGGAAGATTTTGTGGAAGCCGATCGCGCGCTTAATCTGTTGAATGACATGTTGTGGAATTGCCTGGTCGTGGCGGGGCCCATTCTTGCTGCTACCTTGATCGTTGGGGTTGCCATCAGCGTGCCGCAAGTTGCGACCCAATTGCAGGAAATGACCTTGAGTTACGTTCCCAAGTTGCTTGCCTCCGCAGCGCTGCTGATCATGCTTGGGCCCTGGATGATCGCGCGGATCACCGATTTTGCGCGCGGTCTTTATCTTACTATCCCGACGTTGGCAGGCTGATTGTGGCGGTAAATTGGGCGACTTGACCGACCAGATTGTGGCGGTGTTGCTGGTAAGCCTGAGGATCACGCCGATGCTCGCTTTTGCCCAGCCATTTACGCTAATTCGGTTGCCGGCAACGGCGCGGGTGATGCTGGGTATCAGCCTAGCGGCTTGGTTGGTCGCAGGTAACCCCGATACCACTTGGCGTGCGCCTTTCTGGGATGCCGGGCTTCCGGCGGTCGCGGCTGGGGAGCTCTTCCTTGGGATAGTGCTTTCGCTTGCGCTACAGCTCGCCTTCGCGGCGCTTCTCACGGCGGGGCGGGCAATCGATATCCAAGCGGGGTTCGGGCTCGCAGTGTTGGTCGATCCGACGACAAAGGGCCAGCTGCCTTTAGTCGGCACTGTGTTTGCTTATGCCGCCGCAGCGGTGTTTTTCGCCATCGGCGGGCCGCAGGATATACTCGCGATCCTGGATGCGTCGGTGGCAAACGTCCCAGTCGGCACCGCCTCGATCGGCGGGGATCCCAGGGTGTTGATGACATATATGGCGGCGGTCTTCCTGATGGCCGTGGGGCTCGCCGGGGTGGTTCTGCTCGTGCTGTTTCTGATCGATTTGACCATTGCATTTCTCGCTCGGACGCTGCCGCAAATGAACATGATGCTGCTCGGCTTCCAGGTGAAAGCAGTTGCAACGCTGGCGGTGCTGCCGATAGCAATCTCGACGTCGGGAGCGTTGTTCGTGCGATTGATGCGCAGCGCGCTTGAGATCATGCCGCAGTTGATCGCGCGCTGACCGGTGGCCGAGGGACAGGAACAGAATCGCAGCGAAGCGCCAACGCCGTTCAAGCTGAAGAAGGCGCGCGAGCAGGGGCAAGTGCCGCGAAGCATAGAGCTGGGCTTCCTCGGTGGGCTGACGGGACTCGCGTTATTCGTCGGGATGGCGGGCGAAACGCTGGTTGGCAACCTCACCCAGACGATGCGCCGCGCGCTTTCGGCCGGCGTCGAGCAGGCGACCGATCCAGCTCAGGCGAGCGCTTTGATTGGCGAAGTTGCCTGGGGCGCGATGGAGCCGCTGATGCTGCTTGGCGGCACCGTTGTCGCGGTGGTGTTGTTCCTGGAAATCCTTCAGCTGCGCGGGCTCATCTTTACCGGCAAACCGCTCAAACCCGATTTCAGTCGGCTCAATCCGGCCAAGGGATTGAAGCGTCTTTTTTCGATGCGGCTGATCAAGGAGACGCTCAAGACTGTCCTCAAGGCGTCGATCTATACGGCGGCAACCTGGTTCATGGTAAAGGACGCAATCGCGCGCTACTCGGTAATCGCCGGCGATGGCGAGAGGCTGGCCGAGGCGATGCTGGGTGCAGGGATGCGGCTGATCTTCGTTTATATCGCGATAGCGGTCGGCTTCGTGATCCTCGATCAGATCCTGGTACGAAGCGAATTCACCAAGCAAATGAAGATGAGCCACCGCGAAGTGACCCGCGAGGCCAAGGAGCGCGAAGGCGATCCGCGGATCAAGTCTAAACGCAAGCAGCTCCACGCAGAGTTCGTCCGGCAGAGCCAAGGGGCTGGGAACCTGCCGGGATCCGACTTGCTTATTGTGAACCCCGAACATTTCGCGGTGGCGCTGCGCTATGATCCTGAGCGGATGCGGGCGCCGAGCGTATCAGCCAAGGGGCGGAACCGGTTTGCGCTGGCGCTGAAGGACGAGGCGCACCGGCTGGGCATTCCGGTGCTGGTCCGCCCTCCGCTGGCGCGGGCACTGTATCGGGGGGCGGTGCAGGGTGCAGAAATCGCGCCCGACACGTACGAGGCGGTGGCCGATCTCTACATTGAGCTGCGACGCGGGAAGCATATCCAGGAGAATGCGGCGGGGAATGGCGGTGCAGCGATCAACGCCGCGAATTGAAGCTACCTGCCGGTTATCCCTCTAGTCGCACCACGTCGAACGACTTCAGGTTGATCCGCATCGGAATTTCGCTCACCGACAGGATAGAGAGCTTTGGGATGGAGCGTCGGGTCAGCGTGCGCAAGTGGCGACGGATTTCGGCGCCGCACAGCAACACTGGCGCGCGGCCTTCGCGGAACATCGTTTCTGTCATCGGCGCAAGGCGGCGGATGATCGCTTCGGCAAGGCGAGGTTCCACTGCGATCGATCCCTGCCCGCCGGTCGCGCCGATGCTGGCCACAATCTGATTTTCGACGCGCGGATCAAGGCTGAGCACTGCAAGATCGCTGTGCTTGCCGCGCAGCTGGTGGCAAATCGCATAGCTCATCCGCTGGCGGATCAACTCGGTGAGTTCCAACGGATCCTTCTGCATCCTTGCGAGATCCACCAGATGCTCGACGATCAGATCGAGATTCGCAATTGAAACCCCTTCGCCGAGCAGATTCTGCAGCACGCGCTGAACGTCTGAGACGGTCAGGGAGTTGGGTACAAGTTCCTCGACCAGGCCAGGCTGGCGTCCGCGGACTTCGTCAAGCAGCGAAGCGACGGCGGCGCGGGTGAGCAATGTCGCTGTCTCGCCGCGCACAATCTCACCGAAATGAGTGAGAAGCGCCGTCAAGGGATCGACGATCGTATAGCCCGAAGTGCGAGCGGCGGCGCTTGCCGCCTCGTCGATCCAGACGGCGGGCAGGCCGAAGGCGGGGTCGATCGTCTCGATCCCCTCAAGCCGGTTCTTGGCACCCTGGCCGGCGATCGCGAGAACCCGATCGGGGATGATTTCGGCTGCGCCATAGCGTGCGCCAAACAAGCGAATCTCGTATTCCGACGATCCTAGGCCGTCGCCGTCGAGCAGCTTCACAGGCGGAAAGCCAATTCCCAGATCTTGTTCATGGCTGCGGCGCAGATTGGCAACGCGATCAAGGATAATTGCTTCGTCATTCTTCCAAACCTCGGCCAGGGTCGCGCCCAACCGTATTTCAAGCGCCGGGAGCGGCGCCGCACCCAGGATCGATGCGCCTTCTTCGGCGTCGATTGCCGCCTCCGCCTCGGTCGCGCGGTTACGGCGGCTGCGCCACCAGGTGAATCCGGCAAACGCGACGATCAGCAGAATCGGCCATTTGGGCATGCCGGGCATTAACATGAGGGCGAGGAGGACGGCCGCGACGATCAGCGGAATGCGCGGTTCGGACGAAAGCTGGCGAAACACTTCAGTGCTGAGCTGTTTGTCGGCAGCCGAGCGGGTAACGATAATGCCGGTGGCGATGGAGATGATCAGCGCGGGTAGCTGCGTCGCGATGCCGTCGCCAATGGTGAGCAAGGTGAAACGCTGAAGCGCCTCGCTCCAGTCCATCCCCAACTGCGTAACGCCGATAATCCAGCCTGCCAGAATGTTGATCAGCAGGATGATGATCCCGGCAATTGCGTCGCCCTTCACGAACTTGGAAGCGCCGTCCATCGCGCCGTAAAAGCTTGCCTCCTTTTCGAGCGCGCTACGGCGACGGATTGCTTCCTTCTGGTCGATTAGGCCCATGTTAAGATCGGCATCGATGCTCATCTGCTGGCCGGGCATCGAATCGAGCGTGAAGCGTGCCGCGACTTCGGAAACGCGCTGCGCGCCCGACGTGACGACAATATACTGCACCACGATCAGGATCGAGAACACGACCAACCCGACGACGAAATTGCCCTGGACCGCAAACTTGCCGATCGAATTGATCACATCGCCGGCGTCGCCCCCGGTGAGAATGAGCCGCGTTGCCGCGACGTTTAGTGACAGGCGATAAAGCGTGGCCACAAGAAGAAGCGAAGGGAAAGTTGAGAATTCGACCGGCTTACCGACATAAAAGGTCAGCAGCATGATCGTCAGACCCAAGCCGAAATTGACGATGATTGCAAAATCCAGTGCGGCAGGGGGGATCGGGACGAACAGGATCACGAGGATACAGATCGTCGCGAACACCAGCGCGAGATCCTTTTGATTGCTGAGCACCTGGCTGAACATCAGCCGCGCATTCCCATTCGGGCCATTGACTGTGCAAGCGAGCGGCCATTGCCGATCGGCGTCTTGAGCGCGATCTCGAAGATTCGCCGCGCGCGTTCGGCGTCTCCTTCGGCGTCGGCGAGCAGCATCGACGCGAACGCGCCCGCAAACCCCTGGCGATCAAGCCGCAGCGCAATTTCGGTGCGGTATCGCGCTTGCTCGATGTTCCCTTCGAGCAGCTCGATCACGGCAAGCGACCCCTGGGCTTCGCCGAAGCTGTCGTCGATTTCGACCGCCCTTTCGAACCGCGTGCGGGCGATGTCACGGTCTCCGGCAATGACATGAGCCCAGCCCGCAGCAATCCATGAGCCGAGATGCGTTCCAAAGATCTCTGCGCCGCGATCAATCTCGCGTGCGGCCTCGGTCTGATCGCCGTTGAGCAAACGGGCTAGCCCGCGCCCGACCAAGGCGCGCGGCGATGTCGGATTTCGCGCGAGCGCGGCGTCGAACAGGTCGGCGGCACGATCGGGATCGTCGTCACCAAGCGTGAGCGTGCCGCGCGTGACCAGCGCATCGGGGTGGTCACCGGCCGTGGCCGCGGTGGCAGCCGCCAGCTCGACGTCCTCAATATCGATCGCAAGCACTGAGACCGCAGCGTTGAGGCCGCGATGTTCGGGATGGAGCAAGATCAGGGCACGGGCGCGGTCCTCCGCGCGCTCAAGGTCGCCCAGCTCGTGACGCAGGCTCACTTCCAGCTGCGCCGCCTGGGGCAAGGCCGCGCTCGTGGCCTCGTCGAGCAATTCCAAAGCATCGGCGGAGCGCTTGTCCATCGCGAGCGACCAAGCGAGGTTGAAGCGAACCGCTGGCACATCGGCGCCCTCTGCCAACAACCTTTCAAATCGCACGGTAGCGCCTGGCCAGTTGAGCAGCCGCATCGCGGTCATCCCGGCGAGATGTTGTTCGCGCGGGGGCAATGGCGCAACGGCCTCGTGATGTGCGAGCAACGCATTGGCCTCGTCAAAACGGCCTTCGGTAAAGGCCGCATTGGCAGCATCGGCGATTAGCGCGAGATTGTCGGGGTCACTCTGGAGGAACGCCTTCAGCTGTTCGAACCGACCAGGGAGAATTGATGTCTCTTCGATCATGGACGATTCTCTTTTAGCTGCGCGACGGCGCGGTTCAGCAGATCGCTGCCCCCTGGCGCATCGCCGATGATTCGGACGACATTGTCGATTGTTGCCTGGAACGCCGCGTCGTTGCCGACCGCTTCGCCGAGTTCCTCCGTTAGGATACCGCGTATGATGGCGCGGCGGACCTCGTCGTCGTTCAGCGTATCGAGTGCGGCAAGCCCGCGTACTCGTTCGAGGGGGCGCACGGTGGCGGGTCCGGCTCGATCGGTTTGCGATTTTCGCTTGCTCCCAGATGTCTTGCCTGCACGCTGCAGCTGCTCACGAAGCAGCAGAAGCACCTGATCGGCGTTGCTGATTCGGGTCATCTCAATGCGTAGTCCCGCGGCCGAATTGCCCGAGCAGCACCGAGGTGGCCGATGCCTCCTCTTCCGGGGCAGATGCTTTGCCCTTCACAAGGCTGGCGCACTCGTCGATGATCAGCTGCATGTCGCGGTTGAGCGGGAGATTTTCCTCGTTGGCTGCTATTCCGGCTTCGAGCGCGGCGATCGATTCGGCGAAGCGATCGGCAATCAAGTGGCGAAGGCCGATGACGAACTGCGTCAGATAATGATCGGCCGGGAGGTTATCCAGCGGCTGCCAGGTGGCAAGCGCGCGCGCTGCTTCGCCGGACGTGAGCTCGAAAAAGCCAAGTTGAAAGCGTGCAAGGGCGAATTCGGGCGCGAGCGCGACAGCGCGCGTAAGCGACGCATGCGCTTCGATCAGCCGCCCCGATCCGGCCAGCAGCGAACCGCGCAGAAAATGCAGCCGCGCATCATCGGGATATGCGTCGATCAGCCGCTCGGCGAGCATCAACTCGTCGGATGCCCCGGACTGCATCGCCTGCATCACCTGCGCCAGCTCCTCGTCGCTGCAGAGTGTCATGATCGGTTCCTCATCATCTCTCTCCGATTCGCCCACGCAATCGTGCGATCGCGCTTGCGTGCAACTGCGATACGCGTCCCTTGGTGAGCCCAAGCAGCTGCGCGATATGGGTGAAGCTAACGCCAAATTCGTAGTGCTGGCGAATAATCAAGCTTTCTCGATCGGGCAGGCGGGCGATCTCGTGCGTGATCAGCGACTGCAGTTCGCGCCAAGCAAGGCTCTCATAGGCATTGGGGCGATGATCTGCGCCGTTGCTCGGCTCGATCAGGTTGGTCCCTTCCAGCATGAGTCCGATCGCAAGCCCTGCGGCGAGATCGGCAAGCGCACGCAAGGGGTCGGGCGCGTCGGCATCGACCCCGATCGACCGCACACGATCCTTTTCGGCACGCCGCCGATAACTATATTGCGCGTCCATCTCGGTCATCTGCGCGGTGCCATCGGCGATGCTGCCGATGATCCGTCGCCGGGCGAAGGCGCCGAACGGAATACCGCGTAGCGGATCGAACCGATCGATAGCGCTGAGCAAGCCTTCATAGGCGAACTGATCCATGTCGCCTTGTTCCACCCCGTTGCGGGGGCGCGCGTGTAAATGTTTGCGCGCCAGCGACCGAGCCAGCGAGCGGTAGCGCGAAAAAATCTGCTCGCGGCAGCCGAACTCGCGCTCGAACCGAAAGCGTCGCCATAGCGAGGCCTCGACCCGTGGCGGCATCAGCAGCAGATCGAACCCTGCACGCTTCATCGGAAACTGCCAAGCACGCCTTGAAGGATCAGGCTCCACCCGTCGATCAGGACGAACATGAGGATTTTTATTGGAAGCGAGATCGTCGCCGGCGGCACCATCATCATGCCCAGGGCGAGCAGGATACTCGACACGACCAGATCGATCAGCAGGAACGGTAGGAGGATGACAAAGCCGATCGTGAATGAGACGCGCAACTCATTTAAGATAAAGGCGGGAGTGAGCTTAAGGATTTCGACCTGTTCGGGTCGGTCAGGCACGGGGGTTTTGGCGATCGCGTAGATGGCTTCGATATCGCTGTCTCGGGTCTGTGCGAGCATGAAATCACGCAGCGGCGCGCTCCCCTTTGCTATTGCTTGCTCAACACCGAGGGTGCCCGACAGCAGCGGCCCGAGTGCGCCCGAGTTAACCGCATTCAGCGTGGGCGCCATCGTGAAAGCAGTCAGGAACAAGGCGAGGCTGACCAGCACCGAATTGGGCGGGGTTTCGGGCATGCCGAACGCGTGGCGGGTCATCGACAGGACCACGACGATGCGGATGAAACTGGTTGTGCTGATCAGAATTGCCGGCACTACCGCCAGCAGGGTGAGGATCAGGAAGGTGCGGATTACGTCGGTGCCCATCACCCCGGTTGCGCCGTTCGCCAGAGCGCCTATCCGCCCAGCGGCGAGGGCCGACGCAGGGAAAAGCAGGCTGGCGACCGCAGTGGCAACGTAGATGCGCTTCACGCGTCTTGCACCGATGTTGGCGTGGTGTTGAGTATGGTTTGCTGGTTTGCGGCGCAAAGGATGAGATAGTCGCGCCCGTCGCAGCGCAGCAGGCACACATCGGCATACTGGCTGATGCGCCGCGTCTCGACCACGTCGATGCGCCGCGCTGCCGCGGGCACTCGCGAAAATAGCGTTTGCAGCCCGGCAAGATCAATCTTGCCCCCGCCTCGCTTGAGCAGCATCGCCGCAAGCCCTGCAAGCATCAGGCAAAGGATCAGCGCCATAACGATGCGCGTCAGCGATACATCGACACCTCCGCCGCCACCGCCCAGCCGCCCCGCTTGGGCCAGCGCGGGCGAGGTGATCATCATCATGGGAACCACCCAAAGAAACATCATTCGGGCCATTGCGCGATCTCTGTGAGGCGAACGCCGAATTTTTCGCCCACCGCGACCAGTTCGCCACGCGCTACGGCGATGCCATTCAGCCGCAGTTCGACCGGCCCGTTGAGCGGCGCGTCGAGCGCGATTGTGGCGCCAGGCTTGAGTGACGCCAGTTCGGCCACTGTCATCCGCTTGCCGCCGAGGAACGCCTCAATCTCAACAGGCACCGATTCGATCAGCTTGCTATTGAGCATTGGTATTGCCCGATCGGGCACGACGGTCGCGATGATGGGTTGCGCTTCGGTCTGTTCGATCACTAGGGTCATCCGATCAGGGGTTCGATAATCTGGAGCGCGCTGCCATCTTCGCTGATCGTGCAGGTGCCGCGGAAAGCGGGCTTCCCCCCAATCGAAAGCGGCAACGGTGCATCAAGCGCACGATCGAGGACGAGGACATCGCCTCTGGCCAGGCCCGAAAGTTCAGCGACGGTGATCGCCGATCGGCCAAGGAGCGTCGAGAGTGAAACCGGCAGTGTCGCCAGCGCGTCGGCAGGCCTGCCCAGCGGGGACGGTAGCGGGGCTGCCGGCAATCTCGTCTTGATCAAAGCCACGAACAGCTCGACCGACAAGTCGAGCGTCAGCACCGGATTGCGCGCGGGGCTGGCAATCTCGAGCCGGTGGACTGTCCCGGCCGGTCGAGCGCTGGCGACGCTCCACCCCTTTTCGGGGAGGCCCAAAACGGCGGCGCTGCACCGTTTGAGATCATCAATGCACTCGCCGCCCACCGCATCGAGCAGCGCGGTGTCCGCAAGCGAACGATTGGCTACCGAAACGCCAAGCACTTGCGCTCCAAGCGCAGTTAGACCCGAGGTTGACAACCCGATCGTTAGCCCGCCGTCGTGGGTGTGCCATTGGGCCTGACGCAGCTCGCTTCGGGGGTCGATACGAACCAGGGCGCCAGCCGCGCGCAGGGGTTCTCCGGCGATCCATGCGCGCGACCACCCATCGGCCATGCCCGCCAGCGCACCCATAGCGATCTTTGGCGCGGCGGTATTGTCTGGCAGCCAAGGCCGCCAAGGATCATTCACCGTCGACGTCATCCTTGGCCCCGGATACCGAACAGCTGCTGGATCATGTCGTTAGAGACGCTGACAATCTGCGATGCCGCCTGGAACCCCCGCTGGATCAAGATGAGGTCGCCAAATTCCTTAGAGAGATCCACGTTTGACGCTTCGAGACGTTTTGACATCACCTTGCCGACGCGCGGGTCGCTGCTCGATAGAAAGGCCTGCTCACCGGTGCCGTCATAGGCGAATACACCGCCACTGCGCTGGGTAAGCCCGCCGGTGTCCCGGAAATCGGCTATCGCAACAGCGCCGAGTTGTGCCTTTTGCGCGTTCGAATAACCAAGCTCCAGTTCGCCTTTGGCGTTGACCGCAACCGTCGTGATGGCACCGACGGTATTGCCGTCGATCGACGCGGCGCGCAGCGTCACGACGTCGCCCGACGAAAACGATGTGACCGCGCCCGAAAAATCGAACGCTACGGTGAAGCCGTTGGCCGTGTCAGTAAAGGAAAGCGTTTTCGACGCATCTTCCACCTTGCCGGTGGCGTCAAAGTTAAGTGCTGCCGAGCCGATCGTCGCTCCTTTATCGTCGACGACGGTGACCGTCCATTTGCTACCCGCAACCGCCGTATCGCGCTTGAAGGTTGCATTCCACGTATGGGCGCCACCGGTCGCGTCAAAAACCTTCATGTCGTTGACAGTGAATTCGGCAGTGGTCGAAGAAAGATTGTCGGCAAAGGTGACCTTGGTGGTCTGCTTCGGCGCGCTGGTTCGCGACGCATCGATCGAAAGGGCGACGGGGCGGCCTGATCTGTCGAGTGTTGCAAGCCGAAGGTCGGTCCCCTGGAGCACAATGAAGCCTTCATTGTTCACTTCGAAGCTGCCGGTCCGCGTGTAGAGTGTCTCGTCGCCGTCCATCAAAACCAAAAAGCCGGTGCCATCCACCGAGAGGTCTAGGTCACGGTCGGTTTGGCGCAGCTCACCCTGCTTCATGTTGAGCTGCGATTCGCCCATGCCGACACCGTTGCCACTGTCCCGACTATTTACCGTGTGCGAAAGGCCGCCATCATCGCTGGTCCCATAGAAATTCTGGAAGCCAACGGTCGAGCTCTTGAACCCCGACGTGTTGAGGTTGGTGACATTGTTGCTGACCGCCTGCAGCCCGCGCGAATAG
>MSXQ01000007.1:0-20499 GCA_002083645.1 Proteobacteria bacterium ST_bin13
AAGCTCAGCCCCTACTCAGGACCAACGGGGTGGTGAATCAAACTTCAAGCACGTTGCGTTAGCGCCCCCAGGCCTTCACCCCGCCAATCCAGGTTTCCTCCACCTTGGTTGCACGCAAATCGCTGGGGCTGGCGAGCAGCGGGTCGCGGTCAACGATGATGAAATCGGCCCATTGCCCCGCGCCCAGCCGCCCGAAATCCTTTTCGGCAAAGCCCGCATAGGCCGCGTCCATCGTGTAAGCGCGCCACGCCTGTTCACGGCTGACCCGCTCTTGCGGCTGCCAGCCCCCATAGGGCTTCCCATCGGCATCAGCGCGGGTGAAGCCAGCCGCCCAGCCCGCAAAGGGATCGGGGCTCTCGACCGGATAATCGGTACCAAACGCCAGCACCGCGCCATTTTTCAGCATCGTCGCCCAGGCATAGGCCCCGCCTAGCCGATCCAGCCCCAGCCGTGCTTCGGCCATCGTCCGGTCGCCCGTCTGGTGGACTGGCTGCATCGAGGCGATCGTGCCATGTTCGCCAAATTTGGCGAGATCGGCGGGATCGACGATTTGCGCATGTTCGATCCGCCAGCGGCGATCGCCCTTATAGGTTTCGGACAAATCGCTGATCGCCGCCAGCACCTGCGCATTGGCCTTGTCGCCAATCGCATGCACCGCGACCTGATAGCCATCCATCGCCGCCCGGCTCATGTAATTGCGCAGCACATCATCGGCAAGGAAAGCGGCGCCACTCTGCGTCGGCGCATCGGCATAGGGCGCCTTCAGCCACGCCCCGCGCGATCCCAGCGCGCCATCGGTGTAGAGCTTCACGCCAGCCAGCTTCAGCCGCCCATTATACAGCCACGGCGTCGGCCCAATGCCGCCGATCCGCACGGTCTCCTCAATCCCCGCGCCATAGCCGATGAAGCGGACGCGGAGCGACCCGGCATCGCCGAGCCGACGATAGCTCATCCAGTCATCAAGCGAGGTGCCCATATCCGCCGTTGCGGTGATGCCATAACTCAGCAGGATCGCCTGCGCCTTCAGGATCGCGGTGCCGCGTTCCTTGGGCAAGGGCTGCGGCACAACTCGCGCGACCAGTTCCTGCGCTGAATCGACGAACACGCCATTGGGCTCGGCACCGGTCTTTTCGATCCGCCCGCCAACCGGGGCGGCACTTTTGGCCGAAACCCCCGCCGCCTTCATCGCTGCACTATTCGCCCAGCTCGCATGGCCGTCCGCCCGCGACAGCCACACCGGCCGGTCGCCAACCACACCATCGAGATCAGCCGCCGTCGGGAAGCGACCCAGCCCCCATTTCTCCTGGTTCCAGCCGCCGCCCAAAATCCATTTCTTGTCCGGGTTGGCCGCTACATAGGCAGCGATCTTCGCCTTGGCCTCCTCAAGCGAGGTCGTGTCCGACAGATCGAGCTCCAGCGCGCGAAAGCCCAGTTCAGTGACATGGCCGTGCGCATCGACAAAGCCGGGCAGCATCACCTTGCCCTTCATGTCCGCGCGCCAATCGAGCTTGTCGGGGCGCTTCTCCCCCTGCTTCAGCAACCGCGCGACATGGCCATCGGGCGTCATCAGCAGCCCGGTAAAGCGCACCACCTTGCCTTCGGCATCGAGCGTGACGCCATCGACATTATCGATCAGCGCATCGGCATGGGCAGGAATCGCGGTGCCCAGGCAGGCAATGGCGATCAGGCGGGCGATTGAGTTTTGGCGGGTCATGCCGCCGTGATATTGGCTGTCAGCGAAATTTGCGAGGGAAGATGATGCGCGGATCGATGATCGCTACGGCCATGATGCTGGCAGGCGCGGCGCTGGTGCCCCCGCTCTTGGCCCAGCTCTCGGCCCAGCAATCGGCCGAGCGCCCCCAGCCCAAGGTCGAGGTGAAGACCGCCGATTACGACTTCAGCTATAGCTATCCCGTCCAGGCCGCCGCGATCCCGGCGCTCGCCGCCTATTTCGAGGCCGACCGCGCCCGCGTCCGCGCGAGCCTGGTCAAGGATGCCGCCGACGCGCGCCGCGAGGCAAAGCAAGACGGCTATAGCTTCAACCCCTATGAAGCCGCGATCGTCTGGGACGTGGTCACGCAGACGCAACGCCTGCTGAGCCTGTCCGGATCATTTTATGGCTTCAGCGGCGGCGCGCACGGCAATATCGGCAGCGATTCGCTGGTATGGGACAAGCAACGCCGCGAACGGCTGAAGCCCCTCGCCCTGTTCACCTCGCCCGATGCGCTATGGGCCGCGATCAAGCAGCCCTACTGCCAGGCGCTTGATGCCGAGCGCGCCACGCGCCGGGGCGAGGCCGTTAGTAAATCCAGCGACCCGTTCGATACCTGCCCGCTCCTCAAGGAGCTGACGCTGCTGCTCGGATCAAGCAACCGCCAGGCCATCAACCGCATCGGCCTGATCGCGGATCAATATGTCGCCGGCAGCTATGCCGAAGGGCCGTATGAGATCACGCTGCCTGTAACGCCGGCGGTGATCGCGGCGGTGAGGCCGGGGTATCGTGCAGGGTTTGCCGTGGGGCAGTGATGGGGTGGGTTGGGGCCCGGTGTCTTTATTGCTTTCGGCAGCGAGTGAAATTGAGTGGTGAGAGAATCGGCGGATTTCGGGAAGGAAGTGCTGCCGACCGTTCGGCCATCTGCGGGGGACAAAATAAGCTGTCAGCAGGCCGCCATCCTTTAAGCGACCGCGCGAAAACTCCGGAGGCTCTTCCTTGGGGCCTGCTGCTGGCAATGTTACGCCAGTCAAGTCGTGCCTCTACGTTTGAAAGCCTGAGGGCATGTGGATGCCTAAGGTTGGTGGCCGAGCGCGAGCGGGCTCTTTCTTGTCAGACGACCTCGTTCCAGAGGTCCCCGAGATCAGTCTGGGATAATGCTGGACGATCCCAGTCTGGGCGACCGGAAACCTTGCGATAGGCACGGAGCATCAGCGGTGACGCGTCCGGATGATCGGTGGCATGAACCATGTGATACATCGTCCGCCCACCTCGCGCGGCGTCGTGGATCGCGAACGGAAACGCCCAACGGTAGCCAAGCTCGTCCCGGAAACGGGCGGCGAGCAGATTTGCGCGTTCAACGCCGTTCATGCCCTGCAGGTCGCGCCAGTCGGAACGTCCCCACCACCGTTCGGCTTGATCAAGCGCATCCGGCTTGCGGATCGCGGCGATCGAGCGATCGATCCAGCCGGTCGCGAAGAAGTAGAACATCTCGATCTTGGTAGTCGTCTTGTGAGCGGCAATCCGTTGCACGGTGGACCAGTCGCATTCGAAGGTACGCTGGTCGAGGAGCGCGAACGTCGCGGTCTTGTCGGTTATTGTTCCGTTTGCGAGGATCGCCTCGATCGATGTGTTGAAGTCCCCCGGCATTACCCGGATGCGTCGATTCTTCCCTTCGTGCTCTGTCTTTATCGCCTCTAGGAGAGCAATTCCATCTGGGTCTATGTCGCAAAGCCAGAAGTCCCGGACCCATTGCGGCTGGTTCTCCAGTACTAGCTTGGCCGAACATTTTGCCGAGTGGTTGCGTCGCTGTGGTGCGGCGAAGCCGTCGATGTAAGTACCGTGCTTGGTCACATACGTGAATAGCTTGATGTATTCCTGAATCAGCTTCGCCTTGTTCTCCGTCCACAACGGGCAATGCAACCCCTTCCGATTGTTGATCCGCGCGGCATCGACAATGGGCATTTCGGACGAGGAGAACGGGAGAAGCGGATGATCGCTCAGATCGACCTCGCTCTCGGGAGACCGTCCCACACCGACCCGTTCAAAATCCGGCCGGCGACCTTCTTGCCCACTCGCAGCATCGTAGTTCCGTCATCGGCTTGCTCGGCCCGTGCCTTAGCTAGGTTGATGCCCTGTCCCGGCGCCCAGTCCCCCCATTGCTTAAAGTGGAACGCCACTTCCCCGGCCATGCACTGGTTCAGCAGGGCGGTGAACCACGACGGGCTTGAGGGTCGGGCGTGCGGTCCCGATTCGCCGCCGGTGATCACCCAATCGAGCGACGCGGTCCACGGTTCGAGGTCGAGCGCACCGAGGAGAGGTTCTGCGGATATGAAGCGGACAGCGGCTGGCAACCCAGCCAACACCGGCAATCGTTCGTCTGCGCGCTGCTGATCCTCAACGGTCGTTCCCATCCACACGTTGGAAGGCCATAAGTCGTTCCAAGGACACAGACGAGCGACGTGATCGATCCGTTTGGTGAGCAGCAACCAGTCCAACCAAGGGGTCGCGTCGATTAGATTCCATAGCCGTTCTCTCCATTGGTCGAGATCGCGACGATCCTCGAACACGTCGGCCATCGACGCGCAGAAGACCCGGGCGCGTTGCCCCTCCGCCTGCGCCGTCGCATTCCACCGCAGCGGCTCGGCCCAATGCTTGTCACCGAAGAAGCGACGTTCGGAATCGACGCCCCAGACCTTGCTGCCGACACGTTTCGCCCAAGACTCGGCATAGCAATGCTTGCATGCCGGCGAGACTTTCACGCACCCCCACCAAGGATTAAAGGTGTGGTTCGTCCATTCGATCCGTGAATTCTTCGCCAAGGCACACTCCTATCATCGAAGTAACAGGCTGGAGGTGCTTTTGCCAGCCGTTCCCAGTACGTTCTGACCGACGACGGCGCGTCCGATCGAAGTTAATAGAACGAAGTTAGCTTACAGAGTTCGAGATTAACGCGCCGAATAACCGCGATTATGGCGCATAGTTCTCGTTCGGTCAGGCGTCCGCAACTGAGGCAATACGAGACCAATTACCTCCCCAACCCAACCCCGAAAAACCAACCCCATCCATCTACCTCGGCAACCGCCGCACCAGTGAGCTCGTATCCTGCCGCGCGCCGCCCAGTTTCTGCACATCGGCGTAGAATTGATCGACCATCGCCGCCACCGGCAGCGTCGCGCCATTCTTCTTGGCTTCGTCGATCGCGAGGCCCAGGTCCTTGCGCATCCAATCGACCGCAAAGCCGAAATCGAAACTGTCTTCGCTCATCGTCTGCCAGCGATTGACCATTTGCCAGCTTTGCGCCGCGCCGCCGGAAATCGCTTCGAACACGCGCGCCAGATCAAGCTCGCTCGCCTGCGCAAAGCGCAGCGCTTCGCTCAGGCCCTGCAACACCCCGGCAATCGCGATCTGGTTGACCATCTTGGTCTGCTGCCCCGCACCCGGCCCGCCGACATGGACGATGCGGAGCGCATAGGCGGCCATCAGCGGCGCGGCGCTGGCCATCGCTGTGTCGCTGCCGCCGCACATGATCGACAGCTTGCCATTTTCCGCCCCCGCCTGCCCGCCCGATACCGGTGCATCGACCACCAGCGCGCGCGCTGCCGCCAGACGCCGCGCAATGTCAGCGGAGACGGTGGTGTGATCGATGAACACCGCATCGTCGCGCATCGCGGCAAATGCGCCGTCGGTGCCGAGTGTCACCAGCGCCAGATCGTCATCATTGCCGACGCACGCGATCACCGCGTCCTTGCCCGCTGCTGCCGCCGCCGGGCTCTCTGCCACCGCGCCGCCATGTGCTGCCACCCAAGCCTCTGCCTTGGCGCGGGTGCGGTTATAGACGGTGAGGCTGTGCCCTGCCGCCGCCAGATGACGCGCCATGGGGCCGCCCATGATGCCGGTGCCAATGAATGCGATATGTGCCATGGGCTAGCCGCATAAGGCGTGTTCCGTCGCTGCGCCAGATGGTCTAGGGGCCAAGGCTATGGCTACTGATCCCGCCCCCGCCGCCGTGGCAGCTTTGCCCGTATCGATCGACGACGTCCGCGCCGCGCATGCCCGCATCGCGCCCTCGATCGTGCGCACCCCCACGCTGATCAGCAAGACGCTGTCGGAGATGACCGGGGCGACAGTGTATCTGAAGTTCGAAAACCTCCAGTTTACCGCGGCCTATAAGGAACGCGGCGCGCTCAACACGCTGATGCAATTGGGGCCGCAGACGATCGGCGTGATCGCCGCGTCGGCGGGCAATCATGCGCAGGGGCTTGCCTATCACGCCAATCGGCTCGGCATTCCTGCCACGATCGTGATGCCTACCACCACCCCAACGGTGAAGGTCACCCAGACCGAAGGGCACGGCGCGACCGTGATCCTGTTCGGCGAAACCTTCGACGCCGCCTATGCCCATGCCCGCGAACTGGAGGCGGCGCGCGGCTTCACCTTCGTCCACCCCTTCGACGATCCCCGCATCATCGCAGGGCAAGGCACCGTCGCGATCGAGATGCTGGAGGACGTGCCCGAGATCGACACGATCGTCACGCCCATCGGCGGCGGCGGGCTGATTTCGGGCATGGCCACCGTCGCGCGCGCCAGCGGCCGCGACATCGAGGTGATTGGCGTCGAGGCGGAGCTGTTTCCGTCGATGTATAACCGCATCAACGGCACCGATATGCCCTGCGCGGGCGATACGCTGGCCGAGGGTATTGCCGTCAAGGAACCCGGCGCGATCACCGCGACAATGGTCGAAGCACTGGTCGACGACATTTTGCTGGTGAGCGAACGCAATCTGGAAAAGGCCGTCAGCCTGCTGCTTCAGATCGAAAAGACCGTGGTCGAGGGCGCGGGCGCGGCTGGCCTTGCCGCTTTGCTCCAGCACCCGGAGCGGTTCAAGGGCAAGACCGTGGGCATCACGCTGTGCGGCGGCAATATCGACACGCGGCTGCTCGCCAATGTCCTGCTGCGCGATCTGGCGCGGTCGGGCCGGTTGGCGCGGCTGCGGGTGCGGTTGCAGGATCAGCCCGGCGCGCTGTTCAATCTCGTCCGCGTGTTCGATGCTGAACGCGTCAACATCATCGAAGTCTATCACCAGCGGGTCTTCACCACGCTGCCTGCCAAGGGGCTAATCACCGATATCGAATGCGAAACCCGCGACCGCGCGCATCTCGACCGGCTGATCGCCGCGATCCGCCAGGCGGGCTATGAAGTGAGCCTGGTCGAACTCGCCTGAACAAAAGCACGCTGGAGGGATTCGCGCGCGCGGCAAAGCGAGTCGCGCGACGCTTTAACGTCGGCTGGGCTGGCCTATAGTGGCACTGTCGCTGGCATTTTAACGGCTTTCGCCTGATTTTGACTCTGCGCGCGCCCGCGTTAACCTTCAATCATGGTAAAGCCGCTTTTCATCACGATGGCGGTGATTCATAAGAGGTCAATCGGGGCCGCCGAATGTCGGCACAACTGGGAGGATCCGCGGCAGTGTCAGCACCTTTTCGCTTCCCGCGATTCTTCGTCACCAGCCCCTCGCCCTGCCCCTATTTGCCCGGTCGGCTCGAACGCAAAGTCTTCACCGAACTCAACGGCCCGCATGCCAGCGAACTGAATGATGCGCTTGGCCGCATTGGTTTTCGCCGCAGCCAATCGGTCGCTTATCGCCCCAGCTGCGCGGGCTGTTCGGCCTGCGTCTCGGTCCGGGTTGTCGCTGATGATTTTCGCGCCAATGCCACGCAGCGCAAATTGATCCGTCGCCATAGCGACCTTGAGATCAGCGCCTGCAAGGCGTGGGCGACTGATGAGCAATTTGATCTGCTCCGCCGTTATCTCGCCAGCCGCCACCCCGGCGGCGGCATGGCCGGCATGGACGAAGGCGATTATGCCGACATGATCGAACAAAGCCCGGTCAACAGCTTTGTTGTCGAATATCGCGAGCCCTCTGTCGATGGCCGCCGTGGTCGTCTGGTCGGCGCGTGCCTCACCGATCAGCAAGCCGATGGCCTGTCGATGATCTATAGTTTCTTCGATGCCGCGCATGAAGATCGGCCGGGGCTCGGCAATCTCATCATTATCGATCACATCCGCCGCGCCCGCGCGCTTGGCCTGCCCTATGTCTATCTCGGCTATTGGGTGAAGGGGTCAGACCGGATGGCCTACAAGACCCGCTATCGCCCGATCGAGGTGCTGGGCCCCAGCGGCTGGACGGTGATGAGCGATGCCGACCTCACCCCGTCCCGCCTGCCCGCTCTGGCCGACGAACTGGCCTGAAAAAACGCGCGGTTACGCCGTTACTGGTCGTCTAGCTCAGCGACATGGACATCGACCGCGAGTTGCTCGTCCCCCTCGCCCAGTCGCGACCCGGCGACCGGGGCCGCGCCATCTGAATCGAGGCCAATGCTAACGCGGACATGGTCTTCGCCCGCGCAAAGCCCGATGCTGGGGTCAAACGCTACCCAGCCCAGTCCGTCGATATATGCTTCTGCCCAGCCATGTGGGCTTGGCTGACTCGTCCCGAGCACGTCCAGCTTGCCATAGCCCGAAACATAGCGCGCCGGCGCGCCGATCGCGCGCGCCGCTGCAATAAAGATATGCGCCAGGTCACGCCCTGGCGCGCGCGGCTCGGCAAAGGCATGCGCCGCTGATCGCCCCTGCACCGGTCGTTGCAGGCAAAAGGTAAAGCGCCCATGGATGGCGCGGTTCAGCGCGTGCAGCCGGTCAAGCGCCGTTGTGCCGACCGCCGCCTCGCGGGCAAAATCGATCATCGCGTCATCAGCTTCGGTCAACCCGGTGCTGCGCAGGAACAAGTCTGGCGGGAAACGCTCGCTCGCTCCGCGCAACACCCCCGCATTGGCGTTCGTCAGCACCGAACCACTCACACAAATCTCGATCGAGTCGATCGGCCCGACAGCATAAAGCATCGTCACCCGATTGCCGAACCCATCCACCGCCGCCTTCAATCGGGCATCGCAATCGACATCGATTCGCCAGGTCGCGATCGTTTGATCATGCGTATCGCCAGGCGTCATCCGCAGCATCTGCACCAGCCGCGCTTGCGGCGCGGAGAAGCGATAAAAGGTGCGATGATCGATGGACAGCCTCATCCGGTGAACCGGAACTGGCGCGCGATTGCCGCGCTGATCAGCGCATTTTCAGCGTTGAACGCCTGCAAATATTGGTGAAGCCCGCTGGCGATCACTTGCCGCGAGTTGGTTTTCTGCATCCGGGCATAGCGCATCCGCGCCATACGATCCGCTTCGCCCTGCAGGCCGGTCCGCTTGGCAAGCAGGCTCAAAATCTCGACCACTTCCTCAACGCAACCGGCCAACGAGCGCGGCAACTCATGCCGACACAGCAATAAATCGATGACATTGGCCGGGGTCAGCCCTTCATTATACAGCCAGCGATAGGCAGTGACGGCAGACACCGTCTGCAGGATCGTCGTCCATTGATCGCGATCGATCACGCCGCCGATCCGCTCGCCTTCGGGCAGCAGCAGATGATATTTGACATCGAGCAGCCGCGCCGTGTTGTCGGCGCGCTCAATCGCCTGGCCTAACCGGATAAAGCCATTGGCCTGGTTGCGCAGCATCCGGTTCATCGCACCTTCGAACCCCAAGGTTTCGACCTTGACCGCTTCGACCAGCCCAATCGTTGCCGCCGTCCCGCCTGGGCTGGAACGGGTGCTGAACAACAGCCAGGCGCGGTTGATCGATGTCCAGGCGTCACGCGTCAGCGCAGTGCGCACGGCCTTGGCGTTCATCCGCGCCATATCCAGGCAACGCATGATCGATCCCGGGTGGCTGGTATCGAGCGTCAGGAAGCGCGCAACATGCGCTTGGGTCACGCTTTGCCCGGTCGCCGCAAAGGCCTCATCGGTTTCGGACACCGCCAGCGCGCTCTGCCATGCCGCCTCCCCCGCCGGGCGCGCCGACAGCGCATCAAGCCGCACCGTCGCCTCGACCAGCCGGGCGGTAAAGTCGGCGCGCTCGACATAGCGGCCGAGCCAATAGAGCGACGAGGCGGTGCGCGACAGCATCAGACTTGGCGCTGCGACTGGGACAATCCCGTCGCGGGCGCAGCACGCGGCGCGCCATTGTCGAGCAACACCATCGAATCCTTGGTGCCCCCGCCCTGGCTGGAATTGACCACCAGCGATCCCTGCTTCAGCGCCACTCGCGTCAGCCCGCCGGGCACGACCTGCACGCCTTTTGCGCCGGTGAGCACGAAGGGCCGGAAATCAACATGGCGCGGCGACAGACCATCATCGGCAAGCGTCGGCACGGTCGAGAGCGACAGCGTCGGCTGCGCGATATAGCGATGCGGCGCGGCGATCAGCGCGGCGCGGAAGTCTTCAATCTCGGCCTTGCTCGCCGTGGGCCCGACCAGCATGCCATAGCCGCCCGACCCATCAACCAGCTTCACCACCAGGTCCGCCAAATTATCGAGGACATATTTCAGTGCCTGCGGTTCGCGGCAGCGGTACGTCTCGACATTGGGCAATTTCGCCTCGCCGCCCGAATAGAAGCGGACGATATCGGGCATATAGCTGTAAATCGCCTTGTCATCGGCAATGCCGTTGCCCGGCGCGTTGATGATTGCGACATTGCCGGCAGCATAGGCCGCGATCAGCCCCGGCACGCCCAGCATGGAATCGGGCCGGAAGACCAGCGGATCGAGATAATCATCGTCGATCCGGCGATAAATCACATCGACGCGCACCCGCCCTGAAATCGTCCGCATCCAGACGATATCGTCATCGACCACCAAGTCCGCCGCCTCGACCAGCTCGACCCCCATCGAATCCGCCAGAAAGCTGTGCTCATAATAGGCCGAATTGAAATGGCCCGGGGTCAGCACGACACAAACCGGGTTGTTGCCAGCGCTCAGCGGCGTCACCGATCGCATCGTTTCGAGCAACTTATCAGGATAGCTATCGACCGCTGCCACCCGCAGCGCCCGGAAAAGCTCGGGGCAGAGCCGCAGCATCGCCTCGCGATTTTCGAGCATGTACGATACGCCGGAGGGGGTCCGCGCATTATCCTCCAGCACGAAAAAATCATTGGGCCCCGTGCGCACCAGATCGATCCCGCAAATATGCGCCCACACCCCGTGCGGCGGCCGCATGCCCGCAATTTCGGGGCGGAACTGCGCATTGCCGAAGATCAGATCAGGCGGCAGCACGCCTTCGGCCATAATCCGCCGCTCGCCATAGATATCATCAAGGAACGCGTTGATCGCCTCAACCCGCTGAACCAGCCCTTCGGACAGCCGCGCCCATTCATCGGCCAGAAACACGCGCGGGACGATGTCGAACGGGATAATCCGTTCGGCGGCGTCGCTATCACCATAAACCGCAAAGGTGATGCCCAGCTGGCGGAACGTCGCTTCGGCGGCTTGCTGGCGACGACTGAGATCGGCGGGCGGCGTCGCTGCCAGCCAATCGCCAAGCGCGGCGAGTTCGGCGCGCGCCACCTGCCCGGTGCCGTCCCCCCAAATCTCGTCAAACGCGCGCTTTAGCCCCATTAAGTCTGCTAAGTCCCCAGCTCTTCGTCATGGCTATGCTGCAACGCTTTGTTGCGATGCACAAGGGGGGGGGGTCAGCCGTCGGTCGTGACGCCCGAGCGAGCAGCAATATATAATTGCGCAAAAACAGCGCCGATCATCACGGCCATCCAGAGATAATAGCCCGACAGGTGCTCCAGGATATTGCCCTTCTCAGGAATTCCCTCGTTCGTCGGAAAGTCACTCCACATCATTGCACCAATTAGGAGGGGTAAGTGCATCGCGAGTAGAGCGATGCCGAGCGCCTTGAATCGAGCGCCGGTCGCAAGAACGAGGACCGTCGCAAGAAAGGTGAGATTTGCGAGCCATCCGAACTGACCGATCAGGAAACCGAAGGACCCTATCATCAGGATTTCGGTGCCGCTGACGATCTGGTGGGGATCATTGATGCCGGCAATCGCGACGGCTGGCAGGAATAACGACAATGTCCAGCCGGCCGCCAGCACGACTGCGATCAGGATCCGCACCACGTCCCCTAACCCATCGTCGGAATAACAAACGCGTTCGCCGCTTCGCCCACGCCGCCATCGGGCCAGCGCTGCGTCACCGTCTTGATCTTGGTCCAGAATTTGATGCCTTCGGGGCCGTGCTGGTTGGTGTCGCCGAACGCGCTGCGCTTCCACCCGCCAAAGGTGTGGTAGGCCACGGGCACCGGGATCGGCACGTTGATGCCGACCATCCCGACATTCACGCGGGCCGCGAATTCCCGGGCGGCATGGCCGTTGCGGGTGAAGATCGCGACGCCGTTACCGTACTGGTGTTGCGAGGGAAGCGAGACAGCTTCCTCGAAATCGGTCGCGCGGACGATCTGGAGCACGGGGCCGAAGATTTCTTCCTTATAGCTTTCCATCGTCGGTTTGACGTGATCGAACAGGCTGGGGCCAATGAAAAAGCCCTTTTCGTGCCCCTGCAAGCTGAAGCCGCGCCCGTCGACGACCAGCTCCGCGCCCTCGTCCACCCCGGTCTGGATCCAGTTTTCCACGCGGGTGCGATGCGCCGCGTTCACCACGGGCCCGTAATCGGCATCCTTGTCGGTCGACACGCCAATCCGCAACTTGGCGATGGCGGGGAGCAGCTTTTCGCGCAAGGCCAGCGCGGTTTTCTCGCCGACCGGCACCACCACTGGCAGCGCCATGCAGCGTTCGCCCGCCGATCCAAACGCCGCGCCCGACAGCTCGGCGACGACCTGGTCGAGATCGGCATCGGGCATAATCACGCCGTGGTTCTTGGCTCCGCCCATCGCCTGGACGCGCTTGCCCGCCGCAACGCCGCGCCGATAGACATGGTGCGCGATATCCGACGAGCCGACAAAGCTGACCGCGCTGATCGCGGGGTGATCAAGGATGGCGTCGACCATTTCCTTGTCACCGTGGACGACCTGCAAAATCCCCGCCGGCGCGCCCGCTTCAAGCATCAGCTCAGCAAGCCGCACCGGCACCGATGGATCGCGCTCCGATGGCTTCAGGATGAAGGCATTGCCGCACGCAATCGCGACGCCGAACATCCACATCGGGATCATCGCCGGGAAATTGAACGGGGTAATTCCAGCACCAATCCCCAGCGGCAGCCGCATCGAATAGACATCGATGCCCGGCCCGGCGCCTTGGGTATATTCGCCCTTTAACAGATGCGGCACGCCGCAAGCGAATTCGATGACGTCGAGCCCGCGTTGCACATCGCCGCGCGCGTCGGCCACGACCTTGCCATGTTCGGCCGACAGCAAATGCGCCAGTTCATCGATATGCGCCTCTACCAGCCGCTTGAATTCGAACATCACGCGCGCGCGACGTTGCGGATTGGTCGCGGCCCAGCCCGGCTGCGCCGCCTGCGCCGCTGCCACCGCACGATCGAGCTCGGCCTGCCCACCCAGCGGCACCTGCGCCTGCACCGCGCCGCTATTGGGATCGAACACATCGCCGAACCGGGTGGCAGCCTCACCGGCGGGGCCAGCAATGTGATGATCGATGATGCGCATAGAGTCTCTCCTGGGGAAGCTTTTCGTCCCTTTGGCATAGCCAGGCGTCGCTGTCAGCGCCCGCGCAGTGGCCGGCCGGGGAGCAAAACAAAAAAGCCCGCCGGGCCAGTGCAGACCAAGCGGGCTTTTAATGGTGGGCGTGGCAAGGATTGAACTTGCGACCCCTGCGATGTCAACACGAGCGACCCACGCAAAACTGCGGTTTTTGGTTCGATAGGCACGCATTTTCGGGGTATTTTGGCAGTGATTCAGCGTTTTGCGCTTGAAGCTGGTACACATGGTACCAGTCGAACACTGCGGGAAACGAATACGAAGTATACTCTATCTATCATGAGCTTACGGGGCCGGGCTTCACCCGCGCTCCCGCGCGACAACAACGGTCGGTCTCTGGTTGCCGCAGGATGAAAGCCGGGGGTCACGTCAGAGACGCTACCTCTGTGCGGCTCAAATTGACAATCTCGCACGGTTCTGAACTTCTGCGCTTTCGACTAATCGGTCTGCTCTTGCGCAAAGAGCGACATATTCCTCAATCTCGGCGCTCGACCGGGTGATGAAGTTTTTAACGAAAGCAGTCAGGATATGGTGGATACGGACACCGAAAATGTAACGAACGAGATTCGCGCGCTCCAACGCCGCGCTGATCGCAACGCGCATGGCCACATCCGGCATTCTTTGCGGCTTGAAGTCATAAACGGGGCTTGCAACTTTCTAGTCGTAATCGGCGGCATAATCATTATGGCAGCCAGCGCACTGCTCCTTGGATCGAACGAGCCTTACAAAGGCGCAGAAATCTGCGTTGCTATTTGTAGCGCGGTTATCACGTTGGTTGGAGTTTGGCAGGTCATCCTTCAGCCAGACGCACGGAGCCGCAAGCACAAAGAATGGAGCCTTAAGTTTCTGATAATCGAAGATCAATGTCGGCTAGCTCTAGCGGCGAGTGATAATCAGCAGATTGGGCCGCTCCTAACTCAGTATCAGCAGGCCGTCGAGCAGGCAGATTTCGTGCCGCAACACAGATGGAAAAGTCGAAACCAAAAACAACAAAGCAGACCAAGCGCGCCTTGACAAAAAGTTAAGACGCCGCAAGCTTGCGTGAATGGTGTGACCGGGGGGCAGAATGGCAGATGGCGTTGACCCGCCTGCGGGCGAATATGAAGTTGACGTCACAACGCTCATTAGGCTGCTTCGAGCCTCGGATTATTTGCGCAACGGCGTGATTCATTCCATAGAAGAGTCAGGACTTTTTTCGCCACCACTGTCTTATCGCGGGCGCGTCAAGACTGAAGAGGGCGTTGTCTCAAAAATCGCACGCAAAAGAATTAAAGACGCTGGCTATACGCTTGAAAGTGTTCAGGACCTTCTCGGCGTTCGTTTTATTACACTTCTTAGAATGGATATTGCCAAAGTAGCCAATGACCTTCTGAGCATGATTGCTCAGCAAACATCTAGTGAATCTCGCAGTCTTGGAAAAGTGGAACTCATCGAGTTTAAGCAATTTGTTGCCACTACTGGTGCGATGCTGGATCAGGACACTGGCAGCCCCATCGACCCCCTAACCGATAGCCTTCGCCCATTGCTTGAAGTCAATTTTGGCAGCACATTTCCAGTAAAGCTTATTGTCGAACCACGGCCACAATATTCTGGCGTCCACTTAATTGTTGCCCACACGGTCTCAGTCGACAAAGCTCAGCCGGTAAAAGTTCATGTCGAATATCAAATTAGGTCCGTTTTTGAAGAGGCTTGGGGCGAAATAGACCACAAACTTTTCTACGAAGATGATCGAGACGGCAAAATTAGTGGCGAAAAGCGTCGCTTGGCGCTAGATAAACATCTACGAATACTGAAAGCCATGCTCGATAATGCGGCCAATTATGCCGAACTATTGTGGTATATGGATGTTGGGGAGGAGGATCGTCAACCGGCAGTCAAGGCTAACCTAGATGACGTTGGTTATCTGGTGGGTTTAACTCATCGATTGCACCCGGTTTCCCCAATTTTTGAACGATTCATAGAACTATACCGTAAGAAGGATAGAATTGATAAATCCACGGGCAATAAAGCTGACTCCTATCGAGGACTCGCAGAAAGTTTCGAGCGATTGGCAAAGGAATTTCCGAGAGAGTTGTCTGGAAAGAAATTTACAGATAAAGACTACGTCATAATAAAGACAGTATCTTATCTTGTGTTGATGGAGCATGCGCTGTGCCGACTCCTTACGGGATCATCAGCACAGATTCGTCGGGCTATCGATATATACGATTTGGCGATTAACGGCAGACCTTTCGATTACGTGTACGACTCTTTCAACCATTATCCGACAGCTTGGTTTCGACTGGCCGAGTGTCACGGAGCATTAGTCGAGTTGGTGGAGTCTATCGAAGATAAGGAACGGCACACGCGATTGGCGGACGATTTTTATGTCGAGGCTCGCAAGGCGCTGAATGCACTGCCGCAACGATCTGAATTACTAATTTCCCCCAATCAAAAGAGTTACCTAGAGCAAAATGTAGAACGCCTTCGCGGTTTCGTTCATTGGCGAATAAGCAACATAAGACGCGCGATCTCCGGGAAGGTGACTTCGCAAGATGTAGATGACATCCATTGTGCGTGGATGATTGTGAAGCCAAAAATAGAGTCGCTCGAAAAAATTACAAACTCTGGCGATCTAAATCTAATTAATTCAGCGCTATATTTCGCCCTCGACGGGCTTCAAAATGCAAATGATGAAGGCGAGTCGCATCGGGAGTTTCCTTCTCTTTCTGAATTCGAACGTCTTCTAAACATTCTGCAAGTAGGCGTGACTGATATTGGCCCGGCGACTGAAAATGTTTGGCATACTATCATGCGATCTTTAGTGTTCATCCAAAGACCGGGCGACGCCCAAAGGGCTGCTGAAATAATTCTGGACATCAGAGAAAACATGCCGATTCAAGAGATGTCTCCGTATGTAGCGGAGGTGCACGAATACATCGGTAAAGATGCGTGGAAAGTGTTTAAAGGACGGTAAAGGAACTTACTGTTGATCTTTTAGGGGCTTTTTTACTTTGTGTTTATTGGGACAGTTATTTTGTTAATTTCTCTTGTGAGAGACTTCGAACTAGAATAGAGGAAGCGGATTACGGTTTTTCCGCTGCACCTCCCCATGGAAAGGCATGATTTTACAATGACTTGTTATCCCGATAGTGGAGCCGATTACCCTCCTCCAGTGCGTCCTGATCAGGAAACGCCCGATCGCGAGCGCGAGCGCGAGTCGGGCTAATTATTGCTCGGTCGTGAACCCTCAGGTAATGTGCCTAAATCAGCACCGTTCTGATTAAAAATGGCGGCATAAACTTTTTCGACATGACCGACCTCGGGCGCGGCATTCGTCAAAATACGTGAGCCATAGTTCACTATCGAATTTGGTCGGAGTTGAGCGACTTCCCTCGATGCACTCCGCAACGCAGGCTGCATCGAGCCTGGCACGGACACCTATCGCGTGCACAGACGAGGCGAAATTCTTATAGCGCCAAGTTGGAAGCGCTTCAAATTCTTAGCGCGTTATTGGGTCGGGCACGCTACCTTTAGATTGGAGTCTGTTGGGACTGCCGGGCTGGGCTTTCCGCAGTGAGCGTCGACGATTGGCAATATCCATGCCAGTGGATGGCACAGCTCCGTATGCTACCGGCAAGTCGGCACCATCCGGGTGGGAAGTCGCTCCCAATCCTTGGACTTCTCTTAATTTAGTTATGCGATCTCAGCCGTATCCCGAGCGGCGTCCCATGGCTTGAATCGGCATGCTATGTACGAGCTGGTCTGCTCCGGCGATCGAACGCGCGAGGAAAACCCGGACCATCGATCGCTCCTGTCGTTTCGAACGCTTCCCAAACCCAGTGCATCCTCATCCTGGCGGCTCGAGCCCGATGGCTTCGTAGTCAATAGGCAGGATCGTCCAGCCAGTGCGTGAGGAGTACACACCCACGCCCTCGATGCGCCGGACGCAGGCTTCTCGTTCATGGCGCACAAGACCAACGGTTCTCCAGGTATCGCATTCTGAGTCGAGCCACCCTTCGGGCATGAGCTCGTACCGCTCACCGATTGCGTCCCAGATGTGCTCGGCGCGAAAGCTGTCCTCGGCGAAGATCACGGCCTGATAGTCGTCATCGTCGTAATGGAGGGACATTTGGTACACCATCAGGACTCCCCCACTGGCGCGTTGGTGGGCAGGATCGTCCAGCCCTTATCGGGGTCGTATCGGGCTACACCGGAGATGTTTAGGGCCAGCGCTTCCCGCAGTTGCTCGGTGTTGAGGCCCGACCATGATGGGTTGCGTTCGGCAACCTCGAACCCGGATAGGTAGTCGTCGTGGTGGTTGGCATACCAAGCGGTGAAGATGCCCGCTGCCTCATCAAACCCGGCGGCGAAAACAGAAAGTTTGGCGCCGGACGCCTGTGTGATTTCGAAAAGTTTCATGTCGCGTTACCTCGTTGTCGTTGTTGACGAGGTAACCTTGCAGCGCTGCGCGGTGGATTGCGGGTGGGTAATGAGGTGAGGCTTGGGTTCGTTCTTTTTGAAAGGCGATTAGCCGTTAAATGCTATTGGCGGCGAGGCTATTCCGCGCCCTGATTTCGGCGATTTCAGCACCCTTAGCGAATGCCCGAAACCTGCCATTCGTTCAACTTGGTATCAGAGGCAGCGTGGCACCCGACATCGGTCATCCGGCCAGCATTTCGCTGTCCTGAAAGGTGCCGCCAAAATTGCGCTTCCACATCGGCAATTAGTTTGCCGCCCCAGCTTGTTCTCGGACTGCAATGAGTTTGTCCCATGCAGCGAGCTCCGCCATATGGCGATCGAAGTTCGCCATCATGTTTACAGGCAGATAGGCATCAACACGTGAGATCAGTACGCCGCTTTCAGCGTTCCAGATCTGAATTTCTCCATTGCCGAAATAGTCCCAAATAAACCGGCATCGCTCCTTCCCATTCTTGGCGGCCGCGACACTGCCGTCGTCATAGAGTTTGAAACTACGGTCGGGATCGAATTCGAGCCGTTCCTCCGCGAAGTTCAGCCAAAACATGATTTCAGCCAGGCCATCGACGCTGCGATAGACCAGTTCTACGCGCTGATTCGACAGCCCGGCATGCACCGGCTCCATACCCTCAAGCGGTAGAAACGGTTCGCTGCGTCGCAACCGGATATTGATCTGAGGAAGATCGATTGAGGCTTGTAGGTCTGGCGGTTCGGTGAGCATGCTGGCCTGGACGACCAGATGCGGGAAAATGCCCTTCCATCCGCGCAATTCATACAGGTGCTCGCGCCAGGCTTTATGGCTCGTCTGAATCCCTAAATGATCTTCGATCGCTAGCACCGCCAATGCTTCAATAATCGGCCGTTCAGCTTCCAATCTCCGGGCGTCCCGCGGGTCATCGGGGTTGATAATAGGATCCGATTTTGCATGCGCGATTGCGTGCCGACCTGATTCTCGAAGATGTTTCCCGATGTCGCCTTGAACGTTCGCTCTGAGTTTATCGAGTGCGTCTTTCGCCCGGTGGCCGTCAACGCGATCGATATTCGCAGTGACCCAAGCGCCCCGCGCTGGCCCATTGGGGATTGCCGTTTCGAGCGCGCGAAAGAAGGATAAGAAGGAATAGCCAGGATGGTTCAGCCCGCGGCCTTCTCGGATCAGTGCCAAAGCCAACTTTCCTGGCCCGTCCTCAATCGCCGGCAAGTCAGACAAGTCGAATTCATCGCGGATCGCGTTGCCGGTGGATTGCTGGCGCCCCATCATGCGCGGCAAATTTCCGCCGCTCATTTGCACGACGATTGCCCCCGTATCTTGGAGCCAAGCCAAGATGCTCAAAGACCGATGGAGGAGCGCGAAGCACTCGTCGCGATCCATATCGGCGGGCTTGTTCGCGGCCAGTCCCGGATAGTGGTCCGTCGTGAGTGGTATTACCCAGACTTGGCGCCCTTCGAAAACGAAGGATTGCGGCTTGGTCGGCCAGGCCGTGCGAGTATCAATATTTAGGCACACCCAGTCGCCGTTCACGCGCAGACTGGGTGTTTCTGCGACGATTTCGTTGAGCGAGCTGATTTTCAGGTTAACCACTGCCCGATTTTCTCCAGCGTCGAGCGCGAATTTTGTAGCTCATCTTGATCAAGCGGATTAAATAGCTGAACTAGCGATTGCTTCAAGCGATCCTTCACCCGTATCCCGCCTGTCCGCAATCGGCCCAAACCTAGTCAGTAATGATCCTCGACCTTGCTTCCCTTTAATCAGTTATCAAGCTGTCGGGAGCCCTTGTTGTGCACTTGCAGAAGAAGAATCATTACCAAGCAAAGCGTGTGCATAACCCGGTTCACCGAGGCTAACAGCAAAATCATACATGAATTTTCTCATGACATGTAGTTGAACAGCCGCCTGCTCCCAAAGCTTGGCAGTTGCCAGCCGCTTGATCCGATCCCGCTCATCTAAAATCTTGTTAAGCTCTCTCACTGTCTCATGAGCGCGCATACCCTTGACTGCCCCTCGCTTAATCAACCCACGAGACATCGCTTGCTTGGATACCCCAAGTTCGCGCGCAATTGATGCACCGCTTTGAAATCCAAGCTCGTACTGATCTACCGCATAGGCCCATTCATTTGGGGTCAGATGGCGGTACAAGCGATCTGGATTGTGGATTTTGGTCATGCTAAATTATAGCACGCGATAAGTTTTTTGGCGCGGTAAACCTGTGTTGATTGACGACTGGCGATCTTGTTGCCGTCAAACAGCACGTGACCAGCCAGTATCGTCTATGGTATTGTTCGATATACGTTTTCTTGATTGCTGGTGAATCTCACAGCCAATGCCGATGGTCCGCTTCAAACTGCGTTATCGCCAAGAAACGACAACTTCTCGATGGTAAGCCAACGGCCCATATGATCCCGGCCACATTTCAGATTGATTGGATGCCAGCAGCATGAAGTTGCCCTGCAAATCGCAGGGCAGTTCGCACCATTCGTTTGGGTGTTTGTCGTGGTTGCACATGAATGCCGTCTCAGGGGCTCTCACAGCCTCGCTACACGGTAACGATGCGCTCCGGGGTCGTTCGCCCTACGATTGCTGGATCACCTACCGTTCCGCCGCTGCTAACAAGTTCCTCAATTGAGATGCCGATCAGCGCGCAGGCGTTCGACGGCCAGATCGACAAAGGCTCGTACCTTGGCCGATGCTCGACGCCCTTCAGGATGGACTACATGGATGGGCATCGGTTCAAGTTCGTATTCGGACAGCACGGTTTGCAAC
>MSXQ01000032.1:0-1112 GCA_002083645.1 Proteobacteria bacterium ST_bin13
TTCACCGCACCACCTCCGGGTCGGCCCGGTAGTTCTCGACCTGAAAGCCTAGCGGATTGCGGTAGCGATCCCCTTCGGCCATCGGCGCGTTCGTGTACCGGAACGTCACGGTCGCGATCCAGTCGGTGCTCTGCGTGTCGGTGTCGGTCTGGACCGTGCGCGTGAAGCGCACATTGGCGACGCGATCGTTGATAAAGGCGATGTTGCGAACGCGTGCCTGGACGGTCGCGCCCTTGCCCCAGACGACCTGCGGGCTGTTTTGATTGTTTGCGCTGAAGAAGCGGCCCCAGCGCTGCTGTTCGCCAGGCTCGGACAGGATCGTGACTGCTCTGAAATTCTCTTCGGCCGCGGCCGACAGCCAGCTCTCGCGTGCCCTGACATACTGGGCCAGGAAGAATTTCGTCACCGCCTCGTCATAGCGCATCGGCTTTTGGGTGAGCGTGGTCTGGACGTCGACGGCGCCCGTCGTCTGGTTGACCCGGATGATATAGGGCATCACCGTCTTGAGCGGAGCAAGGCCGGCGAGAGCGAAGCCCTCTGCGGCTGACACCAGCAATGCCAGGGCAGCCACGATCCACGCGATGCGTTCGGACCGCAGCGATTTGCGCTGCCGGTCCTGGTCCCAGGACCGCGCCTGACCGAAATAGAGTTCTGCGTCCTTCGCGGGCACGCCCTCGACCTGGCTGCGCATGGTCAGCAGCTCCCATGATTGCGGGGCGCATCGCGCATGGATGTCTTGTCGGGCGCGGGAACCGGAACCGGTGGCGGCGCTGATGCACCTTCGGGCGGTTGGATGACCGGCGGGACAGGCGGCGGGGCAGGGGGCGCTACGACGCCCGGGACCGGCGAGCCGGGTAGGACGCTCCCGTAAATATTCACGTCGCGCAGGTGCTTCCCGTCACAGACGGGCAGCTTTTTCGGGCCAGAAGCCCCGCTCGACATGGAAGGAAGGATCATCAGCAGTGCGACCGAACTGCGCAGGATGTTGATGGGCGTTGATGAACTCGTCATGGAATTTTCCCTGGTCATTAGGCGCGGCTGACCGAACCACCGCGAGCGGCGGCACGTTCGAGATTGCGGCTGTTGCGTGTGGCGCGGGCTTGCTGGAACGG
>MSXQ01000032.1:1224-30686 GCA_002083645.1 Proteobacteria bacterium ST_bin13
ACCGCGAACAATACAGCGCCGATCGTCACGTCAGGCGTGCCTTCGGCCGCGGTCAGTGCCGTAGCGCCGAGATCGGTGATCAGGGCCGTGATGGCGATGATCACAGCCATCAGGACGATGTAGTTGAACACCTGTCCCAGCCACCCGTAAAAGAACCGCCGGGTGGTCTCGAAGAGCGACAGCGCGATGAAAATCGGCCCGAGCGCGATCACGACGGCGAGCGCCACCTTTGCGAACACGGTGATTGCAAACCCGATCGCCGCAGAGAGGCCCGCTAAACCGTAAATCGCTACCGCCAGCGTGAGCAGGACGAGCTTCCAGGGGTTGATGTCGAGATAGGTCGCGGCTTCCGTCCGGATGATCAGGACGATGGAATCGACCTGCCCGAAATAATCGTCGAACACCGCACCGACGCTGGTGATGGTCTTGCCCGCCAGCGCCTGGGAGATTGCGTCCGGCATCCCGTGAAAAAGCGGGTTCGTGATCCACTCCGAATAAGCGACTGTCGTGGCCGCAACGTAGAGCAGACACAGCTTCACCATCCGGTAGACCAGCTCGCCCCAGGGCTCGCTGACGATACCGCGCATCACCATGTACCCATACAGCGCGATGTAGATGACCAGGCCAAGCGCCAGCGGTCCTCTCACGACCTCAATGACGTTGTTGAGACGCTCGTTGAGGAAGAGATCGAGCTTCCCGTCGATGTTGGTGTAAATATCCGCGAAGAGTGTGGACGCCATGGCCAGTATCCTCGCTTATTTGTGACCCAGCGAACGCTCGAGCTTGTCAGCGTTCTCGACGTCCTTGGCGTTGCTGCACTCCTGGGCATCGTTGTGAGTGCCGTTGGCGCAGGCGGCCAGGATTGCAGCGCGCTGCTTGGGATCGGACTTCAGCTCGGCCTTGCCGACCAACTGCCCGCAACCACTCAGGAGTGTGGCCGTCAGAGCAGGGAGGAACGCAGCGATCCCCTTCACGGCCGGCTACTCAGGCTCTGCTGAAGTTTGGCGAGGCCGTTTTCATCATCTCGCTGCGAACGCAGTCTCGCCTCGGCGGCCTGCCGCATCTGAAGCGCCTGAAGCTGGACGGCGTCGTTCTGAATATGGGCGTTTTCGACGCCAATCCGGGCCTGAATGTCCATGACTTCTTTCGCGTCTGAGGCGCTGTCGAGTGAGGAGCGAAGCTCCTCGAGACCGGTCGTCCGCTGGGCGGTAACCCCATAAGCCGCTTCGGCGATCGCAGCGTCGCGAGCGGCCATGTCGCCAGACCGCGAAAGGGCGTCGCGATTCGATCGCTCGAACGCCGTCGCGCCCGGTCGAAGGTCCGGCAGTTCGATGCGGTTGCTGCTGCGGATCCGGGCAGCGGACGAGCCCAGGCTCCCCAAGCCTGACATGTCGGACGACATCAATCGCTGGATGTCGCGCGCCTCGCGTGGGAGCAGGTGGCGAACGGCGTCGGTATTGAGCGACGACGCGATCTGGTTGACGTTCGTCAGTTTGTTGACGCTGTTGTAGAGTTCAGTTGCCTGCGAAATTTGCTGCTTGCCCTGCTCGATCATCGACAGCGTGTTCTTCACGGTCGAGAGCGTCTGCAAGAACGTTGCAGTGTCGTGGACGGGTATCCCCTGCGCATAGGCCGGCGCCGACATCGCACACGCGCCGACGATCGCCAGCGTTCGAATTGCCTTCATGACCTTATCCTTTCCTTCTGGTGGTTGCACGCCGACGCTCGTGGAACACGGGCAGCCAGTCGCTGGGATCATCGCCAAGCTCAGCCCGGACCTGATCGAGGATGCCGACGGTCTCAGTGGTGCCTGAGAGGACAGCCAACTCGTCCGACAGACCGCCCAGGTCGAGTTCCACAACAATGGAATCGTGGCCCTGCTTCACCAGAAAGCGCCGGCTTTCGGGAATGAGGTCGTTCCTGATGAGCTTGAATTCGGCGCGTGTAAGACCGAGGCCATCGATGTAATCGACCTCGCGGCCATAGGGATTGGGCAACAGGATCTTGGTCGCGACCTGTTCCATGATGCTGTGCGAGATGTCCGAGCGCAGTGCGTCGGCCGGGCTCTGGGTGCCGAACACCAGAAAGGCATTCTGCTTGCGGTAGGTCTTCAGGCCGTCTTGCGCGAAGGCGCGGAAGGCGTCGTCGCCGAGCGCCTTCCAGAACTCGTCGATGTCGATCACAAGCCGGCGACCGTCGAGCAGCGCATCGATGCGGTGGAACATGTACATCATCAGCGGCGTGCGGATCTCTGGATTATCGAGGAAGTCCGTCATGTCGAAGCCGATGAACCGGGCCTCGAGCGTCAACTCGTCCCGGTCATTGTCGAACACCCAGCCAAGCGCCCCGCCGCGGGACCATTTCTCCAGTCGCGCGCCAATCCCTTCCGGATCGCGCTGTCCAAGCAGCTGGCGCAGCGCGAGAATTGACCTCTCTTCCGGAGGGAGGCGCCCGATCGAGAGGATACCCTCGTCGATCATCCTCTCCTGGGTAACGCCGAGCTGCGATCCAGCTGGCGTCACAAGATGCCGGATCAGTCTGCCGAGGAAGACAATATTGCCGGGCGTCTGATCGAGCGCGCGGAGCGGGGCGAACCCGGTCGGCACACCATTGCGCAATGCGAGGTAGGTGCCGCCTGAGGATCGCACATAGATCTCCGCGCCGCGATCCTTGTCGATAAAGATCTGCTGCGCGCCGGTCTTCTCGAGCTGCGCCATCAGGAAGTTCTGCACCACGGTCTTGCCGCCGCCCGAGGGGCCGATGATCAGCGTGTGGCCGAGATCGTTCACATGGAAGTTGAAATAGTAGGGAGATTGGGCAGCGGTCTTCATCAGCGCGATCGCCGCGCCCCAGTGATTGCCATCGGGCTTTCCGGCCGGAAAGGTATGGAACGGCGATAGCGCTGCGAAATTGCGCGAAGTGATTGCCGCCGGCCGCGCCCGCCACGAGAAGTTACCGGGTAGCTGCGACCAGAAGGCGGCTTCAAGCGCCGGGCCTTCGCGCGCTGACACAAGCCCTGCGTCCGCGAGCGCAGCCCGAGCCGTCGACAGATTCTCGGCCAGACGCTTCTGGTTTTCACCGAATACCGCGAGAGAGAAATGATGCTCGCCGAGCACGAACCGATTGCTTTGAAGGTCGTCAGCCGCATCGGCCAGTTCGATTGCCTGGCTGGCAGCGGCATCTTCGGTCGATGCCATCTGGTTCTGACGCCGACGCAGCCGCTCCGACGCCCGTGCCTTGCCCATGAACGCGAATGACTGCGTCACGACGAACGCAAAATCCTGTGAGAGCAGGGCGTTCATTTGCCCCGGCCGGGTCATGGCCGGATACTCGCGAATGCCGAACAAGCCGACGAAGCGACTTTCGTCATGCGCGCGCACCTCGACTGTCTCACGGCCGAAGATGACACGCTCACCGTAAATGGCAGAGCCCAGATGACCACGTACGAGCGGGACGCGCGCCGCTCGGCCCATCATCACGAGCTCCAGCACCTCAAGGGGCTGCGAAAACATCAGGCCATTATGTTCGTAGAGGCTGAGCCTGAGCGGCCGGCATCGGGCCAACAGCTTCTCGATGTCGCGCGCCTTGTCCTCAAAGCGCGCAAGTTCGTCTTCGTCGACCTCGTCGCCCTCCTTGCGGGCAGTAGAGAGGCGGCGCAGCAAAACCCCCGTGCGATCAGCCGAACCAACGGACGGGCGCATGATCAGGGTCAGATACAGTTCGTTGACGAACATACGCTTGGCCGTGACCCGGGCGCGGTACTTCGCGTCCAGATCTGCTGCAAAATCCGACCGGAACTCTCCTTGCGGATAATCGGTGATCGGGCGGCGCACGATGTGGGTCCAGATCGCGAGACGATCGTCGGCAATGTTGCGCAGCGTGCCGTTCAGCTTCTCGTGCCAGTCGTTGAGATGGAGGGGATCGGCCGTCTCGAACGCGAGACCGTCGAGCTTGAACATCATCATCAGATCGCGACCATCAAGCGCGATGACGTGATCGTCGATATGGCGCGCATAGGGCAGGTAACGCGCGGGGTCGGCCTCGTTCTTGAGGATTCGCCAAGGCGTTCGGGCTGACGTGGCACCGAGCGAGATCGCGCCACTAGCCACGAGCGAAGCCTCGACGCTTGGCACCATCGATCGGCAGCGGGGAATAGGAACTACCACCCCACCAGGCGCGGTTTCGGCAGCGCGCCTTCGTCATGGTCCAAAGCCACAACAAGCGAAAGGCATTGGCGTCGTGGCGAACGATAAGCCGCGCAATGGCGAGGAAGGCGCCTGCCAGTGCCATCGCATAGAGTGGATTGCCGGTGATAATGAGGGTCAGGCACGCGGCCAGCGCGATGGGCAGGGATGCCTCGATCGGCACACCCAGCCACATCGTTGGCCGCGTCACGGCGAGGAAGAGCGTTTCTTCCCGGAGCCTTTCGTCGTCCACGGCGCCGTACTCACGCGCCGCCGGTGATGGTATCGACGATCCACTGCGCGCTGAACACGATGAAGATCCCGACGATCACCGTGACCAGCAGGCCAAGGCTTGCCCGACCGGTGAAAAACATGAAGCCGACGATGACGACCGCGATCACCGCAATCGTCTTGGCGAATGTCCCGGTCAGCCATGCCTTGATGTTCTCGGCCATCGAGGTGACGCCGTCTGCCGCCTGAGCATAGGCCGGATCGGTCAGCAGCAACGACACCGCCAAGACGGTGACGGCCAGCGCCAGATATTGTGTGAACGTGCGTCGGCGCGGAGTGAGCCAAACGGCGGAGGTTGTCGCAAAGGCGGTCATTCGGATTGTCCTTTCTGTGAGCTGCTGGATGCACTGCCGAAGACCATCAATTTGGCCGTTTGCGCATCCGCCGATGTGTCCCAGTCAGCCGTGATGGTCGGCGCTGATGCCGCTAGCACTTGCATGCCAAGAGCTGGTGGCGGGGCAGGGGTGATGGGCATGGCCGGCGCTAGGCCGTGCCGGATTGCCGGGACGACGACAGTCGATGAGGCATAGACGCGGCCGACATAGCCATTGCCAAAGCCGCGCGAGCGGCTGCCGGTATTGTACATAGACACAGCGGTCGCGATCGCCGCTTCTGTCGTCGGGCTCGAGCGGACGACGCTCAGATAGTTGCCCGACAACACGCGCGCTGCGGCGGCAAGGTTGCGGCAGGGGTCAAAAGCATCTTCTACCGAAAGCCCGAGCCATTTGAGATTGGCGCTGTTGATCTGCCCCAACCCCAGATCAATGTTATAGCCGCGGGCGATCAATCTCCGTGCGGCGGCGGCCGCCGATGCCCGGCTAGCCGGGTCAGGGGCTGCAACGCCCTTGGCGTTGATGCCGATCGCATAGGGATTGAAATGGCTTTCGGTGTGGACGACCGAAACGAGCGTTTCCGCCGCCACCGATGGCGCACATTGGTGTGCAAGCGCGACGACGGTGGCGATATCGAGGATCATCGCCGACCGCCTGGGTTCGTGGACGCTGGTGCCACTAACAAGCAGATCGCCTTTGAAGGCGTGGCTGAGGCGTAACGACGGCGCGGCATCTTCCTACTCCATGTCGCGGCCCCAAACAGGGCTTGGATTGCGGCATTTGAAATCTCGAAATCGCTAGCCTTTTGAACCGATTATGCCGCTCCGGGACAATCCCCCCGGTCAGGGGGGTCATGCGGTTTTCTACTCGCGATGAGAGAAAAACTGGGAGTGGTGCCTGTGATCACCCGGAGACGGCAAAGTGACCGGTGCGTCGTGCTGACGTGCACGTTGATGCTGATCGCAAAGAGTATGACCGGCAATGCATCGGTCTGAGGGGAACGAGTTCGAACCCCTACGGCTTGTTCTGCCAAGGGTCGTTGATAGGATTACGCCATCAATATGAAGCGGTCTGAGCCGCGCGCGGTCAGATCAAGGCGTCGATGTTCAGATGGCCGTCACGAACTGCCCGCAAGACCAACTGGGTTCGGCGGCGAACACCGTAGCGTCGGCGGGCAGCCTCGACATATTCGTGCACAGTGTCGCGGCCGAGGCCAAGGATTTGCGCGCACTCCCAATCGCTCTTGCCCTGTGCGACCAACGCAATACACTCAATCTGGCGGGGGCTGAGCGCCACTGGCGCATACACCTGGCGATCGTCGCCAAGGATCGACCGTCCGCGATCGAAGGCCACAGTGCCGATGAGACGAGCCACCAACACCTCCTCGCTCGTCACTTCGTGGTCGCCTGACCGAGACACGGTAAACATCGCCTCTGGCTCATCGCTGACGCGAATCGGCATCGTGAAACCTGCGTCTACGCCGTGAGCGCGGCCCCGCTCGAGGATCGTGGTTTGCCGCGCGCTCATCGTGATGAAATCCTCGATCCGGTCCCAGGTCAAACCTGAAGGTGACCTTGCACAGGCGGCGTGGACTGGATCGTCCAGATAAAGTCGATCTTCGATTATTTCCTCGACCCACGCTTCCGGATAGGTCGTCAGCAACAGGGCCTTGCTGCTGCGCCTGGCCAGATCGACATTGTGAACCAAGGCAAACCATCGGAAGCCAGATTCTCTGACGATGGCATCGACTAGCGCCGACAATTCATCGAGCGTCTCTGCGTGCTTTGAGCGTTGCTCGAATTCGCTGATCGCGGCCAGTTGCCCGTTGTCGCAAACGTTTGTCATGACGACGATCTTGGGTCGAACGGTCGATCGATCTAGCCCTCGACCGTTGAAAAGCGGCAGAAATACGGCGAACTGCGGCTGGTTTTCAACTCCTCTGGCAGGCGGCACGACTGACCGTATCTCAAAGACTTATGGGATGCTGGTTGTTCGCGCGCGGTGCGGCGAGCTGTCACCGCGCCAGCAAAAGCCTGAGGCCCGGCACGTCGATACGTGCCCATTGCTGATCTGCCGTAATAACGGGCAACCCTTCGGCGATCGCCAGGGCCATGCAGGTTCGATCGCCGAGGCCACTGCCGAATTCTTTGGTGACTGGGTAGAGCTTGGCTGCGGCAATGGCGTCGTCTCGGCCGTGCGGACGCACCTCGAGATGCAATGCGTCCAGCATCACCAGCGCCGCATCGATGGGCACGTCACGGCGGAGTAGGCCCTTGATCACTTCCTGAAAATTGACCGCCGATATGAGCCCGTCGCCAATATACTGCGCGACAACGTTGGCACCCGGCTCATCGCGCAGCAACGCCAATATCGCCGAGGCGTCAAAAACGATCGATGCCATGCCTAGTCGAGGTCTTCGCGTGCCGCTTCGGCCCGGCGCTCGGCGATGAAGTCATCAACCGGAAGGTCGTTCGTCGCGTGCTGGCGGTACAGGTCCTGAGCGCGTTTGATGCTCTGATGCATCGACGTGAGCTTCACATTGTCGCCGTCGATCGACAGCACTAAGACGCCTGCGCCTGTGACGCCAAGCGCCTTGCGCGCCGAGCGCGGCAGTACCATGCGGCCATTCTCCGCAATCCGGATGTCCATAGTTTCGTGCACGAATGACACCTCAATCATAATGGCATGAACCGCACTTATGCCATTTTATAAAGAATGTCGATCTATGTCCTGTGACGACGTCTCTGCCGAATTGCCGGTGGAAGTCGATAATCCCTGTCTGTCAGACGACCGATCGTTTCTGCGGAAGAGACGCTTGACGAGCTGACCAACGAGCGCACAGCCCGTTCGCACCGCATCAATCGATCGGTCCGATAATATATCTTATGTTAATTATATCAATGGTTTATGCTGCTTTCCCAAGCGCACGCTTTACAGAGGGCGCAATCGTATAGACCGCTTCGCGACCGGCTCCGCGGTTTTCGTGGTCGACCCGGTAGCCTTGATAGTGCCGGTGCAGCAGTCCAGCGCGAACCAGGTCCGACACGGCACGGCTGACGTTAGTGCGGCCAGAATGACGAAGCCTGGTGCGCACCTCGTCAGCAATCATCTGCTTTGCACAACTCACGTCAGCCGGGAGCGCCCCTCGTCCGCTCAGATCCGCGCGGACCTGCTCGACCACGGCAAGCCGGCGCGCATCGCGTTGCGCCATCGGCATCAGGGCGTCGCTCAGCCAGTCCCTGACCGGGATCGCGCGCGCGCCTTCGCGGATATAGGGACCAGCACTATCGGACTCGCCTGCAGCACGAGCGATGAGGTTCAGCACCATGAAGGTGTATCGCGGGCGCGCCGAAATGCGGGCCAGCCGCTCCAAGACCGAAGGCAGATCGAGATCGTTATCCCTTCCGCCGGATGATGGACCAGATTGCCCTGGGGCCCTCTTTGTCAATTTGCGAGACGTGACCGGCCCAGCGCTCAACTTGCTGGCGTCGGCGACAACGTCCTTCGCGAAGAGGTCGGGCTGGAACATGGAACATTACAAGCACAGCCGTACTCATTTGTGAATCCACTACCTGCAACATCCCGATTTTTAGCCACTCGTGACACTTTACCGAACGTCGCAGGTAAAGTGTCACCCGTGGGTTTTCCCGGCCGCCGATGCCGCCCCAGTTTAGCTGCCTGAGCCCTGCATTCCCGCTCGGGATCGACCAGGCCTTGGTGTAATGGCGTTGCCTGCGCGGCCGATAATCGGCGCGCAAAGTCGGACAAACGCATGGCGCGCAAGCATTCGAAACACGGTTCATACGAAGACCTGAATCGCGACGATGAGCCGCCGGCGACAGTAGCGCCTTGCTGGCCATGCGGTCGGCCTACTGGCAAAACCGTCATCTGGCACCATCCTGTGCCGAAAAGTCGGGGCGGCCGTGATATCGTGCCGATGCACCCCATCTGTCAGCAGACAGTGACAGCGAATTTCACCAATTCCGAACTCGAGCGCCACGGCATGAATGTAGAGGCCCAGCTGGCCAATCCCGCCATCCGCAAATTCGTCGATTGGGTCGCCAAAAAGGACCCCGACTTCACCGCGACCACGACCAAGAAACAGCGCTAATTCGAATGCGTCTTTATGAGTAGAGTCAGGAGGTGGCGCGGTATCGTGCGGTTTGCCTGTGGGGCTCACCAGACGACCCGTTTCCACCCCCTGCTCATCGAACCGGACATGCGGATCTCCCTGCATCCGGCTCTCGGACAAAGCATCACGCCTTCGTCCACGGCGCGCCCCGACCAAGCTGGGTAAGACGGACGAGCCCGTATCGCTCGTAGAGATGCTGGGGTAGATAGGCTCCCGCCCTCTTGCCGGCTTTCCCGTGCTTGCGCCGAAGCCACCGACGCAGCCGCACCACTGTATAGCTGTCGATCGCGCGGTACGCCTGGCTCGTGGTCCCAACCGAGAAGTAGTTGGCCCATCCGCGCAGCGCCCGGTTGATCTTGGCCACCAGCACTGTGGCATCCTGCCATGTAGACCTTCGCTCGGTGAGCGCGTGGATGGTGTCCACGGCCCGTTTGATGCTCTTCTTCGACGGTCGATAGCCCATGCGGGCTCGCCCCGTTTTCGCCGAGTACATCCGCCCGAAGGTGTAGCCCAGAAAGTCGAACGTCTCGTCCGGCACCTTGCAGATGCGAGTCTTCTCCTCGTTCACCGTCAGCTTCAGCTTGCCCATCAGCCTGCGCATTTCGTCGAGCGCCGCTTCCGCGTTGCCCTTCTGACACAGGATGACGAGGTCGTCGGCGTAGGTGATGAGCCGAGCGCCGAGGCGTTGCCCAAGGCCGAGCTTTCGCCACCCCAACACGAACCGGCGCATGTATAGATTCGCCAGCAAGGGTGAGATGGGTGAGCCCTGCGGGATGCCGCATCGCTGATCCCGGGCCACCGTCGTTCGTGTTTTCCGGCCTCGATCGTCCGTCTCCTCGACAGCGCAGTCCAGCCACGACCTGATCAGATGCAGCACGGCTGGATCGACGATCCGGCGTGCCACGGACTTCATCAGCTCGAAGTGAGGGATGCTGCCGAAGTAATCGGCGAGGTCGGCGTCCACGACATCAGGACGGCCATGGTACAGCTGATCTTCCACCTCGATCACGGCCTGCTGGGCATTGCGCCCGGCGCGATAGGCATAGATTTCCGGTGGAAGGTCGGCCTCGAAGATCGGTTCCAGCACCAGCATCGCTGCCGTCATGCAGACCCGATCCCGCACGGTGGAGATGCCCAGCGGCCTGAGTTTGCCGTTGGCTTTCGGTATATGGACCCGTCTGATCGGCTCCGGTCGGTACGTCTTCTCTCTGAGCGCAAGCGCCAGTTCCGCCAGCCACCGCTCGACGCCGTACGCCTCGATATCCGCGAAGTCCTGACCATCCACACCCGGTGCGCCCTTGTTGGAGCGGCACTTGGCATAGGCATAAGCCAGAACGTCGTCGCGGCTGATCTTGTCGTACAGCGCGTAGAAGCGATAATCGGCTTCCGCCTTCGCTTTCGCGTGCAACGCCATCTGCAGTTTCTGGGCGCTTTTCGGAGTTGATAGGTTTCCCAATCTCCTGTCCCTCACCACGTGTTGCATTTGCCTTGAACTGAGGCCCCTTCCCTCCACCGGCATTACCCGGTTTCCCCGGTACTACGGGCCTCTCCGCCACCCCACCGCGCCCGTCCCATCCCTCGCGGGCGTCCGGTTGCTCATCCCTGAGCACGTGATGGGGCTTCCCGTGTTGCGTGCGCTTTCCTTGTGTACATGCTGCCGCCATTACCCCGGTGCAGCAGACGGGCTCAAACGTCGCTCAAACTCGCCCGTCTGTATCAGCCTTCCCCGAAATGGGTGTCGGGTCGGCCTGCACATCGTCCTTTTCGAGGATTGCTCAGCGTTCACTCACGTTGCGGCCTGCACACTCGCACGGTCACCTACGTGACCGTCATCCGGGGGCTTCAGACATTTCGTCACCTCCATGCCTGCCCCGGTTGCTTCCGGCTGGAGCAATTATCCGGGTGGGTCTTGCACCCACTAGAAAGCGCCGCCTTTGCACGGCGCACCCCATGATTGGCCGTTCGCGTGGTCAGATGGGTGACTCAGAACTGGACGTTGGTTCAGCTTTGCGGAGAGCCTCCAGCCCGACGACTGCCCGCGCGTAAAGCTCAGCGCGCCCGGAGCGCTTCTCCGGCCCCTCGATTCCCACCTCGTTGCATAGCTCAGTGTAGCCGTGGATCAGGCTCCAGAAGACAAGCGTAGCGTCGGCGACCAAATCAGGCGTGGTGATTTGTTCGATAACTGATCGCAGGCAGGCCATTGTGGCATCTGCCTTGGCCTGCACGTTTGGAAAACGGCGGACGTCCACGAGTTCACGGGCGAACATCAACCGAAACAGCGCCGTTCGTTCGGTGCCAAACGCGATATAAGCATCTGCAGCAGCTACCAGCCGGGCGAAAGGCTCGGGATTGACTGTGGCATTCATGCGTAGCAGCAACTCAGCAAAACCATCCCCTACCAATTCGGCCAACATCGCCTCCTTGTTGGCGAAGTGGTTGTAGGGCGCTTGCCGAGATAGGCCTGCCGCCTCCGCTACCCCACGCAGCGATATGCCAGAAGCGCCCTGCCCTTCCAGCATCGATGCCGCGGCATCGAGCAGCGCCGCGCGCGCATCCCCATGATGATAGGCCATGTCACCTCATCTGCGTGGCAATATTGACACCGTCAACGCGAACCGTATATTGACACCGTCAACAAACAGGATGGGCCGAGTGTGTTAGCAATTTCGCGTCGGCACTCGATATGATCGCACGCAATTCGATGACCCAAACGTTCATGAGCTGTCACCCGATGGCGCAATCTCCTGCGCAGTTGTCGCTGGTGCCACTTTCGTAATGGGTGAGACGCAACTCTTGTGAGATCTGAAAGCAGGAGCCGCCTCCCGTGAAGCACTTACCTTCGAGTTCAATCCTCACGCGTCAACGCGAGTACGTCGATCGTGCCACCTCGCGGGCAGGTGGGCTCGGCCTAATCGTCTCGGAAGCCTTTGTGCGCGGCATCAGAAACATTGGCTACAAGAGCAACATCGAAGCGCTGGCGGAACTTGTCGACAACTCGATCCAAGCCTACGCCGAACGGATTGACCTTGTACTGGGCTATGCGGACGGTGGGTCTTTGGCAAAGCCTGAGCGCCTCGCCGTCATTGACGACGGACATGGCATGACTCCGGACATGTTGCGGTTCGCGATGATGTGGGGCGGCACCGACCGGGAGAACGACCGCGGCGGTCTCGGACGGTTCGGCTACGGTCTACCCTGCGCCACCGTGAGCATGGGTCGACGCTTCACGATCTACTCGAAGGTGAAGGGGGGGCGGGTCCACGCGGTCAGCCTCGACCTAGATCTCCTCGACAGCGGCGCCTACCGCGACGGCACCTCCGAGATCACGATACCGATGGCCGAAGCAGCGGGCCTTCCCGACTTCGTCGCGCAGGCGATCGAAGAAGATTACCGCGACGGCTGGATGTCCGGCACGGTCGTTGTGATCGACAAGCTCGACCGATTGGACTGGTCGACCGCGACCGGGTTGCGCCGCAACCTAGTTCGCCATTTCGGCGTGACCTACCACAAGCTGCTCGCAGCAACCGCGATCCATGTGGACGGTGAACAGGTGCACCCGATCGATCCGCTCTTCCTCGATCCCCGAGGCGAGTTCCACGCACTCGACAAGGACCGCGCCTTCGCACTCGATCCAGTCACGCTCACTCTCGACCGCGAAGACGGCGTGTCGGGCGACATAACGTTGCGCTACTCGTGGCTGCCTCCATCCTTCGCCGCGGCCGACAAGTCGCGCGACGCGATCGGAATGAACGCCAACGCGCGCTTCCCGATCATCAAGGCGTATCACGGCTTGGTTTTCAGCCGGAACGGACGCGTCGTTGACGTGCAGTCCCGTACCCCGTGGACGACATTCATCAACAACGACCGGTACATACGCGTGGAGGTCGAGTTCTCCGCAGCCCTGGACGAGGCATTCGGCGTCACGACCTCGAAGCAGCAGGTGTCGCTGTCGCCCGAAATGTGGGACCATCTCCGCGTCGCCGGGGTGCCCAAGGCAATCGAGCATCTCAGATCGAAGGTCCGGATGGCGAAGGCCGAGCGGCACAGCGCCGCCGCGGAACCTATCGCCGGGGTGGGCGCGCGCGGTCCTACGCACCGCGGCACGATTGCCGCCTCGGCGATGGCGATCACCGCCGATGATGCGGCAGGCCGCGCCTCAGAGCGGGCGGAGATCGCGATGCTGGTCCGCGATGCCGTCGGTGCGACCCGACCCGACGCGCTCGCGACGCTGCTAAGGAGGATAGAACGGCGGGCGCTGGAGGGCGACCCCCGCGTGGCTACCGAATATCGTCGGCTGCTCAGCGGCTGGACCCGGGAGATGTCCCGCATCCCTTCGTAGGCAAACGGGGTCGGCGCAATGTCCGCTGGCGCGTCCGGCAGTAAGTTGGCATTGCCATGATGATGGGCAACGCAGGTGGGAGGGGTTATGGCTAAAAGCGACGATGACCAGCCCACCCTGCGGAGATTCGCACCTTTCCTCGCCCCCGACGAGCGCGATCAACTCCACGGACTGCTGAAGTTCTCGGGGCCGCCCCCCGCCGACTTCGCCGAAAGCCTGCGTACCCTGGCGCGCAGCTACATTGACGACGGCGACAGCGCGAAGCTGCGGACCGTATGCCTGCTCGTCGCCGACCTCCTCGATCAAGGCTGGGGTATCTCGTTCGAGAAGGAGGGGCTGCACTTCAAGCCGCCCGGCATCGAGACTAGCACCGAACACTCGATGGACGACGTCAAGCTGCGCATTCGGTCGGCCCTGCAGGTCGCCCGTTGCCGGCAACTAGCCGAACCCTCCGTCCGGGCATTCATCAACCGGATGGAGCGACGCACCCTGCGGGCGCCGGGTAGGAAGAGTTCGATACTCGACCTGATCGACGATGGTAAAGCGCTTGCAGGCGAACTCGCTGCGATCGGGGAGCGTCCTGAAGCCGAACGCCACGCGGCACTCGCGGGACTCGTCGATCCGGTGGTCGAGATCTGCCAGGCAGGCAAGCGATGTCCGGACACCGGACTGCCGCTCAACGACATCTGGCGCTACTTCCGGCACACTTGGGCCCACGAGTACCGACCGATCCCGGGCCGCCAACTCCTCATACTGATCCGGAACGCCGCCCGGCCGAACCGGCCCGTCATGGGCATCGCCATGCTCGCAAGTCCGGTGATGAGGGTCTCGGTCCGCGACAACTGGATAGGGTGGCTGCGCGACGCTGCCGAGACCAACCTGCGCGACGGCACCTGGCAGCCGGAATCGTTCGCTGACGCGATGGCCGAACGGCTGGAGAGTTCGATCCAGTCGGTCCGCTGGGACGACCTCGCCAGCCCCGAGGAAATCGAAACGCCCGTGGACAACACGGTGCTTCGGCTCGAGCAGAAGGCTTCGGGCGCAGCCTTCGCGCGCGACCTGGAACTGCGTGCCCACTACCAGATGCACATCGAGGAAGGTGGCCGCGTCAAGCCAATGCGCGGCGCCCTGAAGATGGCAGGCGCGGACACCGACTGGCTCGCCGCATCGGACGACCTGCTGTTCGTCCGCAAGCGGGCCGAACTCCTCGCGCAGTTGCTGTTCGCGAAGCAGGTGTTCCGCGCGGCCGACCTCGCGAACGACCCGGCCACCGCGCTCACCCAACTGCTGGCGGCCCGCACGGGCCAGCGGGCTATCGACATCGTACTGACGGAGTTCCGAAAGGCCGGCCTTTCCAGCCGCGTGGCGGACGTGAGCATCTGTGGCGCGGTGGCACCATATAACGAACTGCTGAGCGGCAAGCTGGTCGCACTGTTGCTGGCCTCGAAGGAGGTGCGGGACCACTACGCCGCGCGTTACGGCGGACAAATCAGCGTAATCGCCTCACAGATGGCCGGGCGAGCCATCTCCAAGCCCGCGGACCTTCGCGTCCTAACCACGACGAGCCTCTACGGCGTCGGATCGAGCCAGTACAACCGGTTGAACCTCCGCGCCGCCGACCACGACGGCCTCGACGACGACCTGCGCTGGAACTCGATCGGCCGCAGCAAGACAGGCGGCTTCGGGACGCTGCATCTCGGCGCGGACACCGCGCATGCGCTGAGGCAGATGGCGCAGACCCTCCACACCTCGAGGCGCGTCAACAACCGGTTCGGCGAGGGCACGAGTCCAAGGCTTCGCCAGATCAGGGAGGGGTTGGACGCGCTCGGCATCGCGAGCGACACGGTCCTCCACCATGCGACGCCGCGCCTGTTCTACGCCTGCGAACTTGGCGCGGACGCAAGGATGTCGCTAATGGGCATAGCGTCGCAGCAGGCGGAGCCGCCGACCACCGCCACTATCGCCAGCGCATGGCGACGCCGCTGGCTCGATGGACGAGCACAGCGCGACGCCACGCTGGTGGCCATGTCGGCTCTCGGCCCCAGAAGCGTCCGCAAATCGCTGATGGCCGAACCGCGGGAAGACCTTCTGTCCGACCTCGATTAGAGGTCGGAGGCGCTCAGATCGATCCAATCCACGAAGTCCGGGCGGCGATCGGCCACGCCCCGCAGCAGCTTGCCCAAGCGGCCATCCGCGGATCCCAGGTTGATGACGAGCGTGTCGATCGCGCGCGTGAGCGGGATCATCGTCCAGCGCGCCGCATGCTGCTCGGCGGCCTCATCCCTACTCTCGATCAGGGGGTCGTGGGCATGGTCCTCGGACAGCCATTGGCGGACCTTGTAGTCCCAGAGCTTGTCGAGATCATAGTTGACCGTCGTCCATCCCTCCAGGCCGCGACATGAGTCATACTGGACGAACCGCAGTTCCTCGCGATCAGTGGGATAGTGCTCGCGCACATCGCGTGCCGTGCCATCCCAGACCTTGCCGCCCGCCAGCACATAGGCCTCAGCGGCGACGCTACCCGAACCGGCACCGGTGGGACTGCGGCCGACCGATCGCGGGGGAACGCAGGCGAGCAGGTCTACAGGGTAGTTGCCGAGTTCGCGCGCTTCGCCGACGAGTTCGGCGATCCGTGCTGGCTGCCCGGCAAGATCGCCCTCGTAGACGATCACCCGCCCGCCCGCGGCATCGGCGTTGGGGACCAGGTCCCAGTCATCGAGCCCAAGCCCCACGGCTACCTCCGCCACGAAAGAGGCGACATTCGCCTTCATCCGCAGGCACTTCTTCAGCCGACGCATCGTCGACTGCCCCTTCTCGAGGCTCGACGTCCAGTCGGCCACGGACTCGCGGACATACTGGTCGACCCCGTCCGAAACGATTAGGCGTCTCGGTCCGTAGATGGCGTTCAGGATGGCGATCTCGTCGCCGGGCCAGTCCTGACCCTCGTCGATGAACACGAGGTCCCAGTCGAAGTCGGTCGCGTCCGCCCTCATCATCTCGGCGAGGTCGTCGGCGGTCACCGCGCCGCTGCGCAGGTAGTCCAGCAGCGTGGCCTTATGCCGGTCGTAGTCGTCGAGAAAGCCCTCGTAACCGCCGATGACCCCGAGCTTGAGCATCACCCTGCCGATAAAGCCGTGCACCGTCTCGATGGCCACGCCGCCCGCCTCGACGCTACGTGGGACGCCGAGCAGCGACATCGTCCGACGCATGTCGGCGACGAGCGCCTTGTTGAAAGTGAGCACGAGCGAGCGCTGGTTCGACTGGTCGAAAGCGCGATAGGCCATCTGCAGAAGTATGACCGTCTTTCCCACGCCGCCGCGACCCTTGAGCAGGATCTGCCGCTCCCCGAGATCGTCAAGCCAGGCGTCGGGAAGCGCGGACTTGGCGATGAGGTCCATCCTACGCCGATCCAGTGGCGTCGGCTCCAATGTCATGAAGAGCGGGGAACTCGGTGCCAGCAGACGGTCGAAAGCCTCGTCGCTGCCGTAGGACAGCGTGACCCGCCGCTCGTTCTCGCGCGGGCTGGTCACCTGCCCGAGTACGTTCAGGATCCGCTCAAAGCTGGTGTCGCTCGCGATGCAGACGTGCGGGCGCGGCGGAAGATCGCGCTCCTTGAGACCGGTGAAGAGGACTAGGTTCTGCACGTGCACGTGGTCGAACCCGAAGCGGTCGAGCCACTTCTTGAACTCGAACATCTGCGCCCTGTTCTTCTCCGTCACGCACTCCCAGGACGCCTGGCCGTTGCGGACGTAGCGGACCGACGCCACGGAGTTCTCGAACCGGACGCCGGTCGCGCTATGGGACTTGACCTCGATGACCAGCGCGAAGTTGCGGACCTTGGCCGACCTGGGCGTGAAGGGTTCGGCATCGCGCGGATAGAACTTCCACTCCGCGTCGAACTTGCGTGCGTCACCGAACGTGCCGATCACCACGAGATCGAGATCCTCGATCTTCTGGCCGTGCATCTTCAAGCCCACGAAGATCCGGACATGGTCGGTCTTGCTGCGGGCAAGATCTGGCCACAGGTCCAGCAGGCGACGCTCGAGCCGCTTGGCCGCCGCGAACTCGTCGCCCTCGGTCACGCCTGAGACGATGATCATCGGCAGTCCGCTCCACCGTCAGTCAAGCCGCCCCGGTCGCTCACGCGAGAACCTGATCCTCGACCGCCCTCGTGGCGGCCGGCAGGTTGCCCCGCACGAGCAACTCGTTGACCGGGATCACCTGACCTCCATCCCACTTCTCCCGCAACTCACCGATCAGGGGGTCCGCAGGATGATCGGCGGTGAGCGGTCCGGCGATCGCGATGACGCTTCTCGCGCCGTCCGCCCGCGTCGCCAGGATCGGCACGGTGACCTCGCCCATCCCGGGCACCGTCACCGTCGCGTCCCTCGCGTAGGTCACACCGCTGCCCGCGTTTCTCTCGAGGTCGAGATGCAACACCTTCGTAGAGGAGGCCACGCGCTTCGGGCTGAACGGCTGCATGCTGTCGGTGAGCAGGAACTCCACAAGCTCCGAGCCTACATGACGATCGAGTTGCCCATGCTCGAACTTGTTCTTGAAGCTGCGGAGGCAACGATAGCACGAGGAGTCGCAGTTCTCCCTGCACGTCTTCATCACGGTCAACGCCCGCTGGAAGAGCTCGAGCCCGCGTCCAGCAAGTTGGCGTGCGAAGCCCGCGCCACCCGGCAAGGTGTCGTAGAGGAAGATCTCCGCCTCGAGCCCGGCCATGCCGGCCGGCGTCAGTGCGGGCCGGTATTCGGCCATCATCTCGCCCGGTTCGACCTCGAGGATGCTGCACGCCGCCACGGCCATCGCCTCGCTGACGGTCCGCAAGGCGACATCAGTGGGATAGTAGCCCGGCTTGAGCTTCAGCGGCGCCTCCACTCTCAGCGAGAAAAGCGCGATGTCGGTGATGAAGTCGGTTCCCAGCACGATGTGCCTCGACGTGCGGTTGCCGGGACACGTCGGATCTTTATCGGGATACGGCTTGGGATGCGGCGCGAACATCGACGCCGTCCCTTCGGCCGAGGACTCGATCCGCCCGCAGATCGTGCAGTAGTTGTAACCCTCGTGCTTGGGTCCCGTGTTCGAGACCAGCAGGTGCTCGCGGTTCGGGATTACGCGGATGCGGTCGTTGACGGGGATCCACTTCTCATTGTCGGCAGGTGTCGGCATCACCAGCTTGGCGCGCGTGGCGTAGCTGGTCTCGGGCATGTCGTCCGGCGACGTCACCTCCTCCTGATCGACGCGGTGGGCGAACCCCGGCGGCCGCAGCCAGTAGCGTGTCGGGCCGAACGTCTCCTCGGAACCGCATGCGTGACAGTCAGAAATCGCATCGCGCTTCAGGCCCGCGTCGATCTTGACCGTCTCCGCGAAGCCGCACTCGCTGCACTCCCTGTACAGCCGTCGGTTCTGCCATGCGTCGGAACGATCCTCCTGCATGGCCGCGTAGATCGCGCCGGACGTGTAGCACTTCCCCGAGATCCAGACCTGCTTGCCCGGCGCGTACTGCGACAACGCGACTGGTAGACCCTGCGATGGAGCGAACCGCATGACGGGCTTGTACTGGGTCGACCGCTCGAGGTCGAAGACACTGAACGTCGCGACGTCGGTCGGGAACGCGTAGCGGGGCAGGACGCCCTTGTAGAGCAGGCGGTCGAGCAGCGTGCCGGTCACCTCCTTCTGGGGTGGCGCCTCCTCGCCGACCTCCGCCTGCATCTCGTTCCCGTCCGCGTCTGATCCGTCGTCGTCCTCCTTCTCCACCTTCGAGCCGCCGACCGCGTCGTTGGTGATCGCCGCCTCGACGGCAGTCACGCAGTCCTCGACCATCCCGTCGAGCAATGCCTTCCGCGTCTCTCCCGTCACCTCGTGCGGGATCCACGACGCGACGCGGGCCTTGAGACCCTCCTCGTCCGCGGCAAGCCACTGCTTGAAGTCAGCCGCGTTCAGCGGCTTTCCCTCTGTCTTGAAGTCCTGGACGGAACCCAGGACCGAGAACAGGTCGGGACTTGCGCTCGGATCGAACAATGGCAGCCGGACCTGGTGGTACGACTGAAGCAGATATGCGCGGATGTGCCGCTTCACGATATCGGGATTGTCGAGCGTCAACTTCGGATCGATGACCTTGCCGGAGATCATCGCCTTCGGTTCGCTGAAGTAATGCTCGTCATGACTGTCGGCGCTGCCGAACGCGACGACGGTCGCGACGGCGTTGCCCCGGCGTCCGGCCCGACCGGCGCGCTGTTGGTAATTTGCCCGCCCCGGCGGCATGTTCCTCAGCGCGACGCCGGACAGCGCCCCGATGTCAATGCCGACCTCCATCGTCGTGGTGCTCGACAGGACGTCGATCGCCGTGGTCTGCCCGGCCGTCGCGCCCCAATCGAGTTCGACGTCTTGGAACAGCAACTCGTTCTCCTCCGCCTTCGAGAACACGTCGTCGCTCTGCGGAGCATTCAACTGGGCGGTGTGCTCGGCGGCGATGAGCGCCATCGGAATCTCGGGGGGGGCCGCGAGCGCCCCGAGCACGGGCGAGCGGTAGTAGCCCTTGCGCGCAGAGAACACGCTGTCCGTCGCCGGGTCCAGCACGGAGACCTCGTCGCTGCCGCAATCCAGGCAATGCGGGATGGTGCTGACCGGGCGATGCACCGACTTGCAGTTCAAGCACCGCCGCCACTCGCCATTCAACTCAAGCGAAAGGTTCTGTCCGGACAGGCGCCGGAAGCCGCTGTCCATGTCGGTGGTGAAGATGTTTAGCAGCTGCGGCGTCCACGCCTTGAACGCCTTCCGCGCAGCAGGGTCCTTCAGGACGACGTCCATCGCCTTGAAGGTGCCCTTGCGCGAGTTAACGCTGGTGCCCTTGCCCTTAGGTCGCTTGTACCAGACGGTGGGCATCGAGTTGAGCCAGAAGCCCACCGGACGCCAGCAACGCAGCCACGCCCGCGCCAACGCGACCTTGTCAGCGTCACTTTCTGCGATACCCAGGATGGATGGAAGGGCGTGCAGGTCCTTGGTCTTGTTCTCGCGCTCCCGAAGCGACGCCAGCGCGAGGGCCTCGAGACCGAGATACCTGTCCTGGACGGTCTTCACGATGTCGTCGAGGAGGGCGGCCGGTGGCGTTTCGCCCCGAATTTCCATCCAGAGCATCGTCAGGCGCGCCTCGTTGGCCGGCGCGCCCTCTCGGACCGCCTTCACCACCATCTCCTCGGCCGCGGAAAAGTTCTCGCCCGACTTCCGCTCCGGCCGCAACCGCACGCCGAGCGCCTGCGACGCCAGCAGCACCGCGAGGTAGAGCTCCTCCAGGCTCAGCATCTGCCGCACCATATCCGGCCTGGACAGCCGGTCGTAGCCCCAGATTATCAGGGACCGAAGCGCATCGCGCACCGAATACATCTGGAGGTTCGGTGCGAGCCGGGCGGCGACCTGGCGGGAATCGGAGAACACCAGGACCTTGCGCCCGCGCAGAGGCGCAAAGCGGCTCGCCGCCTGCTTCCCGGGGGGCTGTACCGACAGCTGCCTCGACACGATCGCCTGAAACGGCTGATCGCCCTTCGTTTGGTGGTCCTGGACGGTCGTGCGACCGCTGGCGGTCTGTCCGCAGACGCCGCACGGCACGAACTGACCGCGGCGTTCGGAATTCGTGTCGGTCTCCCCTTCGTCATCGACGGGCGGGGAGATCCGGTCCTTGCGGATGTAGACCGTGCGCGTGCGCTTACCCGCCGACAGGCGCCCGGTGTCCAGATCGTATTCCGCGAGTTCCGCAACGTCCACGCGCCGGGGGACCTCCAGAAGGAGGTCGAGGTCGAGAAGCGGCAGGGTCTCTCCTCCAGCCATGCGAAGCCTGCGGCCCGGCTCCGACCACAGCGCGTCGGGCGAGTCCAAATCGTCGGAATAGGCCCGCGCATAGGCGGATCCGCAACTGCGGCACGTGAAGAATTCGAGTACGCGGGATCCGCAGCCGCACGTCTCGTGGGGCTGGCTGTACATACGGCCGCAGAAGCCGTTCCGCTCCTCCTCAACCAAGTCGGCGCATTCCGGGTCCATGCACACCCAGAGGCCGGGTAGTCCGCGGTAGAAATTGTGGACCCGGCACGGGAGCGGGCCCGAGGCGTCCGGCTGCTCGCGTGCAACGCTGCCGATTGCAAGGAGCGCGGTCACCGCCGCGTCCGCGATGGCGGGCGAATCAGGGAACAGTTCGGTGCCAAGTTCGGCGACGGGCTGGGCCGACCCCATCGTCGTGTTGACGAGCAGCCCGAGTGGCGCGAACTCCTTCAACGCCTCGAAAAGGTCGCGCTCCACGCCGGCCGTGGCGGTCACGCCGCGATGGGCGAGGAATGGTGCAACGGCGGCGGCGCGGTCGACCTCGACCGGAGAATAGAAGAGACCCATGTCGAGCGCAGCGAGAATCTCGGCGTCCGCCTTGCTCCCCGTCGTCGCGTGGGAGCGATGGTCGAGGTCGCCGGTGACGGCATCGAACGTGTCGGCCGGTACCCCGGACAACTGCGCGCCGAACTCGGTCGCATACTCCTTGCTGTCGAAGCTCGCGGTCGCGCAGATCACTTGGAAGCGCTCGGCGGGGATGTTCAGCCGATCGCGCAGCCGGCGCAACAGCAGCCCAACCTCGGCGCCCGCGGCGCCCCGGTAGAGGTGGGCTTCGTCGAGTACCACGGTGAACTTCTCGATAGGGTTGGCCGCGAGCCACGCGCGAGTGCTGTCGAACACCGGCCGCTCGATCGGCCGCATCATCATATACTCGAGCATGGAGTAGTTGGTGACCATCAGGTCAGGGCATGACGCCTGAACCTCGTGGCGGGTGATGAGCTCGGAATCCTCCGGCAGCGTGGTCGCGCGCAGGAATGCGTTTGTCTTCGGGTTGTACCAGCGCGAACCTTTGGCGCCGAACCACTTGTCCAGGTCCGGCTTGGCCGGCCACTTCCCGCGGTCGTGCAACTGACTCCGCAGACGCGCCGCAGCACGCTGCTCGTCGGATTCCGGCCCTGCCGCCTGTCTCTCGATCTCGACGTAGAACTCCTCGAACGAGGACAGCTTGCGGCCATCCTTCTTCCCGGAGCGGACACCCGCATACGGGGTCCGACTGGTGTAGCGGGCGAAGCGTGGCGGGCGGCCTGCCCAGGTATGGAACTGATCGACCAGGTCGCGATCGCCGAAGATGGCGCGCAGCCGCCCCAACTGATCGTTCACCAGCGCGTTCATCGGATAGAGGAGCAACGCCCTCATTGCCGGTTGTTCGAACGAAGCCGGGCGCTCGGAGGCCTCCCGGGCGAACTTTCCCAGGATCGGGAGCAGGAAGGACTCCGTCTTCCCCGAGCCTGTGCCGGTCATGATCACGAGGTTCCTGCCCTCGATCAGCGCATGCCGGACTGCGTCGCCCTGGTGACGGTATGGTGGATCGAAGAGCAGCCGCGCACGGTCCTGCCGCACGCTGGAGAGCGTCTCGAAGATCGTTCGGGCGGCCGGGGGTAGTCCCTCGACATCCGCGAACCGCGAACCGACCTGATACCTGGGCGTCGTCTCCAGGAAAGGTTCCTGATGCGTGACCCCGGTGCGGTCGAGGAGTTGTCGGCGCTGGGCGATCAGCGTCGCGTCACCGATGTGGTACGTCGCTTCGATGTATTCCTTCAGGGATGAGTGAAGGCGGTCGATCGTCTCCTGAATCGTCGCGGACATGCTAGTTGACCCTCCTCATCCCGCCGTCCGGTCAAGGTACAGCATCTCTTTCAGAAACTTCTCTTCCGTGGCGACCTCGGCGCTCGCCACGCGGAACGACATGAGGCAGCCATCCGGATCGACCTCGCTGCCGACCACGGTTAGACGCCGTCGCGCCCACTTCGGGACCGGGGAGAAAAGATCGACGGTCGCGCCATGTTCGTCACTACGCAACCGGTATTCCTGCGGGCGGAGCGCCAAGGCGTCGATCGCCATCTGGATCCTCCACGCCGCGTCGCATCCGCGCCAGCGATCGCCGTGCAGCGGAAGGTCGAGAAGCTTGAGCGGCAAACCGTCGCGAAGCTGGGCATAGCCCCACAGGTCCGAACCGAAGGTCTGCGGGCGCCGGACGACGAAACTCCCCGTCAACGAGCCTGGTGGTCCCCATCGCCTCCTGTAGCTTCGGGTAGCGCGCAAGCCGTCCAGCACCTGCAGGTCGGGGACCTCGCCGGAGGGCGAGCAGCCCGACAGCTTGGTCTCGTAGGAGGCCAGCAGATGGGCGGCCGTCACCGCCTTGGGGCACTTCAGCCAAGCGGCGCTGGACAACTCCCGAAGCCCCAGATCGCGAAGGATGGTCACAAGATCCTCGCCGGGGAGTGGTTCGATGTATCTGATGCCAAGCCGGCTGACGACGCGGGAGCGCACCTGCGTCGGTAAGGGCGTCTGCTCGTCAGTAGAGAGACCGAGTATGAAGCTGCTTCCACTGGGTCTGGCGACGAACGCCGGGGGCGCTGCCACCAGTCATGTGCTACGGACCTGTTCGCCGACCAGCGCGACATCGCTTAACTCGAGCAGGTCGCCGATCGCCACCAACGCCTCAATGGATCTCTCGACGAGTTCGTCGAAGGAATTCTCGTCGGCGAACAGCCCGCGATGGCTTTCGACCATGGAACGCACGAGCGTTCGGGGCGAGCAAGGGCAGAGGAAGCCGGCCAAGCGCCGGACGGCCGCCGCCAGATACGCTGGCGCCAGCACGCCCGCCTCCTCACCAATGGTCCCCAGGCAGGCCGACGCCGTCGCGACCACCGCCTCCCGGTCGATAACTTCGATCATGCGTCCACCCTCGCGGCATCAGAGCGGAAGGCGCCCGGGTGGCCGAGCAACTGGATGATGCGAGCGCCCGCGGTGAGCGCCGGATGGTCCCAAAGATGGTCGATAGTCGCGGCGAGTTCGACCTTCGACGGTCGCGATTTGCCCTCGAGAACGGCCGAGAGGTCGAGAGCCGGCTTCGACACGACACCGGGTGCGACCGCGTAGCGATGCGCCAGCGACGCGAACTCGCGCTGGCGAACGTGATCGGCGAGTCGAGCGTATTTCAAGGCGTCGCGCGCCAGCACCAGCGCGAACGCGCGCTTCTTGTCGAAGCACTTGAGAAGCGCCTCGACCGCGGCTTCTGAAGGCAGGCCCGACCTCAACCCCCGCTCGGCATTCGCCCAGTTCTGCCCACACATCAGCCCGAAGAGATGCTCCTTCAGACGAGCGACGACCCGATCCCGCCGCTCCGCCGCCATCGCGCCAGCCAGACGCGCGTCGGACCAAGACACGATGGCCTGCACGACCGCGAGCGCCGCTTCCCGCGTGCTGGGGTTCACATTGAACTGCGGCTCAACGAGAAGGCCTCCGAACCCCTCAACCTTCCTCATGCCGACGACCAGGGATACCTGGTGATCGCCGTATCGCGCGGTGAACAACCCCCCGGGCGAGACCGGGTTCACGCCGTTTTCGAGCACATCCGAGCCGAGATCCTCACTCGCCAGCGGCTCGCCGAATGAACTGAAAGACGACCGGATGGCGGCGTCGCCATCGTGGTCGTCGATGAGCTTGATCAGCGTCGTCTTATTGGTCGAGCGCCACACCCACCGCACCGGTGACACATCGCGATGCAGCGGAATGCGGACCGTCCCGAGGTCCTCGCCGTCGACGAGGATACGGCCGGAGCTCGCCCCGAGGTAGCCCCACGGGTCCTTCTCCCGGTGCTCGAAGACCTCGAACACCGTCCGCCAGGCGCCCTGTCCCATGGGCAGCGTCAACTGGCCGACCTGCTCCATCGCCAGCCGGCCGCCAGAGCCGTCGAGGAGCTCGACGCAGACGGTCACCTGCCGTCCCGCCGGCCCCATCACGTTCAGTTGCGCGAGGCCTTCCCAGAACTCGTCCAAGGTAGGCTCTGGCGGCTCGGACGTGGCGATGAAGCCGGAATGCCCGATCGAACCGCTTACCCATGGTGCGGGCGGACGCACCGCGAGCGAGATCAGCCCCTCCACGGGGTTCGCCGCCGCCCCTTGCGTGGATGACTTCGCCACGCTGATCGAAAGGACGTGGTTGCCGGCGGGAAGGGGCTGCAGCCGGACGAACGTGGGGACGCCGGCTGCCTGGGCCGCCACCTTCAACGCTGGTCCCGACCCGAGGCGGAGCTCGTATTCGGCCACTGGATGGTCGTGCTCGATGGCGAAACAGGGGGACTCGGTCTCGAGCCATTCCGTCGCACCCTCGCCGTCCCACGCCCGCGCCGCGAGACCGACAGGCCACACGCGGATGGTCTGCGCGACTGATAGTCCCGCGGCCTTAAGCTCCTCCGCGTGCTCAGCCGTCAGGGTCGGGGGAAGTTCGATGTGGATCGCCTCGGCGCCTTGGCACCGTATGCGCGTAGGGGTCGCGGTCGAGAGGGTCGGGAGGTCGGCCCGAGCCACCAACACGTAGGACTGTCCCGGACGAACCAGCCGTCCCAGAACCTCCACGGCGCGACCATCGGATCCGGTCCGGAACAGCCAGTACGGTCCAGGCGAGATCCGTCCCTCGCTCGAAAGGAGATGGTCCATCGCCGCGTTCGCGGCCACGAAGGACAACACCGGTGCGTCCGCGGGCGGCCAGGCGTCAAGCACCCGCATCTGCGAGCCATTTAGCAGCCAGCCAGGGGGGCGGACGCCCGCCGATCCCGCGACCGAGCATCGTGTGCGCTTCAGGAACTCGCCAAGTTCGGGCGACAGGTCAGCCACGGCGTGGAGGCTTGGCAATTCTACGACCGGCGTCCACTCGTCCGCGCCGGTTCGCCGCAGCGACAGCGCCGGTCGTATCGTGGGCCGCCGCAGCAGCGGCGTGGTGTCACCGCGACTGACCAGGGTCGCGTTAGAGAACTCGGAGCGCCCCGCGCCGCGCAACCTAGCGACCTCGACCGCCTTGCGGGTGTCGTGCAGCCACTGGCGGGCGTTCCGCGCCTTCTCGAGGTCGCGGACAATCCTGGCCAGCGCCTGCGGCAGGATCGCGCCATCGGCCTCCACCGTGCGCTGGTCCAGCAGCCCGAGCACGATTCGCCCGACCAATTCCTCCTGCTCGAGGAAATTGTCGAAGCGCGAACTTCCGCCTCGGGCCATACGCGCCACGTAGTGCCCGATTTCCGAGGGCGACTGGTCGAGGCGCGAGACCAACTGGTACCTTATGCTGTAGAGAGCGCGGGCCAACTGACCCTGGAGGTCCTTCGGCAATAGCGCATGGGTGATCGGCCACGCTATGATCGAGAAGAAGTTCGCCCAACGGCCGACGGGCAACAGCCCACCGTAGGTCTTGTGGAACTTGCCGAACCATGATCGCAGGCTCGGGCGCCACCCGCGATCCCATTGCGGCATGCGCCTTTCAAACGTGTGCCAGTATTCGTCGCCGTCGTAGTCGTAGCCCTGCTCGGTCGCGTAGACGATCCAGACTAGCCAGTGCTTTGACAGCCGGTAGCCTCCCGTCCTCAGGATGGCCTTGAGCCAGTCGGGCAGTTCGGTAAGTTCTGCCGCATCGAGCCCATGCTCGAACGCGAAGACCGGGAGGGAGCGTCCCCTCCGCGCGTTAGCGAGCGTCACGAAGTGGCCCTCGAGACGCGCCTGCAGGGCATCTAGATCATGATTCACGGAAGCGCCCGTGATCATGTGGCAGCCGCAGCCGCATGACTAAATATCACTCTACGTCCCCGCCCCGGCGCGTTCTTATCCGGTCCTGTCAACTTCAATGAAACTACAGCTTACATGAAGAAAGCGTCAGCGCCACATTGACGCAACCTCGACAGCGCGGCCCGCGCCATGTCCCACCAGAATGCCGACCTTGCCTCAGGTTATGGATCATGGCTCGCCTACGCGACCCAATGCCTGAGTGCGGCCATGCTGATTTTCCCGCCGCCTACGTTACACCACTGCTTTAAAAAACGGTCATTTACGCCCGTAGCCGCGCGAAAGCGGATTGGCAGCTTTCCACCCATATTACCGAAATGCAGACCTTCCGCTCTGCGGCCATGTCGGCAAGAAATTCTATCCCAATGGCGAAGTTTCGAGACCGACCGGCGGCTATGAATCGATAGTATCCATCCCGGTGGGCATCGCCCGCCGCATGAACGCCCCGAACATCGGCACGGTGAACGCTGTTTCGCCGTAACCCGGCGTGTAAATCATGCCCTTTGCAATCAGTGACGCACGCACGGGGCCAAAGCTCGACGACTTCCGACCTATATGCTCGGCTATGGCGGTCGATCCAAAGGGCCCCTCCCCCAGATCCGCCATGCCGCGCAGATAGCGCTTTTCGGACGGTGTCAGGCGGTCGAACCGCACACGAAAGAAGCTGTCATCAAGTGCGGCGATGGCCGTGGGGTGAGCCAGATCGACATCCGCTACTGTAATCGGGCAAGCGTCGGCGGCATCCCAACATTGCTTGCCCCATTCCTGTAGAAAATAGGGATAGCCCTCGGTGACGGCGATGATTTGCGCGACCGCAGCAGGCTCGATCGCGCATTCCTCCGCTTCGATCGGATGGATGATGGCCGAACTGGCTGCTTCGATGCCGAGCGGACCAATGCTGGTGAACAGAAATAATCGTTCGGCATAGGACTTGGCTTTGCCCATCTGCCCGGCCAGTTGCGGCAAGCCAGCAGCCACCAGGGTGATTGGGCGGTCGTTCTGGCGGGCGCGGTGCAGTGCGGTGATAAGCGCCGCCAGTTCGCGCTCGGGCACATATTGCAGCTCGTCGATGAACAGCACGAGGGCGGTATCGCGCTCAGCGGCGGCGGCCCCGGCCAAGTCGATCAGGTCGATGAGATCGGCGTCGAGATCGCCATTGTCCGCGACCCCGATCTCACCCAGATCGAGCGACGCCTCCAGCTCACCGTAGCTCAGCTTGAACGCCTTTACGAACCGCGCCAGGGCACCCAACCCGCGTTTCGCGAGCGTCATTGCCGCTTGTCCCCGATCAAGTTTGAGCATGGCGGTGCGGAGCGCCGGAACCAGCATGGCTGGCAACGACTGGCCTTCGGGCGCTTCGATGGGCACGCTCAGGATGCCTTCGCCTTCTGCGGCCCGGCGCATGGCGTTGAGCAGCACCGTCTTGCCCACCCCCCGCAATCCCAGCAGGATCATGCTTTGGGCATGACGACCATTACGAATACGGTCGAGTGCGATGGCGACCGTTTCGAGGACGTCATCCCGACCTGCAAGCTCGGGCGGGCGGCTGCCTGCACCTGGGGCGAAGGGGTTGCGGCGTGGATCCATTCTAGGCTCCCTACATGGTTCTAGTTGATTCGACTAGAACTATGTAAGACGATTATAAAGCGCTGCGAGCGTCCGACGCGTCTGGTTGGCTTATCGTACCAATCTCAATGGGAAGCCATCAACCGATTTTGGCCATCAGGCGTCCAGCAGCACCCTGCTCTGCGGCCAAATTGCGGTTGTAGGCAAGCGGCATGCGTGGCGACTTCCACCGCAGCGCATCCATGATGCCAGCGAGATCCTCGCCGATGGCGAACAGGTCCTGGTTGAGGCCGACCCGCGTCGAATGCGCGCTGATCCCCTTGAGCAACCGCGCCAGATCGTCTGCTGTCAGATCCGCCAAGGCACCGCAGTCGAATGCCCGCCGGATCATCTTGCGATAGATCGGACCGACCGACGCGGGATGCAGCGCCCCCTCCCCCACATCATACTCAACCCGCGCAGGTACGGCAGGCTTCGACAGGGTCTTGCCCAGGTCCCATGTTTCGCGTGCCGAGATGCTGTCGATTGGCCTGCCCCGCACCGCCGCTTTCGCCTTGTAACGCCGCACATTCACCCGCCGGAACACCGGACCATGCTCGATGCCAGCTGCCTTGAGCCAAGCCGCCAACGCGCCAACCGTGCGGGGACTGAGATAAGCAGTGGCCCCCTCCCCCTCCTGATCACTCTTGCTGCGCGCGATGTTAAGCAGCCGCGCGTCAGGATCTATCGCTTCGATGATATGCTCAACCTCGATCGCGACCAGTTCGGAGGCGCGTAAGCCGGTATCGTATCCGGCCGACAGCAGTGCGCGATCGCGCAGGCCCGGCAGATCCTGCGCGCAGCTTTCGAGCAGCGCCCGCACATTGAGCCCGCGGGGTGCGTCGCGCTCGACGTTGCGCACCGGCCCCTTGAACCGCAGCGGCCGCGCCTGCTTCTGTGCGGTGCCAAGACTTCGGCGGATCGCCTGCA